>DATMRS010000020.1:0-639009 GCA_035566015.1 Sphingomonadaceae bacterium
GTACACGCTCGCCGACATCAATTTCTATGCGCATTGCGGGATGATGGTCGAGCGGATGTTCCCCGAGATGAACATCGCCGGGCGCGCGCCGCGCCTCGTTGAATGGCGCGACCGGGTCACCGCCCGCCCCGCCGTCGCCAGCGCGCTCGCCGGCGAGGACCGCACCGCGCCGGGCCTCAGGACCTGGACCGGCCACGTGCGCTGAGGGGCCAGCCCCCACGCCCTCATCGTCATTCCCGCGCAGGCGGGAATCCATAAGCGCCGTGCGGCGTCCCTGTTGCGAGGACAGAGCCTATGGATTCCCGCCTGCGCGGGAATGACAATGGTGAGAAGCGACGCACCCCACTCGTCACCCCGACGAAAGTCGGGGCCCATGGACTCGGCTCGCTCCTTCCCAGCCGACCCGCCGTCCCCTGGATTCCGCCCTTCGCCGGAATGACGAAAGTGGAAGGCCACCTTCGCCCGGACAATCCTTGAATTCCGCCTCCTCCCATCAAACGGCTATAGCCGGGAACGATGACTGATTCGTCCCGCAGCCGTCTGCTCGTCGCCGCCGAGCGGCTTATTATCGAGGAAGGGCTGAAGGCCCTTTCGATCCGACGCATCGCCGCCGAGACGGGGCTGAACAGCGCGCTGATCCGCTATTATTTCGGCAGCGTCGATGGCCTTCTCACCACGCTCGCCCAGCACAATCTGGAGCCGATGCTCGAACAATGGCGAGCCGCGCCGGGGGCGGAGGCGGGGCTGCGCGCGGTGCTGCACGGCTATTTCGCGCCGATGTGGCTGCCCGCGCGTCATTGTCCGGAGGAGCGCGCGCTGATGGTGATCGACGAAGTCGTCGCGCATGGCGACGCCAACGTCCGCGAGGCGCTGACCGCGCCGTTGCTGGCGCCGTTCGAACGCACGCTGTCTGCGATCGCGCAGTTGCGGCCTGACTTGCCCGCCGACGATGCGGCCGCGCGCCTCGGCTTCGCCAGCGCCGGCGCCCTCGGCATGCCGCCGCGCAGCCGGACACGCCGGCTTTTCGCAGGGCGCAGCGTCGGCCGCCTCGACGATGCGGTACACTTTGCCGAGGCGCTGTTCGCCGGCCATTGACCATTTCGTGCCGCCCATTTACTCACTTGAGTAAACCAATCGGAGGCGAGCATGGTGGAAGTGATCGAGCGGCCGGCGCACGTGCCCGAGGACCGGGTGGTGGATTTCGATTTCATGCAGCCCGGCCCAGCCGGATCGGACCCGTTCGCGGCCTGGTCGCGGCTACACGGCCGGCCGCCGCTTGTCTGGACGCCGCGCAACGGCGGCCATTGGATCGCGACGCGTGGCGAGGATATCCCGCGCATCCTGGCCGATCATGAGCGCTTTTCCTCCTCGCGCGCCTTCATCGGCCTGCCGGAGCGGCCGCGCGCGGTGCCGCTGGAATATGATCCGCCCGAGCATGGGCCGCTGCGCAAGCTGCTGCTGCCCGCCTTCACGCCCAAGGCCGTCCGCCGCTGGAGCGAGGAAGCCGAGCGGCTGGCGATCGAGCTGATCGAGGGCTTTCGCGACAAGGGTCATTGCGAGTTCATGGCCGATTTCGCGCAGCAATTGCCGATGATAATCTTCCTCAAGATCGTCGACCTGCCGCTCGATCATCGCGCGATGCTGGTGGAGTGGGTGAACACGGGCCTGCGCTCGACCGACGAGGCGGCGCGGCAATCGGCGCGGTCGAACCTCAACGCCTATATCGCCGATATGGTGGACCGCCGCACCGCCCATCCGGGCGACGACCTGCTGAGCCAGGCGATCCATGCCGACATTGGCGGGCGGACGATGAATCGTACCGAGGCGCTGGGCCTCGCCAGCGGCCTGCTCGGCGGCGGGCTGGATACCGTCGCCTCGACGATGGGCTGGATCGCCTGCTTCCTTGCGGGTCATGCCGAGCATCGCCGCGCGCTCGCCGCCAATCCGAAGGCGATCCCCAAGGCGATCGAGGAATTGATGCGACGCTTCTCGATCGCGAACATCGCGCGCGTCGTGAAAGAGGATATGGATTATGAGGGCGCGCGGCTGAAGGCGGGCGAGCAGGTGCTGATGGCGAGTTGCATCCACGGCCTCGATCCGCGCAGCTTCGCCGATCCGACCGAGGTGGATTTCAGCCGGCGCGATTCCTACAGGCATTCGACGCTGAGCCACGGCATCCACCGCTGCATCGGCGCGCCGCTCGCGACGCAGGAACTGAAGATCTTCCTCGAGCAATGGCTGGCGCGCATTCCCGAATTCGCGCTCGATCCGGACGATCCGCCGGTGATGGTGACGGGGATCGTCCACGGCCTCGATCGGCTGAGCCTGCGCTGGTAGCGGCGCCGCCGAAAACCGGTATATGAAAAGGGCCGGAGCGCATGCGCCCCGGCCCTTCCCCTTCCCCCGATGGGTTATCGATCAGGCGTAGGTGACGCTGACCTTCTGGCGGCGGCGCATCGACGCACCGACCAGGCCGAAGCCGGCGATCATCATCGCCCAGGTCGCGGGCTCGGGCACCGCGCCAGCGGAATCGCTGATCAGCGTGAAGGTGCCGAGCACGTCCGTGGTCGCATTGTTCAGCGCGAAGTCCGTGTCCTGCAGCGCAATCGTAAACTCGCCACCGTCACCGAAAGTGAAGGTCTGCGGGCCGCCCCACGACACATGCCCATAGCCGTTGCCGAACAACTGCCAGACGCCAAAAGTCTCGCCGGTGATCGGGCCGCCGGTCACGCCCGTCGGGTCGGTGAAGGTGAAATTGACCGCGATATTGTAGGGCGTCGTATCTTCAGCGAAGTCCCAATGATCCCAGTCGATCAGATTGACGACATCTTCCGGGGAGCCAATCTGCAACACCGCAGTCGTGGCCGACGCCGTGCCGGCCGTATCGAGCGTGAGCGGTCCGAAATTGAGGCCGCTCGCGGTGATCTTCAGACCAGGGTCCGTCGTGTGCGCGGAAATGCCAGAGACATTACCGGTGATCGTCGTCGACGCCATCGCAGGCGCGGCCATCATCGTCGTCGCGAGCAGGCCGATCGCAAAAATTTTCCTCGTCATGGACATTCCCCTGTTCTGATCGGAGTGGTCCGGGAATCCTTAATGCTAAAGAAGTCGTTAATGCAAGCTTGCACTGGAAAGCATGGCTTTCCGCCGGACAAAATGGTTAATATCGGCACGGAGAGACAATAGAGATTGGCTGTCCTGGCGCCACATCTTCCGACTCGTAAAATTTATTTACAGAGTCCTGTTGTAAGATTTTTTTACAAAATGAATTCTTGTGCTGATCGAGGGCGGAACGGTCGCCGATCGCCATGCGCCTCCTGCGCCCGCATGCCTTATCATTGTCACGCCAAGCGCCTATAAAGGGGCGAAGCAACCGCGAAGGCTGATCCATGTCCATTCGTCCGTGGCGCGACATCACGCGCCGTCAATCGCGCCAGATCATGGTCGGCAACGTGCCCGTCGGCGGCGATGCGCCCGTCACCGTGCAGACGATGACCAACACGATCACCGCCGATGCGAAGGCGACGATCGACCAGATCCGCCGCTGCGAGGAAGCGGGGGTGGACATCATCCGCGTCTCCTGCCCCGACGAGGCGTCCACCGCCGCACTGAAGCAGATCGTCCGCGCCGCGCGGGTGCCGATCGTGGCGGACATCCACTTCCACTATAAGCGCGCGCTGGAGGCGGCGGACGCGGGCGCGGCGTGTCTGCGCATCAATCCGGGCAATATCGGATCGGCCGAACGGGTGAACGAGGTGGTGCGCGCCGCAAAGGCCAATGGCTGCGCGATCCGCATCGGCGTCAACGCCGGCAGCCTGGAGCGCGACCTGCTCGAAAAATATGGCGAGCCGTGCCCGGAGGCGCTGGTCGAAAGCGCGCTCGATCATATCCGCCTGCTCGAAGAGCATGATTTCCGCGAATATAAGGTGGCGGTGAAGGCGTCGGACGTGTTCCTCGCCGTCGCGGCCTATCAACAGCTCGCCGAGGCGGTCGATTGCCCGCTGCATCTGGGCATCACCGAGGCGGGCGGGCTGATCGGCGGCACCGTCAAGTCGGCGATCGGCATCGGATCGCTGCTCTGGTTCGGGATCGGCGACACGATTCGCGTCTCGCTCTCGGCCGAGCCCGAGGAGGAGGTGCGCGTCGGCTATGAGATATTGAAGGCCATGGGCATCCGCCACCGCGGCGTGCGCGTCGTCTCCTGCCCCTCCTGCGCGCGGCAGGGGTTCGACGTGATCCGCACCGTGCAGACGCTGGAGGAGCGGTTGCAGCATATCGCGACGCCGTTGTCGCTGTCGGTGCTTGGCTGCGTCGTCAACGGCCCGGGCGAGGCGCGCGAGACTGACATCGGCATCACCGGCGGCGGTCAGGGCAAGCATATGGTCTATCTGTCGGGCGTCACCGATCACCATATCCAGGACGCCGACATGATCGACCATATCGTCAAGCTGGTCGAGGCGAAGGCCGCCGAGATCGAGGCGGGGACGGCACAAGCGGCCGAGTGAGGGCGGGAGCGGTCAGCCGCCCAATATGTTGATGCTGAACGCCAGCACGCCAAGGTTGAAGACGAACGCGGCGAGGCAGTGGAAGATCGAGATGCGGCGGAAATGCCGGCTCGTCATGTCGACGTCGGACGTCTGGAACGTCATCCCGAGGCACACCGAGAAATAGAGGAAGTCCCAGTAATCGGGCTCCTTCGTTCCCGGAAAGTCGAGCCCGCCGGTGTCCTTGCCGCCTTCCCCTTCGGTATAGAACATATGCGCATAATGCAGCGCGTAGATGACATTGCTGAACAGCCAGGTGAGGGCGAGCGTCACGACGCTCAGCGCGATCGAATAAGGCGTCGGCGCCTGTTTCTGCATCACCTCGCTGGCGACGGCGACGAAGATCACCGCCATCACCGCCGCCGTCAGCGCGAGCAAGGCCGCGCGGTTCGCATCGTTGCGCCTTGCCGCCTCGCGCATCTGGCGCGCCTGATTGTTGAGCAGAGGAAGGCAGGACAGCAGAAAGACGAGCGCGCCGAGATCGAACCCCGCCATCACGCCATGGCGCAACCCCAGCACCGCCGCCCCCACCCCGCCGCCCAGCAGCGCGAGGACCGCGAAGGCGATGAAGCGAAGCGGGGCGATGCTGTTGCCGATCCCAGCCGGACGAGACGAAGCCATGCGCCTATCCTAAAGTGTTCCGCTGCTTGGGAAAAGTGAAGATAAGCCCCTATCGTCATTCCGACGGAAGTCGGGATCCACGGGCGCGGGTCGATCCATTCAGGAAGCGGGCCGAGCCCATGGGGACCCCGCTTTCGCCGGGGTGACGCAGGGGGTATTGCCGCTGCCTCCCCTATCGATGAGCGCGCAAAGGAGGACGACAGATGGCTTGGGTGTATCTGATAATCGGCGGGTTGTTCGAAGTGGGGTTCACCACCTGCCTGCGCTTCGTCGACGGCTTTCGCAATGTGCCATGGACGCTGGGCTTCCTCGTCTCCGTCGCGTTGTCGATGGCGCTGCTGGAATATGCCGCGCGCACGATCCCGATGGGCACGGCCTATGTCGTCTGGGGCGGGATCGGCGCGGTGGGGACGGTGCTGGTCGGCATAGCCTGCTTCGGCGAGCCGGCGGGCGCGGCGCGGATCGCGCTTCTCCTTGCGATCATCGCCTGCGTCATCGGGCTGAAGCTGGTGGGTGGCGGCGCGCACGCCTGATCGCCGCCTCGGGCCGTTACTCCCGAGGCGGGCGATCGAGCGAGACGCCGTACAATTCCATCCGATGATCCACCAGGCGGAAGCCCAGCTTTTCGGCGATCCGCTTTTGCAGCGCCTCCAATTCATGATCGACGAATTCGATCACATTGCCCGTTTCCACGTCGATCAGATGATCGTGATGCGCTTCGGGCGCGGCTTCGTATCGCGCGCGGCCGTCGCCGAAGTCATGACGTTCGAGAATCCCGGCCTCCTCGAACAGGCGCACGGTGCGATAGACCGTCGCGATCGAGATACCGGGATCGATCGCCGAGGCGCGCGCATGCAGCGCCTCCACGTCGGGATGATCCTCCGCCTCCGAAAGCACGCGTGCGATCACGCGCCGCTGCTCGGTGATGCGCAGTCCCTTGTCAGCGCAGAGCGCCTCTATGTCGATCTTGCGGGACATGGCTTTCCCTCGCCTCCAACTTTAGGTGCCCAGAAGGGGTGCTAGTGCCTTTTGCCGGCGGAAGGAAGCCGCCCCGGCCGATGGGGGTCGCGAAATGCGACGCGGCCGGCGCGGCCCCTTTCGCAAGGGTCCGCTCCGGCCGCCTTTTTCCAGAACCGGCGCTATGCGGGCGCGTCTCAGCGCTTGCGGCGCTTGGTGCCCAGCCCGATCTTCTTGGCGAGCGAGCGGCGCTGCTCGGCATAATTGGGCGCGACCATCGGATAGTCGGCCGGCAGATTCCACTTCCGCCGATAGTCGTCGGGCGTCATCTGATAATGCGTCATCAGGTGACGCTTCAGCATCTTCAGCTTCTTTCCGTCTTCCAGACAGACGACATAATCGGGCTTCACCGAAGAGCGGATCGAAACGGCGGGCTCCTGCTTCACTTCGGGCTCGGCAGGGGTGTCGCCAAGGCCGGAGAGCGCGTTGTGGACATTCTCGATCAACGCGGGAAGATCGGAAACCGCCACACTGTTGTTGCTGACGTGGGCGGAGACGATATCGGCCGTTAACGTAATCAACGTCTCCGACATGCCATTTTCATCACTCATTATGCGAACCCTTACTGTGCAAATTCGAGTCGGATTTCAAAAGATGTGCATAGGGAAATGCACGCGAGGCTCACATGTTATCCCGACCTGTGAATTGCAAGTCTATTTTGGTGAACTTTGCGCCATCATCGACGTATCGAGTGAGATCACGAGACTGAGCGCATCATAAACTGCGCCATCTTTGCCGCGATAATAAGCAGGCCGCCGCCCGATTTGCGAAAAGCCGGCACGTTCATACAGTATCGCCGCCTTGTTGCCGTTACGCACTTCCAGATAGAGCCGTTTCGCCCGACGTTCGCGCGCCATATCCGCACAATGATCGAGCAGCGCGCCGCCTATGCCTGCGCGCCGCTGCCCCGGCTTGACGCCGATCAGCAGCAGCTCGGCCTCGTCGACGATGACGCGGGCGAGCGCGAAGCCTGCGACCGCGCCGTCCACCTCGGCCAGCGTCAGCCACACGCCGGGCAGGCCAAGGATGCCGAGGCACTGCGCCGCCGTCCATGCCTCGCCATAAGCGGCGTCGAACGCCTCGTCGATCACGTCGGCGACGGCGGCGATATCCTTGCTGTCGCCTACGCGCAGCGTGAAACGCTCATCCTTGGCCATCACGTTCAGGCCGGCGGCCGCGCATCCGGCGCGCGGCCGTAGAGCGGGCTTGCGGGCAAGATGGCGAGCGCGGGCGGCAGCAAGGCGAGATCGGCCGCGCGGGGCACGGCGTCCCGCGCCTCGCCATTGCCCCGCGCGGCGACCAGCGCGGCCGCGCCGTTGCCCAGCACCAGAGCATCGGGCGTCAGCCGCGCCGCCTCTTCGGGGGGAAGCGAGACGATCGGCCCGGCCTCGGCCAGCGGATCGCCCGCGAAGCGCTGCACGAACAGTTCGCCATGTCCTCCGTTGATCGCCACCGCCACCGTCTCCCGCGCGTTCCTGCCCGCCGCCGCGATCAGCGCGAGCGACGAATAGCCGTTGACCGGCACGCCCCAGCCTAGCCCGAGAGCACGCGCCGCCGCCAGCCCCACGCGCACGCCGGTAAAGCTGCCTGGGCCGCAATCGACCACGATCGCGTCGGCCCGGCCGCCGCCCGGCAGTTCGGCGATCATTGGAATCAGCCGCTCGGCATGGCCGCGCCCGACGATCTCGTGCCGCTCGGCAACGACCTTCGCGCCGTCAAGCAGCGCCACCGAGCAGGCGGCGGTGGCGGTATCGATCACCAACAGCATTGTGGCAGCCTAGACGATGCGGTTCGCGTCTTCGAACGGGAAGCGCGGCAGGCGTTCGAAGATCGTCGCGGGATCGCCATAGCCCAGCGTCGAGATGAAGTTCGACCGGACCGTCGTGCCAGCGAAGAAGGCTTCGTCCACCTTGTCATTGTCGAAACCCGACATCGGCCCCGTGTCGAGCCCCAGCGCGCGCGCCGCGATGATGAAATAAGCGCCCTGCAACGACCCGTTGCGGAAGGCGTGCCGCTCGCGCGCTACCGGATCGGCAAACCAGGGCCGCGCGTCGACATGGGGGAAGAGGAAGGGCAGCTTCTCGTGGAAATCGATATCGTAGCCGATGATCGCGGTGACAGGCGCGTTCAGGATTTTCGGCGCATTCTTCGCCGACGCGAAGCCGGCCAGCGTCTCCTTCGCCGTCTTGCTCACGCACCAGACGATGCGCGCGGGCGACTGGTTGGCCGATGTCGGCCCCATCTTCATCAGGTCCCAGATGGCGCGCAGTTGCGCCTCCGAAACAGGCTTGTCGAGATAGCCGTTATAGCTCCGCGCGGCGCGGAAGATGCGATCGAGCGCTTCGTCGGAAAGTGCTCCGCCCATCAGATACCCCTGTTCGCGGAAGAAGGATCAGGCCGCGCGGACTTCCGTCACCTCGGGCACATAATGTTTCAGCAGCGTCTCGATCCCCTGCTTGAGCGTCGCGCTCGACGAGGGGCAGCCCGAGCAGGCGCCGTGCATTGCCAGATAGACGGTGCCCCGGTCGAAGCCGCGATAGACTATGTCGCCGCCATCGCGCGCCACCGCGGGGCGGACGCGCGTCTCGATCAGGTCCTTGATCTGCGCGACGATGTCGGCGTCTTCAGGATTGTCGGCGATATCCTCTACCACGGCGATGCCCGCCGCACTGCCGCCGGTGAAGAGCGGCGCGCCGCTCGCGAAATGATCGAGGAGCACGGCCAGCACGCGCGGCTTGAGATCCACCCAATCGCTGCCCGGGCCTGCCGTCACCGAGACGAAATCGCGTCCGAAGAAGACGCCGGTAACGTCGCCCAGACTGAACAGGGCGCCCGCCAGCGGCGAGGCGGCCGCCTCCTCATAATCGGCGAAATCGCGCGTGCCGGTGGGCATCACCACCTCGCCGGGGAGGAATTTCAGCGTGGCCGGATTGGGCGTCGGTTCAGTCTCGATAAACATGTATTCCATGTGGGCCTATTGGCGGCGCGGATCAAGCCCGTGCGAGGGCATGAAGGGCCGTTTCGCCATCGCCTGTTGCAATTGTCCGCCGTTGCGGTCATATGCGCGGCAACGCCGATGCCGGGTCTTCCTGGTATCCGGGTCGGAGCAGCGTGATCTCCTGTCGCGTCCAAACGACAGGCCGGCTCTCCCTTAAGGCGTGCTGAGCCCAAGGCTTCCCAATTCACGCGGGTCGTCATGTGAACCCGCTGTCGCGCTCCCCCACGAAGGGCGGGGCGCGCGTGCGTCATTGAAAGTATCTCCTTGACCAATTTTTCCGAACTCGGCCTTGCCGAGCCGATCCTGAAGGCGCTTGCCGCCAAGGGCTATGACAAGCCGACTCCGATCCAGCTCCAGGCGATCCCGCCGGTGCTCGACGGGCGGGACCTGTGCGGCATCGCGCAGACGGGCACCGGCAAGACGGCGGCTTTCGCGCTGCCCTCGCTCACCCGGCTCGCCGCCGATCCGAAGCGGTGTCCGCCGCAGGGGTGCCGCATGCTCGTCCTCTCGCCGACGCGCGAGCTGGCGAGCCAGATCGCCCAGAGCTTCACCGATTACGGCAAGTTCCTGCGCCTCTCGGTGATGACGGTGTTCGGCGGGGTGCCGATCAACCGCCAGATGCGCCAGTTGCAGAAGGGCGTCGACGTCCTCGTCGCGACGCCGGGCCGCCTGCTCGATCTCGTCGACCAGCGCGCGCTTACCTTGCGCCATGTCGAGATTCTGGTGCTCGACGAGGCGGACCAGATGCTCGACCTCGGCTTCATCCATGCCCTGAAGCGGATCGACCAGCTCCTGCCGAAAAAGCGGCAGACGCTGTTCTTCTCCGCGACGATGCCGAAGGCGATCGCGGAGTTGGGCGATCGTTTCCTCACCGATCCCGTGAAGGTGGCGATCGCGCCGCAATCGACGACGGCAGAGCGGGTCGAGCAATATGCCACCTTCGTCAGCCAGCCCGAGAAGCAGGCGCTGCTGACGATGCTGCTCCGGTCCGAGCCGATTGAGCGTGCGCTCGTCTTCACCCGCACCAAGCATGGCGCGGATCGGGTCGTGCGCCATCTCCAGGCCGCCGGCATCGGCGCGGCGGCGATCCACGGCAACAAGAGCCAGCCGCAGCGCGAGCGGGCGCTGGGCGCCTTCCGCACCGGCGAGATACGCATCCTCGTCGCCACCGACATCGCCGCGCGCGGGATCGATGTCGGCGGGGTCAGCCACGTCTTCAATTTCGAGCTGCCGAACGTGGCCGAGCAATATGTCCACCGCATAGGCCGCACCGCGCGTGCGGGCGCCACGGGGATCGCGATGGCCTTCGTCGCCGACGACGAGCGCGCTTATCTGCGCGGGATCGAGAAGCTGACGCGCGTCCGCCTCGAAATCACGCCGCTGCCGGAGAATTTTCTCGCGGAAAAGGCGAAGCTGCCCAAGCCGGCGCCGGGCCGCGCCGATACGCATCGCGGGGATTCGCGTCGCCGTGACGATGGCGGCAGGGGCGAGCGCCCGGCCGGCGAGCCCGGCCGCCGCTTCCCGCCGCGCAATCGCGGCAATGTCGGCAGACATGCCGGCGCGGTCCGCCGGACGGGGGCACGTTAAGCCCGGCAAATCCTGCCGCCTCCAATGAGACAAAAAAGGCGCTGGTCCTCACGGGGACAGCGCCATTTTTGTTGGCTTGGAACGCGCGCCGCTCCAGGATTTCTGTAAACCGAAAAGCGTGATACGAAGGCGCCTGATGGCCTCGCGATCCGGCGCTCCCTTCAGCATCATGCTGTGCGCGGCCCTGGCGTGCCTCCCGCAAGGCGCCGCGGCGGGCCCTCCTTTCCTCACGGACGATCCCGAGCCGACCGAAACGGGCCATTGGGAAATCTATGCGCCGTTCATCGAGGCCGAAGGCTTGGGCGCTGACTTCGAAGGCGCTGCGGGTGTCGAGCTGAACTATGGCGCGGCCCCGGATTTGCAGCTCACCCTGGGCGTTCCGATCGACTACATACACGCTTCAGGCCGGTGGCGCTGGGGTGCCGGCGAAATCCGATTGTCCACCAAATATCGCTTCTTCCAGGACAAGGCCGACGGGTTCCAACTTGCCCTTTTTCCGGGCGTCACCTTGCCGACCGGCAGCAACGGCATGGGCGCCGGCAAAGTCGCCGCGCTGTTGCCCGTCTGGGCCCAGAAGGATGCCGGCCCCTGGTCGATTTTTGGCGGCGGCGGATATGCGATCAATCCCGGCCCGGACGCGCGTGACTATTGGACCGGCGGCATCGCCGTCACCCGGCAATTCGGCGACCGCCTGTTGCTGGGCGTGGAGGCGGATCGCCAGGGGGCAGGCAGGATTGACGGCCGCGCCTCGACCAGTTTCGGCGTCGGCGGAATCTATCGGCTGAAGACGCCCTTCCGCTTGCTGGCATCGGGCGGCCCGACATTCGAGGATGGCGGCAGCCCGGCCGCCTTCCACGCCTTCCTGGCATTGGGGCTCGATTTTTGAGGGAGATGGCCATGACCGACGAACGAGCAGGCGCGGCGCTGACCAAGGTGCCGGCGGTTACCCTCGGCTTCTGGATCATCAAGATCCTCGCGACCACATTGGGAGAGACGGGCGGCGATACCGTTACGATGAGCTGGCTGGGCGAAACCACACCCAATGCATCCCATGGCTGGATAAGCGGCTATCTGATCGGAACCGCCATTTTCGGCGCGCTCCTGCTCGCGCTGGTTTGGGCGCAGGTACGTGCGCGTCGGCTCCATCCGTGGCTCTATTGGGCGACGATCATCGCGTCCACGACAGCCGGCACGACGCTCGCGGATTTTTCGACGCGATCGCTTGGCATCGGCTATCCCGGCGGCTCGTTGCTGCTCCTGGCCTGCGTGCTGCTGTCATTGCTGCTGTGGTATCGGACGCTGGGCAGCATCTCGGTGGACACCGTCGTGGGGCCGAAGGTGGAAATCTTCTATTGGGTTACGATCACCTTCTCGCAGACATTGGGCACCGCGCTGGGTGACTGGATCGCCGACGCGGGCCTCGGCTATGCCGGCGGGGCGCTGGTATTCGGCGCGGCGCTCGCCGTGATAGCGGCGCTCTACTACCGCACGCATGTCTCGCATGTGCTGCTGTTTTGGGCCGCGTTCATCCTGACGCGCCCGCTGGGCGCGACGGTCGGCGATTTCCTCGACAAGCCACTGGACAAGGGTGGGCTGGACCTCAGCCGGCCGATTGCCTCGGCGGCATTGGCGATGGCCATCGTCGTTCTGATCCTTGTCATCCCGCAACGCGCCGGGCGACACCCGGCGCGCTGACCGGGCGCGTTACGCTTCCGGCCGGTTCTTCCACCGGTGCCAGACGAACCAGATGCCGCCGATGAGGATGACGCCGACGATCACGAAGTCCATCCGGTGCAGGATGTGCGACAGGCGCGGATCGTCGCGCCAGTTCTGGCCCAGCTTCATCCCTACCCAGGCCAGCGCGAAGCACCAGGGCCAGGAACCCACGAACGTATAGATGTGGAAGCGCAGCTTGGGCATGCGCGCGATTCCGGCGGGCACCGCGATGAAGGTGCGCACCACCGGCAGCAGCCGCCCGATCAGCACCGCGATCCCGCCGAAGCGCGCGAAGAAACGTTCGGCGCGGTCCAGATCCTCCGCGCTCATCAGCACGTAGCGGCCGTAGCGCACCACCGCCGGCCGCCCGCCATATTGGCCCAGCGCATAGGCCGGGATCGAGCCCAGATTGCAGCCGATCGCCCCCGCCGTCGCGACGCCGAAAAGGCTCAGTTCGCCGATCGAGACGAGATAGCCCGCAAAGGGCATGATGATTTCGGAAGGGAGGGGGATACAGGCGCTTTCGATCGCCATCAGGAAGGCGACGCCCGCATAGCCGGTGGCGGAGATCACGGCGATGATGAAACCGGCCGCGACGCTGAGGATCGTTCCGAATATCGACATGGCCCATGCTGGTGGCCGGTCCCGACGCGCCTGTCGAGCGCAAAAGCGCCAAGTCGCCAGAAAGGGGGCGTTTCTTCGTTCCCGCCTCTCTCTCTTCGCACGTCATCCCCGCCTGCGCGGGGATGACGAGGATGGTCTGCCCGACTCCAGAAAATTCAGCGGCTCTTCGTCCAGAAGCGCATCGGCTTGGCCGTCTCGCCTGCCTCCCCCACGTCGCGCCAGGTGAAGAGCGCGGTCATGTCGTCGCGTCGCTGATAGCCACGGTTGTGCCAGAAGGCGTCGAGCGGGACATAATCCGCCGGCCGCGCCGGGTGATCGGCAGGCCGCTCGACCGCGCAGAAGCAGCTATGTTCCAATCCCAGCGCCGCCGCATGCGTCTCGCGCGCGGCGAAGAAGGCGACGCCGATGCCACGTCCCCGCCACGCGGGATCGAGCAGCGATTCGCCAAAATAGCACCAGTCGGCAAGCGCCAGCCCTTTCGCGACAAAGGGCGCATGCAGCTCCGTCTCCGCCGCCGCCAGCGGCAGCGCGGTCGAAGCGCCGACGATGGCGCCGTCCCCGGCCGTCGCCGTCACCACCAGCGCGCCGGGCGTCGCGGCATATTTGTCGAGATAGGCGGCCTCATAGGCAAGATCGCCGTCATAGAGATAGGGCCAACCCCGGAAGATGCACACCCGAAGATCGGCCAGCGCCGGGATCGCGCCGCGTATCGCCTCACCGGTCAGGCTGGCGAGCGCGACGCCGCCGACATCGCTCAACGCGACACCTGATCGATCCACGATTGCAGGTTGTAATGGTTGGAGACGCGCCGGATACGCCCGCCGCCGATCTCGAAAAAGGCGCCGACGCGCAAGCTATAGGTCTGTCCGCGCGCAGGCGGCAGCGGCTCGTCGGTCGCGATATAGCGGCCTTCCAGCCGGAACTCGGCCGAGGCGCGGCTGCCGTCCGCCGCATAGAGGATCGAAGGCTCGATCACCCGCTCCTCATAGCAGGCGTTCATATGCGCGAGGAACTCGGCGAACAGCGCCTTGCCCTCGCGCGGCGCGCCCTGGCATGGCTCGTGCAGCACCGTATCGTCGAGCAGCGCGAGCATCCCTTCGGCATCGCCCCGATTGAACGCGTCATAATAAGCTTCGATGATCGTCACGCGCCGTTCCCCTTACAGCACATATTTGGACAGGTCGGTGTTTCGCGCGACGGCGGCGAGTTGCGCCTCGACATAGGCCGCATCCACCGTCAGCTTCTCGCCGCGCCGCTCCTCGGCGTTGAAGCTCACCTCTTCGACCAGCTTCTCCATCACCGTCGACAGGCGGCGCGCGCCGATATTCTCGATCTGGCCGTTCACCTCGGCGGCGATGCGCGCGATCGCGGCGATCCCGTCTTCGGTGAAGGCGATGTCGACGCCCTCGGTGCCGATCAGCGCGCGATATTGCTCGGTCAGGCTCGCCTTGGTAGCCGAAAGGATACGCACGAAATCGGCCTCGGTCAGCGCCTTCAGCTCGACGCGGATCGGCAGCCGGCCCTGCAATTCGGGCAACAGATCGGCGGGCTTGGCGACGTGGAACGCGCCCGAGGCGATGAACAGGATATGGTCGGTCTTCATCGGCCCATATTTGGTGGCGACGGTCGTGCCCTCGATCAGCGGCAGCAGGTCGCGCTGCACGCCCTCGCGACTCACCGATCCGCCGCGCACGTCGCTGACCGCGATCTTGTCTATCTCGTCCAGGAAGACGATGCCATTCTCCTCGGCATCGGCCAGCGCCGCGCGGTTCACCTCATCCTGGTCGAGCCGCCGGTCGGCCTCCTCCTCGACCAGCTTCGCCCAGGCCGCGCGCACCGGCAGCTTGCGCCGCTTGGTGCGCGGGCCGCCCAGCTTGCCCATCATGTCGGACAGGTTAATCATGCCGACCTGGCCGCCCATGCCGGGCACCTCGAACGGCATGCCGCCGCTATCCTCCACCTCCACCTCGACTTCCTTGTCGTCGAGATGGCCGTCGTGGAAACGCTGGCGGAAGGAAGCGCGCGTCGCTTCGCTCGCGTCACGCCCGACGAGCGCATCGAGCAGCCGGTCGAGCGCCGCCGCCTCGGCCGCATCCTTCACCGCCGCGCGCCGCCGCTCCTTCTCCAGCCGCACCGCTTCCTCCACCAGATCGCGCGCGATCTGCTCGACGTCACGGCCGACATAGCCCACCTCGGTGAACTTGGTCGCCTCCACCTTGACGAAGGGCGCGTCGGCAAGCCGCGCGAGGCGGCGGCTGATCTCGGTCTTGCCGCAGCCCGTCGGCCCGATCATCAGGATGTTCTTGGGCGTCACCTCCTCGCGCAGCCCCTCCGGCAGGCGCTGCCGTCGCCAGCGGTTGCGCAGCGCCACCGCGACGGCGCGCTTCGCCTCGTCCTGCCCGACGATATGGGCGTCCAGCGCCGCGACGATGGCCTTGGGAGTGAGCGTGTCGTTCATGCTTCAATATCCATTGGTCCCCGGACGGGGAAAGAGGTGAGATAAGGGCGCGCCGGAGCGCGGGTTTCAGGAGGCGCTGTCCAGCGTCTCGATCGTCAGATTGTCGTTGGTGTAGACGCACATGCTGGCGGCGATGCCCATCGCCTTGCGCGCGATCGTCTCGGCGTCCTGTTCATAGCCGGCGAGCGCCTTTGCGGCGGCCAGCGCGAAATTGCCGCCCGATCCGATCGCGGCGATGCCGCTTTCCGGTTCCAGCACGTCGCCATTGCCGGTCAGGATCAGCGTGATGTCCTTGTCGGCGACGATCATCATCGCCTCCAGGTTGCGCAGATATTTGTCGGTCCGCCAGTCCTTCGCTAGCTCGACCGCCGCGCGCATCAATTGGCCGCCATGCCGCTCCAGCTTCGCCTCAAGCCGTTCGAATAGGGTGAAGGCGTCCGCCGTCGCCCCCGCGAAGCCGCCGACGACATTGCCGTCGCCCAGCCGCCTGACCTTGCGCGCATTGGGTTTTATCACCGTATTGCCGAGCGAGACCTGCCCGTCGCCCGCCACCACCACCTTGCCGTTCGCCCGGATCGATAGGATCGTCGTTCCGTGCCAGCCGATTGCGTCCGCCATGTAATCCCCGTCTGATTGCGACCCGCGATATGGGACGCCCCCCGTCCCGACGCAATCCGCGCTGGCGTCCTTGTCCTCGCTGCCGCCTTTTACCGTCACCCTGGCGAAAGCCGGGGCCTATGGACTCGGCTCGTTTCCTTACCGAGCGAGCCGCCGTCCGTAGATTCCGGCTTCCGCCGGAATGACGACAAGTGCGGGAAAGCGTCACCTCTTCCCCTTCCCCCATTCGCGCGCCATCGTGTAGCCCAGATAGCCCGTGCCGAAGAGCGCGTAGAGCGGCTCGGGAATCGCCCCCAGATAGGCCGACATCCCCCGGATGATCGCCGCCGCCACGTCGGGCCGGTACGCCGCGATCAGCCCCATCGGGATCGACCAGAGCAACAGCAGGTACATGACGTAGAGGAAGGTCGGCCGCGCGCGGCTCACCCAGCGATCGGCGTCGCGCCGTTCGGCCGCGAGCAGCGCGAGCCGCCGGCCGATTCCCTCCAGCTCCGCCGCGCCCTCCTGCCCCATCAGGCGCAGCTTCGCCTCGTCACGGGCGCGGGGATCGTCGACAAGGCGGTCGATCAGCCGGAAAACCGGGGCGACGAGGGCGTCGGTGCGGGGCATCGGGGCTACCTTTCCTGTGAGGCCGGACCCCATATAACCTATCTGGTTATATGTAGGACAGCCCCTTTCCGGCGGATCGCTTTTCCATTTCGGTCGAGACAGACGGCCTCGCCCCGCCCTATGCTGGCCCGACATGATCGCAAGGAGAAGATGATGGCAGGGAAATTCCGCAAGATCGCGACCGAGGAAGCCTTTTCGATCCCCGAGGTCGCCGCCGAGTTGAAGCAGGTGTCGCGTGGCCCCGGTCACAGCCTCGACAAATTGCTCGTCAAGGGCATCTACGATCCCGAAAATGACGGCCAGGGCTATGGCCAGATGAAGTTCATCGACGGCCTCATCGATATCGAGGGCGAGCGGCTGCGCCAGATGGATCAATATGGCGTCGACATGCACCTCCTCTCGCTCACCGCGCCGGGCGTGCAGATGTTCGATGCGGATACCGCGACCGATCTCGCCCGCCTCGCCAACGATCGCCTTGCGGAGGTGATCGCGCGTCATCCCACCCGCTTCGCCGGCCTCGCGAGCTTCGCGCCGCAATCGCCCAAGCGCGCCGCGCGCGAGATGGAGCGCTGCGTCAACGAACTGAAGCTCAACGGCTTCATGATCAATTCGCACACCAACAGCGAATATCTCGACGATCCCAAATATTGGCCGATCCTCGAAGCCGCCGAGGCGCTCGACCGCTGCATCTACATCCACCCGCGCGCCGCGTCGGACGGGTTCAAGGGCCCGCTCCAGGATTACGGCATGGATTCGGCGATGTGGGGCTATGGCATGGAGGTCGGCACCCACGCCGTCCGCATGATGACCTCGGGTCTGTTCGATCGCTTTCCCAGGCTCAAGATCTGCATCGGCCATATGGGCGAGGCGGTGCCCTTCTGGCTGTGGCGGATCACCTTCATGAACAGCCGCGCGCAGAAGATCGGCCGCTCACCCAAGACCGAGCTGACGATGGAAGAATATTTCAAGCGCAACTTCGTCATCACGACGAGCGGCGTCGAGGACCCGCTGGCGCTCGAATATGCCGTGCGCAAGATCGGGATCGACAATGTCCTCTGGGCGATCGACTATCCCTATCAGCCGATGGAACCGGCGGTCGCGTTCGGCGACGCCGCGCCGCTGTCCGATGAGGACAAGGCCAAATTCTATCACAAGAATGCGGAACGCATCTTCCACATCGATCCCGCCTGATCGACCGGCCGGGCGCGAAGCAAGGAAAGGCCGTCACATGCGAACCACCCGCCTCGGACGGCAAGGTCCCCTTGTTTCCGCGCTCGGCCTCGGCTGCATGGGCATGTCCGATTTCTATGGGCCAGCGGACGATGACACGTCGCTCGCCACCCTTGCCCATGCCGCCGAGATCGGCGTCACGCTGCTCGACACCGGCGACTTTTACGGCATGGGCCATAATGAGATGCTGATCGGGCGCGCGCTCCGCCGGCTGGGGCGCGATCGCTTCCTGCTCAGCGTCAAGTTCGGCGCGATGCGCGCGCCCGACGGCGGCTTCGGCGGCTTCGACGCCAGCCCGGCGGCGATGCGTAACTTCCTTGCCTATTCGCTGAAGCGGCTCGGCACCGATCATATCGACATCTACCGCCCCGCCCGGCTCGATCCGGACGTGCCGATCGAGGAGGTGATCGGCGCCATCGCGCGGATGGTGGAGGCGGGTTATGTCCGCCATATCGGCCTGTCCGAAGTTTCCGCCGGGACGATCCGCCGCGCCCATGCGGTCCATCCGATCGTCGACGTCCAGATGGAATATTCGCTGATGTCGCGCACCATCGAGCGCGAGATATTGCCCACGGTGCGCGAGCTGGGTATCGGCGTCACCGCTTATGGCGTGCTCTCGCGCGGCCTGATCGCGCCGGCGCCGCCCACGGGCCGCGATCGCTTCCCCCGCTTCCAGGGCGAGGCGCTGGCCGCCAACCGCCGCCTGGTCGATCGGCTGGCCGCGCTGGCGGCGGAGGCGGGCATCACCGTCAGCCAGCTCGCCCTCGCCTGGGTCTTCTCACGCGATCCCGCGATCGTCCCGCTGATCGGCACGCGCCACAGCGAACGGCTCGACGAAGCCGCCGCCGTCCTCGACCTTCAGCTCCCGCCCGCCCTGCTCGCCCGCGCCGGCGAGATCGTCTCGCCCGATCGGGTGGCGGGCGCTCGCTACGATCCCCACCAGATGGAAGCGCTCGACAGCGAACGCGGCTGACGGGGGAAGGGGAAACACGCTCCACAAAAATCGTCACCCCGGCGAAAGCCGGGGCCCATGGACTCGGCTCGCTTCTTTATTGGGCGAACCGCCGTCCATGGATTCCGGCTTCCGCCGGAATGACGGGAAGGGGCAGGCAGCCGTTAGCGGCCTCGCCCCCCCAAAAAACTCACCCCGCGACCTTCTCATATGCCCCGCCGCGCGCGATCTTGATGTGGGATATCAGCCCGTCGCGCAGCCGGTAGTGGACGAAGACGCGCGCCCGTATCTCCTCCCCCTTCTTCAGCGGCATCACCGGAAAGTCGGGCGCATCCTCGATCGCGGTGAAGCAGGTCGTCGAATCGAGCGCGATCGCCTCGTCGTCGGCCAGCACCTTGTGCACGATCAGATTCTCGCGAACCTTCCCGAACATGCCGGTGTAGAAATCGACGATTCCCTGCGCGCCGTGGATCGGCGGCACCACGCCCAGCTCCAACACGACATCGTCGGTGTAGAATGTCCGGAAGCGATCGAAATCGGCGTTGCTGAACGCCGAGGTATAAGCGCGGAACGCCGCCATCTGGCTGGGATGACCGCCCAGCTTCGGCAGTTTCGACACCTGATATTCGGGCGGCCAGGTCGCCGAGTTGAGCCGCACGATCCGCCCGTCCTCGCGCAGATAATAAGTGACGAAGAATTTCACCGTCACGCAATCGCCGGGATGGAGATGTCCGAAGGGAAAGTCCGCCCGCTCCTTCGTCGCATGGAAATCCATGTCGACCTCGACGAAGACATGATCCTTGCCCTCGATCACCAGTTGCGGGCGCATCACCTCGCGCACGCCGTCATGCGCCCAGTCGAGGAAGCCCTTGAGCGCGGCCTTGCCCCGCAAATGACGCGTCGTCGCGACGAACTCGCACTCGTCGGCGTAGAAACGGTCGATCAGCGCGGCATCGTCGCCCGCGTTGAACAGCGCTTCATATTCGGCAAATCGCATCGGCATTCCTCTCTATTCGGCCGCAACCGTTTCCGTCTCGCTGCGCTCGGCCGCCAGCGCCTTCGCCACCAGCCGCCGGACGAGCACCGCCCCGCGATCACGCGGCAGGACAACGGGATGCATGTCCCACAAATCCTTGTCGCCCATATTCTCCTGAATATCGGCCATCATCGGCGCATCCTCGGTGCGGAAGATGTTGCCGAAGAACCGGGTATAGCGCGCATCCGCCTCGGGAAAGAGGTCGAAGGTGCGCGCGACGCCCCAGAAATAATGGCTCGTCCCCTCCGTCTCGGGCGTGATGAGATGCGACTGGAGCATATAGGGCGCCACGTCGCGCTGCCCCGGCAACGACGCGCAGATGCGGAACTTCATGTTGGACGGGCAGTCCCATACCGTATCGTTCCACTGATCGTAATAGGGCTCGGCCGGATCGATCCCGTTGTCGATCGGGGTGCGGCGCGACATGTTGGGCGTCAGCGTCCGGCTATGCACCTGCGCGCCCACCTGGCGGACGCTATATTCCTCGCCGGGCGCGGGGCCGGCCTCCTCCTTGTAGCCGCCGATCGTGCTGGTATGCAGCCAGAAGAGGTGGGTCAGCTCCATCAGATTGTCGGTGCCCAGCAGATAATGTCCCGCGAACGTCTCATGCGCCAGGATCGGGCGCAGCGCCGGATCGTCGAGATGGGCATGATCCGGGATCGCCGCCGGATCGGCCTTCTCGCGGTCGCCCATCCAGATCCAGAGGACGCCGTGCCGCTCCACAACAGGCCAGGTCGCCACGCGCGCATTGTCGGGCGGGCTTTCGCCATAGGGGCTGCGCGTACAGCGCCCCCCGGCGTCGAAGCGCAGCCCGTGATAGCCGCATTCCACCTGGTCGCCGACTTTCCGGCCGGTATGGAGATAGGCGAAACGGTGCGGACAGCGGTCGTGCAGCGCCACCGGATCGCCGTTCGCGGTGCGATAGAACAGCACCGGCTCGTTGAGCAGCCGGCGCGCGAACAGCCCCTCGCCCACCTCGCTCGCCAGCGCGCCGGCGTACCAGGCGTTACGCACGAAATTGGCCATGATGCTCCTCCTTCCGTGACAAAGGCCGCGCGATGCGGCACTGACCGGCGGGCATGAACAAGGACGACACGCCCCACCCGCTCGACGCGCCGTCGACGATCCTCTTGATAAAATGGGCCGAGATGGCGGTGCGCAGCCGTGTCGAGAAGGCGCTGCGCCCGCTCCGCCTGTCGTCGGGCCAGCTCCTGCTGCTCGTCCTGCTCGAACGATCGGGCGAGAAGACGCCGGCGGCGCTGTCGCGCGCGCTGCATGTCACCCCACAGGCGATGACGACGCTTCTGAAGCCGCTTGAGGAACGCAAGCTGCTCGCCCGGCGCGAGGATGAGGCCAATCGCCGCCGCATCCTGCTGAGCCTCACCGACGAGGCCCGCGCGATCCTGCGCGAGGTGCGCGCGCTGACGCCGGCGATCGAGGCGGACCTGATCGCCGGAACGCTCGATTCAGGCGAGGTCAGCGCGCTGCGCGGGCTGCTGACGCGGATCGCCGCTCCGGATATCTGACCTTCCCCGCCGCCCTGCACGATCGACTCCTCTTATATAAGGGGTCTTTATATATCATGCCGTGCCGGGGGGCAAGGATCAGGCGGGCACGCCCTGATATTCGGGAACGCGATCGGGCTCGGGCGGCAGCGGGGCGCGGCCGAGGATCATGTCGGCGGCCTTCTCCGCGACCATGATCGTCGGGCCGTTGGTGTTGCCGCCCGGCACGGTCGGCATGATCGAGGCGTCGACGACGCGCAGCCCCTCGATGCCGTGGACCCGCAATTCGGGATCGACGACGCTCATCGTGCCGGTGCCCATCGTGCAGGTGCCCACCGGATGTTGGGTCACGCCGGCATGGCGGCGGATATGCTCGTCCAGCTCGGCGTCGGTGGTGAGGTTCGCGCCGGGCAGTATCTCCTCGCCGGTCAGGTCGCCCTGCGGCGGCGTGCGATAGATGTGCCGCGCAACCTCGATGCCCGCGCGCGCGGTGGCGAAATCGGCGGGATCGGCGAAATTGTTGAGCGTGATCGCGGGAAAATCGGTCGGGTCGGCCGACTTGAGCTTCAGCCAGCCGCGGCTGTGGGGGTGGAGCAGGATCACGTCGGCGGTGATCTGGTCCTCCTGCCGCTTCTTGAAGCCGGGGAACCACATATGCGCGTCCATCCGCACCGGATTGCTCCAGAGCTGGATATCGGGCTGCGCCAGTTCGGGCCGGGTGCGCACGATGATGTTGCAGCTGTTGACCTGGCTCGCAAACGCCCCCGTCCCCGCCACCGCCCATTGGAGGACCGAGCGGACCGCGCGATCGAAGCGCAACTCGTTGAGGAAGCTCACCGGCTCCTTCAGCTTGAAATGCACCGGCACGCGCGGATGTTCGGAAAGGTTGCGGCCGACGCCGGGCAGATCGTGCAGCACGGGAATGCCCAGCTCGCGCAGATGGTCCGCCGGGCCGATGCCCGAGAGCATCAGCAGTTGCGGCGAATTGTAGGAGCCGCCCGACAGGATCACCTCGCGATCGGCGTGGACGATATAGACGCCCTGCTCGTCGCGATATTCGACGCCGGTTGCGCGGCCCTTCTCGATCAGCACGCGATGCGTGAGCGCGCCTGTCGCCACCGTCAGGTTCGGCCGGCCCCGCGCCGGATCGAGATAGGCGCGCGCCGTGCTGGCGCGGCGGCCGCGCGCGTCGATCGTCAGTTCGCCGCGCGCGAAGCCTTCCTCCGTTTCGGCATGCAGGTCCTCGCACCGGTTGAACCCGGCCGCCTCCGCCGTCGCCATCAGCGGATGATGCAGCCGCCCCTCGGTCTGCACCGGCACGACGCTGAGCGGCCCCTTGTCGCCATGATAGGGGCCGGCGCCGCGCCAACTCGTCTCCATCATCCTGAAATAAGGGAGCACGTCGGCATAGCCCCAGCCGGTGCAGCCCATCTGCCGCCACGTCTCGAAATCGAGGCTGTGGCCGCGCATGAAGAACATGCCGTTGATCGACGAGGAACCGCCGAGCACGCGGCCGCGCGGGATCGGGATACGCCGCCCGTTCAGATGCGGTTCCGGCTCCGACAGGAACGGCCAGACATATTGCGGCTTGAACATCGCCCGCATGAAGCCCAGCGGCATGGTGAGCAGGAAATGGCGATGGTGCCCCCCGGCCTCCAACAGCAGGACGCGGTTCGACGGGTCCGCGCTCAGCCGGTTGGCAAGAACGCAGCCGGCCGATCCCGCGCCGACGATGATATAGTCATAGCTGGCCGCCGGCATTGTCCTGTCCTCCTCAGGCCTGGTGGATCGCTTTGGTGACGAGGCAGGCCATCAGCCCCTCGGGTCCGTCTTCCGAACCATGGCCGCTTTCCTTGACGCCCTGGAAGGGCGAATCGGCCGCCGCCATCGCCGTCGTGTTGATCCCCACCATCCCGCTCTCGATCGCATCGGCGATCAGATTGGCCTGCCTGCCATTCTCCGTAAAGGCGTAAGCGGCAAGGCCGTAAGGCAGGCGATTGGCCTGTTCGACCACCTCGTCGAAGGTCGCGAAAGGCTGGGTGACGGCGATCGGGCCGAACGGCTCCTCGTTCATGATCCGCGCCGCCGCCGGCACGTCGGACAGCACCGTCGGGCGGAAGAAGAAGCCCGTCTCGCCGATCCGCTCGCCGCCGGTGCGCACGCGGCCGCCGTGCGAAACGGCGTCGGCGATCATCGCCTCGATCGCGGCGGGGCGGCGCGCATTCGCCATCGGCCCCATCCGGCTTTCCGGCAGCAGGCCGTCGCCCACCGTCACCTCGCTCACCCGCCGGGTGAACGCCGCGACGAAGCGATCGTGAATGCCTTCCTGCACGTAGAAGCGAGTCGGCGAAACGCAGACCTGCCCGGCGTTGCGGACCTTCGCCCCCGCCAGCATCTCCACCGTCTTCTCCAGATCGGCGTCGTCGAAGATGATGACCGGTGCGTGGCCGCCCAGTTCCATCGTCGTCCGCTTCGCGCCGGCGGCGGCGAGCCCCATCAGATGCTTGCCCACCGCCGTCGATCCGGTGAAGCTGACCTTGCGGATCACCGGCGAGGCGATCAGGTGGCGCGACACCTCGTCGGGCACGCCGAAGACGAGCTGGACGACGCCCTGCGGCAGACCGGCGTCAAGCAGCGCCTGCACCACCGCCATCGCCGACGCGGGCGCTTCCTCCGCCGGCTTCAGGATCACCGAGCAGCCCGTCGCCACCGGCGCGCCGAGCTTGCGGCCCGGATTGTGGATCGGGAAGTTCCACGGCGCGAACGCCGCGACGGGGCCGACCGGCTCCTTCATCACGCGCGACAGCATGCCCGTCGGGCGCACCAGCACGCGCCCGTAAAGGCGCTGCGCCTCGGCCGCGTAGAAATCGAACAGGCCCGCGCAGGCCATCAGCTCGATCCGCGTCTCGGCGATCGTCTTGCCTTCCTCGCGCGTGGCGTTGCGCGCGATATCCTCGGCCCGCTCGCGCAGCAGCCGCGCGGCGCCGGTCAGCACCGCGCCGCGTTCGGCCGCGCTCGCCTTGCGCCAGACGCGAAAGCCGCGCGCCGCCGCGTCGAGCGCGCGATCGAGATCGGCGGCGTCGGCCAGCGGCAGCTCGCCCAGCGTCTCGCCCGTCGCCGGGTTGACGACGCGCTGCGTGCGGCGATGCCCGGCGCCGATCCATTCGCCGTCGATGTGCAGCGCGAGGCGCGGATAGCCCTGTTCAGCCATGCTCTCTCTTTCGCCTTCAGCCGCCGAACTGGTCCGCCGTCGCCCAATTGCCGTGCAGGCCCGGGCGGATGCGGAAGGGCAGATCGACGATCGCGATCGGCCCCGCCGCCACCTTGCGCGCGTCGAGCAGCAGCAGGCGCGAGCGCAGCTCGGCCAGGCGATTCTCGATCATCACCAGATAGCCGTCGCCCTCCACGTCCGATCCGGGGCGCGGAATGAAGGCCGGCTCCTGCAACGAGGAGACGGGTCCCACCCAATAGGTATCGGTTTCGCCCGTCTCGACGTCGATATGCGCGATCGTGTTCATCAGCAGGCCCGAGGCGCTGCGCCCGCCCGGCAGGTCCACCGGCTTTTCCATATCCTGCACCAGCAGATAGCCGTGGCGATATTTCTGGCCGGCGAAGCGATCGTCGATGCGCGGGAATTCGCCGACCAGCTCGGTCAGCCGCGTCATCTCGATCTCGTCGCTGTTCGCGGTCATGTCGACCGTCCAGCGCGTCACGCGCGATTGCGCGGCGACGGGGTCGAACGGCGCCTCCTCTGTGTCGGGGAAGAAGGGGAACATGTTGCCCGCCGCCATCGGCGTGTCGAAATGCACCTTCGTGCCTTCATTATAGGCGTTCATCACATGGCTGGCGAACAGGTTGGGCGCGGTGAACCAGCGCAGGTCCTCCGCCGTGCCCTTGCGCGGCAGCACGCCCAGATAGATCGGCCGCTGGCGATCGAAGCCGAAATGCGGCTTGTTCGCTTTCAGTCGATCCCAGTCGCTGACGATCGGCACGACATGGAAGATGGCGTAATCGTCCGTCACCGCGAAGTCGTGCATCATGCAGTAATAAGGCAGTTCGAACCACGTCTCGGTGGTGATCTCGCCGTCCGGGCTGACGATGTAGAAGGCGATGTCGCGCGTCAGCAGCCCCTTGGCGGCATAGCCGAAGGCGAGCATCTCGCCCGTCTTCGGATCGAATTTCGGATGGGCGGTGAACGTTTCGCTGGTGAGCTTGCCGTTGAAATCCCATTCGCCGATCGTCTCCAGCGTCACCGGGTCCATCGCCACCGGGCGGCTGTCCTCCTTGAGCGCCAGCAGCTTGCCGGCATGGACGACGACATTGGTGTTCGCCGTGCCGCGCACCTTGCCCTTCACCGCAGGATCGTCGGTCAGCGGATTGCGATAGGCGCCGAACAGCGCGTGCCCCGCCTCGCGTTCCAGCCTGAACTTCTCGGTCCTCGCCCAGCGCTGCTTCATCGAGACGCCGCCGTCCTTGAAGCGGAAGGCCGTGACCATGCCGTCGCCGTTGAACCAGATGTCGTCGCCGGCGCGCGGCGGGAATTGCGGATCGGGCGCGACGCGGAAGAAAGCGCCGTCGAGATCCTCGGGAATCGCCCCCTCGATCACCGGAAGATGCGGAACCTCCGCCTCGACGCCCGAGGGCGCGAAGAAGCCGGTAAAATTCTTCGTCTCAGGAAATTTCATCTCACGTCTCCCACGATGGGCGATTTCGTTAAATTATCAACGAAGCGATAGCGAAACCCGCCTGCCCAGACAAGACGGCAACGCGCCCCTGGGCCAACTGGCGATATCCCGCGAAACCCGCTAGTCAGGCTGACTGGCCTGGCGATGCCGGCACGAAAATGAGGGGAACGAGACGACGATGGCGTCCCGCAAGAGCGCGAACGAACAGGCCGAAGCCCTCGGCGAAGAGGCCGATCCGCCCCGGCTGGCGGGCTGGGCCTATCCCGGCCTCGATTATCCGACCTTCCACCTCGTCCTGATCGCCAAGGCGATCGACCGGCTGACGCTTCGCACGCTGCATGACGACGATGCCGCGCTCACCGTCGCCGAATGGCGCGTGCTGAGCCGCCTCGCGCCCACCACCGGCGCGACCGTCCGCCAGATCGCCGAATGGGCGTGGGTCGATCGCGCCGAGGTCAGCCGCGCGGCGAGCGAGCTTGAACGGCGCGGCCTCACCTCGCGCCGGCCCAACCCGGCCGACAAGCGCTCGCCGATCCTGTTCTGCACGCCGCAGGGCCACGCCGAATATAAGCGGCTGCTCCCCATCCGCGCCGCCTTCCATGCCGAGCTGTCGGGCCTGCTCGACGAGGAGGAAGCCGCCGCGCTCGATCGGCTGCTCGCCCGGATCGCCAACGGCATCGGGGCGCGCACCGGCAACGGTTGACAGCGCCCCGAGACTGTTGAACGATCATTGAAATAGGAAGGGGTGGGTCCGCGCCCCTGCAAGGAGCAAGGATTTTTGCCGATGAAGATCGCAGCCGCCGTCTCGCGCGAAGGCCAGAAGCATCCGCTGATCGAGGAAGTCGACCTCGAAGCGCCGCGCGCCGACGAGGTGCGCGTGCGGATCGTCGCAACCGGCATCTGCCATACCGATCTGCATTGCCATGCCGGGCGCGGCATGCCGATCCCGAAGCCGATCGTGCTGGGCCATGAAGGCGCCGGCATTGTCGAGGCGGTGGGCGCCGGCGTCCTCGATCTCGCGCCCGGCGATCATGTCGTGCTGAGCGGCGGTTCCTGCGGCGCCTGCCCCAGTTGCCGCTCCGCCCGTCCCACTTACTGCCGCGACGCGATGAAGCTCAGCTTCGCCGGCATGCGCAATGACGGCTCCTCGCCGCTCAGCCAGAATGGCGAGCGGATCGCCGGTTCCTTCTTCGCCCAATCCTCCTTCGCCAGCCATGCGGTCGTTCCGGCGCGGTCGGCGGTGAAGGTGCCGAAGGACGTGCCGCTTCATCTGCTCGGCCCATTGGGCTGCGGGATCATCACCGGCGCGGGTTCGGTGATCGAGGCGTTCCGGCTGCGGCCGGGCCAGTCGCTCGTCGTGTTCGGCGTCGGCAGCGTCGGGCTTGCGGCGGTGATGGCCGGGCGGCTGGCGGGCGCGTCGCGGATCGTCGCGGTCGATACCGATGCGGCGCGGCTCAAGCTCGCGCTCGAACTGGGGGCGACCGACGCGGTCCCCTCGAACGCCGACACCGCCGGCGCGCTCAAGGACATTTTGCCCTACGGTTTCGACTACAGCTTCAACACCACCGTCGTCCCCGACGTGTATGAGATGGCGACCGCCTGTCTCGCCAATGAAGGCACGGCGGGCTTCGTCACGCGTCCCGCCGGCCCGTGGGTGCCCAACATCGCCCAGATTCTCGCTGGCGGCCGCAAGCTGCAAGGCATATTGGGCGGCAGCGCCGCGCCGCAGACCTTCATCCCGCTGATGATCGATTATTGGCGGCAGGGCCGTTTCCCGTTCGACAAGCTGGTCGCCGAATTCCCGTTTGAGGCGATCGGCGAAGCATGGGAAGCCTGCGAGGCCGGCAGCGTGCTGAAGCCCGTGCTGCGCATGGACGCCTGAACCGCCCAAGGAACCCTTGTCCTGCCGATCGGTTGTCCCCTCGCATGGCGAGCGAAAGCGAGCGGACGATGACGACGAGAACATTGGCGAAGGCCGAATGGCGGACCTATTTCGATCGGGTGGCGGCGGGCTTGCAGGGCAAGCGCGCGTCGGTGGAGATAACGTCCGAGGCGCTGGGCGACCAATGGGCTGCCCGCCGCCTGCCGCTGCTCGGCATCACCTATGACGACAAGGACGATCTGGTCGAGGTCGCGATGGACGGCGTCGATCACCTCGTCCTCCATCCCGATGCGATCAAGATCGACGAACAGGCGGGCGGCCTCGCCTGCCTGGAGATTACAGCGCGTGACGGCACCCGCCAGATCGTGACGCTCGTCGATCCGGTGATGCTGCCGGCGTCCTGAACGATCCCGAAGGAGGAGAAAACGTGGCGGAGAGCAAACGGCCGCCCCGGACGGGCCGTGATGATAGCGATCTCGATGATGGCCTGCCCACCCCGTCCCAATCGGGCAGCGCGGGCGGCAGCCTCGCCAATGATGTCGGCTCGCTCGACGAGGCGAGAAACGCGCTGGGCGGCGATCCCGAACCGACGCGGGCCACCAAGCGCCTCAAGCAGCAACCCCGTATCCCCACGCGCAGCGATCATAGCGGCGCGGCGGGCCTCAAGCCGCTCGGCACGAAGAAGAAATAGCGGCTCCGCTCCCCAAAAACGTAAGCCCCGTCGCTTTCGCGGCGGGGCTCCCGTGAAGAGTCCTCGCGGATGGTGTGACCCATCGGTTTTGGATTCTTCAATTTCCATTCTTCTTTCGAAGAGTGGATAGCTAAAACGTGGCGCGTCGCACTTCGGTTCCGTCTTTTTCCAAAAAATTCTCCCCTCACCCCCGAAGTCGCGGCCCATGGACGCGGCTCGCTTCCTTATGGGGCGAGCCCGGGTCGATGATTTCAGCTTTCGCCCGAAGACGGACAGGGCGCCCTAGACGATCAGCCGCCGCAGCGTCTCGATCCGGTCCGCCTCCTCTACCGGCTTGTCGTGGCGGATATGCGCGATCCGGGGAAAGCGCATCGCCACGCCCGATTTGTGGCGCCGCGAGTCGTGGATCGAATCGAAGGCGACTTCGAGGACGAGGCTCTTCTCCACCTCGCGCACCGGGCCGAACCGCGCCACCGTATGCGCGCGAACGAAGCGGTCGAGCCATTTCAGTTCCTCGTCGGTGAAGCCCGAATAGGCCTTGCCCACCGGCAGCAGCTCTCCCTCGTCGGTCCAGCAGCCGAACGTATAATCCGAATAGAAGCTCGATCGCTTGCCGTGCCCGCGCTGCGCATACATCAGCACGCAATCGGCGGTGAGCGGATCGCGCTTCCATTTGTACCAGAGGCCGACGCGCCGCCCGCCGACATAGAGACTGTCGCGGCGCTTCAGCATCACGCCCTCGATCGCCGCGTCGCGCGCGCCGGCGCGCAGGTCTTCGAGCGCCTCGAAATCGGCGACGGGGATCAACGCCGACAGGTCGAAACGCGCGGGATCGAGCGCGGCGGCAAAGTCTTCGAGCCGCGCGCGCCGGGCGCTCCATGTCTGCTCGCGCAGGTCCTCGGTTCCGTCGAACAATATGTCGTAGAGGCGGACGAAGGCGGGATAGTCGGCCTGCATCTTCGCCGACGCATTCTTGCGCCCCAGCCGCTGCTGGAGCGCGTTGAAGCTCGCCGCGCCCGCGGTCGTGAGGCCGCCGCCCTGCGCCTCGCCGCGCACCAGCAATTCGCCGTCGACCACGCCGTCGCGCAGGAAGGCGACGGCAACCTCGGGAAAGCTGTGCGTCACATCGTCGCCGGCGCGGCTGTAGAGGCGCGTCTCGCCGCCCGCGCGCGCGATCTGGAGGCGGATGCCGTCCCATTTCCACTCGACCGCAAAATCGGCGAGGTCGAGCCGCGCGTCGTCGAGCGGATGCGCGAGCATGAAGGGCCGGAAGACCGGCCGGTCGCGCGCCGTCGGCCGCGTCCCCCGCCCCTCGCCCCAGGCGAAGAGCGGCTCATAAGGCGGGGCAAGGCCGTGCCACACCTCCTCCACCGCCTCGACGTCGAGCGCGAAGGCCTGCGCCAGCGCGGTCTTCGCCAGTCGTGCGGAGACGCCGACGCGCAAGCCCCCGGTCGCCAACTTGAGCAAGGCGAAGCGGCCGCTGGCGTCGAGATGGTCGAGCATCCGGGCCAGTTCGCCCGGCGCATCGGCGCGCCCCAGCGTCGCCAGCCGCTCGATCACCGCGCCCAGCCGCAGCGCGCCATCGTCCAGCTCGGCGGGCTGGTCGAGCCGCTTGGGCCACAGCAGCGCCACCGTTTCCGCGAAGTCGCCGACATAATCGTGGCTCATCGCGAAGAGGACGGGATCGACCCGCTCCTCGGTCATCCCGCGAATCAGCGCGGGCTTGACCGCAGGCAGGTCGAGCGCGCCGGTCAACGCCGCCATCGCCCAGCCCCGGTCGGGATCGGGCGTCGCGCGCAGATAATCGGCGATCAGCTTGAGCTTGGCGTTGCGCGAGCGCGTGTAGACGAGGGCGTCGAGAAGCTGCGAGAAATCGCGCATCGCGTCGCCCCCGTCGGGCGCCCCGGATCAGGCGCCCTGGCTGGCCTCGAACAGGAACCAGGCGCGCTCCTCGGCCTGATCGGTCCAGTCGTCGATCATGCCGCTGGTCGCATTGTCCTTCGCCTCGTCGACGAGGTCCTTCGCCTCCCGCAGCGATTCGATCAGCTTCAGATTGTCCTCGCGCAGTTCGCGGAGCATGTCGCCGGGGCTCACATAATCGGCATTATTGTCCTTGATGCGCTGATGCCGCGCGATATCGCCGACCGAACGCAAGGTGGTGTTGCCGGTCTTGCGCACGCGCTCGGCGATCGCATCGGTGGTGCCGAGAATCTGCGCCGCCTGCGCGTCGAGCAGCAGGTGATAGTCGCGGAAGTGCGGGCCAGACACATGCCAGTGGAAGTTCTTCGTCTTGAAGTAAATCGCATAGCTGTCCGCCAGAATCGCGTTCAGCGCATCGGCGGTGGTGCCGACCGCGTTCGATTGCAGGTCGGTGGGCGTCTTGAGCTTGGGTTTGGCGGCTTTGGCCATCGCGAGCGTCCTCCAGAGCGGTTGATCGGTTCGTGACTATAACGACCGACGTCGCGTTCGGACGCAATCTTTTCGCGCGAATGACCGCAAATTGTTCCGATCGCCATGATCGGAACGCTCGATAATGCTCCTCGGTCCTCAGAAAGGCAGCAGCTTCGATTTCTTGCTGAACTTCATATAGCCGACATTCGCGCCGAGCCGCCAGCCGACGCCGAGCCGGATCGGGATCAGCACGATGTCGCCGCGCCGCAGATAGCTCGCGGTGAAGCCGCCGACGACATAGACATTGCCCTCGGCCGCGGGGAACCGCTCGAACAAATCCTGCGTGTCATAGAGATTGTAGACGAGGACGAAGGTCTTCGCCCCGTTTGCTCCCAGGTCGAACCCCACCGACGGGCCCGTCCAGAAGACCGGCTGGTCGCCTTCGATCTTGTGGTGGAGCACGCCCGAACCGTAGCGCACGCCGACGACGATCGCGCCGCCCGCCTCGCGCCCGGTGATATAGGCGTTGGGCTCGCCCTGGTCGCTCAGGATATTTTCAATGAGCTTCGCCAGCCCCTCGGCGCCCTTGCCGAATACGCCCTCGGCCGCGTCGATCACGTCTTCCTGCCGATAGGTCGTCTGCTGCTGCGGCGGCGCAGTATAGGCCGTCGCGGTGTTGACCGGCGGCGGCGGCACGCCGGGGGCGGTGGGCGTATCCACCGGCTGCGGCGTATCGACCGCCATCGTCGTGCCATAGCCCGCCTCGCTCGCCGGGACGGGTGCGAGGTCGCTCTGCATCGCGGCGTTGGGATCCACCGTGCGCACCTGCGCGCCAGCTTCCGCCGGCAACGCCGCGAGCACGAACGTGCCGAGCGCCGCGAATGCGGTCAGGCGGGCGGAAAACGGTGTCGACATGGATCAGCCCCCGAAAACTGGTTAAGGACGTTATGACGGACTGCCCTTGCCCTGCAATGAACGGGCGATGACCCGACTCCCTCCCGCGCCGACCCGAGTCGCGCGCGCGAACTGGTCGGCATAAGCTGGTGGGAGAGTTGCGACATGAATGCTCGAACCTGCCCACAAGACGGCCGCCGCCAGGGATGAACCCGGTGCGCAGCACCGTCGAAGGGATCGTCTGGCCGCCTTTGCTGGCCGGCGAGGCGGCGCAGCTTGCCGCCCTCCTCACCCAGCTCGAGCTGAGCGAATATGCGAGCGCGGCAGCGATCGAGGACGGTCAGTATCGCCAGCTTGCCCCACTCCTGGCGCACCATGCCCGCCATAGCGGCCATTTCGCGCGCCGGCTCGCCGCTGCCGGCCTGACCGCCGAAAAGGCGGCGACGCCTGGCGGTTTCGCCCTCCTCGGCCTCCTCACCCGGCGCGATCTCCAGACTGCGCCCGATCTCGATGCCCGGGAAGTGCCGAAAGCCCACGGCCGCATTCATGAAACCCACAGTTCGGGTTCGACGGGCGAACCGGTCCATTGCCGCCGCACCGCGCTCAACCAGCTCGACTGGCTGGGGGTGACGATGCGCGACCATCGCTGGCATCGCCGCGATCTCTCCGGACGCTTCTGCGCGATCCGCGCCTATCAGGCGGAGGTGAGCGAGCGCGAGGACTGGGGGCCGCCGGCAACTCTGCTCCACCGCACCGGCCCTGCCTTGCTCATCCCCACGCAGGTGCCGATCGAGCGGCAAGCCGAACTGATCGCCCGCTTCCGCCCGACGAGCCTGCTTCTTTACCCGAGCAATCTGGCCGGCCTGCTGCGGCACATCGACGGCACCGGCCAGCAACTCGACAGCCTTCGCGATATCCGCACCTTCGGCGAGACGGTGCCCGATGCCTTGCGTACCGAGACGCACCGCCTGCTTGGCCTTGCCATAGCCGACAATTATTCAACGCAGGAAGCGGGCTATGTCGCGCTGCAATGCCCGGTAAGCGGCCTCTATCATGTGATGGCTGAAAATCTGATCGTCGAGATACTCGACGAGGCCGATCGCCCCTGCGCGCCCGGCAAATCGGGCCGTGTCGTCCTGACCGATCTGCGCAACTTCGCCACCCCGCTCATCCGCTACGACATTGGCGACATGGCCGAGCGGGGCGGCGCCTGCCCGTGCGGGCGCGGCCTGCCGACGATCGCGCGGGTCCGCGGGCGCGTACGCAATCTCCTCACCTATCCCGATGGCCGCCGCGCCTGGCCGATGCTGAACAGCGACCATTTCCGCCGCATCGCCGGCGTCGCGCAGTTCCAGTTCATTCAGCGCACATGCGAGGCGATCGACGTTCGCCTCATCCTCGACGCGCCGCTCACGCCGGGGCGCGAGGCGGAAATGACGCACTGGATACAAGCCGCCCTGGGCAATCCCTTCGCGCTGCGCTTCCTCGTCGAGGCAGGGCCGCTCGCTACCGGCCCCAGCGGCAAGTTCGAGGAATTTGTCGGCCTGCCCGAGGGCTGAACTTGCCCCATCCGCTGCAAGCGGCAAGAGAGGGCCTGAAAGAAAGGGCCCGCATGACCGAAGACGTACAGCTCTCCACCGACGGCGCGATTGGCCGCATCTCGCTTGCCCGACCCCGCGCGCTCCACGCACTGACGCGGCCGATGTGCGAGGCGATGATCGCGGCGCTGCTCGGCTGGCGCGACGATCCGGCGGTGCGCCTCGTCCTGATCGATCATGCCGAGGGGCGCGGCTTCTGCGCGGGCGGCGACGTGCGCGCGGTGCGCGAGAGCGGGCTCGGCGACGGGGTAGAGGCGCGCCGCTTCTTCCTCGCCGAATATCGCCTCAACCATCTGCTGTTCACCTATGCGAAGCCCGTCGTCACAATGATGGACGGCGTGACGATGGGCGGCGGCGCGGGCCTCGCGCTGCCCGCTTCCCACCGAATCGCCACCGAACACACGCTGTTCGCCATGCCCGAGGGTACGATCGGCCTCTTCCCCGATGTCGGGACAGGCTGGTATCTGCCGCGCCTGCCGGGGCGTGCCGGCGTCTTCCTCGCGCTCACCGGCGCGCGACTCGACGGCGCCGAATGCCTCGATCTCGGCCTCGCCACCCATTATCTGCCCTCGGCGAGCTTCGCCGAAACCAGGGCGCGGATCGCTGGGCGGCCCGAGGATATAGAGACGATCCTCGCCGCTGCTGCCGTCGCGCCGCCGCCCGCACGGATCGCACGCAACAGGGAGGCGATCGATCGCCTGTTCGCCGCCGACCGCTATGAGGATATCCTCGCCGCGCTCGATGGCGATGATTCCAAATGGGCCGCCAAGGAGCGGGCGACGCTCGCCGCCAGATCGCCGACGACATGCAAGGTGGCGCTGCGCCTTCTGGCGGAGGGCGCGGCGCGCACCGACTTCGCGGAGGAGATGCGTGTCGAATACAGGCTCGCCGTCCGGCTGAGCCGGAGCCACGACTTCATCGAGGGCGTGCGCGCGCTGCTGGTCGACAAGGACAATGCGCCGCGCTGGGATCCGGCAACACCCGAAGGCGTCACCGATGCGATGCTCGACGCGCTCTTCGCGCCGCTGCCGGCGGACGAGGAATGGACGCCGACCTGATCCTCACTCCGCCGCGATGCGCGCAGGTTCCTCGCTGTACATCGGCTTGAGGCCCAGCTTCTCGAACAGGCGCGCGTCGGCGTCGTCGCCGGCATTGCCGGTGGTGAGCAGCCGGTCCCCCGTGAAGATCGAATTGGCGCCCGCGAGGAAGCAGAGCGTCTGCGTCGCATCCGACATGCTCTCGCGCCCCGCCGACAGGCGGACGATCGCCAGCGGCATCGTGATCCGCGCAACGGCGACGGTGCGAACGAACTCGATATCGTCGATCCGCGCTTCGGCCACATCCTTCAGCAGATCGCCCAGCACGGTGCCCGCGATCGGGATCAGCGCGTTGATCGGCACGCTCTCGGGATGGCGCGGCAAAGTGGCGAGCGCATGGAGGAAGCCGATCCGGTCCCCCCGGCTCTCGCCCATGCCGACGATCCCGCCGCAGCACACCGAAATCCCGGCCGCGCGCACTTTCTCCAGCGTATCGAGCCGATCGGCATAGGTGCGCGTGGTGATGACCTCGCCATAATATTCGGGCGAAGTATCGAGATTATGGTTGTAATAATCGAGGCCCGCCTCGGCAAGGCGCGCCGCCTGCCCCTCGCTCAACATGCCCAAGGTCATGCAGGTTTCCAGCCCCAGCGCCTTCACGCGCGACACCATGTCGCACAGCGCGTCCATGTCGCGATCCTTGGGACTGCGCCATGCCGCCCCCATGCAGAAACGATCCGATCCGCCATCGGCGGCTGCGCGCGCGGCGGCGACGACCGCCTCAACATCCATCAACTTCTCGGCCTTCAGGCCGCTATGCGCATATGCGGACTGGCTGCAATAGCCGCAATCTTCCGCGCAGCCGCCGGTCTTGATCGAGAGCAAGGTCGAAAGCTGCACCTCGTTCGCCGCATGATGCGAACGATGCGTTTCCTGCGCGCGCCAGAGCAAATCGTTGAACGGCAATTCGAACAGCCCGGCGATCTCGTCGCGCGTCCAATCGGTACGTATCATCTCGGCCATCCTGTTCCCTTTGCGCCCGTTCGGATCGCCATAACCGCTTCGAACCCGTCACGCCCCGTCAAATCGCGGCGCGTTTCTGGTGGCGAAACCCGCGATCGCAGCGCGCGCGTCCGCGGTGCGGCCGGCGATGCGCTGATTGTCGCGTTCGCGCTCCAGCACCGTATCGAAGACTTCGTCAAGCGCCGCATCCACCTGTCGGCGGATCAGCCCCAGCGCTACCGTCGGCCCGCTCGCAAGGCGTTCGGCAAGCGCTCGCGCCTCGGCCAGCAGCCTGTCCTCGGCCAACACGCCATGGATCAGGCCCCAGGCCTCCGCCTCGGCGGCGGGCACCGCCTCGCCCAGCAGGAACATCGCCATCGCCCGCGCGCGCCCCACCGCACGCGCCACTAGCCAGGTCGCCCCCGCATCGGGGACGAGGCCGATCTGGACGAAACCGAATTGGAAATAAGCCGCTTCCGCCGCGAGTACGATGTCGCCGAGCAACGCCAGCGACGCCCCCGCGCCGACCGCCGGGCCGTTTACCGCCACCACGATCGGCACGGGCGATGCGCGCAGTTTGCGGACCAGCGGGTGATAGCTGGCCTCCAGCACCGCGCCGGGATCGTCGGCGGTGGCGCTCCCGTCGCGCAGGTCTGCCCCGGCACAGAAAGCGCGCCCCTCGCCGGTGAGCAGCACCGCGCGCGCCTTCTCCACCACCGCTCTGTCGAACGCCGCGCCGATCGCGTCGAGCATCGTCGGCGTCAGCGCGTTCAGCCGGTCGGGCCGGTCGAGCGTGATCGTCGCCACCTGCCCGGCGAAGCCGTACCGAACCGTCATGCCGCCTGCGCGCGCAGGACACGTTGCCGCCGCCGCTGCACCGACGAGCCGATGCCCATCGCCTCGCGATATTTGGCGACGGTGCGCCGTGCGATGCCGAAACCCTGCGCATTGAGAAGTTCGACGAGCTTGTCGTCGGACAGGATCTCGTCGCCCTCCTGCTCGATCAGCCGGGCGATATGGCTCTTCACCGCCTCGGCGGACACCGCATCGCCGCCATCGGCCACCTGGATCGCGCTGGTGAAGAAATATTTGAGTTCGAACACGCCACGTTCGCACGACAGATATTTGTTCGACGTGACTCGGCTCACCGTCGATTCGTGCATGCCGATCGCGTCGGCCACGGTCTTCAGGGTTAGCGGCTTCAGATGCGCGACGCCATACAGGAAAAAGGCCTCCTGCTGCGCCACGATCTCGCTGGCGACCTTGATGATCGTTCGCGCGCGCTGGTCGAGCGCTTTCACCAGCCAGTTGGCGCTGGCGAGGCAATCGGAAAGCCACGCCCGGCTTTCCTTGTCCTGTCGCCCAGCGGCCAGCTCGACATAATAAGTACGGTTCACCAGCACGCGCGGCAGCGTCGCGGCGTTCAGCTCGATCGCCCAGCCGGCGGCGGTACGGGCGAAGAACAGGTCGGGCGTCACCGCCTGCATCCGCTCCCCCCCATAGCGCAGGCCGGGCTTGGGATCATAGCCGCGCAGCTCGCGGATCATGTCCGCCAGATCGTCGTCATCGACGTCGCAGACGCGGCGAAGCTGCGCCAGCGCACCCTTGGCCAGCAGATCGAGATGCTCCAGTAGCCGCGCCATCGCCGGGTCGTGGCGATCGGCTTCCTTCGCCTGCAATGCCAGGCATTCGGCCAGCGTGCGAGCGCCGACGCCGGTGGGATCAAAGCTCTGGACGACGCCCAGCACCCGTTCGACATCGGCGAGCGGAACAGCGAGCCGCTGCGCGAGGTCGAGTGTCTCGCCGGTGAAATAGCCGGCCTCGTCGATCAGATCGACGATCCGCGCGGCGATGGCGAGATCGGTGCCCGAAAGTGCCGCGCCCGCCTGCGCGTTCAGATGATCGGCGAGCGACAACTGGCTTGCCAACATCGCTTCGAAGCCCCCCCCTTCGCCCGCGGCGATATCGCCACGGCCCGATCCCTGCATGGCGAGGCCACCATCGATGCCGGGGCCATCCGGCTGAAAGACTTCGGTGTCGTAATCGACGTCGAGCGGCGCATCGGCGGCGGCGTCGCCGCTCGACAGCAGCCGGTCGGCGGTGGGAGGGTCTGCGGCGTCGGCAAAGCCATCCGCCTCGCTTTCACGCTCCGGTTCGTCGCGCTCTTCGCGCGCGCCATCGGCGGTGGATGTTTCCAGGCCCGTCGCTTCGAGCAGCGGATTCTTCTCGATCTCCTCGGCGATGAACGTCTCGATTTCGAGATTGCTGAGCGCGAGCAGGCGGATCGCCTGCTGCAACTGCGGCGTCATTACCAGCGACTGGCTTTGGCGCAGGTCGAGGCGGGGGCCGAGCGCCATGTTCAACGTCGTCCGCCGCCGGCCGCGCCCCGCATCGCCCGGCCCCGGTTCGACACGAACGGGCGGAGGGGCTGGCGCATGGCTAGAGCGCGAAGCCCTCGCCGAGATAGAGGCGCCGCACGTTGGGATCGGCGACGAGCGCCGCCGGGCTGCCCGCGAACAGCACGCGGCCATCATAGATGATGCAGGCGCGATCGACGATATCGAGCGTTTCGCGGACGTTATGATCGGTGATCAGTACGCCGATATCGCGTTCCTTGAGCTGGCAGATCAGGTCGCGAATGTCCGAGATCGAGATCGGATCGATCCCCGCGAACGGCTCGTCGAGCAGCATGATCGAGGGATCGGCGGCCAGCGCGCGGGCAATCTCCGCCCGCCGCCGTTCGCCGCCCGAGAGCGCCGTCGCCGCGACGTCGCGCAATTTTTCTAGATGGAATTCGCCCAGCAGCGCGTCGAGCCGCTCCGCCCGCACGCCTTTGTCCGGCTCCACCATCTCCAGCACCGACAGGATATTCTGCGCGACGGTCAATCCCCGGAAGATCGAGGCTTCCTGCGGCAGATAGCCGAGGCCCAGCACCGCGCGGCGATACATGGGCAGGCGGGTGATATCCTCGCCGTCGAGCAGGATACGACCGGCGTCGGGCTTCACCAGCCCCATCACCGAATAGAAGCAGGTCGTCTTGCCCGCGCCGTTGGGGCCGAGCAGACCGACCACCTCGCCCCGCCCGACTTCGAGCGACACGTCCGACAGCACCTGCCGGCGGTCATAGGCCTTGGCGATCGAGACGATCGACAGCCCGCGCGCGACGCCGCCGGCGCGTGGCGCGGCTTCGGGCTCGATGAGGGCGGCGTCGTTCATAACGCTCCTTGTCGCACAAGATGGTTACGACGTGGTTATCTCACGCCAATTGGCAAGCTTTATGCATGATCGCGCCCGGCGGGTCGAGCCTCAGGGCGTCGATGTCGCCTTTCCACGCTGGGGGACGGTGAAGCGCCCGCTCACACGGCCGCCCTGCTGGCCCGATTCCCCGATGGTTCCCGCAACGGCGTTGCCGTCCACCGAGGCACGGCCCGAATCGAGATCGATCACCAGCCGCGCGCCGCGCACGACGTTCGCGCCCTGCGTCAATGTCACATTGCCCAGCATCGTGATCAGCCGCCGGTCGAGATCATAGATCGCGATCGCGCCGCGCGCCGTCTCGGTCGGGCTCTGCACCACCACGCCGCCGCTGGCGTCGAGGCGATTGACCTCGGTCGTGCCCGCGCGCGTATAGGCGACGGTCATCCGCGCCGAGTCCATCGTCATGTCGCCCTGGCGTACATGGACGTTGCCGGTCAGCAGCACGCGATCGGCACGATCCTGCAACTCGATGCGATCGGCGGAAAAATCCACCGGCGCGTTGGTATTGTGGTTGCGCAGCGATGAGGAGGCCCCCTGGCCGATCGCCGGCAACGCCATGAGCAGGCCGAGCGCAAGCGCGCCGCATGCGTAAAGGCGGGAAGCGAGGCTGGTCATCGCGGCCCTCTGGACCGGCCCTGCACGATATGCAAGCGCGCGTCGCCGTTCAGCACGACGACGCGGCTGTTAAGATCGGCCCCGATATGATTCGCGGCGAAAGTGCCGAGCGGCATTTTGCCGTCCACCGGCCCGCCGCTCGATACCTTGCGCGTTTTCAGGTCGATGGTAACGTCGCGCGTCTGCATCCGGTAATTGTCGGGCTGGCGGAACAGGACCGGCCCGTCAATCGCGATCTTCTCGCTGTCCATATCGTAGCGTCCCCGATTCGCGACGATCGTCGCCGGCCCATCGGACAGCGCGATCCGCGCCGACAGTTTCTGAAGGCGGACGATCGGATCGCGCGATGTCGCCTGCACCGCCGATGCTGCGCGGATCTGGAATGGCTGGCCCTTGCTGTCCTCGCCGCGATAGAGCGCGTCGGACACGCGCATCCGCTCCTTCGCCACCTGCACGCGATCCTTGCTGAGCACGAAGGAGATGTCGCGGCCCACCGTCAGCGGCGCGAAGGCGAGCAGCGCCACCAGCACCACGATCGCGACGGGCAGCAGGACGCGCAGCACGCCGATGACCCGGTCATGGCTGCTGCCCGGCGCCGCCCAGAGGTGGCGCTGGCTGCGGGCGGCGTCAGCGGCCTGCGACACGCCCGGTCCCCGCCGATCGCGGATCAGACATGGGCGAAGATATCCACCTCGGGCCAGCCCGCGAGATCGAGGGCGGCGCGATGGGGCAGGAAATCGAAACAGGCCTGGGCCAGCGCGGCACGCCCTTCGCGCGCCAGCCGTTCATCAAGCTTCTCCTTGAGCTGATGGAGATAGCGCACGTCGGACGCCGCATAGTCGCGCTGCGCATCGCTCAGCACGGGCGCGCCCCAGTCGGAGGTCTGCTGCGCCTTGGAGATATCGATCGAGAGCAGTTCGCGCACCAGCTCCTTCAGGCCATGGCGATCGGTATAGGTACGCACGAGCCGGGAGGCCGTCTTGGTGCAATAGACCGGCGCCGCGACGACGCCGATATAATATTGGATCGCGGCGAGATCGAATCGCGCGAAATGATAGAGCTTGAGCCGCGCCGGATCGGCGAGCACGCGGCGCAGCACCGGCGCGGCATAGTCGCTGCCGGGGCGGAAGCGCACGAGATGCTCGTCACCCCGCCCATCGGAAATCTGGACGACGCAGAGCCGGTCGCGCGGGGTGAGGAGCCCCATCGTTTCGGTGTCGACCGCGACCGGGCCGGGCGCGAGGACGCCTTCGGGCAGGTCCTCTTCATGGAGATGCACTGTCATGCTCCCGCGCATAGGCGCGCCGGCGCATGCGATCAATGCGGCGCGCGCTTCTCCCGCCTGCGGCGCGCAAAGATGTTCAGTGCCTCGACCAGCGCCGAGAAGCCCATTGCCGCATAGATATAGCCCTTCGGCACATGATGGCCGAGGCCCTCGGCGATCAGCGTCATGCCGATCATGAAGAGGAAGGCGAGCGCCAGCATCACCACCGTCGGATTCCGCTCGATGAAGCGCGAGAGCGGGCCCGCCGCCGTCGCCATCACACCCACCGCGACGATCACCGCCACGAACATGATAGGCACATGATCGGTCATGCCCACCGCGGTGATGATCGAATCGATCGAGAAGACGAGGTCGAGGAGGATGATCTGGACGATCGCCGCGCCGAACCCCACGGCCGCGGTCTTGCCGCCGTCGAACATGTCGCCTTGGGGATTGTGATCGACATTGTGATGTATTTCCTTCGTCGCCTTCCAGACGAGGAAGAGGCCGCCCGCGATGAGAATCAGGTCGCGCCACGAAACGCCGTGGCCGGCAATTGCGAAGATCGGCGTCGTCAGCGTGACGATGAAGGCGACGAAACTCAGCAGCACCAGGCGGAGACCGAGCGCGAGGCCGATGCCCACGCCGCGGGCCTTGGCGCGCATCGCCTCGGGCAGCTTGTTCGTCAGGATCGAGATGAAGATCAGATTGTCGATCCCCAGCACCACTTCCATGGTGATGAGAGCCGCGATCGCGGCCCAGTTGGCGGGATCGGCGAAGATGGCGAAGATATCCGTCATGCTCCGCGCTGTGCCGGGCGACGCGACTCGCCGCAACCGGAAATCGCCCGATTGCAACGGCCCGTCCGATTCATCGGCCGTTCAGCCGCCGACATGTGCGGGATCGAGTCGAAACTGCTCGCAAGACAGGCAAATTTGGGCTATGTCGATTCACTGGCGTACTGTGGTTTACGCCAAGGGTTCGCGGCCGTCGCCCGGTCCGCGTGACTTTGCGACGGTGATGGCGAGTGGGAAAGACGTTTCAGGCATGAGTTTCGATAGAGGGCGCCGCGGCCAGCGCGGTGGCAGGGACAAGCGCGACAGCTTCGGCGGCGACGATAATTACGGCGGCGGTTATGGCGGCGGCGGCTTCGGTGGCGGCGATCGCTTCGGCGGCGGTGGTGGCTATGGCGGCGGTGATCGCTTCGGCGGCGGCGGCGGCGGTGGCTATCGCGGCGGTGGCGGCGGCTTTGGCGGCGGTGGCGGCTTCGGCGGTGGCGGGCGCGGCGGCATGCCCGCCCAGGTCATCGGCGAAGGCAAGGGCGTCGTCAAATTCTTCAATGGCCAGAAGGGCTTCGGCTTCATCGTCCGTGACGATGGCGGCGAGGATGTGTTCGTCCACATCTCGGCAGTCGAGCAGGCGGGGCTTACCGGTCTTGCCGAGGGTCAGCCGCTTGAGTTCACGCTCGTCGATCGCGGCGGGCGCGTCTCGGCGACCGATCTCAAGATCGAGGGCGAGCCGCTCCCGGTCGAGGATCGCGGCCCGCGCGATCGCGGCACAGCCGGCGGCCCGCAGCGGCAGTTGACCGGTGAAAAGGCGTCCGGAACGGTCAAGTTCTTCAACGCGATGAAGGGTTTCGGCTTCATTCAGCGCGATGACGGCCAGCCCGACGCCTTCGTCCACATCTCCGCGGTCGAACGCGCGGGCATGACCAACCTCAACGAGGGTGATCGGCTCGAGTTCGAACTGGAAGTCGATCGCCGCGGCAAGCACGCCGCGGTCAACCTGATCGCGATCCAGTAAGCCACCGAGAATAACGGAAACAGCCGGCCCGTAGTGATACGGGTCGGCTTTTTCACGCCCGCGATCGCCTCACCGCTATTCTTGCGCAGGCGGGTCCACGCCGGCCGCCCCGTCCCCACGAACATCGGAATCGCGGCGTGCGGGATCGAGATGCACCCAGGCCGCCGGGTCGCGCAGCCGGCCCGCGCGCGGCGGCGGCACCTCGCCTTCCTCGTCGGGGCCATGGCTGGGGACCTTCGGCACCATATGAATCAGATGCAGCCGTTCCTCGACACGGCGACACCGCGCCCGAGCCGATTTGCGATCTCGGTCGGCGGCAAGCCTTCCAGCGCGCGCAGCCGATCGAGCTCTTCGCCTGTCCAGGGTGCGCCGTGGGTTTCGGGTCCCGTCATCGCCGATGCTCCTTCGCCTTGGCCCATCAACCTTCCTGCAAGGTGCGGCGTTCCACCCCGGAGCCACCCCACCCCCTAGTGCGTTGGCGACGGGCAAGGAGATGAGATATGCCAGCGAAATCGAAGAAGCAGCAGATGGCGGCAGGCGCGGCGCTGGCCGCCAAGCGCGGCGAGAAACCCAAATCGAGTCTCAAGGGCGCATCGAAGCAGATGGAAGAATCGATGACCGAAAAGGAGCTCGATAAGATGGCCAGCACCAAGCGCAAGAAGCTGCCGACCAAGAAGAGCTGAAGGCGCGGCCGTTTCGCCGCCTCAAGCGGTGGCGAGATCAGCCTGCTTGACGGGCAGGTCGCGGACGCGCTTCCCCGTCGCGTCGAAGATCGCATTGGTGAGCGCCGGGATGATCGGGGGCAGCGCCGGCTCGCCCAGCCCTGTCGGCGAGTGCGGCGTACGCAGGAAATGCACGTCGATCTCGGGCGTCTGGTTGATGCGTGGCAGCGGATATTCGTCGAAATTGGCCTGGGTGATGCGGCCCTTCTCCAGCGTGACCGCCAGCCCTAGCGTCTGGCCGATGCCGTCGATCACCGATCCCTCGCATTGGTGGAGCGCACCGCTGGGATTGACGATCGTCGATCCGACGTCGCCGACCACCCAGACATTGTGGACCTTGACCTCGCCCGCCTCGTTCACGCTCGCCTTCACCACCTCGGCGAAATAGCCGAGATGCGACCAGTAATAAGCAAGGCCGTAGCCGGTACGCGCCTCGCGCGACCGTTTGCGCCAGCCCGATCGTTCGGCGACCAGTTCGATCACCGCCTTCATCCGGCCGGTATCGTAAGCGGGCGGATGTGCGAAAAGCCCCGGCCCCTTCCGCGGTGTCAGCGGCAGGGTGCGTGGCTCGCCCATCAGCGCGATCGCAAAGTCCACCGGGTCCTTGCCCGCCGCGTGCGCCAGTTCGTCGGTGAAGGAATTGAGGACATAGGACAGCGAATTGCTGCCCGGCGCGCGCATCGCGCCCGTGGGCACGTTGAGCGGCATCGTCGAAAGCTCCATCGTGAGATGGGGAACGAGATTGGCGGGATAATCGTCGGGTGACGGATTGCCGAAGCGGATGACCTTGCCGTCAGGCTCGGTGAAGGAGGTGAACCGGCTCTTCCACGCGATCAGCCGGCCTTCCTTGTCGACGCCGCCCCACATGCGATGGAAGCCGCCGGGCCGATAGAAATCATGCTGGAAATCGTCGGCGCGGCTCCAGACGAGCTTGACCGGCGCATTCACCATTTTCGAGATAAGCGCCGCCTCGGCCATATAATCGTTCATCAGCCGACGGCCGAAGCCGCCGCCACAGCGCGTCATGTTTATCACGATCTTGTCGGGCGCGATTCCCAGCGTGGACGCGACGATCTGGCGTCCCGCCCCCGGCCGCTGCGTAGGCGCCCAGATCTCGACGCTGCCATTCGCGTAATGGGCGGTGCAATTTTGCGGCTCGAGATTGGCGTGCGCGAGGAAGGGATAGGTGTATCGCGCCTCCACCGTCTTGAACGCGCCTTTGAGCGCCGCATCGACGTCGCCGTCCTTGCGCACCACCTTATGCGCCGGCTGTGCGCTGAGCTTCGCCTCCTCGGCGGCAAAGGCGGCATCGCTCTCCGCCGCCGCCGGGCCCTCATTCCATTCGACGCGCAGCTTCTCGCGCGCGGCATTGGCGCGCCACAGGCTGTCGGCGACGATCGCGACGCCGCCCAGCACGCCTTCGGGATCGGTGCCGCCCTCGATCATGAAGGCATGCTTCACGCCCGGCAGGCGGCGTATCTCGTCGACATTGGCGCTCGCCACCTTGCCGCGGAACACCGGGCACTTTTCGTACACGGCGTAGAGCATGCCCGGCAGCGACACGTCGATCCCGAACAGCGGCTGGCCGGTGACGATCTTGGGATTGTCGACGCCGCCGATCGGCCGGCCGATGATCCGGAACTGCGATTCGTCCTTGAGCTTCAATGAATCGAGCGCGGGGGCCGGGAGCGCGGCAGCCGCCTCGCTCAATTCGCCATAGCCCAGCGTCCGCCCGGTGGGCCCATGCACGACCTTGCTGTCGCGCGCCGAACAGTCGGCTACGGGCACGCCCCAGCGCGTCGCGGCCGCCGAAATCAGCATCGCGCGGCCCGCTGCGCCCATACGGCGCAGCGGTTCCCAGTTGAGCGGCATCGCGAAGCTGCCGCCCGCGAACTGCGGCTCATATTTGTCTTCGGCCCGCGCCTGCTCGATACGGACATCCTTCCAGTTGGCGTCCAGTTCCTCGGCGACGAGCATCGGCAGCGATGTCTTGACCCCTTGGCCGATCTCCGGATTCTTCGAGGTGATGGTGATGATGCCGTCTGGGGCGATGCGCACATAGATGTTGAGCACGCCGCCCGTTCCGGCCTTCGTCTGCGCAGCCGCGGGCACCTCCAGCTTCAGCCCGAGAAGCAGGCCGCCGCCGATCGCCAGGCCCGCCTTGAAGAAATCGCGGCGTGAACTGGCGAACGACGCCTCATTCCGATCGATCTGCTGAAGCCCAGACATCCATACCCTCTTCCGCCATCCGCGCCGGCCGCTGCCGCGCCGGGCTGTTCTCACATCTCCTGTACCATGTATTGCGTGGATGCAATTGCGGAACAATAATGATAGGCGCCTTCTCCGAAAGAATGAGCGAGACGAGAGAGATGCCCTACACGATCAAGGTGAACGGCGAGAACCGCACGGTCGATGTCGAAGGCGATACGCCTTTGCTTTGGGTGCTCCGCGACGTCCTCGATCTCAAGGGCTCCAAATTCGGCTGCGGCGCGGGCCTCTGCGGCGCCTGTTCGGTACATTTGGATGGCGAGTTGACGCGATCTTGCGTCACGCCGGTCGAATCGGTGGGATCGCAGGCGGTCACGACGATCGAGGGGATCAGCGCCTCGCCTGTCGGCCGCCGCCTTCAGGAGGCGTGGATCGAGCTTGACGTTCCCCAGTGCGGCTATTGCCAGGCGGGTCAGATCGTCGCCGCCACCGCGCTGCTCTCCGCCAATCCCCGCCCCACCGATGCGGAGATAGACGACGCGATGGTCGGCAATCTCTGCCGCTGCGCGACCTATGTCCGTATCCGGCGCGCGATCAAGAAGGCCTCCGGCCAGCCGATCGCCCAGGAGGCCTGAACCGCCCGGCGGCTCAGAATGGGCCGTGGGTGTTGATCGACGTGTCGGGTATCGGCTGCAGCGCGTCCCAATGTTCGGCGAGTTTGCCGTCCTTCACCCGGAAGATGTCCACCGCGACCAGCCCCTTCGTGCCCGGTTGCCGGACGAGGTGGTGGTGGAGCACCACCAGATCGCCCTCGGCGATGACATGCTTGATCGTCCGCTGCGGCCCGCCTTTCGACCAGTCATGCTTTTCAAGGTAGTCGATCGCGGACTGGCGATCGCCCTTCACCGTCGGATCATGATCGACATAATCGGGCGCGACATATTTCATGATCGCCTCGACCGGCTTGTGATCGTCGAAGGCGAGACGATCGAAGGCGAGCACCACCTCCTTCGGCGTCATCGATTCAGCCTCCACCGCGGCATAATGCGCCTTGTTGCGCGGCCCGTGCGCGGATGTCGTCCACGCCTCCAGCGATATCGGCGCCGCGATTCCCGCGATCACGCACAGCGCATGAACCCAACCTCGCATCTTTCTCTCCCTTCTTGTCCCTTGGTTCCAGCCGCTCACCGGCCGCGCTGATCCCCGCCGAACAGCCGGCGCAGGCCCGCCGACGAGGGATCGCCATTGTCGCAGGCGAGCATCGGCAGGAAGCGATCGAGGTGCCCCACCGCAATCAGCCCATTCAGGCCGACGACGACGAAACCGACGCCGACGCTGAACGCATCGCCGTTCGCGATAATGTTGAGCTGCGCGATGCACAGCGAAACCGGAAACGCCACCACCGCTGCGAGCGGAACGAAGCGGTTGGCGAGAAACGCCAGGCCCGTGACCAGCTCAATGCCCTTGACGACGGCGAACAGGCGCGAATCGATCAACGCCTTGATCAACTCGTGCGAAAGCGGTGACGACCCCGATGGCTGCGGGAAGAAGGTGAAAAAATAATTCAACCCGTTGTAAAGGAACCACCCGCCGAAGAAGAACTGCGCGGCATAGACAATCACCATGAAGACGCGGCCTTCGGGCATATCACGCCGAAACTCGGCTTTCTCGCTGGCCATATCCCATCCTCTCCTTCATCCTGTTTCAATAGTGCCGTCCGGCTTTTTTCCGATCCGGATTCATCACTTATACGCCGACACTTCGCCGTGCCGCCAATCGCTCTGCCGCCGTCCACGCTTCGGCGATGTCGCCGATTGAATATCGTAGGCATATTGGTATAACAATCTTGTAGCCTCCACAAAATGGGTGGCGCGCATGGGAGGGAAATGGATGATGGGCAAGCGTGCTACAGGATCGGGGACTTTCCGCCGCGGGGGCCGGCTGCTCCTGACAACATCGGTCGCCGTGCTGGCGCTGTCGCCGCTGCCGGCCCTTGCGCAGCAGGACGCGGCGCAGCCCGGCGCATCGACAGCAGGGCTGGCCGACATCATCGTCACCGCCTCGCGCCGCGAAGAGAACGTCCAGAAGGAATCGCGCGAGATCGCGGTGCTCGGCGCCGAACAGCTTGAGCGGCAGGGCATCACCAACGCACTCGACGCGCAGAAGCTGGTGCCGGGCTTCACCGTCTCGCAGAATGGATCGCAGCTTCAGGTGTCGATCCGCGGCGTCGGCGATCGCACGATCAGTTCGGAAACCGATCCGGCCGTCTCGCTCAACGTCGACGGCGTCTATTTTCCGCGCTCCTATGAAGCCGCCAACTTCTTCTTCGATCTCGATCGCATCGAGGTCCTGAAAGGGCCGCAGGGCACGCTGTACGGACGCAACGCCTCGGCGGGCGCTGTCAACATGGTCGTCGCGAAGCCCCGTTTCGAGACGAGCGGCTTCCTCGAGGGCGAGCTTGGCAATTACGACCAGAAGCGGCTGACCGGCGCGATCAATTGGTCGCCCAACGACAAGATGGCCTTCCGCCTCTCGGGCCAATGGGTCGATCGCGACGGCTATCTGACCGATGGCTATAATGACGACAAGAACCATGCGCTGCGCTTTCAGGCCCGGTTCGAGCCGACCGACAGCGACTCGCTGCTCTTCACCGCCGCTTATTCGCATCGCGGCGGCAAGGGACAGGCGGCGACGATCACGCGCGGTTCGCTCACCGATCTCACCGATTTCAGCAAGGAATCGGGGCTCACCCCCGGATTGCCCGTTCCCCCGCTCCCCTCGAACAAATGGACCGGGCCGACCGATCCGGCGATGCTCGCCTATCTTGACGTCAACGACGCCGGCGGCGCGCGCGTGCTGCGCCAGGTGGGCAAGGACGGCTTCGTCGATCTGAACGTCTACCTGCTGTCGGCGACTTACGAGCATCGCTTCGACTGGGGCACCTTCACACTGCTGCCGGCTTTCGTCGGATCGAAGCTGAATGAGATCAACTTCGGCGGCCTCGTCGTGCCGACGCAGGAAACGTCACGAAGCCATCATTATTCGATCGAGGCGCGCCTGGCCGCGCCCGACGGCGCGCGCGTCAAATGGGTGGTCGGAGCCTTCGCCGCGGCGGAGAATCTGAACGACTATCGGCAGTCCCTCATCCCGATCCTGCCCACCAACGCGATAGACTCGGTGGTCGTGATCCCCAAGCTCAACGATCGCACCTGGGCGGTGTTCGGGGAAGCGAACGCCAGCCTGACCGACCGCTTCCGCGTCATCGCCGGCGCGCGCTACACCTGGGAAAAGAAGTTCACCGACGGTTATGTCGGCACCGTCGGCCTCGAATTCGATCCCGACGCGGGGATGCTCATCAACCCGTCCGAATTTCCGCTCAAGGAAAGCGACGCCGACTATCCGCTGACAGGGCCGACCGTCGCCGGGCGGCTGGTGGACCATGCGTTCAACTATCGGCTGGGCGTCGAATATGACATCGCGCCGCAGTCGATGCTCTATGCGACGGTTTCGACCGGCTTCAAGGCGGGCGGTTTCTTCGCCTATCTCGCGCCCTACAACAGCTACAAGCCCGAGCGGCTGACGGCTTTCCAGGGCGGCATCAAGAACCGCCTGTTCGACAATCGGCTGCAACTGAACGTCGAGGGTTTCTATTGGAAATACAAGAACAAGCAGGAAACCTTCCTCGCCAATTTCGGGCCGCCCTACGGCAATGTGCTCGATACGGCGAATGCGGGACGCGTGACGCTCTACGGCGTCGACGTGTCACTGGTCGGTCAGATCACGCGCAACGACGTGCTGAGCGCGGACGTCGAATATCTGCACAGCAAATATGACCGGTTTGTCTATTCGTTCGTCGGCACCCCCGATCCGACGATCAACTGCGGCTCTGCCACCGACGGCACCACCGTCACCGAGGATTGCAGCGGCCATTCGCTGATCCGCGCGCCGAAATGGGCGGGCCATGTCGGCTACCAGCATACGCAGCCGCTGGGCGACGATGCCGGGCGTCTCATCCTAAACGCCGATATGCGCTTCTCGTCCTCCTATTGGCTGTCGAACAATTTCACGCTGATCACGCGGGCCGGGGCGTACCAGACCTATGACGCCTCGCTCACCTGGGAATCGCCGAACGGGCAGTTTTCCGTCACCGGCTTCATCCACAATATCGGCAATATCGCGATCTATAATGGCGGTGTCGCCTCGGCGTCGCAAACCGATGTCGCCGTCGGCCAGATCGAGCCGCCGCGCACCTTCGGCGGCCGGGTTCGCGTGAAATTTTGATGAAGCGCGCGGCGTGCGGACAGGCACGCCGCCGCCTGCCGGCCCAAGGTGGTGCGGGTGGTCGGGCTCGAACCGACACTCCTTGCGGAACCGGATTTTGAGTCCGGCGCGTCTACCAATTCCACCACACCCGCATGCCGGCCGGCGCTCCGGCGCCAGGGTCGACCGGCCGCTCTATAGGTTGGCGTTCGGCATATTTCCAGACCGGATTGCAGCGCCAAAACGCGCTTCGTGAGTGCCGTCCACAGCCCCGTTCGCCCTCCCCCGGACCGGGCAGTGAAACGCGGCGCGCCCCGGCTTTCCATCGGGCGTCAGGCGGCGCTAAAGGTCACGCATATCGTTCGACGGGCATCGCCCCCCGCATGATATCGTGAAAGGAAAGAGTCTTGAGCAACCGCCGCATAGTGACGATCGCCCCGACGGGCGGCATGTCGATGAAGAGCGCCAACCCCGCGCTTCCCACCCAACCGCAGGAAATCGCCGACGTGGTCGGCGCATGCAGCAAGGCCGGCGCGGCTATCGTCGCGGTCCATGCCCGCCGTCCCGACGATCAGGCGACCTGCAACCCGGCCATCTATACCGACATCAACCGGCGCATTCGCGCCCAGTGCGACATCATCATCAACAACTCCACCGGCGGCGGCAATTCGGGCGACATGCTGGTCGAACGGCCCGACGGCCTGTGGGAATCGAGCTTCGAAGAGCGCCTGCGCGGCTGCGATGGCGAGCTGGCCGAAATGTGCACCTTCGACGGCGTCACGGTGGTCGACACGGTCAATCCCGAACGCGAAGTGGTGGTCATCACCACCCCGTCGCGCTGCGACACGCTCGCCAAGCGCATCACCGACAAAGGCATCAAGCCCGAATGGGAGGTGTTCAGCCCGGAGCACATCCTGCAGGATGTCACCCGCCTCATCCAGAAGGGCTATGACAAGCCGCCTTATTACATCAACATCGTGATCGGCGGCGACAAGGGCTTCCAGGGCGCGATGCCCTACTCCCCGGAAATCCTGGATTTCATGGTGAAGTGCCTGCCGCCCCAGTCGATCTGGTGCGTGTCGGGCATCGGTCCGGCGCAGCTTCCCGCCACCACCCAGGCACTGCTGCTGGGCGGGCACGTCCGCGTCGGGCTGGAGGACAATCATTATTATGCGCGCGGGCAGAAGGCCGACAATCTGATGCTGGTCGAGCGTCAGGTGCGGATCATGGCGGAAATGGGCATCGAGCCGATGTCCGCGGCGGAATCGCGCGAACTGCTGGGGCTGAAGGCAATCTGAGCGAACGCCATTCCGGGGCGGGGTCGGCGCCCTGCCCCGGACAAAGGCGGGGCGCCGATGCCTTGCCACCCGCCGGGCGACCTGCCATCCCGGCACAACACCAGCCGCCGGAGCGCCCGCCTCGTGACCGCCGATCGCCAGCCAGAGCAGCAGTATCTCGACCTTGTCGGCCACATTCTCGATCATGGCGACAAGCGTGTCGACCGCACCGGCATAGGCACGCTCTCCACCTTCGGCGCGCTCGTCCGCTTCGATCTTTCCGGCGGGCGGGTGCCGATCCTCACTACCAAGCGCGTCTATTGGAAGACGGCGGTGAAGGAGATGCTCTGGTTCCTGACCGGCGGCACCAACATCCAGCCGCTGTTACGCGACAATGTGCGGATATGGAGCGACTGGCCGCTCGCCCGCTATCGCACCGAAACCGGCGAGGCGATCAGCCAGGCCGCGTTCGAGCAGCGGATCGTCGAGGACGACGCCTTCGCCGCGCGCTGGGGGGAATTGGGACCGGTCTACGGCAAGCAATGGCGCCGCTGGCTGGGCGCGGACGGCCGCGAATATGACCAGATCGCGACGCTGATCGAAACGCTCAGGACCAATCCGGCGAGCCGGCGGATGCTGTTTCACGCGTGGAACGTGCCCGAACTTGGCCAGATGGCGCTGCCGCCCTGCCACCTCGTCTATCAATATCACTGCACCAGCGACGGGCGGCTGAACGGCCTGCTCTATCAGCGTTCGTGCGACATCTTCCTCGGCGTTCCCTTCAACTGGGCGGGCGCGGCAGCGCTGCAACTCATGCTCGCCGATCAGGCGGGGCTGACGCCGGGCGAGTTCGTCTGGGTGGGGGGCGACGTCCACCTCTATCTCAACCATCTCGATCAGGCGCGCGAACAACTCGGCCGCGCCCCACGGGGCTTCCCCCGCATGCGCTTGCTCCGCCACGCCGCCAGCATCGACGATTACCAGATCGATGATTTCACGGTCGAGGGCTATGAGCCCCACGCCGGCATCCAGGGCGACGTCGCCGTCTAGCAGCCTTCGTCCAACCTCCTCCCCGTCATTCCGGCGAAAGCCGGAATCCACGGGCAGCGGTTCCCTCGATAATGAAGCGAGCCGAGCCCATGGGCCTCGGCTTCCGCCGGAGTGACGGGCTCCGACAATTCCGTCCCCAGCGAACGCGATGAGCGGAGGAGAAGCCACGACGGCAACGGTCCCGGCGCGCTTGCGGATCGCTCATCGGGTCGCCACATCGCGCGCATGTCGTTCGTCTCCACATGGAAGGCGCTGGGCCGGATGCCGGCGGTGCGCACGGGGCTTCTGGTCCTTGGCTGGCTGCTGGTCGTCGCCAGCCCCGCCGTCGGTGTCCTGCCGGGGCCGGGCGGCATCTTCGTCTTCGCGGCCGGGCTGGGCCTCGTCCTCAAGAACTCGCTATGGGCGAAGCGACGCTATGCCGCGTTCAAGCGGCGCTGGCCGAAGCATGGCGAGCTTTGCGATCGCGGCCTGCGACGGCCCAGCGCGCGGCGGCGAAGGCGACGGGAGGCGGCGCAACCGGATTGACTTCGCCCCCGCCTTTGCCTATCCGCGCCCACACGATTGCGGCCGCCCCTGGCGGCCCTTTTTGCTTAGACATGACGTCCGATTTTGGGGAATGAACGATGAAGCGCACCTTCCAGCCGAGCAAACTCGTGCGCAAGCGCCGGCACGGCTTCCGGTCGCGGTCCGCGACGCCGGGTGGCCGCAAGGTCCTCGCCGCGCGCCGCGCGCGCGGCCGCAAGTCGCTTTCGGCCTGAGCACGGCCCAGCCCAAAGGCGGCCCGGCGACGCTCACCCGGCGCGCCGATTTCCTCGCCGCGAATCGGGGCGCCCGCGCGCCGATGCCCGGCTTCGTCCTGCTCGTCCATTCGCGAAATGACGATTCGCCGGTCATGCGCGTCGGCTATACCGTCACGAAGAAGATCGGCGGTGCGGTTGTCCGCAACCGCATGAAGCGGCGCCTGCGCGCGCTGGCCCGCGAGCTTCTGCCCACCGAAGGGATTGTCGGCGCGGATCATGTCCTGATCGGCCGGGCGGGCGGCGTGGAGCGCGATTTCGGCGCGCTGAAACGCGAGCTTTCGAAGGCGTTGGCCAAGGTGCGGCGATGATCGCCCGGATGCTGATCCTGCTCGCCAAGGGCTGGCAATGGGGCCCATCGGTCGTCCTGCCGCCCAGTTGCCGTTATCAGCCAAGCTGTTCCGCCTATGCGATCACCGCGATCGAGCGCTATGGAGCGCTGAAAGGCGGCTGGCTGGCCGTGAAAAGACTCTCTCGATGCCATCCCTGGGGGGGATCAGGCTTCGATCCCGTGCCTTGAGCCCAGGAGCGAATATTCGTGGACAATATGCGTAACATGGTGCTGGCGGTCGTGCTGATGGCGCTCGTCCTGTTTGGCTGGCCTGTGCTCATGGAGCGCTTCTTTCCCACGCCGCAGCCGGCAACGCCCGCCGCAAGCACGCACGCCCCCGCCACGCCGGGCGAACCGCATACGGCCGCGCCGGCGACGCCGAACGCCGAATCGCCCGCCGCGACGCGCAACCGCGCCGTCGTCCTGCGCGAAACCCCACGCGTCGCGATCCGGACGCCGAACCTCGAAGGCTCGATAAACCTCAAGGGCGCGCGGCTCGACGATCTCGTCCTGACGGGCTATCGCGAGACGATCGCGAAGAATTCGCCGCCGATCCGCCTTCTCTCCCCCGCCGGCACGCCGGACACCTATTTCGCGAGCTTCGGCTGGGCGGGCGACGGCGTGGCGCTGCCGGGCAAGGACACGCTCTGGACGGCCAACGCGACGACGCTCGCGCCGGGCAAGCCCGTCACGCTGAGCTGGACCAACCCGCAGGGGCTGCGCTTCGCGCTCCGGCTGGCGATCGACGACGGCTATATGTTCACCGTCGACCAGTCCGTCACCAACGGCAGCGGCGCGCCGGTATCGATCCGGCCTTACGGCCTCGTCTCGCGCGTCGGCGTGTCGAAGGATCCGGATACGCACACGATTCACACCGGCCCGATGGGCGTGTTCAACGGCCGGGCCAATTACAGCGTCAATTTCAAGACGCTGGACGGCGAAGGCGCGGCAGGTTCGCGCTTCTCGACAACCGGCGGCTGGCTGGGCTTCACCGACAAATATTGGCTGACCGCACTCATCCCCGATCAGAAGGCGGCGGTCGACGCCTCCTTCCGTGCGGGGCCGAACAAGAGCTACCAGGCCGATTTCACATCGCCCGCGACGAGCGTGGCGCCGGGCGCAACGGCACAGTCCGTCTCGCGCTTCTTCGCTGGTGCGAAGGAGGTGAACCTGCTCGATCGCTATGAGAATAAGGCGGATATTCCGCTGTTCAGCAAGGCGATCGACTGGGGCTGGTTCGAAATCCTCGAAAAGCCGATCTTCAAGGTGCTCGACTGGTTGTTCCGCGCCGTCGGCAATTTCGGCGTCGCGATCATTCTGCTCACCGTGCTGGTGCGCGGCCTGATGTTCCCGATCGCGCAGCGCCAGTTCGCCTCGATGGCGGCGATGCGCGCGATCCAGCCGAAGATGAAGGCGCTGCAGGAGCGATACAAAGGCGACAAGCCGAAGCTCCAGCAGGAGATGATGGAGCTTTATAAGAAGGAGAAGGTCAATCCGCTGGCGGGCTGCCTGCCGATCTTCCTCCAGATCCCGATTTTCTACGCGCTCTACAAGGTGCTGATGCTGACGATCGAGATGCGGCACCAGCCGTTCATCTTCTGGATCAAGGACCTGTCCGCGCCCGATCCGCTGACGCCGGTCAATCTGTTCGGCCTGCTCCACTTCACGCCGCCGGGCTTTCTCGCGATCGGCGTGCTGCCGATCCTGCTGGGCGTGACGATGTATTTCCAGTTCAAGCTCAATCCGCAGCCGATGGACGATATGCAGAAGCAGGTCTTCTCGATCATGCCGTGGATCTTCATGTTCATCATGGCGCCGTTCGCGGCCGGGCTGCAGCTCTATTGGGCGACGACGAACATCCTCACCATCCTCCAGCAGAAATGGCTCTACAGCAGGCATCCCTCGCTGACGCAGGCGCCGGCAAAGAAGTGAGGGGCGCGGGGCCGTGGACGCCGAACTGATCGAGCGGGCGCGCAAGCTGTTCGCCGGGCGGGTGGATTTCCTGAAGTCCGCCCCCGCGCTCGTCCACCTGCCCGATCCCGACGTGCCCGAGATCGCCTTTGCCGGGCGATCAAACGTCGGCAAATCCTCGCTGCTGAACGCGCTCACCGGGCGCAACGGGCTGGCGCGCACGTCGAACACGCCGGGCCGGACGCAGGAGCTCAACTATTTCGACGTGGGCGATCCGCTCGTCCTGCGCCTCGTTGATATGCCTGGCTATGGCTTCGCCAAGGCGCCGAAGGACATGGTGCGCCGCTGGCGCTTCCTGGTGAACGATTTCCTGCGCGGCCGCGCGGTGCTGAAACGCACGCTCGTCCTTGTCGACAGTCGCCATGGGCTGAAGGACGTCGATCGCGAGATGATGACGATGCTGGACGACGCCGCCGTCTCCTACCGCCTCATCCTCACCAAGGCAGATAAGGTGAAGCCCACCGAACTCATCGCCCTCACCGAAAAGGTGGCCGCCGAAACGCGCGCCCACCCCGCGGCGCACCCCGAGATTCTGGCCACGTCGGCGGAGACGGGCGAGGGCATAGCCGCGCTGCGCGCCGCCGTTCTCGAGGCGATCAACTAGACGTGGCGGGCGGGGCCGCTAAACTCCGCCCTCCCCCGGACAAAGAGGAGACACGCCGCTTATGCTGAAGCTCGTGATCGGCAACAAGGCCTACTCCTCCTGGTCGCTGCGCGGCTGGCTGGCGCTCAAGCAATCGCGCCTGCCGTTCGAGGAAGTGACCGTTCCGCTCTATGACGAGGAATGGGACAAGCGCCGCGAAGGCGACGAATTCGCGCCCTCGTCGGGCAAGGTGCCGATCCTGTGGGACGGCGACATCGTCGTGTGGGACAGCCTCGCCATCATCGAATATTGCGCCGAGAAGGCGGGGCGGGACCTGTTCTGGCCTGCCGATGATGCGGCACGCGCGATGGCGCGATCGATGGCGGCGGAGATGCATTCCTCCTTCGCCCATCTGCGGCGCGAGCATTCGATGAACATCCGCACCCGCTTCCCCTTCCGCCCGCTCTCCGAAGGGGTGCAGAGCGACGTGCTGCGGCTGGCCCAGCTCTGGGCGGAGGCGCGGGCGCGCTTCGCCAGCGGCGGCCCCTTCCTGTTCGGCCCGTTCGGCGCGGCGGACATCATGTTCGCACCCGTCGTCACCCGCCTCGTCACCTATTCGATCCCCGTGCCGCGCTTCGCGCTCGCTTATGTCGATGCGATCCTGGCGCATCCCTTCATGCAGGAATGGATCGCCGGCGCGCAGGAGGAGCCGTGGGTGATCGAGCGATTCGAGCCGACGGTGCAGAGCGAGGACTGATCCGCATGCTCGACGCCGCCGATCTCGCTTGCCGGCTGATCGCCTGCCCCAGCGTCACGCCCACCGATGCCGGCGCGCAGCAGGTGATCGCGGACGTGCTGGAAGAACTGGGCTTCACCGTCCACTGCTTCGCCGCTGGCGGCCCGCCCGATGGGCCGGTCGAGAATCTCTTCGCCACGCGCGGGCAGGGCGCGCCGCATTTCGCCTTCGCCGGCCATAGCGATGTCGTCCCGCCGGGCGAAGGCTGGACGACGGGCGCATTCGAGCCGGCGGTGCGCGGCGGCCTGCTGCACGGGCGCGGCGCGGTCGACATGAAGGGGGCGGTCGCCGCCTTCCTCGCCGCCGCCGCGCGCGTGCCCGATCATCGCGGCACGCTGAGCCTCATCATCACCGGCGACGAGGAAGGGCCGGCGACGCACGGCACGCTGGCGCTGATGGACTGGATGGCGGCGCGCGATATCCGGCCGGACCTCTGCCTCGTCGGCGAGCCGACCTCGGATCGGCGGCTCGGCGATACGATCAAGATCGGGCGGCGCGGCTCGGTCAATATGTGGATCGAGGTGCCCGGCACGCAAGGCCATGTCGCCTATCCGCACCTTGCCGACAATCCCGTCACGCGGCTGCTCCGCATCCTCGATGAAGTGACGCATTGGACGCTCGACGAAGGCAATCGCTGGTTCCAGCCGTCCAATCTCGAAGTGACCGATATCGAGGTGGGCAACCCGGCGACCAACGTGATCCCCGGCGCGGCGCGCGCGCGGCTCAACATCCGTTTCAACGACGAGCAAAACGGCGAGGCGCTGGTAGAGCGCGTCCGTGCCTGTGCCTTGCGCCACGCGCCCCGCGCCGCCGTCACCGCGCAAATATCGGGCGAGGCGTTCCTGACCGAGCCGGGGCCGCTCTCCGATCTCGTGGCGCGCGCGATCGCCGACGTGACGGGCGTCACCGCCGAGCTTTCGACGAGCGGCGGCACCTCCGACGCCCGCTTCCTCTCGCGCCTCTGCCCCGTCGTCGAGTTCGGCCTGCCCAACGCAACAATGCACAAGCTGGACGAGGCGGTGTCGCTCGCCGATCTCGCCGCCCTGACCGATATTTACGAGGCGGTGATCCGGCGCGCGCTGCGATAAGCGTCGGCTATCCGCTGGTAGTCCCCACCCCAACCCCTCCCCTGAAGTGGAGGGGCTTTGCGTGGCGCTTCACTTCACCCCTTCAGGGGAGGGGCCGGGGGTGGGGGCGTGCAACCAACACCACCCCCGCCCTACCGCCGCCGCCGGAGGATCAGATACAGCGCCCCCGCCCCGCCATGGCGCGGATGGGCGCTACGCACCGCCGCGATCCGCCCGGCCTGTGACGATCCCGCCAGCCAGTCGCCGATCGCCGCGCGAATCCGCCCCCGCCCGTCGCCGCCCGCGCGCGGCGGCCGGCCGGTGATGACGAGCAGCACACGCACCTCGTCCGCCACCGCCTGCGCGAGCGCCGCCTCCAGCGCGGCATAGGCGCTGGCGAGGGTGTGGCCGTGAAGATCGATCGAGCGTTCGGGCGCGATCAGCCCGCGCCGCAGCCGCCGGTCCCAGCCGCCATCCAGCGTGTCGACCGACGGACGCGACACGGCCGGGCGGATAGCGGGCGCAGCCACGGCGGTCGTGCGCCGCTTGAAGGCAGGAACCACAGTCGGTTCGGGTATGGGCGGCGGCGGCGTTTCGGGAGCAGGCGCCTCAGCCTGCAAGGGCCGGACATCGGCCGTCACCTTGCGCCAGAGCGCGCGCTCCTCAGGGTTGAGCCGGCGCCCCGGCATAACCGCCTCCGCCCAGCCGTGCGACGGTGCCGATCGGCAGCAGCAGCCATGCCTGGCCGCGTGCCGACATGCCGCCGGCAATCTGCCGCGCATCGTCGCCCGCACCCCAGAAGGTGTCGAAACGATTGGCGCCCTTGATCGCCCCGCCCGTATCCTGCGCCACCCACAGGCCGCTCGCCTCGCCTCGATCGACGCTCAGGAAGATGGGCGCGCCGAGCGGCGTGAAGGCGGGATCGGCGGCCACGCTCGTCCGCCCCGTCACGGGCAGGCCCATCGCCCCGATCGGCCCCGCGCCCTTGATCTCGCGGAAGAAGATGAAGCTCTTGTTCGCGTCCATGATCGATTTGCCGCCGTCGGGCTGCTCGCGCAGATAGGCCATGATGCCCTGCATCGACAGGCCGCCCGCCGGCTTGATCCCGCGATCGCGCAGCAGGCCGCCGATGCCGACATATTCGCGGCCGTTCTGCGCGTCATAGCCGACGCGCATCACCTCGCCATCTGGCAGAAGCAGCCGCCCCGATCCCTGTATCTGGAGGAAGAAGACCTCGACCGGATCGGCGCCCCAGGCGAGTTCGAGCCCCTGCCCCGCGAGCAGGCCCGCCTCGATCGCGGCGCGATCGGGATAGGGGACGAGCTTGCCGTCCTTCGCCTGCCCGCGCAGCTTGCGGCCCTTGAGATCGGTCGCGAACTGGCCGAGATCGACGTCGATCAGATCGGGCGGCCGGCGGTAGATCGGCACATGATAGCCCGAACGCTCGACGCGCGAGGCGTGAATCTGGGGCTCATAATAGCCGGTGGCAAAAGCGCGCCCCTCGCCAATGATCGCCGTTTCGAAATAGCGCGCGAAGAAGGCGGGCGCATCGCTGTCGCGCCACGAAGCGGCGGCGGTGCAGGCGGGGCGCCAGTCCTCGCCCCGCGTGAGCCCGCTCGCATCCGCGCGCCGCATCAGCGACGGGCAGGAAAGGCGGAATGCGGCGAGTGCGGCGCGCGCCTCGTCGTTCTGGATGCCCAGCGCCGTCACCGCCGGGCCAAGGCGCACACCCATCGCGCGCGCGCTGCTGCCCACCGGCACCTGCGCCAGAGGCACCGGCAGCGGCGGCGGCACATGGGCGGTGCGGCGAGGTGGCGCGATCTCGCCATAAACCGGCGGCGGCGCGGCGGATGGAGGCGCCGGCTGCTGCGGTGCAGGGCGCGTGCCCGGCCCACCGCTCGGCGCGACACACGCCGAAAGCGCCAGCGCCAGCAACAGGCTGGCGAGGGCAAGGCGGCCGGGGCCGCGCCGCGCGGGCGCGGCAGGCGCACAAGAGAGGCGGCTCACGCCGCCTCGTCGGTTTCGATCAGGATCCAGTTGGGATCGTCGGCGCGCACATGGCGGCTGAACGTCCACACGTCGTGCGTCGGCACGGCATCGCTCAACGATCCGGCGATGACGTTGCCGTCGGCATCGCGCGTCACCGCGGCGATATCGGCGTCGAACCGGACGGTGACGCTCGCCATCTGGCCGTCGAGCCGCGCGCGTTCGATCGCAGCGCGCTCGATCGCGATCAGCCGGTTCTGGAGGACATGGCCTGCGGCCTCGCGGTCAGCAATCGCGCCGGCGAACGCCTCGCGCACGTCATCACCCGCCAGGCGGTCCAGCTCGTCGAGATCGCCTTTCCAAAAGGCTTCGAGCACCATGCGATAGGCCGCCTGCGCGCCTTCGAGGAAGCGCGCCACGTCGAAGGACGGATCGGCCGCGACGATCGCGCGCACGCCCTCGGTCGCGCGCGAATCGATCATCGGCTCGGCCGACACGGGTTGCTTGGGCAGATCGACCACCGGGCGCGGCGTCGACAAGGGGCGCGCCTCGCCCTCCACCGGCTTGGCGATCGGATGCTCATGTCCCGTCCGGCGGCCGAGGACGCTCCACAGCCGCAACCCCACGAACAGGAATATCATCGCGAGGAGAATGATCTCGACCACCGTGCCTCCTACTTCTGGCCACGCTTACATAAGCGCGTGCCGCCCAGGTTTCAAATGCCCATCGCAAGCGGCGCTCTCCTTCCCGCCGCCATTGCCCTTGGCTGCCCCGCCTGCTAGGCGCGCGCGGGTGGCGGCGGATCAGCGAAGCGGCCATTTTTCCGACTTGACCAACAAGGTGATGCAGCAATGGCCCAGATAGAAGGCGCGACAAATACGGATGCCGCGAATGGCGAGGACAACAGCCCGCAGGTCGGCCTGCTCGCCCAATATGTGAAGGACATGTCGTTCGAAAACCCGAACGCGCCCGCCGTCTACCAGTGGCAGGCCCAGCCGCAGATCGACGTGCAGTTCAACATCGGCGCGCAGGCGGTGAGCGACGAGGTGCACGAAGTCACGCTGAAGATCGACGTTTCGGCGGCCGCCGAGGAGCAGACCGCGTTCCGCGTCGAGCTGCTCTATGCCGGCCTGTTCGGGCTGCGCAACGTGCCGGACGAGCAGATTCAGCCCTTCCTCCTCGCCGAAGCGCCGCGCCTCCTCTTCCCCTTTGCGCGCCGCGTGCTGTCCGACGCGATCCGCGACGGCAATTTCCCGCCGCTGCTGCTTGAGCCGATCGATTTCGGCGCGCTCTACATGCAGCAGAGGCAGGCCGAAGCCGAACTCGGCGCGACCCAACCCGCCGGCGAGGCCTGACGGAGACGGGCCGGGGGTTCCGACGTGATGCACGCGACGGAGCAGGTCCGGCCTGACGAGGTGCGTGTCCACAAAACCTTCCTGTCATTCCCGCGAAGGCGGGAATCCAGACATGCTGCCTCCGGACCCTTTCCCTTTCCGTCATTCCGGCGAAAGCCGGAATCCATGGACACGATTCGGTCGAGGATGAGGCAAGCCGCCTCCATGGACCCCGGCTTTCGCCGGGGCGACGAGGTAGAGTGGGCCACATGAAAGCCCCCCCCATCAATCTGGTACGCAACACCGCGACGATCGGCGGGCTGACGCTGGTCAGCCGCATTCTCGGTTTCGCGCGCGACATGCTGATGGCGCGCTTCATCGGCGCGGCCTTCGCGTCGGATGCCTTCCTGATCGCGTGGCGGCTGCCCAACCTGTTCCGCGCGCTCTTTGCCGAGGGCGCGTTCGCGGCCGCCTTCGTGCCGATGTTCAACCGGGTGATCGCCGAAGCCGAAGCGAAGGGCGAGGAAGGCCTCCCGGCCGGCCTCAGCTTCGCCGAAAACGTCCTCTCGGTCCTCCTGCCCTTTCTCCTGCTGTTCACCGCGCTCATGATGGTTCTGGCGGGGCCGATCGTCTGGCTGATGACCGGCGGCTTCCCCGGCGCCAGCCCCGAGAAATTCGCACTCACTACCCAGTTCACGCGCATCACCTTTCCCTATCTCGCGCTGATTTCGCTGGTGTCGCTGCTCGGCGGCATCCTCAATTCGCTGCATCGCTTCTGGGTGAATGCGGCGGCGCCGATCCTGCTCAATATCTGCATGATCGCCGGCCTGCTCTTCTTTCGCGGCCATACCGATATCGACACCGCGCGCACCCAGTCGATCGCCGTCACCGTCTCGGGCGTGCTCCAGCTTGCCTGGCTCGCCTGGTCATGCCGGCAGGCGGGCGTGGTGCTGCGCATTGGCCGGCCGCGCCTCACCCCGCAGGTGAAGACGCTTTTGCGGATCATCGGCCCGGCGGCGCTGGGCGCGGGCGCGGTGCAGTTCAACCTGCTCGTCTCGACGACGCTTGCCGCGCGCTTCCTGCCGCAGGGCTCGGTTTCCTATCTTTATTATGCCGACCGGCTGAACCAGTTGCCGCTAGGCCTGATCGGCATCGGCATCGGCACCGCGATCCTGCCCGCTTTGTCGCGCCAGATCGGCGGCGGCAATCAGGGCGCGGCCGTGCATACCCAGAACCGCGCGATCGAACTGTCGCTGCTGCTCACCCTGCCCGCCACCGCCGCGCTGATGCTGTCGGCGACGCCGCTGATCCGCGCGCTGCTCCAGCACGGCGCCTTCACCGCGATCGACACCAGCGCGAGCGCGGCAGCGCTGTCCGCCTTCTCGCTGGGCTTGCCCGCCTATATCCTCATCAAGGTGCTCACCCCCGGCTTCTATGCGCGGGCGGACACGAAGACGCCGGTGCGGATCGCGCTCGTCGCGATGCTCGCCAATTTCGTGATGAACCTGATCCTCGTCTGGCCGATGGCGCATGTCGGGCTGGCGCTCTCCACCGCGCTTTCCGCCTGGCTCAATGTCGGCCTGCTCTACTGGACCCTGCGCCGCCGGGGCCAGTTCGCGATCGACGCGCAGCTTCGCCGCCGCACGATCCGGCTGGCGGCGGCGACGGCGGCGATGGCGGTGCTGCTGCTGCTGCTCAATCCCGTCATCGACGCGCATAGCGGGCGCGGCCTCGTCGAGCGCGTCGCGGCGCTCGCGGTGCTGATCGGCGCAGGGAGCGCCACCTATTTCGCCGCCGCCTTCCTGTTCGGTGCCTTCACCGTCGCCGAGGTCCGCGCACAGCTCAGCCGGCGCCGTCCGACTTGACGCAGGCGCCGCGCCGCGACACGAGCGCAGACATGACTCAGCGTATCGTCTCGGGCATCCAGCCCACCGGCAACCTTCACCTCGGCAATTATCTGGGTGCGATCCGCAACTGGGTGCGGATGCAGGACGCGATGGAGGGCGACAGCCGCTGCTTCTTCTTCCTCGCCGATCTGCATGCGATCTCGGTGCACAACGATCCGGCGACGCTCGCCGCGAACGTGCGCGCGATGGCGGCGGCGCTGATCGCGTCGGGCGTCGATCCGCAGCGTTCGGTGCTGTTCAGCCAGGCGCATGTGCCCGCGCATCCCGAACTGGCGTGGCTGCTGAACGGCACGGCGCGGATCGGTTGGGTCAACCGCATGACCCAGTTCAAGGAGAAATCGGGCAAGAATCGCGAGGGCGCGAGCGTCGCGCTCTACACCTATCCCGTCCTCCAGGCCGCCGATGTGCTTCTCTATCAGGCGACGCACGTCCCGGTGGGCGAGGATCAGCGCCAGCATCTCGAACTGGCCCGCGACGTCGCGGTCAAGTTCAACACCGATTTCGGCGTCGATCTCTTCACCCTACCCGAGGCGATCATTCCGACGGCGGCCGCGCGGATCATGTCGTTGCGCGACGGCACGTCGAAAATGTCGAAATCCGATCCGTCGGACATGAGCCGCATCAACCTGACCGACGATACCGACCTCGTCGTCCAGAAGATCCGCAAGGCGAAGACCGATTCCGAGCCGCTGCCCGACGACCCGGCGGCGCTCGACGCGCGGCCCGAGGCGCGCAACCTCGTCGGCATCTATGCGACGCTCGCGAACGAGACGCCGGCTGAGGTGCTCGCCCGCTTCGGCGGCCAGGGATTCGGCCAGTTCAAGCCGGTGCTCGCCGATCTGGTCGCCGAGACGCTGCGCCCGGTGAAGGCGCGCCTCGACGCGCTCAACGCCGATCCGGGCGAACTGGACGGGCTGCTCGCGAGCGGCGCGGCCAAGGCGCGAGAGGCGGCGGAGCCGACGCTGGAGGGCGCCTATCGCGCGCTCGGCCTAAGGGGCTGAACCCGCGCGGAAACCGGGACATGCGCGATTCGTTCAATCGTTGTTCAGCCCGGCTTTGCGATAAGACGACGTTGCTATAGGCTGAAGTGCGAAGGCCACCCCGAAAGGTCGCATATATGCCATTGTCGAAGACGCTTCTTACCCTTGCCGCTCCCCTGGCGCTGCTGTCGCTGGGCGCGTGCGCGACGCCTTTCGCGGCCAATGTCGCCCGTTTCCAGCAGATGCCCGCGCCGCAGGGCCAGTCCTTCGTCGTCCAGGCGGCCAATCCGCGCGACGAGGGCGGGCTTGAGTTCAGCCGCTACGCCTCGCTGGTCGGTGCGCAGCTCACTGCGCAGGGCTATCGCCAGGCCAGCGATCCGCGCAACGCCACCTTCGTCGTGATGCTCGATTATGGCGTCGACAACGGCCATGAGAAGGTCGTGAGCACGCCGGGCTTCGGCTATGGCGGCTTCGGTCGGCCCTGGGGTCCGTGGGGTTATCGCTCCTCTTTCTATTATGGCTGGGGCGATCCCTTCTGGGGCTATCCCGACGTCGAGAGCTATACCTATTATACGAGCTTCCTCGACATGACGATCAGCCGCACCGCCGATGGGCAGCGCCTGTTCGAAGGCAAGGCGCGCGCCCGTTCGCGCACTGACAGCCTGCCCGTGCTGGTGCCTAACCTCGTCAAGGCGATGTTCACCGGCTTCCCCGGTAATTCGGGCGAGGAAGTCCGCATCACCGTTCCCCCCCCGCCCCGCCAGCAATAAGCGGCGGGAAGGGGCGCACCGCGGCGCTCCCCTGCTACGTCCTCCCGGCGAAAGCCGGGTGGGCGCCCTCCACTTTTTTACAATGCACCCCGCAAATATTGGAAAGGCGCGTCGCGCTTATCCTTCCAGTTGGCGGATCAGCAGGCGCACGTCGGCGTCGAGTTCGGCGTCGGTCTGGCGCAGTTTCTCGATCTGGCGGACGGCGTGGATCACCGTCGTATGATCGCGGCCGCCGAAACGACGGCCGATTTCGGGCAGAGAACGCGGCGTGAGCTGCTTGGCGAGATACATCGCCACCTGACGCGGCCGCGCCACTTCGCGCGCGCGGCGCGCCGAACTCATCTCGGTCTGCTTGATGCGATAATGCTCGCAGACGCGGCGCTGTATCTCCTCGATCGTGATCCGGCGCTGGGTCGCGCGCAGCAGATCGGCGAGCGTCTCCTGCGTGAACTCCATGTCAATCGCGCGGCCGGTGAGCATCGCATAGGCGACCACGCGATTGAGCGCACCTTCCAGTTCGCGCACATTGGCGCTGATCCGGCGGGCGAGGAACAGCACCACATCCTGCGGCACCTTCGCCTGCGGCATCGCCTCCAGCTTCTTGACGATGATGTTGAGGCGCAGCTCGAAATCGGCGGGATTGACGTCGGCGACGAGGCCCCAGGAGAGGCGCGACAGGATGCGGCTCTCGATTCCGTCCAGGTCCTGCGGGCTGCGATCGGCGGTGATGACGAGCCGCTTCCCGGCGGTGATGATCTCGTTCATCGTGTGGAAGAATTCTTCCTGCGTCGAATCCTTGCCGGCGATGAACTGCACGTCGTCGATCATCAGCACGTCGGCGGCGCGCAGCCGCGCCTTGAAGCTGTGCGTGTCCTTCGCGCGCATCGCGGCGACGAATTCGTACATGAACTTCTCGGCCGACATGTAGATGACGCGCGCGCCGGGATGCCGCGCGAGATAATCCTGGCCGATCGCGTGCATCAGGTGCGTCTTGCCGAGCCCGGTGCCGCCGTGGAGAAAGAGCGGGTTGAAGCCTGCCGCGCCGCCCTCGGCCAAGGTCCGTGCCGCATTGTAGGCGACCTCATTCGCCTTGCCGACGACGAACGAATCGAAGCTGTAGCGCGCCTCGAACGGCGTGCTGCCCTCCGCTGCCGGGGCGAGCGTTGACGCCTCGGCGGCCACTTCCTCGGCCGGCTCAGGCGGAATCGCGAAGAGTGGCGCGCGCGCCTCGCCATTTGCCTCGATCGCGACGCGGCGCACCTGCGGCAGCATCGACCGCCAGGCCGCGAGCAACTGATCGATGAAATGCGTCTCGACCCAGTTGGCCATGAATTCGGACGGAGCGGCGAGGCGCACCGTCGCGCCATCCGAATCAACGCCGACAAGCGTGACGGGCTTCAGCCAGCCGTCAAAGGTGCGCGCGCCACATGTCTTGCGCAGCCCCGCCCGAATGGCGTCCCAGGCAGCTTCGAAGGGCGAAGGGCCGCAATCGCCTTCCTTCCGATCGTCCGCCAACCCCTTTTGCACCACGCGCATCCCCTTGAGCTACTCCGATCCCACCGGCCGGCGCCGTTTTTCCAAGACAAAGCCTCCCCCTGCGTGGCGAGCCCCCGCTCACCGCCGCATAAAGACTATTTCTCGTGCATTACCCCCCACACGGATTCGCCACGTGGGACGCCTCTTGTGGAAGCGCTGGCGCGCACGATCAAGGCCCGATTCCGTCACTGACATGAAATAATAATGTTGACAGGCCGAACGCCGCAAAATGCGTGCATTTTCTTGTAAGTTATTGTTCTAACTAATAGAATTTGCGAAAGTTGTTTCGCATCGATTCGCCCGAATCGTGGACTTTCCTTGGGTTGCACGCGCAACAGATTCGTCATCAAAAAAGAACGCCGCCTGACGCCACGGATCCGTAACGAAGCGTTAACGATGAAAACGAAAATGCCCGCCGGAATCGCTCCCGGCGGGCATCGCTTATTCGGTCGGAAACAGGCTCAGCCGAGGGCGGCGACCCGCTTGGTGAGTCGCGCGAACTTGCGCGCCGCCGTATTCTTGTGAACCACGCCCTTGGCGACGCCACGCGCCAGCTCCGGCTGCGCGGCGGCCAGCGCACTCGCCGCAGCTTCCTTGTCACCGGCCAGAAGCGCGCTCTCCACCTTCTTCACGAAGGTGCGGATTCGGCTGACGCGATTGCCGTTGACCTCGGCCCGCCGATTGTTGCGCCGGATACGCTTCTTTGCCTGCGGCGTGTTCGCCATGCTTCGTCCTATATGCCAAAAAGAAAAGCGGCGCGGAAACAGGCCGCACCGACGTGGCGCGCTGCTTAGCCACCTGTGGCGGCGAGGTCAACCGTTCAACGCTGGCATTTGCGGCAGAAGAAGGTCGATCGCCCGCCATCGACGCGCCGCTCGACCGTCCCGCCGCAGCCGCACGCCTCGCCCTCGCGCCCATAGACGCGCCATTGCTTCGAGAAATAGCCAAGCTCGCCGTCAGGCCGCGCATAATCGCGCAAGGTCGATCCGCCCGCCTCGATCGCGGCTTCGAGCACCGCGCGCACCGAATCGACCAGCCGCCCGAGCGCGGTCCGGCCGAGTCGTCCCGCCGCCGTCGTCGGCGCGATCCGCGCGCCGTGCAGCGCCTCGCACACATAGATGTTGCCGAGTCCCGCGACGATCCGCTGGTCGAGCAGCAGCGTCTTCACCGGGGCGACGCGTCCGGCGAATCGGGCCGCCAGATGCGCGGCGGTGAAGGCGGGGCCGAGCGGTTCCGGCCCAAGCGCGCGGAACGCGGGAAAATCCGCGATCGCCTCGCTCGCGATCAGGTCGAGCGAGCCGAAACGGCGCGGGTCCGCCAGCGCCAGCCGCCGCCCCGCCGCTGTCCCGATCAGCAGATGGTCATGCTTGCCGATCGCTTCGGGATCGATTCGCCAGCGTCCCGACATACCGAGATGGAAGATCAGGGTATCGCCGCGATCGGTGTCGATCAGCCCATATTTGGCGCGTCGCCCCAGTGCCGTCACGGTGGCGCCGGTCATCCGCTGGCGAAGGTCGAGCGGAATCGGGCGGCGCAGATCGGCGCGGCGCGGCTCCACCAGCGTCAGGCGCTGCCCTTCGAGGACAGGGCGCAGCCCGCGCACGGTGGTTTCGACTTCGGGAAGCTCCGGCATGGCCTGATCCGCGCTAGGTTCGAATTGCCGCCGCCGCAAGGCTTGGCTAGAGCCTGAAGCCATGAACGATACCGTCTCCTTCGGCTATACCGACGTCACCCCTGCGGAAAAGACCGCGAAGGTGGGCGAGGTGTTCGCCAGTGTCGCCAGCCGTTACGACCTGATGAACGACGCGATGTCGGGCGGCCTCCACCGCCTGTGGAAGGACCGCTTCGTCCGTCGTGTGAAGCCGCGCGCGGGCGAGACGATTCTCGACATGGCGGGCGGCACGGGCGACATCGCCTTTCGCCTCCGCCGCTCGGGCGCGAAGGTGACGGTGGCCGACATCAACCCCGCGATGCTCGCGGTGGGGCGCGAACGCGCGGCCAGGCGCGGCTATGACGATCTCGCCTGGGCGGAGGAGAATGCCGAGCGGTTGAGCTTCGCCGACACCGCGTTCGACGGCTATACGATCGCGTTCGGCATCCGCAACGTCACCGACATCCCCGCCGCGCTGGCCGAGGCGCATCGCGTGCTGAAGCGCGGCGGCCGCTTCTTCTGCCTTGAATTCTCGACGACGCAGTGGCCGGGCTTCGCGGACATTTACGACGCTTATTCGCACCGGCTGGTGCCTAAGCTTGGGAAGCTTTTGGCACATGACGAGGACAGCTATCGCTATCTGATCGAATCGATCCGCCGCTTTCCCGATATGCCGACGTTCGAACGGATGATCGCCGACGCCGGCTTCGTGCGCACCCAGGTCGAGCCGCTGCTCGGCGGCCTTGTCGCGATCCACTCGGGCTGGCGGATATGATCGGCCGATGACGCAGCCGGTCGTCCATCTCTGGCGGCTGCTGCGCTGGGGCCGCACCCTCGCCCGCCATGGCGCGCTCCGGGGCATCGAACGCGATCCGCTGACGCCGCCGGCGGTGCGCCGGCTGTGCCGCCTCGCCCGGTTTGGCGCGCGCGTGCCCAAGGTGCCGGCCTATGCGGATGCGTTCGAGGCGATCGGCCCCGCCGCGATCAAGCTCGGCCAGGCGCTCGCCACGCGCCCCGATCTGGTGGGAGAGGCTGCCGCCCACGATCTGCTGCGATTGCAGGACGCGCTGCCCCCCGCCCCGTTCGAGGCGATCCGCAGAGCGATCGAGGGGGGGCTGGACAAGCCGGTCGAGGCGGTCTTCGCCTCGATCGATCCCGTGCCGATCGGCGCCGCCTCGATCGCGCAGGTGCATCGTGCCGTCACTACCGACGGGCGGCAGGTGGCGGTGAAGGTGCTGCGCCCCGGCATCGAGGAGGAATTCGCCCGCGCGCTCGAAACCTATGAATGGGCGGCGGCGCAGGCGGAAGCGCTGGGCGGCGAGCTGGCGCGCCTGCGGCCCCGGCTGGTGATCGCGACCTTCCGCCAGTGGACCGCGCGCGAGCTGGACCTCAGGCGCGAGGGCGCGTCGGCCTCCGAACTGGCCGAGGGGATGGAGGCCGAACCCGGCTTCGTCGTTCCCGCGATCGACTGGCAGCGCACCGCGCGGCGCGTGCTGACGCTGGAGTGGATCGACGGCATCAAGCTTTCGGATCGCGACGCGCTGATCGCGGCAGGGCACGATCCGCGCCTGCTGGCGCAATGCCTTGTCCGCGCCTTCCTTCGCCAGGCGATCGCCGAAGGCTTCTTCCACGCCGACATGCACCAGGGCAATCTCTTCGCCTTGCCCAATGGCGATATCGCCGCGATCGATTTCGGCATCATGGGGCGGATCGACCGCCGTGCCCGCCTGTGGCTGGCCGAGATCATACACGGCCTCATCACCGGCAATTACGCCCGTGTCGCCGAGATTCATTTCGAGGCAGGCTATGTGCCGCCCTATCATAACATCGCCGAATTCACGACCGCGCTGCGCGCGGTGGGCGAGCCGATCCGGGGCCTGGCCGTCAAGGACATATCGGTCGGCCAGATGCTCGATGGCCTCTTCGCGATCACCCGCGATTTCGACATGCCGACGCAGCCGCACCTCCTCCTCCTCCAGAAGACGATGGTGATGGTGGAGGGCGTCGCGACCGCACTCGATCCCGACATCAACATGTGGGAGACGTCGGGACCTTTCGTGAAGGAATGGCTCCGCTCCGAACTCGGCCCCGAGGCCGCCGTCGCCGCCCGCCTCACGGAGGACCTGCGCACCTTCGCCCGCCTGCCCGACCTCATCCGCCGCATCGAGGAGCGCTTTCCCGCCCCCGGCGGCGCGCCCCCCCTGCCACCGCTGCGCGAGGTGGAGGTGGTGCGTCTTGGCGGCGGCTGGCGTTATGCGGCGGTCGCGCTGCTCGCCGCCGTGGCGGGCGCCGTCGCGATGTGGGCGATCGGATAGCGAGAAGGAATCAATTCGCCCCTGACGGGGAAAAACAAGGGTTTAGCGCCCATCCTCCATGACAAGGCGGCAATCGATCGATTAGCGTACCCCGATACATAAAGGGGAGGCTTGCATGAAGCATCGCACCGTCACCGTCCTCGCGGGGCTTGCCACGATCCTGCTGGGCGCCGGCCCGGCCGTTAGCCAGATCACCGCGCCGGCGCGCCCAATCCCGCCGGGGATCACCGTCGACTCGATCAAGGTCCATGGCGCGTCATTGGAAGGCAATCTGGAAGGCAACAGCGCCGACCGCAACGTGCTGGTGATCCTGCCGCCAAGCTACGCCAGGGAGAAGGACCGGCGCTATCCCGTCGTCTATTTCCTCCACGGCTTCATGATCGACGCGCAGAATTTCTCCAATTATTTCCACGTCCCCGATGCCGCCGCCCACTCGGCCGCGAAGGGCGCGGAATTCATCCTCGTCCTGCCCGACACCGATACGAAGCAGGGCGGCAGCATGTATTCCAGCTCGCCCACCGTCGGCGATTTCGAGGCGTTCGTGGCGAAGGACCTCGTCGCCTATATCGACAGCCATTATCGCACGATCGCCAGGCGCGAGGGCCGCGGGCTCGCCGGCCATTCGATGGGCGGCTACGGCGTCTGGAAGATCGCGATGAAATATCCGAAGATGTGGTCGAGCATCTACGCGATGAGCGCCTGCTGCATCTCGCCGCGCACAGAGGCGGTGGATGCCGCGAAGAAGATCGCCAGCCTGACGCCGGAGGCCGCGGCCAAGGCCGATTTCGGCACGCGCGCCGCCGTCGCCTCGGCGGTCGCCTGGTCGCCCGCGCCCGACAAGCCGCCCTTCTACGCCGATTTCGCCTATAAGGACGGCGCGATCGATCCGCTGGTGATCGCCAAATGGGCGGCCAATTCGCCGCTGGCGATGGTGCCGCAATATGTGCCGGCGCTGAAGAGCATCGGCGCGATCGCGCTCGATGTCGGCGACAAGGATTCGCTGCTTGGCGACGACAGCGCGATCCACCATGAGCTTGATCGTTTCGGCATCAAGCATCAGTTCGCGGTCTATCCCGGCAACCATGTCAGCGCGATCGGCCAGCGCTTCGAAGAGAAGGTGCTGCCCTTTTTCGCGCAGCATCTCCAGATGAAATAGCCCCGGCGAGAGGGCTGGCGTCGCGCCAGCCCTCTCGACTCGCGCCGCATGCCACGCCATGACGAGAGGCATGACGGCCAAGCGCATTCTCCTGATCGTCGGCGGCGGCATCGCGGCCTACAAGGCATGCGAACTCATCCGCCTGATCCGCAAGGCGGGCATGACGGTGCGCTGCGTGATGACGGGGGGCGCCGCCCAGTTCGTGACGCCGATGACGCTCGCCGCCTTGTCCGAGCAACCCGTCCACACCAGCCTCTGGGATCTCAAGGACGAGGCCGAGATGGGGCATATCCAGTTGAGCCGCGAGGCCGATCTGGTCGTCGTCTGCCCCGCCACCGCTGATCTGCTGGCGAAGATGGCGGCAGGCATCGCCGACGATCTGGCGACCACCCTGCTGCTCGCCACCGACAAGCCGGTGCTTGCCGCCCCGGCGATGAATGTGCGCATGTGGCGGCACGCGGCAACGGTGCGCAACGTCGCGCAACTAAGGGTCGATGGCGTCACCGTGATGGAGCCCGACGAGGGGCCGATGGCGTGCGGCGAATATGGCCCCGGCCGCCTGCCGGAGCCGCCGGCGATCCTCGCCGCGATCGAGGCTGCGCTTACGCCCGCGCCCGCGCGCCGCCTGGCGGGCCGCCATATCCTCGTCACCGCCGGGCCGACGCAGGAGCCGATCGATCCGGTGCGCTATATCGCCAATCGCTCGTCGGGAAAGCAGGGCTTCGCGATCGCGGGCGCGCTGGCGGCGCTGGGCGCGCGGGTGACATTGGTCGCCGGCCCGGTAGCGCTCCCCACCCCGCCCGGCGTCGAACGGATAGACGTGATGACCGCGCTGGAAATGAACGCGGCGGTGAGGCGCGCGCTGCCCGCCGACGCCGCGATCCTCGTCGCCGCCGTTGCCGACTGGCGCGTCGAGCCCGCGGGCCACAAGATCAAGAAGCAAGCGGGCGCGCCGCCCGCGCCGCTGCGCTTCACCGAGAATCCCGATATTCTCGCCGGCCTCGCCACCGGCGGCGGGCGGCCGGCGCTGCTGATCGGCTTCGCGGCGGAAACCGAAAATGTGCTGGCCCATGCCGAGGCCAAGCGGACGCGCAAGGGCTGCGACTGGATCGTCGCCAACGATGTTTCGGGCGACGTGATGGGCGGCGATGCGAACAGCGTCCATCTCGTCACCGCCGCCGGCACCGAAAGCTGGGCGCGGATGGCCAAGGAAGAGGTGGCCCGCCGCCTCGCCGAACGGATTGCCGACAGGTTCGAAGGACAGCCATGACGATCACGATCGCGCTCAAGCGCCTGCCCCATGGCGAGGGCCTGCCGCCGCCCGCTTATGCGACCGCGCACGCCGCCGGCCTCGACGTCGTCGCCGCCGAGGACGTGCTGCTGCATCCGGGCGAGCGCCATGCCGTCGCCACCGGCTTCGCCATCGCGATTCCCGAAGGCTATGAGGTGCAGGTCCGTCCCCGCTCGGGGCTGGCGCTGAAGCATGGCGTCACCTGCCTCAACACGCCCGGCACGATCGATGCCGATTATCGCGGCGAGGTGAAGGTGATCCTCGCCAATCTGGGCAGCGAGGCGGTCGAGCTGCGGCGCGGCGAGCGGATCGCGCAGCTCGTGCCGGCGAAGGTGCAGCGCGCCGGCTTCGTCGAGGTCGAGACGCTCGACGAGACGGCGCGCGGCGCGGGGGGCTTCGGGTCAACCGGCCGATGACGCTCAGCGCCGCCCAGCTCGATCGCTACGCCCGCCACATCATCCTGCCCGAGGTTGGCGGCGCGGGGCAGATGCGGCTCTTGTCGGCGCGGGTGGCGATTATCGGCGCGGGCGGGATCGGGTCGCCGCTGATCGCCTATCTGGCGGCCGCGGGCGTCGGCCATCTGACGCTGATCGACGACGATCGGGTCGATCTGTCGAACCTTCAGCGACAGACTTTGTTCGCCACCGCCGATATCGGCCGCGCCAAGGCCGAGGCGGCCCGCGATCGCGTCGCCGCGCTCAATCCCGATATCGCCGTCACGCCCGTTTGCGAGCGGCTGACCGCCGACAATGCACAGGCGCTGCTTGCGGGCCATGAGGTGGTGGTGGACGGCTGTGACAATTTCGCCACCCGCCTCGCCGTCGCCGACGCCGCGCTTGCGCTCCGTATCCCGCTCGTCTCTGCCGCTTTGGGGCGGTTCGAGGGGCAGCTTGCCATCTATCGCGGCTGGGAAGCCGACAAGCCCTGCTATCGCTGCTTCGTCGGCGACGATCCCGATCGGCCCGAGGTGAGTTGCGCCGACCAGGGCGTGCTCGGCGCGCTCACCGGCGTCGTCGGCAGCCTCGCGGCGATGGAGGCGATGCGCCTCCTCACCGGCTTCGGCGAGGATATGGCGGGCAAGCTGCTGCTGATCGACGCGCTCGCCCTGCGCTTCCGCACATTGGCCTTGCCCAAGGATCCGGGATGCCGATGCGCGGCCTGACGATCGTCATCGCCGATGCCCAACCCGAACGCCTCCGCACCGCGCTGACGATGGCGGTGACGCAGGCCGCGCTGGGCGGCGAAGCGCGTCTTTTCTGCGAGGGCAAAAGCGTTGCGCTGCTGCGTGCCCCCATCACCGGCCCGGAGGATGCGGCCCACGCCAAGGCGGGCCTGCCCACGCTCGACGAACTCTATGCCGAGGCGCTGGAACAGGGCGTGCGGATCATCCTCTGCCAATCGGGTATGCAACTCCTCGGTGCCACGCCGGCCGATTATGATCCGCGCGCCGATTATGGCGGCATGGTGAGCCTGATGCAGTCGCTCGGCGACGACCGGCTGGTGGTGATTTAGCGCTTCCCACACCCGTCACCCCGGCGAGGACTCGGCTCACTTTTGCCTTTCGAACGCCTCAATGGATTCCGGCGGCCACCGGAATGACGAGAAGGAAAAACTGCACCCAAACCCTCATCGTCATTCGCGCGGGCGGGAATCCATAGACACCGGCCCCAACTATAAAGGCGATGCGCGGCGCTTATAACTTCCCGCCTGCGCGGGAATGACCAAAAGCGTTGGCGTAAAGCGGAACTTCAAATCGCTGCCGACCCAACCTCCGCGCGGGGAAGTGTGCGGCCGCGGATCAGGTCGGCGGCGCGTTCGCCGATCATCATCGTCGGCGCGTTGGTGTTGCCGCCCGGCACCGTCGGCATCACCGACGCGTCGACGACGCGCAGGCCCTCGGCGCCGATCACCTTGAGGTCGGGCGTGACCACCGACTGCGCGCCCATGCCCATCGCGCAGGTCCCCACCGGGTGCATCGCGACATAGCAGGTCTCGCGGATGAAGGCATCCAGCTCGGCGTCGCTGTCGATATCCACCCCCGGCATCCGCTCGGTCGTCACCAGCGACGCTTGCGGCTCGGTGCCGTAGATTTTGCGTGCGGCGCGGATGCCGGCGCGCAGCGTGGCGAGATCCTCCTCCTCGGTCATCAGGTTGAGGCAGACCGCCGGCAGATCGCGCGGATCGGCGGATTTCAGCTTCACCCAGCCCCGACTGTACGGATGCAGGCTGACCAGTCCCGCCCAGAAGACATGGCTCTGAATCTCGGTAAGGCCCGGGAACCAGGGCTTGGCGTCGAAACGGATCGGGTTCGCCATGAACTGGATATCGGGCCGGTCGAGATGCGGTCGCGTGCGGATCACGATGTTGCAGCTATTGAGCTGTGTCGCGAGCGCCCCGCCGCCGATCGTCGCCCATCGCAGGGCCGACAGCGCCAGCCGATCGAAGCGGAGCTGGCGCAGGAAGGTGTTGGGCCGCGCGGCATCCCATTCCATCGAGACATTGGCATGTTCGGACAGATTGGCGCCGACGCCGGGGCTATCGGCAATGACCGCGATACCTTGCGCGCGCAGATGCTCCGCCGGCCCGATGCCGGACAGCATCAGCAGGTGCGGCGAATTATAGGTGCCGCCCGACAGGACCACCTCGCGCCGCGCGCGCACCGTCTGCTTGATATCGCCGAGGATATACTCCACGCCGACCGCACGGCCCTCTTCGAAGCGCACCCGCTCGGTCAGCGCGCCCGTCCGCACCGTCAGGTTGGGCCGCGCCATCGCCGGCTTGAGATAGGCGGTGGCGGCGCTGACGCGGCGGCCGCGCCGGTCGATCGTCTGCTCGCCGCGCGCGAAGCCTTCCGGGTTCTCCGCCGAGAGATCGTCGCTCGTCGGAAAGCCCGCTTTGGGGGCCGCTTCCATCAGCGGCTCGTGCAGCAGCAGCGGCGAATCGATCGGATTGACCGCGACCGGCCCCGAATCGCCATGATAGGCGTTCGCGCCGCGCCAGCTCGTCTCCATCTTGCGGAAATAGGGCAGCACGTCGGCATAGCTCCAGCCGTCCGCCCCCATCTGCCGCCATTGATCGTAATCGCGCGGATGGCCCCGCATGTAGAACATGCCGTTGATCGAGGAGGAGCCGCCGACGACGCGCCCGCGCGGCAGGGGCAGTTGTCGCCCGCCAAGGCCCGGCTCGGGTTCGGTGACGATGCCCCAGTTGAAGCGCGGGTTCACGATCGCGTTCAGGAAGCCCAGCGGAATCTTGAGATAGGGGTGCCGCGCCGGCTCGCCCGCCTCCAGCAGCAGGACCGACGTGCCCGGGTCTTCGGACAGGCGCGCGGCGACGACGCATCCCGCCGATCCCGCGCCGACGACGATATAGTCGAACTCCTCCACGCAATCCTCCACCGGCCCCTCGGCGCCACACGCCCTTTAGTAACGGTCGTTACTGTCTGTCCGGCCGTCCCGCAATAGTTGCCGCCCGCAACGCGCTTTTAGAGCATAAAGCGGACCCGATTAGCACGGCATGCGCCCACGCCCGGCCCTATCCGACGCACGGACTCAGGATTGGCCGGGAGAATGAGATGGCGAAAGACAACAAGATCACCCTATATGATCTGCAACTCTCGACGGGTGCGACGATCAGCCCGTTCGTCTGGGCGACGAAATATGCCGTCGCGCACAAGGGTTTCGAACTCGACATCGTCCCCGGCGGCTTCACCGGCATCATGGAGCGCACCGACGGCAAAACCGAACGGCTGCCTGCGATCGTCGACGATGGCCATTGGGTGCTCGATAGCTGGTTGATCGCCGAATATCTCGACGAGAAATATCCCGATCGCCCGACGCTGATCGGCGATCCCGGCGTCAAGATACTGACGCAGATGATGGAAAGCTGGCTGTGGAAACAGGCGATCAGCCCGTGGATGACCTGCTTCCTCAAAAGCTATCGCGACCTGTCGCTGCCGCAGGACCACGCCTATGTCACCGAATCGCGCGAGCGGATGTTCGGGCGCAAGCTGGAGGACATCGTCGTCGGCCGCGAGGACCGGCTGCCGCTGGTGCCGCCCAACCTCGAAATCCTGCGTCAGGCGCTCCACCAGAACCCGTGGCTGGGCGGCGCCACGCCCAATTATGCGGACTTCCGCGCGCTCGCGGTCTTCCTCTTCTGCGCGTCGGTCGCCGATACGCCGCCGCTGACCGAGGACGATCCGCTGCGCGACTGGATCGATCGCGGCTTCGATCTCTATGGCGGCCTCGGCCGGCATCCGGGCATGCACTCGCTGTTCGGCCTCAAGCTGCGCGAGGGCGACCCCGAGCCGTTTGTCAAGGCGCCGCCCGCCGGCGGCCTCGCCACCCGTAACACCGGCCCCGCCTCGACGCAGGCCGAAACCGCGCGCCTCAAGGGGAAAGCGGGCTAAGGTCTGCTTCCTCTCTCCCGGTCAGAAAATCACGGCCAGGGCGGTGTCGCCGCCATGATGCCGTCGAACCGCGCCTGCATCTGAGCGCGGAACTGGCCGTGTGTGATGATATAGGGCTGGTCTTCCTCGATCGCGGTGGCGACCATCCGGCCCACCTCCTCGGGTTCCATCCAGTCCTCGCCGGGGACGCGTTCGGACAACGCCTGTTCGGACGCGGCGAAGCCGCTCTCCGCGCGCAAATGCGCGGGGCGGTTGCGATTGGCCTCGTGGATGTTCGATTTCACGAAGCCGGGGCAGAGCACGCTGACGCCGATACCGTCTGGCGCGAGATCGAGCCGCAGCGATTCGGACAACGCGATGACCGCCGCCTTGCTGGTCGTGTAGATGCCGTACTGGCTGGGCATGACGATCGTCGCGGCAAGCGAGGCGGTGTTGACGATATGGCCGCCCTTGCCGCGCGCCAGCATGCGCGGCACGAAGGTCTGGATGCCGTTGACGACGCCGCCGATATTGACGCCCAGGCCGAAATCCCAATCGGCATAACGCGCCGCGCGCAGCGGCCCTTCGACGCCGACGCCGGCATTGTTGACGAGGATGTCGATCCCGCCATGCGCCGTGTCGACGCGCTTTGCCGCGGCCTCGAAGCCGTCCCGATCGGTAACGTCGAGCAGCAGCGGCTCGATCCGGTCGCCATGCCGCTCGGCCGCGAAGACCGCGACGGCATGATCGAGATGATCCCGCCGCAGATCGGCCAGGATCACCCGCGCGCCGCGCGCGACGAATATTTTCGCGATGCCGAGCCCGATGCCGCTCGCGCCGCCGGTCACGAATGCGACGGCATCGTTGAAATCCTTGATCGCCATATCCACTCCTCAGCCCGAAAGTTGGGCATATCCTAATCCTCGCAGGGAGCCCTGTCGTGCACAGGGGCGATCATTTTGCCCCCTCTGGCGTGAAATCGATCCGGATGCGCACCCAAGCGCCGACGAGCGTTCGCCCGCCGATCCGGGGCGGGCGGACGCGAAATTGCCACGCCGCCTGCCGCACCGCGCGGGCGAGCCCCGAACCGGGCGGCGAGTCGGCCAGTTCCTGACAATTTTCGACGCGGAAATCCGCGACCGTCTGGCAGGCGATCATCCCCCAGCCGGTTCGCGGCGCGCCGGAGGGCAGATAGTAGGCCAGCTCGGCATGGGTGGGCTTGCGATACCAGTCGGCATCGTAAAGCTGTTCGCCATTCGGCCCCTGCCCCCCGGCCGCCGGCGCGCCGCCGGCCTCCGCATCGGCCTCGCCCTGATCCTTGCCGCGCGACGGCATCCTGGCGATGTCGGAGGCGAGGAACACATCGCGGCTGACGATCATCATCTGCAGCGGCGCATCGGACGGGACAGGCGGCGGCTTCTTCGCGGCCGGCGCCGAGGCGCGCGCGGCGTCGCTGCTCGCCCGCCGGGGCTTTGACGAGGCGCGCGATTTTGCCGGCTCCGCCTGGCTGTTCGTCTGAAGCTGGAAGACGACCGGCCCGGCCTCGCGCGCGGGCGGGCGCGGCGTCATCGGCGTGATCTTCAGCAAAAGGAGAAGGATCAGCAGATTGGCGCCGAACGCCAGCGTGAGCGCGGTGGCGCGACGCCACAACGGCGCCCGATGCGCATACGCCGATTGCTGATAGAGCGTCGAACGCATCGACCGTTCGACTACAGGAGGCGCGCGGCCATCGCAATCGGTTCAAGGACGAGCCGCCTCTTTCGACGGAGAGCTTTGCCCCACGGCGCGTTCATCGGATAGAATCCCGTCCAAATCCTTCGGAGCACAGAATGGCCGACGCCGCGCCCAATCCCCTGCCGCACCGGCATCATGTCTTGATCGTGGGCGGCGGGTTCGGCGGGCTTCAGGCGGCGCGGAGCCTTGCCGGCGCGCCGGTGTCCATCACGCTGGTCGACCAGCGCAACCACCATATCTTCCAGCCTTTGCTCTATCAGGTGGCGACGGCGTCGCTCGCCACCTCGGAAATCGCCTGGCCGATCCGTGCCGTTCTGCGCAAACGCGCCGAAATCACGACGCTGCTCGGCACGGTGACGGGCGTCGATGCGGCGGCGCGGACCGTGCGGCTCGCCGATGGCGGCACGCTCGCCTATGACACGCTGATCCTCGCCACCGGCGCGCGCCATGCCTATTTCGGGCATGACGAATGGGAGCCGTTCGCCCCCGGCCTGAAGACGATCGAGGACGCGACCACCATTCGCCGCGCCATCCTGCTCGCCTTCGAATGGGCCGAGCGCGAGAGCGATCCAGCGCGCCGCGCGGCGCTGCTGACCTTCGTGATCGTCGGCGCCGGCCCCACCGGCGTCGAACTGGCGGGCACGATCGCCGAGCTGGCGCGCGACACGCTGCCATCCGATTTCCGCAACATCGACACGCAGGAGGCGCGGATCGTCCTGATCGAAGCCGGGCCGCGCGTGCTGGCGGGCTATCCCGACAGCCTTTCCGATTATGCGAAGCGATCGCTCGAAACGCTCGGTGTCGAGGTGGAGCTGGGCCAGGCGGTGTCCGACTGCACGGCCGAAGGGGTCGTCTATGGCGACAGGCATCTGCCCGCGCGCACGATCCTCTGGGCGGCGGGCGTGCGTGCCTCGCCCGCCGCCCAATGGCTGCACGCGCCCGCCGATCGCGCGGGCCGGATACAGGTGCTGCCCGATCTCAGCGTGCCAGGGCATCCCGACATCTTCGCCGTCGGCGATACCGTGACGATCGCGGCCCCCGACGGAAAACCCGTTCCCGGCATAGCCCCCGCCGCGAAGCAGGAAGGCCACTATGTCGCCACGGCGATCAAGGCGCGCCTTGCCGGCCAGCCTGCGCCGCCGCCCTTCCGCTACAGACATGCCGGCAGCCTGGCGCAGATCGGCAAGCGGCGCGCGGTGATAGATTTCGGGCGCGTCAGGCTGCGCGGCGCGATCGCCTGGTGGATATGGGGGATCGCCCACATCTATTTCCTGATCGGGGTGCGCAGCCGGCTCAGCGTCGCGCTGAACTGGCTCTGGATTCACCTGCGCAACCAGCGCGGCGCGCGGCTCATCACCCAGGGCGGCGAGACGGATTCGCCGCCGCGGCCGAACGACGACGGCTGACGAAGGGGCATCCCGACGCGCCGGCAGTCTTATCCACCCGCGAGCTTGTCGAAATCGCTGGCGTCGTGGCGTTCGGCCAGATGCGTTCCCTCCGGCCCCTGCGTGCGGTTCACCATGCGGCCGCGCTTCACCGCCTCGCGCGCGCCGATCTGGTCGACCCAGCGGCTCACGTTGCGATATTCGTGGGCGGACAGGAATTCCTGCGCGCTATAGGCGTCGCGCGTGATCGAACCGTACCAGGGCCAGATCGCGATATCGGCGATCGTATATTCGTCGCCCGCCATATATTCGTGATCGGCGAGATGCGTGTCGAGGACATGGAGCTGCCGCTTCGTTTCCATTGCGAAGCGGTTGATCGGATATTCCATCTTGAACGGGGCATAGGCAAAGAAATGCCCGAAGCCGCCACCGACGAAGGGGGCGGAGCCCATCTGCCACATCAGCCAGTTCATCGTCTCGGTGCGCTTGCGCAGATCGGTGGGCAGGAAGGCGTGAAACTTCTCCGCCAGATAGAAGAGGATCGATCCGCTCTCGAACACCCGGATCGGTGGATTGGCCGACCGGTCGATCATCGCCGGAATCTTCGAATTGGGATTGATCTCGACGAAGCCGCTGGAAAACTGATCGCCCTCGCCGATCCGGATCAGCCAGGCGTCATATTCGGCGCCGCCATGGCCCAGCGCCAGCAGCTCCTCCAGCATGATCGTGGCCTTCACGCCATTGGGCGTGCCCATCGAATAAAGCTGGATCGGGTGTTTGCCGACGGGCAGTACCTTATCGTGCGTCGGGCCGGAGATCGGCCGATTGATGTTGGCGAATTGCCCGCCATTCGCCTTGTCCCAGGTCCAGACCTTCGGGGGAATATAGCCCGGCGGCTGATTGTTCGCGGCGTCGGTGTCGGCCATGTCCGTTCTCCAATCTCATCCTATGTGGCGCAACTCATGCGCCCGGCAGCCGCCGCGCAGCAAGAGGATAGAAGGCAGTTCGCGTCAGTCGCGCGCCGGCCTGTCGAACAGGCCGTCCACCGTCGCACGGCGCCTGTCCTCGAAGGCGCGGCGCGCATGGGGAACGCGATCGTCGGCGGGGAATGCCGCCTCGATCGCGCGATGCCGCGCGCGCACCTCGTCGAGAAATTCGGCGTGGGTGAGGATATGGAAGCGGTTATCGCGGATCGCACGCACCACGGCGGCGCCCATGTCCCTCGGGTCCATCGCGACGCGCATCGCGCCCCACAGCTCGCGCAGATAAGCCCCCGCTTCGCCCACTGGCGCGCCGCTGTCGTCGTCGGGAACGGGAACGAGTGCGGAGCGCGTCGCGCCGGGAAAGAGACAGGACACGCCGATCCCCTCTGGCGCCAGCGACATGCGCAGCGATTCGGACAGGCCGCGCACGGCATATTTGGCGGTCGAGTAAGCGCCGAGCCCCGGCAGCGGCACCATCCCGGCCATCGAGGCGGTGTTCACCACATGGCCGCCCTCGCCCTGCGCCTTGATGATCGGCACGATCACCTTCACGCCGTTGACGACGCCGCCCAGATTGACGCCCATCGCGCGATCCCACTCCTCGAAATCGGGATCGTCGACAAGGCCGCCGCCGCCCACGCCGGCATTGTTGCACAGCACATGGATCTTGCCGAAAACCGACAGCGCCTCTTCGGCTGCGCGGCGCATCGCCTCGCGATCGGACACGTCGACCATCAGGAAATGGACCGCGTTCGAGCCGACAAGCAGCGCACGAGCAGCCTCCAGATGGGTCTCGCTATAATCGGCGATCACCACCTTCATGCCCTCGGCCAGAAAGGCGTGCGCCATGCCAAGGCCGATGCCGCTGGCCCCGCCGGTCACGAACGCCACCTTCCCTTCCAGATTGCGCATGCCGCCTCTCCTTCCCCTCATTCCGGCACAGGCCGGCGCCCGTTACCGAACCGCTTTTACAACGGTTCGTCGAGCGGCTTCTGCTCGTCGTAGATCGGGTTGTACATCAGCGTGCCGAACTGGCGGACGAGCGCGGCGCGTGTTTCGTTCGGCGCCTCCACGGGAATGGCGCGGAGCAGCGCCTCGTTGCGCGCGATGATGCCGTCGCGGAACTCGGGATGGGTCATGATGAACAGATCGCCCCGGCGGATGCCGCGCAGGACACGCTGGCCGACCTCCTCCTTCGTCATGAACACGCTGGGGTCAAAACCCGGCGCTGGGCGCTTGTCCGCCTGCGCGCCGCCCGCCGGCGGCTGCGGCGGCGCATCGTTGCGCAGATCGTCGGGCCGCACCGCCTGCGTCGTCTGGCCGAGGCTGGTCTGCACCGGGCCGGGGAAGAAGACCGATGCGCCGATTGCGGTGCCGCGCAGATCAGTGGCGAGCGATTCGATCATCCCCGCCACGGCGAACTTGGCGGTGCAATAGAGGCCCGCGCCGCCCACCGCCGAGAAGCCGCCGGTCGACGAGGTGACGACGACATGACCCGGCTCGCCATGCGCCAGCATGCGCGGCAGCATCGTCACCAGCCCGTTGACGACGCCGCCGAGATTGACGTTCAGGTTGAAATCCCAATCCTTGTACGACGCGTTCTGCATCGGCCCGGTGACGCCGACGCCGGCATTGAGCGCGAGCACATGGATGTTGCCGAACACCCGCTCGGCCTCATCCGCCGCCTGCGCCCAGCCGTCGCGGCTGGTAACGTCGAGCCGCACCGGATGGACGGCAAGATTGGTCTTGGAAAAGCCCTCCATCGCCTGATCGAGCGCCTCCTGCCGGATATCGGCGATCACCACCTTCATGCCTGCCTCGGCGAAGGCCTTGGCCATGCCCAGCCCCATGCCGCTGGCGCCGCCGGTGATGAAGGCGGTCTTTCCGCTTACGTCCTGCATCATGTTCCTCTTCGAAATTTGTTGCTTTTGTCCGATTTAATTCCCCAACCATAAGGGGAATATTCCTGACCAACAATGATTATGCCCATCATCAGGAGCGAACAAAAAAGAGGCGGCCCCGCAGAGCCGCCTCCCGAAAATCGCAACTGCGAAGGGGTCAGAACTTGAACTTCGCCCCCAGGTAGAAGCGCCGTCCCAGCACGTCGTAGAAACTGCCCTGCGATCCGGTGCCGGCGATCTGGCCGCCCGCATTGGTTCCGGCCGGCGGCGCGGTGTTATATTCGTAAACCGGCGGCGCCTTGTCGAACAGGTTCGAGATACCGAACCGGATCGTGGCGTTGTCGGTGACGGCGAGCGTGGTCGACAGGTTGAACAGATTGTAGGCCGGCGCGCCGACATAGGTGGTATCCGGATTGGATACCGCCTCCAGCGGCTTGATCTTCGGCAGATGCTGCCACTGCAACGATATCGTTGCCGGGCCGACCGAATAGTTCAATGTCGTGAACAGCTTCCAGCGATAATTGGCGGCGCTCAACCCGTTCTCGTTCGACGGCCCGAGCGTGCCTGCATAATCCTGAAGCGGAAGGACCGGCAGAACCGCCGACTCCATCTTGTCGAGATAGTTGAACGCGAGGTTCAGGCCAAGGACACCCGGCAGACCCGTTTCGGCTTCCTCCAGATCGACCACCCAGTCGAACTGGGCATCGATGCCGGCGGTCCGGAACCGGCCGCTGTTGAGATAGGTGCCGAGCAGATCGCCGATCGTGCCGATGTTCACGTTCCGCGTGATGCCCGCGCAGAAGGGCGAGTCGACATCATAGGTCGGATTGAACGCCGCATCGAAGCACTGGCGCTGGATGATATCGCCCGTCTGCAGGCCGATCGCGTCGTCCACCTTGATATTATAATAGTCGACCGACAGGCGGACACCCCGGAACCAGGGCGATTGCGACGGCGAGGAGATCACCGTGCCGATGGTCCAGGTCTTCGCCGTTTCGGGCTTCAGATCGGGATTGCCCTGGCTGCTGACGAACACGAACGACGCGCCCGCGCCCTGATTGTTGGCGTTGGCGTAGAAGGCGTCGGCCGTCCCCGGCGCGGCGCGGTCCATCAGCGTGCGGCACATCGCCAGGACGTTGGCATCGTTGCCGGCCGAATAAGGCAGCGCATTATTCATCGAACATAGATCGCCACCGCCCGCGACGGCGAAGACCTGCTGCCGTGCCTGATACAGTTCGGCGATGTTCGGCGCACGTTCCGCCTTGTTATAGCCGCCACGGAAACGCAGCCAGTCGGTTACCTGCCAATCGGCATTCGCCTTCCAGGTGAAGCTGCTGCCCGTCGTATTATAGTCGGAATAACGCGCGCCCAGATTGAGTTCGAGTTTCTGGACGAACGGCGTGTCGTGGACGAGCGGGATCAGCAATTCGCCATAGGCTTCCTTGACGGTGATCTCGCCGCGCGAATTGCCGCTGGGATAGAGGCCGATCGCCTGATCGAGGAAGGAGCGGCCCTGCGTCGTCAGCGTGTCGTTCAGGAAGAAATAGCTGTTACGCCGGTAATCGGTGCCGATCGCGAAGCGGACATCGCCCGCCGGCAACTGGAACAACCCGCCCTGCAAGCTCGCCTCCGCGACCGACTGGCGCATATCGGAGATCGTCTTGATGTCGGCCGAGATCGCCTCGATACAATCCTGGCTGGTGGGGATGTCGTCGAACGGGTTGAGGCCGCTCGTGCAGGTCGCGGTGGAGGCGCCGAAGCCGCCGAACGCCGCATTGCCCTGCGAGGTGAAGCCCGCGCCCCAGTTCGGCGCCCCGATGATCGCGCGATAGCGTTCGAGCGACGCAAAGCCCGTCAGGTTCGAATTGGTGCGCGACTGGCCTTGCGATCCGTAGATTTCCCACGTCCAGTCGGTTCCCGGCACCTTGCCCTGCAAACCGGCGAGGATCTGGTAGGTGAACACATCGCTTTCGTCGGCGCGATTGGCATAGTTCAGATAATTGTTGAGCTGCCACGGCGCATTCGGGTCGGCGCGACTTGCCAGCATCTGCTGCAACTCGGTCGGCAGCACGCGCCCGTCCATCGGGATGAACGCGCTCCACCCGTTCACCGCCGGGGACGGCTGCTGGACCGTGAAGCTGTGCGAACGATTGAAATAGCCCTGCGCGAAGAAGGTGATGTCATCGTTCAGGTCATAGGTGCCGCGCGCATAGATATTCCAGCGGCTGAGCGGGAAGGTGGCCAGCTCATCCTGCCAGTTCTGCGCGAGCTGGCCCGTACTGGTCCGCTCCCATTTGAGGCCGAGTTGCTGGCCGAAGCGATAGGCGCCCGGGATCGTGAGGCCGTCGAAGCCGCCGAACGCGGTGCCGTTGGGATTGAAATAGACGTTGCCTGAAGTCGGGTAGTTCGGCGTCGCCGTCACATCCCGGCCTGCGAAAATCCCGTTCATCACCGCCTGGCTAGGCAGGTTGCCCGGCGTCGGCACATAAGTCGGGAAATCGGAGAAGAATTCGGTGCCGTTCGTGCCCGGATCGCGCCAGAAATTGCGGAACCAGCTACGCTTGATGCGCTTCGACCCGTTACGATCGTCATTCTGGAAACCGATCGTGATATTGCCGCGGCCATCGGCGAAGTTGGTGCCCATGAAGCCGCTGATCGAATATTCGCCCGCATCGCCGCGCTGCGTGATCGATCCCTGGCCGTTCAGTTCGAGGCCCGAGAAGTTCTTCTTCAGGATGAAGTTGACGACGCCCGCGACGGCGTCCGCGCCGTAAGTCGCCGAAGCACCGCCGGTAATCACCTCGACCCGCTCGATCGCGGCCTGCGGGATGGTGTTGATATCCACCACCATGTTGGCGCTGCCCGGCGTCGCGCGCCGGCCGTCGATCAGCACCAGCGTGCGGTTCGGGCCAAGGCCGCGCAGCGACAGCGTGGCGGCGCCCGGCGTGTTGACCGAGTTGGGCTGGATGTCGCCGCCCTGCGTCGGCGTCTGCGCCGGGGTGAATTGCGGCAGCTTGTTGAGGTTCTGCTCGATCGCGACGGTGCTCGATTCCTCGAGCAGCTTCTGGTCGGCGGTGATGATCGGGCTGGTCGCCACATAGTCGCGCCGGACGATGCGTGAACCCGTCACCACGATTTCGGAAGACTGCGCGTTGGCGCCCGCGTCCGACGGCTGTGCTTCCTGCGCATAGGCCGTGGAGGATGCCATGACCGCGATCAGGCTCGCGCCACCCGCCAGAACAATTCTTCGCAGGTCCACGCCAAACGGCAAAGACTTCTTTCCGGAAGTATGATTCATTTCTTTTTCCTCACCTGAATCGCCGCGCAGCGGTCGACGTTGGTTTCAGTTTTTCTTTGGCCGATCCTGTCGATGCGCGCCCCTTTTCGACGCGCGCGCAAGGCGAACTAGCCCGGCGGCGGGAGATCGGCCTGTCGATGGAAGGGAAAAGGCGCGGTGGCGCGGCGGCGGCGATTGTCGCACGCCCGGCAGATGCAGCTTGAACGCAACGCCCCGAAACGCATGGGCAAAGGCCCCTCCCCTTCTGCGTCGGTGGTCCTTCGTTCGGCCACCTTAGGAAGAAGGCTATGCTTTTATATTGATAATGTCTAGACCGTTGATAATGTCCAACCATATATGAGGGAACAATTTCCGATATATGGAGGGATATAAGCCCCTCAATGGACGATTTTGTCTGTCATGAGGCCGGCGCGGCAAACGCCGGCGGACCAGGAAAATCCGCGGCAGGAAAGGGCGGGCGGCGGCCGCGCCCTTCCCGCTTTCGCGTCAGGCGGCGGCGGTCATCCGCTCCATTTGCGCGCGTCCGTTCTCGAACATTCCTCTGGTTGAAGGTCAGCAGGCCCGCGCCAGTTCGGGCGCCCCACTTCGCGTGAGCCATTCCGCTACAAGTCCTTCGCCGCCTCATCTGCTCCGACGACGAAAAAAAGGAGGCGACCTCAAAGCCGCCTCCCAGGGAGGAAGATCATTGAGGACGGGATGAACAGGGAAGCGCAAACCTCGCGCGGGGCCGGCCTGGACCCACGCGAAACCTGCCGTCGATGCGGCACGGGCAATGCTTCCAAACGCAGTTCAACCACCCTCTCCGCGACTCCGTTCTGAACCGGAAACGCGAAGAGGAAGGGCTAAGCGTTTTTATTGACTGTGTCCAGAAAAATACAACATTGCAAAAGAGGTAGGCAAAATCATCGGCTTACCCCGGCACAGGACGATGATTCTGTCCTGCCACCTGCGCGCGCGCACCGCTGCGGTGCCGGCACGGCGGCGTTATCGGAGGCGCGTCACACGCACTGCGGGCTGGTGGCGCACATGCATCAGATAGCTGCCAAGCGCACCGCGGCGGATGCGGATCGTCTCGCCCGGACGGGGCGGCAGGAAGTTCACGCCGCGCTCCGTCATCTGCCAGCGCGCGCCGTCCTTCAGCGCGATGGTCCAGTGGCCGACGCCATTGTCGGTCGCCGAGACGACCTCGGCCCTGATCTCCTCCACAGGCTGTGCGCGCTCGGCAAGCGGCCGCCTGTTCTCGACCATCTCGGACCCGAAGGAGTCGCCCACGGGAGCCGCCGACGCCGTGGACGTGCGGGACGCCGATGTCGCCGGCGCAGTCCGCGCGGGCGCCGGGACGGCAGGCGCGGCAGCGGGGCGCGCGGCGCTGTCGTAACAGGCGAGCCGATCCGACTTGTCCGCGATCGATCCGCACGCCTCAATCGCTTGAAGCCGCGCGCTATCGCCGCCTTGCGCCAGAGCCGGGCCGGCGAGGGATATTCCGCCCGACAGAATCGTCGCCGCGGCCATGGCCAGACACGCTTTACCCATATCCCTCCCCATCATGTCCCAATGGCAAACAATATTTCCGGACAGGCAATATCGACTCACCGCCCGGCCGGCTAATTTCATACCTACCATGTTCATCTTGGGGAGGTTAGAAATCGCTCGTTGATTGCGTCCCCCCTGTACCGTTGGCAACCGACGGGGCATCCGCCCTTCGAAAAGGATCTGTTGTGACATGAGCAAGCGCAGTGAGAGCCTGGCACGCGCCCCGGCCTCGGGGCTCACGCGCGAGACGATGATCGCCGGCGCGCTCGCGCTGCTCGACAAGGGCGGCATCGACGGGGTGACGCCGCGCGCGCTGGCGGACTGGCTCGGCGCCGATCCGGATCTCGTCCGCCGCTATTTCGCGCGGCAGAACGATCTCCTCGACGAAATGGCGCTGGCGCTGACCCGCGATATGCGGGCGGAAGAGGCCGCCGGGCCGTGGCAGGATCATCTGCGGCACCGCGCGAACGCGGCGTATCACGCGATGACGTCGCGGCGCGACGGCGCGCAGCTTGTCGCCCGAACGCTCGCCTCGCCGCGCATCTTCGAACATGACAAAAGCTGCATCGCCGCGCTGACGGGCGCGGGATTCACGGAAAAGGCGGCGCACGCGACGATCATGCTGATCGATCGCCTCACCCTCGGCTGGGCGCTCGCGGAACAGGCCGGCCCACAAGGCGAATCTGAAATCTTTGCCGATCAACTCGAAATCGTGTTGCAGGGCATGGCGCCGGGGAAGGTCCAGGCCGACGACGCAATGCCCGACCAATATAGGCTGTTCCAGAATCGCCTCTATCTTCTGCTGCGCGCGGTGCGGGAAAGCGCCGACATCGCCTATTCGCGCACGCTGCATATCGCCGAACTGGATCGGCGCATCCTCCTCCTGCTCAAGTCGCATGGCGGCCTCAACGTCGCGGAAATCTCGGTATCGACAGGGGTCGACAAGGCGCAGGTGAGCCGTGCGGTCAAGCGCGTCGAAGGCATGACGCTGGTGGATCGAGCGACGGTGCGCAGCCCGTTGCGGCTCAATTCGGCGGGCCACCGGCTGACCGAACAGATGATGCGCCTCGCCGAACTGCGCAATCGCGAACTGACCTTCGGCGTCACCGACGAACAGCTCGTCGAATTTTTCTCGATCCTCGAAATATTGATGGCGCGCGCGGTTCAGCTCTACGAGCAGGAGCGCAAGCTGGCCGGCGGCGGGCGGCCCGATATCCACCACAATAACGACCTCGCCGATGCGCATAATGCGATGGTGGTCGAACGATCGCGCATCCTGCCGCCGCTCATCACGCTCGCCACCTATCTTCAGCGCAGCGGAGCGCTCGCCTTCAAGCGGCTCACGGGCCTGTCGAGTTTCGAGGCATGGGTGCTGACCGAAATCGGCAAGGACCCGCCGCTCGACTGGGGTCGGCTGGTCCGCGCGCTCGAACGCGATCACAGCCAGGCCGGGCGCACCGTGCGACACCTGAGCGAGCGCGGACTAATCGAGCGGCACGGCCGGCCGGGCCGGCGCAATGGCTCCTTCTCCCCCACGCCCGAAGGCATGCGCCTGTTCACGCTGATCAGCGGGGCCGGCCAGCAGCGATCCGAATTCCTCCTTCAGGATATTCCCGCGCCGCAACTCAGTCGCTTCCTGGCCTGGTGCGACGTCATCATGCGCAATGCCGAGGCGCAACTGGAGCGCGAGCATGCGGTGGAGGAAATCCATTCGGGACGCGAGGTTCACCAGACGGCGTAAAGCCTGATTCGCGATCCGCTAATTGCCCGATCCATGGCCGATCGCGGCCTGTAACAGACCCATCTGCTTGCGATAGAGATTGGTCATCGTCGCGAAATCGGTCTGGATGCCGCCCATTTTGAGCAGTTGATCCTCCAGCGTCACATTATTGCCGTTGGGCTTGATCTCGCTCACGTCGCTGTCAGCGACGATCTTGCCGTGGCTGTCGGGCTGCATGCCCAGCGCGACCATGCCGCTGGTGACATGGACGCGCGGAGGGACGACATGAGGAACGCCGCGTGTCGTGAGCAGCGCCGAAAAATCGGGCGCCTCCACATCCTGCGCCTTGAAGCCCGCCGTCTCGCTGTTGGCGATATTCTGCGCGATGACGCGCTGGCGCTCGGCCAGATATTTCATTGACTGTGTGATGCTGCCCATCAGCGGTGTCACCGCCATCGTCGGCTCCTTTTCGATTACCGTGAAAAATCGATGCAGACGGGCGCTACAGCAGGAAAAGGCCGCTGGTGCCGCCCGACAGCCGCTGCAACGCCGCCTGATAGGAGGCAAGCTGCGCCTGTTGGCGCGCGCTTCCCGCGCCCACGCTGCCGTTCACGCGCGCGGCTTTGGCGTCATCCCAATAAAGCGACCGATACGCCGTCTGGGTGAGCGATATGGCCGATTTTATCGCGTCCAGCGCCGCCTTCGCATCCTTCGCGCTATCGAGATTGAGCGCGGTGCTGAGCGCCAGACCATAGCTGCCGCCCGGCGTCACGACGGGGGCGTTCTTCTCCCGCGTCGCGTCCGAATGCAGCAGCGTCGGCGCGAGGCCCAGCTTGGGCAGGGCATCGGCCCCCTTGGGCCCCGCGATCAGGCCGACGCTATGCCCTTGCGCCACGAGGATCTGCAATTGGCTCTGCCCCGCATCGTTCTTGGGGGTGGTGGCGGTGAGGCCCGGCGCGCCGGCAAGACGTATCTTCAGAGCGAGGCTGGCCATGCTTTCATTCGCGGCGATCGTGATCTTGTGAACCGCGCCGCCATCGACCTGGATGCTGAAGCTGTCCCCCGCGTTCAATCCCATCTGCGCCGAAAGCGAGGTGGATATCTCCCCGTTTAGCGCGCCCTGATGCAGCCCGAGCGCGCCGAGGGCATTCGATCCGCGCCGCGCGGTCGTGACATGCACCGGATCGGCAACGGCATCGCTGCCCCCGAACTGGGAGACATGGCTCAGCGTGCCGGTGGCGGCATCGATCTGCGCGACGAAGCCGTCAACCGTGCCGCGCCGCGCGCCCGCCAGATCGCCGGTCGTGCGGCCGCCGACATAGATGTCGTCACCGATGAAGGTGACGCTGTCGAGCTGGTCGTCGCCGGACACCTCTTCGGTGCCGTCCATCTCGCCATCGCCGTCGCTGTCCACCTCCACGATGCGGGTCGAGCCGATATAGGTGGTGCTGGCGGTGGCGAGATCGGCGCCGATCCGCGTGACGAAGCCGTCGCGCCCGCCGCCGGGCGCATTGACCTGATTGCCCGGCAAGGCGGCGGTGGTGGCGCCGACGACGGCAATGTCGCCATTCGCCGAAACCGCCACCGCGCGCGCATTGGCGCTGCCGAGATCGATCGAACCCAGATCGTTGGTCAAATCCTGTCCGTCGATGCGCCGCAGCCGCGTGGTGCCGTTCTCGCTGGTCAGCGCCAGCAGATTGCCCGAACCGTCCACGGCGAAGGCGGTGACGCTATTCTGCCCCGCGCCGTTGATAACACGCTGCTCCACCGTCTTGCCGGTGGCGTCGAGCCGCGCGACATAGGCGCCGCCATTGCTGCCCGCCGTCTTGCCGCCCAGATAGATCGATCCGTCCGGCCCGACCGCCACCGCCGCCGCGAAATCGTCGCCGGTCGAGGCGATCGACCGCGCGAACTGCTTGGCGCCGCTGGCATCGAACCGGGCGACGAGCATGTCGCTGTTGCTGCCGAGGCTGCCGTCGAACGGCCCTGTGACCGAGCCGGCGACGACGACGCCGCCGTCGGGCGTCAGGCTCACCGCCGCGCCCTGCGCCTCGCCGGCGACGCCCAGCGTCTGCTGCCAGACGACCTGCCCTTCGCTGTCCAGCTTGGTGAGGAACAGGTCGTCGCCGCCGTCGGAGAGATGCGTGCCCAGGTCGCCCGTCGTGGTGCCGACGACATAGGTGTAGCCGTCCGCATCGGTGACGGACGCCTGCGCGATCAGCGAGGCCGGGATCGTCGCCGGCTTCGCATCGGCGTCGCTGTCCGCTTCGGCCTCCTCGCCCGCTAGCGCCGCGCGCTCGGCCGCCTGACGATCGGTCGCGCCGATGCTGCCCAGCGTCTTGCCGGTCAGCCCGTCGGCCGGATTGTCGTAGCGATAGATATGCGCGCCACCCGGCGCATCGAATTGCGTCCGGCTGTCGACCACCACCAGCGCATCGGCGGCGTTCGCCTGCTGGAGCGAGATTTGCGTCCCGTCGGACTCGACCGACAGGCCGTAGCTGCCCGTGCTCTTCGTCACGGAAAAGGTGACGCCGTAGCGCGGCTTGGGGTTGCCGTCGCCGTCGACCAGCGGATTACCGTCCTGATCGGTCGCCTGGATCGATGCGATCGCGCTGTTGAACGCTTCCGCCACCGAATCGAGCGTGGGCGGCTGCGTCGCCGATTGCGAGAGGTCGACGGTGACGCTGTCCTGCTTGCCGCCGCTGGAAAGATCGATCGTGATGACCTCATTCCCGCTCATGCCGGGCACGGGCGCGGTGTGATCGTCCATCACCCCCTTGCCCGTGATGCTGCCGATATCCTGCGCCGACGCCGCGCCGCCGCCCTTTATGCTGGTGGTCGGATTGCCGAAGGCGATGCTCAGCAAATCGCCCGGCGCGCGCGCGACGAAGTCCCGCAGGTCGGACAGGCCCTTGGCGAAGGCGGCCTGCAACGACGCGCGCCGGGTATCCGACGTGCCCGTCTGGGCTGCCGTATCGGCGAGGATGCGAAGCCGGTCGAGCGCCTTGTAGATGATGAAGCTGGTTTCGACATCGTCGGAGCCGGCCGCCTCATCCTTGTTCGGCAGGTCGATGATCGTCTTCATATGCTCGATCGTCCCGGCCTGGACCTCGGCCGGTGTCGTCGATGCTTTCTGCCAGGGGGCGATCGTGGGCGCTATGGTGAACTGCGCCTTCGCGGCGCGGACGGCGGCCGTCTCCATGCCGGGCAGCGAGAGGCCCAGCGTCTGGAAGCTGTTCGTGCCCGTCAGGATGCTGAGCCCGACGAGGCCGCTCGATATATTCGTCATCATCCCACCTCGCCCGACCACCCGACACGCGCTTCTCCTATAAGATAGAGGGCGGACAGCCCCTGCGGGCGGGTAGGCGCGCATAATTTTGGGGAATGTGCATGAACGCGATGGTTTCGGTCGCCGAACCTGCGGAGTTGAAGAAATATTCCGGGCTGCAGCGCGCCGCGGCGCTGATGCTGGCGCTCGGCAAGGAACATGGCGCGCCGATCTGGGACCAGCTTTCGACCGAGGAGATCAAGGAGCTTTCTTCCTGCATCGCCCAGCTGGGCCGCATCCCCGCCGCGGTGGTCGAGCATCTGCTCGTCCAGTTTTCGGGCGAGGTATCGAGCATGGCCTCGCTGCACGGATCGTTCGAGACGACCGAGCGGCTGCTCGAAGGCATTCTCCCGACCGATCGGGTCCGGGAGATCATGGAGGATATCAGGGGGCCTTCGGGGCGGACGATGTGGGACAAATTGTCCAACGTCAGCGAGTCCGTCCTCGCCGCCTATCTGAAGAACGAATATCCCCAAACGGTGGCGGTGATCCTCCACAAGCTGCGTTCGGACCATGCCGCGCGCGTATTGTCGGAACTGCCCGAGGAGCTTTCGACCGACGTGGTGCTGCGGATGCTGCGCATGGACACGGTGCAGAAGGACGTGATCCAGCAGGTGGAGCAGACCTTGCGCAGCGAATTCATGACCAACCTCTCGCGCTCGCAGCGCCGCGATCCGCATGAGGCGATGGCCGAGATATTCAACGCGCTCGATCGATCCTCCGAGGAATCGATGCTCGCCGCGCTCGATGACCGCGCGCCCGAATCGGCGGAGCGTATCCGCGCGCTGATGTTCACCTTCGAGGATCTGGGCAAGCTGCTGCCCGCCGCGATCCAGACGATCGTGCGCAACAGCAACAAGCGCGAGCTGGCGCTGGCGCTGAAGGGCGCGCCCGAGGAGATCAAGCAGATATTCTTCGCCGGCATGACCGAGCGCGCGGGCAAGCTGATGCGCGACGATATCGCCGCGATGGGCCCGGTGCGCGCCCGCGATTGCGAGGAGGCGCAGGCCAGCCTTGTCCGCCTCGCCAAGACGCTGGGGGATCGCGGCGACATCGTGCTCGTCGATCCCAAGAGCGACGATGCGATGATCTATTGACGATGGAGGCGGGACGCCCATGCTTCCGCCAGGGGACCGGGAAACGATGATGGAGGCCGCCATCCACGTAAAGCCGTTCGGATTCGACCGGATATTCGACGCTGCCGGCGATGAGGCGCCGGACGTGGATATTCATGCGCTCACCGATCAGATCGACGCGTTGCAGACGCGGATCGATACCCTCATCGAAACGCATCGCGCCGAACTTGCGCATGCGCGGGCCGATGGGTTCGAGACGGGGCTGATGCAGGCGCGCCGCGAACGCGAGGTGGCGCTGCTTTCCGCCGCCGACGCGATCCATGCGGCGATCGATGAGGCCGATGCGCGGCTCATCGAAGCCGCCGACACGATGGCGAAGGATGCGGCGGCGGTCGCGCTGGCCGCCGCCGAGATGCTGGCCGGCCACGCGATCGACCAGGCGCCCGCCCGTGCGATCGATGAGGCGCTCGACCGTGTGCTCCGCCAGGTCGCGCGCGGCACGCGGCTCACCATCCGCGTCCATCCCTCGCTCCTCTCCGAGGTCCAGCGGCTGATCGTCGCGCGGCAGGAGCAGGACAGGCGCAAGCTTTCGATCGTCGCGGTCGCTGACGAGGCGACGGCGGAGGGCGACGCGCTGATCTTCTGGGATGAGGGTGGCGTCGCGATCGACAAGGCCGCGCGCCGTGCTGCGGTGCTGGCCGAACTGGGGCCGCTGCTGGCCGGGAATCAACCCGCATAAAAGAATCGCGCCCGGCAAGAATTGCCTAGGCGCCATCCTCCTATAATGAGGAGGCAGGGGCGGGATGGTCCTTGCGATCTAATTCGCGAGGGCTCCCCTTGAATGGATTGCGTACACTGATCGCGCAGCTCGGGCCGCGCCGGCTGATGATCATGGGCGGCGTGGCGCTTGCCCTGCTGATCGGCATCGGCGCGCTGGCGATGCGCGATTCCACGCCCCGGATGGGCTATCTCTATACCGATCTCGATCCGTCCGCCGCGCAGTCGATCACCGAGAAGCTGAAGGCGGGGAACGTCCCCTTCCAGCTCTCGCCCGACGGCACCGCGATCATGGCGCCGGCCGATCGGCTTGCCGAGCTTCGGATGGGCATGGCGTCCGACAAGCTGGGCGGCAAGATCGGCTATGAGGTGCTGGACGCGGAGGAGCCGTTCGGCGTCTCCTCCTCGCGCGCGAAGATGAACGAGACCCGCGCGATCGAGGGCGAGCTGGCGAAATCGATCGAAAGCCTCGAAAGCGTCAGCAAGGCGCGCGTCCATATCGTGATGCCCGAGCGCGAGATGTTCACCACCGACCAGCGCAAGGCGACCGCCGCCGTCACGCTCAGGACGCGGGGGCGCCTGCCCGCCGGCACCGTCGAGGCGATCCGCTATCTCGTCTCCTCCTCGGTGCCCGACCTGTCGCCCGAGAGCGTGTCGATCGTCGATCAGGCGGGCACCTTGCTCGCCCGCGCCGGCGACGAGGGCTATGCCGGCTCCTCGCGCATCGAGGAGCGGCAGGCGGCGATGGAAGAGCGCCTGCGCACGCAGATCGAGGCGATGGTGGAGCCGATCGTCGGCGCCGGAAAGGTGCGCGCCGAAGTGGCGGTACGGCTCGACCGCGATCAGACGCGCGAGGAGGCCGAAGTCTTCGATCCCGACACGCAGGTGATCGCGCATCAGGTCTCGGTCGAATCGAACGACCAGAGCGATCAGAGCCAGGCAAGCGCCAACGCCGCGACCGTAAGCACCCAATTGCCCGACAGCCCCGGCCCGATCGCCGGCCCGGGACAGGACAGCCAGCGTTCCGCCCGCAACGAATCGTCCGAGGACATCACCTTCCAGAACAGCCGCACGCATACCGTGAGCGTGCGGGCGCCGGGCAAGGTGAACCGGCTCACCGTCGCGGTGATGGTGGATGGCGGCGCCAAGGGCCTGCCCGCGCCCGAAATCCAGCGCCTCACCCGGCTCGTCGAAAATGCGGTGGGCTTCGATGCCGAGCGGGGCGACAGCGTCGTCGTCGAAAGCATGCCGTTCGCGCCGCCGCACGATATCGAGGCGGACGGCAACGGCCTGCCCTTCGGCCTTACCGCCCGCCACCTCATCGGTCTGCTGAAGGTGCTCGTCCTGGCGGGCGTCCTGCTGATCGCGCTGCGCATGGTGCTGCGCCGGCTGCGCCCCTGGGCGCCGCAGCCGGCGGGGCCGGAGCTGCTGGCCGCGCAGGATGAGGAGATGAAATCGCTCGCCGAACGCGCCGCCGACGGTGACGAGGAAGCCATACAGAAGCTCGAAACCCTGCGCGACGACAGCGACGGCGTGCCGATGCTCGATCAGGAGATCGCGCTGGCCCAGGTCGATGGCCGCATCCGGCTTTCCGCCCTGAAACGGATCGGTGACGCGATCGCCGCCAGCCCCGCCGAATCCGCATCGGTAATCCGCCAATGGATCAACGCATGAACGAGGACTCGATGACCCAAGACGCCGAACCGCGCCAGCTTGCGCCGGCCCATTTCGATGGGGAGGGCGCGGAGACGCCTTCGTCCGAATCCACGACGCCGCCGGTGCCCGATGATCTGCAGGCAGTGTTCGATGTGCCGGTGAAGGTGCAGGCGGTGCTCGGCCGGTCGCGCATGGACATTGGCGAGCTTATGCGCCTCAAGACCGGCGATGTCGTCGAACTCGACCGGCGCGTCGGCGAACCGGTGGACATCTTCGTCAACAATCGGCTGATCGCGCGCGGCGAAGTGGTGCTCATCGACAGCGCGCTGGGCGTCACGCTCACCGAAATCGTGCGGCAGGACCGTTGATGGCGGAGTCCGATTGCGGGGCCGGCCATCTGTTGCTGGTCGGCGATCCCGGCCCCGCGCTCGAAGTCGCGGCCGGCATGATGGGGGCGGCCCATACGGGGCTGTCGGTCCATCAGGCGAGCGTCGCGGCGCTCGATCGGCTGAACCGTTCGGGCAGGCCGCTGGTGATGGTCGACGTGCCGATCGATCTGGAGGACCTGCTGGCGCGCCTGCATGGCGGCGCGGGCGGCCGCGCCGCATCGCCGGCGGAAATCGCGCGGCCCGAAACGCTTGTCGGGCGCACCGTCGCTGATGTCGAGCGGGCGCTGATCCTCCAGACGCTGGCCCTGTGCCGCGGCAACCGGACCTCCGCCTCGACGATTCTCGGCATTTCGGTGCGCACCATGCGCAACAAGCTGCGCAGCTTCATCGAGGACGGGATTCCCGTCCTGCCCGCGCCCTGATCGTCTCTCGCCCGCGCCAGGAAAACCAGTTCATGCCCCCTCAGCTCCAACAGCTCCTGCAGCGGCTCGGCCCCAACCGCGATCTCGCGCTCGCCTTCGGCGTGATCGCGATCATCGCGATGCTGATCCTGCCGATGCCCGGCTGGATGCTCGATCTCGGCCTCGCCTTGTCGATCACCGTGTCGGTGCTGATCCTGATGACGGCGCTGTTCATTGAAAAGCCGATCCAGCTTTCGAGCTTTCCGACGATCCTGCTCATCACCACGATGCTGCGCCTCGGCCTCAATCTCGCCTCGACGCGTCTGATCCTGGGCCATGGGCATGAGGGCTCGCACGCCGCCGGCGGGGTGATCGGCGCGTTCGGCGAATTCCTGATGGGCGGGGAGACGGTGATCGGCCTCACCATCTTCCTGATCCTCGTCGTCATCAATTTCGTCGTCATCACCAAGGGCGCGGGCCGCATCGCCGAAGTAGCGGCGCGCTTCAGCCTTGATGCCATGCCCGGCAAGCAGATGGCGATCGACGCCGATCTTTCCGCCGGCCTCATCACCGAGGCGGATGCGCGCGAGCGGCGTTCGGAGCTGGAGGCGGAGAGCGGCTTTTACGGCGCAATGGACGGCGCCTCCAAATTCGTGAAGGGCGACGCGGTCGCCGGCCTGGTCATCACCGCGATCAACATCGCCGTCGGCCTCGTCATCGGCGTGCTCATCCATGGCGTGCCGATCGGCGAGGCGTTCCGCACCTATACGGTGCTGACCGCCGGCGACGGGCTGGTGAGCCAGATTCCCGCGCTGATCGTCTCGACCGCCGCCGGCCTGCTGGTTTCGAAGGGGGGCGTCAGCGGCAAGACCGGATCGGCGCTCAGCGATCAGCTCGGCCGCTATCCCAAGGCGTTCGGCATGGCCGCCGTCCTGATGCTGGCGCTGGCGCTGATGCCGGGCCTGCCCTTCATGCCGTTCGCGACGCTGGCGGGTCTTTGCGGTTGGCTCGCCTGGTCGCTGGGGCAGAAGGCCGAGGCCGAGGCTGTCCGCGCACGCGCCGAACAGGCGCTGGCGCGGCAGGCCGCGACCCCGGCCGAGGAGCCGATCCAGCAGACGCTCGCGATCGACGCGGTCCGGATCGAACTGGGCTATGCGCTGCTGCCGATCATCAATGATTCAACGACCGAACCGCGCCTCGACGATCAGGTGCGCGCGCTGCGCCGGCAAATGGCGATCGATTATGGCTTCGTGCTGCCGCCGGTGCGGATCATCGACAATATGGCGTTGAAGCCGAACGAATATGTCGTCCAGGTGAAGGAAACCGAAGTCGCGCGCGGCGAAATCCGTATCGACAAGCTTCTGGTCATCAATCCCGCCGGCGGCCCGCCGGGGCTGGCCGGAGAGGATACGCGCGAGCCTGTCTTCAACCTTCCCGCGCTGTGGATCGATCGTACCTTGCGCGATGAAGCAGGCCTGCGCGGGCTGACCGTCGTCGACAGCGGGACGATCATCACCACGCACCTGACCGAGATCGTCAAGGATTCGATCGCCGATCTGCTTTCCTATGCCGAGACGCAGAACCTGCTGACCGAGGTGCACAAGGAATCGGAAAAGCTGGTGGCCGATCTGGTGCCCGCGCGCATCTCGATCTCGGGCGTCCAGCGCATCCTCCAGAACCTGCTGGCCGAAGGCGTTTCGATCCGCGACATCCCCTCGATCCTCGAAGGCATAGCGGAGGCGACCGCCTTCACGCAGAATATCGCGCAGATGGCGGAGCATGTGCGCAGCCGCCTCGCCCGTCAGATTTCCGCGCAGCAGACGCGCGACGGCACCATCCCCATCGTGACGCTCGCCCCGCGCTGGGACGAGGTGTTCGGCGAAAGCATTCTCGGCCAGGGTGACGATCGTCACCTCGCCATGGCCCCGTCGCGGCTTCAGGAATTTATCGCGTCGGTGCGCGAGACATATGATCGTCTGGCGGCCGACGGGGAAATACCCTGCCTGCTCACCAGCCCGACGCTGCGGCCGTTCGTCCGCTCGATCATCGAGCGGGTGCGCCCCGCCACCGTGGTGCTCTCGCAGAACGAAATCCACACGCGCGCGCGCATCCGCACGCTGGGCATGGTCAGTTGATCGGCCAGCCCGATCGCGCATGTCGTCGGGATTTACTCCTATAATAAAGACAGGCGCCGTTACCGCAGGATTATTGCCGAATGAATGTCGTGCCGATCATCTCTCCTGCCGCTACCGGCCGCGCGGCGGACAGCCTTCCCGGCGAAACACCGTCGGCTTTCGGCGCTCTGCTGGGCGCGGCGTCGCTGATCCCCGTTGGGGGCGTAAGCCAGGATAAGGCAATCCCGGCTGCCACGGCCAAGGCGGCTGTGGCGCAGGCCGCCCCCGTGCCGGCGGCCACCACCCTCCCGCCCGGCGCCGCGCCGAAGGCCGATGCACCGATCGCGGCCGAAACGGCGACGGATGAAATGCCAACGATCCCGATCGCGGCCGACCCGCCAGGCGCATTGCCTGCGCCCATGGAAGCGCCGCCCTCGGAATCGAGCGCCGCGCCAGATGATCAGGTGGCCCCCGAGCCGTCTGATAACGCCCCCGTCACCGCGGAAAAGGACGGCACCGGAACGAACCGGGGCAAGGTCGCGGACGCCGCCATCGCCCTCCCGCCGTCGACGAAAAAGCCGGAGGCGAAGAGCGTGACGGTCGAAGTCGATTCGAAGAAGGAAACCGACAAAAAAGACAAGGAAGAAGCGGCCGATCCGCCCTCCCAACCCTCCTCGACCATGACGAACGGCCAGCAACCCACCACAACCATGGCGCCCATCGCCGCGCCAGCTACGAACTGGCAGGTCGACCACCCCACTGGCGATAAGCGCGTCGCCTCACCGAACATGCAGCATTCGCGGTCCCCGGCGATCGCCGCGACAAGCGGACCTGACGGCAGCGGCGGCGCTCCCCTGCCCGGGCATGACAATCTGCCTCCGCTACTCGCGAGCCAGACGCCCACCGCCAGCGCGAGGCCGGCGCTGATGCCGCAGGCAATGCCGCCCTACCCGCCGGCGCCCCCCACCCCCACTCCGGCAATCGTCGCGGCGCGGGCGGGGACGATCGGCCGCGATATCGGCGTCGAAATCGCCCGACAGGTTTCGGCCGGCCGAGACGAGGTGCTGATCCGCCTCGATCCCGCCGACATGGGACGCATTGACGTGCGCCTGTCGTTCGACAGCAAAGGCGGCCTGCATGCCTCGATGTCCGCCGACAGCCCGGCCGCGCTCGACCTGCTCCGCCGCGACGCCGGCGATCTCGGCCGCGCGCTCACCGATGCGGGCATCAGAGCGGACGCTTCTTCCTTCCGCTTCGACAGCCGCAACAGCGCCGCCGGGCAGTTCGCCCAGCAGCAACAGCAACAGGGGCAGCGGGGTCATGGCGGCGGAAAGTCGCGCGGCGGATCGCGTCATGCCATTGACGGCATCGGCGCCCCGATCGGCAGCGCCGCCCCTCTTTACCGACAGTTCCGCGCGAGCGGCCGCATAGACATGATGGCATAGGACATTTCGAGATGACCAGCATTCCCGCAACCACCGATTCCTCGCCGGGCACCGCCTCGACGGCGTCGCAAAACACGATCACGCCCGACTTCAATATGTTCCTGCAATTGCTGACGGCGCAGATGCAGAATCAGGATCCGCTCGATCCGATGGACACCGCCCAATATACCCAGCAGCTCGTCCAATATTCGCAGGTTGAGCAGGCGATGCAACAGACGGGGACGCTGAAAAGTATCCTCGCTAATCTTTCCGGGCAGGGCATGTCGCAGGCGTCGGCCTTCATCGGGCGCGAGGCACGCTTCGACACCAATATCGCGGGGCTCGACGGGAGCAATCCGGCACAATGGACCTATGCGGCCGATCAGAAGCCCGCCTCGCTCGTCGCGACGATCAAGGATGCGACGGGTACGGTCGTCAACACCATGACGCTCGATCCGGCGAGCGAAGGCCGCTTCGCGTGGGACGGGACCAAAGCAGACGGCAGCCACGCCACCGACGGCGCCTACGCCCTCACCTTGGCGGCGAAGGACGCGCAGGGCGCGGACATTCCTATGACGATCAATTCGGTCGGCATCGTCAAGGATGTCGTGACCGACGGCAGCAACGTCATGCTGGGCGTGAACGGGCTACGCCTCTCGACCACCGGGCTCATCGCCATCTCGACGCCGGCTTCGGTCGATTCAGGCGCAGGCTGATCGAGCGGCTCCGTGCACGGGGCGATGCCGCAACGATGCAAGCCATCGGATGTCCGCTGTCATGAGCCGATCCCGGCCGCCCCCCGGCGACCGGGATCGACGCTTTATGCGGAGGCCGAAGTATGGCGTCCCAATATGCGGCCGCCGCCCCACGGAACATCGAGCGCCGGCCTGACCGCCGCCGGCCTGTCGTCCGCGCCGAACAGCCTGCCCGGACGACTGCCCAGATGGACATCGAAGTCGACTAGGTCGCAGCCTTCGACAGCCTTTGGCAACGTGAGCGTCGCCAGGCAGTCATTGATGACCGGATCGTCGATCGGCCCGATCGTCTCGTCCACGTCATCCGATTCCAGGCCGCCGCTATAAAGCTGCTGTGCCGCGGCGCGCCAGAGCGACGCCACGTCCTGCACGGTAAGTTTCAGGATAACCTCATATTCGGTTAATGACTTCTCTTGTTGGGAGCTTGTTTCGCTCCCCCCGCGACCCAAACAGGAGTTCATCTACACCTCGTTCAAAAGCAAAGGTTTCCCTTTAGCTCCGCCCCCACCCCTGGTGACGGATGATGCCGATCCTTCAGGATCGATGCCATCGTGCCGATCTCTCCTCCATGAGAAAAGGTTAACCAACTAAGGAATTTCACCTATATCATCCCATAATATATTTTTGTTGCGTTAATGAAACATTTTTTTGCACTTGGGCAGTAGCGAACCTTGCCGTTCCGACGACGCAACCCTTCGCCCCCTTTCGATGGAGGGACCGGAGGACGCGAACTTCCTTGCGAAGACGGTTAACGCGGTTGGGCCCCAATTCATCCTATACTTATGAAGTGAGGCCCGCGTGCGGGCGCCCTGCCGCCGAGGACAAGCATGATCAAGGATTCGATCCGCGCCATCGCCCTGCCGGACCTTCTGGCCCGCATACCTGATGAAATCACCTGCCTCTCGCTGGATTGTTTCGACACGCTGCTGTGGCGCAACGTCAACGCGCCGATCGACATATTCGCCACGCTGCCCTTAGCGGGAGGCGCCGTCGAGCCGCGCGCCTGGGCCGAAAGCAAGGCGCGCCGGTTAGCGCCGCATGTCCACGGTCGTTACGAAGTCACGCTCGACGAGATCCACGCCGAACTGGCGCCCGACGCGTCGGCAGCCGAACGCGAGGCGATGGCGCGCGCCGAACTCGATGCCGAGGCACGACACTGTTACGCCTTTGCGCCGACGCGGGACCTGATCGTCGACGCGAAACGGCGCGGCCTTGACGTCATCATCGTATCCGACACCTATCTGTCGGAAGCGCGCTTGCGCGACCTGATCGCCCGCACCGCCGGTCCGGACCTGCTCGCTATGGTGGATCGCATATTCTGCTCCTGCGAATATGGCGTGTCGAAGGCGGGCGGGTTGTTCGGGCATGTCCTGTCGACGCTCGACATCCCGCCGTCGGCGATGCTTCATGTCGGCGACAATCCAATCGCCGATCAGGAAGCACCCGAAAAACTGGGCATCCATAGCGTCCATCTGAAGCAGTTCGATGCCGAGGCGGAGCAGCGGCTGCGTCTCGAAGCGGCGGCGGCGACATTGATGGAGCCGTCGACCCGGATCACGACGCCGCTTCTCCAGACGCATCGGCCGCAGCTTGCACTGCGAATGCAGGACGATCCGGCCTTCACACTGGGCTACGACGTGCTCGGCCCGCTCCTGCACGGCTTCGCTTCCTGGCTCCGCGACGAGGCGGACGCCATGGAGGCGCGCGAAGGCAAGCCGGTCAAGCTGCTCTTCCTGTTGCGCGACGGTCATCTGCCGGCGGAGGCTTTTACCGCGCTTTTCCCCGACCGGGCGGATCGCATCGCCGCGGTGGAGATCAGCCGCTTCACCGCGACCGCCGCGAGCTTCACCGACAAGGCAGCCATCGACGATTATCTGAACCCCAATCTGATGCCCGGCCTACGCAGCACCGCGCTATTCGCCAAGCAGATGCTGCTGGAAGAGGACGAGTGGGTGAAGCTCTCACAGCGCACAACCGTCAATGATTTCGGCAAGAAGATCGCGCTGCCCTCCAACACGCGCAAGATCGTCACCCGATCCGGCAAGTTTGCGGAGCGCCTGTTCGCGCATCTGCGCGCGCACGGTGTCGAGGATGGCGACGCGGTGATGCTGATCGATCTGGGCTATAACGGATCGGTTCAGAACGTGATCGAGCCGGTCCTGCGGTCAGGCATGGGCCTGACAGTCGCCGGGCGCTACCTGCTGCTGCGCGAGATGCAGCGCTCCGGCCTCGACAAGAAGGGTTTCTTCGACGTCCGCCATTATGATTTCAAGGCGCTCTTCGCCTTGTCCGAGGACATCTCGATCCTTGAGCAATTCTGTACGGTAGCCCAAGGCTCGGTGGTCGATTATACGCGCGACGGCACGCCGATCCGCAGCGACAATGGCGTGAAGGGGGCGCAGAGCGACTGCCGCGAACAGGCGCAGCAGGCCTGCCTCGCCTTCGTGCGGAACGCGGGCGAAGGCATGGTCCGCCCGCCGCTCTCGAACGATGCCGACGCATATCGGCGGACGGCAATGGCGGCGCTCGCGCGGCTGTTGTTCCTGCCGATCGCGAGCGAGGTCGCGCTGCTCGAGGCCTTCAACCATGACGTGAACATGGGCACCGGCATTCTCGTCCCGATGGTGGACGTGGACGCCGCCAGCGAAGGGCTTCGCCGCCGGGGCCTCTTCTACATCAAGGATGCCTCGCGCATCTTCCTGCCCGGCGAGTTGCAGCGCCACGGCCTGCCGATCAATCTTTCAATCCTCAGCTCACGCCGCTTCGGCCTCGACCTACGCAAGACCGATTTCGACGTCGGCGCGATCGAGTTGCCAATCGCGCTGCTCGACGGGGGCGGCAACACCACCCAGACGATCGAGGCGCACCCGACGGCGGAGGGCTATTATCACGCGGTGATCCCGATCGGCGCCAGCCGCTATTCGATCGGCCTGCGCCTGGGCCTGCTGTTCGATTATGTGCAGATCGAGGAGGTGGGTTTCCAGCCGGTCCACGAATTCATGTCGCCGAAGATCAAGGAACGGATCACCCCGGCAGTGCCGATCTATGACGCGATGGAGGAAATCGCGCCCGGCCTCTTCCGCGTCAATGGGAGGCACGCCTTCATGCTGGTGCCGCCGCCGACCGACCATGGCGACACGCCGATGCTACTGAGCGTCGTCTTCCGCCCGATCGTCGCCCGTAACGGCGCAGCGCTGCGCAAGCAGGCCGCTTAATGCGGGTTTGATCTTCGCCCCGCGACCGGCGACGGTCCCTTGTTGTAAATGGAGAGGCGGTATGGCGGTGCCATGCCGCCTTCTTCGCATTCAGGGCAGGGTGGGGACAAGCATCCGCCCGCCAGAGCATAGTGCTCGATTTAGCCTGTCTCTGCCGATTAAACAGCCGATCCGTTCCGAAAGCAACGGCATGAACAGAAAAGACCGGGGCGACTTGCCGTCGCCCCGGTCTCCTGAACGATCCGCCCCCCGAGAGGGGAAGGGGGCATCCCGCCTGATCCTATCGGAAGAGCGACAGGATCGTCTGCGGCGCCTGATTGGCGATCGACAGGGCCTGGACACCAAGCTGCTGCTTGACCTGGAGGGCCTGCAAATTCGCCGATTCCTTCGCCAGATCGGCGTCGACGAGATTGCCGACACCGGCATCGAGCGCGTCGGACAGCTTGCTCGTGAAAGTAAGCTGGCTGTCGATCGTGCGCGAGGCCGAGCCGAGATCGCTGAGCTTCGTCGCCAGATTGTCCGAGCTCGTCTTGAGCGTCGACAGCATCGCATGCGCCTTCGCCTGCGTGCTGATATCGTCGGTCTTGCCGACGGTGATCGTGCTGCCGCCAAGCTCCAGATTGACGTTGTCAACCGTCAGCGTCGCCGGGTTCCACGCCGCCGCGTTGGTTGGCGTGCCACTGCCGCCCTGGAGCGACTGAAGCGCCGAAACGCTGCCACCGCCGGACTTCAACAGGTTGGTGCCATTGAAGTCGGACGACTGGACGATCGTGGTGATCTGATCGCGCAGGTTCTTGAAGTCGGTATTATACTGGTCGCGCTGGTCCGTCGTCAGCGTATCGTCGTCGCTCTTGGCGGCCAGCGTCTTCATCTGGTTGAGGATGTCGGAAATGCTCTCCGCACCCGAAATCGCCACGTCGGTCACGCTCTTGGCATTGTTGAGCGACGAGGTAACGGCGGTGAGGCCGCCGATGTCACCGCGCAGGCCTTGGGCGATGTTGTAAGCGGCCGAATCGTCCTTGGTCGACCCGACGGCAAGACCGGTGTTGATGCGGCTTTGCGTGGTGGAGAGTCCGTGGTTGGTGGCGTTCAGGCTCTGGAGAGCCGTCATTGCGCCAATATTGGTATTAACCGAAAAAGCCATTTTGCATATTCCTTCTAGGATCAGACGGCCGAATTCTTCGGCCCAGGCCAGAAACGCTGGCCCAGCGGCGGATCGGATTTCTCGGTCCGCCTTTCATTCTGGGAAGGAATTAAGAGAGGCCCAATCGATTCAGGAAAATTATTTGCGCCTAACAGCGCTTTAACCTTGGTCAGAAGGGGAAGAGCGCGTCGTATATCTGCTGGCCCCAGCGCGCCTGCTGCGCATCGGTAAGCTGCCCGCGCCCGCCATAGCTGATCCGCGCCTCGGCCATCTGGCTGTGGAGAATGCTGTTGTCGCGCGCGATGTCCTGCGGCCGGACGATGCCCGAGACGACCAGTTCGCGCAGCTCGAAATTGACGCGCACCTCTTGCCGGCCCTGCACCATCAGGTTGCCGTTCGGAAGCACGCCAGTGACGATACCGGCGATGACGGTACTGATCTGCTCGCTGCGCGCGGTATTGCCTGTTCCGGCCGACACCGAACTGGAGCTGGTATCGACCAGCTTCGAAGGATCGGGATTGCCCGGCAATATTTTGCTCAGTTTCGATTCCAGGCCGAAGAAGCCGGCGATGCCGCCCGCTTCGGTGCCGGTGCGCGATCTTGATGTCGAATTGTCCAGCACCGCCTTATCGGCGATATCCACCTTGATCGTCAGGATATCGCCGACGCGCGAGGCGCGCTGATCGTGAAAGAAAGCGCCCGCGCCCGTTCGGAAAAGCGACGCGCTCGGCGAGGCGGCGGTTCGGCCGCTCACGCCGGTACGATGCGCCGCCGCCTCATTGCCGAGCGAAGGCTCGAGCAGGGGGGCGATCGGGTCCGCCATCTTCGTCATCTTCGGCGGCTGGCCGACGCGCCCGAGCCGTCCCGCCACGCCACAGCCGGAGGTGAGGGTGGCGAGCAACACTACAGGAACGATCCGTCGCATATACATCCCCTATCGGGCGAGAAGGCGGACGCGGCCGGCGTCCTCTATCGTCGCGTTCAGCGTGTGATTGGTGGCGTTGCTCATGACGCGCACCTGGTCCCCCACGCCCCCGCCGGAAAGTGCCCGGCCCGTCGTGGTGATCGAAAGGCCGCCGGTACGCAGCGCTATCATCACCGCCTCGCCCCGGTGGACGACCTGCGGATGGACGAGATCGGTCGCGCGCACCACCGATCCGGCGCGGAGGCGCCGCGTGGCTTCGAGACCAACCGCCTCGGCCGGGTCGAGCGCGCCGCGCGCGGCGGCGGCGACCCGCTGCTCGGTCGAGAAATCGGCAGCCGAAAGCCGTTCGCCCCGCTCGACGGTATGATTGAGCACCGGCACGCCGGTCATCGGAGGTGCCGCGAGGGTTGGGAGTGCCGCCAGCGCCGTCGCCGCGCCAATCGTTACGTAGACGAAACGAGAAAAGACAGGCATCATGGCCTCAATGCAACTGGCTGGTGGTGGAGAGCATTTCGTCGGCGGTCTTCACCACCCGGCTGTTCATCTCATAGGCGCGCTGGGCGGAGATGAGCGCGGTGATTTCCGACACCGGGTTGACGTTCGACGCCTCGACGAAGGCCTGGTTCAACGTGCCGAAGCCGGGCTCGCCGGGCGTCGCCACCGTGGGCTGGCCCGATGCGTCGGTTTCAAGGAACATGCTCGATCCGATCGCCTCCAGCCCGGCCTCGTTCACGAAGCTGGCCAGTTCAAGCTGGCCGACCGTCTGCATATTCGGCTGGCCGGCGAGCTTCACCTGCACCAGCCCGGTTTTCGAAACCGTCACGCTCAGCGCGCCCTGCGGAATGGTGATGTTCGGCTGAACGCGATAGCCGTCGTTCGTCACCAGTTCGCCCTGGTCCGAAAGCTGGAACGAGCCGGCGCGCGTATAGGCGATATCGCCACTGGGCAGCGCGATCTGGAAATAGCCCGGCCCGTCGATCGCCATGTCATAGGGATTGCCGGTGTTGGTGAGCGCCCCCTGCTCGCCGATGCGGTAGACGCCGCCGGTACGCACACCCGCGCCGATCTGGATGCCGGAGGGCACCCGGCTGCCGTCGGTGCTGGATTCGGCGCCGGGCCGCGACACCTGCTGATAGAGCAGGTCCTGAAATTCGGCGCGCTGTCGCTTGAACGCGGTGGTGTTCATGTTGGCGATGTTGTTCGAGATGACATCGACATTGGTCTGCTGGGCAAGCATTCCCGTCGCGGCGATGGAAAGCGAACGCATGGCAAGAACCTTTCGCTAAATTAAAGGAATAGGAGACGTTGGCCGTCAGTTGACCTTGCCGAGCCGTTCGATCGCGCTCTTGCGCAGGTCGTTAATGCTCTGGGCCATGGCCTGACTGGTCTGATAGGAACGCAGGATATCGATCATCGAGGTCGTCTCGACGATCGGCTCGACGTTGGACGCTTCGACGCCGCCAGTCTTGAGATGGGTTTCGGCGGCGGTCAGCGTCCGTCCGCCCGTCCCCGCCATCATGCCGTCGCCGCGCGGCGAGACTAGCGCTTCATTGGCGAAGACCGTGACGGCGATGCGCCCCAGCGGCCCGTCGGTTCCCATCACGGTGCCGTCTTCGGCGATAGTGATGCGGCCCCGCTGCTCGATGGGGATCGCAATCGGCCGCCCATTCGCATCGAGGACCGGCTGCCCGCCCGAAGCGGCAAGCTGGCCCGATTGCAGCACCTTGATAAAGCCCGCGCGCGTATAAGCCGGGCCGGCGGGCGTCTGCACCGTGAGATAGCCCGGCCCGTCGATCATCACGTCCAGCGGATTGCCGGTCGCCTGAAACGCGCCCTGGCTGGTATCGTGAACAGCGCCGAAATCGAGCACGAAGGACGTCTTCTTCGCGTCCTCGATCGGCGCATCGGCGGCCGTCTCGACATATTCATGGAATAGCGGCTGCTCGCGCTTGTATCCCACCGTATTGGCGTTCGCCATATTATTGGCGGCCACATCCAGCCGGCGGCGCAACGCCTGCTCGTAACTCAGCAGTACGTAGGATGATACGTCCATTCGACGACCCTTACGGAAAAATCGCTGACGAAAGCGTGCCAGGCAAAAATTGCCGCGCACTCCTCCTATAATAGATGCGAACGGCCCCGAATGGACGCGAGGCGAACATTTGGGCGGGGCCGTCCTACATTTTTCAAGGGGGTGCATGAGGTGTCCACCACTGCCGTCATCGATGCCGATGCCGAGGACGTCACCAGATTGGTGCCGGTCGCGCCTAAAGCCGCGCGCAAGCGCCGGACGCTGATCGCCGCTGTCGCCCTGCTCCTCCTTATAGCGGTCGCCGGGGCAGCCTATGCGTTGTTCGGCAGCCGCCCCGCCGAAACGGCGGCCGGCAGCGGCGCGTCCGCCCAGACCTATGTCGATGTGCCACCGATGATCGTGAACCTGCGCAGCAGCGACGGGCGCGCGCGCTTCCTGAAGCTGCATTTCATGCTCGTCGCGGCCGATGCCGGCAAGAGCGAGGGCATCAAGGCCAAGCTTCCGGCCTATCTGGATGCGTTGCAGCCTTTCCTGCGCGAACTGCGGCCGGAAGATCTCAGCGGTTCGGCCGCCGTCTTCCGCATCAAGGAGGAGATGTTGGTTCGCGCCGGCGATGCGCTCGGCAAGAACATGGTGCGTGACGTGCTGATCCAGGACCTGATCCAGCAATGAGCGCGATGATCGGCGATGAGAGCGGCATGGGCGATTTCGAGGATCTGCCGCTGCCCGACCCGCCCGTGGCGGCATCCGACGGAGCATTCGACGACGCCACTTTCGACCAGGCCGATATCGACGCACTGCTGGGCTTCGACAGCGCCGCGCCGGCGCGCCAGAAGAGCGGCCTGCGGGCGGTCATCGAATCCAACGTCATCAGCCATGAACGCCTGCCGATGCTGGAGGTGGTGTGCGAACGCATGGTTCGCGCCTTCGCCACCAGCATGCGCAATCTGACGTCCGACGCGATCGACGTCAGCCTGCAGGAGGTGACGTCGATCCGTTTCGGCGAGTTCATGAACCGCGTCGCGCTTCCGGCGATGCTGGGCGTGTTCAGAGTGCGCGAATGGGAAAATTACGGCATCGTCACAGTCGATTCGAGCCTGATCTATGCCGTCGTCGACGCGCTGCTCGGCGGCCGCAAGGGCAATACGCCGCAACGCATCGAGGGCCGGGCCTTCACCACCATAGAAACCAAACTGGTTTCCCGCATGGTGCAACTCGCGCTTGACGATCTGGCATCCTGCCTCGAAGCGATCGAACCGGTCGCGATCGAGCTGGAGCGGATCGAAACCAGCCCGCGCTTCGCCGCGATCGCCGGACCGAGCAATATCGCGGCCGTCGCGACCTTCATGGTCGATATGGAAGGACGCGGCGGCAAGTTCAGCATCCTGCTGCCCTATGCGACGATAGAGCCGGTGCGCGGACGGCTGCTCCAGCGCTTCATGGGTGAGAAATTGGGCCGCGACCGCATGTGGGAAACCCATATGGCGGCCGAGCTGTGGCACACCGAGATCACGATGGATGTCGTGCTGGGCGAGCGGCAGATGCGGCTTCACGACATCACCAACCTCGCGGTCGGCCAGACGATCCGGCTCAATCGCAGTCCGGACGACACGTTGGAGGTGCATTGCGGCGGCGTGCCGCTGGGCCAGGCCCATATCGGCCAGCGCCGCAGCAATATCGCCGTCCGCATGGTCACTGATATTGCCAAGGAGAGATCGAAATGACGTTCGCGACCTTCATGAACCTGGTCGTCGCCATATTGTGCGTTGCGGTTGTCCTGCAAAGCATGCGGATGACGCGCAACATACAGGCCATCAAGTCGGGCGATCTCGGCGAGACGGTCAAATCCCTCGACAACGCCACGGCGCAGGCGCGCGAGGTGCTCGCCAAGCTCAAGGACGTGCTGACCACCGACGGCGCGGCCAATGTCCGCACGATCGCGTCGGGCGAGACGCTGCGCGATGAGCTTTCGGTCATGGTCGGCATCGGCAATGCCGTCGCCGAACGGATCATGGAGGCCGCCGCGGCCGCCGGCGAGCGCAAGGAGGAAGCGGCCACCGCGGCGCAGCTTCCCGCCAAGCCCGCACGGCGCAAGCGGCCGCTGGCGAAGACCGATCGCACCGCCGCCCCGCACCTGCCCACCCACGCAAGGCTGCAATAATGACGCTTTCGCCGCTCGTATCGGACGGCCTGCGGCGGGCGGTGGCGCTGATACCGCCATCGCTGATGCGCGGCGCGGCGCGGCCCATGTGGCGCCCTCTGGCCCTGTCACGCCCGTCCTTATTGTCGCTGATGGCGGCGGCCGCCTCGGTAGCCGCGGTCGCGAATGCGGTGGCGCTAGCCGAGCCCGCACCGGCGGAGGAGGCCGCACCGACCCGCCTCGGCACCTCGATCCAGCAAAGCATGCGCGAGCGGGATCAGGCCTTCGCCGATCGCAAGCGCGCGCTCGACCTTCGCGAACAGGCGCAGCGCGCGGCCGAACTCCGCTTGCAGAAGGATTTGCAGGCCAATGCCGATCCGGCCGATCGCGCCGCCAACGGCGATCAGCCCGATGGCTATGAGGAATTGGCGCGGATCTATCAGACGATGAAGCCGGCCAAGGCGGCGCCGATCTTCGAGAGATTGGAAATCGACGTGCAGACGAAGGTGGCGCGCCGGATGCGCGAACGATCCACCGCGCTGATCCTCGGCAGCATGTCGCCGCAGGCGGCGGTCAACCTCAGCATGGCGCTCGCCGGCCGTCATGTTGAAAAGGTGGCGCCCGCACAGCCCACGCCACAGCCCTCTGCTACGCCCACGAAAAAGGCCAAGGCCGGCCGTAACGGCAAAGGCAAATCGGCGGGCAAAAAATAGGCGATGTTTCGGGAACGGCTCGCCGTTTCCGAACATGTCAGGCCGGCACAGCCTGAACCTTGATAATCAGTACCCGCACGATGCGGGGATAGGCACGCTTCAGCGCGCCATTGAGATCGGCGCTCAGCCGCTTGGCATCTACCGGCGTGAAGCCCGACGCACGCAGGCGCGCAAATTCCAGCATCGCCGCCAGAGCCGCCGATCGCAGCTCGGGCAATTTCATCTTCAGCGCGTTGGCCGCGTCATTGTCGCGCGCTTCGATCATCAGCGTGGCGCTGAGTTCCCCCTCGATCCTGTCGCCGCCGAAGATCGGTATCGAAATCTCGTCGAGATGGAGGAACTGGGCGTGCACCGGCGTTTCCGGCCGCGCCGCGACCGCCGTCTCGCCACCGGTCAACGCCGACAGCGCGACGATGGCGGTTAAGGCTGCTGTTCGCATGAAGACGCTCCGATCGATGGGTATCCGCCCGTCAAAAAGGGTCGGGCGCGGAGCGAACCGATGGGCCGTTCCTCTCCTATAATAGAATGGAATTGTACGGACGAGGCAGCGAATGAGCGACGACAGGCGGCCCGGAAAGGTCAGGGTGGTAGCGTCCTCGCTCCCCGCTTTGGGGCCGCGCCGCCGCCGGGGCGATCTCCCGCAGGCCACCAACACCGAAACCGGTTCCGATATTGCGGCACCGGAAGCGCGCGGATTTCGCCTGCTCGGCGTCCTCCTGTTCCTGACAGCCTGCGCGGCCGGCGGCGTCCTGACGGCCCTCTTCGATCTATTCGGGGCGATCGGCCGGTGAAATTGCCGCTGCTCCTCGCCTCCGCCGCAATGATGGCCGCGCCGTCGATGCCTTCACCTGCGCCGCCCGCTGCCGTGCGTCTGCCCGGCTTCGCCGCCGCCCTCGCGCAGTCCGCCCCTATCGCATCGCCAGCGGCCTGGACGATTATTCCGGAGGCGGAGGCCTGGGCCGCGCTCACCCACGCGTCGGGCATCGATCGTCAGCAAGCCCGCTGGGCGCGCGCGCGCAGCCTGATCGGACGAGGACGCGGGGCCGATGCGCTGGGCGTGCTCGACGTCATGGCCGGCGACGATCCCGATCTTGCGATCGTCGATGCGTGGCGGCTGGCGCATGGCGCGGCGCTGACACTGATGAGCCATTTCCGCGACGCCGCCAACGAACTCGCCGGCGCGGGCCTCACCGCCAATGCCGAGGCCTGCGCCTGGCGGCTGCGCGCGTCGGCCGAGGCCGGCGAGGCAAAGGCCGCGCTGGCCGCCTTTCCCTGCGCCCAGCCGGCGATCGTGGCGCGTCCGATCGAGGCGAGAAAGCCGTTCATCCTTGCGCTCGCGCGTGCGGCGGTCGAGGACGGAAAACCCGATCTGGCGCTTCGCTGGCTCGGCGCGCTCGCCGATCGCGATTCGGCGGCGAACCTCCTTCGCGGCCGCGCTTATGGCCTGCTTGGCCGACGTCAGGAAGCCCGCCTGCGGCTGGCACGGGTCGAGCGGAGCGGAACCGCGCCCGAACGCATGGACGCGCGCCTGAGCCTGATCGAGGCAGGCGTTGCGAACGATTGGCTCAGCCGTCGCGACGCGCTTCGGCAGCTTGAGGCGCTGCGCTATGTCTGGCGCGGCGGCGCGATCGAGGAGCGGGCGCTGCGCCTTGCCTATCGCCTCGCCACCCAGGGCGACAATCTGGATGAGACGCTCCGCATCGGCGCGACCCTGTTCCGCTTCTTCGATCCCGTGCGGCAGGGCCCCGATTTCCTGCCGGGCCTGCAGGCGCGGCTCGCGGCCGCGCTGGAGCCGGAGAGCAAGGTCCCGCTCATTCACGCCGCCGGCCTCTTCTGGGACTATCGCGACCTGCTCCCCGGCGGCGCTGAAGGCGATCTGATGGTGAGCAAGCTGGGCGCGCGGCTTCAGGCCGCCGGCCTGTATGAGCGCGCCGCCGAATTGTTCGAGCACCAGTTGCTCGTGCGCGCCAGCGATCTCGCGCAGGGGCCGCTGTCGGCGAAGGTCGCCACGCTCTACATCCTGGCGGGGCGCCCCGATCGCGCGATCGTCGCGATGCGCAAGACCGCGAAGGTCGATTATCCCGACGCGATGCTCTTCGCCCGCAAGCGGGTGGAGGCCGTCGCGCTCAGCCAGCTGAACCGGGTGCCCGAGGCGTTCGCGGTGCTTCAGGGCGTTCCCGATGCTGCCGCGATCCGCGCCGAAATCGCCTGGAAGAAGCATGATTGGGCAAAGGTCGCAGCGGAAACGGAGGGACAATTGCCCGGTGCCGGGCACCTGACCGACGTCGATCAGGCGATCGTGCTCCGCCGCGCCATCGCCCTCGCCATGCTCGGCCGGGAGGAGGCGTTGTCGGCGCTGCACGCGCGCTATGCCCCCTCATTCGCTCCGCTGCCGAACGGCGCCGCCTTCGCGATGCTGACGGCCAAGCCCGGATCCATCGATCCCACCGCGATCGCCAAGGCGATGGCGTCGCTGCCCGCCGCCTCGCCGGCCGGCGAGCTGGGCGATCTGATCGAAGCGGGAAAATAGGCGCCGACACCCGCGCGAATACGCGTGTCCCGTCGCCCCAGCCGGAGCGACGGGATAGAGCTCTCGCCTTGATGGACCCTCAAGCGCCGAGGAAGTTCACCAGCGACAGGTTGCTGAGCTTGCTGAAGGCTGAATAGGAGGCGTTCAGGATCGTCGTGCGTGTCGTGATATCGATCGCGACCTGCCCCAGATCGGCATCTTCGGCATCGCCGATCACCTGCGTGAGCAGCGTCGCGCGGTCCTCGGAGCGCTTGCCGAGCGCCTCCACCTGATTCTGCGTGTCGCCATTCCTGCCGTTGACCGAACGGACACCCGACAGGCCCGCGTCGATCTGGCCCATCGCCGTCTTCAGCCCTTCCATCTGCGCGTCCGTCAGCTTTGCGCCGAACGGGCCGAGCGCCGCGAGCGTGCTGAACGCCTCCACAAGGCCCGTGCCGATGTCGCTCGCGCCGATGCCATATTGCAGATCGATATTGTCCCCCAACCGTGCGGAGGCGCGGACATCGTCATTGGCGAAGGCCGCGTCGGGATCGATCCCCGCCATGTCGGCCAGCGTCTGCGGCAGGAAGGGGCGCGTGTCGGTTTGCGAACCGGCGAAGATCGGGACGCCGGCCTCGGTCGTGTTCAGCGCATTGCGGAAATCGTTGAACGCGCCTTCGATCGCCGAATCAAGGCTGGGCGAATCGCCGGTGCCGACCGCATTCAGCAGCTTCGCCTTCAACGCGCTGACGCTGTCGTCGATCGCCGTCAGACTGACGTCGTAAAAACCAAGTGTCGTGTCCACCCGGCTGGCGACCTTGCTCTGCGCCTGCTGCTGCGCCAGCATTGAGGACGCCGAAAGCACGCGCGGGGCGTCACTGCCGAGGCCAGCATAATCCTGTACCTTCTTCTGGGTGCTGAGCTGCATGTTCGCGTCGGCAAGGCTTTGCTGCGCGCGCTGCATCGCGGTCGACAAGCTGTTCTGGAATGCCAGGGTGGCGACCCGTGTCATGATCTTCTCCTTCAATGCACCATGTTGAGCAGCGCGTCGTACATGCTGCTCACCGTCGTCAGGACGCGCGCCGCCGCCGAATAGCTGTTCTGCAGGACCACCATCTGCGCCAGTTCCTCGTCGACATTGACGCCCGAGAAGGTGTCGCGGCGGTTGATGGCATCGTCGCGGCGTGCGGCGGTGTCGGTCATCACGCCCTTCGCCTCGGCCGCCTGCGATCCCAATGTCCCGAACAGCTGGTTGGCGAACAGGCCGATGCTGCTCTTGCCGTCCTTGCCGAGATCGACCGACCCGCTCAGCGCATCGATGAAGGTGGTTGCGCCGGTGGTGTCGCCGGCGCCGACGCCCTTCTCGCCCACCGCCGCGCCGGTCTGCAATGTCGCCAGCGGCAGGTTCGCCGGATCGGAAAAGATGTCCTTGCGCACCTGGGCGGAAGAAAGGCCGCTGGCGGCGCCGGTGAGACCGGACAGTGCGGAGAAGGACAGGCCCGTACCCAGCCTGTTTGTGGAATCCGACGGGATGGAGATCGTCGCGCCGCTCGACGCCTGATTGGGCGTGAAGCGGATCTGTCCGCGATCGTCGAGCGCGAAGCTGCCGAACTTCTGGAGCGGACTGCCGTTCAGCCCGTCGATCACGTCGCCGAACGTCTGGCCCGTCGCACCCGTCAGCGTGTAGCTGCCCAGCTCGCGGCCGACGGCGTCGCGCAGCACGATATGCGCGGTCTGGTCCGCCGCGAAGCCGGTGGGATCGGCGGCCGAGAAGCCCGCCGGCACCAGCGCGTTCGTGTCGCTGCGGATCACGTCGTTGAGGCCGAAATATTGCGAGAAGCCGACGCCCGCGCGATCGCTGGGGCTGTCGGGGTCCTGCGCGATCGCAACGCCCGTTCCGGCGACCGTCGCCGCGATCCGAAGCGTGCCATCGGCCGCAAGGCTGGCGACGCCCTGCCCTCCCAGCCCGGCGTTGATCGCATCCAGCGCATCATTCACTGTCGCGGCCGGGCCGAGCGCGTCGAAATCGATGCTCGTCCTCGCGAGGACCGTTCCATCCGTCGCGGTCACGGCGAACACCGCCTTGCCGGTGAAGCCCAGCCGGTCGCCGCCGACAAGGCCGCTTGGCCGCCCCTCCAGCGAGGACGGTGCGGGGGCCGTCGTCCCGGCATTGGAGGCGCGGTTCATCGTCTCCGCAAGGCCTGTGAACAGCACGCCCAGTTTTTCCTGATAATCGGGCAATGTCTTGTCGCGCAGTTGCAGCACGCCGCCCAGCTTTCCGCCGATCGATCCACCGTCGATCTTCTCGCCGGTCGCCGCACCGGCACCGGAACCGTCGGCGAAGCGGATATCGATCGACGGATAGGCCGCCTGCGATCCGCCGCTCCCATCGGGATAGCTGAGCTGGCGCAGCCTGCCGTCGAGCAGCACCTGCCCCGACGCGGTGTCGATATTGATCCGGCCATCAGGCTGCTCGCGAATGGTGACGTTAGCGAGCCCGCTCAATTCCTGAAGCGCCGACATCCGCTGGTCCGCCGCGCCGGACGTACTGCGGCCAAGCGCCTGAAGTTGCGCGACCGAATTGTTGAGATCGTCGATCTTCGCAAGCAGGCCGTTGATCTGCTTGACCGTCGAGACGACGTCCGAGGCCACGTTCGCGCGCAAGCCGTCCGCATCGTCGCGCATCTGCCCGATCGACTGAAGTGTCGCCTGGGCGGTGTTGACGAACGTGTTGCGGGTCTGATCGGGCGCCTGCGATCCCGTCATCCGGGTCGCGGACGCGAGGAGCGCGTCGAGCTGCGCCGGCAGCCCGGTATCGGCGCCCGGCGCGCCGAGATAGGATTGGAGCTGATCGAGATAGTTCGAAACGATCTCGGCCTGCCCCGCATCGCCCGCGCGGCGATAGACGGTGCTTTCCAGAAAGCGATCGGCCACCCGCTCGGGCTCGCCCACGACGACGCCGCTCACCCGGCCGGCCGCCACATTGGTGGTGACGATCGTCCTCTCGCGCGCATAGCCCGGCGTGTTGACGTTCGCGATATTGTTGGAAACCGCGGCCATCCCGGCTTGCGACGCGGCAAGGCCGGATTTGGCGGAACCGAGAATGTCGTTCAGCGACACGGGAGGAATCCTTCAAACAGGGAAAACGGAAAGGCCGGGCCAGACGACAGGATCAGCGCTTCATGTCGTTGAGTTCCTGAAGCATCTGATCGACCGTGGTAACGATCTTGGAAGACGCGCTGTAGGCGCGCTGGAACCGGATCATGTTGGTGAACTCGGTCGCCAGATCGGCATTGGACGCCTCAAGCTGCCTGGAGGCGATCTTGCCCGATCCCTGCGTATCTGCGGGGTTTATCAGGGCATTTCCCGAATCGTCCGACGCCATATAGGCGTTGCCCTGGATCGCCGTCAGTCCGTCGGGGTTGGCGAAAGTCGCCAGCGGAAGCTGATAGATGGCGCGCATCGTGCCATTCTCGAAAACCGCGCTGACGATGCCGCTTTCGGAGATGTTGACGTCAGTCACCGCCCCCAGCAGGCCGCCGTCCGCCGACGAAGCGAGCAGCGCCGACTGGTCGCTGGACTGGGTCAGGCCATCAAGCCCGCCGTCGGTGCCGAGCGCAAGCTTGATCGGGGAGGCGCCGGCGCCATTGGTCCAGGCGGGGGTGATATCGGCGAACAGGCCGGCATCCGATCCAGCGAGATCGAGGCTGCCGTCCGGATTGAACTTCACCGTGCCGCTGGCCAGCACGCCGTCATTGCCCGGCGTGGTGACGTCCGTCTTCGGATTGACGTAGACTTCGGCTTTCCACGTATTGGTCGCCGTCTTGACGAAACCGAACGTCAGATGATGCGCATTGCCCTGCGCGTCATAGACGTCGACCGAACGCGAGAATTGCGGCGCCACCGTACCGTTTGCGATATCGCCGGCCGCATAAGAGGCGGCATTGGCGATAGGTTCGGTCGTCGATTGCAGGTTGACGCGCAGCGCGACCTTGCTGGTTGGCTGCGCGGTGCCCGACAGCGAATTGATGTTCACAGTCTGAAGCTCGTTCAGATTGCCGTTGTTCACGAACTTGCCGCTGGCGTCGAGCGGCCAGCCCTGAAGATAATAGCCCGCCGTGTTGAACAGATTGCCCTGCTTGTCCGGCGAGAAGGAGCCGGCGCGCGTATAGGCGATCTTGCTGTCGGCGCCGGTGCCGTCGCGCACGACGAAGAAGCCGTTGCCGTCGATCGCCAGATCGGAATTGCTGCTCGCCGCCTGCAACAGGCCGTTCTTGGAGATCAGCGATTTCGAAACGGCGCTGACGCCGCCCGCCGAATAATCGCCGCTGCCCTGGCCGCTGCCGCTGACGAGCGTGCTGAAATCGGCCTGCACATTCTTGTAGCCGACCGTGTTGACGTTGGTGATGTTGTCGGCAACCGTCGCCATGGCGCTCGATTGGGCGGCGAGGCCCGAAACCCCGGCATAAAGAGCGGAATAGAGGCTCACATCTTTCTCCGTTCATGGTGGTCGGCGGGAGGCGATCCGACGTCCCGTCCTTATCCGTCTCCATTGTAGGAGGGCGGAATGGGGCACCAAAGCCCAGGTAAATTTTGCCTAGCGGATTTCTGCCATCGATCCGCTCATCCTATAATGGGTGGGTAACGAGAGGGATTTGGCATGGCGCTCCGCATCACATTGCGCGACGGGGAGAAGATGATCCTGAACGGGGCGGTGCTCCGCGCCGTCGGCCGCACGCAGCTCTGCCTGGAAAACACCGCCGCTATCCTGCGAGGACGCGACGTGATGAGCCCCGACGAGGCCAATACGCCCGCCAAACGGCTCTATTTCGCCTGCATGATGGCCTATATCGATCCCGACGATCTGGGCCGGCATCGCGACAATATCCTGATCCTCGTCCAGGATCTGCTGGGGGCCTTCCGGTCCGCCGAGGCGAAGTCGATCTGTGCCGCCTTTGCGGAGAAGGTGGCGACGGGCCAATTCTATCGCGCGCTTTCGGATTGCCGCTGGCTGATCGCCTATGAGGCCGAGGCGCTCGCGCGTATTCCGGCGATGGCCGAATAGGCGTTTCGCCGGTGCCAACGCTTGCATCCGCCGCCGCGGGATTGCGCGCGCTCGTGCCCGACCAGCGCTACGGCCGCGTAGTGGCGGTGCGCGGCGCGCTGATCGAGGCGGAGGGACTCGCGGGCGCGGCCCAGATCGGCTCGCGAATCCGCATCGCCGCGCCAGCGGGCACCGTCGAGGCCGAAGTGACCGGACTCGATCGCGGCGTCGCCCAATGCCTGCCGTTCAGCGATCCGCAGGGCATCGCATCGGGAACCCGTGCCGATCTGATCGCCGGCCAGTTCACGCTTCGCCCCTCGGCGGCGTGGCTGGGCCGCATGATCGATGGCCTCGGCCGGCCGATCGACGGCAAGGGGCCGTTGTCGAACGGGATTACGCCACGTCCGATCAAGGCTGCGCCGCCGCTCGCCTCCGCCCGGTCGCGCGTGGGCGCGAAGGTCGAAACCGGCGTATCCGCGCTCGATATCTTTGCGCCGCTCTGCCGGGGGCAGCGGCTCGGCCTGTTCGCGGGTTCGGGCGTCGGCAAATCCACATTGCTGTCGATGCTGGCGCGCTGGACCGAATGCGACGTCGCCGTCATCGGCCTTGTCGGCGAGCGCGGACGCGAGGTTCAGGAGTTCGTTGAGGACGATCTCGGCCCCGAGGGGCTGGCGCGCAGTGTCGTCGTCGTCGCGACGTCGGACGAGCCCGCGCTGATGCGCCGCCAGGCCGCCTGGACGACACTGGCCGTGGCCGAGCATTTCCGCGACGAAGGGCTGAACGTCCTGTGCCTGATGGATTCGGTGACGCGCTTCGCCATGGCGCAGCGCGAAATCGGGCTGGCAAGCGGCGAGCCCCCCGCAACGAAAGGCTATACGCCGACCGTTTTCGCCGAGCTGCCCCGCCTGCTCGAACGGGCCGGCCCCGGCTTGCCGGGACAGGGATCGATCACCGGCCTGTTCACCGTGCTGGTCGACGGCGACGATCATAATGAGCCGATCGCGGATGCGGTTCGCGGCATTCTCGACGGCCATATCGTCATCACCCGCAAGATAGCCGAGCGCGGCCGCTATCCGGCGATCGACATTCTCAAATCGATATCGCGCACGCTGCCGCATGCGCATGAAGAGACCCAGAATCGGCTGCGCCTGGAGGCGCGGCGCATCCTCTCCACCTATGGCGACATGGAGGAGATGGTGCGGCTGGGGGCCTATCGCCCGGGCGCCAATGCCGAGGTGGACGAAGCGATCCGCCTCGCCCCGCTGATCGAGACGCTCATCAGCCAGAAAAAGCTCGAACGCGGCTCGGCGCGGGACGCCTTCGAGAAACTCGCGGCCCTGTTGGAGACCGACCATGAAAACGCCCTTTGACGGCGCGATTCGCGTCCGGCGGCGCGAGATCGACGATATGCGTATCGCGATCGGCGTCCAGATCAACCAGCTCGTTCAGGTGGAGACTGCACAGGCGGAGATACAGGCCGAAATGTCGCACGAACGCGATGTCGCGGCGGACGACGCGCTGCTCTCCTCGCATGCCTACATGATGCGGATGCGCGCGGAGCGCGAGCGGCTGGCCGAGGATCAGGCGATGATCGACGCACGGCTGGCGCAGCTTCGCGCCAAGGCGATGGCGGCCTATGGCCCCTTCAAGGCGATCACCACCGCCGCCGACACCTATCGCGACGAGGCGGCGCAGGCCGCCGCCAATGCCGAGCAGTCGCATCTGGACGACCTTTCCGCCGCCAACCTGGTGCGCGGCCAGCTCGTCCTGCGCCGGTCCGGCACGCGATGATCGAGCAGCTCGACGCGGCGCGGCTTGGCGCGCAGGACAAGGCCGCGCTGATCTTCGCGCAGGCGCGTTCGGAAATGTCCAACCGGCTGTGGCGGGCGGCGCTGGGGAGTGCCCAGGACGACAGGCCGCTCCTCCCGAACAGTGGCGATGCGGGCGAGAGCGGGCTCGATGCCCTGCTGACGCTACTCGCCAGGGAAGGCGCCCAGACCGTCACGCCGCCTTTGCCGCACCCGGCCGCTGCCGTGCCTCAAGGCAGAACAGCACCCACCTTGGCGGAGGCCGATCCGGAGGGAGGCTCGTCTTCCTCTCATTCCGATGGTTCCGCTTCGGACGACGCGGGCAGCATCGGTGGTGGGCTTGGCCCGAATACGCCCTATTTCGGAACGCTCAACGCCGCGGCGGCGCGCACCGGGATACCCGCCGCCGCGCTTGCCGCGATCGTCCATGCCGAAGCCGCCAAGGGGCCCGACGGGCGCTGGCTGACCTATTCGCGCAACACGCGCTCCAGCGCCGCCGGACTGGGGCAGTTTCTCAGCGGCACCTGGATCGGCGAGGCGGAGCAGAGCGGAACCTGGCTCAATGCGCTGGCCGCGAGTCGCGGCTGGCTCGACGGGCGCGGACGTGTCTTGTCGCGCGCGCGTTCGGCGCTGCTGGCGCTGCGTTACGACGGTAATGCCTCGATCCAGACGATCGCCGATTATGCGAGCACGAATCTCGCCAAGCTGCGCGCCGCGGGAATCGCGGTGGGCAACGACGTCGGGAGCATCGCGAGGACGGCTTATACCAGCCACTATCTGGGGCTGGGCGATGCGATTCGTTTTTTCAAGGATGAACTCGCTCCCGCGCGCGCGCAGATGCTTTTGCGCGTGCAGATCGGGGCCGGCGCCGCCGACGAACGAATCGCCCGGGCTGGCAGCGCCACCCGCGCGCACCGCGACTGGTTCCTCGGCTATATGGCGCGCAATCTTCGCCCCGAACGGTTCGAGCTACCCGCCGATTCCGTCCGTTTGGCCGCGCGACCCTCCCCTCCGGAAAATTTATAGGAATTATGGGAAATATTTATAGGAATAACTTCTCGTTAACCGTTCCGGATTAGGTTCGACATTGTTGAGGGGATGAGGCGCTTCGCTGCGATGCGGCCATCCCGGGGATTGGAGGGCTCAATATGTCGAAAACCACGCTTGCTCTGGAGAATGCCGTCGCGGCGGTGATTCTCAACATGCCGAAAGACGAGAATGAGAAGCCGAGCGCGCGCCGCCGTCTGGAGGTTGACCGGGCGTTCGCGCAGGTGATGAAGCTGATCGCGCCGCGCATCCGCCATTTCATCCGCCAATATGGGCTGGTGGGGCATTGGGAAGATGCCGAGCAAGCCTGCGCCATCGCCGTACATCGCGCGATCCAGGCCTATGATCCGCTGAAGGCGCAGTTCACCACCTTCGTGAACTGGCAGATCCGGGGGGAACTGCAAAGCCTGCGCTTTCGGGTGATGACCGATCAGCGCCCATCGGCAAAGAAGGTCGATGCCACGACGGTTTCGATCAACTCGATCGCCCATGGGCCGGAGGGCGAGGAAACGACGCTTGAGGCGGTGATCGAGGACGAGAACGCCCTGGCGCTGACCGAATCGGCCGCGTCGGACTATCTCGCCGCCGCCGCCATGCACTCGCTGACCGAATCCTACATAGAGCATCTGCGTGAAACCGCGATCGCCCAGTTGCGCCGCCGTCCCGGGCCGAAACGCAAGGCGCAGGCAGGCCCGCGGCTGCGCTCGCCGCATCACGGGATCGAGGCGGAAGAGATCGAAACGCTCGAACGGCGGCTGAAGCGCAATCGCGAAATCGTCGAAAGCCGTCTGTTCGATATCGGCGCGGGCGATCCGGAGGCCGAAGCGGGCGTCACCAAGGAACGGGTGCGCCAGATCACCAAGCGCGCCGCCAAGACGATCGGCGAGATCGCGGGCACCATGCCGAAGTTCAACGTCATGGCCGAATATCGCAAGCCCGGCACCCTGCGGTCCAGGAACCGCAAGTTTCGCGCCGAAGCCGCCAGCGCGCCGGCAAGCCCCTGCCCGCCCGTAGCGATCCTGCCGGAGGTAAGCCGCCCCAAGAAGGAATGGCTCTACGAGATGGCCGGCACCTTCGATCTCGCCGCGCTGGAAGCGAACGAAGTGGCCGCGGGGGCGATGCGGCTACAGTCCGTCCTGCGACACTGAGCGCCGGTCGTCCAAATACATCCGCGTTTCAGCAAGCCGGTGTCTTCCTTTTTTTCCTGACGGAAGAAGGAAGGCGCCGGCTTTACGTTATTTCTTACGATGGCCGGCGAGTTCTTTGGACATCTTGAAATTGATCAGCTCCACGTTGCGCCGAACGACACTCTGTTGCCGATCGACAATCCATCCCTGACGTTCGAAAAACGGCCTTGCGGTCTTGCTGGCGTGGGCCGTTAAACGGGTCGCGCCGCGTTCTTCGGCCAGGCGCTCGATCGTCCGATAGAGGCGCCAGCCAACGCCCTTGCCCGCGACCTCCGGCCTGACAAAGGCCAGATCGATGTAACCCGCATCATCCAGCGTCATGAATCCTACGGCGCATCCGCCCATCTCGGCGACAAAGCCATCCATACCGACAAGCCTGTTGCGCCACCCGGCGCTGTCCGCTGTCGTGCCGGCCCAGGCCTGTCGCTGCTCCAGCGTATAATGCTCCCTTGTTCCCCGATGCACCGCGTCGAAGAAGATCGACGCCGCGATTTCGCCATCCTCGATCGTCAAAGGCCGTATGTGGATATCGTCCATGCGATCCTCGTCAGGAGCCGATTTCCATCGGGGCTTTATACCATCATCCTTGTTCAGGCCTAATTCCAACGAACACGCCGGCAAAAAGCGACAAAAAAGGCCCGGCGACGCCTTCGGTCGCCGGGCCTGCACAGGCAGCGCGGGGGAAGATCAGAAGTCGGACCAATCCTCGTTCGCCACGCTCGCCGGTGCCGCGCCATTGGCCTGCGCCAGCATCGCGGCGGGCAAGGCCTTTACCGGCGATACATAAGACGGCACGGCGGCAGACGGCACGGCGGCGAGCTTGACCGGCGCCGCTTTGGCGGCCTTCCTGGCCGGCGGCCGCTTGCCGTCGTCGATGCGGAAGAGCGCCGCCTGCTCGGCGAGCGAGGTCGTCTCACTCGTCAGATTGCGCGCGGCCGCGGAGGTCTGCTCGACCATCGCCGCATTCTGCTGAGTCGACTGATCCATAGTGCTGATCGCGACGCTGATCTGCGTCAGCGCGGAGGATTGCGCCTGATTATCGGACGCCATGCTGCCCAGCAGCGTATGCACTTCGCCCACATCGCCCGAGATATTGGCGAGCGCGCCGTCGACGCGCTGCACGGCCCCTACCGCCGTGACGATATCGGTCTGCGTCACGGTGAGCTGATCGCGGGCGCGCTTCGCCTCTTCCTCGGCACGCATTGCGAGCGAGCTGACGAGATCGGCGACGACGGCGAAGCCTCGCCCCGCATCGCCCGCGCGCCCGGCCTCGACCGCCGCGTTCATCGCCAGCACGCGCGTCTGGAATGCGATCTTGTCGAGCCCTTCGATGACCGAATCGATTCCGGTGGCGCTTTCGCGAACACGTTCCATCGCCTGCACCGCCTCATCGGCGATCGAACGGCCACCGCCCACCGTCGCTATCGCCTGATCGGCGCGCTCCACGGTTCGGCCGGCCGCTTCGGCGGTCGCCTTCAGCCGATCGTCGATCTGAACGAGCGCCGCGGAGGTTTCCTCCAGGCTGGCCGCATTGCTTTCGGTACGACGGGCGAGGTCCTCGGCGGCCTGCGCGATCTCGTTGGAGCCAGTCCGGATGCTGCTCGCGCTTTCCGAAACCGAGCCGATCATCTCGCGCAGACGGGCGAGCGCTTCATTGAAATTGGTCTTGAGCCCGTTCATTTCGGTCGGGAAGTCGGCCTTCACCTCGGCTGTCAGATCGCCCTGCGCGACGGCGGAAAGGCTGTTGCCCAGCAGTGTGGTGACGAGCTTCTGATCCTCGGCCGCCTTTCTGTCGGCCTCCTGACGCGACACGGCGGCAAGGCGGAACTGCTCGACGGCCCTGGCGATCTCGCCAAGTTCGTCGGCGCGCTCGCGATGGGGGACGTTGACGGAATCGCCCTCCGCAAGCGCGGTGGTCACACCCGTAAGCTCACCCATGGGCTGCGCGAAGCTGCGGTTGAAGCCACGCCATACGAAGGCGAGGAAACCGATCGACAGCAGCGCCAGAAAGGTGATGAGGAAAAACATCTTTTCGGTGAACAGGCGCGCCTTCTCACCATTGGCCTTTGCCCGCCCGATCGCGGCCTTCATCAAGTCGTCGCTGGCGTCGAGCGCCGCATGCGAGGCGTCCTTGCCGTCCTTCTTGAGGAAGGAGAGCGTCATCGTGCGGTCCTTCGCACGGCTTAACTCCAGGATGCGGCCGTTCACCTCCTCCAGCTTTGCGACCTCTGTCTTCAGCTTGGTGATTCCCGGCGCGAGCGACGGGTCCGCCACGGCGGAGAGGCGCGCGATTTCCTTGGCCAGATTGTCGTGATTGGTGCTGACCCGGCCTTCGAGTTGCGCCAGTTCCTGCGCATCGATCGAATCCATGTGCGAATACATGAGAATGCGATATTCGCGTAGATAACCAAGGATCTGCGCCAAGGCGTAGGTGGTCGGCAGGCTGACGCTCGCTTCCTGACGTTCGGCGGCGGCGACCACCCTGGTCGATATGACGGCGGCGGTGCCGAGCGTGGCGGTGACGAGACCGACCGGCACGAAGGCGACGAGCAGCTTTCGCGTCAGTCGCAAATTGTTGAGAGCTTGGAACATCTCTTGTCCCCTGTTGATGAAATTGCGCGGCCCGTTTCATTATAGGATGGCGGCGCGGAGAGCCGGCGAGGGACAGAAGAAATCGGGCGGGTCGCCGCCCGGAGAGGGATCAGGGCTGCGGAATCATTCCCGCGGCGAAGGCGATGCGCAGGACCTCGGCAAGGCTGCGGACATCCAGCTTTTCCATCAGCTTCGCGCGATAGATTTCGACCGTGCGCGGGCTGATCTCCAGTTGATGCGCGATCAGCTTGTTCGGCAAGCCTTCGATCAGTCCACGCAACACGTCCAGTTCCCGCGCGGAGAGCAGGGCCAGTCTGGCACTGGCCCGCTCGCGCCGGCCGCTTTCGGTGCCTTCGCGGGAGAGGCGCGTGAACGCCGTCTCGACGGCGGCAAGCAGCGCGACATGCTCGCAGGGCTTTTCGAGGAAATCGACGGCGCCGTTCTTCATCGCCTGCACCGCGAGCGAAATATCGCCTTGTCCGGTGAGGATGATGGCCGCGAACTGCGCCGGTTGCCGCGCCACCGCCTTCAGGACGTCGATCCCGCCCGTGCCCGGCATATCGAGATCGAGCAGGATGCAGCCCGCCTCCAGTTCCATCGCCTGCAGGAACAGGTCGCCCGAAGCGAATTCGCGGATCGACAGATCGGGCTGCGTGTCCATCAGGCTTCGCAGCGATGCACGGACGAGATCGTCGTCGTCGACGATATAGAGATGCCGCGCGTTCACGTGCCGACGAGTTCGGTCTCGTCTGCCGCCGGGACGGTGAAGCGGATGCTTGCCCCCGCGCCCACGCGATTTTCCACGAACAGCGTGCCGCCATGCGCCTCGATGATGCGCCGGCAGATCGACAGGCCCACCCCCATCCCGTTCGCCTTCGTCGAAAAGAATGGCTCGCGCCAGCGATGCAGCATTTCAGCGGCAATGCCGGGGCCATTGTCCTGGACGGCGATTTCCACCGCCCCTTCTTCCGTACCACGCGACTGGATGACGATTTCGGGCCGGATATCGGGACGGTCAGCCATCGCTTCGAGGGCATTGCGCACCAGATTGACGATCACCTGCTGGATCTGCACCCGGTCCACCCATATCAGCGCGCAATCGCGGGCGAGTTCGAAACGAACATTCGTCCTCTGCCACTCGCCATGGGCAAGGACCATGTCGACGGCATCGTAGAGTATCTCGGCCAGGGGCTCCACCCGCATCTCCGCCGAGCCGCGCGAGGAGAAGCTGCGCATCCGCTTGACGATGCCGCCCGCCCGCAACGCCTGCGTGCCCGCAAGCCGCACCAGCTCGCGGATACGATCGATATCGGCCTCCTTGCCGCCGCTCGTCAGCAGCAGGTCGGCCGCCCCGATGAAATTCGCGCTGGCGGCGAGAGGCTGGTTGAGTTCATGCGCCAGCCCGGCCGCCATCTCGCCCATCGCGCTCAGCCGCGAAACGTGGAACAGTTCCTCGCGCAGCTCGGTCAGGCGGGCCTGCGCCGCCAACCGCTCGGTCTGGCTCCTCAAAAAGGCGACGAACAGCCGCTCCTGCCCGATATGGCCCTCCCCCAAGGCAAGCTCGACGGGGATTTCGTTTCCGTCCCGATGCACCGACGCGAGCGTCTGTGTCCTGCCCGCAAGATAGGGTGTGCCCGTTTCGAGATAGGCGTTGAAGCGCCGGTCATGCTCCTCCTGATAGGCGACCGGTATCAACAGCTTCACGTCGCGACCGACAACCTCGCTTGCGCGATAGCCCAGCAATCGCTCGGCGGCGGCGCTGAAGGAGCGGATGATTCCCCGCTCGTCCACCGTCACCATCGCGTCGGGCACGGTGTCGAGGACCGAGCGGAGCTCCTTCTCGAACCGGACACGAGCCGTGATATCCGTCATCGACAGGACGATCACCGGCTCCCGATCGCCCTCGCCGCTGAGGAGACGCGCCTGCTCCAATGTGAAGAGCGGCGTGCCGTCCCGCCGGTGCTCGACAATCTCCTCCTCGCACCAGCCGTCCTGCTCCAGCCGCACCACGAGCGATCGCCACCGTCCCGATCGGGCTTCCGCGCCCAGCAGCCCATGCTTGTTTCGGCCGACCGCCTCGGCCGCGGTCCACTGGTAAAGCCGTTCGCAGCCATTGGACCAGTGAAGGATGTCCCCCTTCATGTCGACGAGCGCGATCGGCGCCGAATCCAGCGCGCGGGTCACTTGTCGACGGGCCGCATTCTCGCTGCCGATCCGCGACCAGGCGCCCAATACTATTGCCGCGGAGACCATGATCTGCGTGCCGACGTCAACCGCCTCGGCCAGTTCCGACGTGATGGCGAAATTCCGCACGACCCAGAGCCGGAGCAGCGCGAAGGACGCGAGCGCGACGATGCAGGCGGTGAGGACGAGCCGCAGCCTTCGCGCGTCGATCTCCCGGTTGGCGGCCAGCCGTGGCCATCCCGTGCGATAGCGCCAGGAGATAAGCGCGATCGACAGCGCGGCGCGCAGGATCGCACCCGGCACGGACAGGAGCGCGTGGCAGTTCGGCCTGTCGGCCCCGATGATGCCGAGCGGGATCACCGCGCCTGCAACGATCGCGATGCCGAGCGCCAGGCTCGCCAGCAGCACCGCCTGCTGGCTGGCGCGGCGCCCGCCCTGTACCGCAAGGCCCGTCGCGATCGCGAGCAGCAACAGCGTGGCCGTCGACACGAGTTCCAGCCTGGTCGGCGAATCGAACTGGTCGTTGAACGCAAATCCCGGCCATAGCGCGGGCAGGATCGCTTGCAGCAGGGCTGTCAGGCAGACCGCGATCGAAATCAGGAGCAGCGGCAGCGTGATGCGGCGACCTTCCCCCCGCATTCCGGCGAGGATCGTCAACGCGAGAAACAATCCGCCGACCGCCATCAGCGGCTGCGATCGATAATGGTGGACGCCGAACCCCGCCACAGGGCCGTCGCCCAGATAGCGGACGGCCAGAAAAAAGACGCAAACGGCGACAGCTACAGCGATGCAAAGACGCGGAAAATTGCCGGTGACGCCGCGTTCGGCACGCGGGCCCCATGTTTCAACAAAGCCGCCCCCCGCGTTCACGCCCCGCATCCCGACAGAATATACGCGTCGTACCAATCGGGCCGCTGCTAGCAAAATGTACCATGCAACGAAAGCGGTGCCGGCCTCGCCGCGCGGGCGCGGGGGCTCAGTGGGCGGCGTTTTCGGTGGCCAATCCTTCCATGATCGTGCGGTTCACGTCGATCAGCCCGTCGATCGAATCCCGCTTGCGCACCACGTCGCTCGTATAATGCTCGACCCACAGCGCGAGCGAGATGATGCCCGCGCGCAGGACCGTCGGCAGCTTGTTGCCGGGCGAGCCGCACAGGATGGCGAAGGTGCTCCACACCTCCCTGTTATGGTGGAGGACGCGCATCAGCGCGGCGCCCGTCAGCCCCTCTTCCTTCGCGCGGATCAACTCACCCGTGACCTGGCTCAGCAGCCGGTATTCGGTGGCACGCGGCGTCGCCGATATCGATTGGACCCGGCGATAAGCGTCGAGCGACATGGTTCCTCCGTCATAACCTCTCGCTCATTCTAGAAGGACCGCCTTCCGATCGGGCGCCGGGGGCACTTTTTTGTTCGGATCGGCCCGGCGCGACGATCCCCATCCTATAATCAACACACGGGTTTCGGCCCTTGCTGCGGGATCATATCATGCTCAACGGTATCGGCGTCCTCGTCATTCTCGGCTGCGTGTTCGGCAGCTTCCTGATGTCGGGCGGCAACATCATGGTCATCCTGCACGCGCTGCCGCACGAGATGGTGGCCATCGCCGGCGCGGCGATCGGCGCCTTCATCCTCGGCAATTCGGTGGCGACGGTGAAGAAGGCCTGGTCGGGCACGCTGCGCGTCTTCCGGGGGCCGCGCTGGAAGGAAGGCGACTATCGCGACCTGCTGGCGCTGCTCTTCTCGCTGCTCGCGACGTTCCGCAGCGGCGGCGCGACCGCGATCGAAAGCCATCTCGACGCGCCCGGCGACAGCGCGCTCTTCGCCCCCTATCCGCGCCTGCTCGCCGATCGCGCGCTGATCGATTTCCTCTGCGATTATCTGCGCATGATGACGGTCAATTTCGAAGACCCGCACCAGATCGCCGAAGCGATGGAAAATGATATCGAGCGCCATCATGCCGAGGAGCTGCTGCCCCAGCACGCGCTCCAGATCATGGCGGACGGGCTGCCCGCGCTGGGCATCGTCGCGGCGGTGCTGGGCGTCATCAAGACGATGAGTTCGATCGACCAGCCGACCGACATATTGGGTGCGATGATCGGCGGCGCGCTGGTCGGCACCTTCCTCGGCGTGCTCCTGTCCTACTGCTTCGTCGGGCCGATCGCGTCCAAGCTGCACCAGATTGTCGAGGCCGACCAGAAGCCGCTCTACCTCGTGAAGACCGCGATCATCGCCCATGCGCAGGGCCTGCCGACGCAGGTGGCGGTCGAACTCGCCCGGCGCATGACGCCGTCCAGCTACGCGCCTTCCTTCTCCCAGCTCGAGGATGCTCTCGATCTAGCCAAGGACCAGCTCAATGCCGCAACCTCAGCCGCTTGACGGCGCCGCGCTGCCCGAGGGCGGCCAGCCGCTCAAGCTTCCCGCCCATTGCGGCACGACCGAGGCGGAGGACCTGCGCATCCGCCTCGTCCTCGCCTGCGACGTCGACGGCGTGATCGAGATCGACGCCGGCGAGGTGGAGAGCATCGGCCAAGCCGTGCTCCAGCTTCTCGTCGCCGCAAAGGCGGAGGCGGCGGACAGCCTGCCTTTCACCATTGTCAATCCCAGCCCGGCCTTCGTCGACCGGATCACGGCCTGCCGTCTCGGCGACGCAATCGGGCTCACAGCCGAAGAGGAACCGGTTCAGTGAGCAAGCTAATCCTGACCGTCGATGACTCCGCCAGCATGCGCGCGCTGCTCAAGGCATCGCTCGTTGCCCAGGGTTTCCGCATCGAAGGGGCGAATGACGGCGAGCATGGGCTGGAGCGCATGCACGAGATCAAGCCGGACCTGTTGATCACCGACATCAACATGCCGAAGATGGACGGCTTCGCCCTGATCGAGGCCGTGCGCGACGTTCCCGAATTTCGCGGCACGCCGATTCTGGTGCTCTCCACCGAATTTTCGGAAGACAAGAAGACGCGCGCACGCACCGCCGGCGCCACCGGCTGGATCACCAAGCCGTTCGACGCCGGCAAGCTGGGGGCGGCGATCCGCCGCGTCTGTCCGTGAGCGAGGGCGGCGACGACAGCCTGGACGAAATCCAGGCGATCTTTTTCGAGGAATGCGCCGAGGGCCTGACTGTCGCCGAGGAAGGGCTGTCGGCCCTCGCGAATGGCGCCGTCTCCGCGGATGTGATCGCGGGCGTGTTCCGCGCGGTCCATTCGATCAAGGGCGGGTCGGGCGCGTTCGGCCATACCGCGCTGCTCACCTTCTCGCACCGCTTCGAAAATGTGCTCGATGAGGTGCGGGCGGGCGGGATCGCGCCCAGCGCCGCCGTCACGCGCATCATGCTCGACGCCCTCGACATCCTGTCGGATCATGTCGCGGCGGCGCAGAATGGCGGCGAGCCGCCCGCCGACGCGGCGATACTCGAACAGCTCGAATTGCTCCTCGCCAACAAGGGCCGGGAAGCGCCCGAGGCGCCATCGCCCGTCGAAGAGGCCGACGCGTTCGGCTTCACCCCCGTCACGGTGGAGATCGAGGCGCTCGACGATCCGTTCGGCTTCACACCCGTCGCGATCGATCTGGACGATCTTGCGAACGAGACGGAGCCGCCCGCCTGGACCGTGCGGTTCGGCCCGTCGCGCGCGGCGCTCGCCAATGGCGGGGAGCCCGTCCTGATCCTCCGCGAGCTTGAGCGGATGGGCGGTGCGGTGACGGCGGCCGATCTGTCGGACCTGCCCGGGCTGCGCGATCTCGATCCCGAGGAAAGCTATTGCGTCTGGACGATCGGCCTTCCCGGCACGGTCGCCGAGGACGACATTCGCGAATGCTTCGATTTCGTCGCGCCGGACTCGCTCGTGGAGATTGCCCGCGCGGCCGAGCCGGAGTCCGCCGAGCCGATCGAGATCGAGCCCGCAGCGGAGGAACAGCCCGTTCCGGCATCCGAGGAGCCTGTCGCCGCCGTCACGCCGGCCCCCGCATCCGAAGCGCGGGCGAGCGATCCGGTGTCGCAGAATATCCGCGTCGATCTCGCCAAGCTCGATCAGTTGCTCAATCTGGTCAGCGAGCTGGTCATTCGCGGGTCGATCCTGTCCGATCGGCTGGCGCCCCCCGATCAGGAGCGGGTGGAATTGCCGCAGCTCGCACGGCTGACGCGGCAGATACAGGACAATGTCATGTCGCTGCGCGCCCAGCCGATCCGGCAGGCCTTCTCACGCGTGCCGCGCATGCTGCGGGATCTGATGGCGACCACCGGCAAGAAGGTCCGGCTGGAAACGAGCGGCGAAACCACCGAAGTCGACAAGGGCGTTCTTGAAAAGATCGGCGATCCGCTGACGCACATGATCCGCAATGCGGTGGACCACGGCATCGAATCCGCCGAGGATCGCATCGCCGCCGGAAAGCCGGCCGAAGGCACGATCCGCCTTTCGGCCGAGCAGAAGGGCACGCGGATCATCGTGCAGGTGAGCGACGACGGCCGGGGCATCGATCGGGTCCGCGTCCGCGCCAAGGCGGTCGAAAAGGGGATCATCGCCGCCGACGCCGTTCTGTCCGACGAAGAGATAGACGGCCTGATCTGCGCCCCCGGCTTTTCAACCGCCGAGACCATTTCGAACATCTCCGGGCGCGGCGTGGGGATGGACGTGGTGCGCAGCAATGTCGAGGCGCTCGGCGGCCGCGTCGATATCCATTCGGTGCCTGGCGAGGGAACGACCTTCACGATGGCGCTACCACTGACGCTCGCCATTCTCGACGGCATGATCGTGCGGCTCGCCGGCCAGCGTTACGTGCTGCCGCTCGCCAATGTCGTCGAAACGGTGAAGCCGGAGGCGGGGCAGGTGAAGCCGGTTTCGCCGACCACCGAGGTGATATCGCTGCGCGGTTCCTATCTGCCGATACGCCGGATGGGCGATCTGTTCGGCGTGCCCGCGAACGACCGTCGCGGCCCCGAAGATTCGGTCATCATCATCGTCGAGAGCGATGCCGAGGGGCTGGTCGGCCTGATGGTCGACACGATCGACAACCGGCGCGAGGTCGTCATCAAGAGCCTCGAAGACAATCTCTATCCGATCCGGGGATTGAGCGGCGCCACGATCCTGGGCGACGGATCGATCGCGCTGATCCTCGACATCGACGCGCTGGTCGCCACCTCCGGCAAATATATCCTGAAAGGAATCGCGGCATGAGCAGGCCCGACGAGACGGACTCCGACGAGCGCAAGATCGTCACCTTCACCCTGGCCGGCCAGATGTTCGGCATCGACATGCGCGCGCTGATCGAAATCCGCGAGTGGGAGGAGCCGACGCCGCTGCCGGGCGTCCCCTCCTACATCAAGGGCGTCACCAATCTGCGCGGCTCGGTCGTCCCCGTCGTCGGTCTGGCCGAGCGGCTGGGCTGGACGCCGAGCACGCTGCACGCGCGCTCCTGCGTGCTGGTGGTGAGCATCGGCGGCAAGCAGGCGGGTTTCCTGATCGACGAGCTTGCCGATATCGTCGTCATCAACGGCGCCGATATCCAGCCCGCGCCGGCGATGGAGATCAGCGACGAGAATGTCGTCGCCGGCCTCGCCCGCATCGAGCGGCGCGTGATCGACAGTGACGATACCGAGGCGATGGTGCTGCTGCTCGATCCCGAAGCGCTCAGCCTCGCGCGCCATCTGACGGATATGGCCGCGTGAAGCACGTCGTTCTCTCCGCTGACGATCCGGGTACGACGGCGGCCGCGCTGGCACCCGGCGCGACGCTCGACCTGCCCGAATTCCGCGCGATCGCGGCGATCATGGAGCAGGAGGCGCGTATCCATCTGCTGGAAAGCAAGGTGACGCTCGTCCATTCGCGTTTGTCGCGCCGCTTGCGCGAGCATGGCCTCACCGGCTTCGACGATTATGTCGCGCTGGTTCGGCAGGACGCGGCGGAGCGCGCGGCGATGGTGGCGGCGCTCACCACCAATCACACGCATTTCTTCCGTGAACGCCATCATTTCGATCATCTCGCCGCGCATGTGCTGCCGCAGCTTCAGGCGCGGGCATCGGCCGGCGAGCCGGTGCGGCTGTGGTCGGCCGGCTGCTCGTCGGGCGAGGAGGTCTATTCAATCGCGATGACGCTCGCGGGCGAACAGCGATCGGGCGCCGCCTGGCTCAGCCGTGGCGATGTGAAGCTGCTCGCCACCGACATCGCGCCGCACGCGGTCGATGCCGTGACACGCGCTTTCTATCCGTCCTCGGCGGTGGAGCCGATCCCCGCTGCGTGCCGGGCGCAGTGGCTGCGCGCCGAGGGAGACGGCCACGTCATCGCCGACGATCTGCGCGCGCTGGTGACGGCACGCCTGCTCAACCTGTTCGAGCCCTGGCCGATGCGCCAGCGTTACGACGTCATCTTCTGCCGCAATGTCATGATCTATTTCGATACGCCGGCGAAGGCCGAACTGGAGGCACGCCTCGTCGAGAAGCTGCTGCCCGGCGGGCATCTCTATATCGGCCATTCGGAACGGCTGATCGGCCCCGCCGCCGCCCTGATGCGCCCCGTCGGCCAGACCGCCTATGTGAAGGTGGCGTCATGAACGCCGTTACCCTCGCCGCCCCTCCGGTCCGGGTGCTGATCGTCGACGACAGCGCCTCGATGCGCGCGATGCTGCATCACATGCTCTCCGCCGATCCCGGCATAGAGGTGGTCGGCCAGGCGCCCGAGCCGCATACGGCGCGCGCGATGATCAAGGAACTCAATCCCGATGTCCTGACGCTCGACGTCGAGATGCCGGGGATGGACGGCCTGTCCTTTCTGGAAAGGATCATGCGGCTGCGCCCGATGCCGGTCATCATGTGCTCGACGCTGACCGCACGCGGCGCGGAGGTGACGATCGAGGCTTTACGGCTGGGCGCGGTGGACTGCATCGCCAAGCCGACCGGCAATCCGCTGGAAATCCGGCAGGACGCGGCGCTGCTGCGCAAGATGGTCAAGACGGCGGCGCGCTCCTCGGTACGGCAGGCGTCCGTGCCGGTCGCGCCCGTCGCCTCGGCCCGGCCGGGCAACCAGCGCGACGTGGTGATCGCCATCGGCGCTTCGACCGGCGGCGTGGAGGCGCTCTTCTCGCTGGTCGGCGCGCTTCCCGTCGATTGTCCGCCCGTGCTGGTCGTCCAGCATATGCCGGCCGCCTTCACCCAAGGCTTCGCCGCGCGGCTCGACAAGGAAGCGCGCGTCACCGTCGTCGAAGCGACCGACGGCGCGCAGATCCGGCCGGGCACCGTCTATATCGCGCCGGGGGGCAAGACCCATATGGAACTGGCGGGCGGCACCGACGGCCATATCCGTTTGCGACCCTCCGATCCGGTCGGCGGACATCGCCCATCGGTGGACATATTGTTCCATTCGGTTTCCGCGCTGGGGCCGGCGGCCGTCGGCGTGATCCTGACCGGCATGGGCAGCGACGGCGCCGACGGGCTGCTGGCGATGCGCCTCGCGGGTGCGCGCACCTTCGGCCAGGCCCAGGCAAGCTGCGTCGTCTACGGAATGCCCCGCGCCGCTTTCGAGCTGGGCGCGGTGGAACAGGAATTGAGTCTGTCCGCAATGCCCGAGGCGATCCTCGTGGCATGCCGGAAGCAGTAGCTTTTTTTGGGGGAACAGCCATGCCGGCAGCATCAGCAATCAAGGTGATGGTGGTCGATGACCAGACCAGCATGCGCGCGATGATCCGTCGCACGTTGCAGGATCTGGGCTTCAAGGACGTGCGCGACAAGCCGGGCGCGGCCGAGGCGCTGACCGCGATCAAGAGCGATCGGGTCCATCTCGTCATCTCCGACTACAACATGCCCGACATGGACGGTCTGCAATTCCTGCAGGCGGTGCGGGCCGACCCGGTGATCGGCAAGACGGTGTTCATCATGCTTACCGGATCGGCCGAACGCGAGGTGGTGCAGAAGGCGGCGGCGCTGGGCGTCAACAATTATGTGGTGAAGCCGTTCACCCCCGCCGCGCTGAAGGAGAAGATCGAGCGCGTCTTCGGCGAGTTGACCTGATCCGATGCGCCGCGTCTCCATCGTCCAGGGCGAGCATAAGGTGATCGCCGAACCGAACGTCGTCATCTCGACCCTGCTCGGCTCCTGCGTGGCGGTGTGCCTGCAGGACCCGGTGGCGCGGATCGGCGGGATGAACCATTTCCTGCTGTCCGAACCCGGCGGCGACGTGATCGTGCGGCGCGAGGACCAGCAGCGTTATGGCGTGCATGCGATGGAGTTGCTGATCAACGCGATGATGGCCGAGGGCGCGTCGCGATCGCGCCTGCGCGCGCATCTCTATGGCGGCGCCAATCTGATCGCCGGGCTCGGCCGGATCGGCAGCAGCAACGCTGCCTTCGCGCGCGAGTTCATGAGCACCGAGGGGATCGAGATCGGCCGCTGCGAGCTGGAGGGGACGCGCGCGCGCAAGGTGGAGTTCATGCCCTATGAGGGGCGTGTGCGCTCGACCTTGATCGAGAGCGCGCCGCCGCTGCGGACGGCCGCGGCGCCCGAGATGGCGGGCGGCGATGTCGAACTTTTCTGAAATGGCCGCTGAAGACCGGCACCGGGGGGAAATCGTGGAACAAACCGATCGGGCAGGTTCGCTCTGCGCGGCGATCGCTGCCGAAATCCGCGAAATACGGGGCCTGATCGAGCAATTGGCGGCCGTGCTGGTCGCCGATGCGCGCTTCGTCGCCGATTATCTGGACCAGTTCCAGGCCTTCGATCTGATGGCTCAATATGCCGATGAGAGCGCCAACCTGCTCGATCGGCTGGCCGCGGGGCAATCCGCCGATGATGCGATCGCCGGCGTGCGGCTGACCGTGATTCAGGATCGGCTGCGCGCCGCTGTCGCCGGGGAATGACGCCATGGCCAGGTTCGACAATCATGACGAAACGCCGATCGTCATCCGGCGTGTTCGCAAAAAGCGGCACACACCCCATCATGGCGGCGCGTGGAAGGTCGCCTATGCCGATTTCGTGACGGCGATGATGGCCTTTTTCATGCTGCTGTGGCTGCTCGCCAACCCGGACAAGACGCGTCTCAAGGGGCTGGCCGAATATTTCTCGCCCGCCCCCGCCAATGCGGCGCCGGCGACGCTCACCAACGATCCGGGCGCGCAACCGGGCCTGGGCGGCCATAGCCGCCGTGCGCAGGCGGATGAAGTCGATCCGGTAGGCCAGCCTTCGGCCGAGGCGGGCGTGAGCGGCGCAGGGCGCGGCGGCACCGCGCAAATTCCCGAAGCGGCCATGCGCGTCTTTGCCGACGAGATGCTGATCGCGATCGAGGCACAGCCGGACAGCCACGGCGGCAAGCATAATGTCGAGGTGAAGCCGGAGCAGGACGGCGTGCGGATCAATCTGGTCGACACCGCCGACCGTTCGATGTTCCAGGGCACCACTGCGCAGCTCAACGATTATGCGCGCGACCTGCTCGCCCATGTCGCGCGCAAGCTCGTCAAATCGGGCGCGCAGATCGCGATTGAAGGGCATACCGATTCAACGGGCGGGCAGAGCGAGGCGAACTGGCGGCTTTCGGGCGAACGCGCGCTTTCCGCGCGGCGGGCGATGATCGCGGCGGGCCTTTCGCCCGATCGCTTTTCCGAAGTGGTCGCGAAGGCGGGGACCGAACCCATCTATCCCGATCAGCCCGCCCGGCCCGAGAACCGCCGCATCACGATCGTCGTCAAGGCGGAACCGCCGATGCTGCCGCGCGACGCCAGCTTCAAATTCTGATCCGAAGGCCGAAAGGTAAGACGATGAAGAAGATGGCCGCGATCGGCGTGCTTCTGGTTCTCGGGCTCGGCGTCGGCGGGGGGGCATCGCTCGCCACCGACGCGCTGATGGCTGAGCGGCAGGCCCGTGCCGAACAGACGCTGGTGTTCGTGCCGACGGGCACTATCCTCGCCCCGCTCGTCTTTCCCGATGGGCGGCTGTCCGGCTATGTATCGTTCGAGGCGCAGATCGAGGTGCCGAGTGACCGAAGCAACATCGTCAAGACACAGTTGCCGCTGCTGCTCGATGCGATCAACATGCGCACCTATCGCACGCCGATGGCGAGCGGGCCGGACGGGATGGTGCCGGGGCTCGACGCCTTTCGCCGCCTGCTGCTCGATGCGGCCATCGAAACCTATGGCAAGGCGGCTGTCCGCCGTGTCGTCGTAACCCAGGCCACGCCCGCCTGATCTTCACGGAGAAGAGCATGACCATCCTGTCTCAACCGGGCGCGCTGCCGATCCCATCGGCATCGGATCGAACGATGCAGCCCCGCGATGCCCGCACGCTCACCTTGCTTCTGGTCGGCCGGATTACCGGCGAACGCAGCGACGGGCTGTGCCGGATTCGCAATATTTCGACCGGCGGCCTGATGGCGGAGGTGTGCGCCGCCTTCGCGGTGGACGAGGCTGTCCGGATCGAATTTCGCAACGGGCAGATCGTGACCGGATCGGTACGGTGGACCAAAGCCGGCGCGCTCGGCATCCAGTTCGATCGGCCGGTCGACGACATAAGGCAGCTCCTTTCGGAGCCGAAGCCCACCGGACGGCAGGCCGGCGTCCGGCTGGTCCGCTCGCCTCGCCTGCCCACCGATTGCAGCGCCGACATCCTGCTCGACGGCCGCCATCATCGCGGCGCCATCACCGACGTGTCGCAGAGCGGCGCCCGGCTCGTCACGACCGCGCCGCTGGAACGCGATCGGCTGCTGACGCTTGCGGTCGCCGGATTGCCGCATCTTCGTGCGGTGGTGCGCTGGATCGGGCAGGACGGCGCCGGCCTGACCTTCCTGGAACCCCTGGCCTTCACGACGCTGGCCCGCTGGCTCGACGATCCGGCGCTGCGATACAACCGGCGGGGATGAGCGGGCCGGCGCTCATCAGCCCGGCCCGAAGCTTTTGACCAGCGAACCCGCGACCAGCGCCCAGCCATCGACCAGGACGAAGAAGATGATCTTCATCGGCAGCGAGATCGTCGGCGGCGGCAGCATCATCATGCCCATCGCCATCAGCACCGCCGCAACCGCCATGTCGATCACCAGAAAGGGCAGCAGCAGCAGGAAGCCAATCTCGAACGCGCGGCGCAATTCGGAGATCATGAAGGCGGGCATCACCGTCGTCATCGGCAGCGCGGCGCGTGACGCGGGCTTCTTGCCCGAAAGATCGACGAAGAGACGCAGGTCGTCCTCGCGGACATGCTTGAGCATGAAGGTGCGAAAGGGCTGCGCGGTGCGTTCGAACGCCTGCGCCTCGGTGATCCGCCCCTCATTGTAAGGCGTGACGCCCTGCTTCCATGCGGCGTCGAAGGTGGGCGCCATCACGAAGAAGGAAAGGAACAGCGCCAGGCTGATGATGACGGGATTGGGCGGCACCCCCTGTGCGCCGAGCCCCGTGCGTAGCAGCGATAGCGCCACGACAATGCGGGTGAAGGACGTCACCGTCATCAATATGCCCGGCGCAAGGCTCAGCACCGTCAGCATCATCACCAACTGGATCGCCCGGCCTGACAACGAGCCCTCACCCAGATTGGCGGTGATGCTCTGCGCCATCGCCTGCTCCGGAAGGATCAGCAGCAGCGTCGCCGCCGTAAGCAGAAGCGCCTTACGCATCGGCCTTCGCCTTTCGGCGCGGCGCCTGCGCCGAAGGGAGGCCGGCGGAATCGAGCCGCAGCAGCCCTTCGGGCGCGATCAGCACCAGATGCTCCTCGTCGTCGCGCCGGATGAGCGCGATCGATCGGCGGCCGTCGAGCGCCAGCCGTTCGACCAGCGCCAGCCGCCGCGTGGAACCGCCGCCACCGCCCATGAACTGTGCGGGCAGCTTGATATCGTAGCGGCGAACCACCCATAAGGCGCCCGCCAAAAGGCCGAGCACGGTCGCGAGCGCGCCGAGGGTGCGCAGGATGGAAAGAAAATCCATCTCAGCGGGCCTTCTGGATGATATCGGTTATTTCCAGCGACATGCGCTCGTCCTCGACGAGGATGCGGCCCTTCGCCACCAGTTCGTCATTCACATAGACGAGCGTCGGATCGTCATGCCCGCAATCGAGCGGGATCATCGCGCCGCGGCTCATTTTCAACACCTGCCGGATCGGCACCTGGGCCGACCCCAGCACGATCGACAGATCGATCGGTATTCCCTTCAGGACTGACATCGAAGTCTCCTTCGGGTTCGTTATAGGAATAATTTGCAGGATCACCCCGGCACTAGGCAAAAAATGCCTATAAGGGAGAAGTCGGCGCGGAAATCCGCCGGTTTGGCCGCATCTTCCCGTTCAAGGAGGAAATATGGACCTCAAGACCTCGATCGGCGTGTCCGCGTCGGGCCTGCGCGCCCAATCGCTCCGGATGCGCGTCATCGCGGAAAACCTCGCCAACGCGGATTCGGTAGCGAAGACGCCGGGCGGCACGCCCTACCGCCGCCGCGTCGCGACCTTCGAGGCCGAGGTCGATCGCTCGACCGGCGCGACCAGGGTGAAGGTGGACTCGATCGTCCCCGACAAGTCGGACTTCAACCGGGTCTATCAGCCCGGCAACCCGGCCGCCGACGCCGCGGGTTATGTGCTGGAGCCGAACGTCAACAATCTGATCGAAACCGCCGACATGAAGGCGGCGCAACGGTCCTACGAAGCCAATCTCAACGCGATCGAGGCCGCGCGCGGCCTCACCATGCGCACCATCGATCTTCTCAAATAAAGGATACGCCCATGTCGATCGGCACTCTGGATGCGACCGCCGCCTATGGCCGCGCGATGAACGCCCTGCCCCCCATGCCGCCGCTTGAAGACGAGAACGCCGCCTCGCCCGCCGCCACGGGCTTCGGCGGGATGATCGAATCGATGGTCGGCGACGCCGCGACCTCCCTGCGCAAGGCCGAGACGGCGAGCGCGAAGCAGGTCGCCGGCAAGGGCGATCTCGTTGATGTCGTCACCGCGATCGGCGCGGCCGAAACGGCGCTCGACACGATCGTCGCCGTTCGCGACCGCGTCGTGAGCGCCTACACCGAAATCATGCACATGCAGATCTGACGGGCGATGGACTCGTTCCAGGCAGCCGAGCTGGCCAAGGCGGCGATGCTGCTGGTGCTCACCATCGCCGGACCGATGCTGCTCACCTCGCTCGTCGTCGGCGTCGTGATCGGCCTGTTCCAGGCGCTGACGCAGGTTCAGGAAGTGACGCTCACCTTCGTGCCGAAAATCCTTTCGATCGGCGTGGTGCTGCTGCTGTGCCTGCCGATGATCGGCCAGGCGCTCGCCACCTTCATGGCGCACATATCGGACGCGATCATCGCGGGGGGGTGACGATGCTCGACCTTCCCTTCAACGCCACGGCCTTCCTGATCCTCTTCGCGCGGGTCGGTGCGGTGCTGATGCTGCTGCCGGCCTTTTCGGACGACGGCATTCCGGCGCAGCTCAGGTTGCTCATCGCGCTCGGCCTGACGCTGGGGCTGTTCGGATTCCTGGGCGATCGCCTGCTGCCGGCGACGACGAACGACGCCGCGCTCGCGGGCACGATCGTCGCCGAAATGCTCGTCGGCCTGGCGCTGGGGATGATCGTCCGGATCATGTTCAACGCCGCCGCGATGGCAGGCGCCTTCGTCAGCATGCAGGTGGGGCTGTCCTCCGCGCTGATCGCCGATCCGGCCTTGGGCGGACAGGCGCCGATCCTCGCGAAATTCCTGGCGGTCGCGGCGACCGTCGCCTGCCTCGCGACGGGGGTGCATCACCTCTGGATCGCCGCGATCGTGCGCTCCTATGACATATTCCCGGTAGGGGCGCTGCCGCCGGCGGGGGATTTCGCCCGCCTCGCCGTCAGCGCCACCACGCGCGCGACGGAACTGGCACTCGGCATGGCCGCGCCGCTGATGGTCTATGGCATCATGTTCCACGTAGCACTCGGCCTCGCCGCGCGGATGGCGCCGGCGATCCAGGTATTCTTCATCAGCCAGCCGCTCAATATCCTGCTCGGCCTCGCCCTGTTCGCCATGACGCTGGGCGTGGCGCTGACGGGCTTCACCGCGGCGATGGCGGCGTTCATGCAATCGGGCTGGACGCTATAGCCATGGCCGACACCGACAAGGATCAGAAGACCGAACAGCCGACCGGCCGGCGCCTCGAAAAGGCCCGCGAAAAGGGCGAGGTGCCGATTTCCCCCGAGATGCGGCATGCGACCATGTTCATAGCCGCGATCATCGTGACCGGCGGCATGGGCGCATGGACGCTCTCGCGGCTCGGCGCGATGCTCGTGCGGCTCTGGGGCCAGGCAGATGATTTCACGCTCGATCCGAACGGCGCGCAGAACCTCGTCGTCGGCGTCGCCTGCCAGTTCGCGCTGGCGATGGCGCCGCTTGCCGCGCTGCTCATGGGCTGCGCGCTGCTGACGCTGTTCCTTCAGGGGCCGCCTACCCTCGCCTGGGCGCGGCTCGCGCCAAAATGGTCGAAGCTTTCGCCGATTTCGGGCTTCACCCGGCTGCTGAGCGCCAACGCGCTCGTCGAATTCGGCAAGACGCTTGCCAAGTTCGCGGTCATCGTGACGGTCGCCATCCTCATCCTGTGGCCCAAGGCCGTCGCGCTCGATCAACTGATCGGTGCGGGCGCAGATGCGATCGCCCGTACCGCCGCGGCGCTCGTCTATCGCCTCGTCAAGGCAGTGGGGATTCTCGTCTTCCTGCTCGCCGCCGCCGACTTCGTTTACCAGCGGCGTTCCTTCCTGAAACGGATGCGGATGACGCGGCAGGAGGTGAAGGACGAACATAAGGAAAGCGACGGCGACCCCAAGATAAAGGGCCGCATCCGATCGATCCGTCTACAACGCGCGCGCAAGCGGATGATGGCGGCCGTGCCGACCGCAAGCGTCGTCATCACCAACCCGACGCATTATGCGGTCGCGCTGAAATATGATCATGGGCAGATGGCGGCCCCGATGGTGGTGGCCAAGGGCGCCGATCTGGTCGCGCTGAAGATTCGCGAGATCGCGGCCGGGGCCGGCGTTCCCGTCGTCGAAAGCCCGCCGCTTGCGCGCGCCCTTTACGCCTCGGTCGAGATCGATCGGCCGATCCCGATCGAGCATTATACCGCCGTCGCCGAAGTCATCAGCTACGTCATGCGGCTGGCGCGGCGCCGGGCCTAGGCCCCGAAAAAACCCCGGTTCCGGCCGGCAGGCCGCCTGCCGTCATCCTATAAGGATTATGATGCGACTTTCCTCCAGCCTCTCCCTCATCCTCGCGGCGATGCTCGCGGTGGCGGACAGCGGCAGCGCATGGGCTGCGGTGACGTCGCGGATCAAGGACGTCGTCGACATCGAAAATGTCCGATCCAACCAGTTGATCGGCTACGGCCTCGTCGTCGGCCTGCAAGGCACGGGCGATCGCATCCGCAACATTCCCTTCACCGAAGAGACGATCCAGTCGATGCTGGAGCGGATGGGCGTGAATATTCGCGGAATGCGGATGCAGACGCAGAATGTCGCCGCCGTCTCCGTCATCGCCAAGCTGCCGCCCTTTGCGCGCACGGGCAGCACGATCGATGTCCAGATCGGCGCGATGGGTGACGCCACCAGCCTTCAGGGCGGTACGTTGCTGGTGACGTCGCTGCGCGGCCTCGACGGCGAAATCTACGCGGTCGCGCAAGGTCCGGTGGCCGTCTCCGGCTTCAAGGCGCAGGGGGCCGCCGCCAGCGTCACGCGCGGCGTCGCCACATCGGCGCGGATCGCGGGCGGCGCGATCGTCGAGCGCGAGGTGCCCTATTCGCTGAAGTCGGCGAGCACGCTCAAGCTCGCGCTCAAGAATCCTGATTTCACTACCGCCTATCGGATCGCGGGTGTCATAAACAAGCGGATCGCCGGGGCGGCCGACGTGCTCGATCCGGCGACGGTGCAGCTTACACCCCCCAGCGGCTTCGGCGGATCGGTGATCGATCTGGTCGCCCGCGTCGAAGATCTGCCGATCGAGGTCGACCAGCCGGCACGCGTCGTCATCAACGAGGCCACCGGTACCGTGGTGATGGGGGCGGACGTGCGGATCAGCCCTGTCGCGATTGCGCAGGGCGGGCTGACGATCAGCGTCACCGAAACGCCGATCGCATCGCAGCCAGGGCCGTTCTCACGCGGGACGACCGAGGTGCTGCCGCGCACACGCATCGATGTCGACGATGGGTCAGGCCGTTCGCTGGGCGTGCTTCAGGGCGGAACGTCGCTACTCTCGCTGGTATCCGGGTTGAATGCGTTCGGGGTCAGCCCGCGCGATCTCATCACCGTCCTTCAGGCGCTGAAGACCGCCGGCGCGCTTCAGGCCGATATCGAGGTGCAATGATGGGCGATGTTTCCACGATAACGCTGCCATCCGGGCCGGCACCGCAACTCCCACGCGTCGCGGCACGCGATCCAGCGGCTACGGCGCGCGCGTTCGAGGCGGTCTTCATCGGCCAGATGACCAAGATCATGCTTGAAACCGTGCCGGCCGAGGGCCCCTTCTCCGGCGGCCATGGCGAGGAGATTTTCCGCGGCGTGCTGGCCGAAAAGATGGGCGATGCGGTCGCGGCGCATGGCGGCATCGGCCTTGCCCCCACCGTGCTCGCACAGATCGCCAGAATGCAGGAAGGACAGCAATGATCGACAATCTGATCGATATCATCTCCTCGCTCACCCTGATCATGGAAGAGGAAACCGCCCGGCTGACCGCGCGCGATCGCGGCCGCGACCTGGCCGAGCTTGCCGCCGCCAAGCTGCGGCTCGTCGGCGTACTGGAAGCAGAACTTGCCCGCTTCGAACGCGAACAGGACGGCTGGGCCGACCGGCTCGACCAGACGACCCATGACCGGCTGTTCAAGACCTTGTTCGCGCTGGGTGAGGCGTCCACCGCCAATGCCGGCGTGCTGGAACGCCAGATCGATCTGTCCGTCGAGATGATCGGCGCGATCGCCAGCGAGGCGAAGCGGCTCGCCGGCCGATCGACCACCACCTATGGCGCACGCGGGTGTCTGTCGCTCTTCGATCCGGCGACGCCGATATCGATCAACTCCGAATATTGAACGCCGGCGAGGGCCGCGGGGATATCCTCCACGCGGCCTCCATCGGCGCGCTCAACCGATCGCGTATCGGCACTCGCCCGCCTGCCGTTCCGCAATGAAGCGCAAAGTGGCGGCGGCGGGCAGAGCACGGCCGAACAGATATCCCTGCCCGTGATCGCAGCCCATCGCCGCCAACGACGCTGCCTGCTCGGGCGTTTCGATACCTTCGACGACGACGCGCAAGCCGAGGCTGTGCCCCAGGCCGAGGATCGAACGGACGATCAGGCGGCCGCTGAAACTGTCGAGCGTATCGGCGAAGGAGCGGTCGACCTTGATCCAGTCGAACGGCAACTCGTTAAGATAATTCAGATTCGCGGAGCCGGCGCCGAAATCGTCGAGCGCCAGCTTCATTCCCGCATTGCGCAAGGAGGCGAGCGTGGCGCGCGCGGCGCACCGGTCGTGCACCGGGCCGCTTTCGGTCAATTCCATGATGAGACGCCCCGGCGCCATGCCCTCCGCGCACACGTGCCGCAGCAGGCGAAGCGACAGGGCAGGATCGCGCAACTGCCGGGGCGAGAGATTGATCGAGAGCATCAGGTGCGCCGGCCAGGCGCGCGCATCGCGACAGGCCTGTGCGAGCAGCGCAAAACAAAGGTCGTCGATCAGGCCAAGCTCTTCGGCGATCGGAATGAAGCTGCGCGGCCCCACCGTGCCGAGTTGCGGGTGGTGCCAACGCGCGAGGCTTTCGAAACCCAACAGCTCGCCGCTGCCGAGCGCGACGATCGGCTGATAATAGGGCCGCACTTCTCCTGTCGCGATCGCCTTGCGCAGATTGGTTGCAAGCAGCTCCACCGCCATCTTGCCCATATCGGCATGAATGTCCGAAGCCCCGCCGTTGCTGACAGCGGAGGAGCCGGCAAAGGAGCGGACGAGGCCAGACATCATGCCGCGGCCTGCACTGACTAGCCGTCGAGCCGGCTGGGAGAACCGCATCCAATCACCTGACGCCAAGAACCTGTCAGGATCATTATAGGAAAGATTGCTGGCTAACCATTCGTATCGGAAACGGAAAAGCCTTATTCCAGAATGATGCTGATCACGGTCGCCACGTCGGCCGGATCGAGCGTATCGAGTGCTACCTCGCGATCGGGATTGGCGCTGTAGCCGATCATCCTGCCCTGCCGATCGAACGTCACCATCAGCAGGCGAAGGCCTTCCGCCTCGCGCACCACGGCGATCCCGCCCGACGAGGGAAAGCGGTCCGGATCGACGACCACGGTCGCGGAGGCGGGAAGACCCGGCCCCAAAGTCTGTCGGCAGGCGCGCAGGCCGTAGCTGTTGGGGCCGGCCCGACGGGGCGCCTCCACCGTTTCCCCCGTCGCGCTGCGCTCGATGAGGCCGTCGGGCAGCGGCGATCCGAACACCGGCACCAGCCGCACCATCGCCACGTCCGAAGCCTGAATAGCAGCGACGGCGGATGGCGTTCGGGCAGCCCTTTCCGCCTCCAGATCGACGGGCGGCACCCGTCTGGGCGGCGGCGTTTTCGTTCGCGGCGTCGCGGTCGCCCTCGGCTTCGTCAATTCCTCGCGAAGCACGGCAACCCGGGCGCGCGTCTTGGCAATGCGTATCGCCGGATTGGCGATGAGTTCGAGATGCGCGGCCAGCATGCCGCTCGTTCGCGCATCGGCGACATGAGCGCGCAATGCAGCCAGGTCCGCGACGCCGAACAGCCGGAACAGCGCCCGCACCGTCTGCTTGTTCCAGCGATCGAAGGTCTTGTAGGCGTTTTCCAGCCGCGACAGGATGACGGGCGCGATGCCATAATCCCGCTCGATCGCCGCGATGGAAAGCGCCGCATCGCTTTCCCGGCGCAAGCGAAGCGCCGCCGCGAACTCGACGGCGAAGCGATCCTCTTTCGGGTCCGCCGGCGTCCAGTCCTGCAGGTTCGCGGCCCAGGCCGCGATATCGAACCCGGGCGTGTCGATATCGACAAGAAGCTGTTCCGGCTCGACATTCAACTGGGTCGCGATCCGTCGCAATTCCTCGGCCTTGGCGAACACCTCGCCACGTTCGATCTTGGACAGTCGCACATAGGGTATCCCCGGCAGCATGGCCGAAAGCGACAGCAGTTTCGGAAAACCGTTATGCTTGCGCAACTCGCGGATCATGTTGGGAAAGACGATGGATCGATAGCGGTCGATCTCATACTCGTCGGCGTCGACCAGTTCCCCTCGGCCCGCGGTCGCACCTTTGGCTTGAGATCCCTTCATATCAAAATTGCGCCTCGATCTTCTTGTCCCAGCCGGAAGCTTACGGCCGTCCTGGTGGGCAGTTCGTCGCATGCGTGGAAGACCGCGCACGAAATCCGGTAAAGAGTGATCCTACATCGAAGTCACGGCGTCCTTCCATATCAAATTGAACCATTGTGGCAGATATTCGGCGGGCAACTCGTCGCCGGAACGCTCCGTCGCTTTTCCTTTATTATATCGCGAAACAGACCATTCCCTTAAGATCGCATTCATGGAGTAGCCAAGGCGCTCCCACCGCTTGCCGACAGCACCGAAACGAAAAATTCGCGCCGTCCGGGCCGATTGCCTCCTGCTTCTTCTACAATTGAGAGGAACCGCCCCTGTCGCGCGCAATGCGGCCGGCGTGATGCGCAATGATGGGAACGCCATGAGCAGCCATGTGATCGAAGTTCCGAATTCCGTGACGGTGCGATCCGTTACCCAGTTCGGCGAACATCTCTCGGCCTCTTTCGGAAATGCGGGCGAGATCGTGCTTGATCTTGCGTCCTTGGCCGAGCTGGACCTGAGTTTTGTCCAGATCATCCAGTCCGCCCGCGCGCATCTTGCCCGCGAGGGCAGGACAATCCGGCTTTCCGGGCCGGCGAACGGAGCCGTGGCCGCGCTGCTCGATCGGGCGGGATTCCTGACGGACGTCGCCCCCGCCGACGTCGATTTCTGGTTTCATGGAGACCTGCCGCAATGACAGCCTCTATTCTGACTGTAGACGATTCCCCCAGCCTGCGCATGGCGATCCGCATCGCGCTGACTGGCGCGGGCTATAACGTCACCGAGGCCGGCGATGGCCAGGAGGGCCTGCAGAAGGCCACCGCCGGCCAGTTCGACATGATCGTCACCGATCTCAACATGCCGGTGATGGATGGGCTGACGATGATCCGCGAGTTGCGCAAATCGCCGGCCCAATGCGGCACGCCGATCATCTTTCTCACAACCGAATCGGACGACGCGATGAAGCAGCAGGCCAAGGCCGCCGGCGCGACCGGCTGGCTGGTAAAACCCTTCGTGCCCGACCAGCTTATCAAGGTCGCGCGCAAGGTGCTCGGCCGATGAGCGCGCAGGATCCCGTCGCGGCGTTCCGCGTGGAGGCCGGCGAGTTGCTCGATGCGATCGAGCAGGGTTTGCTCGATCTTGGCCATCGGCTCGACGATCGCGGCCTCGTCGATGAAGTATTCCGCGGCCTTCACACGCTGAAGGGCTCGGGCGCGATGTTCGGCTTCGATGCGCTCGCAACCTTCACCCATCATTGCGAAAGCGCCTTCGACCGCGTCCGCAAGGGCCTGGTGCCCGCCACGGCGGAGTTGGTCGCGGTCATCCTGTCGGCCAAGGATCATATGCGCGCGCTGCTCGACGCCGACGGCGCGGCGGCCTCCGATCCCCATGGGGACGCGATCCTCGCCCGCTTGCAGGCGGCCATAGACGCTTCCGGCGGGCGGGCGGCCCCGGCGACCAAACCTGCCGGCCCGGCGGGCTGGCGCCTGTCGTTCCGGCTGCCGGCCGACGCGATGGCGAACGGCACCAATCCGCTGATGCTGCTCGACGAGCTGCGCGAGTTGGGCGAATGCCGGATCGTCGCGCGAACCAACGCCATCCCCGCCTTTCCCGATCTCGTGCCCACCGAATGTCATATCGGCTGGGACGTCGAAATACGCACCAACGCGCCGAAAAGCGCGATCGAGGATGTGTTCATCTTCGTGATGGACGATATGGAACTGGCGATCGATCCGCTCACTTGCGACGCCGACGAAGAGGCGGTCGAGGAGGCGCGCCCCACCCTCTCGCTCGTTCCCTCCGGCGACACCGCCACCGAAGCGGCGGGTCAGGCGTCGGGCCGTCCCGCCGCCAAGGCCGGCGAAAGCGTCCGCGTCCCCGCCGAACGGCTCGACGAGTTGATGGACCGGGTGGGCGAGCTGGTGATCGCGCAGAGCCGTCTCTCACAGGTCGCCGACAGCGGCGCCGACCTCGTGCTCCGTTCGGTATCCGAGGAGATTGAGCGGCTGGCGGGCGAACTGCGCGACACGATGATGGTGCTGCGCATGGTGCCGGTCGCGTCGCTGTTCGGCCGTTTCCGCCGCCTCGTCCACGACCTCTCGCGCGAGACGGGCAAGGCCATCGAGCTGGCCACCGACGGCGAGACGACCGAAGTCGACAAGACGGTGATCGAACGGCTCGCCGATCCGATGGTCCACCTCATCCGCAACGCATGCGATCATGGGCTGGAGACGCCCGAGGAGCGGATCGCGGCGGGCAAGCCCGAGACCGGCACCGTCCGCCTTTCCGCCCACCAGGCGGGCGGCGAGGTGGTCATCACGATCCGCGACGACGGGCGCGGTATCGATCGCGAACGGGTGCGTGCCCGGGCCGAGGCGCAGGGGCTTATCCAACCCGGGCAGGCGCTGGCCGATCAGGAGCTGTTGCAGCTCATCTTCCATCCCGGCTTCTCCACCGCCGCGCAGGTAACGAACCTGTCGGGGCGCGGCGTCGGCATGGATGTGGTCAAGCGCACGATCGAAAGCCTGCGCGGCGCGATCGATGTCGCCAGCACGCCGGGCGAGGGGTCGACCGTCGTCCTGCGCATCCCGCTCACCCTGGCGATCATCGAAGGGCTGCTCGTCCGCGTCGGCGACGGCCGCTACGTGATCCCGCTGGCGGCGGTGGAGGAATGCCTCGAACTGTCGCTGGAGGAGGATCTGCGCTCGCGCGGGCGGAGCCTCATCACCCTGCGCGACCGGCTGGTGCCCTTCCTGCGGCTGCGCGAGATGTTCGCCACGGGGACCAGGCCCGACACCTATCAGAAGATCGTCGTGGTCGCGACGGGCGCCGAGCGCGTCGGCCTCGTCGTGGACCAGATCATCGGCAACCACCAGACCGTCATCAAATCGATGTCGTCGCTGCATCGTGACGTCGGCACCTTCGCGGGGGCGACGATCCTCGGCGACGGCGGCGTCGCGCTGATCCTCGACGTCGCCCAGCTCGTCGCCATCGGCCAGCATCAGGAGGAGCGGCTTCGCGCCGCTGGATAAGCCATGCAGGAACCCACCCGGACCCCTTGGGACGAAAATGGTCAACTCGAGGTGCTGACCTTCGACCTTCAGGACGAAACCTTCGCGCTCGAAGCCATGCTCGTCCAGGAAATTCTCGACCTGCTGCCCGAGACGGTCGTGCCCGGCGCGCCCGCGCTGGTCGGCAGCGTCGTCAATTTCCGGGGCAAGGTCATCCCGATCGCCGATCTCCGGCGCGCCTTCGGCATGGCCGAGGCCGAGGCCACGGTCGACAGCCGGATCGTCGTGATCGAGATCGAACTGGACGGCGAGACGATCCAGATCGGCATCCGCACCGACAAGGTGCATGAGGTGGCCACGCTTGCCCGCGATGCCAGCGAGGAGCCGCCCGCCGTGGGCATGCGCTGGCGCCGCGATTATGTGCGCGAGCTGGTGCGCAGGCAGGATAGCGTGATCGTCCTGCCCGATCTGGCGGCCATCTTCCATGCGCTCGCGGGCGAGGCCGAACAGGCCGTGACGCCGGCATCGACGATACACTGACATCTTCGGGGAGAGGCAAGCCATGCGTGCCACGATCAAGCTCAAGCTGGGGCTGACTTTCGCCCTGCTTCTCATCCTGATGGCCGCGGTCATCGCCCTCGGCGCATCGCGCCTCAACACGGTCAACGACGCGATCGGCCATATCGTCAACGGGCCGGCGAAACAGCTCGACCTCGCACGCAGCGTCGACGGCGGGGTCAGCATGATGGTTCGTGCCGAGAAGAATCTCGTGATGACCGGCGATCCCCGTCTGACGCAGGAATTCGAGGCGCAGAGCACGAGCTGGAGCAACCGGGTCGACGACATGATCCGCCAGGGCGTCGCCAGCGCGGATGGCGACGACAAGGCGACGTGGGAGCGCCTTGCCGATCAGTGGAACGCATTCAAGCCGGTCAACGAACGGGTCCGCGCGCTGGCGACGACCGACAAGTCCGCCGGCGTGGCCCTGACGCTCGGGGACTCGCGCGCGAAGGCCGCGGCGGTGACCAAGACGGTGGAGAACTTCGCCAAGGCGCAGGAGCGCAAGATGAAGACCGCCGACGACGAGGCCGAGGCGCTGTACCATTCCGCGCGGACGACGATGTTCGCGATGGGCGCGATCGCCGTCGTCATCACCGCGGCCGCCGCTCTCTATCTCGCGATCCTCATCGCACGCGGGCTGAAGACCGCCGGCGACGCCATGCGCCGGGTGGCGGAGGGCGACCTGACCAGCACCGTCGAGATCAAGAGCCGCGACGAGATCGGCGAGTTGCTCGGTCACGTCAACAGCATGGTGGATCGTTTGCGTGGTGTTGTGGGTGATGCGACGGCGGCGGCGGAGAATGTATCGGCGGGCAGCCAGGAGCTGTCGTCGAGTTCGGAGCAGGTGTCGCAGGGCGCGACCGAGCAGGCGGCCTCGGCCGAAGAGGCCTCCGCCTCGATGGAGCAGATGGCGGCCAACATCAAACAGAATGCCGACAACGCCGCCCAGACCGAGAAGATCGCCCGCCAGTCCTCCAAGGATGCCGAGGCGAGCGGCGTCGCCGTCGATCGCGCGGTCGGCGCGATGCGCACCATCGCCGACAAGATCGGCATCGTCCAGGAGATCGCCCGCCAGACCGACCTGCTCGCGCTCAATGCCGCCGTCGAGGCCGCGCGCGCCGGCGAGCACGGCCGCGGCTTCGCCGTCGTCGCCTCCGAGGTCCGCAAGCTCGCCGAGCGCAGCCAGACGGCCGCCGCCGAGATCAGCTCGGTCTCGGGCGATACCGTCAAGGCCGCCAGCGAAGCCGGCGAGATGCTCACCCGCCTCGTCCCCGACATCCGCCGCACCGCCGAACTGATCGCCGAGATCAGCGCCGCCTGCCGCGAACAGGATATCGGCGCCACCCAGATCAACGAGGCGATCCAGCAGCTCGACAAGGTCACTCAGCAGAATGCCGGCGCGTCCGAGCAGATCTCGACCACGTCCGAGGAACTGGCCGCCCAGGCCGAGGAGTTGCAGACCAGCATCGCCTACTTCCGCACCGGCGATCGGCCCGCCGGCCGCGCCAAGCCCGCAACGGCCCGGCCGATCGCCGCCCGCAAGCCCGCCACGGCGACGACGGCCCGGCCCAGGCCCAACTCGATCGCCGACCAGCAGGCCAGGGTCAACGGCTTCGCCCTCGACCTCTCCACAGGCGGCCCAGACGCCGACGACGCCAACTTCGGAGCTCAGGCAGCATGAGCGAGGCCGAGGAGATACAGGCCGTCACCTTCGGCCTTGGGGCGGAGATATTCGCGGTTCCCGTGGCGCTTGTCCGCGAGATACTCGACTATCGCGAGCCGTTCCACATTCCGAACGGGCCGGACTATCTGCTCGGCCTCACCGACATGCGGGGGCAGGGCGTCTCGACGATCGACTTCCGCCTCCGGCTCGGCCTGTCACCGGCCGAGCCGACCCCGGCCACGCGCATCCTCGTGATCGACGTGCCGCTGGCCGACCGGGGGCTGTTGCTGGGCCTCGTGGTGGACAGGGTGCTGGAAGTCAGCACCTTCCGCTCCGACCAGGTCGAGGCCGCGCCCGACATCGGCGTGAAATGGCGTTCGGACTATATCGGCGGCGTGGTGCGCCGTACCGAGGGCTTCGTCGTCCTCGTGGACATGACGCGCATCTTTTCCGCCGACGAAGCCGCGCTGCTGGCTCCGGCCGCCGCCTGAGCCGGCCCTGATCGACGCCTTGCGTTCCCTCGGGAGCGCAAGGCGCCCCTCCTCCCCTGATATCCGCGCATCGGAGCCACGCCTTGCCCGCAGCCGCCGTCCGCACGCCGCTTCCCGGCGCCGATCATCTGAACAAGCGCAATTTCGCCCGCCTCGCCAGCTACATCTATGACTATTCGGGCATCAAAATGCCCGAAAGCAAGATCACGATGCTCGAAGGCCGGCTTCGCCGCCGCGTGCGCGCGACCGGCCTGCCGAGCATCGACGCCTATTGCGATCATGTCTTCCAGGGCGACAATCTGGCGGCCGAAGGCATTCACCTCATCAATGCGGTGACGACCAACAAGACCGATTTCTTTCGCGAGCCCGCGCATTTCGACTATCTGCGCGATCGCGCGCTGCCGGACCTCGCCGCCAAGGGGACCAGGACGATCCGCGCATGGAGCGCCGCCTGTTCGACCGGGCCGGAAGCCTATACGCTGGCGATGATCCTCGATGATTTCGCCGAGACGCACGGCGGCCCCGCTTATGGCATGTTGGCGACCGATCTCGACACCGAGGTTCTGGAGACGGCCCGGAAGGGCATCTATCCCGCCGAGCAGGTCGATCCCGTACCCGAAGCGCTGCGCCGCAAATATGTGATGACGCCCAACGATCCGCACCGGCGCGACATACGGATCGCCACGGCCCTGCGCGGCGCGATCGGCTTTGCCCGGCTGAACCTGATGGACAGCCATTATCCGGTGGGCAAGCCGATGCACCTGATCTTCTGTCGCAACGTGCTGATCTATTTCGACAAGCCGACGCAGAAACAGGTCGTCTCCCGCCTGCTCGATTGCCTGACATCCGACGGTTATCTCTTCCTCGGCCATTCGGAATCGATCGCGGGCTTCGACCTTCCTCTCATCCAGGTCGCCAACACCATCTTCCAGCGGAGCCGATGATGCCAGGCAGCAAGACGCGGGTCCTCATCATCGACGATTCCGCCAGCGTTCGCCAGACGATGACCGCGATCCTGGAGGAGGATCCCGATATCGAGGTGATCGCCGCCGCCTCCGATCCCTTTGCCGCCGCGCGCCATATTCAGGAGGAACTGCCCGACGTCATCACGCTCGACGTCGAGATGCCGCGCATGGACGGCATCACCTTCCTGCGCAAGCTGATGAGCCAGTGCCCCGTACCGGTGGTGATGTGCTCCTCACTGATCGAGGACGGCTCCGAAACGCTGCTCCAGGCGCTGGAGGCCGGCGCGGTCGACGTCATCCTGAAGCCGCGTATCGGCGTCGCCGATCACCTGGCCGAGCTGCACCTTCAGATCCGCGATACGGTGAAGGCCGCCGCGCGGGCGCGCGTTCGTGGGCGCAGGCCGTCGCGATCGGTGGCGGTACGAACACCCGAGAAGAAACTCACCGCCGACGCCGTGCTGCCGCCCCCCAGCGGCAAGGCGATGAGCCGGACGACCGAGATGGTCGTCTGCATCGGCGCGTCCACCGGCGGCACCGAGGCGCTGCGCGCCGTGCTGGAACAACTGCCGGCGAACGCACCCGGCATCGTCATCGTCCAGCATATGCCCGAAAGCTTCACCAACGCCTTCGCCCGCCGGCTGAACGGCCTGTGCGAGGTGGATGTCAAGGAAGCGGCGGACGGCGATCCCGTGCTGCGCGGCCATGTGCTGATCGCGCCCGGCGGCAAGCATCTGATGCTGGAGCGGCAGGGCGCGCGCTATCATGTCGCGGTGCGCGAGGGGCCTTTGGTGTCACGTCACCGGCCGTCGGTCGACGTGCTGTTCCGGTCCGCCGCGCGGTCGGCCGGTTCGAACGCGGTCGGCATCATCATGACGGGGATGGGCGACGACGGTGCGCGTGGGCTGCTGGAGATGAAGCAGGCGGGCGCACGCACCTTTGCGCAGGACGAAGCGACATCGATCGTGTTCGGCATGCCCAAGGAAGCGATCGCGCGCGGCGCCGCCGACCGGGTCGTGCCGCTGGGCCACATCGCCCGCGAACTGCTGCAGGCCACCACGCGCTGAAGATGCAAGAACGGCGCGCTCAGAAGAGCGCGTCGTCGAACAGCGCGTCGTCCTCCTCTTCCACCGCCGCCGGCGCGTCCTCCTGTTCTGTCGCATCGCCGCCCAGGGCGAAGCGCCTGTGCACCTCACGCTCGCGCGCCATCGTATAGCTGCGGCTGATCCGGCCCAGCATCTCGCCCAACGGCTCGATAGCGGCGTCGGGCAGCTCCGCCTCGGGCCGGACGAAGGCAGCTAGACGCGCGGCCACCTCCTCCAGCGCGCCGCCGATCTCCGCCTCGCAATCCACCTTGTCGGTCGACTCGCGGAGGATCGTGACAACCGTGGCCGCGTCGCCATCCAGCGCAGCGAGGCTGCCGCGCATCCGCTCGCCGCCTGCGCGGATGCTCGCCAGAGATTCGGCGAGCGCGCGCCCGGCATCGATCTTCCCGCTTTGGCCCTGCCGCTCGCGGATCGATCCGGCGGCGGCGGCAAGCTGTTCGAACGTCCGCGCGATCCGATCCGAAACCTGTTCGAGATTGTTGGAGAAACCCCGTATCTCGGTCGAGATCACCGCAAGCGCGAGGCCGTCCTCGCCCATTCGCCGGCAGCGCAGGCCAGTATTCCACGCCATCTGCTCGACATCGGATTGCACCTTGCGCACGGCCTTGAGCCGGCGGGCGAGGCTCTCGGCGGTTTCCGACGTGGCGCTGCTCAGCCGGTCGGTATGCCGGTCGGCCTCATGCAATTGCCCCGTAACGCTTTCCACCTCGGCAATGCCTTGCTCGAGAATCTGGAGGAAGGATTGGCCGTTCGCGTCCTGCCCGGCTCCGCCCGAATCCTTGAGCGCCAGCAGCCGGCTCGCATCCGGGCCGATGCCGCGCAGATTCTGCGTGAGGATGCGCGCCTCGCGCTGGAAATCCTCGATCGCGTCGGCGGCCTGCGCGGCAAGGAGGGCGAGCGTGCGCCCCTCAAGGGCCTCCACCACCGCCATGTCGCCATCCGCCCGCTCTGCAAGAAAGGCCGCGAGCGACAGGATGCCGTCGGAGACATGCTCCAGCCGCTGCCGGGTGATATCGCCGATCTGGAGCGCGCCGATCGCGGTCGCCACCTTGCCGCGGATTTCACGCGCGACATCAGCGATGTGCGACGCCAACGTGGCGATATCCGCCTGATGCCGTTGCAGCGCCAGCGCATCCTCGGCCAGCTTGGCGGGCACATGGGGGATGACCCGCGCGCATTCGGCAGCGAGCAGATTTTCGGCCTCGACCATGGTCGTCACCTTCTCGCCCAGTTCCTTCACCTCGCGTTCGAAGCGGGCGAGCTGTTCCTCGCCCAGATCGAGCCGGACGAACATATGATCGGCGAACCCGGAAAACTCCTCGGCGCCGGCCGCGGCCACCTTGATGTTGAGCCCGCATATCCTGAGGAAGCTCAGTGTCCGATGTATCTGGCCGATCTGATCGCGCAGTTCCTTGCTCGCCTCGCGGATCCGGGCGAGATCCCCTTGCCGATCCATCTGGAGCGCCGGCAGACGGGTGAGCCGATCGGCGGTGCTGCGCATATTCTCCACCGCCGCATCCGCCGCCTCGCGGTCGAGCGCATTGGTCACGCCCTCCAGCGAGCCGACCAGCCGCTCGATGATCTCGAAAGCCGCCGCGAGCGCGGTGCCGGCTTGCATGAAGCGCGCGTCGAGGCCGCTGGCCAGCGCACTGAGCGTCGCCTGTACCTCGGTCAGCGTCGCTTCGCTGGCCCCGGACGCTGAAATCCTCGAAAACTGCACGCGAACCTCCCGGAACGGCTTGATCGATGGCGTCGCGCGACGCCTTGAACTTTATAGGTGAAAAATACGCCGGTCCGGCCGTCAGCCCGTCGAGGCGGGCGCGAAGTCCGGCTGCGGAATGGCGTTGGCGACCAGCCAGCGGCCGGTCACGTCCAGATCGGCGAGATCGTGGACGTCGCGGCATCCCTCCGTCTCGAAAGGCAGGATGTGCGATCCCATGCACGGCCAGGGCGGCTGCCCGTCGGGATCGAATATCGCCTTGCGTCCACGCAGCACCCAGAAGGAATGATCGAAGAAGAAGCAGGCGGGTAAATCCTGCCGGTTCGCCGAAATATCCTCACCCGTCACGAACAGGCCGAGCGAGCCGTCGGGCCGAAGACGCTTGGCGCGCATCGGATGATATTCGGGATGCCGATGGGCCGGCACCACCGCCGTCGCCTCGGGCGTATCCAGCAACAGGTCGATGCAGGCGTCTATCTGCCATTCGGCGATCGTGCCGACATTGGCGTGCTGGACGACGAGGATGTCGATCGCGCCTTCGCGCTCCATGATCTCGAAGGCGTGGCGAACGGCGTCGCTGCTCTGCGCCGTCGCGCTTGCCAGTTCCGGCGGCCGCACGATCGGTCGATAGCCCGCCTGCCCGGCGGTATCGAGGATGCGCGGACAATCGCTGCTGATGTAGAAGCGGCTGATATGGCGGCTCCTGCGCGCGGCGGCGGCCGACCAGAGCAGCAGCGGATGGCCCTCCACCGGCAGGATATTCTTGTCCTTGAGCGTGCTGCCGCCCCGCCCGATCATCAGCGCCGCGACGTTCACCGGCCCACCCCTTCGGCCGCCGTCGGCCGTCCCCATGGATGGACGATCAGGAGAAGCGCGTCGCTCGTCCGGCTCGCCTCGCGTGCGGTGCGCCAGCAGGCTTCAAGCCACCAGCGATCGCGGCCGTCGAACATGTCGGGGCTGGCGCCCTGCGGCGCGTTGAAATACGCCCAGTGAAAATAGTTGAAGATGCCGTAGCGCTGATAGCCGGCCACCTCGATCTCCGCCTCGGGAAACAGCCGCCGCGCCGTCCGCTCCAGCACCGGCGGCGAGAAATAGGAGATATGCTCGCGCATGAAATTACGCCGCCGATACGCAGGCGAAAGCGCGTTCAGGTCATCGTCCAGATTGGGCACTTCCACCCAGAGACTGCCCGAACCGGGCCGGAGCAGCCGGCCGGCGCGCGCAAGGAGGGCCAACGGATCGGCGACATGCTCAAGCACATGCCAGGCGGTGACGGCGTCGAAGCAGCCGGCATGCGCCTCCACAAAGGCGTCGTCCAGCAGGCCGGTGGCATAAGCCGGCGGCGGAAAATCCGGGTCCCGCCGCTCCGCGAAATAGCGGCGCCCCATCTCGGCGCGTGCGGCGCTCGGCTCCAGCACCAGCATATCGACGTCGGGATGGAGGCGGGTCATCGCCGCGCCGAAAAAGCCGTAGCCGCCGCCGATGTCGAGCACGCGCGCGCGCTCCCCGCCCCGCCGCGGAAAGCGATGGCCGGAGAAGCGGGCCGCCCGCCGATTGGCCTCGATCGCGCTGTGATCGAATATCGTCGCGATCGATGTGCCATAGGTATCGACGACGAAATTCACCTGCCCGTCATCCTCGTAGAAATCGAGGCTGTAGGCGGGCGGCGACAATTGCACATGATCGCAGGCGCGGCACTTGACCGCGCGAAGCCTGCCCGTCTCGTCGCCCGTCACCTCGCGCTGAACGAGATGCGGCGCCGCCGCGTCTCCGCATAGCAGGCAATGAAAGCCTTCGTCGGTCATCGCGCGATCTCCCATCACGCCGCCGCGCGGAAATATTTATGATGCTCGCTCGGGTTGATCCTTTTGATCTCCGAGCCGAGCATGTCCTCCGCCTCCCGGATTTTGGCGACATAATCGCGAAAATCGGTGGTCAGATCGATCGCGACCGCGTCGAAATGCGCCCAGTCGGTGTTGCCCAGCTTCACATGCTTCTCGATCATCCGGCCGCCGGCGGCGACGGCGAGCGCGGACGCCATCCAGCCGAAATCGTGGCTCGAATAGCCCGGAACGATGCGCGGATCGGATCGCGACAGCGCATCATAATGCCGCACGATGCCGACATTGCAGTCGGCGACCGGCGTCGGATAGGCCGAGTTGCATTGCAGCAGATAGAGGTTGCGGCAGTTGACGAAGCTGCGCAGCACCCAATTCTCATAGGCCTGATCGGTCATGCCCGTCGAAAGGACCACCGAGCCGCGATAGGTGCGCGCGACATGGGCCATATAGTCGCGATGCTCGGAAATGGTGCTCGGCAGCTTGACGAGCGCCGGATCGAACTGAAGCATGAACTCGAACGAGGGCCTGTCGAGCACCGAGGCGAACCAGCCGATATCGAGATCGCGGCATAGGTCGTCGACAAAGGCGAAATCGTCGCGATCGAGTTCGAGCTGATGGCGATAGTCGCCGAAGGTCTTGCCGAAAGGGGAAACATAGGGCGATGCAAGCTGCTCGGGCGAATAGAAGGTCGCGACATCGCGCTTCTGCAACTTCACATAATCGGCGCCCGCCGCGCGCGCCGCGCGGATCATCCGCTCCAGCCGGTGCCGATCGCCGAAATGGTTGGTGGTGAGTTCGGCGACGACGGCGACCGACGATCCCTTGCGCGCCTGCCGGGGCCTGCACGACGCCTGAAAAAGCTGGTTCAGGTCCTCAGGCGTTATCTGCGAGAAGGAACGGCTGCCGACATGCGCCACGTCGAGGTTCGAATCCTTCAGCATGTAGAGCGTGTTCAGGAAGAAAAATTCCTGAAGGCTGATGCGAAAGAAGCGATCGGCGCTGTTGCCGGGGGCGAAATCATGGTCGATCGACTGCGAAAAGCCCGCGCCCGGCAGGAAGTCGAAGCCGACCATATAGACGGTCTGCCGCCGTCCGCGCGCTTCGGCCACATAGCGGGCGATCTTCAGCGCCGAGAGGAACAGCACCTCCTCGATCGTGAAGGCATCGGACTGGAAGCGCTGCATCATCAGGTCGCTGCCGTCGCTCTGGAGCGGCGCAAAGGGCGCGTGCAGCACTTCGCCGCGCGCGGGCCGAAAGTCGGTGGAGGTGATGTAGAGGCGTGAGCGCGCGCCGTTCTCCGCCAGCGCGCCCTTCACCCAATCGGCGTGGAAAATCGTGATGTCGGCCGGCGCGATCCGTTCCGCATCATTCACCGCGATGACGAGCGAGCCCGCGAAGACGTCGGGCGAGAGGCCGTCAACCGAGGGGCCCTTGCCCAGGATGAAGATCGTATCTGTGCCGTATGTCGACGCGATATTTTCGATCCGGCGCAAGAAATGATCCGTCATAGGTTTCCCCGTCGAGCAGAATGTCGCAACCATGCTCGCGCGCCAGCATCAGGCCGGCGAGCAAATCCCACGAACAGGCGCCCTTCGGATTGACGAAGCGGGCGAGGGCGCCGCGTGTGACATTGAATAAATTATAGACGGCGCACCCCAGGATGCGCGCTTCCCCGCCCCCGGCGATGCCGGCGACGACTTCGGGCGAGAGCGAAGAGGAGAAGCCGGTGATGCGCGACCGCATCCGCCGGACCGGCTCGCCGGTCGCCAGATGCTCACCCAGCTCGGGCAGCATCAGCAGGCTGCCGGCATGCGCTCCCGCGTGCCAGAGGCTGAGCGACACGCCCCACTCCTTGAGGCCCGAACAGAAATTCTCGGTGCCGTCGATCGGGTCGAGCACCGCGACCCAGCCGTCGCCCGTCGGCGGCCGGTCGCCGGAGAAGCTCTCCTCCCCGATCAGATGGAGGTTCGGCAGGCGATCCGCGAGCCAGTCGCCGATGCGCCGTTCGAGGAGGATATCAGCCTGGGTGACAGGGCTGCCATCCGCCTTCCAGCCGACATCGTGCCGTCGCGCCAGCAATTCGGGCAGGCTGCCGTCGACCAGCGCACGGACGCCGGCAAGCAGGGGGGCGATCGCAATCGTCATGCCGCCGCCGGCAGCGCGCCCGCGGCCCGGCTCCAATCGATACGCAGCGTCGGATCGATCGCGTCCAGCCGATCCTCGACATAGAGGGCATGGAGGGCGCAGGCGATGCGATAATCCTCGATATAATCGATATCGACGCCCGACAGGCGCGAAAGCTCGGCCATGAAGGGCCTGTCGCCGATCAGATATTCCCGATCGAGAATATCCTGCCGGCGCGACATGTAGATGCTGTTCGTGACCTTGAGCAGCGCAGGCAGGTCCTGCGAGGAAATGTGCGCCTTGTTCGCCTGATAGTTCAGCGCCTTGCCATCGGCCCAGAAATATTCGCGCATCGCGTTGACGCCGAGCAGCGAATCGAACGACCCCTCGATCACCTGTTCCCGATAGGCGCGAAAGGCGCGGAGATATTCGCCGGGCGGCATCAGCGGGCAGACGACCGTGCACCATGCGATATGCTCGTGCGGGATTTCGCTGACGACGCCCGCAATCACCTCGCTCATCGGCACGATATGCGCGGTCGCCAGCCGCCGGTCGCGCCGGTGCCGCGACACGCCGAGCCGCTCGGCGATATCCAGAAACTCCTCATCCTCCGAACTCAGATAGAGGCGCGCCGGATCGATCACGCGGACGAGTTGGCGAAGCTTCCATTCGATCAGCGATCCGGCGCCGCCGAAAGGCAGCATCGCCTTGTTCGCGATGCGCGAACTGTCGCGGCGCACGGGAACGATGACGGCAAGATCGTACATGATCCTCCTCCTCAGGCCGGTTCCAGCGCATGGCTGGCGATCCACGCGTCGAAACAGGCGCGATGGCGATCCAGGTGCGCCTGCCAGCGGGCGGGATTGCAGGGCCGGTTCGCACGGTCGAGCAGATCGGCCAGCGTCATGTCGGGATCGCCCACGGGGAAGGCATTGTTCGCATAATGATAGGCGAACCAGGTCCGCACATCGGCATCGTCGGCGGAGCGCGCCGTGCCCGAACGCAGCGCCTTCAGAAAGGTGGGGACGTCGGTATAGGCGCGCAGCCAGTCGGCGGAGGCGAAGCGCGACAGGCGAAGCAGCGGCTTGCCGAAAAAGGCTGCGTTCACAAAGGATTTGGAATCGCGCAGGACGACGCCGTCGCAATGCTGGATGAGCAGCCGCGTCACGCCGCCCGCGCCGTCGCCGGGCGCACGAACGATCCGCACCTTGTTCCGGTCCATCGCCGCGATACGATCGACAACCGCCGACCGGACCTTTTCCTGCACCGGATGTATGGTGACGGCGAGCAGGAAATCATCATCGATCTGGTTCGCCAGCGTCGCGACGAACCGGTCGTTGCTGGCATCGACGCTGTGCACCTTGTCGAAGAAATTGTCGGGCGCATCATATTCGAGCGGCACGGCGATGATCTTGCGATCGGTCGGCAGCCCCGCCTCGGCAAGATAGGAGCGCCGATCGCCGACATGGTGATATCGCGCCTGAAGAATATTCCAAACGGGCGCTATCTGCTCGTCCAGCCAGGCGCTGCGTCTCTCGTCGAGGTCTGGGAGAAAACCATGATCGAACAGATTTGGCCCTTGCACCATTGCATAGCCCCAGCGCGGCGCGCCATCGGGCGGCAACGGCGGAAAGCCGCCCTCCATCAAATATCGGACCTGCCCCGGAAAGCGCCCCGGCGTCGTCACGTCCGCGCTGCGACAGAAGGTGTAATCGGGATCGATGCGCTCGACGAAATCGACCAGCGCGGCGGGCGCGGCGGGCGTCATGCGATAGGAAGGATGGTCTTCCCCGTCGAGGATATGCCAATGCACCTCCGTCAGGTCCGCACAGCCGGCAAGCTGCCGGGCGGTAATGCCCGTCATGCTCCACAGCGGCGGCACGATGACGTGCACCTCGGCATCCTTCGCCGCCGCGCGGATCAGCGGCGCCAGCACATGGTCGAACCACAATTCCGTGACCACCGGGAGATAGAAGAGAATCCGCATCATGCATCCTGCGATCGGGCAGTCGTCTCTTCATTATAGACGGGCAACCCGCCCCTCGGCCGCGTTTGCCCTCGATGATGCGGGGGATTACGTTTGCTCTTTACCATCTTCGTGCCGGAACCCTTGGACCCGCGCGGCGTTCGCGCACGATAAACAGGGGGAATGTGGCGTTGGGGGACAGGAGCAGGGGGCGCTTCGTCAAAAGGGCTTCGGCGGCCGCGCTTTGCGGGATCGTCCTTGGCGTCGGCCTGCCCGCGTCGGCGCAATCGCTCCGCGATCTTCAGGCCATGTCGATCAGCGATCTCGCCAATATCGACGTCACCTCGGTATCGAAGCGCCGCGAGCCGGTGAGCGATGCGCCGGCGGCCGTCTTCGTCATCACGCATGACGAAATCCTGCGGTCGGGGGCGGTCAGCATCCCCGAAATCCTTCGCCTCGCGCCCAACCTCCAGGTCGCCCGCATCAGCGCGAGCAGCTATGCGATCACCGCGCGCGGCTTCAACGGCAATGCGGCGAACAAGCTGCTCGTCCTGATCGACGGCCGCAGCGTCTACACCCCCCTGTTCGGCGGCGTCCTCTGGGACGAACAGGACGTGCCGGTCGAGAATATCAAGCGGATCGAGGTTATAAGCGGCCCGGGCGCCACGATGTGGGGTGCGAACGCGGTCAACGGCGTCATCAATATCATCACGATGAAGGCCGCCGACACGCAGGGCGGTGTCATCGATCTCACCGTCGGCAACCGCGAGAGCCATGCCACGCTGCAATATGGCGGCAACATCGGCAGCGACCTTGCCTATCGTCTTCATCTGAGCGGTCTCAGGGTTCGCGACGACCGGACGTCGGCCGGGGAGGATGCCGACAATGGCTGGCACAAGGCGCAGGGCGGCTTCCGGCTGGACTGGACCCCCGGCGGCGATCGCATCTCGTTCGCGGGCCGGCTCTATCGCGGCTCCGAACAGCAGGCCGATGCGCCGCGCCTGCGCATTTCGGGGGGCACCGTGCGGCTCGGCTGGACGCACGCCTCGTCCGACGGCGGATCGCTACAGCTTTCGGTCTATCATGACGAGTCGAAACAGGCATCCGATGCGGCGACGATCTACTCGCTCAAGACCGACAATCTCGATTTCCAGCACAGCTTTTCGCTGGGTGACAGGCACCAGATTATCTGGGGCGCGGGCGTGCGCGTCTATCGCGATCATTTCGACAATCCCGGCCTGGTGAACTACCTGCCGCCCGACCGGACGAGAGTGCTCGCCAATATTTTCGCGCAGGACACGGTGGCGCTGACGTCTTCGCTCGATTTCGTGCTGGGCCTGAAGATCGAGAAGGACCCCTATTCCGGGGTGACGCCCCTGCCTTCGGCCCGGCTTGGCTGGAAGGTCAACGACGATATCCTCCTGTGGGCGGCGATCTCGCGCGCCGTGCGGGCGCCGACGCGGTTCGACGTCGATCTCCACGACGAGATCATTCCCTCCGTCCTGATCCTGACCGGCGACAGGGATTTCAAGAATGAAAAGCTGATCGCCTATGAGGCGGGAACACGGATACAGATCGGCGACACGGCGTCGCTGTCGATATCAGGCTATTATAACAGCTATGACGATCTGCGCAGTGTCGAATGGGTCCGGATGGACGCGCTGCCGTTGCTCTGGCGCTGGGGCAATATGCTGGAAGGGCATATCTACGGGCTGGAAGCGTGGGGCGATTATCGGCCCGCGCCCTGGTGGCGGCTCAAGGCCGGCTTCAACATCCAGCATCAGGCGCTGCATTTCAAACCGGGCGCGAGCAACCTCAACAGCCTCGCCGCGGCCGGAAATGATCCCGACGGCCAGGCATCGCTCCACTCCTCGATGGATCTCGGCCATGGCGTCAGCTGGACGACTTCGCTGCGCTACGTGGCGGCGCTGCCCGATCCGCATGTCCCCGCTTATGTCGAGGCGGACAGCAGCCTTTCCTGGGCGGCGACGCGCGGGCTGCGCTTCTCCCTGTCGGGCTTCAACCTCCTGCACGCCCGGCATGTCGAATATAAGCAGGCGGGCGCGACGATCGGCAACGAGGTCCGCCGCAGCATTTCCGTGGGCGCGCATGTCCGCTTCTGACCTGCCGGGCGCGCTCAGGCGGGTGCCGTTGGGCCGCTTCTGCGTCAGGCTGGTCTTCACCCTGGCGCTGCTGACGGTGGCGACCGCGAAGCGCGCCTTCGCCGGCGTGCCGCTCGAAACCGCCATCAAGGCGAGCTACCTCTACAAATTCGCGCCTTTCGTGCAGTGGCCGCCGCGGGCCTTCGCCAGCGCGAGCAGCCCGCTCCATATCTGCGTGATCGGCGGGGACCCGTTCGAAGGGACGCTGGAGGCGGTGGTGCGCGGCCAACAGGTGCAGGGCCGCGACATAGCGATCGTCCACATGGATAGCCTGAACGCCCAGAGCGCGGCATCCTGCCACATACTGTTCGTGGGCAAGCCGGTGGGCCAGAGCACCGGCGATGCCTTGCACGCGGCGGAGGGACTGCCGGTGTTGACGGTGACGGACATGAGCCAGGGCGTTTCAGGCGGGATGATCCAGTTCGTGCTCCGCCATGGGCGCGTGCGCTTCACGATCGATGCCGCCGCGGCGGGGGCGGCCGGCGTGCAGATCAGCTCGAAACTGCTCACCCTCGCGGTGCAGGGCTAGGTGGACAATCGCGCGCCTTGGGCCCGGGTCGGCCGGCTGCTTGCCGCCAAGCCGCAATCGGCCGTGCTGCTGGCGGTCGCGCTGCTCGCTGCCAGCCTGGGGCTCGCGATCCATAATGAGCATCTCGGGCGGACCGACAGCATTCACGACGCCACCGTCCAGGCGCGCATTCTGGCCGACAGCGTGGCCGCACCGCTCGCCTTCGACGACGCCATCGCAACCCAGGAATATGTCGACGCGCTCCGGGCGAATCCCGATATCGTGGCCGCTGGCGCCTATGATCTCGATGGCCATCGCGCCGCGGGCTTTGCCCAGTCCGACGCGGCGCTGCCTCTCGCCAACCGGGTCGGCCCGCCCCGGCGACAGGGCGGCGACCTGATCGTCACGGCGGAGGTGGCGCAGAACGGAACCAGGCTCGGATCGGTCTATCTTCGCGCCACGATCGAGCCGTGGACGCGGCGCGCGCTGCGCTATGTCGGCATCGCGATCATCCTGGTGATGGCGTCGCTGCTGATCGCGGTGCTGGGCGCGTCTTATGCCTCGATCGCCGAGGCGCACCGCCGGCTGCGCGAGGAGGTGGAAGGCCGGCAGAAGGCCGAGGATGCGCTGCGCCAATCGCAGAAGATGGAGGCGATGGGGCAGTTGACCGGCGGCGTCGCGCACGACTTCAACAATCTGCTGATGGTCGCGTCGAGCGGATTGGAGCTGATGGACCGCACCGACGATCCGGCGCGGCGCGCGCGGCTGATGCAGGGCATAAGGCAGGCGATCGATCGCGGGGCGAAGCTGACGCAGCAATTGCTCGCCTTCGCGCGCCGCACGCCGCTGAAGCCCGAGATTATCGATCTTGGCGCGCATGTCCGTGGCCTGCAGCATCTGCTCGACCATTCGCTGCGCGAGAATGTGACCGTCGAGATCGACATGGCCGCCGATCTGGGGGCGGTGGAGCTTGACGTATCGCAGTTCGAGGTGGCGATGCTCAACATCGCGGTCAACGCGCGCGATGCGATGCCGAACGGTGGCGCCATCCGGATCGAGGGCCGCAACGAGCCCACCGCCGCCGCTACGCCGCCGATGGTGCGGCTGGCGATCCGCGACAACGGCACCGGCATGCCGCACGAACTTATCGAAAAGGTATTCGAGCCCTTCTTCACCACCAAGGGCGTCGGCCAGGGCACCGGCCTCGGGCTGAGCCAGGTGTATGGCTTCGTCCGCGCGTCGGGGGGGCGGGTGGAGATCACGAGCGAACTGGGACATGGCACCACCGTCACGCTCCTCCTGCCGCGCTCGCTGAAGGCGCTGGAGAACGGGCCGCACGCGGATGACGGCAAGGTCGACAGGGCGGCGCGACCGCTTCATGTGCTGCTGGCGGAGGATGACGACCAGGTCGCCGACCTCGTCGTCCAGATGCTCGAAGAACTGGGTTACGCGGCCACGCGGACGAGCACGGCCGCCGAGGCGCTCACCACGCTGGGCGCCGGCGAGGCGGTGGACGTGCTCCTTTCCGACATGATGATGCCTGGCGACATGGGCGGGCTGGACCTTGCCCGCGAGGTAAAACGGCGGCGGCCGAAGATGCCGGTCATCCTTATGACGGGCTATAGCGCCGCCGCCGCGTCCGCCCGGCAGGAGGGCATAGAATTGCTCGTCAAACCCTATACTCTCGACGTGCTGGGGACGGCGCTCGCCAGCGCGACGGCGCGCTGACCGGCGAGCGGCGCCCGCCGATCAGCCCTGCCCGTCCCAGGGCGAGGGCATATGATAGGGCACGGTGATGAAATTGGCCTCGATCTGCTGGATCGCGCCGTCGCGCAGCTTGAACAGCTCGCCCAGATAGAAGCTGTGCGGCCGGCGGATAGGGGAGACGGCCGGCGTCCCGTCGGCCAGCTTGTACTCCCCCAGCTTGCCGCAATGATCGATGAAGCCGTAGGCGAGCACCAGCCCGCGCTCCTCATCGACCAGCGGGAAGCGCCGGCCGCGCAGGCGATCGTCGTAGCGATAATTGCCGAGCAGGAACTGCGCCTCGCAGCCGAGCCCCGCCACCTCGACGAAGAAATCGGGATTGTTCGTCGTCTGCACGCCATTTTCCACCCGGTTGCAGTCGGGGTGGAAGCGCGTGAAGAGCTGACCGTCATTCTGCTCCAGCGTGCTGAAATAGCCGTTGGAGAGCGTAATCATCCGCTCGCGCGTCATCCGTTCGGCGGCGGGGACGATCTCCTCCAGCACCGGCTTGCGCTCGAAGATCTGGTTGGTGAACTTCAATCCCGAATCCGCCTGGCGGACGGCGATGATCTCCACCTCGGCGATACCGCCGTCGCGGACCCCCAGCCGGATGGTGCAGGCGGATTCGTCATCCGTCTCGACGATCGTGGTGAAGAGCCCCACCTGCCCCGTCAGCGGATCGGCGAAGCGCAGGTCATAACCGCCCCGGCCGGTGATCGTGTTCCAGATGCCGTCGCCGATCGCGAGCGCGACATTGTTCTCGGTGAAATGCACCACCGGCGCCCATCGCACGCGCGAAGGATCGCGCGCCAGCAGCGCGGCCATGAAGCCGTCTAGCACGCCATAGAGCATTTCCCGATCCGCGAGCGCCGGGCGCGCGTTGGCCATAGCGCTCATCGAGCCTTCCCCGTCACCGGATTGGCATAATGGAAGGGCGGAATGAACACTTCGGGCCACGCCTCATAGCTCTCCGTGGGCGGGGCGTCGGGCTGGAGGCCGTCGATCGAGCGCAACAGCTTGATGCCGCCCTTGTCCCAGCCGCGATCATATTCCGAATAGAAGGTGATATAGCCGTGCAGCGTGGCGATCATCCACACGCCGTCCCGCTTTACATAGCGGTTCTCATAGGTCGCCTCGCCCCAGCGCGCCTCGACGTCGAGCGTGGCGAGCTGGATGAAGGTGCGCCAGCGCGCCTTGGCCGACAGCCCATCGGGATCGATATGGATCACCGGCTGGAGCTGCATATGGTTGAAGAGCTGCCCCCGCTGGAAAGGCGGCAGCTTGTGCAGATAAGCACGCACCCGCTCGCGCCCCTGATAGACGCCCCGGCCCGCGATTTCGAGCGTGCCGTCCTCGGCGAACAGGTCCGCCGCCTCGTTCCACAGCCCCTTGTCGACATAATAGCCGTAGCTGCGTTGCAGGTTGCTGATCGCGATATAATCGCTGGCGGCTTGCGCCTGCCCCCGTAATTCGGCCACTTCGCGGCGGAGCGCCGCCACTTCCTCTTCCAGCGTCATCCTGTCCTCCCGATATGTCATCGATGCTAACAGGCGTTATCTTTGGACGCAATGACGCTGGATCGAAGAAGATGTCCGTCAGAGCTTGACGCGCGCGCCGACGCGGAAATAGCGGCCGATCGTGTCGAAATAGATCGGGTTCGTATAGAATTGCGTCTCGGGCGCGGCCGGCGGATCGCGATCGAACAGATTGTTGATCGATCCGAACAGTTCGAAACCCTTGTCGGCATCGGGGCCGACATGGATCGAGCCCGACAGGTTCACGTAGAAGCGCCCCGCGACATGATTGTCGCTGATGCTGTTGGGCAGCGTCGTCGCATAGCCGGGATCGTCGGGGCCGATGCGCTGCGCGTCATAGAGGCCCGGCGCGATATAGCGGCCCTGCACCGTCAGCGTGTAGCGTGGCGAGGCATAGGTGACATAGCCGTTCACCGTCCAGCGCGGCGCGGCAAGGCCCGCCGAATTGCCTGTCTGCCCGGCGCGGTCGACCGAATCGCCGAAGCTGACCGTCTTCAGCTTGTCGACATAGGTGGCCAGGCCGCGCAACTGGATCTGCGAGTCGCCCTTGCCCACCGGAATGCGATATTCGCCCTCGATATCGAGGCCGCTGGTGACGATGCGATCGAGGTTCAGGTTGACGTTGCGGATTTCGGTGATCGACTGATCGGGTCCGAAGCTGATCAGCGAGCAGGCATCGGCCACGCCGTCATAGCAGCGATCGACGATGAACTGCGCGCCGCCCGGCGGCTGGGCGATATAGCCGTTCACCCGGATATGATAATAGTCGACCGACAGGCGGAACCGGTCGAGCAGCCCGCTCTTGGGCGCGAGCACCACGCCCACCGTCGTCGTGTTCGCCGCCTCGGGCCGCAGGTTCGGCGTGCCGCCGTTGACGATCGAGGGCGGCGTGGTCTGCGACGGCAGGAAGCGGTTCGTGACCGGCGTGAAGCTGCTCGCCGACGCGAGATAGAGATCGGCGAAATTGGGCGCGCGTATGTCATGGCTCTGCGTCGCGCGTGCGCGCAACCAGTCGGTCGGCTCCCAAAGCAGGCTCAGCTTCCAGGTGGTGCGGGTGAACTTGTTGCTGCTGCTGGTTTGCAGATAGCTGCCGAAGCCGCTGATGTCATAATGCGTCTCGCGCAATGCGCCGTTCAGCGTCAGCGATTTGGTGAAGGACGCATCGCGGATCAGCGGCAGTTCGGCTTCGACATAGCCTTCGACCACCTTGGTCGTGCCATTGTAATCCGACCCGAAATTCTGGAAATAAGCATATTGGTTCGACAGCGGATCGTGGACGACGTCGATCTTGTCGACCCGATATTCGCCGCCCGCCGCAACCGAAAGCGGCCCGGCCCATAGTTGCGCGAGATCGCCGCGCAGGTTGGCGGCGACGACATGCTGCTGGAGCTTTATGTCCTCGCGCAGGGTGCTGTAGATATAGTCCTTGCCCGCCTGGCTGACATTGCCCGCGCCGAACAGGTTGATCGGCACGCAGCCCGCCGCCGCCGCGCGGAGCGCCGGATCGGGGCTGAGCAGCGCGCGGCAGGTGGGATCGCCCGTCGCCGGATCGGTCACGGCATCGAGCGCCCAGTAGAATCGCGCATTGCTGGTGGCTGCGGTGGACGGTTGCGACGGATCGCCGGTGACGAGATTGTTCTCCACCGTCTGCAGACGATCGGTGCGGCCATATTGATAATAAGCGTCCCAGCTCCAGCCATTGCCGAACTTGCCCGAAAGGCCCGCCGTGCCGCGATAGGTGTCCGCTTTCGAGACGCTGTAGCCGCGCGCCACATCGTCGAACACGCGGCCGAGGTTGAACGCCGCCGTCGTTGGCCGCGTCGGACTGGGCGTGCCCGGCATCGGGCCGATCAGGCCGGGGCCGCGCAGCGCATCGGGGATGAAGGGATTGTCGATATAGATGGGCAGCGATCCGCTGAAATAAGCGGTCTGGAGAAGCTGGCCCGCGACATGGCCGTAAGAGCCCTCGACGAAGCCGCTCAGCGATTCGTTGAAATCATATTCGGCGTGGGTGAAGACCGAATAACGCTGCACCGGCACGGTGATGTTGGCGTCGGTATAAGTGGGGTAGAGATCGCCGCCGATCTGGCTGAGCCCGAAGGATGGGCTGCCCGGATGATAGGCGACGGGCGTGCCGTCGGGCGCGAAGGTGATGCCCCCGGTGCCGAGCAGGTTGCGGATTCCCGCCGTATCGGCGCCGCGATTGTTGGTGGGCGAGATGACGCCGCCCGTGTTGAAGAACCAGCCCGCATTGTTATTGCTGCGGACATAATTGGGCATGCCGTTGCCGGCCGCGTAGCCGAGATTGGTGACGACCCCGCCGGTCTCACACCAGTCGCGCTGGAAGCAGTTGCCGATGCCCTTCTGATTGTCATATTCGCCGCCGATCACGAAATGGCCGTTGCCGCCGGCGATCGGCGTGCCATAGGCGGCCGCGACGTGGAAATCCTGCCCGTCGCCATGTTCGGAAATGCCGTCGTCGATCTGCGCCTTGAAGCCGTCGAGCTTGTTGTCGAGGATGACGTTCACCGCGCCCGCGATCGCATCCGATCCATAAGCCGCGGACGCGCCGCCCGTCACCACCTCGGTCCGCGCGACGAGGATCGAGGGGATCAGGTTGAGGTCGACCGAGCCCTCGCGTGTCGTCGGCGCGAAGCGACGCCCGTCGACAAGGATCAGGTTGCGCGTGACGCCAAGGCCGCGCAGGTTGACGATCTGCGCGCCGACATTGAAGCTGCCGAACCCCTGTGTCGTCGGGCTGGTGCTCGGCCGGAACGCCGGCAGCTCCGAAATCCCCTCGCCGACATTGGTGATCGCCAGCTTCTCGAAATCGTCGCCGCCCATCACCGTTATCGGCGTCGGCGTGTCGAAGGTGGAACGGGCAAGCCTTGACCCCGTAACGATGATGTCGTCCGCCTGCTGCGCCGCCGCCGGGGCAGCGAACGCCAGCCCCCAGGCAAGCGCCAGTGCGCTGATCGCAACTGCCGGATTCACCCGATGCGCTTCATTCCGCTTATCGTCTACAGACACACGATTCTCCCCTGTTTCGCCCGATCGGCGCGAAGGAAAGGGGCCGCCGCCCACGCATGGTGGGCGCGCGAATCGCCGCCAGCAACGATGTCGGCTGGCCCCTTCAGAACATCCTCTCCCGTCGCCGACGATCTTTGTGCGTCGTTTCCGAGGGGGGTGGCGTAACCCGCTATCCCGTGGTTGACAATAGCTACTTGAAGATGAGTTGGTCCTCTTTTCGACGACCTGTGGCACGGCGGGCACTAGTTGACTGGATCAACCCGGCCGCTAATAACAAACGAGACGACCGCCGCGATCCGCCGGCGGCGGGAGGGGAGAGAATCGATGGCCACGAGGGCGTGGAAGGCGTTGTTGATGGGTGGTGCGTTGATCGGATCGGCCGCGCTGGCGGATCCGGTGACGCCGCCGCCGACGCCCGCCGATTATGCGGCGCTCGCCAAGCTGCCCGACTGGAGCGGCACCTGGCAGCCCGACTGGTCGCAACTGTTCAGCTCGCGCGAGGCCGACAAACCCAGCCTGACGCCGACGGCCGCCGCGGCGCTCGCCAAATTCGACGCCGAAAAGGCGAAGGGCGAGCACCAGCAGACCGACGCCGCCAATTGCGTGCCGCCGGGCATGCCGCAGATCATGCGCATGCCCTATCCGATCGAGTTCATCTATTCGCCCGGCCGGGTGACGATCGCGGCCGAAACCTACAGCCAGGTGCGCCGCGTCTATACCGACGGCAGGCCGCTTCCCGACGATCCCGATCCCGCCTTCAACGGTCATTCGATCGGTCATTGGGAGGGCGATACGCTGGTGGTCGAGACGAACGGCCTCAATCCGCAGACGAGCATCGTGGCGGGCGTGCACCCCACCGCCAAGACGCGCATCCGCGAGACATTCCATCTCGACAAGCCGGATGTGATGCGCGTCGACACGATCATCACCGATCCCGACGTGTTCGCCAAGCCGTTCGAACTAAAACAGGCTTATGTCCGCAAGCGCGACTGGGAAATCCGCGAATATGTCTGCCAGGAAAACAACCATGATGCGTCGGACGAATTCGGCCGTCCGTCGATGAAGCTCGATTAGGATTGAGGAAGCAGGATGATGAGTTCGTTTCGTTTATTTACTCGCTCGCTCGTCGGCGTTGCCGCCCTCGCGGCGACCGCGGCGGTTGCGCACCACTCCACGGCGATGTTCAACTGGGGCAAGGAAGTCGCGATGCCCACCGCGACCGTCGAGCGCTGGGAATGGACCAACCCGCACACCTTCCTCTACGTCGCCGTGCCGAAGGGCAACGGGATCGAGCATTGGGCGTTCGAGGGGATGAGCCCCAACCATCTCAGCCGCACCGGCTGGAACCGGCACACGCTGAAGCCCGGCGACAAGATCAAGCTCACTTATTATCCGCTGAAGGACGGTCGCAAGGGCGGCTTCAACGTCACCGTCACGCTGCCCGACGGCCGGACGCTGCACCAGCTCAACAGCCCGACCGATTCGCCCGCCAACGGCTCCTGATCCGGCGCGGGCGCACGACGGCTCCTCAGCCGGCGTCGCCCGCCCGCACCTCGGCAAGAAGCAGGCTGGCATTGTCGGTCAGCCGGTCTATCGTCGCGACATAGGCGGCGCGTTCGGGCGCGGTGATATCCGCGAACAGGTAATCGTCGCGGCGCCGCGCGCTTTCGCACAGCACCTCATACATCGCCGCGCCCTCGGCGCTGCAATTCAGCAGGACGTCGCGGCGCCCCCGGACGTTGCGGCGCTGCACGATACCTTCCGCCTCGAGCCATTTGACCGTGCGGCCCACCTGGCTCTTGTGCCGCCCGAGCAGGCCGATCAACTCGGCAAGCGTGATCGTGTCATATTCGCCGACCTGCGAGAGCACTTGCCATTGAAAGCCCGAAAGCCCCGTCTCGCGGCGATAGGCGAGCGTGGCGCTGCGCTTCAGATAGGAGGTCAGCGTGATGAGCGGCGGCGCCACCATGCGCGCGAACGGCCGTTCCAACCTGACGTGCTGGAGTCGCTGAGGCATCGGCGGCGGTTCGGCGACGTCGTCATCATCCTCGATCGCGCCGCCCTCCGCCAGTTGCCGCTCCTGTGCGAAGAGCAAAGCCGCGCGTTCGGTGAGCGCGGTGGTCAGGCGCGCGAATCCCTCCATCTCATCCGGCGCGATCCCGTCGCGCAGTGCGTCGTCGCGCGCGCGGGCGATATGCATGATCTGTTCGAACATCTCCTGCCCGGCGTCGGAGAGGGTGATCCGCGCCCGCAGGCTGGCGCGGCGGATGAGGCCCGCGGCGGAAAGCAGGCGTACCGCGCGGCTGATCTGCGCTTTTTCCTGCCCGGAGAGCGCCGACAATTCGTTGGAAGCGAGCGGGCCATAATTGCCGATCAGCGAGAGCAGGCGACGATGCAGCTCCACGAATCCGGTCTGCCGATGATAGGTGATCTCGCCGCTCAGCCGGACGAGCATGAGCAGGCGGAGCAGCCGGGCATTGACAAGCCGGCCGCGCATCGGCTGCCTGTCACCGGACTGCCCCGCTCCGTCGCGCGGGGCGGGAGGGCAGGCGTTCATGATCTCGGACTTCGCACCGTCTTTCATACCGCGCTTTGTACCGCATCGTCGCGGCGCGGCAAACCGGGGAACCAGTTGATGATATCAACCAATCCATCTAAGACCCGCGGCAATGCGGGATTGGGCGTGGGAGGACCGGCGGAATGAGGCAGCAACGGCACAGCCGCTACAGCATCGTCGCCATCGCGCTCCACTGGCTGATCGCGGCCGCGATCATCCTGATGGTGCCGCTGGGCTGGTGGATGGCCGACAATGTCTCCGATCCCTCGCAGGCGTCGCGTGTCTTCAAGGCTTATCAACTCCACAAGTCGATCGGCCTCACCATCCTCGTACTGAGCGTCCTTCGCGTGGTCTGGCGCTTCACGCATCGCTTCCCGCCGCTCCCCGGGCATATGCCGCCGTGGGAGAAAGCGGCGGCGCGGGCGAGCCACTTCCTGCTCTATGCGATCATCCTGCTGATGCCGCTGACGGGCTGGATCTATGTGTCGGCGGGATGGAACGCGGCGATGAACGCGCCCTTCGCGGTGCCGACGATCTGGTTCGGCCTGTTCGAATGGCCGCACATTTCCTTCATCGCCGAGGCGGCGGACGCCACGCGGGCTGAGGTGGCGACGACCGCGATCACCATTCACGCCTGGATGGCCTGGGGGGCGGTGGTGCTCGTCGCGATCCATGTGCTTGCCGCGATCAAGCATCATATCATCGATCGCGACGACGTCCTCACCAGCATGTTGCCCTGGCCCTCGCGCCGGCGCGCCGAATTACAAGGAGAGAATTGACATGAAGTTGGCCCTCGTTCCCGGCGCGCTGCTGCTGGCCGCCGCCCTTCCCGCATCGGCCGCGCCGCCGAGCTGGACGCCGGTCCAGTCGGCAAGCAGCATCGGCTTTTCAGGCACCCATGCCGGCAACGCCTTCAAGGGCACGTTCGGGCAGTGGCGGGCGAGCATCCGGTTCGATCCGGCCGATCTCGCCCATTCGAAGGCGGCGGTGGTGATCGCCACCGCCAGCGCGAAGACCGGGGACAAGTTCCAGGAAACCTCGCTCGGCCAGGCCGAATGGTTCAATCCCGCGAAATTCCCGCAGGCCAGCTTCGTGACGACGAAGATCAGCCCGGCGGGCGCGGGCCGCTACGTCGCCGACGGCACGTTGACGATCAAGGGCAAGGCGCTGCCCGTGAAGCTGCCCTTCGCGCTCAAGATCAACGGCGACACCGCGACGTTGCAGGGCGAGACGAAGGTGGACCGGATCGCCTATGATATCGGCGCCAAGTCCGATCCGTCGGGCGCGTGGGTGTCACGCCAGATCACGATCAGCATCAATATGACGGCGAAGCGGGCGAAATAAGCCCGCCCGCTTCCCCGAACAGACAGCTTACTTGGCGAGGTGGAACTCGGCACTGAACGTCAGGTCCACCTTGTCCGAAATCATCGGCGCGAACTTCGTGATGCCGAACTCCGAACGATTGATCGTCGTCTTGGCATCGAAGCCCACCGTTTCCACCTTCATCATCGGATGCATGCCCGCGCCGTGCAGCGTGACATCCAGCGTGACCGGCTTCGTCACGCCGTGCAGCGTCAGATTGCCCGTCACCTTGGCATGGCCGTTGGCGCCGGGGACGACCTTGGTGGACTTGAAGGTCGCCGTCGGGAATTTCGCCGCGTCGAACCAGTCGGCGCTCTTCAGCTCGGTCTGCAACGTCGCATTGTCGGTGCTGATGCTGTTGATGTCGATCGTCACCTCGACGCTGCTCGCCGCCGGCTTGGCGGGATCGAGCATCAGCGTGCCGTCAAGGCCGGTGAAGTGCCCATAATAAGCCGAAAAGCCGAAATGATCGACTGACCAGAGCAGCTTGCGGTGATCCTTGTCCATGACATAGCGGCCCGCCGGGATCGAGGCGGCGGGCGCGGTGGCGGCAATCGCCGGCATCGCCGTCAACGGCGCGGCCAAAGCGAGGCAAAGTGGCAATATCGATCGCATGGCAGGCTTTCCCCTCTCTTAGTAGACAGGGTCAACTTGTAGCGGTATCCACGTCTTTGGCAACATGGCGTTGCCGGATAAGGGTGGGGGTACTTGTGGAGCAGAGTTGACAAGGTCAACTCGTGCGATAAGAATTCGTCCCGCGCCGCAGAAAGAACCGAAAAGGGGCGAACCGAAGGGGAGAGGAGCCGTTGACACATTGGCTCAATGCGTTGTCGCAATGGCTGACGACGTTCAGGCTGCATACCGCGATGCAGGACGATGCCTGGATCGTCCCGACCGTCCAGACGATCCATATTCTGGCGATCGGCTTCGTCCTGTCCTCCTCGCTGGTGCTCGCGCTGCGCGCGGTGCACGTTTCGGGCATCGAATGGTCGCCCGCCCAATGGGGCAAGCGCCTCGATCGGTGGGTCGGCTGGTCGCTGCTGGTGCTGCTGGTCAGCGGCAGCATCATGATCATCGGCGAGCCCGCGCGTTCGCTGCTCAGCCCGGTCTTCCAGCTCAAGATGGTGCTCGTCGTCGTCACGACGCTGCTCGTCTGGTTCCTCGCGTACCGGCTCCAGCGGCTTGATCCGCCGGAGAGGACGACCTTGCCGCTGCGCCTGCTTGCGGTCCTCATCGTCCTTCTGTGGCTGGCGGTGATCTCCTGCGGCCGCTGGATCGCTTATTACGCCGGCTGACCTACAGCGCGGCCCCTTCCGGGAGCGGACATGTTCGACACATTCTTTCAGGCGATCCACGACAGCGCGCTGGGCACGCTGATCCGCGAAAACGGGGTGATCTTCCCCTGGCTGGAGGCGGTGCACGTCATGGCGATCACCACCGTCGTGGGCACGATCGCGCTGGTCGATCTGCGTCTGGTGGGGCTCGCATCGAGCAGCTATCCCGTCTCGCGGCTGACGAAGGCGATCCTGCCGGTGACATGGACGGCCTTCGCCATCGCCTTGGCGACGGGGCTGCTGATGTTCTCGTCGCAGCCGCTCGATTATCTCGGCAATACCGCCTTCGTGGCGAAGATGCTGATGCTGCTCGCCGCCGGCCTCAACATGGCGCTGTTCCACCTGCTCACCGCGCGCGGCATGCACCTGTGGGATCGCGACGCGCCGGTGCCGGCGGCGGCGAAGGTGGCGGGCGTCCTCTCGATGGCGATCTGGGTGACGATCGTGGCGCTCGGCCGCTGGATCGGCTTCACCATGAACCCGTTCTGAGCGCGACGGCGCAGGGGGCAAAACGTGACGGCTGGAACGCATCTCTCGACGATTGGCGCGCTGGCCGCCGCTTTATTTCTGTCATCCCCGGCGACGAGCGCCGAGACGGCACAAACGCGACAGCAGGCCTATGGGGCGCTAGGCGCATTGCCCGATTGGGACGGCGCCTGGTCGGCGATCCGCACGAAGGATGCGGAACCGGTGCTCACCCCCAGGGCCGCCAAGGCCAAGGCCGATTTCGAGGCGGGCCAGGCACGCGGCGAGAATCTTCAGGTGCCGGCCGCCAATTGCGTGCCCGACGGCATGCCCCGGATCATGCGGCTCTATCCGATCGAGTTCATCTTCTCGCCCGGACGGGTGACGATCGGAATCGAAACCTACAGCCAGACGCGGCGCATCTATACAAACCGCCCGCACCTGCCCGACGATCCCGATCCGGCCTTCAACGGCCATTCGGTCGGCCATTGGGAAGGCGATACCCTCGTTGTGGAGACCAATGGCCTGAACAGCCAGAACAGCCTTATCAAGGGCGTCCACTTGACCGAACAGACCCGGATCGTGGAGCGCATCCGCCTCGAAAAGCCTGACCTGCTGGTCGACACGATGACGATCACCGATCCCGGGATTCTCGCCCGGCCCTTCACGATCCGCCAGGCTTATCAGCGGCACCGCGACTGGGACATTCGCGAATATGTCTGTCAGGAGAACAACCATGACGCGGCGGACGCGCTCGGCCGCCCGTCCCTATCGCTCGACCCGATCGAGCGATAGGGAGAAGGCTGTCAGGCGCTCGCGGCGGGACGCGCCTTCATCCGGTCGAACCAGGCTCGGATATGCGTGTTGGCCTCCGCGACCGGCTGGCCGACGCTCTCGCCGAACGCCGCGAAGCCATAGAGCAGGATGTCGGCGAGGGTGAGGCGTTCGCCCACGACGAAGGTCCGCCCGTCCGCCATCTGCTTTTCGAGCCAGGCGTAGCCGTCCTGCGCGATCGCGGCGAGCGCGGCCGCCGCATCGGGATAGCAGGGGAAACGGTCCTGAAATATCTTGAGCCCCGGGCCATTGCGGAACCCGCCGACCATCGGCTCGCAGATGCGCAGGTCGATGCGGCGCGTCCACATGCGCGTTTCGGCGCGCTCTTCCGCCGTCGCGCCGATCAGCGATGCGCCCGGCGCCACCTCGTCCAGATATTCGCAGATCGTGGTGATTTCAGCGATCGTCCGCCCATCATCGGTTTCGAGCGCGGGCAAGGTGCCGGTCGGATTGCGAGACAGGAAAGGCTCGCGTCGATTCTCGCCGCTGCGCAGGTCGATCGGGACCGTTTCGATTCCCGTGATGCCGCGCTCGGCGATGAATATGCGCACCACATGTGGATTGGGGCCAAGGCCGTCATAAAGTTTCATATCGATCCTTTCGGCTGAGAGTGGTGGGCATGGGGCCGCCTGTCGCCCAATCGAGCAGTTCGATCGTATGGACGACAGGCAGGCCGGTGCGCGAGGCGATCTGGACCGCGCAACCGATATTGCCGGTGGCGATCACGTCCGCCTCCAGCGCGTCGAGCGTCGCCGCCTTGCGATCGCCGAGGCGGCCGGCGATCTCCGGCTGAAGGATATTGTAGGTTCCCGCCGATCCGCAGCAGATATGCGCGTCGGCAGGCAGGCGCACACGATAGCCCGCCTGTTCGAGCAGGCGGCGCGGCGCCTCGGTGATTTTCTGCCCGTGCTGGAGCGAGCAGGCGGGATGATAGGCGACCGTCAGCCCCCGCCCGTCGCCCGCCGGCAGATCGATAGCCGCCAGAAATTCGCTGATGTCCTTCGCGAGGGCCGAGATGCGCGCGGCCTTGTCGGCATAAGCCGGATCGTTCCGCAGGAGGAAGCCATAATCCTTGATCGTCGTCCCGCAGCCCGAAGCGGTGACGAGGATGGCGTCCGCCGGCCCGCGTTCGATCTCGGCGATCCAGCCGTCGACGGTGCGCCGCGCGGCCGCCAGGCTCTCCTCTTCGCGTCCCATATGGTGGACCAGCGCGCCGCAGCAGCCCTCGCCGGCGGCGAAGTCGACCGCATAACCCGCGCGATTGAGGAGGCGGATCGCGGCGGCGCGATAGGCGGGCCGCAGCACCGGTTCGGCACAGCCCTGCTGCAACAGCACGCGCCCCTTGCGCGCGCCCGTCGCGGGCGAGGCGATTGCGGGCGTGGCTGGCGCGACATGGGTGGGCGCCATCCGCAGCATCGCCGCGATCGGCTGCCACCCCGCCCGATCGAGCAGGCCGGCGAAGGGCCGCCCCACCCGCGCGAGGTGCAGCGACAGCCGGAAACGCCGCGGATAAGGCAGGACGAAGGCGAGCAGACGGCGGACCAGCCGGTCCTTCCACGATCGCTCGTAACGCGCCTCGATATAGGCGCGGGCGTGATCGACGAGGTGCATGTAATGCACGCCCGACGGGCAGGTCGTCATGCAGGAGAGGCAGGACAGGCAGCGATCGACATGCTTCACCACCTCGGGCGTCGGCTGGCGTTCCTTCTCCAGCATCTCCTTCATCAGGTAGATGCGGCCACGCGGGCTATCGAGTTCGTCGCCCAGCAGCATGTAGGTGGGGCAGGTGGCGGTGCAGAAGCCGCAATGGACGCAGGCGCGGATGATCCCTTCGGAGGAGGCCATCGCCGGATCGGCGAGTTGCGCCGGCGAAAAATCAGTCCGCATCGCCGAACCGCCCCGTTTCAAACAGACCAGCCGGATCGAAGGCGCGCCGCACGCGCCTCTCCAGCGCCGCCACGCCCGCCGGTCGCGGATGGAGCGCCGGCACCGCCGCGCGCAACGCCGCGTCGCCGCGCACCAGCATCGCGTGCCCTCCCGCCGCTTCCGCCGCCTGCCGGAGCAGCGCGGCGTCGCCGTCGAAGCGTAACCAGAGTAGGCCGCCCGCCCAGTCCATCATCCAGTGGGCGCTTGCAAGAGAAGGTGTTTCGAGGAAGGCGGCGCTCGATCGCGGCGGTAACGAAACGCGCCAGAGCGGCCCGTTCCCACCCAACGGCGCCAGCGTGCGAAGATCGCGCCAGAAAGCCTCGGCTTCGACCGATGCTGCGAGTTCGAGCCGGCAGGTTTCGGCCAGCAATCGTTCCAGCAAGGCGCCGCGCGCCGTCACCGAAGGGCCGAACCCTTCAAGGCGCAGCGCCGTCACCGCTTCACCCGGCACATGCGCGGCGGCGGCGATGCCCGCCTGCGATCCCATCGCGCGCGCCATCAGCGCCACCGCGTCGGCCACGCCAAGGCCGCGCACCAGCCATGTCGCCGTCTCGCGCGGGGCAGGCAGCACCTTGAGCGTCACCTCGGTCAGCGCCGCAAGCCGGCCCCAGCTTCCCGTCATCAGCTTGGGCAGGTCATAGCCCGTCACATTCTTGACGACCTTCGCGCCGGCGACGAACGCCTCTCCCCGGCCGGACACGGCGCGGAGCCCCAGCAGATGATCGCGCGCGGCGCCCGCGCTGATCCGCCGCGAACCCGAAACCCCCGCCGCGACGATGCCGCCGATCGTCGCCGCGCCCGCCGCCTCGCCGAAGATCGGGCCATGATCGAACGGATCGAAGGCCAGCCTCTGCCCCTCACTGGCGAGCAGCGCCTCTATCTCGGCGAGCGGCGTCCCGGCGCGCGCGGTGAGCACCAGTTCGGGCGGGTCATAATCGACGATCCCGGCAAAGCCGCGCATGTCGAGGATATCAGCGTCCGAAGGCGCGCCGATCCCCGCCTTGCTTCCCCCGCCCCGGATCGAAAGCGCGCGCCCATCGGCCGCCGCGCCGGCGATCGCGTCGGCCAGTTCGGCGACGCTGGTGGGGGTGATCGATGCCATCAGAAGCGTGGCAGATCGGGAAAGGGCAACGCGCCGCCATGGACGTGCATCCGCCCGAGTTCGGCGCAGCGGTGCAGCGTCGGGAACATCTTGCCGGGATTGAGCAGCAGATCGGCATCGAACGCGCATTTCAGCCGTTGCTGATGCGCGAGATCGACGTCGCTGAACATCGCGGGCATCAGGTCGCGTTTCTCCACGCCCACGCCATGCTCGCCGGTCAGCACGCCGCCCACCTCGACGCACAGGCGCAATATGTCCGCCCCGAACGCCTCCGCCCGTTCGAGCTGGCCGGGTTCGTTCGCGTCATAGAGGATCAGGGGGTGGAGATTGCCGTCACCCGCGTGGAAGACATTGGCGACGCCCAGCCCATATTGCTCCGACAATTGCTCCATCCGCCGCAGCACGTCGGGCAGGCGGCGGCGCGGGATCGTGCCGTCCATGCAATAATAATCGGGCGCCAGCCGGCCGACGGCGGGAAAGGCCGCCTTGCGCCCCGCCCAGAAGGCCAGCCGCTCGGCCTCGTCCCGCGACGTGCGGCAGGAGACGGCGCCGTTGGCGAGCGCGATCCGCTCGACCTCCCCGATCAGGTGATCGCATTCGGCCGCGACGCCATCCAGCTCGACGATCAGCAGCGCGCCGACGTCGAGGGGATAGCCGACCTTCACGAACGCCTCGGCGGCATGGATGGCGGGCCTATCCATCATCTCCATGCCCGCCGGGATGATGCCCTGCCCGATCACGTCGGCGACGCATTGCCCCCCGCGTTCGGCATCGGGAAAGCCGATCAGCAGCGCGCGCGCCGCCTCGGGCGCGGGCAGGATGCGCACCGTCACCTCGGTGACGACGCCGAGCAGCCCTTCCGAGCCGACGACCACCCCCAGCAGGTCGAGCCCCGCCGGATCGAGTGTCCGCCCGCCGAGCCGCACCACCTCGCCGTCCATCAGCACCAGTTCGATGCCCAGCACATTATTGGTGGTCAGCCCATATTTCAGGCAATGGACCCCGCCCGAATTTTCCGCGACATTGCCGCCGATCGAGCAGGCGATCTGGCTCGACGGGTCAGGCGCGTAATAGAAGCCGCGATCCGCCACCGCGCGCGTCACCGCGAGGTTCGTCACCCCCGGCTGAACGACGGCGAGGCGGTCTTCATAATCCACCTCCAGCACGCGATTGAACCGCGCCATGCCGAGCAGCACGCCATCCGCCAGCGGCAGCGCGCCGCCCGACAGCGATGTGCCCGATCCGCGCGGCACCACCTTCACCCCATTGGCGTGGCACCAGCGCAGGATCGCCGAAACCTGCGCCGTCGTCTCGGGCAGCACCGCCACCATCGGCGGCTGGCGATAGGCGGTGAGCCCGTCCGATTCGTAAACGCTGAGCGCCTCGGGATCGTCGATCACCCCCTCGCCGGGCACGATCGCGCGCAACGCCGCCACGATCCCGGCGCGCCGCGCGAGAACGGCCTGATCCGGATCGGGCATGCGAAGCGACATGGCGGCCGTCAGTCCGGCAAGTCGGCGGGCGGGAGCGACCGGCCGCGAATGAGGTCGGCCGCCTTCTCGCCCACCATGATCGAGGGGGCGTTGGTGTTGCCGCCCGGCACCGTCGGCATGATCGAGGCATCGCAGACGCGCAGCCCCGCGATGCCGCGCACGCGCAGGTGCGGATCGACGACCGAGTGCGAGCCGACGCCCATCGCGCAGGTGCCCACCGAATGGTGCGTGACGATCAGCATGTTGCGCAGATAGGCCTCGATCTCCTCGTCGGTGGCGACCGACGGACCCGGCGTCACCTCGCGCGCGATCAGGCCGGCGAGCGGCTCGGTCGCGTAGAGTTCGCGCACCAGCTTGACGCCGCGCACCAGCGTGTCGGCATCGCGCCTCGTCGACATCAGGTTGAGCGTGATCCTCGGCTTCTCGGCGGGATCGGCCGAGCGCAATTCCATCCACCCCCGGCTGTCGGGGCGGAGCAGGCAGACGACGGCGGTTACGCGATGCTCCTGCCGCTTGCCGATACCGGGAAACCACGGCTTCGCGTCGGCGCGCACCGGATTGAAATAGATCTGGAGATCGGGCTGTTCGAGCCCCGGCAGCGACCGTATCTCGGCATGCGCGCTGTTCGATTGCGAGGCGAGCACGCCCGTGCCGAACAGCCCCCAGCGGACGAGCGACACCGCCAGCTTGTCGAAACGGAGTTCGTTGAGGAGCGTGATCGGCTCCTTCGTGTCGAATTCCAGCCAATAGCCGGCATGCTCGGAAAGATTGCGCCCGACACCCGGCAGGTCGAGCACCGGCTCGATCCCGACGTCGCGCAGATGATCGGCCGGCCCGATGCCCGAGAGCATCAGCAATTGCGGCGTATTGTAGACACCGCCGGCAAGGATCACCTCGCGCGCCGCCTCGACGCTGTGGCGCTGCCCGCCCTGCGCATATTCGACGCCTTTGGCGATGCGATCCTTCAGGATCAGCCGCGTGGCATGGGCGCCCGTCGCGATCGTCAGGTTCGGCCGCCCACGGATCGGATCGAGATAGGCGCGCGACGCGCTCGACCGGCGGCCGCGTGGCGTGGTGGTGGTGTCGCCGGGGCCGAAGCCTTCGTGGACACGGCCATGATGATCGTCGACGGTCGGATAGCCGAGCCGGGCCGCCGCCTCCATCACCGGCTCGTGCAGCAGCTTGCGCGTGTCGATCCGCCCCACCTGCAACGGGCCGGAGCCGCCATGATAAGGCCCCTCGCCGCGCCAGTTGGTTTCCGCGCGCTTGAAATAGGGCAGCACGTCGGCATAGCCCCAGCCCTCGCAGCCCATCTGCCGCCAATGATCGTAATCGCCCGGATGGCCGCGCGAATAGAGCATGCCGTTGATGGTCGACGATCCGCCGAGCACCTTGCCGCGCGGCAGCAGGATACGGCGGCCGTTCAGATGCGGCTCGGGCTCGCTCTGATAGGCCCAGTCCGTCTCGGGATAGCGCCAGCTATGGAAGCCCAGCGCCAGCTTGTAAAAGAACTGGTTGTCGCGCCCGCCCGCTTCCAGCAGCAGGACGGAGACGTTCGGGTCCTCGGTCAGCCGGTTCGCGATCACGCAGCCGGCGGAGCCCGCGCCCACGATCACATAGTCAAACCGCTTCGCCACCCGCTGTTCCTTCCTTCATCGATCGGTGAAACCGCCGGCTCAGCCGACCAGATAATAACGGAAGATCGAATGATCGGGGTTGGATCGCCGCTCGCCCGCGCCGAGCAGCACCGAACGGCCCAGCCAGTCGTGCGGCCCTTCGGGTACCTTGAAGGTGGGCGTGAAGCGGAAATATTCGGGCTGCGGCGTCCCGTTCGAGATTTTCGCCTCGCCCGGCTTGGCCGACACCAGATAGCCGCGATTGCTGATATAGATTTTCGTGCCGTCGTCGGCCTCGATCAGATAATGCGAATTGACCTCGATCACCCCGTCGGGGCGCACCACCGCGAAATCGGCGCCGCTGTTCGGCACGACGCGGCCATTGAAACGCGGCCCGTAGATGCGGCCCCCGATCGTCGGCGTATAGCCCTGGCGGTGTCCGCCCGGCAGCGGCCCGAAGATGCAGCGATCGGCGTTGAAATCGACATGCATGTCGAACACATGCTCCAGCGAAACCGCCAGCGGATCGTACATCTTCATCTCCTCTCATCGGCCCGGAACGCTTTAGGCGCCGGCCGTCCGCGATCAAATTGCAATTCGGCGCAGCCGCCATTATCCATGAATCCTCAAAAAAGTAAGTAGCGTCCCGGCCGATATTCTGGTGCCGGCCAGGGAGGGGAACCCATGTCCGAGTTCAACGTCGAAGCCTTTATCGATCGGCAGCGCATCCGCGGGCCGCAGCTCCTGCTGCTGCTGGTCTGCATCCTCGTCTGCTTCATCGACGGCTTCGACATCTTCATGATCGGCAAGATCGCGCCGGCCATCGCCGCGGGTTTCCACGAACCGGCGGAGGCGATGACCTTGCTCTTCCTCTGCCAGCAGATCGGGCTCGCGGTCGGCGCCTTCCTCGTCGCGCCGCTCGCCGATCGCTTCGGCCGCCGGACGATGCTGGTCGTCGCGATGGCGATCTTCGGCGTGCTCACGCTCGCCAGCGTCCTCGCGCAAACGCTGGTGCAGCTCTCGGTGATGCGCGGCATCGCCGGCATTTTCATGTCGGCGGGCCTGCCGATGGCGCTGGCCCTGCTCTCGGAAATGACGCCGCGCGCGCGCCGGTCGACCTTCCTCTCGATCGCGCTCGCCGGCTATGCCTCGGGCAGCGCGGCGAGCGGCGCGGTGGCGGCGTGGCTGATCGATATCTACGGCTGGCAGAGCGGCTTCTGGATCGGCGGCATCGTGCCGCTCGCCTGCATCCCGCTATTGTTGCTGTTCGTGCCCGAGTCGCTGAAATACCGCGCCGAGCGCAATCCCGCCGACCCGCGTATCGCCCGCATCGTCCGCCGGATCGATCCTTCGGTGGCACTGTCGGGCGACGAGATATTCGTCCTCGCCGATAGCGGCGCCAAGGCACAGAAAGCGCGGCTGCTCGACGTATTCCTCGACGGGCGGGCGTGGATGACGACGATCCTCTGGGCCTGCTGCCTGCTCAGCATGGCCAATATCGCGATGCTCGGCGCATGGCTGCCCACCTTCTTCCAGACGATGGCGGGCATCCCGATCCAGCGCTTCGCCATCGTCGCGATGATCGCTTATGGCGGCGGCCTCGTCGGTACGCTGAGCATCGGCTATCTGATGGACCGGGTGCGCGCGACGACGCTCATTCCGCTTTATTATATCGGCCTCGCCGGCGCGCTGCTCGCGATGGGCGCGGTGCCCTTCGACGCGCCCTTCTTCCTCGCCATCCTGATTTTCTGGAGCTTCGTGCAGACCGGCGGACAGGCGGGTCTCAACACCTTTATCACGCAGGTCTATCCACCGCGCATGCGCAGCACCGCGCTCGGCTGGGCGGGTGGCGCGGGGCGGATCGGCGGCGTCATCTCGCCCGTCTTCGGCGGCCTCGCGATCGCGCAGCACCTCTCGCTGCAGGCGACGCTCGCCTTTGCCGCCGCGCCGCCGCTGATCGTGGCGATCCTCGTCTTCCTGCTCGGCCGCGTCGATATGGCGCGCAAGTCGCTGGTGCCCGCGACGGCGGCATAGTCGATGATCGCGGGCACCCGCCTTTGGTTCGAAGCCTATCTCGCCGCGTTCAATCGCGGCGACTTCGATGCGTTCGGCGCTTATTATGCCGACGATATCCACTTCTTCGGGCGGGCGGCGCAATGCGTCGGGCGCGACAGCGTGCTCGATTTCTATCGCGGGGTGCGACGTCGCCTCGAAGAGCGCGTCGATCTCCTCACCTTCGTCGGCTCGGCCGGGCATATCGCCGCCGAGATACGGACGACGCTGCGCGCCCAGGCGGACTGGCCCGATTTCCCGACCGGGCCGCTCCGCGCGGGCGAGCAGCGGCAAAGCATCAACTTCGTCTTCTACGATATAGGCGACGGCCGCTTCACGCGCATCCGATCCGCCTTGTTCGCCCGGCCGGGATAGGCCGCCTACCCCTCACCCATGCCTTCGGCGGGCAGCGGCGCGGCGCCGGCGCGGACCTTTTCCTCGATACGGCGGCCAACATCGGCGTCGACATTCTTCCAATAGTCGAACGCGCGGCTCAGCACCGGTTCGCGCACGCCGCCCAGCAGGCTGCCGGCTACCTGATCGACCAGCTTCGTGCGCTGCGCATCGTCGAACACCTTGCGCACCAGCGTGCCCGGTTGCGAGAAATCGTCGTCCTCGGCCCGCAGCGTATAGGCGGCGCGGACCATCGGGCCATCGGCCTCCCACCCGTCCGGCATCGGCCCCGTCTCGTCGGACCAGCTTCGCCCGCCGCTGTTCGTCGCATAGACGGGTGCGGCGCCGCTGTGATGATAGGCCATCTGCCCGTCGAACATATAGGTGTTCACCGGCACCTTCGGCTGATTGACCGGAAGCTGGTGGAAATTGGCGCCGATGCGATTGCGCTGTGCATCATTGTAGGCAAAGGCGCGGCCGAGCAGCATCTTGTCGGGCGACAGGCCGATGCCGGGCACAATATTGCCGGGCGAGAAGGCCGCCTGCTCGATCTCCGCGAAGAAATTCACCGGATTGCGGTTCAGCGTCATCGTGCCGACCTTGATTAACGGATAGTCGGCGTGCGGCCACGTCTTCGTCAGATCGAACGGATTGATGCGATAGGTGATCGCCTCGGCATAGGGCATCACCTGCACCGACAGCGTCCAGCGCGGATGTTCGCCGCGCGCGATCGCGTCGAACAGGTCGCGGCGATGGAAATCGGCGTCCGCGCCCGCCATCAGCATGGCTTCCTCGTTGCTGAAGAATTCCATGCCCTGCTGGGTGTGGAAATGATATTTCACCCAGAATTTCTCGCCGGCGGCATTGATCCACATATAGGTGTGCGATCCATAGCCGTTCATGTGCCGCCAGGTGCGCGGCAACCCGCGCTCGCCCATCACATAAGTCACCTGATGCGCGGACTCGGGATTGTTGGTCCAGAAATCCCACTGCATGTGATTGTCGCGCAATCCCGAGTCGGGCAGCCTTTTCTGGCTGCGGATGAAGTGCGGGAACTTCATCGGGTCGCGCACGAAAAAGACCGGCGTGTTGTTGCCGACCAGATCGTAATTGCCCTCGTCGGTATAGAATTTCAGGCTGAACCCGCGCACGTCGCGCCACGTATCGGGGCTGCCCTGCTCGCCCGCCACGGTCGAGAAGCGCGCGAGCATGTCGGTCTTCGCGCCCTGCCGGAACAGCGCGGCGCAGGTATAGGCCGACACGTCCTCGCTCGTCTCCAAAACGCCGAACGCGCCGGAGCCCTTGGCATGCGGCTGGCGCTCGGGAACCTTCTCCCGATTGAAATGCGCCATCTGCTCAAGGAAATGCACGTCGTGCAGCACGATCGGACCATCCGGCCCGATCGTCAGCGAGTTGCGATCGCTCGGCGCAGGCGCCCCCGCGCCCGTGGTGGAACCGATCTTTCCGTCAGCCGATCCGGTCATCTGCGTCACTCCTCTCCAGGACAGGACGGAGCGAGGCTATCCCTCGGGCAGCAGGGTTGCAAACGGTTGGTCTACAACGGCAGCCCGACATAATTTTCGGCGATCGCGGTGCGCATCGCCTCGCTCGACGCGATATAGTCCAGTTCGGCGAGTTGCATCCGCCGCTCGAACGGGCCGTCTTCGGGGAAGCGGTGCATCAGCTTGGTGAGATACCAGCTGAACCGCTCCGCCTTCCACACGCGCGCGAGCGCCTTCGCCGAATAGCCCGCGAGCGCATCGCCGTCGCGCCGACGATACCAGGCGATCAGCGCGTCGGAGAGATAGGCGACGTCGGACGCGGCGAGGTTCAGCCCCTTGGCGCCGGTGGGCGGAACGATATGCGCCGAATCGCCCGCCAGAAACAGCCGGCCATGCTGCATCGGCTCGAACACGTAGGAGCGCAGCGGCGCGATCGACTTGCTGATCGACGGGCCGCGCGTGAGGTGCGCCGCCGCCTCCGGCCCGAGCCGGATCGACACTTCGTCCCAGAAACGCTCGTCGGGCCAATCCTCCAGCTTCTCGTCGAGCGGCACCTGCACATAATAGCGGCTGCGCGTCTGCGAACGCATCGAGGCGAGCGCGAAGCCGCGTTCGTGATTGGCGTAGATCAGCTCGTGGTTGCAGGGCGGCACGTCGGCCAGCACGCCGAGCCAGCCGAACGGATAGCCCCGCTCGTAGCTGCGCGCGACGCTGGCGGGGATCGCCGCGCGCGACGGCCCGTGGAAACCGTCGCAGCCGACGATGAAATCGGCCTCGATGCGGTGCGCGGCGCCGTCGCGGCTGTAGGTGATCGAGGGCGTCTCGCCCTCTATGTCGTGCAGCGCGACGTCGGCGGCCTGCCAGACGATATCGAGTCCCCGCCCGGGCGCGGCCTCGATCATGTCATGCGTCAGCTCGGTCTGGCCGTAGACCATCACCTGCCGCCCCGTCAGGCGGGCGATATCGACACGGATCAGCCGTTCGCCATCGGCGAGGTTGAAGCCGTCATGCGGCAGCCCCTCCGCATCCTTGCGCGCGTTGAGGCCGAGCCGGTCGAGCAGGTCGGTGGTGGTGCGTTCCAGCACGCCCGCGCGGATCCGGCTCTCGACATGCGCGCGCGTCTGCCGCTCGACGATGACGCACTTGATCCCCTCCTGCCGGAGAAGATGCCCGAGCAGCAGCCCCGCCGGCCCCGAACCGATGATCGCCACCTCAACCCGCCTTGCCATGACGAAATCCCTCAGCCGTCCCCTGATCGTTCGTACAATCTAGGGCCGCCCCCTCGCGGGCTGAATGGACAGAGGCGACATCGCAATGGTACTTTTCGGACAGAAACCCCGTTCGGAGCCGCCGGTGCACGCAAAGCGCATTCCCTTCTATTCGCTCTACGGCGAAGGCGAGGGCGCGACCGATCCCGGCTTCGCCCATATCGAGACGATCCCCAGCCGCAGCCATCTGCACAATTGGACGATCGCGCCGCACAGCCATCCGCTGCTGTTGCAGATCCTGCTGCTGCGCCGATCGCTGGCCGAGGTGACGATCGACGGCGAGACGATCCGCATCGCCGGTCCCGCCGCCATCTCGGTGCCGCCCGGCTTCACCCACGGCTTCCGCTTCGATCCGCAGGTGAAGGGCGACGTGCTCAGCGTCTGCCCCGCCTTGCTCGCCTCGCGCGGCGAAACCGATGCCGAGGCCGAGGCGCTGACCCGCACGCTGCACGAATGGCCCGCGATCCTGCCGCTCGATCCCGAAAGCGCGGGGGCGGCAGCGATGCTGGCGAGGCAGCTCAGCCGCGAATGTGCCGAACGGCGAGCCGGCGGCACCGCGATGGCGATGTGGATCGTCCGCTCGCTCCTCCTCCTGCTCGCCCGGCGGCATGCCGAGCTGGAACTGGAGAAGCATCCGTCGAGCAGCCGGACGATCCCCTTCGCCCGCTTCCGCGCGCTGGTCGAGCGGCATTTCCGCGAGCAGCATGGCCTGGGCTTCTACGCCGCCGAACTGGGGCTGACCGAACGCAGCCTCAATCGCCTCGCGACGCGCGGCACCGGGCGCAGCGCCAAGGCCTATCTCACCGAACGGCTGGTGCTCGAGGCGCGCCGCCAGCTCGCCTACACCACCTTCCCCGTCGCCACGATCGCCTATGAACTGGGCTTCGACGACCCTTCCTATTTTTCCCGCTTCTATCGAAAGGCGACGGGGCGGCTGCCCAGCGAGGATCGGTCAGCCGCGCCTTAGAGGCCGCCCCCCGACGAAAGTCGGGGCCCATGGACTCGGCTACCCCCCAAATTCTTCCGTCAGAGAAGGTTTCGGCACGCAGGTCGGTAGCGACCCGCCGCGTCAAGCGCCGACCGCCTCCACCGGCGGCGGCTCATCGCCAAAGACGCTGCGGCCGCCATAGCCATGCGAGCGGCGGCGCTCCTCCTCGACATGGGCTTCGAACGACGGGCCGGTCACGCGCCCTTCAAGCGCGCGCGCCTGGCGGTCGAGCCGCCGGATCGCCTCCAGCCGCTCGTCATTCCCGAGACGGGCGTTGGTGACCGCCGATTTCAGCACCGCGATCGTCTGGTCGTACACCTTGAGCGGTACCGGATAGGGATGGCGATCCTTGCCGCCATGGGCGAGCGAGAAGCGCGCGGGATCGGCGAAGCGGCAGGGCGCGCCGTGCACGACCTCCGCCACCATCGCCAGCGACCGCACCGTCCGCGCACCGACGCCGGGCACGAGCAGCAGTTCCGGAAAGTCGGCCGGCCCCCGTTCCGCCGCTGCCGCGAGCGTGCCGTGCAGGCGGCGCAGCATGACATCCTTGGGGCGGACGTCATGATGATCGGGCATCGCCAGATGCGGCAGCGACGGCTGCGTATCGATCGCGGCTGGCCGCCCGGCACGCTCGATCGCCGCCCATTCGCGGACGATGCGATCCGGCCCCAGCGCGCCGAGCAGATCGAGTTGCCCCTTGCGCGAGGCGGCGGCGCGCCGATCGGCCAGGTTGACGATCTCGCCCCGCTCCCGGCCTTCGATCGCGCTGTGCGGCGCGTCGACGAAGCTCGTCAGTCCCTCGGACAGCCAATGGTAACGCCGCGCCTGCCGACTGTCGCCGTTCATGCCCTGCTGGATCACGACCCAGCCGCCATCATCGGCGACGATGAAGCCATGGAGATAGAGATCGAACCCGTCCTGCACGGCGGCGCTGTCCACCTTCGCGACGAGCCGGCTCGTCCGCCCCAGCGCGTCGCCGTCGAGCCCCAGCCGGTCGCCAAGCGCGAGAAGCTCGCCCGGCGTCGCGCGCGAGTGGCGGCCGCGCCCGCCACAGACATGGAGGCCCAGTTCGCCCGACAGCGGCGCGAGGCCCCGCTTCAATGCACCGATCACGCTGGTGGTGATGCCCGAGGAATGCCAGTCCATCCCCATCACCGCCCCGAACGACTGGAACCAGAAGGGATGCGCCAGTCGCCGCAGAAACTCGTCGCGCCCATAATGATGGACGATCGCCTCGGCGATCACCGCGCCGAGCCGCGTCATCCGCTGGCCCAGCCATGCGGGCACGCGGCCGCCATGAAGCGGCAGATCCGCGCTGCCGGCCCGCCTCGCCACATGCACCTCCCGGTTGGAACAGAGCGCGAACCTAGCAGGCCGCCAGGCCGAACGCCACGCGAAACGCGCGGGCGGTACTCAATCGGGCGTGGCGTCGCAGGCGGTTATCGTTTCGTAAGGAACTTCGGGCCGCTGATCGACCGTGTAGCGCACCGTGCGGCAACCGTGCGCGCCGGTATCGGCGCTCGGCACCGCATAGCCGCTCAGCCCACTATCCTGCCAGCGCTGCGTCTGGCCGGTGCGGAGCGCACGATGGATCGCGTCCTTCACCGCGCTCGATTGCAGCGGCGCGAAGGTCGCGGGATCGGCCGCCGCCGGTGTGGCGGGCGCCGGGGCGTCGGGCGGGCTGTCCTTCGCCGCCTGCTTCGAACAGGCGGCAAGCGCGAGCATGAAGGAAAGGGCCAGCCGCTTATTCATCCATCCTCTCCGCCCGATCGACGACATGCCCGCTCGCCTCCGCGCCTGCGTGCGGCGACAGGCGCATCAGCGAGAAGACGGCGGCCAGCCCGATCGCGCCCATCGCGAACAGCGCCAGACGGAAATCGCCGACCGTCGCCTCGCCCGTGCCGCCGCTCAGCCATGGTCCGATATGGAGCAGCAAAGCCGAAAGCGAAACCGCGACCGCGTTCGAAACCTGCTGGGCGATGTTCACCACGACATTGGCCGATCCAAGGTCGCGCTCTTCCAGCTCGCTGAAGGCCAGCGTGCTGATGCCGGTGAACAGCAGCGATCGCGCCATGCCGCTGATGACAAGCACCGCCAGCATCAGCGTGACCGACGTCGCAGGCCCGAACGCGCCGCAAGCGAACACCGTCAGCGCGCCGATCAACGCCGTCACCACCAGCACCGCGCGGAAGCCGTAACGGCGGAAGCTGCCGCCCGCCACCGGCTTGAACAGAAGATCGCCGCCATTGAGCGCGATCAGCATCGAGCCCGCGGCCAGCGCGTTCATGCCGAGCCCAAGCTGGAAGAAAAGCGGCAGCAGGAAAGGCAGCGCCCGCAACGGCAAGCGCGCCAGCGCGCCGCCGCCGACCGTGACGAGACGGAAGGTGGCGTCATGCAACGCGTCGAGCGGCACGATCGCGTGCGGATGGCCGCTGAGGTGACGCAGCGAAAAGAAGGAGGCGACGACACCTCCCGCCAGCAGCGCGACACCCAAGGCCATGCCCCCCGGTGCGGCGAGCTGGTCGAGGCCCGCGAGCAGACCGAGCAGCGCGCCGCTCAGCAACAGCAGGCCGATCAGGTCCAGCGGCCGCTGCTCGGCCTCGCGCAGGTCGGGGATCATCCGCCAGATGCACAGCATCGCGACCACCGCGATCGGCACGTTGAGCAGGAATATCCACGGCCAGCTCATATAGGTGACGATGAAGCCGCCAAGCGGCGGGCCGAAGGTGGGCGCGAGCAGCATCGGCATCGTCGAGATCGTCATCGCCGCCACCAGTTCGCTCTTCGGCGTCGTGCGCAGCAGGACGAGGCGGCCCACCGGCGTCATCAGCGACGCCCCCGCTCCCTGGATCACCCGCGCGCCGATGAAGGCCCAATAGCTGGTGCTCGCCGCGCAGAGCACCGAGGCGCCGGTGAAGATCGCGATCGCGATCAGGAAGACGTTGCGCGCGCCGAACCGCTCGGCAATCCAGCCGCTCGCCGGCAACAGCGCGACGAGCGCCATCAGATAGATGGTGATGCTGAGGCTGAGGCGGATCGGCGACACCCCGAAATCGGCGCCGATATCGGGCAGCGCCGTTGCCAGCACCGCGCCGTCGAGCTGCGACATGAACATCGTGCTTGCGACGATGAGCGCGACGGTCCGTACCTTGGGGGGCGGGGTGTCGATACTCTGCTCCTTTGCCACGGGCGCGCCGTACCGCGCGAAGGCTGGCAGGAACAGGGGGCAGACCGTATCGACCGGGGAACATTAAAAGTTCATTAGGACCTTTGCCCGAAATGCCGGCAAGCCCATGCGCGGGCAATCCGCCTAACCGAGACTGGACGCCGGTGACCACCCAGACCATGGCCTTCACTCCCCCCCGCGGGCGCGTGGCGGGATGGCTGCTCAAGGCCGACGCCGACGTGCCGGCCAATCTGCGGAGCGCGCTCGTCGAAAGCCTGTACGGCACGCTTCCGATCTTCGCGGGGGGCGTGATCAACACGATCGCGGTGGCGCTGCTGATCTGGCAACGCCATCCCTCTCGCGCCTTTGCGCTCTGGGTGGCGGTGGAGATTGCCTGCTGCCTGGTGCGGCTGGCGGTGCTGGTCCGCGATCGGCGCGCGGCGGCGCGCGGCGGCAGGACCGCGACCGATCTCTATATCGCGCTCGGCGTGCTGTGGGCGGCGAGCGTCGGCTATGGCTCGTTCATCAGCGTGCTGAGCGGCGACTGGGTGGCCGCGACGCTCGCCTGTCTCTCGGCCGCCGCGATGGTGGGCGGCATCGCCTTCCGCAACTTCGCCGCGCCGCGCCTCGTCGCGGTGATGATCCTGCTCAGCCTCGGCCCCTGCGCCGTCGCGGCGGTATTGTCGGGTCAGAAGACGCTGCTGATCGTCGCGCTGCAGATACCCGCCTATCTCGTCAGCATGACGATCGCCGCTTTCCGGCTGAACCGCATGCTGGTCGCGACGATGCGCGCCGAAGCGGACAACCGCCACCGCGCGCGCCATGACGACCTGACCGGCTTGCTCAACCGGACGGGCCTGCAACAACAGTTCGAGGCGATGCAGGCGACTTCGGGTCCCTGCGCGCTGCTCTATCTCGATCTGGACGGCTTCAAGGGGGTCAACGACCGCTATGGCCATGCGGCAGGCGACGAGTTGCTGAAAAACGTCGCCGGCAGCCTGCGTGCGATTGTCGGGCCGAAGGACAGCATCGCGCGGATCGGGGGTGACGAGTTCATCATCCTGTCGCCCTGCAACCGCAATGCCGCCTTGCGGCTCGGTCAGACGATCGCCTCGACGATCGGACGGCAAAGCTGCGCACCGGGGCAGCAGTCACAAAGCGTCGGCGTCAGCGTCGGCATCGCCGCATGCGAGCAGGGATCGACCGATCTTCATGCGCTGATGGGGCGCGCCGATGCCGCCCTCTATCGCGCCAAGGCGAACCGCGCGGGCTGTCTCCTCGAAAGCGAGCCGGGCAGGCTCGCCCCGCTGGCCTCTTGCGTGACGCCCTTGCCGCGCGCGCGCGCCTCCTGAAATTCACAGGCCGAACGGATAGGTTTCCTCCGCACCCGCCCGCTGCCGGGCGGGGAGCGGCGTCACCGCCGTGGTTTCGTCGAACCAGACCCAGGCGTCCAGCTGGCGCGGCAGGACGGCCGTCGAATAATGGCTCCAGCGTTCGGTATCGGGCCGGTAGATCACGCCGATGAACCGTTCGAGGCGCGGCTGCATCAGCGCCGCGCGCGCCGCCTCCCGCTCGCCCTCGCGCAGATCGAGGAGGAAGCGCGCGACGCCGCTGTCATGGCATTGGCGCTCATAGCTGTCGGGGCGCGAGGGGTTGACGCGCTTCACCTCCATCGGTCCATCCCAGTCGGTCGCGGCGGCGACGGTGCCGCCATGCGTGCCGAAGCCGATCAGGCACGCATCCTCGCCATGATGTTCGCGGCAGAGCTGGCCGATGTTCAACTCGTCGCGCGCGCTGCCCATCTCGGTATAGCGCGCGTCGCCGATATGGCTGTTATGCGCCCAGACGACCGCCTTCGCCTCCTCGCCCTTCGCCTGCAACAGCAGTTCGAGCGTTTCGAACATGTGCGTGTCGCGCAGGTTCCAGCTTTCCGCGCCGCCATAATACATCACGCGATAATAGGTTTCGGCATTGGCGACGAGGCGCGCGTTCTGCGCCGCGTCGAGGAAATCGTCGCCATCCTTCGCCGCATAGTCGCGCGCCTTGGCGAACAGGTCGCGCAACTGTCCGACTACCGCCTCCTCGCAACGCGCGAAGCCTTCGTTGAGCGCCATCCGCCCGTAGCTCGCCGGATCGCTGCGCCACGGCGTCAGGCAGCCATAGCGTTCGCGCGCGATCGCCGCCGCTTCGGGGTCCACCCGATCGAGATAGTCGATCACCGCGCGGATCGATCCGTTCAGATTGTAGAGGTCGAGCCCATAGAAACCCGCGCGCCATTCCGGCCGGCGATCGGCATTATAGTCGCGCAGCCAGGCGATGAAGGCATCGACATCGGTATTGCGCCACATCCAGGTAGGGAAGCGCTGAAAGACGGGCTCGGCGTCGGACTGGGATGATTTGTGGCGCACATGGCGGTCGATCGCCGCGGCATCGGGCCAGTCGGCCTCGACCGCGACGATGGTAAAGCCATGCGCCTCGATCAACCGGCGCGTGATCGCCGCGCGGGCGCGATAGAATTCGGCGGTGCCGTGGCTCGCCTCTCCCAGGAGCACGATCCGCGCGTCGGCGAACCGGTCGAAAATCGCGCCGAAAGCGGGATCGTCGAAATCGGGCAGCGGCTCGGCGGCGTCAGCGATCAAGTCCGGCAAAGCGCGCCTTTCTGCGGGCTTTTCGCCCTCCTGATCCTCCCAGCCATACGCGCCGATCAGCGGCACGAAGCGCACCGCGCCCAGATCCTCCTCCCGATATTGGTCTTCGCCCAGCCGGGTGACGCGGATCAGCGTCTGCTCGTCCGCTTCACCCACCGGCACGACGAGCCGTCCGCCGATCGCCAGTTGCCCCCGCAGCGGCGCAGGCACCTCAGGCCCGCCGGCGGCGACCAGGATCGCATCGAACGGCGCGGCTTCGGGCCAGCCATAGGTGCCGTCGCCGGCCTTTATCTCGACATTGTCATAGCCGAGCCGCGCCATCCGATCGCGCGCGGCATGCGCCAGCGCCTCATGCCGCTCGATCGCGCGCACCTTCCCGGCGATGCGGCCGAGCACGGCGGCGGCATAGCCTGATCCCGCTCCTATCTCGAGCACGTCGTCACCGGGCGTGACCCCGGCAGCCTCGATCATCAGCGCGACTATATAGGGCTGCGAGATCGTCTGCCCCGCCTCGATCGGCAGCGGTGCGTCCTCATAGGCAAATTCGGTGAGTTCGGGCGCGACGAATGCCTCGCGCGGCACATGGCGCATCGCGTCGATCACATGGCTGTCGCAGATGCCACGCGCGACGAGCTGGCGATCGACCATATTGCCGCGCTGGATGTCCGCCTTGGCCATGGCGCGCTTCCTGTCCGGCTCAGGCGAAGCTGAGAATCAGCGCCAGGATCACGATCCCGGCAAGGCCCGCCAGAAAGATCATTCGCCGCGCGGGCGTGCGCAGGATGATCTCTCCGCCGCGCGCCTGGCGGCCAGAATAATGGGGGGCGTTGGGGTATTTCATCCTTCTTCTCCTGCAATCAGGGCGACGCGGGGCGCTCCGGCCGGGGTGGTGTTGCCGAGGGTCGGCCTTTCTCCACCGCCTCTTCAGGCGTGGGCACGTCAATCGGCGCGTTGGGCGCAGTGCCCGATTGGCCGCGCCGCGCGGCGCGGTCGTTTTTGACGGCCGCATGACCGCCCAGCCCGCCGCCGTCAGGAGGACGATCGCTTTCCTCGTTGGTCTGGCGCGCCGCCCGCTCCTTGTCACGCGGCGTGGGCGCGCGATCCTTGGGGAGATTATTGGGCTGCTGATCAGGCATCACTGTCTCCCTTGCTGTGCGGCTATTCGCCGTTTAGCCCGAAATTCGGGTCGCGTTCCTCGCCGACGGGCACCGCTCCATCGCGCGCGCGGACTATCGCCAGCCGCTCGACGATCTCGGCCGGGTCACGGCCGAGCCGCCCGGCGATCCCTTCGGGGGCTTCACCCGCGGCATCGAGACTCTGGAGCGTATCCAGCTCCAGTTTGCTCCATTCACGTTCGCATCCGGCTGTCGGCATGGCCATCTTCCTCTCTTCCTATCAACGGTTGAGCGGCTGCTCTGTGCCCCCCGCGATCGGATCGGCTGAACAGTTCGGCGTGCGGCACGTTCAGCCGGAACCGTCACGAAAGGAAACGCCCATGTCGCTTGAGAAGATGCTGGCCCTTCACCCGGACGTAGCCGGAAACCCCAATGAAGCGCTCGCCACCGCCGCGCGCCACGCGATGTTCTGCGCGGCGATGTGCACGTCCTGCGCCGATGCGTGCTCCGCCGAATCGATGGACATGCGGCAATGCATCCGCACCTGCCTCGATTGCGCCGACGTGTGCGAGGCGACGACGCGGCTGGCGATGCGCCGCACCGGCCGGAACGCCGAAGTGCTGCGTACGATGCTGGCAACCTGCATCCGCACCTGCGAGCTGTGCGCCGAGGAATGCGCGCGGCACGAGCATGCGCATTGCCGCCTCTGCGCCGAGATGTGCCGCGAATGCGCGGATGATTGCCGGAAGGCGCTGCCGACGGTGCAGTGACGGGCATGGCAAGGCTGACGCCCGACGAGCACGACCTGCGTTTCCTGCGCCGTGCCGCGGGCGTCCTGCTGCTGATCGCGCTCGCCATCTTTCTCTATCGATTGACCGATCTGCTGCTGCTCCTGTTCGGCGCGACCACGGGGGCGGTCCTGCTCTCGGCGGTCGCTGACGGGATCGCCGCGCACAGCCGGCTGTCACGCGCCGTGGGGCTGGGAATCGCGATCTCCCTGCTGTTCGCAGCGCTGGGACTCGCCGGCTGGCTGTTCGACGCCGAGCTTAGCGACCAGATCGGCATCTTGACGGACCAGTTACCGCGCGACTGGCAGCGGGTGCAGGCGGACCTTTCGGAAACCGCGCTCGGCCGGATGCTGGTCGACGGGTTGCGTAACCTCGCGGGCGGCAGCCGGATCGCGACCATCGCCGCCTCGATCAGCTTTGGCGCGACGGAGATCGCGCTCAACTTCCTCATCATCCTCGTCGGTGCGCTGTTCATCGCCGCGCAGCCGCGCCTGTACCGCGCCGGCCTGATCCGCCTGACGCCGCCGGCCTATCGCGGGGTAATGGCCGATGCGCTCGACGATTCGGGGCGTGCGCTGCGCCTGTGGCTGCTGACGCAACTGGTGCTGATGAGCAGCATGGGCCTGCTGGTGGGCGCGGGCCTGTGGCTGTCGGGCCTCGAATCCGCGGCTGCGTTGGGGCTGCTTGCGGGGCTATCGGAGTTCATCCCTTATGTCGGGCCGACGCTGGCGATGGTGCCGGCGATCATCATCGCGCTGGCGGGCGGCGGGCCGATCGTGGGCGTGCTGGCGACCTATGCTGTCGTGCGCCTCGTCCAGTCGAACTTCCTGACCCCGTTCGTGCAGCGCGAGGTCGTCTCGATCCCGCCGGCGGTGACGCTGTTCGCGATACTGGGCTTCGGCTATGTTTTCGGCACGTTCGGCCTGTTCTTCGCCGCGCCGCTGCTGGTGGTCGCCTATGTGCTCATCGGCCGGCTCTATCTGCGCGAGACGTTGGGGGACGAGGTGACGCTGCCCGGTGAGGAGGGTTAGGAGGGTCAAACTTGCTTTTTGGGTCGATCGTTCCTATGAATGATGGAGATAAACTTCGTTCAGGAGAACGGTGTGGCGACGGCTCTGGCACAAAGGCAGGCAAGCGAGGATCGGGTGCTGTCCGAAGCGGTGGGCCGCGTCGCGGCCTATTGGAAGCTGACGAACGAGCAATTGGGCGCGATCCTCGGCCTCTCGCCCGCCACCGCGTCGCGGCTGCGCGCGGGCAGCGTCCGGCTCGACCGGTCGAACAAGGCGTTTGAACTGGGCCAGTATCTCGTGCGCCTTTTTCGCAGCCTCGACGCGCTGATGGGCAGCAACGACGCAGCGGCGACCGCCTGGCTGCGCACCGCCAATCTCGATCTCGACGGCCGGCCGATCGACCTGATCCGCACCGTTCGCGGCCTTACCGCCGTTGCCGATTATGTCGACGACCATCGCGCGCAGGTCTGAAACGGCGCCCGAACCCGCCGACCTCAAACGCTATGCGGCGACGGTCTGGCGGCTGGTCGAGGCACAGCATCGCATCTCCACCAACCGGCTGACGACGAGCGCGGACGATCAGGCGCTGCTGGAGGAACTGGTCGAGGAGGTGAAGCCGACGGTGCCGCCCGCCGCGCGCGGGCTCCATTATCTGCTCGCGACACCGTTCCGCTACGGCCATGCCAAGGCGTCGCGCTTTCGCCGCGCGGATGCGCGGCCGGGCATCTTCTACGCCTCCGAAGCCGTGGCGACCGCGATCGCCGAAACGGCCTATTGGCGCCTGCTCTTCTTCTCGCGCTCGCCGGGCTTCGTGCCGCCGTCGAGCACGACCGAGCATACCGCTTTTTCGATTCGCGTCGCGGTCGACCGGGCGATCGACCTGACCGCAGCGCCCTTCGCCCGTCGCCAGATGCTGTGGACCGATCCGGCGGACTATAGCGCCTGCCAGCGGCTTGCCGACGAGGCACGACACATCGGCGCGCAGGCGATACGCTACACATCGGCGCGCGATCCGGCGCACGGCGCGAATCTCGCCTTGCTCGATCCCGCGGGCTTCGCCAGCGCCACGCCGCGCGTCGCCCAAAGCTGGCACTTCCGCTACGAAGCAGGACGGCTGACCGCCTTCGCCGCCTTTCCATCGAACGAACGGCACACCTTCACCTTCGGCCAGTTCGGCCTGCCCGCGCCGGGCTGAAACTCAGGCGAGCCGGCGTAGCCCTTCGCGCAGCGCATCGGCATCGGGCAACGCCGCCTCGATCGCGGCATGAAGCGCGCGCCAGACGGGGACGGCGGCGGCAAGCGCCTCGCGCCCCGCTCCGGTCAGCATCAGCAGGCGGCTGCGGCGATCGGCGGGATCGGCCTCGATCGCGACGAATCCCTTGCGCTGAAGCGGCTTCAGAGCGGCGGTGAGCGTCGTGCGGTCTATCGCCAGCACCTCCGCCACCGGCCCCATCGCGGGCGGCTTCGGCCGGTTCAGCGCCATCAGCAGCGAGAATTGGCCGCTGGTAAGGCCCAGCGGGCGTAGCGCCTCATCAAAGCGGCGGGCCAGCGCGCGGGCGGCGCGCTGCGTATGGAGGCAGAGACAGCTATCGCGGACTTCGATCGTCGTTTCGAACGGAACGGCCTTTGACATGTCCGAGATATGTTGATATCAACGTAAAAAGTCAAGACGAATCGCCGCAAAACAGGCCGGACGCTCGATTCATCCCCGCAGGGAGAGAGACGATGCCCAGAATGATATTCGTGAACCTGCCTGTCGCCGATCTGGCGAAATCCACCGCTTTCTACGAAGCGATCGGCGGCCGGAAGGACCCGCATTTTTCGAACGATGTGGCGGCGATGATGGTCTTTTCCGACACGATCGCCATCATGCTGCTGAGCCGCGATTATTTCGCGACCTTCACCGCGCGCCCGATCGCCGACGCGCGACAGGCGACTGAGGTGCTCATCTGCCTGTCGGCCGAAAGCCGGACGGGCGTGGACGAACTGACCGAGAGCGCGATCGCCGCCGCCGGGGGCGCGGGCGACTTCCGTCCGCCGCAGGACCATGGCTTCATGTACGGCCGCAGCGTCGAGGACCCCGACGGCCATGTCCTCGAATTCGCCTGGATGGACGTGGCCGCCGCGACCGGCGGCAACGCCGCCGCAGCCTGAAAGGAGCGAAGGATGGCGAACTTCATCTGGCACGATCTGAACACCACCGACACCGATGCCGCGGCCGATTTCTACGGCGCGGTAATCGGCTGGACCGCCCGGCCCTATGCCGAGGGCGGCGACTATCTGAACTTCATCGCCGGCGACCGCGCGGCGGGCGGAATGCGCCGCCAAAGCGAAGGCGAGCGCATCGCCGGCCCCTGGTGGGCATGCTATATCGGCGTCGACGACGTCGATGCCGAGGCGGAGGCGATCCGCGCGGCGGGCGGCACGATCCATGTCGAGCCACGCGACATTCCCACGATCGGCCGCTTCGCCGTCGCCGCCGACCCGCAAGGCGCGATCTTCCTGCTGCTCGCCCCCTTCCCGCGCGAGATGCCCGACCTGCCGCCGCTCGCCCATGACGCGCCCGGCCATGCCGCCTGGCACGAATTGCGCACCAGCGATTGGGAGAGCGCCTTCGCCTTCTACGCCGCGCGCTTCGGCTGGACGAAGGATCAGGCGATGAACATGGGGCCGATGGGCACTTACCAGCTCTTCGCGATCGACGGCGCGATGGCGGGCGGGATGATGAACGATCCGGCGTCGCGGCGCCCGCTCTGGCTCGCTTATTTCGCCGTCGCCGACATCGATGCCGCCGTCCGGACGATCGAGGCGAAGGGCGGACGCGTCGTCAATGGGCCGCACGAAGTGCCCGGCGGCGGCTTCACCATCCAGGCGACAGACCCGCAAGGCGCGCTGTTCGCGCTCACCGGCCCGCGCTTGTCGTAGAGTGTGCGGCATTTTCCGAAGTGTCGGGCGATGCCGCCTGACTTGAAAATGCTCTGGTGGAATGTGCCGCATTTTCCGAGTCGTCAGGCGATGCCGCCTGACTTGAAAATGCTCTGGGGAGAGCATCGATGATCGACAAGATCACACCCTGCCTGTGGTTCGACGGCAATGCCGAGGAGGCGGCCGCCTTCTACACCTCGCTGCTGCCCGACAGCCGGATCGAGGAGGTCGTCCGCTCGCCGATCGACTATCCGAGCGGCAAGGCCGGCGACGTGCTGACGGTGCTGTTCACCCTCGGCGGGCAACGCTTCGTGGGCCTGAACGGCGGCCCCTATTTCACCTTCAACGAAGCGGTGAGTTTCCAGATCCACTGCAACGATCAGGAAGAGATCGAGCGGCTGAGCAACGCGCTGTCGGCGCACCCGGAGGCGGAGCAATGCGGCTGGGTGAAAGACCGTTTCGGCCTGTCCTGGCAGGTCGTGCCACGCCGGATGACCGAACTGCTCGCCGGCCCCGACCGCGCGAAGGCGGGCCGTGCGATGGCGGCGATGATGGAGATGAAACGGATCGACATCGCCGCGATCGAAGCGGCGGCGGAGGGCTGAACCGATGGCGCTCCTCTTCTACGGCCATCCCTTCTCCTCCTACTGCCACAAGGCGCTGATCTCGCTGTACGAGAATGGCACGCCTTTCACCTTCCGCCTGCTCGACGGACAGGATGCGGAGGCGGCGGAGACGTTCGGGGCGCTCTGGCCGATCAGGCGTTTCCCGCTGCTTGTCGACGGCGACAGGAGCATCGCCGAGGCGACGATCATCATCGAGCATCTCGATATCCATCATCCCGGCCCGGCACGCATGATCCCGGTCGACCCCGCCGCCGCGCTGGAGGCTCGCTTCCTCGACCGCTTCTTCGACAATTACATCCATGCGCAGGTGCAGAAGATCGTAGCCGATTCGCTGCGCGCCGGGGACAGCCATGATCCGGTGGGCGTGGCCGATGCCCATGCGATGCTCGATACCGCCTTCGCCTGGCTCGACCGGCATATGGAGGCGCGCGAATGGGCGGCGGGGGCATTCGGCCTCGCCGACTGCGCGGCGGCGCCCTCGCTCTTCTATGCCGACTGGGTGCATCCGATCGGCGAGGCCTTTCCCAACGTCCGCGCCTATCGCCAGCGGCTGAATGCGCGCCCCTCCTTCGCCCGCGCGATCGAGGACGCGCGCCCCTATCGGCGGCTCTTTCCGCCAGGCGCGCCGGATCAGGACTGAGCGGCAGAGCGGAATTGGGGTGTTGGGGGCGTCTTCCTTTCGTGTCGCCCTGACGAAAGTCGGAGGTCATGGATGCGGCTCGCCTCGTTATCGGGCGAGCCGCCGCCCGTGGATTCCGACCTTCGCCGGAATGACGGGAGAGGCTGGCGGTGCATCACCTCCCCTACCCCGTCATTCCCGCGCAGGCGGGAATCCATAGGCACTGGTGACGCAGAAAGGCCGTAAGCGTGGCGTTTATGGATCCCCGCCTGCGCGGGGATGACAGAGGGGGCTGGTGTGGGGGGAAGCGCATTAAGCGGCGCCGCGAAACTACTTACTCGGCTGCCCGGCGCTTGTTCGCGGTTCGCCGCTTGCGGGCGGCTCCTCGGTCAGGCGGTCGTAGATCGGGTTGCGGACGGGGAAGCCGATGCGGGCTTTATCTTCCTCGGTGGAATCGCCGGGCGGCACGGCGGCGAGGATCGCCTCGAAGCGCCGGGCGATGCCTTCGCGAAACTCCTTGTGGGTGAAGACGAACAGCAGGTTGCGGCGGATCGCGTCGACGATCATCCGGCCGACGACGATCGGTTCCATCCAGTGATCGGGGGCCTCACGGCGCGCCAGCTCCGCCTCGAACGCGGGATCGCCCGCCTCCCCGAAACGCGCGGGCCTGAGCTTGCCTACCTCGTGGATATTGCTGCGGACGGGGCCCGGCATCAGGCAGGTCGCGCCGATCCCATGTTCGGCCAGCTCCGCCGCCATCGATTCGGTCAGCCCCAGCACGGCCGACTTGGTGGCGGCATAGGTGAAGCCGCCCGGCAGCATCGCCGCCACCGACGCCGTGTTGACGATATGCCCACCCTCGCCATGCGCGGCGATCAGCGGCAGGAAGCTGTGGATGCCGTTGAAGACGCCGGTGAGATTGACGTCGAGGCTCCAGTCCCAATCGTCGCAACTGGTGTTGAACGGCCCCGAAAGCTGGCCGACGCCGGCATTGTTGCACAGGATGTGCAGCTTGCCGAAATGCTTCACGACCGCATCGGCCGCGCGGGCCATCGCCTGCCGGTCGGTCACGTCGAGCTTGAGGAGGAGGACGTCGCCGCGCGGCACGCCCAGCGCGGTGCGCGCGGCATCGAGATGATCGTCGCGCACGTCGGCGACGACGACGTTCATGCCCTCGTCCAGAAAGGCTTCGACCATGCCGAAGCCGATGCCGCTGGCGCCCCCGGTCACAAGCGCGGTCTTGCCCCATAATTGCCGCATCGGCTTGTTCCTCCCTGTCTGTCAGGGCGAGCATATAGAAGGCGGGGGCGAAGGAGAATGCGCTATGGCAGGCCGATATTCGATCAGGGCGCGCGCGCCTCGGCCGCTGCGCGCGCTTTCTTCTTCGTCTCGGCGGGCGGAAGCGTGCGGATCGTCGCGGCATATTCGGCGATCAGCACGAGAATCCAGAATTCGATGCCGGCCCACTCGCCGGTCGAAAAGCCCTTCAATATGTCGAGCACGAGGAGGAGGATCGCCAGCATGCGGAAGAAGAGCGAGCTGCGCGTCGGCATGTCGGCGCGCAACGCCGCCGTCACCATCATCACGAGGCTGACGCCGCCGAACAGCACCGAGGAGAGCAAGGTGTCCGCGCGATAGAAGCCGTCGAGCGCGGCGACGAACCAGAAGAGGCGAGAGACGGCGAACTGGCTCTGCCGCGTCATCTGGCAGAATTTTATGATGGGCGGCAGGAACAGCGTCTTGCCGATCCACAGGTCGATGCTCGTCAGGGTCATGCCCCGCCCTTACCGCACCCCCCGCGCGCGTACCATTTTCATCCGCCGGGCAGGACGGTTTTCACGATCGAGGCGTCGAGCGCCTCATAATCGGCGAGGCCGATCGTCTCGTAAAGCTCGGCGCGGGTCTGCATCTCGGGGATCATCGCCTGGGGACCGCCGTCGCGCCGGATCGCGGCATAGAGCCGTTCCTGCGCCTTGTTCGCGACGCGCAGCGACGACACCGGCCAGATCACCATCGCATAGCCCAGCGCCTGAAATTCGGCCGCCGTCTGATAGGGGGTGCGGCCGAATTCGGTCATGTTGGCGAGCAGCTTCACGCCCGGCATCGCCTCGGCGAAGGCGCGCAGCATGGCGAGATCGGTGAGCGCCTCGGGGAAGATCGCGTCGGCGCCCGCCTCGATATAAAGCTTCGCGCGGGCGATGGCGCCGTCCAGCCCCTCACTGGCCGCCGCGTCAGTGCGCGCAACGATGACGAGATCGCGCCGCGCCTTTGCCGCCGCCGCCACCTTCGCCGCCATGTCGCGCGCATCGGCCAGCTTCTTGTCGTTGAGATGGCCGCATTTCTTGGGAAGAAGCTGATCCTCCAGATGCACCGCGCCCGCGCCCGCTTCCTCGAAGGTGCGGACCATGTGCATGACGTTCAGCGCCTCGCCATAGCCCGTGTCGCCGTCCACCAGCAGCGGCAGGCCCGCCGCGCGCGCGATCTGGCGGATGAAGAAGGCCACCTCGTCCACCGTGATGATGCCGAGATCGGGCAGCCCCATCGACGCCGTCATCGCCGCGCCCGAGAGATAGAGCGCATCGAAACCCGCCGCCTTCGCCTGCAACGCCGCCATGCCGTTATGCGCGCCGGGAAGCTGCAGGATGCCCGGCCGATCGAGCAGCGCGCGAAACCGCCGGCCGGCGCTTTCGCGGGGAAGCTCGTCTGCGATCAGATAAGGCATAACGCTTCCTCTAAACGATAACCCTTCCCCTTCCCTGAAGGGGGAGGGACTTGTTCACGCGCCACGTTGCGCAAGCGGCACGAAGGGGCGGTTTTCCGGGCCGACATAGTTGGCGGAGGGGCGGATGATCTTGTTGTCCTGCCGCTGCTCGATCACATGCGCCGCCCAGCCGGCGGTGCGGGCGATGACGAAGAGCGGCGTGAACATCGCGGTGGGCACGCCCATCAGATGATAGCTGACGGCGCTGAACCAATCGAGATTGGCGAACATCTTCTTGCTGTCCATCATCACCGCCTCGATCCGATCGGCGACCGCATATTGCTTCGTCTGGCCGCTCTCCCCGGCGAGCTGCTTCGCGACGCGCTTGATGATCGCGTTGCGCGGATCGGACACGGTGTAGACCGGATGGCCGAAGCCGATGACGATCTCCTTCGCCTCGACACGGCGGCGGATATCGGCCTCCGCCTCGTCCGCGGAGGCGTAACGCTGCTGGATGTCGAAGGCGACCTCGTTCGCGCCGCCATGCTTGGGGCCGCGCAGCGCACCGATCGCGCCCGAGACGGCGGAGAACATGTCCGATCCCGTGCCTGCGATCACGCGCGCGGTGAAGGTGGAGGCGTTGAACTCATGCTCGGCATAGAGGATCAGCGAGACGTGCATCGCCCGCACGAAGCTGGCGGGCGGCGGCGCGCCATGGAGCAGATGGAGGAAATGGCCGCCGATGCTGTCGTCGTCACTCTCCACCTCGATCCGGCGGCCGTGATGCGCGACATGATACCAATAGAGCAGCATCGATCCGAGCGACGCGATCAACCGATCGGCAATATCGCGCGCACCCGCCAGATTATGATCGGCCGCCTCGGGCAGCGCGCAGCCGAGCGCCGAGACGCCGGTGCGCATCACGTCCATCGGATGCGCGGCGGCGGGCAATGCCTCCAGCGCGCGGCGCACCGCCTCGGGCAGGCCGCGCAGGCGACGAAGCTTCGTCTTGTAGGCGGCAAGTTCGGCCGCCGTCGGCAAGCTGCCATGGACGAGGAGGTGGGCGATCTCCTCGAACTCGCTCGCCTCGGCCAGCTCCACGATGTCGTAACCGCGATAGTGGAGATCGTTGCCGCTCCGCCCGACGGTGCTGAGCGCGGTGTTGCCGGCGGGAACGCCCGACAGCGCCACCGATTTCTTGGGCTTGAACCCTTCGGCCATTCTCTCCCCTTCCTCTTTTTCAGAAAATCCCGACGGGCACCTCCGCGCCCAGCGCCTCGCGCGGCGCGACAAGGTTGAGCGCGGCGACCTCGGCGGCGGTGAGCGCGGGCAGACGCTCGACCAAGGCGAGGAACCGGTCCTGCTCTTCCACGCCGATGACGCCTTCGGCCAGCGTGCGGAATTTCTCGACATAGCGCGGCCGCGTGAACGGGCGGGCACCCAGCGGGTGCGCATCGGCCACGCCCAGCTCGTCCTGGATCACCCGGCCGTCCGCCATCGTCACGATCACCTGCCCGCCGAACGCCATGTCGGCGCCACGGGCATGGTAACGCGCGGTCCAGATCGGGTCCTCGACCGTCTCGATCTTGTGCCACAGGGCGACGGTGTCGGGCCGGCGCGCGCGTTCGGGCGCATAGCTCTTCACATGATGCCAGCCGCCGTCCTGCAACGCGACCGCGAAGATATACATGATCGAATGATCGAGCGTCTCACGACTGGCGTTCGGGTCCATCTTCTGCGGATCGCCCGCGCCGGTGCCGATCACATTGTGCGTGTGATGGCTGGTGCGGATCAGGATTTCCTTGATCTGCGAGAGATCGCCGATCTTCGGCCCCATCCGGCGGGCGAGATCGATCAGCGCCTGGCTTTGATATTCGGCCGAATACTCCTTGGTATAGGTGTCAAGGATCGCGCGCTTCGCCTCGCCGGGCGCGGGCAGCGGCACCTGATAGACATGCTCCGGCCCCGACAGCAGCCAGGCGATGAAGCCGTCCTCGCCCTCATAGGCCGGGGAGGGCGCACCTTCGCCGCGCATCGCGCGATCGACCGCCTCGATCGCCATCTTGCCGGCGAAGGCGGGGGCGAAGGCCTTCCAGGACGAAATCTCGCCCTTGCGCGACTGGCGCGTCGTGGTGGTGACGTGCAACGCCTGCTGGATCGCCTGATAGGTGATTTCGGTCGACAGGCCGAGCAGCGCGCCGATGCCGCCAGCCGCCGAGGGGCCGAGATGGGCGATATGATCGATCTTATGCTCGTGCAGGCAGATGCCCTTCACCAGATCGACCTGGATCTCATAGCCGGCGGCGAGCCCGCGCACGAGCGCCTGCCCGTCAAGGCCCTTGGCCTGCGCCACCGCGAGGATCGGCGGGATATTGTCGCCGGGGTGGCTATATTCGGCGGCGAGGAAGGTGTCGTGGAAATCAAGCTCGCGCACCGCGACGCCGTTCGCCCACGCCGCCCATTCGGGGCTGACCTTTGTGTCGGCAAGCCCGAACAAGGACGCGCCATGCGCCATCCGATGCCCCAGCGCCTGTGCGCGCGCCGAGCGGATCGGGTGCCGCGCGAGCGAGGCCGCGGCGACGGCGGCATTGTCGATGATCCGATTGCCGATCATCTCGGCGACGTCGGGATCGGCCGGCACCGGATCGGTGGCGACGGCGGCGAGCTTCCATGCAAGCTGATCCTCCCGCGCCAGCGGTTCGGCGGACTTATAGGTGCGGACGTCGTGCAACTGCATGGGTTCGGCGCTTCCTCGAACAAGGGTCGGCGCCCCCGCCATATCCCCAAATCCGGCGCGAGGGGAAGGCCCCGCCCGGCGCGATCACGCCCCGTTTCACGTACCGGACGGACCCTCCCCGCAGCTTGCGGAAGGATCGTTGCGGGGCGGCGCCGTTTCTCGCGTGGAACGATGTCGGCCGAAGCGCGTTGGGTTTCCCCGGTGGGCTGGCGAAGGCCCGCCCTATCTCGGGGAGAGAGAGATGAGACGTGTGAAACTGGCCCTTATGGTGGTCGGGCCGCTCGCGCTCGGCGCCTGCGCGACCACGCATGACGAACCGGTGGCGCCCGCGCCGCCCGTCGGGGTAGGCGCGATATCGGGCACCGTCGCCGCCGACAGGAACGGTGACGGCATCGCCGATGGCTATTATACTTCCGATGGAGTCTATCACGCGTTCCAGGCCCCGCCATGCCCACCTCCTCCGCCGCCTCCTCCGCCCAGCCGTTCCGGGGAGCGAGGCTAATTTCCCATTCTCGGGCGCGGCGGAGCCGCGCCCGACCCCATCCCTTCGCAAGCTGGGCTCTGCTGGCGTTCGCCCTGGCGCTGATGCCGGCGGCGGCGCGCGCCGATGCGCCATCGATGGAAAGCGTCGCCAAGGCGGTGCGCGCCTCGGCCGGCGGTGATGTCAAGAAATTCTACCGAACACGCGGTTTCTGGCCCTTATGGGTGCACAAGGGCAAGATCGGGCCCGAAGCGGACGCGTTCATCGCGCTGCTGGCGAGCGCCGACCTCGACGGGCTCAAGCCCGATCGATACGATCCCGACAAGCTGCGCGATCTCGTCAAGGCCGCCAGCGAAGAGGGCACGCCCGAAGCGCTGGCCAAGGCCGAGCTGAAGCTGTCCCGGACGCTGGCCGACTATATCGCCGACGTGCGTCGCGCGCCGTCGGTGAAGATCACCTATCTCGACAAGGAGCTGGAGCCACGCAAGCTGGACGAGGCCGAGATATTGCGGCTGGCGGCGCTCGCCCCCTCCTTCGCCGATTATGTCGGGCAGGGCGGCTGGATGAGCCCGCTCTACATGAAGCTGCGTGCGGCGCTGGGCGAATTCGACGCCAAATGGGACAAGCTGCCCAATGTCGACATCCCGCCCGGCGCGCTGCTCAGGACCGGCGACAAGGGCAATCGCGTGCGCCTGCTGCGGCAGCGGCTGGGCCTGCCCGACGGCGCGGTGTTCGACAGGGCGCTGGCGAAGAAGCTGCGCGCCTTCCAGGCCGATCATGGGCTGGCGGCCGACGGCATTGCCGGCGAGAAGGTGATCGCCGCACTCGATCGCGGGCCGCATTATTATGAGCGGATCATCCGCCTGAACCTCGAACGCGCCCGCGTCCTGCCGGGGCCATGGACACGCCATATCGTCGTCGACGCCGCCTCGGCGCGGCTGTGGGCCTATGACGACGGCAAGGTGGAGCAGACGATGCGCGTCGTCGTCGGCAAGGCGAGCGAGCAGACGCCGATGCTGGCGGGTATGGTGCGCTATGCCATCCTCAACCCCTACTGGAACGTGCCTTATGACCTGGTGCAGGACCGGATCGCGCCCAAGGTGCTGAAGGGGCAGTCGCTGCACGCGATGGGCTATGAGGCGCTGTCCGACTGGGGCGCCAATGCGACGGTGCTCGAACCCGGGACGATCGACTGGACGGCGGTAGCGGCGGGCCGCGCCGAGCCGCGCGTGCGTCAGCTTCCAGGACCCGACAATGCGATGGGAAAGATGAAATTCATGTTTCCCAACAATCTGGGCATCTATCTGCACGATACGCCCAGCCGCGACCTGTTCACCAAGACGGTGCGGCATTTCAGCTCGGGCTGTGTCCGGCTGGAACATGCCGCGCAACTCGGCAAATGGCTGTTCGGCAAGCCGCTCAAGGCCCAATCGGACGCGCCCGAGCAGAATGTGGCATTGCCCAAGGCGGTGCCGGTCTATCTCACCTATCTGACCGTGCAGCCGACCGACAAGGGCATCACCTTCCTTGACGACGATTATGGGCGCGACGGCACGGCCGACGCGGAGAAGCTGGCGCGGCGCTGAACCCACGCGCCGGTTGACAGCGGCAAGATCATTGATGATTTAACAAAGAACGGCTATTCCCGCGAAGGCGTGGGGCCGCCGCCTTCGCCTTGCCCTTCAGGAGAATCATGACGTGAACGCCGCGACGACGATCGATCTGCTGCCCCGGCTTCGCGCCGATTTCCTCAACCGTCCGCAACGCCTGCTGATCGACGGCGCGTGGGTGGACGCGGCGTCGGGTGAGACGTTCGACGTCATCGATCCCGCGACGGGCGAATTGCTGTCGCGCGCGGCGCTCGGCAAGGCGGCGGACATCGACCGCGCCGTCCGCGCGGCCCGCGCCGCCTTCACGCGCGGCCCCTGGGCGAGCATGCCGGCGCTCGGCCGCGCCGCGAAACTGCAGGCGCTCGCCAGTCTGATCGAGGCGAATGCCGACGAGATCGCGACGATCGAAACGATCGACGGCGGCAATCCGGTCGGCTCCACGCGCCATGTCGATATCGCCATGGCGATCGCCAGCCTGCGCAGCGCGGCAAGCTGGGCCGACAAGATCACCGGCGAGATGCCGATGCAGACGAGCGACGCCACCGGCATCGCCTATATCACGCGCGAGCCGGTGGGCGTGGTCGGCGCGATCACCCCATGGAACGCGCCCTTCCTGATGGCGGTGAACAAGATTTCACCCGCGCTGGCAATGGGCTGCACCGTCGTGCTGAAGCCCGCCGAACTGAGCCCGTTGAGCGCGATCCGGCTCGGCGAGCTGATCATCGAGGCGGGCTTTCCCGCCGGCGTCGTCAACATCGTCACCGGCTTCGGCGCCGAGGCGGGGCAGGCGCTGGCCGATCATCCCGACGTCAACAAGATTTCCTTCACCGGATCGACGCGCGTCGGCCGATCGATCCTCGCCGCGGCCGGCGGGAACATGAAGCGCGTCACGCTGGAACTGGGCGGTAAATCGCCGATCGTGGTGCTGGAAGATGCCGATATCGAGGCAGCGGCCGCCGCGATCGCGCGCGAAATCTGCTTCAAGACCGGCCAGTTCTGCGCGGCGGGCACGCGCCTGATCGTCGCGGCAGGGGCGCACGACCGGCTGGTGGCGGCGATCGCAAAGGCGATGGAGGGCGTGACCGCCGGCCATGGCCTCGACGAGGGCAGCCATATGGGGCCGATCATCTCCGAGACGCAGCTCGAACGCGTGCTCGGCTATATCGAGGCGGGCCGCGCGGCGGGCGCGACGGTCGTCACCGGCGGCCGGCGGATCGCACGCCCCGGCTTCTTCGTCGAGCCGACCCTGCTGACCGGCGTCACGCCCGGGATGAGCGTGTTCCGCGACGAGATTTTCGGTCCGGTCCTCGCCGTGACGACGGTCGCCGACGCGGCCGATCTCGACGCGATCGCCGCCTTGGCCAACGACACCGATTACGGACTCGCGGCGAAGGTCTGGACGAAGGACATCGCCCGCGCGCACGGGCTGGCGCGGCGTATCCAGGCGGGGCAGGTGATCGTCAACGGCGGCGGGCCGGCCACCTCGCTGCCCTTCGGCGGCTTCAAGCAATCGGGCATCGGCCGCGAGGGTGGCCGCGAGGGCGCATTGTCCTATACCGAGATCAAGGCCGTCTCGATCGGCTTCTGAATTGCGCATTCGACAGGGAGACTAGATTTGAACGACGCCGGCCTCGAACTTCGCTACGAACATGCGTTCGATATCCGCATCAATTTCGACAAACGCTGGATGATCGGCCCGATCGCGGGCGTCCTCCACCATGGCTATACCTCGATCGGCGAGGGATCGACCGTGTCGGGGCCGCTGCTGAACGGCAAGCTCGTCGATTATAGCGGGGCCGACTGGCCGGTCGTCCGCCCCGACGGCGTCGTCGAACTCAACGCCCATTATATGATCGAGACCGACGACGGCGTGCCGATCTACATCCGCAACCTGGGCTATGTGCACGGCCCGCTGCGCGCGCCCGGCCAAAGCGAGGACGAGGCCCCCGCCATCCCCGGCTATTTCCGCTGCACCCCTTATTTCCGCGCGCCCGACGGCCCTTATGGCTGGCTCAACCGCACCGTGATCGTCGGCATCGGCCAGCGCCGCCCCAAGCTCAAGGACAGCGACGATCCCGATCATTCGCTGTTCCGCTATTACGCGGTGCGCTGAACCGCGCAGGGCCGGCCTTACGCGCGCGTGATGTCGGCCCATCTCGTTCATTTGGCAGCAAGAAACCGTGGCGCTTCTGCAACGCGAGCCTTGCCGATGGCTCCTCCGGGCGCGTTTTGGGGAACGATCATCCCCTTTTGATCGCTGTGCCACCCGATCTCCCTTAGAGGCGATCCTAGCGTATCAGTGACCGGAGTTTTTCCATGAAGATGCTATCCCTGATTGCCACGGCGGGCCTTGTGGCCGCCGCCACCCCCGCTTTCGCGCAGGACGATGCGGCCACCACCGCCGCCCCCGCCAGCGCGGCGGTCGGCTCCACCTTCGGCGGTCCGCGCGCGGAAATATTCGGCGGCTGGGACCGGGTCGGTTCGAAGACCACCTTCTACAATGTCGACGGGACGAGCTTCCGCGACAAGAGCCATGAGGACGGCGGCATCGCGGGCCTTGCGGTCGGCTACGACATGCCAATCGGCGATCGGCTGGTCGTCGGCGCGTTCGGCAGCTTCGCGCTTCCCACCGCCAAGACCTGCACCGATTTCGGCGCCGCCGGATCGGGCTGCGTCCGCGCGGATCGCGAAATCGAGGGCGGCCTGCGCGCCGGCACCAAGCTCGGCGACCGCACTTTGCTCTATGTGAAGGGCGCCTATGTGAACGGCCGCTTCAGGAGCACGTTCAGCGACGGCACCGACTATATCAAGGATCATGTCAACCGCGACGGCTGGCGTGCGGGCGCGGGCGCCGAGTTCGCACTGAACCAGCATGCCTATGTGAAGGCGGAATATGATTATACCCGCTACAACTCATTCAACACGACCGATCTGGCCGGCAATGACAGCCGGGTGCGTTTCGATCGGAACCAGGTGCTCGCCGGGTTCGGCGTCCGCTTCTGAGGCTTCGGCCCTCCGGCCATAGGCCATCAGGCTGGGGCGGTTCCTTCGGGAGCCGCCCCTTTCTTTCGCCGTGGATCGGGCGCTCTTCCCGCGCCCGCCCCTAATAATCCTTCGAGTAGCGGATGCTGACGTTCGAGCCGCCGAACGAGCCCATCTGGCTGAGGATGTGAAGCGCCTTCGACAGCGCGATTTCGAGCTGGGTGGCGGTGAAGCCGCGCGCGTCGGTGATGACCTCCACATAGATGTCGTTGGAGATATATTGGCCGGCGGCGACCGCCGTGCCGCGACCCGCCGTCTTGTCCGCGCCCAGCACGCGCAGTCGATCGATGCCGGTGGCCGAACGCAGCTTGCCCAGCGGGTTGAGGCCGCCGCCCGATCCGCGCAGCGAATTGAGCGCGGCGGCAAGCTGGATCGCCTGCGTCGGCGAGAGCGAGGTGATCGATTCGCCGAACAGCAGGCGCGACAGCACCTCGTCCTGCGGCAAGGTCGGCGTCGAGGTGAACGTCACCTCCGGGCTCTGCGCATGGCCGCCGATATTGATCGTCGCGGTGACGCCCTCGACCGTCGTGTCCGCCGACAGATTGAGTTGGGGATCGAAGATCGGCCCGCCTTCGAACCGCACTTCGCTCTCCTGACTCAATTCGAGCCGGCGGCCGGCAAAGGAATAGGTGCCGCGCACCACCGTCAGCTTGCCCGTCACGCGCGGATCGCCCGCCGTGCCCCGGATGCGCAGGTTGGTCGCCCATTCGGCCTCCAGCCCCATGCCGCTGACGAAGAGCTGGTTGTCGGCGCGCACGCGGATATCGAGACGCCAGTTGCTGGGCGCCGGCCCTTCCGCAGGCTTTGTACCCCCCGGCGCGAGCTGATCGGTGCGGCGGCGCACCCCTTCCAGATCGGCGACCTCGGCCGCGCCCTGACGGACGATCTGATAGCGCGCCTCCGATATCGAAAGATCGCCCTTGATGAGGCCGCCCGCCGCCTTGCTGTTGGTGACGGCGATCGTGCCCGAGACGTTCGCGCCGAGCGCATCACTCCGCGCAAGCTGCGCATGATTGAGCTTCGCCTGCAGGTTGATCGGGAAGCCGCCCGCCGCATCGAGGCCGATCGTGCCGCTGGCGCTTATGCTGCCGTCGCCCGCCTTGGCCGTCAGCGAGGCGATTTCGAGGCGCGACTGGGTGAAGCGGCCGTCGAGCGCGATATCGGTCAACACCGTGCCGTAGGTTTCATTCTCGTACCGCAAGGTCTTGGCGCGGACCACGCCGGTCAGCGTCGGTTCGGCGAGATGGCCGCCGAAATCGGCGGCGAGCGCGATCGGGCCGCTGACCTGCTGCCCGGCAATGCCGGTGAGCGTCCACAGCACGTCGGCCGGGCCGTTATAGCGGATGCCGCCCGAGAGCGGCGCGGCGAACAGCCGATCCGACAACGACGCACCGCCGCCCAAGGGGGCGAGCCGCGCCTGCATGCGGCCGACAACCGCGCCGCCGCGCCGGATCAGCGCGCGCGCCTCGCCGCCCGACCCGTCGAGCGTGCCGAGCAGAGCGATATCCACCGGTTCCGACACGACGCTGGCCGATGTGCGCGTGAAATGGGCAATATCGATGCGCGCGCGGGCAGTGGGCACCGTGCTGCCGCCCGACAGCGCATAATCGATCGTCCCCGTCGCCTTGCCGCCCAAGCCAAGGCGCGGCACGAACGCCTGAATCATCGAAATGTCGAGATCGTCGAGCCGCGCGTGCAGATTGGTGGCGGCGCCGTAGCGGCCGCTCAACTCCACCCGCCCCTTGTCGAGGATCAGCGTCGCCGGCTGGAGCGTCCAGTCCGCGCCGCTTTTGGTAAGGACGGCGGGCGCGGCGAAGCGGAAGGCGATGCCGTTCGCCTTGCCCTTCGCGTTGGCGACGATCCGCGTCGGCGAGAGCGAAGCCTGCGCGGCGACGTCGAAGGGCGCGCCGCTGCTGCCGTTGGCGACGAGCGCCACGGTGCCATGGTCGTCGCGATAGTCGATCCGGCCCTGCGACCGCGCGATCAGTATGTCGGCGCGGCGCACGTCCTGCAAGGCGAAACGGCCGGTGACGCTTGGCCCCTTGGGCAGGACGAGCGCGGTCGCGCGGATCGTGCCGCCGCCGATCGTGATCGGCACGTCGCCCGGAATCCGCGCGGCCTTTGCCGTCACGTCCACATCGGCCCGCTGGTTCGCGCCCGCGGCTGACAGGCGGATGCTGCCGTTAAGGCCCGATCCGGCAAGGGCCAGCGTGCCGGTGAACGGCCCCGCCGGCGCCTGGACGATGCTGCCGCCCAGATCGACGCCGGCGAAATGCGCCTTGTGGATATCAATGGCGAGCGGCCCCTTGCCGCTGCGCACCAGCAGATCGGCGGTGAACGGCCCATAAGCCGACTGGCCCGTCGCGCGCACCGCATAGCCCGCCGGCACGCCGCGCAACTCGGCCTCCACCGCGCGCAGATCGACACCCATGCCCGGCCGCGCGGCGGTAAGCTTCACCAGCGGCCGTTCCAGCGTGCCCGAGGCGGTGACGGCGAGCGGGCCATATTGCCCTGATTGCGCGCGCGCTTCGAAGGCGATGCGGCCGCTGTCGATATTGTAGCTGCCGCTGCCCGACAGGATGCGGAAATCGGGCGCGGTGAGGGTGAGGCCGGTGAGCGAGGCGGTGCCGTTCGACGTGAAGCCGAAGCGCGCGGTCGTCACCGCATTGCCGCCGAGGAAGCCCTGCACCGTCGCATTGTCGAGCCGGCGGGTGGCGACGCGGAACACGCCGCGCACGCCGAAGCCGCCCTTCGGATCGGTCACGAGTTCAGCGTCGGTGGTGAGGCTGATCCGGCCGAGTCCGTCGACCTGATAATCGTTCACCTTACCCTTGATCGCGCCCGTATAGCGCCCCTTGGCGGGATCGACGAGGAGGAGCGCGGTGGCATCGATCTTCGACGATTTGAGTTTGAGATCGTCCGACAGCAGCATGCCCTTCGACCAGGCGAGATGGCCGTCCACCGCGAGGTTGGTGAGCAGTCCGCCTGCCGCCGCGTTCAGGCCGGTGACGCGCCGCGCGGTGGCGTGGACAGGGATCAGGATGCGATCGCTGTCGATCGTCGCGCGGCCCTCCGCCGCCAGCCCCTCAATGCCGACCGATCCAAAGCCGAGGGCGCCGGCCGACAGCTTGTAGGCGATGGCGGGCGTGGCGAACGGCCCGTCGAGCGTCGCCGACAGGCTGACGTCGCGCCCGCGCGCATCGGGCGCGATCGATCCGGGTTCGAGCAATTTCGCGGCGAGCCGGAAATTACCGAAGCGATTGCGGCCGAGATCGACAAGCCCGGCGGCATCGACCGCCAGCGCCTTCGACCGGAGCGCGAGCGTGAGATCAGCGCGCCGCTCCGCCAAAGTCGCCGCAAGGTCGATAGCCAGCGCCGGGCCGGTCAGCCGCGCAGCGGGACCTGTCAGGAGGCTGGCGGGCATCGTATCGCCCTTGACGGTGAAGCGGCCATCGCGCGCGGCGAGCGTCAGGTCCGCCAAGGGGGTGTCGCCGGCCCGGCCGGTCGCGCGTCCATCCCATTTCTTCCAATCGCCCTGCCCCTTGATCGCAAAGGCAAGCGGCTTGCCGAGGCCGGCATAGCTGTCCACCAGTCCGCCGGCGGGCGCATCGAGACGGACATCGATCAGCAGCCGGTTGGCGTCCGGCACGGCATCGAGGCGCAGCGCGAGCACATCGCCGCCGGCTACGCCCGGTCCGGTGAGCGCGCGCGCATCGGCGGTGAGGCGGGCGCGGCCATCGGCGATGTCTACCGATCCGGTGAGGCGGACAATATGCCGCTTGCCGGTGACGGGCGGCTCGATGACGATCCGGTCGACCGCGACGCGGCCGACCGCCACGTCGATGTCGGGGAGCAAAGGCGCATTGGGATCGGACGGCGTCGGCTTGAACGCCGGCAGGCGCAGCAGGCGTATCTCGGGCGAGGCCAGCTCGCGCACGTCGACCTTGCTGTGGAGCAGCCAGGCGAAGGGCCGCCAGTCGAGCGTCAGGCGGTGCGCCGAAAGGAACACGCCCTTGGGATCGCGCACCTCCAGATCGGTGATGACCATCCGGCCGTAGAGCGATCCGTCGATATGGCCGATGCCGATCCGCATGCCCGAGGCCGTCTCGAACGCGCCGATCTGCCGCGCGAGGAAATTGCGCCCCGGCCCGGTGTTGATCGCCAGCGCGAGCACCGCGATGAGGAGAAGCAGGCCCGCAATCGCGATTCCCGCCCATTTGGCGATCCGTTGCCACAACGGGCGGGCGGCGGGCACGTCCTCCGCCATCAGAAAGCCTGCCCGATAGAGATATAGAGCGCGACCTTCGATTCACCGTGGCGGCGATTGAGCGGCGTCGCGACATCGATGCGGAACGGGCCGAAATTGGTGTAATAGCGCGCGCCCAAGCCGACGCCGTAGCGCATGCCGCTGATCGACGGCGTCGATCCCTCGCCCAGCCGGCCACCGTCGAGGAAGGGCACGATCCCGTAATTGCCGAAGCGATAGCGCGCCTCGATCGCGAACTCGGTGAGCGAGCGGCCGCCGATCGGATCGCCATTCACGTCCTTCGGCCCCAGCTCCTGATAGCCGAAGCCGCGCACCGATCCGCCGCCGCCCGCATAATAACGCCGGGAGGGCGCGATATCGTCGCGCGCCGCGCCGATGATCGAGCCGACGCGCACGCGCCCCGCCATGACGAGCGAATCGCTGACCGGATAATAAGCGCTGCCCTCGGCCAATATCCGGGCATAGCCGTCGAAGCCGCCGCCGCTGGTGCGCTTCTGCGCCTCGGGACTGAGCCGCGCGGTGAGGCGGAAGCCGGTCGTCGGGTCGAGCAGGCTGTTCGACCGGTCATAGCCGATCTGAAGCGGCAAGGCGGCGATCAGATAGGTGCTCCGGTCGCGATCGAGATCGCCCTCGAAGCCTTTTTCGCGCGTCGCGACCAGCTCGCCGCCGACGCTCCAGGTCCAGCGCTTCTGGAAGATCGGCGTGCTCTGGCGCGACAGGTTGCCCGTCAGGCTGATCGTTTCGGCCTTGTAGGCGTCGAACCGCTCGCGCGCGACGGAGGCGGCGAGCGAGAAGACGCGGTCGCGCTGGCCGGCATTGGAACGGCGGAAGGTCGCGCCCAGCCCCTGTTTCTTGGTGCCCGCGATGGCATCGATCGACAGCGCGCCTTCGGGCGGGAACAGGTTCCTGTGCGTCCACGAGCCGGTGAGCTTGATGCCCTCGCCCGTGCCGTAGCCCGCGCTCGCCGCAAGCTGGCGGGCGGGGCCCTTCTGCTGCCGCACCATCAGGTCCACCACCTCGGTGCCGTCGGGCGCGACCTCGCCGGTGCGCACCGGCTTGATGGCGACGGTGGAGAGCAGGCTTGTCGCGATCAGCGCCTGCCGCAGATCGTCGACCTGGCGGCTGTCATACAGATCCCCGCGATCGAAGCGGGTGAGCACCTCGATATGATCGGCGGTGAAGACCTCCCTGCCCGCGGTGCGGATGCCGCCGAAGCTGGAAGGCGGGCCGGGCGTGACCGGCAAACTATAATCGCCATGGTGATCGCGCTCGTCGAGCAGGATGTCGCGCTTGCCGACCTCGACGAAGGGATAGCCGTGCTGCGGCAGTTCGAGCGACACCTTCGCCTCGGCATTCTCGATTTCAGCGGCGACGATCGGATCGCCCGCCGCCAGATCGAGCGCCTTGTAGGCCAGCGCGCGCGGCTCCTCCGCCGCGCCCGTCACGTCGATCCTGCCGAGCACATAACGCGGCCCCGGCGTCGCCGTCAGCGTGACCGTCAGCGTCTTGTCGCCCTCCGAAGGCCCCTTGATGGCGGAGGTGACGAGGCCGTCATAATAGCCCTCGGATCGCAGCAGCCGCTCGGCAAGCTTCACGTCCTCATCGGCGCGCGCCGACACCTGCGCGGCGTTCGCGGCCTCGCGCCCCTTGTCGAGCAGGGCGGAAAGATCGCGGAAGCGGCCGTCGAGATCCACCGCCTTCAGCCCCTCGATCACCACGTTGTAACGAATCTTGGCGGCCTTCTCGTCGGTGATGTTCACGGCGGGGGGCGGCGTGGTGTCGAACGTGGCGATCGGCGGCAGCGGGGCGGTGAGTTCGGGATCGGGCGCGGGTTCGGCCGCGACCGGTTCGGCGGCCGGCGGCGCCGTCTCATCGAGCGGCGGCAGGCTTTCCTCGAACGACGGATCGTCCAGCCCGGCATCGGGCACGGCCTGCTGCGCCAGCGCGGGGCTGGACAGGCTCAGGCCCGCGCCGAGCAGGCGAACCAAAACGCGAATACGCAGACGCACCCTCCCGTTGGACGGCCGCCATCTTGCCGGCTCGCCATCAAATGCTCAACCCGGTCAACTCGTAACGGCTGCGAAGGGTCCCGTCGCAGGCATGATTTCGACGCGGGAGCATGGAAGCCCGCTCACCGTCAACATGACAGGCAGGCAAAGTATCTTGCGCAATTTACGTAATATTTCGTCCATTTCGAACAGGAAGTACAAATACACGTCCATTCATGATCCTTCTCACGCAAATGGCACTCGCCGATAAGATTTTGGCAACTCCGTTCTTCTTTGTCTTGGCGACCGGAATTCCGCCGCACATGGCGATAACAGGAGGACGTCATCATGAAATGCGCAAGAAGCAAGGCCATCCTTATCACGGGCTCCGCCCTTCTGCTTCTGCTCGGCGGTTGCGAGAGCAATGGCCATTATCGCTATGCGAGCGTCGGCTCCCCCGGCGCTAACGGCGGTGACGGTGGCAACGGCGGTAACGGCGGCGACGGCACGGGCAGCGATGGCGGATCGGGCGGAACCGGCGGCACCGGAGGGACCGGAGGGACCGGCGGCACGGGTGGCAATGGCGGAAACGGGGGCGCGGGCGGCGCCGGCGGGCAGGGCGGCCCGGGCGGGGACAGCGGGCTTTCGGTCGTCACCGATCAACTCCAGCCCGTGCTGGCGACGGCGGGCAATGCCGTGCTCGCCGTATCGGATGCGCAGGCGGGCCTTACCAAGCCGATCGAAACCGCGATCCCCGCCACCGCGCCGATCACGGGCACGGTGACGAAGGTCCTCGACGATGCCGGATCGGTGCTCGTCGACGTGGGCGAAGGCCGCGTCCTGTTGGTGGACGGCGTCAAGAGCGTGGTCGGCGACGTGCTGACCGTCAATCTCGCCAACAACGATCTGACCTCGCCCGCCAGCGGGACGCAGGGCGCGATCGGCGTCGGCCTCCTGTCCGACGCGCAGCCCAGCGGCGCGCTGGCTTCGGCCGGCGTGCTGACGGCGGGCCATGCGGTATCGGCCGAGGTGAACGGCATCGCCGGTGTCTCCGTGGCGAACGTCACCGCGCCCGAGGGCGGCGTCTCGAACAACCTGCTCAACGTCTCGCTGGGCGGCAAGCCCCTGATCGGCGACGGCACGCCGGGCGTCGTCAACGCCTCGCTCCTTCCGGGTGGACTGCCGACCGGATCGGGCGACGCTGGCGGCGCGCTCAATAACGTGCCCGTGGTCGGCGGCGTCGTCGCGCCGGTGGTCGAGACGGTGGGCCAGGTCGCCAGCTCGGTGCCCGTCGTCGGGAGCGTCGTCGGTTCCGTAACCGGCGGAACGAGCGGCGGAACACCGGCGGCCGGCGGCGTGCTGGCCCCCGTCTCCGAAGTGGTGAGCAACGTGCCGGTGGTGGGCGGCCTCGTCTCCGGCGCGACCGGCGGCGGCGCGGCGACGGGAGGCGGCGTGCTCGCGCCCGTCACCGAGGCGGTCGCCAACGTGCCAGTGGTGGGCGGGCTCGTCTCGGGCCTGACCGGCGGCACGGCGGCCCCGGCCCCGGCATCGGGCGGCGCGGGCAAGTCGCTGCTCGGCGGGCTGCTGCGCCACTAGGGGCACACCCCTCTCCCGCAGAACCTTCCCGTCACCCGGCGAAAGCCGGGGCCCATGGACTCGGCTCGTTTCATTACGGCGCGAGCCGCCCCATGGATTTCCGGCTTTCGCCGGAATGACGGGGAGTGTGGAGGGGCATTCGGACCCTCTCCCCCTCTTTTCAGGTGCTCATCGTCATGTTGCTCGTTCCCGCGGCAGGGATGCTGCTCGCGGCGCAGGCCGTTTCGCGCCCGCCGCTCCCCTCGACTCCGCTGATCCTCGATCAGGGGCGCGCCGACCGCATCCAGCCGGTCGCCCCGCCGCAGCCGCGCGGCGCACCGCCCGCCGGCGACGGGCTCGCCCATGTCGACACGGCCGGTTCGGGCGCGCCGATCGCGGGAATACGCTTTGAAGGCGCCAAAGTGCCCGCCGCCGTGGCGGATGCCGCGCGCGGCTTCATCGGCCAGCCGGCGACGCGCGCGCTGCTCGACAAGCTCGTCCGCGCCATGTCCGCCGCTTATGCGAAGAGCGACGTCGCGCTCTATACGATCGCCATTCCCGATCAGGACCTGTCGCAAGGCACGGTGCGCGTGCAGGTGGCCGAGGGTTATATCGAGCGCGTCGTCTATCCTAAGCCGGCAAGCCCGCTGCTCCGCACCTATGCCGCGCGGCTGATGGCCGAAAAGCCGCTGAGCCGCCGCGCGCTCGAACGCTATCTTTCGCTGATGCGCGACGTGGCGGGCGCGAAGATCGAGGTGCAACTGCTGCGAGGCACCCGGCGCGGCGGTGTCATCCTCTCGCTCGCCCCGACACGCGAGCATAGCGACTTCGCGGTGGGCTTCGACAATCAGGGGACGCGCGACCTCGGCACCGGCCAGTTGCGGGCCGAAGCCCATGGCTACAGCCTCCTGCGCGACGGCGACCGGACCGACCTCACCCTGCTGGGCGCGACCGATCTCAAGCGCTTCCGCTACATCTCCTTCGCCCATGCCACGCCGATCGGCGCGGACGGGCTCACCGCCACGCTGTCCGCCGGCTATCTGGAGACACGGCCCCGCCACACCGCGCTTGAAGGCGAGGCGGAAACGATCGGCCTGTCGCTGGCCTATCCGCTGCTGCGCGGCTATCGAAAGAATCTGTCGATCAGCCTCGGCCTCGACGGGCTCAACAGCGACGCCGCCTATGTCGGATCGCTGATATCGTCGGACCGGACGCGCGCGCTGCGCCTCGCCGCCGGCTATTCGAACGTCGGCACGAAAAGCGCGATCAGCGGCGGCCTTACCTTCAGCCACGGCCTCGACATATTGGGCGCGCGCAGCCTGGCGGGCATCACCGACACCGTGTTCGACAAAGTGAATGCCCGCGCGACATGGGACCGCCAGATCGGCAAGCGCGTCGTGTTCCGGCTGCGCGCGAGCGGCCAATATAGCCGCGACCGGCTGGCCGCGTCGGAAGGGTTTGCGATCGGCGGCGCCGATTTCGGCCGCGCCTTTGATTCCGCGCTGCTGACCGGTGATCGCGGCGCGGCCGGCCTTGTCGAGCTGGCGCTGCGGCCCCGTTTGCCCAAGGCGATCGACGGCAGCGAGCTTTACGGCTTCGTCGACGGGGCGACGGTACGCATGGCCGGCCGCCTCGGTCAGCACGCCCGCCATTATGATCTCGCCTCGGCGGGCGCGGGGTTGCGCCTCGCCTGGCGCGACCGGGGTTCGATCGAGCTGGAAGCCGCGCGCGCCATCGACGATCCCTATGCCGGCTATCGCGGACATTGGCGCATCAATATCGGCTGGCGGCTCTCGCTTCGTCGGAAATAGACAGCCCCCCTCCCGTTATATATGGAGATATATATCAGGGAGCGGGAGTAATCGATGCGAGACTTTGGATCATGGGGGCGCCGCGCGGTGCTGCGGATGGCGGCGGCGCTGCTGGCGCTCGCCTCGCTGCCCGTCGCGGCGCGGGCGGCGGAGCAGCAGGTACTTGTCTTCGCCGCCGCCAGCCTCACCGAATCGATGAACGCGGCGGCCGATGCCTATGCCAGCGCCGGCCACCCCCGCCCGGTCATTTCCTTCGCCGCCTCCTCGGCGCTCGCACGGCAGATCGAGAGAGGCGCGCCCGCGAGCCTGTTCGTCTCCGCCGACGAGGCGTGGATGGATTATCTGGCGACACGCAACCTGCTGGTGCCCGGCAGCCGCGTTTCCTGGCTCGCCAACAGTCTGGTACTGATCGCGCCCGCCAGCCGGCCGTTCAAGGCGAAGATCGCCCCCGGCTTTCCGCTGACCAAGCTGCTGGATGGCGGCAAGCTCGCCATGGCCGATCCGGACGCGGTGCCGGCGGGCAAATATGGCAAGGCCGCGCTCACCAAACTGGGCGTCTGGCCGAGCGTCGAAGCGAGCGTCATCCGTGGGGATTCGGTGCGCGGCGCGCTCCGCTTCGTCGAGACGGGCGCGGCAAGGGCCGGAATCGTCTATGCGACCGAGGCCGCCGCCGCGCGAGACACCGTCCGCGTCGCCGGCACCTTTCCCGCAAACAGCCATCCGCCGATCAGCTATCCGCTGGCGCTGATCGCCGCACATGCGACGCCCGAAGCCAAGGCGTTCCGGGGATGGCTTCTCACCAGGCCGGCCAAGGCGATCTTCGCCCGCTACGGCTTCGTCGTGCAATAATCCCAAAGGACGGGACCGTTGCGCCTGCTGGATTTCTCGCCCGCCGAGGCGACCGCGATACTGCTGACGCTGAAGGTGGCGGTGGTGAGCGTCGCCGCCAGCCTGCCGTTCGGGGTCGCAATGGCCTATGCGCTGGCGCGCGGTCGCTTTCCGGGCAAGGCGCTGCTCGACGGGCTGGTCCATCTGCCGCTCGTCCTGCCGCCGGTGGTGATCGGCTATATCCTGCTGCTTCTCTTCTCGCCGGTGGGGCCGGGCGGCGTGCTGCTCGAACGGCTGTTCGGGATCACCATCGCTTTCCGCTGGACGGGCGCGGCGCTGGCGGCGGCGATCATGGGCTTCCCGCTGATGGTGCGCGCTATGCGCCTGTCGATCGAGGCGATCGACGAGCGGCTGGAGCTGGCTGCGCGATCGCTGGGGCGAAGCGGCTTTTCGGTATTCTTCACGATCACCCTGCCGCTGATGGCGCCAGGCATTCTCGCCGGCACGATCCTTGCCTTCGCGCGCGGGCTGGGCGAATTCGGCGCGACGATCACCTTCGTCTCGAACATTCCCGGCGAGACGCAGACGCTGCCGATCGCAATCTACAGTTTCCTGCAAGTGCCCGGCGCGGACGCGGCGGTGCTGCGGCTGGCGATCCTCGCCATCCTCCTGTCGCTGGCGAGCCTGTTCGCCTCCGAATGGCTCGCGCGGCGAATCGGGGCGAGGCGAGCGCGATGAGCTTCGCGATCCACATCGAAAAGCGGTTCGGCGACCGCGCCTTTCGCTTCCGGTTCCAAACCGGCGCGGGGATCACCGGGGTCGTCGGCCCGTCGGGCGTCGGCAAGACGACCTTGCTCAACCTGGTCGCCGGTGCGCTGAAACCCGATCAGGGGCGGATCGACGTGGCCGGGCGGGTGCTGTTCGACAGCGCAACCGGCCTGAACCTGCGGCCCGAGCATCGCCGCGCCGGCTATATCTTTCAGGACGGCCGCCTGTTTCCGCACAAGAGCGTGCGCGCGAACCTGCGTTACGGCATGGACGCGCGCCGGCCGCCGCCGCTCTCCTTCGACGAGACGGTCGACTTCCTCGGCATAAGGCCGCTGCTCGACCGGCGGCCCGCCGCGCTGTCGGGCGGCGAGGCGCAGCGCGTCGCGATCGGGCGGGCGCTGCTCTCGGGTCCCTCCTTCCTGCTGATGGACGAGCCGCTCAGCTCGCTCGATCCCGCGCGGCGCGAGGAGATCATGCGGGTAATCGAGCGGCTGCGTGACAGCTTCGCCCTGCCGATCCTCTACGTCTCGCACGATATCGCGGAGGTGGAGCGGCTGTGCGACCATCTCCTGTTGCTGACGCCCGACGAAAGCGCGCCCGTCGCCGGGCCGATCGGCGAAATGCTCGCCAATCTGACGCTCCCGCTCGCGCGCGGCGGCGACGCCGCCATGGTCGTGACCGCCGAAATCCTCCGCCACGATCCCGATTATGACCTCAGCGAATGCCGCATCGACGGCGCGACGCTGCGGATACCCGGCGATCTGGGCGCGCCCGGCACGCGGCGGCGGCTGCGCATCAAGGCCCGCGACGTCAGCCTCGTCATCGGCGAGCCGGCTGGCACGAGCGTGCTCAACCTGCTGCCGGCGACGATCGCCTCGGTCGAGCAGCTCGACCGGAGCCATGTGATCGTCCTGCTCGATCTTGGGCCGGCGCGCCTCCTTTCGGCGATCACGCGCAAATCCTGGGATATGCTGGGGTTGGCCATCGGACAGGCCGTGCTCGCGCAGGTGAAAGCGGTCGCGCTGGGAAGCGAAAGCGGCTGATGGCCGCCTATAATGGAGATTGTTGTCCCCCAACAAAATCACGCTTACAAAGTCTACTCATTTAGTTAGATTTACAGACAGGCCGGCGACACCGCCCGCCACAGATAGAGTACAGGGAGTTTTACGATGCGACCCTTCCTTTTCACGGGCGTGGCGCTGCTGGCGCTCGCCCCCGCCACCGCCTTCGCGCAAGCCGCGGCGCCGCCTGCCAGCAACGACGCCATTCTCGAACGGCTGAACGCGCTGGAAGCGAAGGTCGCGACGCTTGAGGCGCGCAATGCCGAGTTGGAGGCGCAGGCCGCCAAGACAGACGATCGCGTCAAGACCGTCGAGGTCAAGACCGCCAAGGCGGTCCAGCCGGACGTCGCGCCGACCTTCTCCGATCCCGACGGCAATTTCACCTTCCATCCGCGCGGCATGATCGAGCTGGATTACGCCGCTTATAATGAGCGCGCGGGCGGCTATCGCTTCAATGACGGGACGGACGTTCGCCGCGGCCGCTTCGGCTTCGACGGCACCTTCTTCAAGAAGTTCCGCTACCGCATCGATGCAGAATATGTGAAAAATTCGGTCAATCTGCTCGACGCCTATATCCAATATGCGCCGAGCGCCGACTGGCTGCTGACGGTGGGCCAGCACAAAGCGCCGTTCGGCCTCGAAGGCAACACGTCGGACGCCTTCAACACCTTCCTCGAACGCGGCATGGCGAACGCGGCCTTCGGCGCGGTCGGCGCCGAGCGGCGGGTGGGCGCGAGCCTCGGTTTTGCCGACAAGCACCTTACCGCGACCATCGGCCTGTTCGGCGCGGCCGAAGGCGTGCAGCGCAACGCGGCGACGCCCGGCGAGACGCGAGGCGTCAACGGCCGCGTCACTTGGGAGCCGATTTCGGAACCCGGCAAGGTACTGCACGTCGGCGCGTCGGGCTATCATGTCAGCCATTTCGCGAACAATACGATCAGCAGCCTGGGCGACCGGCCCAATACGCGCGTCGACGGCGGACGGATCGAATCGATCAACATCACCGGCACCGCGCCGGTGGGTGGCCCCGAGACGGGAGCGAAAGCCGCGACCTATCTCGGCGCCGAGGCCGCGGCGGTCTACGGCCCCTTCTCGGTGCAGGGCGAGTATAATCATCTGTCGATCGATCGTTTCGGCGACGCCTCGACGCTCGATTTCGACGGCTTCTACGTATATGGCAGCCTCTTCCTCACCGGGGAATCGCGCACCTTCCGCAAGGGCGTCGTCGATCGGCTGAAGCCGCATGCCAATTTCGATCCGGCCAAGGGAACATGGGGCGCGGTGGAGCTGGCGCTGCGCTACGACCAGCTCGATCTCACCGATCTCGATTTCTCGCCGCTGTCGCACAAGGCGCAGACGTTCACCGGCGCGGTCAACTGGTATCTCAATCCCAATCTGAAGCTGATGTTCAACTATATCCGCTTCAAGGGCACCAACTCGCCGTTGGTCGAGCAGCCCGAGCTTAACGGGACGACCGCCAGGGGCGACGCCTTCGCGACGCGCCTCCATCTCGACTTCTAAACACGGAGCAGGTTGCCAGTTGAGGCCGGACGGCTAAGATGCCGCGCGTCCGCCGTCCGGCCCTTCCAACGGAAAGTCATTCATGTTCCGTCGCTTCCTCGGCCCGTTCGCCGCTTTATCGCTTGCAACGGGCGCCTCCGCCGCGACCACCCTGCCCGCCACCGCCCCCGCGCCAATCGCGTCGCTGGTGAAGGCCGTCGACATTCCGTACAGCGAGTTCACGCTGCCGAACGGGTTGCGCGTGATCGTCCATACCGATCGCAAGGCGCCGGTGGTGGCGGTATCGGTCTGGTATCATATCGGATCGAAGAACGAGCCCGCCGGCAAGACCGGCTTCGCCCATCTGTTCGAGCATCTGATGTTCAACGGATCGGAAAATGCGAACGATGATTTCTTCAAGCCGCTGGAATCGGTCGGCGCGACCGACCTGAACGGCACCACCTGGTTCGATCGCACCAACTATTTCGAAACGGTGCCGACGGGCGCGCTCAATCTCGCCTTGTTCCTCGAATCGGACAGGATGGGCCATCTGCTCGGCGCGATCGACCAGACCAAGCTCGATAACCAGCGCGCCGTCGTCCAGAACGAGAAAAGACAGGGCGACAACCAGCCCTACGGCCTCGTCGAATATGCGCAACTGAAGGCGCTCTTCCCCGCAGGCCATCCCTATCATCACTCGACGATCGGCTCGATGGCCGATCTCGACGAAGCGAGCCTCGCCGACGTCAAGAACTGGTTCCGCGCGCATTACGGGCCGAACAACGCCGTGCTCGTCCTTGCCGGCGACATCGACGTCAAGACCGCGAAGCCGATGGTCGAGCATTGGTTCGGGGCCATTCCGCGCGGACCCGAGACGGTGCGCCCCACCGTCACCGTGCCGACGCTCGCCGCGCCCGTTAACGAGGTGATGCACGATCATGTCGCCACCACCCGCATCTATCGCGACTGGACGGCGCCGGGCATCAATGACAAGGATGTCGTGCCGCTCGACATCGCGATGAACATCATCGGCGGGCTTGCCTCCTCGCGGCTCGACACGACCCTGGTTCGCGAAGACAAGACGGCGGTGAGCGTGGCCGCCTCGCTCCAGGTATTCGAAAATGTCTCGATGGCCGAGATGCAGGCCGACGTGAAGCCGGGCGTCGATCCCGCGATCGTCTCGGCGAAACTCGACAAGGTACTTGCCGATTTCCTGAGGAACGGCCCGACCGCCGACGAGGTGAAGCGCGCCGCGACGCGGCAGATCGCCGCCCAGATCGCCGGCCTCGAATCGGTCGGCGGGTTCAGCGGCAAGGCGGTGACGCTCGCCGAGGGCGCGGTCTATTCGAACGATCCGGCCAAATATAAGAAGGACCTCGCCGCTTATGCCGCCGCGACGCCCGCCGAAGTGCTGGCGGCGGCGCGCAAATGGCTGTCGCGCCCGGCTTTCCGCCTGACCGTCTCGCCCGGCGAACGCACCGAGGCCGACATGGCGGCAGCCGGCGGCGCGATTCGACCGCGCTATTATCGCAGCCCCGCCGAGGGTGGTGCGGCCGCGCCCGCGATTAGTCTTGCCGCCAAGGCGGCCGCGCCGGCCGCACAAGCCGCCGTCTCACCACCGGACCGCTCGCATTTCCCACCGGTGCAGCCGATCAAGGACCTCACCTTTCCGAAGGTTGAGCGGGCCACGCTCTCCAACGGCATCGTGGTGGAGCTGGCGCGGCGCACGACGATACCGGCGGTACGCGTCGCCGTCTCGTTCGACGCGGGCAACGCCTCCGATCGCAAGGACAAGCCGGGCACGCAATCGCTCACCCTCGCCCTGCTCGACGAAGGCACGAAGAGCCGCACCGCGCTCCAGATCGCCGAGGAGCAGGAGCGGCTGGGCGCCAGCATCGCCGCCGATGCGACGATGGACCGCAGCAGCGTGTCGATGTTCGCGCTCAAGGCCAATCTCGCCCCGTCGCTCGAACTGATGAGCGATATCGTGCGCAACCCCGCCTTCCGCCCCGCCGACGTCGAGCGGCTGCGCGGGCAGCGGCTGGCGGGCATCGCCGCCGAGAAGACCGCGCCCCGTGGGTTGGCGCGCCGTATCCTGCCGGTCCTGCTCTATGGCAAGGACCATCCCTATGGCGTGCCGATGTCGGGCAGCGGCACCGAGGAGGGTGTGAAGGCGATCACGCGCGACGATCTCGTCGCCTTCCACGATGCGTGGATCCGGCCCGACAATGCGCGCATCTTCGTCGTCGGCGACGTGACGCTGGACGAGATCGTTCCGCTGCTCGAAGCGCGCTTCGGCAACTGGGCGAAGCCGGCCGTGGCCAAGGGCGAGAAGGTCTTCACCAAACCGCCCGCGAACGACAGAGCGCGGATCGTGCTCATCGATCGGCCGCAAAGCCCGCAATCCTATATCATGGCGGGCGAGTTGCTGCCCTTTGCCGGCACCGACGATCCGCTCGCCTTCCTCACCGCCAACGACGTGATCGGCGGCACCTTCCTGTCGCGGCTCAACATGGACCTGCGCGAGAAGAAGGGCTGGACCTATGGCGCGTCCACCGGCACCCAGCTCGTGCGCGGCACGATGCCCTTCTATCTGGTCGCGCCGGTGCAGACCGCGCGGACGGGGGATTCGATCGTCGCCGCGCTGGGCGACATCAAGGCCTTCCTCACCACCGAAGGCGTCACCCCCGACGAGCGGGCGCGCACCATCGCCAACAATGTCCGCTCGCTGCCCGGCTCGTTCGAAACGGGCAAGGCGCTGCTCGGCGCGTTGATGACGATCGACACGCTCGGCCGCCCCGACGACTATTATGTGAAGCTGCCCGATCGCTACCGCGCGTTCACTATCGCCGATCTCGACAAGGCGGCGCGGGCGGCGGTCCACCCCGATCGGCTGATCTGGGTTATCGTCGGCGATGCCGCCAAGGTGCGCCCGCAACTCGGGCAGACGGGCCTGCCGGTCGAGGAGATAAAGCCGGGCGCTTGACGGCATGCCGTCGCCGACCGCATGGCCGGCGACAGGCGGGCACCGGCCCGGCAGAACGAAAGGATCAAGGCATGGCGAACGTCGACGGTGCGTGGGATTGCGTGACGCAGACGCCGATGGGCGAGCAGACGTCGGTCTTCACCGTGAAGAGCGACGGCGACACCTTCACCGGCACCAATGCGGGCCCCTTGGGCTCACTCGACGTGATCGACGGCAGGGTCGACGGCAACAAGCTCACCTGGAAGATGGAAATGAAGGTGCCGATGCCGATGACGCTCCTCGCCAGCGCCACTATCGACGGTGACACGCTGACCGGCGAGATCGGCCTCGGCGCTTTCGGGATCGCGCCGATGACGGGCGTGCGGAAGGGGTAAGAGGACGGCCTTCTGAAGGCGTCGGTACAGCCCTTCACCGTCATTCCGGCGAAAGCCGGAATCCATGGATGGCGGATTGATCTCTAAGGAACCGAGCCGAGTCCAAGGGACGCGACTTTCGTCGGGATGACGGAGGAATGGAGTCTAACGGCTTATTCTTTCTGCCCGTGGAGGTGGAGCGCGCCCGATAACGACAGAGGCATTGCCGCCCCGGCCTGCTTGCCGCACATAGTCGCAGGCAAAAGGGGGAGGCGTGCGGATGAGCCTGACTACGGAACTCCGGTCGCTAGACGGCAGCCAGTGGAGCACGATTGTCGCGAGCTTCCTCGGCTGGACGCTCGATGCGTTCGATTTCTTCCTGATGGTTTTCATGTTGAAGGCGATCGCCACCGAATTCGGCACCGACATCGAGTCGGTCGCGCTGGCGGTGACGCTGACGCTGGCGGCGCGGCCGTTCGGGGCATTGCTGTTCGGCTGGCTGGCCGACCGGCACGGCCGCCGGCCGCTGCTGATGATCGATATCCTCCTCTATTCGGTGCTCGAATTCCTCTCCGCCTTCGCGCCGAGCCTGACCGCGCTGATCGTCCTGCGGACCTTGTTCGGCTTCGCGATGGGCGGCGAATGGGGGATCGGCGCGTCGCTGGTGATGGAGACGATCCCGCCGGGGACGCGCGGGCTGATCTCGGGCCTCCTCCAGGAAGGCTATGCGTTCGGCTATCTGCTCGCCTCGGTCGTCTATTATCTGCTGTTCGACGCGATCGGCTGGCGCGGCATGTTCATGGTGGGCGTCGCGCCCGCCCTGCTGGTGGTGGTGATCCGCTTCTGGGTGAAGGAATCGCCCGCCTTCGAGCGGACGCGCGGCCAGCCGCGCCCCAATCCGTTCGCGCTGCTGCTGAAGAACTGGAAGATCGCGCTCTATGTCGTCGTGCTGATGACCGCGTTCAACTTCTTCAGCCACGGCACGCAGGACCTCTACCCCACCTTCCTCCAGACCGAGCACGGCTTCGACACACACCGCACCGGCCTGGTCGTCGCGATCATGAATGTCGGCGCGATCACCGGCGGCCTGCTGTTCGGCGCCTGGTCCGAACGGATCAGCCGGCGCTGGGCGATCATCATCGCCGCGCTGCTCGCACTGCCGGTCATCCCGCTCTGGGCGTTCAGCCACGGCACGGTGGCGCTCGCGCTGGGCGCGTTCGTGATGCAGGTGGCGGTGCAGGGCGCATGGGGGATCGTGCCGGTGCACCTCAACGAGTTGTCGCCCGAAGGCGTGCGCGGCATGTTCCCCGGTTTCGCCTATCAGGCGGGCAATCTCATCGCCTCGGTCAACGCGACGATGCAGGCGGGGATCGCCGCCCGGCACAACAGCTACGGCTATGCGCTGGCGCTGGTGGCGGGCATCACCGCGCTGGCGATCGCCGCCTGGACGTGGGTCGGGCCCGAGCGCAAGGGCGTGCCGCTGGATTAGCGGAGCGCTTCAGGCAGGGAGATGCGGATCGCTGTTGGGTTCCTCCGCCTCGTTCGGCATCGCCTGAAATTCGGGCAGGCGATAGCCGCGCACCGGCAGAGGCGGCCCGATCCAGAGCGCGTCGCGCAGATGATCGCGGCGCGGATTGGTCGTGTTGGGATGGATGAGGATGCTGAGGCCGCGATGGTTCAGCATCAGCCACGGCACCAGCCGGGGAAAGACCGCGATCTCGAACGCGATCTGGAACATCGCCCGGCTGTGCGGGCCGACGAGCACGTCATGCCAGCGGCCCAGCCGCACCCGAAACCGATCGCCAACGCCGGCGCGCAACTGCTCCGCCTCGCCGCGCGTCGTCAGCGGATCATAATAGACATGGGCATGATAGCTCACGATCTCGGCGATCGGGCGCACGGGCGTTTCGCTCATGACGCGCTCAACTTTCGAGATACCAGCGCTCCCTGCCTTCCAGCGCGACGGCGGTGAGCCGGCCCGAGGCGAAGGCGCCAGTATCGATGCCGATACGGTTCGGCCGCTCGTCCACCGTCTCGCTGATGCTGTGGCCGTGGACGATCATGAGGCCATGATCCTCCTCGGATTCCAGAAACTCACGCCGGATCCAGCGCAGATCGGACGCGCTCTGCTCCGCCATCGGCATGCCGGGGCGAATGCCGGCATGGACGAAGGCATAGTCGCCGAGCACGATCGCATCCTCGAACGCGGAGAGGAACGCGACATGCTCACGCGGCACCCGTTCCCGGATCAGCGTGCTCAATTCGTCATAATCGCAGGCGGCATAATCCTCTTCGCTCACGCCGTAGCTCAGGATCGTCTCCCGGCCGCCGACGCGCAGCATCGTCCTGAGCGCCTGCACGTCACCGTCGAGCGAGCGGAGGAACAGCTCCTCATGATTGCCCATCAGGAAACGCGCGCCCGACGCGGCAAGCGCGCGGGCGCGATCGATCACGCCCGCCGAATCGGGCCCGCGATCGACAAGATCGCCAAGGAAGATGATCTGCGTCGCGGCCGCGCCGCGCGCCGCATCGTCGGCGACGATCCGGGCGAGCAGGGCATCGAGCAGATCGAGCCGGCCATGGACGTCGCCGATCGCATAGACGCGAAGCCCGTCCGGCAGGGCGGCGGAAGCGGGTTGGGTCTGGGGTCGCCCGCGGCGAAGACGGTTCAAGAGCTTCATACTGACACGCAGGCGCGCTCCTACACGCTTCGCCGCGCCGCGCCAAGGCTCGCCTTTCGCGGCAGGCGCCCGGAATGATGCTTGTCTCGCGCGGCAACCGCTGCTAATCCCCGCGCCCGGCCCGCCGCCTTAGCTCAGCTGGTAGAGCATCGCATTCGTAATGCGAGGGTCACAGGTTCGAGTCCTGTAGGCGGCACCATCGGCCATGTGCCTTCCATGCAAGCCCGCCTCCTCCGAGGACCGCCGGGAAAGGCGGCCCTCGAAGCGAAGTCGAGTCAGACGTCAGAACGTCTTTTTCAGGCTCACCGCCCATTCGCGCGGGCGGCCCGGCTGGGCATTGGCATAGCCCTGGCTGCCGGTCGTCTGGTCGTTGATCGTCAGATAATAATATTTATCGAACAGGTTCGTGACCTCGAACGCCACCTCCAGATCGCGGGCGTCGTTGCGCCAGGTGAGCCGCGCATTGGCGATCGTGTAGCCGCCGATGCGGTTGCTCTCACGATTGATCGCATTGGTATAGAGCGGGCCCTGATAGGCGGCGTCGATACGCGGCGTCAGCGAGCCGACCGCGCCGAGATCGATTTCATATTGCGCGCCGATGCTCCACTTCCACCGCGAGGTGAAGGGCGGATAGTCGCCGAACTGGGGTGCGTTGATCGCGGTCGGCCCGCCGACGCTGACCGTCGTCGTCTGGCCCGTCACCGGATTGGTGCTGGTGAAGCTGGCGAAGCGCTTATAATCGAAATCGAGATAGCTTACCGATCCGTCGATCAGCATGCCCTCGACGGGGCGGATCGTCGTCTCCAGCTCGATGCCCTTGATGTCGGCGTCGCCCGCATTGGTCGGCAAGGCGCAGGGCGCACCGAAGCTCTGCCCCGTGACGGGATCGAAGCCCGCCTGCACCGAACAGTTGGTCAGCGTAAGCTGGATGCCCTTATATTTACTGTAGAAGGCCGCCAGATTGAAGCGCATGCGATGATCGAGCAGGTCGCTTTTCAGGCCCACTTCCCACGAATCAAGCGTCTCCGGTCCGAAGGACAGCACCTGCTGGGCATAGAAGGGGCGCGGGTTGACGCCGCCGCCCTTGAAGCCGGTCGAGAACTGGGCGTAGGTCATGAAATTGTCGGTCCAGCGATACTGGGCCGCCAGCCGGTAATCGACACGATCGGCCTTAGCCTGGCCGACCAGCCCGTCCAGCGGCGCGAGAATCGCCGGTGCGGGGCCGCCGTCGGGGCTGCGCCGGACATAGGTGTAGCTCTTCGATTCCTTGGTGTACCGAATGCCGCCGTTGAAGGTCAGCGGCTCGAACGGCGTCCAGGAGAGTTGCGCGAAGACCGCCTTGCTGTTCGCCTTAACGGGATCGCTCTGCACGAAGCGCAGCCCCGAGCCGCGCAGGCCCTGGAAGGAGGTGTAGACCGACTTCTGGTCACTGTAATAGCCGCCCAGCGTATATTCGATCTCCTTGTTGGCGCCGAACGATCCGTTCAGTCGCAGCTCCTCGCTGAAGAAATGGAAGGTGAGCGGGCCATAGCCGAGGCTGTGCGCCAGCGGCGACGTGTCATTGTCGTTCGAGAAGTTCGACGTGTAGGCGCGATAGGCGGTGATCGAGACGAGCTGAAGCGCATCGGCGAGCGACCAGTCGACCTGGCCCGAAACGCCCCACCCTTCGAACTTAACCCGCCCGTCGGCGCGATCCTCCGGCTGGCCGTTGTCGGCGGCGTTCAGATAGCTCGCGAAATTGCAGTAGCGCCCGCAGATGAAGCGCGTGTCATAAGCGATGCCAGGCCCGTAGGGATTGATGTCCCGGCCCGGCGGCGTCGCATTGTTATAGGGCGGGTTCGCCGTCAACGGGAAGTTCGGGCTCCCCACCGCGCCGTTCGGATAGCGCGTCAGGAGCAGCACCGAACCGACCTGATTGCGATCATCGATCGTGTAATCGCCGATGATGTTGATATCGATCGTGTCGGTAGGCCGATAGCGAAGCTGACCGCGCAGGCCGGCATAATTGACGTTGCCTTCCTTCGCGACCACGCAGTTACTGTTCGCGGGCAAGGTCGCCGGAATGCCGCCCACGGGGTTGATTTCGGCGCCCGGATTGAGCGGCGCATCGGCGGGCAGCCGCGCCCCGCCTCCCTCCGGATAGACGCAACCGAAATCGAGCCGGTCGACATAGCCGCCTTGCCGCTTGGCGACGCCGGCGATGCGGGCGTCGAGGCCCGGCGCGAGATTGAAATCGATGCTGCCGCGCAGGTCGACCCGGTCGCGGCTGCCATAGGTGACCGAGAAACTGCCGGTATTGGTGCCTTCAGGCCGCTTCGAATAAAGCTTGACCGCGCCGCCGATCGAGTTGCGCCCGGCGAGCGTTCCCTGCGGGCCGCGCAGGATTTCGACCCGGTCGAGATCGAGCAGGTCGAAGATCGATCCGGTCAGCGTCGCATAATAGACGTCGTCGACATAGAGGCCGACGCCCGGTTCGAGCGCGGGGTTGAAGTCATATTGGCCGACGCCGCGGATATTGGCGACAAGCGAGGGGCCGAACGCGGCGCCCTGCGGCTTCAGCGTCACCGACGGGGCCTGGCTGGCGACCTGCGAAATGTCGGTCTGGCTGCGCGCCTCGAGCATCGCCGAATTGACCGCGGTGATCGCGAGCGGCGTGTCCTGCAGATTCTGCTCGCGAAACTGCGCGGTGACGATGATCTCGCCCGGCGCGGCGGCGGCGGGCGCTGCCGCCGGCGCGTTCTGCGCGATACCTTCGGATGCGGCCAGCAACAGCCCGACGGCAAGCGCCGAGCGGCTGGCCAGCGCGGCCATGGGCAGATGTCTCCTGATAGTCATGTCCTCTCCTCCCTGTTGGAGCATGATGATCTCCGCCGGCTTCCGTTTTCGGTTCGCCGGCCTGCTCGACCCGTTCGTCAAACCTCCATTGCGTTCGAAACCCGAGCGGTATCGGCCGCCCGTTCCGGAGACCGTTGCAGTTCAGCCTCCTCTTCCTCGATCGCGCGCCGTACCTTGCCGAGCAGCGTCAAAAGCTGCTTCCGCTCGTCCGGCGTCAGATAGGTGGCGAGCCGCGCCTCGGCGCGTGCATGCCGCGCCAGCAGCGCCTCGAGCACGCGCTCACCCTCGGGCGTGATGAAGAGCCCCTTGCTGCGGCGATCGCGCCCCGTGCCGCGCGTCAGCAGGCCCTCCGCCTCCAGCCGGCTTGCGACCTTCATGCCGACCGAGCGGTTGCCCGAGAGGATGCGGCCGAGCGTGGTCTGGTTGCAGCCCGGACGATCGCGCACCAGCAGCAGCGCGGTGGTGTCAGCGGGGCGAAACGGCTCGTCAGCCAGCAGGCGGCGTACACTGCGCAACGCGGCGCAGCGCGCCATGTCGAGTTGATAGCCGAGAATGCCAGCAAGCTTCATTCGACATTCCGCCCCCGCCAATGTCATCAATAACTGTATCCACTTACTACAATCACGCAAGCGTATTTTTCGGACCGCGATCAGGAGGGCATCACGCCTTCCACGGTTCGCGACAGGCGCGGCCGCTGACCGCCGATCGAGCCGAGCCGCGCGCGCAGCCAGATGCGGACGGGCTGGTCATAGGCCTTGTCGAGAAACCAGCAGGCGCCGATCAGCAGGATTACGAAGAGGATGCCGCCATAGGGGCTGAGCGCGTCGGCGGACCTGCCGGTGACACGGTGCAGCACCGCCTGAAAAAGCAGCGCGCACGGGTGGTGCAGGATATAGATTGCGTAGGACGTCACGCCGAGGAACGAGAAAATCCGGTTGGTCGCACCCCCCACATCGAACCGCATCGCGCAGGCGACGATCAACGGGAAACCGACCAGCACCATCGCGAGTTCATAGGCCGCCTGCCAGGGCGCGGGTATCGTCACCGCCAGCGTCAGGCACACCACGGCGACGCACAGCCATGCCGGCAGCGGCGCGTGGCGGACGCGCGGCTTCCACAGGCGCAGGATCAGCACGCCGAGGAAAAAGGAATAGCTGACCCGAAGGAGGCCGACATAGAGCAGATCGGCCTGATAGCCGCCCGACAGATCGTGGCGTACCAGCGCGACATAAGCGAGGCCGACGGCGGACAGGGCGACGAGGCCGCACAGGCGCGCCGTCGTCATCGCCCGCGCGAACAGGCCGTAGGCGATATTCGCGACCATTTCGAAAAACAGCGACCAGCGCGGCCCGTCCAACGCGGGCAGGTTGAACGACGGCGCCATCAGCAAGGCGAGGAAGAGCGCCTGCATCGCCGTGGCGACCCAGGCGTGCGATGCGCCGCCTTTCTGATATTCATGCCCGATATATTGAACGAAGCCGGCGGTGATGCCGATAAGATAGAGCGGATAGAGGCGGATCACGCGCAGCAGGATGAACTTCAGCGGCGATGCGCCGTTCAGCAGCCGCTCCTCATAGGAATGGGCGATCACCACGCCGCTCATCACGAAGAACAGGTCCACCGCCAACCAGCTTTCGGGCAGGTCGAGGCCGCCGAACAGGCGATCCGAATGGCGGGTGACGATCAGCAGCGCCGCGACGCCACGCAACGCATCCAGCGTATGAAACAGGCGCGGCCGCGCGTCGATCACCGGTTTCTCGCTCATGACCGCCCCTTCATCGGCAGGCGGGCGCATAGCATGCGATCCGCCGCAGGGACACAAGCGGAGATAGGGAAAGCGACGCGCTGGCAAGCCGGACCGAAGCGCAGGCGTCAGGCCGACGCGGGCGATCAGCCGCGCTTGTGCCTGGGCGAGGGCCGCCCCACCGGCCGCCTGCGGAGGAGTGCATCGGCCGTCGATCGCCGCTCCGTCTCGGCAAAGAGGCGCGTCAGCATGTCCAACAGGTGCGCGCGCTCTGTGCCGTCCAGAATGCCGAGCAGGTCGGTGAAATAGCGTCGCCGCTCCTCGCCGATGATGCTGGCCAGATGTTCGCCGTCAGGGGTCATGCTGATGACGCGCAAACGCCGGCGATCGCCCACATCCTCGTCGCGCCGCACCAGCCCGCGCTTCTCCAGCCGGTCCACCGCGCGGCTGACTTCGGCTGAATCGACCAAAGCGGTCGACGCGATTTCGCCTATCCTCGCCTTTTGCAGCATCACCAGCCGACTGAGGACGCGCCACTCGGCGAGGGTGAGGCGCGTTTCCCTCTCGCGCAACGTCCGGGTCGTGGCGCGGTCGATCGTTCTCGCCAGCCGCAGCAGGCGATTGAGGATGGCCGTCTCTTCCGAACGGAACCACCGTTCGAACAAGGCGCCGGTGGCATCGGGATCATCGGCGGGGCCGGGCCCCGGTTTCCGTTCATGTGTCATCCGGGCCCGTTACCGTCGCGATGCGAGGGACGCCAGCCGTGGTGCGCCTTCGCCTCAGGCCGCGGAAGGCGCGATGCCGAAGATACGCTCGGCATTGCCATGATAGAGTTTCGCCTTGTCCGCCGGCGACAGCGCCATGCCGTCGAGGAACGATATCGCGCCCGGCGTTTCCTGATAGGGATAGTCGATCGCCCACATGATATTGTCGATACCGATCGCATCGATGCAGAAGGCGGCCGCTTTCGACCAGTTCATGCCGCTGGTCGTGATCGCAAAATTATCGCGCATATAGTCGCTCGGCAGCTTCGAAAGCTTCGGCCGATTGGTGCCGTTCGCATACATATAATCGAGACGCCAGAGCCAGAAGGGCACGCCTTCGCCCAGATGGCCCAATATTACCCTGAGATCGGGGAACCGATCGAAGAGACCCGACATGATGAGGCGGACGGCATGCAGCCCCGTCTCCATGCCATAGCCCCAGATCGCCGCTTCGAGCCCATATTTGAGGAAAGGCTGCGCCATGCCGGCCGACGGCGCGCGCGGATGGATGTAGATCGGCGCCCGATGCGCGGCCGCCGCCTCGAAGATCGGCAGGAATTTATCCTCGTCCAGATATTCGTCGAACGTATGCGAATTGATCATGATGCCGTTGAGCTTCAGCCGGCCCATCGCCCGATCGATCTCGGCCGCCGCCGCATCGGGCGCCTGCGGCGCGATCGTCGCCAGACCGGCGAAGCGCGTCGGATGACGCGAAATCGTGTCGGCGAGGCGATCGTTCGCCAGCGCCGCCATCGGCACGGCTTCGGCCGCCGGGAACATCTGCACGCCCGGCGAGGTCAGCGCGAGCACCTGCAGGTCCACTCCCTGCTCATCCATGATGGCGAGCCGTTCGTCTTCGAGATCGAGCAACTGGCGGTGCACCCGCGCGACGAACGGATTGTCGCCATGCGTCATCAGCCGCCAGAAGGGGATATCGGCGCTGGTGCCGCCCTGCTGCGTGAGCAGGCGGAGCGCCTCCATCTGCTCAGGGATGGCGAAGGCTTCCTCGGTGGCGATCCGGCGAAACGCTTTATCGGTCATGCATATGTCCTTCCGTCCGAGGGCGGAATCCCGAAGATACGTTCGGCATTCCCGCTCCATATCCTTGTCTTGATGGCCGGATCGATCGCGGCGTCCTCCAGGAAGGCGACGGCCTCGCCCGTTTCCTGATAGGGATGGTCGATTGCCCACATGATTGCGTCGGGGCCCATCTTCTTCAGACAATAATCGAGCACGTCGGCGTCGTTCACGCCGCTCGTGGTGATGGCGAAGTTGCGCTGGAAATATTCGCTCGGCTTCAGCTTCAGGCGCGAAGGCCCGCGCCGCTGCTGCATGCCGAACATATAATCGATGCGATACAGCCAATAAGGCAGCCCTTCGCCCATATGGCCGAGGATTATCCTGAGATCAGGGAAGCGATCGAAGATTCCCGCCATGATGAGCCGCATCGCGTGCAGGCCGGTTTCGGCGGCATAGCCCCATATGCCGCCGTCGAGCCGCGCGGGCAGATAGGGGGCGATCGCCGCTGCCGGCAGCGTGCGGGGATGGATGTAGAGCGGCTTGCCCAGCGCCTCCGCCGCCGCGAGGATCGGCCAATAGGGCTCCTCGTCGAGATATTCGCCGTTGGTGTGGCTGTTGACGACAAAGCCGTTCAGCCCCAGCCGGCCGGCGGCGCGCTCCATCTCGCGGACGGCGCGCGCCGGGTCCTGCGGGGCAAAGCTCGCGAGGCCGGCGAAACGCGTCGGATGACGGGCGATCGCCTCCGCCAGCCGGTCGTTCGCCAGCGCCGCCAGATCGGCGCCGACATCGGGCGCAAGCAACTGGACGCCCGGCGAGGTGAGCAAAAGGACGTGCATGTCGACGCCATGCCGATCCATCGTCGCCAGGCGCTCCCCGCCAAGATCGAGGAGCGCACCCAGAATATCCTCGTAGCCGCCGCCGAGCACCATGCGCCAGAAGCGCGCGTCCCCATCATCCGAATTGCGGCGGGCCGTCGCCCTGAACGCCGCGAATTGTTCGTCGAGGGCGAACGCCTCCTCGGTCGCTATCCGCCGGATCGACATGGGCCGCATCCTCTTGGTGGAAAAAGGGAGCGCCGTTGCCGGCGCGCCCTATCAATATTTGAAGCGCGCGCCGACGCGGAAGGTGCGGCCGACCTGATCGAACAGGATCGCGTTGGTGTAGCCGGTCGAGCCGGGCGCCAGCGGCGGCTTGCGATCGAAGAGATTATTGACCGCGCCGAAAATCTGGAACTGGCGGCCGCCCTCGTTGATGATATTGACCCTGCCCGACAGGTTGAACAGCAGGTAGCTGGGCACCCTATTGTCGTTGATGCTGTTCGGCAGCGACACGTTGTAACGGGGATCGTCGGGGCCGATCAGGGTCACGTCATATTTGCCCGCGCTGATATAATGGCCCTGGAGCGTCAGCGCGAAGGGATCGTGATCCCAGGTGATCGTCGTGTCGACCGTCCAGTCCGGGATGCCGGGCGTGCCGCTCACCGGAATGCCGGTCATCCCCGCTCGATCGACCGAGCCCAGCTCCAGTTTGTCGACATAGGTAGCGAGTGCTCGGAAGGTCAGCACGTCCTTGGCAGATACTGGCACGCGGTAATCCAGTTCGAAATCAATGCCGCGCGTCTTCAGCTGGTCGACGTTGAGGAAGCTATCAGTAATGCGCACAAGCTTGCCGTCCGCGCCGCGTTCGATCTGCGCGCAGAATTGGGTCATGCCTTCGTAGCAGTTATTGGCGATCGTCTGCGCGCCAAGCGTGTTGATCGCATTGTCGATCTTGATGTCATAATAATCGACAGCAAGCCGCAACCCCTGCAGGAAGCCACGTGGGCTGAGAATGACGCCAACGGTTGTGGTATCGGCGATCTCGGGCTTGAGGGCGGGATTGCCGCCTCGCAGGATCGGAACCAGCGGATTATCCCCGGTTGCCTTGTCGAGAACCGAACTGAAGCTGGTCGTCAGCGGCAGGAACAGCTCATTGACGTTGGGTGCGCGGATGTCGCGTGAGCGGGTAGCGCGGAAGCGCACCGCTTCGATCGGCTCGTAGACGCCGCCGATCTTCCAAGTCGTGACGCTGCCGCTGGTGCTGTAATGCGTGCGGCGGACCGCGCCGTTCAGCTCGAGCGAACGGGCGAAGGGCGCATCGCGCAGCAAGGGCAGCACCGCTTCGAGATACCCCTCCGTCACCTTGACCGCCGGCGGGCTGAAGGCGACGGCGTTGGTGATATAGAAGCCATTGGCCTGCGAGATCGGATCGGACGTGCCGCTGATCTGGTCGCGGCGATATTCGAAGCCTGCGGCGACACTGAGCGGCCCCGCCCACAGATCGAGCAGATCGCCGCGGAGATTCGCCGCGACGACATGCTGCGTCAGCCGCGTATTCTGCTGCGAGGTGCCATAGGCGTAGGCCTTGGCTTCGGGCGTGAACTGGTTCTGCCCGATGATGTTGAGCGGATGGCAGCCCGCCGCCGCTGCGCGGATCGCCGGATCGGGGCTCAGCGTATCGGCGCAGACGGTGTCGCCCGTCACCGGATCGACCACCGCGTTGACCGCGCGGGTGAAGTTCGCATTGATCCGGTTATTGGTGACGGTCTGGTCGAAATTGGTCTGCCCATATTGGTAATAGGCATCCCAGGACCAGCGGCTGCCGAGCTTGCCCTCAAGCCCGGCGACGGCGCGATAGGTCTCGACCTTGGTGTCGCCGATCGCGAAGCCGAGATCGTCGCCGGCACGGCCGATCTTCACCGAGCCGCCCACCGGCAACTGGTCGCGGATCGAATCGGGCAGATAGGGATTGTCGCGCTGGATGATGATGCCCGTGTCGCGAATCTGCGAAGCGGGCGTGATGACATGCACCCGGCCGTAAGAGCCCTCGACATAGGCGGTTGTCGAGCCGAATTCATATTGGGCACGGCCATAGATATTGTGCCGTTCGACCGGGACCTTGATGACGCCCGCGGTGCGGAACGGATTCTGGCCGTGGCCGCTGCCGCCGCCCATGAAAAGGCCGGGCAGGATGCCATATTCGAAGGGGGCCGGCGTGCCGTCCGCCAGGAACTGGGTTCCGCGCAGGGGGCCGCTGTTGATCAGCCCACCCTGGGTGAGCAGCGCGGTATGGACATCATTGGTGAGATAGAAAGCCGGATAGCCGTTCACACCCGGCGTCGAGTTGGTCAGCACCTGCCATTCGCCGGCGCAGAAGCTGCGCGTCTTGCAGCCGCCGACCCCCTTGGCGTCGTCATATTCGCCGCCGATCACGATATGCCCGCGTCCGCCGGCGAAGCTTGTGCCGCCAGCAAGTGAAAACATCGTCTCGCGATCGTCGCCGCGCTGTGAAATGCCCTGCTGGACGCTGCCCTTCACGCCTTCCAGCTTCTTGTCGAGGATGAAGTTCACGACGCCCGCGACCGCATCCGAGCCATAGGCCGCCGACGCGCCGCCCGTCACGACCTCGACGCGATCGATCAGGATGCTGGGGATGAGATTGGTGTCGACGGTGCCTTGGGCCGTGCTCGGCACGAAGCGACGGCCGTCGACCAGTACCAGCGTGCGTGGCGCGCCGAGGCCGCGCAGATCGACGGTGCGCGCACCGCCCGCGCCGACGGTGACGCCCGCCGTTGTCGGCGAACTCGTGGCGCGGAAGGCGGGGACCTGGTTCAGCACATCGCCGACATTGGTGGCGGCGAGCGTCTCGAGCCGATCCGCGCCAACCACTGTGACCGGCGTCGGCGTCGTGAAGCCGCTGCGCGCGATGCGCGAGCCGGTGACGATGATGTCCTCGGGCACCTCATTGGCGGCGGGCGCCGCGCCGTCCTGCGCCAGCGCCGCGTTGCCGAAGCCGATCGTCGCCAGGAGTGCGAGGAGGCTGGTACAGGCCAGCCGTGACGTCTTCGTGATACCGGTCATTTCTTCTTCCTCCCTGTTGGCGCGCGATTTTTCCGCGCGTTGTTTTTGTCCGCCGGAAAGCGGCGTCAGATATTGAAAAGGCGCTTGGCATTCCCTCCGCGGATGGCGTCGCGCTGGCTGGCGGGGAGCGTGTCGACGCGCGCCAGGATGCCCTTCATGTCGGCGATCAGGAACGGATAGTCCGAACCGTAGAGCACGCGATCGGGCCCTGCGACCTTCACCAGGAAATCGAGCGTCGGCTGATCGTAGACGATCGAATCGAAATAGATTCGGCGCAGATAGCTGCTCGGCGGCGTCTGGATCTTGCGGATGCTGGTCGTCTTCGCCCACATCTGATCGAAGCGGCCGATCAGATAGGGGAAGGCGCCGCCGCCGTGGCAGGCGATGAGCTTGATATTCGGGAAATCGTCGAGAAAGCCGTCGAGAATCATCCGCGCGAAGCACAGGCTCGTTTCGGATGTGAAACCGATCGTGTTGGCGAGGCCATATTGGGTGAGCCCCATGCCGTCGACATAGGGCGTCGTCGGATGGATGAAGACAGGCAGGCCGCTGGCTTCGATCGCCTTCCAGATCGAGCGGAAGCGAGGATCGGTGAGCGGCACGCCCGAAAGATTGGTGAGCGTGCAGACGCCAATCGCGCCCTTGTCCTGCGCGCGCTTCAACTCGGCCACCGCCTGTTCGGGAAACTGCCAGGGCAGTGACGCCATCCAGCGGATGCGCCCGCCATAGCGACTTTCCGCCTCGGCAAAATCATCATTCACCTGCCGCGCGAGCCGCGCGCTATAATCGGCATCGCCGAAATAGACGTTGGGCGCGGTGAGGCTGATGAGCGCGACGTCCACGCCGGCTTCGTCCATCGCCTTTATGCGCATGTCGAAATCGGTCATCTCGGGGGCGAGACGGACGATCCGCGCGCCGCGATAATCGATCTCCTCATGGCGGGTGCCTTGCAGGATCTTGACGTCCGCCGTCGGGTTGGCGCGCACCGAATCGACCCAGCCCTTGGTGAACATATGGGTGTGGACGTCAATCACCGGCATTTTCGATCCCTTCCCGGTCGCAGCGAGCGCGCCGGACGTCATGGCCAAGGCCCCCAATCCCCCCGCTGCGCCCAGCAGCGTCCTCCGATCGACGTCGGTCACTCGCATCCTCCCTGCTCGAATCACTGGACAGTACCGGCTGTCCTTATAAGATTGATGATGATTTATCATTGGTGATATGTCAACACTCTGTACACCAACGAATCGCACCAGAAGAAAAACGGGGGAGGAAGAGCATGGAAATCGATCGTCGCAGCCTGCTGGGGGCCTCGGCCGCTTTGCTGTCCACCGCCGCCGCCGGCGCCGAAGCAGCCGGCAAACGGACGAAGCCGATCAAAGCGAAGGGACGCATCCGCCGGATCGCCACCGAGGAGGCGTTCGCCACCCACGAGCAGATCGAGGCACTGCGCGCCGTCACGCACAGCAACTGGGCGAATGCGGACGTGGGCTTCTGGCGCGGCATCCTCTCGCGCCCCAATGATGCGCGGCCGCCCGCGCTTCTCGACATCGGCGAAGGACGCCTGCGCGACATGGACGCCAATGGCGTCGACATGCAGCTATTGTCGCTGACGTCGCCCGGCGTTCAGATGTTCGACGCCGACACCGCGGCGGGAATCGCGACATCGTCGAATGACGAGCTTGCCGCTGCGATCGCGCGCCACCCGACGCGTTTCGCCGGCCTCGCCGCGATCGCGCCGCAGGACCCGGCCCGCGCGGTGAAGGAACTCGATCGCGCGATCGGGACGCTGAAGCTCAACGGCATCATCATCAACAGCCACACCAATGGCGAATATCTCGACCAGGAGCGCTATTGGCCGATCCTTGAGGCCGCCGAGGCGCTGAATGCGGCGATCTACATCCATCCGCGCACGCTGCCCGAATCGGCAATCGGCCCCTATCTCGATTACAACCTATGGAGCGCGATGTGGGGCTATGCCGCCGAGGCGGGGCTGCACGGCATGCGCATCCTGACGTCGGGCGTGCTCGATCGCTTTCCGAAGCTGAAGATCGTGCTGGGCCATATGGGTGAGGGCATCCCCTATTGGGTCTATCGCATCGATCACATGTACGGGGTGACGTCGCGGCATTCGGCGGTGAAGCTGAAGATGAAGCCCAGCGAATATCTGACGCGCAATTTCGCGATCACCACAAGCGGCATGAACCATCATCCCGCGCTGGATTATTGCGTCGAGGTGCTCGGCGCCGACAACATCATGTGGGCGATCGATTATCCCTATCAGGATTCGAAGGAGGCGGTGACGTTCATGGACAGCGCCGCCCTGTCCGACGCGCAGCGTGCGAAAATCTATCACGGCAATGCCGAGACGCTCTTCCACATCGCGCCCGCCTGACGGGGCGGCCCCGCCTCAATATTCGTCGTGCAGCTTCACCCAGCTCATCGTGCCGGCCGCCTCGTTGCGGCCCTTGGGCGCCAGATCGAGCCAGTTGAGCGCCCCCATCAGCAGCTCGTTGCCGCGATGATAGGTCGAGTAGCTGTGATAGATCTGGCCGTCTTCGCCGCGCACGAAGATGCTGGTGCCGAACATGTCCGGGCTGTTCCGGATCACCGTGCCGTAATTGTAGATCGCGCGGCCCTCGGCCAGCTCTTCGGGCGTGAAGGAAACACCGAAATCGAAGTTGAAATCGCTTCCTTCGGATGAGACCCACGGGAACGCCCAGCCCATCCGTGCCTTCACCGTCTCGATCTGATGAAGCGGGGCGCGCGAAACCGCCGCGAACGCCAGATCGGCCTGCTCGAAATGCTGGCGCGCCGCATCGACATGATCGGCGATGAACGAGCAGCCGGGGCAGATATGTGCCGAACCGGGCGTCAGCATGAAATGATAAAGGGCAACCTGGCTACGATCACCGAACAGGTCGCCCAGCGTGCATTCGCCTTCAGACCCCTTGAAAACATAGGGCTTTGTGACCTTCACCCACGGCATCTGCCGGCGCTCGGCACGCAGCGCGTCGAGTTCGTGGGTCAAAGCGCGCTCCTTCGCGAGCAAAGCCGTGCGGGCGGCGAGCCATTCGTCGCGCGATACGATCGCATGGTGCATCATCAGTCTCCTTGCAGCGGGAGGGTGGAGCGAGGGAAGCGGCGGCGCACGAGCCGCAGCCAGGGCGGCAGGTGAAACAGGCCCATCAGCATGTACATCCCTGCCATGCCGCCGATCGAAGCCGATCCGCAAAGCGCGGCGCCGGGGCTGGTCGCCGCGATCCACGCCATCAGCGCGAAGGTGGGTGAGGCGGCAAGGCCCAGCCAGCCGGCCGGATCGCCGCATCCTGTCACCGATCGCGTCGCCATTTTCCGTCTCCCGATCGCTTTCATCCTGTTCAGCCCTTGCCGAACCGGTGAGACTGTAAGGCCGGACGCGCGGGACGCGGGAGTGACAATAGTGACGGGATTTGCATGGACTCGCTAATCGCCGCGGCGGCGCGGGCGCTCGCGACGGGCGATCCGCTGGGCGCGCTGAAGCGGGTCGCACTGCGCGACGATGCGCCCGCGCTCGCTTTGCGCGGCATCGCGCTGGCGCAGCTCGGCGATCTTCCGCGCGCGCGGGCTTTGCTTCGCGATGCGGCACGCGCTTTCGGGCCGAAGGAGACCGTGGCGCGCGCCCGCTGCATCCTTGCCGCGGCCGAGATCGCGCTCGTCTCGCGCGATCTGGGACGGTCGCTCGACAGGCTCAAGGCGGCGCAAGCGACGCTGGCGGCGCACGGCGACGAAGCGAATGCGGCGCACGCCGGCTATATCGATGCGCGCCGGCTCCTCCTGATCGGCAGGCTCGACGCGGCGGAGGCAACGCTCGATACGGTGGATATCGATGCGCTGCCGCCGGCGTCGCGCGCCGGGCACGCGCTGGTCGCCGCCGGCATCGCGATGCGGCGGATCAAGACGGCTGAGGCGCGCGACGCGATCGAGCGGGCACGGCGCGGGGCGCGCGGAATCCCCGCGCTCCTCGCCGAGGTCGAGCACGTCGCGGAGGCGCTGAACGCGCCCGCCGCGCGGCTGATCGCCGAGGGTGGGGAGCGGCCGCTCCGGCTCGCCGGGATCGAGGCGCTGCTTGCCTCCGACACGCTGCTGGTCGACGCCTGCCGCGCCGTCGTGCGGATCGGAGCGCGCGTGATCCCGCTTACCGGACGTCCGGTGCTGTTCGCGCTGGCGCGCACGCTCGCCGAGGCGTGGCCGGCGGACGCGTCCCGCGAAACCCTGCTCGCCCGCGCCTTCGGGGCGCGCCACGCCGATGAGTCGCACCGTGCGCGGCTGCGCGTCGAGATCGGACGGCTGCGCAAGGCGATCCGACCGCTCGCTGGCCTGCATGCAACGAAACGGGGCTTCGTGCTCGAACCCCACGGGACGGCATCGGTCGCGGTGCTCGCGCCGCCGATCGAGGGACCGCATGGCGCGGTGCTCGCGCTGCTGGCCGATGGCGAGGCGTGGTCAAGCTCGGCACTGGCGACCGCGCTCGGCATAAGCCCGCGCACCGCGCAGCGCGCGCTCGAAATGCTCGCGGCGGCAGGCAAGGCCGAATCGTTCGGCCAGGGCCGCGCCTGCCGCTGGACCGCGCCTGCGATGCCGGGTTTCCCGACAAGCTTGTTACTCCCCTCCCCGCTGCCAGACGGGTAAAAGCGAGGCATGAAACGCACAGCCGCAGAGATCGTCCGCGAATATGGCCCCTTCCCCGGTGGGGAAAGCGTGCACGGGGTCAGTTTCGACGGGCGGCAGGTCTGGTTCGCGACGGGCGACCGGCTGAACGCGCTCGATCCCGACAGCGGCGAGATCGTCGGCGCGCTCGACATCGCCGCGCATGCCGGAACCGCTTTCGACGGCACGCACCTGTTCCAGATCGCCGAAGCGGTGATCCGGAAGATCGATCCCGGAACCGGTGCGGTGCTGGCGACGATCCCCGCCCCCGGCCACGGCGCGGATTCGGGGCTCGCCTGGGCCGAAGGGACGCTGTGGGTCGGCCAGAATCGTGGCCGCAAAATCCATCAGATCGATCCCGATACGGGCGCCGTGCTCCGCACCATCGAATGCGACCGCTTCGTCACCGGCGTGACCTGGGTCGACGACGAATTGTGGCACGGCACCTGGCAGGACGACGCCAGCGACATCCGGCGCACCGATCCCGTGACGGGCGACGTGCTCGAACGGCTCGACATGCCGGCGGGCAGCGGCGTCTCGGGCCTCGAATCGGACGGAGGCGACGGCTTCTTCTGCGGCGGCGGCAACAGTGGAACAGTGCGTGTCGTCCGGCGGCCGAAACGTCCGCGACCAAGCGCGTGACACGTTCGAAAATAGCGCCGGTACATTCGATCTGATTAGCAATCGGGCGATGCCGGAGGAGAAAACGGCCGCAACGGCCTTGCGTCGCGGAGGGGCTTGCGTTAGGACTATTGATTATCACTCTCAATAAGATGATGCTGCCCGTGACCAGAAACACCGTCCGCGCCTGGTATCTCGTGCACAAATGGACGAGCATCGTCTGCACGGCCTTCCTGCTGATGCTCTGCGTCACGGGACTGCCGCTCATCTTCCATGAGGAGATAGACGAGCTGACGAGCGGGCACGGCGCGATCACCGCCGATGCGACGACGCCGCTCAAGTCGCTCGACGAGATGATGCGGATCGCGCTGGCGAAACGGCCGGGCGAGGTGGGCCTGTTCCTGAGCTTCGATGACGAGAAGCCGATCATCTATGTCACCACCGGCCCCACCCCCGACGCGGCCGACGCGCAGATGACGACGCTCTCGCTCGATCAGCGCACCGGCGACGTGATCGGCAACACCGCCGATGGGCGCGGCGTGATGGATTTCATCCTGCAACTGCATGCCGACATGTTCCTCGGACTGCCGGGCATGCTGTTCCTCGGCTTCATGGGCCTTCTGTTCGTCGCGGCGATCATTTCGGGGGTGGTGCTCTACGCGCCCTTCATGCGCAAGCTGGCGTTCGGCACCGTGCGCGCCGCGCGTAGCCGGCGCGTCAAATGGCTCGATTATCATAATCTGCTCGGCATCGTCGCCCTGGCCTGGGCGAGCGTGGTGGGCCTGACGGGCGTCATCAACACGCTGGCGACGCCGATCATCCAGCTCTGGCAACATGAGGAGCTGGCTGAGCTGACCGCCGCCTACAAGGATCAGGCGGCGCCCGCCCCCGGGCATCTCGCCTCGATCCAGGCGGCGGTGAACACCGCGCTGGCGGCGGTGCCCGACAGCCGGCCGCAATTCGTGGCCTTCCCCGGCGGCAGCTTCAGCAGCAAGCATCATTATGCGGTGTTCCTGCAAGGCGACACGCCGCTCACCAGGACGCTGCTCACCCCCGCGCTGGTCGATGCCGAGACGGGCAAGCTGGCCGCGATCAAGCCGATGCCCTGGTACGCCAAGGCGCTGCTTCTGTCGCAGCCGCTCCATTTCGGCGATTATGGCGGGCTGCCGCTCAAGATATTGTGGGCGCTGCTCGACCTGTTCACGATCGTGATCCTCGGATCGGGCCTCTATCTGTGGCTCGGCAAACGGCGCGCGCCGCTCGACGACCGGGTGCGCGAGGTGGAAAGCGGCGGGATCGCCGTGCCGGTGGCCGCCGAATGAGCGGCCCCGACCTGCGCCGCCGCCGCTCGAACGGCGCGATCTTCGCGGTGCCCATCCTGATCGCGCTTCTGAGCCTGATCGGGCTGGTGAGCGCGCTGATAGGCGACGGGGCGGCCGATGTCGCGTCGTGGATCGCGCTGGCCGTGCCGGTCGCGGCGGTCTTCTGGGCGATGCGCGCGCGCCGGTCCTGAGCGCTGGCGCCGCTCAGCCGCCGGCGAAGACGATGAAGGGGATGCGCAGCACGGTGCGCAGATCGGTCGCGTCCTGCGTCGCGCCGACCTCGACCGACCAGTTGACGCTCGCCCGGTCGCTCACCCGATAGGTCATGCCGAAGAGGAAGCGGCCAAGCTGGAGATCGCGCGAGGTCTGCTTCATCTCGCCGTTCAGCTCGGGATTGTTCGACGGCACCAGCAGATGCGTGCGCGTCTTCGTGCCGAACGCCCAGCTATGCGCATAGCCGAGATTGATCGAGGTGCGCTGGTTGAGCGAGATGCCGATGCCGCCGCTGAATGAGATCGCGTCGCCCGGCTTCACATGATCGACGACAACAGAGGCGATCGGCGTGTTGAACGACCGGCCGAAATTGCGCGTATAGCCCAAGGTGCCGAACAGCACCGCCGGATCGGTGGGCAGGATCGCGGTGATGCTGGGCGAGACGCCCCAGAAGCCCGCGCCGGTCGCCGCCTTGGTCGCCTCGCCGGTGATGAGGCGCGGCACCTTGAACGGGCTGGACCCCGTCGGCGCGACCACTTGCAAATTGCCGATCAGATAGGGCCAGCCGCCATGCGCGGTGACGAGCTGATAGCGCGCGGAAAATTCGACGTCGCCGATGCCCGTGCCCTGCGCCGCGACCGAGGTGGTCCGCGCGGAATCGTTGTTGCTGCTGCCCTGGATCGGCGCGGTGACGAGATTGTCGGCGCGGTGGACGAAGGGCACGCGCACGCCCAGTTCCAACTTGTCGGTGAGGCCGTAGCGCAGCGAGCCGGACGTGGTGATGACGTCCTGCCGGCTTTCGGAGATGTTGAACACGCCGACCAGAACCGACTCGATCAACTCGATCCCGCGGAACAGCGCCTGATTGCGATCGGCGCGCGCATATTCTGCGCCGAATTCGGCGGTAAGCTGGTTGCGGCGGGTGACGACCGAGCCTTCGCTGCCGAGCACCGCCACCTCGGGCGGGCGATCGCTGCCCGGCGCGGCCTGGCCGACGCGCTCGACCGGGGCCTGCTGGATCGTCGCGGGCTCGCCGGGCGTCGAGGCGGCGCTGCCCTGCGCGGCGAGGACGGCGGGCGCGGGCGGCGTGTTCGCGCCGGTAGTGGGATTGGGCGCGCCCGGCTGCGCGGCACTGTAGGCGACCGAATTATCGAGCTTCATCTCCAGCGCATGCAGCCGCGCCTCCTGCGCGTCGAGGCGATGCTGTTGCGCCTCGATCAGCGCCTTCGCCTTCGCCAGCTCGCTGCGAAGCGCGGCGACATCGGCGGCGGGCGCCGCATGGGCCGAGGTCGCGGCGAAGGCGCCGACGGCCAGCGCCCCCACGAACAGCGGTCTTGTCGTCATATCTCCCCCCTTCGTTCAGCGGATCATCGCGCGCGTCGCCGCCGTCGCCACCGCATCGACCCGCAACAGCGACGATCCCGTGATGATGGCCCCGGCATTGTGCAGATCGAGTTGCACCGTCGTCACCGTGTCGATCGTGCGATCGTTGGTGGTGTTGGCGATCACCGTGCCGATGGCGCTGCCAACCAGGTGACTGATCGCCAGCCCGCCGGCATCGAGCGTGACGCGCGCGCCGCCGGGCAGCGGCGTGGTGGTGACGGTGCCGGCGCCCGTCGCCACCGGCTCATCCTGCGGCGCTACCGGCACGAGCGCGATCTGCGCGTCGGATTGGCTCGCGGGGCCGGCGTTTACCGATACGGTGGGCGCCGGCGCGGTATAGACGGGGCGGACGGTGGTGATGCCACCGGCGCGATCGACCTGGACCGAAACGCCGCTCGTCTGCTTCGCGCCCGTAGCACCGTTACTAGCCGATCCTTGCACCGCCGGCCCCTGCGTGCCGACCGCCGGGGCATAGACCTGAAGGCTGGGCGGCCCCTTGTCGACGGTGAAGACCGAACGGAGGACGAGATGCCCGTCCACCGCAGTATCCGACAGCACCGACATCGCCAGCTCGATCCCGCCGGGCGCGAGGAACTTGCCGTAGCTGTCGGCCAGCGTCTCATCCGATACCGGCGGGCCGAAGCCCAGCGGCTCGGGCGTCGCGGCGGCGGGGCGGAAGGTTGCGATACCCAGAAAGGCCGCGAGGCAGAAGCGGAGCGGGCGCATCAGTAATTCGTGTAAAAGGGCGCGGTGAGCGCCAGCGCCTGAAGGCTCGCCGGCTCGGCGAAGGTGCCGCCGATCGGCGCGCGCGCGAAGCTGGCCCATTGCGCATCGACGTTGAAGCCGCGCCGCGCGGTATCGAGATTGCTGTTGAGCACGAAATAGATGCCGTTCCAGGCGGCGGTGAATTCCGCCACCGGCATCGTGCGCAGGCCGAGCGAGGGGTCGCCGATCAGCACCTCCTTCGCATTGACGCCCTTGACGACGACGAAGTGGCGATAGCCCTTGACGGTGATGAGCGCGATGCCGGGCACCTGCCGTTTCGCGATGTCCTGAAGCGTGACCTTGTAGCCGTCGGCGCTGAGGCCGCGCGCGGCGAGATAGCGCTTCATGTCGAGCAGCGAGAAGCCGACGCGGCGGATTTGCGCGCGATCGCCGTCGCGCCACATGCCCTGGAAGACGTCCACCTCGCTTTGCGGATCGTTATAATGGTAGCGCAACAGGGTCGCGAGCGCGGCCGAGCCGCAGCTGAAATCATAGCGCTGGTGCACCACGGTGTTGAAACGCCGCGCCTGCATCGAGGCGATCGGCACGCGCATGTCGGCGATGGGGCCGTTGGTGCTGAGGAAGACGGGATCGCCGCTCACCTGACCGGCGCAAGCCGAGAGAAAGGGCATGAGCCCGAGCCCGAAAAGGCCCGCGACGCGGCCGAAAAGGCGTGCCCCCTGCTGCACCGACGCGCTCCCGCCCGATCTGCTCAGTTGCCGGGGCTGAGCGAGATGGTGACGTTCATCGCGGCATTGATCGCGACATTGTTGCCGCTGTTGGCGTTGATCACCGCAAGTCCGTTGAGGTTCTGGAAGGCGTTGCCGTCGATCTGCACCGCGCCCGTCACCGAATTGCCGCTGACGCTGTTGTTGCTCACCTCGTTCATCTGGTCGGCGAACGCCATCGAGCCGACATCGGCCCGGCCGGCAACGCCGCGCAGCACATCCTCATCCACCGGAACGGCGCCGCCAAAGGCCTCCTGCGCAAGGGCAGGGGTGGCGCCGCATGTCAACAGGATCGCGATCGCGAAGGGACGCACCGACATGACCTGAACTCCCACTAATCCCCGGTCGCATGGGGCGGTTGGGCCGACGGCGGGGGGAAGAATGCCGCCGGCCCGCCCTCGGGCTTTATTGGGCCGGCGTGCCGACACCGATATTGCCCGTCGACACCGCAACACTGACATTGGCGTTCTGGGATGCCGCCGCACCGGTGTTGAGGTTGATCGACTGGACGCCCGCGAAGTTCTGGAACGAGCTGTCGGCGATAGACAGGCTGTTATCCGCCGACGCCGCCGCACCGCCGGCGCCCGCGAACGTCACCCTGACGCCCGTGACATAGTTGGAGAGCGCCGCCGAGGCGACGACCGCGCTGTCACCAAACGCCTGGCTGGGCGAGGTCGTCGAGTTCGACCCGCTGTTCGTCGTCGTGGTGTTGCCGCTGTCGGCGATGTCGGTGGTCTTCGTGTAGCTGTGCGTCGAATTGTCCGACTCGTCGGTATTCTTGTTCAGCGTGAAGTTGCTGGTTTCGTTGTTGGTCAGATTCGTCGTCTTCGAATCGTTCCTGGTGAAGTTCTGCGTATTGTCGTTTGTCAGGTTGGTGGTCTTGTTGCCACTGTCGCTGATCGTCGTTGTCTTGTTGCCGCTGTCCGCGATCGATGTCGTCTTGTTGCCGCTATCGGCGATCGACGTCGTGTCGGTATCGGTCTTATTGCCGCTGTCGGCCACCGAGACATTGCCGTTGTCATGCTTGCTGCTGTCGACCGCGACGCTCTTGTTGCCGCTGTCGCTGACCGTGCTCGTCTTGTTGCCGCTGTCGGCGACGTTCACGCTGTTATTGGCGTTGTCGGTCTTGGTGACGTTCGTGTTCTCGCTGCGGTTGCCGCTGTCGGCCACATTGACGCTGTCGGTCTTCGTCACCGACGTGTTCTCGCTGCGATTACCGCTGTCGGCGACGTTCACGCTGTTGTTCGCGTTATCGGTCTTGGTGACGGTGGTGTTCTCGCTGCGATTGCCGCTGTCCGCCACATTGACGCTGTTGTTGGCGTTGTCGGTCTTCGTGACCGAGGTATTGACGGCGGTATTCTCGCTGCGGTTGCCGCTGTCGGCGACATTCCGGCTGTTGTCCGAATTGTCCGTCTTCGTGACCGTCGTCGTGTCGGTCTTGTTGATGGCGGTGTTGCCGCTGTCGGCCACCGACTTCGTATAGCTGTCGGCCGAATTGCCGTTATTGTTGCCCGAATCGGAGACGTCGCCGACGGCAAGGCTATCCTGCGCGGCCGCCGATGTACCGCCGCTCGCCGCCGTGCCGGGATCGGTCTGCGCATAGGCCTGGGCCGAAACCACCATCAGCATCGCCGCGGCGGAACTCGTGAGAAGGAATTTGGCTTTCATCGCTTTAGTCCTCTGTTTGCCTGGGGATCAGCAACCGGATCGTGATCGTCTGACGACGTATCCAAAGTGCCCCCGAGTCGCCTGTCCGGGTTGGACGTTCAAAGGGTTACGGCAGCAGGGCGCAGCGCGACGCCCCGCATTTTCGAGAAACCCCCCCCCTCAACTGGCAGGTTTATCCCGCCCCCATTTGAGGGTGGTGGCGAAGGACATGACATATGCCGGCGTCACCCCGGCTTTCGCCGGAATGACGGAGGAGTTTGAAGGCGTTGGGGGTGGCCCTAGAGCGGCTCGGGCGGGGCCGATACGGTAACAGCGGCGCTGCTGCGGATGAGCAGGCGGACGAGTTCGGTCTGCCGATGCGTATCGGTTTTAAGGAAGATCTGCTTGAGATAGGCGCGCGCCGTGGCCGATTTGATCCGCATCGCGCTCGCCGCCTCGCAGATCGTCTTGCCCGCCACCAGCTTCTCGGCAAGCCGCGCTTCGGAATTGGAAAGGCCATGCAGCTTGCAGAGTGGATCGAGAAAGGGCGACACATCCTGTGGCGGGCGCACCATATAGAGGATCACCGCCGCCTCGCCCCGCTCCAGCGCCGGTTCCTCCACGGGGATCATCGTCACCACCAGGGGGCGGCGCTTCTCGGGACTCTGGATCATCAGCATCGAGCCCTTGGGCAGGCCGATCCGGCGCGCCGCCCGATTCTGGTGGATCGCATGATCGAGCGCGAGCTGGAACTTCAAGGCATCCTGAAGCTGCACCGGAATCACCGAATCGTCGCGCCGGCGCAGGCCGTCCTCCGCATTGAGCAGCGTGCGCGCCGCCCGATTGAGGAATTGGGTGCGCCCGTCGCTGTCGAGGACGATGGTCGCCATGCTGCTTTGGTCGAGCGCGCTGGCGAGCCCGGCAATGTGGAGCCGCGATCGATGGCCCTCGGATCGCGCATCGATATAGCTGGTCAGCAGCGGCGCGACCACGGCCGCCGTCCGCTTCACCCGGTCGCGTACCTCCGCATCGGGCATGCCGGCAAAACCGATCGCCATCCAGGCCGGGCCGGTTCGGGCGGTGAGCGGCGTGACATGCACCGCGCGCTCGCCATCGCCCGCATCCACCAGCCAGCGCGGCCCGCCTGCATAGCGCTCCTCGGGCAAGGCCAGCAGCGAGGACAGGAAGGAGGCCGCGAGCGCGTCGCGCGCGCTTTTCGTCCAGCAGGCGATGATGCCGTCATCGGGCAGGCCGGCTTCGGCGCTGCCGATCCAGATGCGTTCGGCGTCGAGCGCCTTTCCCAGCGCATCAAGCGCGGCGAAGAAGGAGTCGCCCTCATCGCGCGCATCACGCGGCGCTTCCTTCGGCGCTGCATGCCCCGATGCCCGGCGATCGACGAACGGATATTCCTGGCGCAGGAAGATATTGGCAGCTTCGGTCATCCCGAGGTCCCCTCTCCCCTCCCCTATATTTTAGGCGTCACTTCACGCCGGCGGGCGGCCGCCCCCAGCAGCCCACCGTGACGCGGATCGGGATGAAACCGACGCAACAATCTTCCCGAAGACACGAACAGGCAAATACCCTTGCCCCACTGAAGCAAAAGATATTCGTCTTGTGCAACAAGAGTATGAATTGTCTGATTTAATGTCAACAATAGGCTAACCAAAAAGAGCGCGAAATAGCTGTAAATTTTCCTTACACTGCACGCAGGCGCGCCTGACCGGCGACACGATTCTTGTCATCCCCCGAACAGGGGAGAAAGCACGATTCTTGCGCTCGCTATCATTCCGCCTTGGTAGTGACGCGCGAATGCCGTCATAGTTGTGTAAAGTAAAAGGGAACGCACCGCGCGGGCACGTAAAAAAATTTTACGAGGATTAGGAAAAGGATTCCGGCGGCCTTTCGCGTCCTCAACTGTCTTGCGGCGCTTCGACTCGCTGCTTGAGACGGCTGAGCATATGCGCGGCGTAAGCGGCGTAAGGTCCGATCCATCGTTCGTGGAGCGCATGGATCGGCAGCGCGTCGAGATGATTCCACCGCTCGCGCCCCCGGCGCTCGACCACAATGAGCCCCGCTTCCGCCAGCACTTTGAGATGCTGCATCACCGTACAGCGATCGATTTCGGGCAGGACGGCGCAGAGCATGCCCGTCGTGCGCGGCCCCGCCTTCAGCGCATCGAGCAATTGCCGGCGGGCGCGATGGCCAAGCGCCTTGAACAGCAGATCGTCCCGATCGTCGATTGACATGTTATAAATCTATAACATATCCTGCTGGAATGCCAGAGGGAGAATGGCGATGAACCCGAAATTCACGGTTTCCGGCAGGATCGCGCGGCCGGTGGGCGACGTGTTCGAAGCCGTCGTCAATCCGAACCAGCTTTCCCATTATTTCACGACCGGCGGCGCCCAGGGCCGGCTGGAGCCGGGCGCGACGGTAAGCTGGGATTTCCACGATTTCCCCGGCGCCTTTCCGGTCCAGGTCGTCGAGGTGGAGAAGGACAGGAAGATCGTCCTGCGCTGGGATTCGGCCGCGCCGGGCGGGGGCCAGACGACGGTGACGATGACGTTCGAACCGATCGGGGAGGCCCGCACGCTCGTCCGCATTTCCGAGGAGGGCTGGCCCGAAACGCCCGAGGGGCTGACCGCCTCCTACGGCAATTGCGAGGGCTGGACGGGCATGCTCTGCGCGATGAAGATGTGGATCGAGCACGGCATCCGGCTTCGTTCCGACTTCTACAAATAACCGCGCCGCTTCATTCGAACAGGCCGAGCCGCGCCACCTCGTCGGCGTCGAGACGAATTCCGAAAAGGTCGGCCAGCGCCTCGCGATAGGCCTCGGGCGATGCGATCTCGCTTTCTTCCCGCCCCTCGCGCCGATGCCGGCTGAGGCGCGCGCCGGTGAGTGAGACGAGCCCGTCGGGCAGGACGCGGCTGACGATGTTCAGCAGCACGAAGCGGCTGCCCGGCGCGCTCGACGTCCAGTGATTCGACAGAGCGAGATCGATCGGGAAGACCCGGTCGAGCGTGAAGCTGTATTGCGGCGGCCAATCGCTTTCGCCTTCGGCCAGACGTTCCAGCATCCAGCCATGGTCAGGATCGATACGGAAGCGGTGGCGCGCGCCATCGTCGCCTGCGACTTCGGCGCCATCCTCCAGCGGCATGGGTGGCGCATAATTGGCGCCGAAGCCCGCATCGGCCACCCATTGCCGTCCATCCAGCGCGACGAGGCTGAACGTGTGCGTGCGCGCCGGCACCTCGGCCGCCCCGCCCGCCCAGACGCGCGCGAGCAACGGACGGAAGGAGAAACCGAGCGCGGCGAGCGCGCTGCCGAAAAGCTGGTTCTGTTCGAAACAATAGCCGCCACGCCGCCGCGTCACGAGCTTGTCGAACACCGCGTCGGGCGCGATCGAGATACCGCGGCCGAGGCGGACGTCGAGATTTTCGAACGGGATCGCCAGCCGGTGCGCGCGCTGCAAGGCGGCGAGGCCGGCAAGGTCGGCCGGCGGCGCGGCGGCAAGACCGAGACGGGCGAGATAGGCGGAAAGGTCTGCGGGCGACATGGCGCCTTCCTTATCGCGCACCGGCACGCTCTGGAACATAAAAGGTCCAGCCCCCATAATAAGCGCCATGGCCATCCAGATTCGCACCACCCTCGACGAGCCGGAAACGAGCGCGTTCGTTCCCCATCGGCCCGAGCGGCCGCCCAAGGCCGAAGGCGGCAAGCTGTTCCGCCTCGTGTCCGACTATCAGCCCTCGGGCGACCAGCCGACCGCGATCGCCGAACTGGTGGCGCAGGCGGAAGCGGGCGAGCGCGATCAGGTGCTGCTGGGCGTCACCGGATCGGGCAAGACCTTCACCATGGCGAAGGTGGTCGAGACGCTGCAGCGCCCCGCGCTGGTGCTGGCGCCGAACAAGATCCTCGCCGCGCAGCTTTATGGCGAGTTCCGGCAATTCTTCCCCGACAATGCCGTCGAATTCTTCGTCAGCTATTACGACTATTACCAGCCCGAAGCCTATGTGCCGCGATCGGACACCTATATCGAGAAGGAAAGCTCGGTAAACGAGGCGATCGACCGGATGCGCCATTCGGCGACGCGCGCGCTGCTGGAGCGCGACGACGTGCTGATCGTCGCCTCCGTCTCCTGCCTCTACGGCATCGGGTCGGTCGAGACCTATTCGGCGATGATCTTCGATCTGAAGAAGGGCCAGAGCGTCGACCAGCGCGAGATCATCCGCAAGCTCGTCGCGCTGCAATATAAGCGCAACGACGCCGCCTTTGCGCGCGGCAACTTCCGCGTGCGCGGCGACAATCTGGAGATTTTCCCGTCGCATTATGAGGATTCGGCGTGGCGGATCACCTTCTTCGGCGACGAGATCGAGGAGATCACCGAGTTCGATCCGCTGACGGGCAAGAAATCGGCGACGCTCGATTCGGTGCGCGTCTATGCCAATTCGCACTATGTGACGCCGGGTCCGACCCTGAAGCAGGCGACCGAGGCGATCCGCCATGAGCTGGCCGAGCGGCTGAAGGAACTGACCGCCGAGGGCCGGCTGTTGGAGGCGCAGCGGCTGGAACAACGCACCCATTTCGATCTGGAGATGATCGCGGCGACGGGCAGTTGCGCGGGGATCGAGAATTATTCGCGCTTCCTGACCGGCCGCCTGCCCGGCGAGCCACCGCCGACCCTGTTCGAATATCTGCCGGAGAATGCGCTGCTCTTCGTCGACGAGAGCCATCAGACGGTGCCGCAGGTGGGCGCGATGGCGCGCGGCGACCATCGCCGCAAGATCACGCTCGCCGAATATGGCTTCCGCCTGCCGAGCTGCATCGACAACCGCCCGCTGCGCTTCAACGAATGGGACGCGATGCGCCCGCAGACCGTCTGCGTCTCCGCCACGCCGGGCGGGTGGGAGATGGAGCAGACCGGCGGCGTCTTCACCGAGCAGGTGATCCGACCGACCGGCCTGATCGATCCGCCGATCGACGTGCGCCCGATCGAGAGCCAGGTCGACGATCTCGTCCACGAATGTCGCGAGACGGCGAAGCGCGGCTATCGCACGCTCGTCACCACGCTCACCAAACGGATGGCCGAGGACCTGACCGAATATCTCCACGAGGCCGGGATCAAGGTCCGCTACATGCATTCGGACGTCGAGACGCTGGAGCGGATCGAACTGATCCGGGACTTGCGGCTCGGCGTCTATGACGTGCTCGTCGGCATCAACCTGCTGCGCGAGGGGCTGGACATTCCCGAATGCGGGTTGGTCGCGATCCTCGATGCGGACAAGGAGGGCTTCCTGCGTTCCGAAACCTCGCTGATCCAGACGATCGGCCGCGCCGCGCGCAACGTCGACGGGCGCGTGATCCTTTATGCCGATCGCATCACCGGATCGATGGAGCGCGCGATGAACGAGACCGCGCGCCGCCGCGAGAAGCAGCAGGCCTATAACGACGCCCACGGCATCACGCCCGAGACGATCCGCCGCGACGTCACCGACATCGTCGGCCATCTCGCCTCGCGCGATCAGGTGACGGTGGAGACGGGGATCGAGGAGCGGCCGCATCTCGTGGGCCACAATCTGCGCGCTTATATCGAGGAGTTGGAACAGAAGATGCGCGCCGCCGCCGCCGATCTGGAGTTCGAAGAGGCGGGCCGGCTGCGTGACGAGATACGCAAGCTCGAACAGGAGGAACTGGGCCTGCCGCCCGAGGAACATCGCGCCCCGGCGCGCGGCAATGCGATCAGCGGCAAGCCGGGCACGCGCACCACCCGCTACGGCAAGATGAAGGCGGCCCGCGCCGGCCGCCGCGGGCGGGGTTGAGCCGGCCCTTCCGGCGAAACGTGGTTGCCACGCGACCGGAAGGCTTTGATCAGGCGCGCGGATCGTCCATTGCGGGCCAGCCAGAAGAGACAGGAGCGGTAATGCGCGGCACGATAGCGATGGCGATGCTGATGATGCTGGCAGGCTGCGTCGCGCCGCCCGCCGCGCCACCGCCCCCACCCGCCCCTCCTCCGCGCCCCGCAACACCGCCTCCGCCGCCGCCGACCGACTGGCGCGACATGCCGCTGACGCCCGGCAACTGGACCTACAGCCCCGGCGCCGCCCGCAGCGAAGCGCGCTACGCTGCGCCCGGCGCCGCCCCCCTCTTCATCGTGCGCTGCGACAGGAGCCAGCGGCGCGTGACGATGATGCGCCCCGCCACCACGACCATGGGCGCGACGCCGTCACTCGCCATCACCACCTCCTCGGGCAACCAGACGTTGCGCGCGGGCACGATTCCGGACGCGCCCGGGATGATCGGCGCGATCGCGGTGGCGAGCGATCCCTTGCTCGACAAGATGGCGTTCAGCCGGGGCCGCTTCATCGTCACGCTGACCGGATCGAACCCGCTGGCGCTGCCCGCCTGGCCCGAATTCGCGCGCGTGATCGAGGATTGTCGCGGCTGATGAACAAGGCGACGCAAATTTTTTCGATCGCCCCTTGTATCGGGCGCGCCGATGATTCAGATTCGCCGCAACAGCAACTGTAGCGAAAGGAGGTGATCCGATGTCTCATGGTTCAGCGTGGGGGTCGGTTCAGTCCGTTCGGGAGACGCGGCTCTAAGAAGCCGCCAGGGTCTTCCGGGCCGGCACTTCCGGCCGCTGACCATGTCGAGAGCCATCGGCGCCCCGCGCGCCGGTGGCTCTTTCATGTGGCGCGGTCGGTCTTCCGATGTTCGAGCAGCTCGGCGCGGACCCGAATGGTGCGATAGGCGACGCGCACCTCCAGCAGGAAGCAGATCAGGCCGGCGATCAGCAGCACCATCGCCGAGATGAAGCCCGCCGCCACATAGCGGCCGACCAGCCAGCGCGAATTGTCCGCGACGAAGATGCCGGCGACCACAAGGCAGATCAGCACCGCGCTCGTCGTGCACAGTGCAATGGCGAAGATCGCATAGCGAATGCGGCGGTCGAGCAGGCGCAATTCCCACACCTGCCGATCATGCTCGGGATCGCCCGCCGGCGCCATCGCGGCGCCGATCAGCCGCGCGCGATCGATGATGCGCGACAGCCGCCCCGCCAGCACGTTCAGGAAGGCGCCGATGCCCGACAGCAGGAAGACAGGCGCGACCGCGAGCTGGATCGTATGGGCGAGATCGGCGGCGGCCGGGACGGGATGCATGATCCGAACGATGTGTCGAGCGGCGACGGGCCGTCAAGCGCGTTCCCTCCGACATGCTGGAATCGCTCACATTATCCCGCGACGGACCCGGTTCGTGGCGCGTATCGCCGCCCCGCTTGCCTTTGCCGCCGGCATTTGCGAACGGAGGATCGCAGGAAGTGGCGCGACGGAGCAGATTTTGATGGCACATCCCGGAAACGCCGCGTTGAAGCGCCGTCGCGCGCGCCGCGTAAGCCCGCCCGGGCCGCTGACCATGTTCTTCCGGGGCTTCCTGAAACGGCCGGTGATGGTGGGATCGGTGATCCCTTCCTCGCGCAAGCTGATCGCGCGCATGCTGAAGCCGGTCGACTGGGCCAATACCAGGGTGTTCGTCGAATATGGGCCGGGCGTCGGCACCTTCTGCGAGCCGATCCTCGACCGGATGGCCCCCGACGCGACGCTGATCGCGATCGATACCAATCCCGATTTCGTTTCCTATCTCCGCCGCCGGATCAGCGATTCGCGCTTCGTGCCGGTCCACGCCACCGCCGCCGACGTGCGCGATGTGCTGGCGGCGCATGGCCATGAGGCGGCCGACTATATCCTCTCGGGCCTGCCCTTCTCGACGCTGCCGCCGGGCGTCGGTCCGCGCATCGCCGCCGAGACGGCCGCCGCGCTGCGGCCGGGTGGGGCCTTCCTCGTCTACCAGTTCTCGCCCAAGGTGCACGCGTTCATCGCGCCCCATTTCGAGCGGATCGACCATGGCTTCGAACCGCTGAACATCCCCCCCGCCCAGCTTTATTGGGCGTGGAAGGACTGACGCGCGCTCATTCCTCGCCGATCCCGAAATTGAGCCGCCGCGTCACATTATAATCGAGCACGGCCACCAGAAAATATTCGATCGACCAGCGCAGCCGATTGAGCCAGCTGCTGCGCGCGCGATGGCTCTCGCGGGTGATCTCCTCCGATCGCTCCAGCTCGCCGTCGACATAAGCCCGCATGTACCCCGCGAACGGCGCGTCGGCGATCCGCAGCATGATCTCCAGGTTGATATAGAGGCTGCGCATGTCGAAATTGGCCGATCCGCTGTGCACCGCGTCGTCGATCACGAACAGCTTGGTATGGAGCTTGGTCGGCTGATATTCGAAGATGCGCACCCCCGCCTTCAGCAGGCGGCGATAGCAATGCCGCGCCGCGCCGATCGTCGCGCTGTTGTCGGATTTGGCGGCGGTCAGGATACGCACCTCGCCGCCGCGCCGGGCGATCCGCTCCAGCCGGCGGAGCATCGCCGGATTGGGCGCGAAATAGGCGGTGATCATGTCGAAACGCCGTGCGCCGCGCATATCGCGCTTCACCATCCGCGCCCAGGGGCTGAGCCGCCGCGTCGGCCCGCCGAACAGCCAGCGCACCGGGCCGGGCGGGCTGCTCCAGCGCATGAGCCCCCGGCGCAGCGACCGGATTGAGGCTCGCGGAATGCGCGCCCAGCGCATCAGCCCGTCGAAATAGCCGACAAGGCGCGCCGCCGCCGGCCCTTCCAGCGCGATGCCGAGGTCGCGCCATGCCTGGTCGGCGGTGGTGCCGAAATAGTCGCACGAGACGTTGAAGCCGCCGATGATGACCGATTTCTCGTCGGCGAGCGCGAGCTTCTGGTGATTGCGCAGCAGATAGCGCCGGCCGAGGCTGGGAATGAAGCGGCAGAGATCGGCCCCGGCGGCGCGCAAGGGCGCAAGGAAGGCGTCGCTCGCATCCGATGATCCGAAGCCGTCGATAATCATCGACACGCGCACCCCCCGCGCCAGCGCCGCGATCAGCGCATCGCGGACCTTCAGGCCCGCCTCGTCGCCCGAATAGGTGTAATAAAGCAGTCGCAGCGACGTCTGCGCCGATCCGATCAGCGCAAGCAACGCTTCGAGCCGCGCCGGCCCGTCGGTGAGCAAAGTCAGCCGGTTGCCGTCGACACTATAGTGCGCGGTCGCCTCCACCGCCACGGCGCGCATCGTCTCCATGACGCTGGCTTGCCCCGCCGACGGTGCGCTGGCAAGCGCGTTAGCGGGGCTATCCCACCGTCGTTCCGGCGGAAGCCGGAAATCCACGAATACGGCTTGCCCCGCAAAGGCAAACGAAAGGATCGCTGACCATGGAAGCCAGCGACCCATCCTGTCAGCGCCACATCCTCATCAAGCGAAAGTCACCGCCGGGCGCATTCCCTGGCGGCGGCGCATGGCGCCGCCGACCAAGCCGAAGCCGGCGATCATCATGGCCCATATCGCGGGTTCAGGCACCGCACTCTGCAGGATCGGCGTCAACAGGAACGCGCGGGTGCCGACGCCGGCGATGACGCCTGAACCGACGATCTGCCCGAGATCGTTGATCCCCATGGCATCGTTCAGTGTCCAACCCAATGTGGGATCGATCAGGGCGTTGAGATCGGTCATGCTCGTACCGTCAGACACGAAGGCATGCAGATCGCCGTCGCCGCTGGTAAAGCCATATCCTACGATTTGTCCGTTATCGTTGATATCATTGGCAACACTGTACGACCCTCCCAATGTCCCCAGATCGGTCATGCTCGTTCCATCGGAGAGAAAAGCGTGCGAGGCAGCGTTGCCGCTTGTGTAGCTATATCCCACAATCTGCCCGACATTATTGATACTGTAGGCGTAGCTATGGGTCCCGCCCAGTGTGCCGAGATCGGTCATGTTCGTCCCGTCAGACAGGAAGGCGTGGGTGTTGTTTCCGCTGGTGCTACTGTTTCCCACGATCTGACCGGCATCGTTGATGCCGGAGGCGACGCTGTTATATCCTCCCAGCGTCCCGAGATCGGTCATACTTCCCGGTGTTCCGTCGGACAGGAAGGCGTGCCCATAGAAACCAACGGTACCGGTCCCTACGACCTGCCCGGCATTATTGACGCCGGAGGCAAAACTATCCCGGCCTTCCAATGCACCGAGATCGGTCATGCTTCCGGGTGTCCCATTGGACAGGAACGCATGTTGGGCGCTGTTGCCGCTGCCGCTGCTAGATCCCGTAACCTGTCCGGCATCGTTGATCCCGGTTGCGGTGCTGTAATCCCCTCCAAGCGTGCCGAGATCGATCATGTTCGTCCCGTCGTACAGGAAGGCATGTTCGCTGCTGGCGGCCAAGCTCGTTCCTACGACCTGCCCGGCATTATTGATGCCGGAGGCGTAGCTATAACTCCCCCCCAGCGTGCCGAGGTTCGGTCACCTCGTAGAGCACGGCCGCCATTGCCGGGCTGGCTGCCATCAAGGTCGCCGCGGCGACCGCACCGAATAGAGGCTTCCTCATCTTGAATTCCCTGTTAACCAACCCAACGCAAGACTACTCCACAAGGCTCTCATTGATATCCCCCGAACGGGTGAACCTTGGGAAATCCCTGCGGCCGCATGGTCCCTTTTTGGAACAATCCGACGCGCGCCGATCGCACATCAGGGTCCCTCTTCAAACTTCCAGGTTCAAACTGCGGCACCACCGCACAGCCGTCGCCGTTGACACTCGCGGGGGCCTCTGCTACCCGCCGGCCTTCCCCTTTGCCCTGATTTCCAGCGGAGCGTTCGATATGGCGCGCGTCACCGTCGAGGATTGCGTCGACAAGATTCCCAACCGGTTCGATCTGGTGCTGTTCGCGGCCCAGCGGGCGCGGCAGATTTCGGGCGGAGCCGAACTGACGCTCGACCGCGACCGCGATAAAAATCCGGTCGTCGCGCTGCGCGAGATCGCCGAGCAGACGATCACGCCGCCCGAGTTGCAGGAGGCGGCGATCGTCAATCTCCAGCGCGTGCATATCGACGACGATGATACGCCCGACGAGATCGGTTCGCTCTCTGCCTCGGCCGAGGCGCTGCGCCTCACCGCCGCCGCGCCGCCGCGCAACCAGAATCTCGGCAACGATTACGAATAAGCGCCTGTCCGCTTCCCTCCCCGCCTGATCGGGCGGGGGCGCGGCGCGCGCAAGGGTCTGGCGGAAACGTCCGGCAATACCGATATTCAGCGGCGAATGGCGTCGCTCCCCCCGATTCTCGATCGCTGGTTCGCCGGGCGCGGCTGGGCGCCCCGGCGGCATCAGATCGCCATGCTCGATGCGGCGCGGCAGGGGCGGCACGCGATGCTCGTCGCGCCCACCGGCGCGGGCAAGACGCTGGCGGGTTTCCTGCCCAGTCTTGTCGAGCTGATCGAGCAGCCCGTCGAGACGCTCCACACCCTCTATATCTCGCCCTTGAAGGCGCTCACCGTCGACGTGCGGCGCAATCTGCTGCTGCCGATCGAGGAGATGGGCCTTTCGCTGCGCGTCGAGACGCGCACCGGCGACACCCCCGCCGACCGTAAGGCCCGCCAGCGCGTCAAACCGCCGCAGATGCTGCTGACGACACCCGAATCGCTGAGCCTCCTCCTCTCACATCCCGACAGCGCCTTGCTTTTCGAGAATTTGCGCGCGGTGGTGATCGACGAGGTGCACGCCTTCGCGACGGGCAAGCGCGGCGACCTGCTGAGCCTTTGCCTCTCCCGCCTGCAGGCGCTCGCGCCGGGGCTTCGCCGTGTCGCCCTTTCCGCGACCGTCGCCGATCCCGACAGCTATCGCGGCTGGCTCTCGCCCGACGGCGACATGGATTCGGTGGCGCTGGTGCAGGGCGAAGCGGGCGCCGAGGCGGATATCTCGATCCTGCTGCCCGAGGATCGCGTCCCCTGGTCGGGTCATTCGGGGCGCTATGCGGCGATGCAGGTGATGGCGCGGATCGAGGCGCATCGCACCACGCTCGTCTTCTGCAACACGCGCAGCCTCGCCGAGCTGATCTTCCAGGATCTGTGGAAGGTGAACGACAAGGGCCTGCCGATCGGCATCCATCACGGATCGCTGGCGATCGAGGCGCGGCGCAAGGTGGAGCAGGCGATGGCCGACGGGCGGCTGCGCGCGCTGGTGGCGACGTCCAGCCTCGATCTGGGCGTCGATTGGGGCGATGTCGATCTCGTCATCCAGATGGGCGCGCCCAAGGGTTCGTCGCGCCTCCTCCAGCGGATCGGGCGCGCCAATCACCGGCTGGACGAGCCGTCGCGCGCGCTGATCGTGCCGGGCAACCGCTTCGAATATCTGGAGGCGCGCGCCGCGCTCGATGCGGTGGAGGCGGGCGAACTGGACCGCGACTTGTTCCGCCCCGGCGCGCTCGACGTGCTGGCCCAGCATATCATGGCGATGGCCTGCGCCGCGCCTTTCCGCGCCGACAGCCTGTACGCCGAAGTCCGCACCGCCGCGCCTTATGCCGCGCTCGATCGCGAGACGTTCGATCGCGTGCTGCGCTTCATCGAATCGGGGGGCTATGCGCTGAAAGCCTATGACCGATTCCGGCGGCTGACCGAGGAGGACGGCGTCTGGCGCGTCAGCCATCCGCGTTTCGTAACGCAGCACCGGATGAATGCGGGGATCATCGTCGAGGCGACGATGCTGAGTGTCCGCTTCCGCAACGGCCGCCGGCTCGGCCGTGTCGAGGAAGCCTTTGCCGCGACGCTGAGCCATGGCGACACCTTCTTCTTCGCGGGCCTCAGCCTTGAGGTGGAGGCGATCTCCACCGAGGATTTGATCGTCCGCGCCACCGCTCGCCCGGCGCGCATTCCCACCTATGGCGGCGCGCGCATGCCGATCTCCACCAATCTGGCGGACCGGGTGCGCGGCTTCCTCGCCGATCCGGCAAGCTGGGCGCGCTTCCCCGACGATGTCCGCGAATGGCTGGCGATGCAGGGCCACCGCTCGATCCTGCCGAAGCCCGGCCAGCTGCTCGTCGAGACATTCCCGCATGAGGGGCGGCATTATATGGTCGCCTACAGCTTCGAAGGCTGGAATGCGCATCAGTCGCTCGGCATGCTGCTCACGCGGCGGATGGAGAGCGAAGGGCTGCAACCGCTCGGCTTCGTCGCGAGCGATTATGCGATCGGCACCTGGTCGCTGAAGCCCGTCACCGACCCCGCGCGCCTCTTCTCGCCCGAGATATTGGAGGAGGAGTTCGTCCAGTGGGTGAGAGGCTCGCACCTGCTGAAGCGCGCCTTCCGCGAGGTGGCGGTGATCGGCGGCCTCGTCGATCGCCAGCATCCGGGCAAGCGCAAGACGGGCCGGCAGGTCACTTTCTCGACCGACCTGCTCTATGACGTGCTCAATCGCTATGAGCCGGATCATCTGCTGCTGCGCGCCGCGTGGAACGATGCGCGCGCGCGGATGACCGATGTCGGCCGCCTTGCCGACCTGCTCGACCGCGCGCAGACGGCGATGGTCCACGCCGATCTGCCGCGCGTCTCGCCGCTGGCGGTGCCGGTGCTGGTGCTGATCGGGCGAGAGCGGGTGGCGCTGGGCAGCGCGGACGAAGCGCTGCTGATCGAGGCGGAAGCGCTGGCGGCGGAGGCGATGCGGCCGGATTAGGACGCGGTCAGCGCATCACCACCGACTTCAGCATATTCCACTATCCCACCCCTCCGTCATTCCGGCGAAGCCGGAATCCATGGATGGCGGATCGACCTGTCGACCAGCCCCCTCACGAAGCGCCGCCTGCCCAATAAAAAAAGGGGAGCCGGCCTGGGCCGACTCCCCGATCTTCCGGTGTCGCCGCCGAAGCGGCGAACGGCCGTCTTACTGACCCGAACCCGGACCGAAGGTGATTTCCACACGACGGTTCTGCGGCTCGCGCACGCCATCGGCGGTTTCGACCAGCGGACGGCTCTCGCCGAAGGCTTCGGTCGACATCGCCGAGTCCGGAATGCCCTTGCCCGCCAGATAGGAGCGGACGGCATCCGCGCGACGCTGCGACAGGCCGACGTTGTAGCTGGCCGAACCCGACCGGTCGGCGTGACCGGCGAGCATGACCGAGGCCTGGCCGGTCTGCTGGTAGGCAGCGGCGGCATTGTCGAGAATGCCCTGCGCTTCCGGCGTGATATCCGACTTGTCCCAATCGAAGAAGACGATGAAGGGACCCGCGGGAACCGGCGCCGGCGGCGGCGCAGCCTCTTCCACCGGCGGCGGCGGAGGCGGCGGGGGCGGAGGCGGCGGGGGCGGAGGCGGCGTCGGCTCGCCGAAATTGTAGATCAGGCTGCCGAGCAGGCTGTGCGAGCGGAAGCGCGTCTTGACGTCGTTGCCGGCGGCATCGACGAACTTCACGTTACGCACGTTGAAGAAGCGATACTTCAGGCCGACGTCGACATGCGACGTAAGCGGCGCGCGAACGCCCGCCAGCGCCTGCCATGCGAAGCGCGAATCGCTGTCGTCGAGGTCCACGACCCCGTCGTTGAGCAGCGAATAGTTGCGCGCCTTCACGCGGGCGACACCGGCACCGCCGCCGATAAAGCCCTGAACGCCATCGTCCGGACCGAAATCGATCAAGCCGTTGACCATGAAGCTGAGCGCGGAGGTCTTGCCGCCGGCATTGTCATAATGGGCAGCCGGCGTATCCATGTCGTCGACGAACGCCTGCCGATAGCCGACTTCGCCTTCCAGGCGGAACATGCCGAAATCATAGCCGACGACACCGTCGACATCGAAGCCGTATTTAGAATCGACCGTCAGCGCGTTGTCGACAGCCGGGGCCGAAGTAATGTCATACTTCAGGTCCTCGACGATCATCGCACCGCCTTCGACGCCGACATACCATGCCTTGTCGCGCGCCAGGGCGGGCGTTGCCAAAGCGGTGGAGGTTAGCGCCACCATAATGGCGAGCTTACGCATATCATTCCCCTTTCGAACCTGTTCCTTACGGGAACTACGAAAACACGTATCTAAAGCGGAGTATCCGCGCAAGCGCGCATATTCCTCTATCTGTTGCGAAAATGTCGCAGGGCCGAACCGAACGGCAGCGAAACCATCTCGCCAGATGTCTGCTAAACTCCAGTTCCCGAAAATGGTTTCTTAGCCGAAAAAAAATCTCACGCCGCGATCAGGCCGTGGGTCCGGAGCGCCACAAGCACCGCGGCAAGCGTCGCGCGCGCCTCGCCGTCGATACTCGTGCCGCCCGCCGGATCGGCGATGGCGGGCTGGCGCGGGCCGACGACCTGCTGCCCGCCGATGCTGAGGCGGCTGGCCGGCAGGTCGCCGCTCGTCCACGTCGCCCCGTCATGGACCGCCCAGACCTTCGCGCCGGCGATCCACGCCGTCATCCCGGCCACGGGCGCCGCGAAGCGCCAGCCGCCGACGGTCCAGACGGCGATATGGCCGGCTTTTCCCACCCAGTCGCCGCCGGGCGATTCGCCGACGATCCAGCCCTGGCCGGGCGTCGGCTGCGCGGGCGGCGCCGTCTCCCCCATCGCTTCGACGACCGGATGGAGCAGCGCGTCGATCAGGGTAAGCGCCTCATTGTGGAACATTTCCTTCTGTGCCTGCCCCGGTTGCAGCAAGGGCAGGGCAAAGCGCGCGCTGGCGTCGGTCATGGGGATTTCCTTTAGACAGGGAAGGTCGCGGTGGCGGCGTCGGAAGGCGCGATCGTGCCGAGCTGGCGGACGGCGATCGTGAAGAGGCCGGCCCCCGCCGCGCCGTCGGCATCCTGATCGGCCGGGGCATAAGCGTAACCGGGCGTGTCGGTTTCGATCGTGCGCGCCGCGCCCATCGCGGGCGTGATCGTCAGGCGATAGCGTTCCGCCTCCTCGCCCAACGGGACATCGCCGCCATCGAGCCACGCCCAGCCGGTGCGCGATCGGCGCGTCCAGCCGAAGCGGATCGTCCCGTCGCCATCCCTGCGGGCGCAAAGATGCACCGGCGAAGGCGGCCTCAGCGCCCGCCCGCCCGCGATCGCCCGCGCCGCGACGGGCTCCTCGTCTCCCACGCCGGTCGCCAGCACGCGGACGCTCGCGCCCAGCGCCGCCAGCGGCACGTCGCACGCGGCGAGCGTCAGCGCGTCGATCAGGACGAAGCGTTCGCCCGCTTCATGCGCCGCCATCGCCGCCTCGGTCCCGCGTCGGCCGCGCAGCAGGCGCGACAGGCGGAAACGGTTGCCACCCAGCGGATCGGCGCGGCCGAACTGGATCAGCTCCTCGCCGATCATCGCCAGATTGGCCCCAGCGATCAGCGCGTCGTCATCGCGGCTCTCCAGCCAAAGCCCGTCGTGCGGCAGCGCTACCGTGACCGCCGCGCGATCGTCGAACAGGCTGGCGTCGCCCGGCGCGAGCGTGTCGATCGTCCGGCCGAGGACAGCGGGCGCGGCCGTGCCACCGATCTCGTCCCAGCTTGCGCCGTCGTCGCGGCTCGCGATCAGCGCCGCGCGCCGCCAGCCCGGTTGCGTCCCGGCCGCCGCGATGGAGAGGCGCGGACTGGTCTGCGCGATATCGTCAAGCGGCGGCAGGTCGAGCAATTCGATCAGCGTCGTCCCCGGCGGCGCGTCCGCCTCGGCGACGCTGCGCCCCGCCGCCGCCTCGCCGACGATGCCCGCCGCCGGTGCGACCCCCGCCAGCGTCAGGCGGAGCACCATCTCCTCCAGCGACCAGCCGGAAACGCGATAGCGCGCGCCGTCCGCCGACAGCGTCACCTTGTCGCCCGGCCGAACGCCGATCCGCCGCCAGGGCATCGTCACCCGCGCCTGCTCGCGCGCCGCCCAGGCGTCGGCCAGCCGCCTCTCGGCGATCGCCTTCGCCTCGCTTGCCGTCAGCGCGGCGGCCAGATCGATCTTCTCGACGCGCCGTCCCGGCCCGCCGCGCCGCGCGCGCTGGAGACCCGACTGATAGTCGCGCGCCGGCTCATAATATTCGATCGCCACCTCATCGGGCAGCGTGCCGGCCGCCGCCCGCTCGATCTCGCGCCGGTCGGTGCGCTTACTGTCGGCGCTACCGCCCAGTTCGTCGGGCGCGAGCATGATCGGATCGTCCGCCGCCTCGCCCAGATGAAGGACCTCTCCGTCATCGCGGATCGGCAGCGGCATCGCGCTCGCCAGCGTCTCGATCGCGCCGCGCACGCTGTCGCCGCTTGCCGCATAGCCGCCCAGCGTCATGGCGGGGGAGGCACGCGCCGCGCCGCCGCTCAACTCGCCGACGATCGTGTCGAGCGTCGCCGGCCCCGCATCCGCCTCCACCTCGAAGGTCAGCGAGGGGATATGGTTGCCATAATCGGCGAGCTGGAGATTCTCGAACACCGCATAGGCGATCCCGCGATAGGCGGGCGATCCGGCCGCGCCCTCGCGTCCCGCGATCAGCGGGTCCACCGCCTGCGCTTCATCGCCTTTATAGAGGCGGAAACCCGTCTCGCTCTTCCAGTCGCCGCCCGCGCCGCGCAGCAGCTTCCCGTCGGCCCAGATCCGCCGCACCGCCCGGATCGGCCGCGCCGACAGCGCCACCGCGAAAGAGGCGGAATAGCTGTAGCTCGTCACCGAGGGCTTGCCCTTGCCGCCGCCCGATTTGTGCCGCTCCTCGCGCAGATCGGTCGCCCAGATCACCGTCCCGGCGACGCGCAGCGTGCCGAACAGCTTGGGGATCGGGCTGCCATAGGCCGATGTCTGCACCGAAAGGTCGCCCAGCCGCGGCCCCTGCCGGCCCTTGGGCGCGAACAGGCGGGCGTCCGCCTGTTGGCCGATCAGCGCGCCGACCATGCCACCGATCGGCCCGCCGACGATCGTGCCGATCGTGGTCAGCACCAATGTCGCCATGTCATGCTCCTTGTTCCTGCGCCCGCCACGCGCCCAGAACCGGCCAGACGGGCGGCCCCGGCGTCTCGATCACGTGCCGCGCGGCCGCGTCGGCATGGACGAAGCCGCTGTCGGTCCGCACCGCGAAATGCAGTTGCCCCGGCCCCGCCTTGAGCAGCAGCAGATCGCCTTCCCGCGTCTGTTCGGGGTCGACCGGCGCCAGTCCCGCCGCCTCGATCAGCGCCCGGCACGTCGCCGGATCGCCCCCGCGCAGCGCATAGCCGCGCGGCAGGTCGCCAAGGCCGAACGCCAGCCCCGCCAGCCCGACGCAATCCAGCCCCGTCGCCGGGTCGCGCCCCTGCGGGCGGAATCGCGTGCCGAGGCAGGCTCGCGCCGCCCGCGCGACCCGCTGTCCTTCCGTCATCCCGCGCCCGGATAGCGGGTCAGCAGGTCGTTGCCGGGCAGATAAGGCTCGCCGCGAAAATTGGCGCTATTGGCGAAACGGTCGCGGCACGTCGCGAACAGCCGGTCGCAGCCTTCGAAAAGCTCGACCCGCATGCCCTCCGTCACCGCGAAAAGAGGCGGATCGCGCAACAGGACATGCGTGCCATCCGACGCGCGGATCGCGCTCGTCATCCCGCCATTCGCCCCGTCGATCCAGCGCAGCCGGCCATAGCCATAGGCATTGGCGCGCGGCTCGCCTGCATCCAGCGCCAGCGTCGTCCGGTCGATCACCGCCGTCACCCGCGCGATCCGCCGCCGCCCCGCCATGTCGATGCGGCAGCGGCGGTCGCCCAGTTCGGCGCGGCATTCGGGGGAGGTATGCTCGATCACCGGCCGTTCCAGCAGCGCGGTCGGCCCGCGCAGTTCGGCGGTGAACGCGCCGTCGCGCACGGTCACGTCGCCCAGTTCGCCGCGCGCCAGCGGCACGACCGGATCGTCGGGCTTTTCCCAATTGGCTGCGAACAGGCGCACCCGCGCGCCGTCCCAGCGCCCGCTCGCCAGATCGTCGGCGCGGATCGCCTCGCTCGTCAGCGCGCCCGACACGTCGACCGTATCGACATCGAATCCATCCGACAGGCTGATCGCCGAGGGCAGCATGCCCGGCGCCGCGCGGTAGGTCAGCCCGCTCAGCAATATATCGCGATCATGCGAGGTGAAGCCCAGCGCGATGCCGTCGCGCCGGTCGAGCCGCCAGCAGAGCGCCAGCGTGGTGAGGTCCGCCTGCAACCAATCGGCCATTCAATCCTCCCGTATCTCGACGAGCGGCACGGATGGTGCTTCCCCCGCGCCGAAGCTGGCCTGGCTGATCTCCAGCCGGTCCTCGGCGAAGCGCACCGGCACGTCGAAGCGGCACCCCGCCGTCACCGCCGCCCCTGCCTCGGGTGCGGTGTCGAACGCGATCACGCCGCCGCTTTCCAGCGCCCAGCCCGTCAGCCGTTCGTCGCCATTGATCCCGACGCGCACCGATCCGGCAACGGGACGGGTCAGCCGCCGCCGCTGCGCCTCCTCGCCCTCGCCATAATGTTTCACCAGCATGAAGCGTGTCGCGATTCCGTCGCCGGTGCCGATCCGTTGATCCGCGTAGCCCGGCTCGCCGGTCATGCCGTTCGTGCTGTGGTCGAACGGATCGCGGAAACGGAAGCCCTTCGCCGCCCCGCGCCGCGCGCGGAAGAAGGCGATCAGCGTCTGCATGTCGGCCTCGGATCGTATCCCCGGCCCCGCGTCGAAGCTCAGCCGCGCGTCGGCCCAGTCGGCGTTGCGCTGTTCGTGCCCCGACGCGGTGGTGACGATCGCGGTCGAGAAGCCGGGCGTCACGCTCGCCGCGCGGCCCAGCGCGATCGGGAAATCCACCTCGTCGAACGCCTGCACCTGTTCCTCCTTGTCCGCATCATGATGGATGAAGCCGTCGCGCAGCACCTGCGGCAGCGCCCACAGGAAGGTTTCGGCGACGCCGCGCGCGCGGGCTGTTTCCGCCGCCGCGTCGATCGCCGCCCATTGTCCGCTGTCGGCGGCGTTGGCGACGAAGCCCGCCAGATAATGCTGGCGATGCGCCGGATAGCCGAGCCGCCCGGTCATCGTCGCGACGCCACGCGCGCTCGCGCCCGCATTCCCCGCCGTCACCCATTCATAATCCTCCAGCTGGAGGATATCGAAGGCGGGGCTGGCCCAGCCCACAGGCGCATTGGCGCGCCGCATCTCGGGCGCGCGCGGGTCGAGCACGGTCGGCATATAGACGAGCAGCAGCGTCTCCGCTCCCGGCGCTTCGCCATGCACCACATCGCACAGCGCCGCCGTCGATTGCGCGAGCAGCGCCCCCGCCGCATCGAGCAGCGCCGTCTCTTCCCCGTCCAGCGGCGCATAGACGCTCGCTATCTCCACCGGATCGCCGCCCAGCGCCGCTTTCGCCGCCGCGTCATAGAGGCAGGGCCGCCCCTCCGCCGTCACCCACCACCACGGCTCGCCCACCTGAAAGCGCACCGGCAGCCCGGCCTCCGCCGCGATCCGCACGAAGGCGCGCGCAATGCCTTGCAGATAGGCCATCGCCTCCGCGTTCGCCGGGGAAAGCAAAGTCGACGGCGGATCATAGCCCGTCAGCGCCGGCGCCCCGTCCGCCGTCCGCTGTTTCCAGCCCTCGGGCGCATGCGCGTCGAACAGTTCGTAGGAGAGCGAGAGGATCAGTTCATGGTCCAGCGCCTTCGCCCGCGCCGCAAAATCCGCATGCCACGCCGCGCACGGCGCGTTCAGCCCCGCTTCCACCAGCAGCGTATCGCCCGCGAGCCGGAAATAATGGCTCATCCCGACATAATGGTTGATCGGCCCGCGATAGCCGAGATGCAGGATGTTCCGCAGCAGCCGCGCCGGCGTCAGATTATAGGCATCGTCATAGCCGGTCGCGATCCGCAGCCCATGCGCCGGCAGCATCGCCTCCCCGATCGCCAGCACCGACGAAGGCCCGTCGCAGGCGATATCGCTCAGCGTCGCCCATCCCTCCGCCGGTTCGGCCAGCGCCCCCGCCGCGCCGGTATATCCCGGTGGCACCAGCGAGACGAACATCCGGTCTATATCCCCCGCCCACACCCGATCCGCCTCGCCGGGCAGCGCGAAGCCGCCGTCCAGCGCGTCGAAATCGAGCGCCACCCGCGCATCCTCCGGCGATCCGCTCGCATAATTCCACAGTCGGACCAGCCAGGTCCGCGCCGCCCCCGCCGCGTCGCGCCCCTCGATCGTCAGCGTCGGCCCGTTGACCGCGTCGAGCGGCCGCACACCCGCCGACCGCCAGCGGAACCGCAGCGTACAGCCCCGGAAATCGCGCGCCGTCTCATAAGCCAGCAGCGGATGGTCGCGCGTGTCCTCCGCTTCCCAGATCAGCCCCGCCAGATCGTCGGTGCGGTAAAAGGCCGCATCGACGCGCAGCGCGTCGGACGCGGTAGTCGTCACCGCCGCCATCATCGGCCGGGGAAAATCGACGGTCCAGAAGCGCGGATCGAACCGCTTGATAGATCCCGTCTCGATCGGCTGCTCGCCGCGCGCCAGTCGCCAGGCCATCGCTCAACGCTCCGCCTGATCGAGCGCGGCGCGCACCGCCCGCGCCACCTGCCGCCCCGATTGCGCCAGCGCGCGCGGCGCGCTCCCCGCCGCCGCATTGATCGTGATCGCCACCCGCACGTCGCGCCCGCTTGCCACACCGCCGCTTTCCACCCGCCCGCTTGCGGTCGGCACGAACAGTTCCGGCCCGCGCTCGCCGACGACATAGGCGCGGCCCGGCGTCACCGGCCCGCCCGTCGCCCGCCCCGGCAGGCCCAGCAACTGCCCGCCCAGCGCCAGCAGCCCGCCACCCCCGCCGCCGCCCAATATCGCCCCGATCCCGCCGCGCACCGCGCCCAGCGCGATCTCGCTCATCGCCGCCAGCGCGGTGCGCTTCAGGTCCTCGAAGCCCAGCTTGCCCGTCCGCACCGCGCGCGCCAGCGCCGTCTCGACGCGCTGTCCCGCCCGATCCGCACCGCTGCCCAGCGTGCCTTCCAGATCGCCGCGCATCGCCTTCACGTCCTTCGCGAAGCCGCTGGTGTCGGCGCGCACGCTCACCAGCAGCCGATCGATTTCCTCATCCATCGGGGAACATCTCCTTCAGCCGGGCCATCTCGCCCGGCGCCATCGCCTCGGTCCCGCCGCCGGTCATCGCGTCGAGGATCGCGGCCAGTTCGTCGGGGGTCGCGCGCCAGAACTCATCGGGCCGCCAGCCGAGCAGCGCCCCCGCCAGCCCCGCCAGCCGGCGGGCCGCGCCCGCGAAATCCGCGCTCATCGCCCCTGCAATATCTGGCAGAGCAGCACGCGCAGCACCGGCGTCGCGCGCGCCAGCCCGCCCGCCGCCACCGCCTCGCCCAGTCGCGCGCGCGTCAGCCCCTCGGGCCGCTCCGCCAGACAATGCCAGAACAAGGCGACCATCTCGTGCAGCGCCAGCCCGCCCCCCGCCGCGCGCTCGACCAGCGCGAACAGCGGCCCCAGTTCGCCCTCCGCCGCGACCAGCGCCGCGAAGCTCGGCCTGAGCGTCAGCGTCTCGCCCGCGACGGTCAGCGCCGCCTCGCCGCGCGCCGGGTTCATGCGGGCACCACCGCGCCCGAGCTTTCGAGCGCCAGCGTGTAATTGCGCTCCCCATTGAAATCGCCCGAATAATCGAGCCGGGTGAGCAGGAACCGCCCGCGCAGCCGTTCGCCGCTTTCGAAGCTCAATTCATAATCGTCGATCAGCCCGGCAAGCGCATTGCTCTTCAGCCGCGCCTCCGCCGTCGATCCGGTGAAGATGCCCGCACCCGACACCGACACGGATCGCACCCCCGCGCCCGACAGCAATTCGCGCCACCCGCCCGAATCCTTGCTGGTGACGACCACCGCGTCGCCATTGATCGAAAGCTGCGTGGTCCGCATCCCCGCCACCGTCGCATATTGGACAGGACTGCCCCCGTCGCCGATCTTCAACAGAAAAGCGCTACCCTTCTCCGCCGCCATCCACTGTCTCCTCGTTGAAGTTGAACCAAAAGAATGCCGTCATTCCGACGAAAGCCGGGGTGAGGGAGGGAGTGTCCTCCACCGTCCCACCCAAAAATCCCCGTCATTCCCGCGCAGGCGGGAATCCATAAGCACCAGCCTTCGAAACCCAGGCGAAACGCCGCGTTTATAGATTCCCGCCTGCGCGGGAATGACGGGAAAGGAGGCGTCACTCCCCCCAGCAACCTCGTCATTCCGGCGAAAGCCGGAATCCACGGACGCGGCTCGCCCGGAAAAGAAGCGCACCGCCTCCATGGACCCCGGCGTCCGCCGGGGTGACGAGAGGAGGGCACCGCCCCAAAAAAGAGCCGTCATTCCCGCGCAGGCGGGAATGACGAGGAAGAAGCCTCCCCTCGCCCCACCCAAAAAACCCCGTCATTCCGACGAAAGTCGGAATCCACAGACGGCGGCTCGCCCCGAAAAAGGGAGCGCCCCCCTCACGTCGCCAGCGTCCGCGCCCGATAATCGATGATCCCCGCGCAGGACTCATTCCCGTAGCGCACCACGCGCGAGCGCAGGAAAGCGAGACTCACCAGCCGGTGCCCGTCCAGGTCGCGCGCCATCGCCTCGATCGCCGTCTCCGCCTCGGCCATCAGCCGGTGGAGCCGCGACGCGCTCGCCCCGTCGTCCCACAGGCTCACGGTCAGGCGATGCTCGCGCCCGCTGCCCGTCTTGTGCCCCGCGTCGCCCGTCGCCCACACGCCGATCCCGGCATAGGGAAAGGGCGCACGCGGCGGCGGCCGATCGAACAGTCCATGGATCGCATCGGCCAGCGGCGCATGCGCGTTCAGCGCCGCGACCAATGCCGCCTGCACGGCCTCGCTCGCCCCGCTCATCGCCGCAGCCCCGCGATCAGGGTGGCCAGCCCGCCGCCGAAAGCCAGCCGCTCGGCCAGCCCGCGCCCCGACAGCGCGATGCCGTCCTCCACCCGCTCCACCGTCAGGCCGGGCAGTTCCGCCTCGGCCGCCTCGGCCAGCGCCGCTGCGACCCTGCGGACATGCGGTTCGGCGCGCGCCTTCAGCCGCGCCGCCAGTCGCTCGCTCATCGCTCTTCCTCCGCTTCGAATAAGGTCCGGTCGGGCGTCGCCGGATCGTCCATCACGCCGCGGACGATCATCGTCCGCCCGCGCCACAGCAGCCGGTCGCCCACCGCGACACCACTCTGGCCACGCAGCGTCACGCGCCAGCGCGGCCGCGCGTCCAGCGCCTCGCCGACGATCAGCGGCCCGTATCCGCGCGGCTCCAGCCGCGCCCAGCGCACCCCGATCGCGTTCCAGTCGCCCACAGCGCCGCCCAGCGCATCGCGCGCGCCGCCGCGCCGCTCGATCGTCACCCGCTCGGTCAGCAGGCCCGCCAGTGCGCCGCTCATCCGATCCGCATCCGTCGCCAGGGCCGCCACAGCGCGGCGACGGCGGCGGGCGGCCCCGCTTCGTCGGCCGCATCGCGATGCGCGTGGAGGTGCGCCACCAGCCGGACGACGCCCTGTTTCAGCGGCGCGGGCAGCGCGTCCGCCTCGCCCGCCAGCCCCGCTTCATAGGTGACGCGCAGCCGTCCCACCGCAACGGGCCGCGTCAGGCGCACCCAGCCGTCGCCATTGCCGTCTATGTCGATCGCATAAGCATCGACCGGCAGCGCCTCGGCCGTGCCGTCCGCCGCGATCGCTTCGACGGCGCTGATCGCGCGCACCGGCGTCCGCGCCAGCCGCCGCCATTCACCGCCGGCGGCGATCATCTCGCTACCCGGACGCGCGATCAGAATCTGCCCGGTAAAGGCTTCGCACAAAGCGGTCGCGCTCTCGATCAGCCGATCGATCAGCGCATCCTCCTCCGCGCTGTCGAGGCGCAGATAGGTTTTCGCGTCCTCGCGCAAAATCGCGGGCGCGGTCAGGGGAAATGTCATTGTGGTTCTCCGCGATCGGGAAGGGCGCAGTCGATGCCGGTCAGCCCGCGCGCGACATGCCAGCGGCAGAGCCGCCCCAGCGCGTCACGGCAGGCGCGCCCCGCGATCAGCGCCGCCGCGTCGAAACGCAGCATCGCGCTGTCGCTGGCCGCCGCATCGGGCGCGGCCGGCTCGGCGGGGCAGGTCAGATCCTCAACAGGCGGGTGCTGGATCGCCGGCGGCGCGGGCGGCCTGTTGCAGCCCGACACAGCGATAATAAGCCCGGCGAGCAGCATCGGGCGCGGCCTCGGTCGGCGCATCGGCAATTCCCTTTTCCAGTTGGGCGGCCTCGGCGGCGATCCGCCGGTCGTCGTCGCGGCGCCGGGCGGCGGCGCTTGCATCCGCCGCCCGCGCGCTTTCGCTGAGCGTGAGGCCGCGCGCCGCGTCATGCGCCGCGATCACCCGCCGGTCATGCGCCGCCAGCGCCAGCCATGCGAGGAGCATCAGCGCGATCAGGATCGCCGCCCCGATCAGCCAGCGCGGCGCGTCCGCCCTCTGCGCCAGCGCGCTCAGCCAGCCGATCATGCCGCCTCGGGCAGCGGGGTGAGCAGATGATAGCCCACCTGCGCCACGTCGACGGTCCCGCCCGGCGTCTTGCCCGGCTGGGCGACGATCGTGATCGACAGCGTGAAATAGGTCCCCGGATCGAACCCCTGCGTGCCGGGCAGCAGCATCTCCCATATTTCGTCCAGATTCTCGGGCAGCAGGTCGGCGTCGGTGGCGCTGAACGCCTCGCCCATCGCGATCGTCTGGCCGGGCACGCCGTCGATCGTGCCCGAAATCGACAGCCGCACCGACAGGATGCCCACCGGATCGGTGACGCGCACGATCGCCTGCGCCTCGCCGGGGCAGGGATCGCCTGCCGGCACCTCGCCGGTGATCGTCAGGGTGACGGGCCGGTATGCCGGCAGCGGTCCCGGTGCGGAAAGCACCAGCCGCGTGGCGTCGAAGCTGTTGCCCCGGCAGGTCAGCGTCGTTTTGGAGGCCGTCGCGACCAGCTCGGGATTGGCGTCCCAGCCCGACGAGAGCTGCCAGCCCTCGGGAATCACGCCCGTGCAGGGGGCATGGACGAAGGTGGCGTCATAGGTGCCGCCCATCAGCCCGCGCGTGTCGAGCAGGTTGAGGTTCGGTCGCGTCGCCGAACGGATGTCCGCCGGCGACTGCGCGCGCGGGGCGATCCGTGGCGCGCCCAGTTCGTCGAGCAGCGCGGACAGCATCGGCTCGATCGCGCGCCCGAAGGAGATCGAGGGGTGCAGCCCGTCGATCGTCATCGCCCCCGCCGCGCCGGTCGCGCCGCCCGAAACACCGTCCGCGCCGTCGATCAGATAAGGCTCGACGCGCGCGACGCGGATGCCCGGCGTCCGCCGCTCCCAATCCAGCAGCCAGTTATTATAGCTTTGCCGGAAGTCGGGGCTGGTCGCCCCCGCGCGCGGCAGGATCGGAAAAATCAGCGTCTGCCGCGCGCCCACCGCCTCCACGAAGGCGCGCACGTTGCGGAACGTCGAATCCTCGTCGGGCGAGTAGCTGCTGTCATTGGTGCCGACCTCGATCACCAGCAGGTCGGGCTTCCAGTCTGCCAGCTTCGCGATCATCGCCGGCGTATGCATGTCCACGCCGTCGATCGCGGCGTAGCTGACCGCGCCGCCCACGTTGAGAAGCGTGCCCGATTTGGATCCCGACACCGCGACCAGCCCGCCCGCGTCGCCGACGCCCACATAGTCCCAGCGCCGCGGGTGCCGCACCTGGCTCCAGAAGAAGGGGGATGCCGTCTTATACTGGCCGAACAGTTCGGCGATGCTGTCGCCCGCGAAGGCAAGGCGCAGCGGCCGGCCCTGCGTCCGCCGCGCGGCGTGATCGGCGATCTGGTCGGGCGTCAGCCGGCCGTTGCCGCCTCCGGCCGCGAACGGGATCGCCTCGCCGCCGCCGATCGTCGCGGCGGCGCTCAGTTGCGAAATGGATTTCGATGTCATGCGGGCTCCTCCAGCAGCAAGGGGTCGCCGTCTTCGGTGGCGAGCGCCGCGCCGTCCTCCAGCAGCAGCGCGCTGCCGCTCGGAGAGGGCGCCGCCGCGCCGGAATGGCGGGCGAGGGTCAGGGCAAGGCCGAGGCCGATCAGCATCGCCGCCGGCCTCAATAAAGGGCGAGGATGTCGGCGGCGGTCGTCCCCGTCGCGCGGACGAACTGCGCGCGAAACGGCAGCACGCTGCCCGAAGGCACGTTGCGCCACGTCGCGTCCGCCGCGTCGCGCAGGCCGCGCAGGACGATGTCGCCGCCCGTACCTATATATAATGCCTTGGGAATGTCGGGGAGCGGCGCGTCGTCGTCCGCCGTCACCGCCACCGCCCGGCTCGCGGGCGAATGGAGCGCCTCCGCGCTGCTCGAATAGCTGTCGGCCATCTGTATCTCCGTGAAAGGAAAAGGGGGGTGCGCCGCGCCGGGAGGGGGAATGGCCCCGGCGCGGCGCGGATCACGGCGGATCAGGCCGCCGCGAACTTCATCAGCTTGATCGCCTCGGAATTGCTGACGCCGCCGCCGACGCGCTTGCTGGCGTAGAAGTGGACGAACGGCTTGTTCGAATAGGGATCGCGCAGGATCTGCGTCTCGGCCCGTTCGGCGATCAGATAGCCCGCGCGGAAATTGCCGAAGGCGATCGCGCAGGCATTCGCCGCGATGTCGGGCATGTCCTCGGCCTCGACCACCGGATAGCCCAGCAAGGTATCGGGCCGCCCCTCCGCCAGCCCCGGCTGCCACAGGAACGCGCCGTCGCTCGTCTTGAACTTGCGGATCGCCGCCAGCGTCGCCGAGTTCATCACGAACACCGCCCCCTGCCGATAGGGCGCGCGCAGCGCCTGGATGAGGTCGATCAGCTTGTCTTGCGGATTGCTCGCCGGGAACGCTCCCGCCGCGCCGCTCGCCAGATATTGCAGCGTGCCGAAGGCGCGCTCCCCGTCCGCCTCGTCGCTGGTCGGCGCGGCAAGGAAGCCCCTGGGCTTGTTCGTCCCGTTGCCCGAGACGAAGGCCGCCCCCTCGGCCCGCGCGAACTCGCTCGCGATCTCCCCCGCCAGCCAGCCTTCGACGTCGAACTGCGCGTCGTCCAGCATCGCCTGGCTTGCCGCCGGATTGGCGTAGAGGTCGCCCATCGCCGGCACGATCTCGTGGAAATCGGGGGTGTCGGTCATCGGCCGCGCGGCGTCCTCGGCCACCCAGCCCGAGGGCGTGCCCCCGCTCGTCACCAGCTTGCGATAGCCCGCGCTGCCGATCTTCACGACATTGGCGATCGCGCGGATCGGGGAGATGGCCTTCAGCGTCGCGTCGATCGTCGCGTCGATCTCGCGCGGCACGGCATAGCCGCCGTCCGCCCCGCTCGTCCCCGCGAAGCTCTTCAGCTCCACCCCGCTCTCGATACCTTTACGCAGATAGCGCTCGACGAACGCCGCCCGCTCGGGGCTGGCCTCGCTCTTCGCGCCGCTCAGCGCGGGCCGCGCCGCCGCGCGCGTCGCCGCCTCCAGCCGGGCCTTCAGCGCGTCGCGCTCGGCGCGCAGCTCGGCCGCCTCGTCCACCCGCGCGGCTTCGTCGAAGCTCGCCTCCAGCGGGTCCGCCTTCACTTCGTACATAGATGTCTCCTCGGCAAAAGCCCGGCCCCGTCGCGGGGCGGGGAAAGGGTTTGGCGTCAGGCCGCCGCCGGCTCCGCGCGCACCGCATGGACGCGGGCGGCGGGCTGCATCGGGAATGTCACCAGCGACACCTCGATCAGGTCGAGGTCGTTTAGTTCTCTATTTGTTCCATGCGTGGCGTCGCGCACGCGATAGCCGAAGCTCAGCCCACCGATCGCACCCTCGGCCAGCAAGGCCGCCGCCTCGCGCCCCGCCCGGCTGTTGGGGGTGAGCCGCCCGATCACGCGCAGCCCGCGCGCATCTTCGGCCAGGCTCTCGATTCGCCCGATCGGCGTCCCCGCCTCATGCTGCCATAGCAGGGGCAGGCGCGCCGGCCCTTCGGCCACCGCCCGCGCGAAGGCGCCGCGCCGCACGATGTCGCCGCCCCGGTCCACCCGGTCGAAGATCGCGGCATAGCCCGCGAAGCGTATCGCCCCGCTCATCCGCGCACCATGCCGACAAGGCCCAGCTTCACCGCGAGGCCGAGCAGCAGCAGCGCCATGCCGATCCGCGCGCACCAGCCGATCAGCTCGTTGCGCGCGGTCCTCTTGGCGTCGCGCCACGCGCCCAGCAGCCCGCGCAATTCATCCAGATCAGCCCGCGCGTCGCGGTCGGTCAGCCCCAGCCGCTCCAGCACGCGCTCCGCGCCCCGCTCGCTCGCTTCCTCGGCCAGCGCGCGCAGCGTCACCAGCGACGCGCCCTGTTCCTCCGCTTGTGCGATCAGGCTCGCCAGCATCGCCGCGCTCATTGCCCCTCTCCCCGCGCGCCGAAGCCCAGCATCTCGCGCTTCTCGGTATCGGTCAGGAAGTCCGCCCCCGCCGCCATGCTCCACAGCCGCTCGCGATCGCCCGCCAGCGCCGGGATCGCGTCAAGGTCCAGCTTCAGCACGAGGTCGGGCCACCAGGCGGTGAGGCCCGCCGTCAGTCCGCCGACGATCTTCTCGGCCAGCGGCACGATCGCCAGCCGCCACAGCGCGCGGTTCGCCTCCGAATAATTGGCGTAGCTGTTGTCGCCGGGCAGGCCCATCAGCATCGGCGGCACGCCGAAGGCCAGCGCGATCTCGCGCGCGGCCGCCGCCTTCAGCCCCACGAAATCCATGTCGGCGGGGGACAGGCTCATCGCCTGCCATTTCAGCCCGCCGTCGAGCAGCATCGGCCGCCCGGCATTGGCCGCGCCCGCGAAACTGGCGTCGATCTCGGCCTTCAGCCGGTCGAACTGGTCGGCCGACAGCGCCGCCCCCGGCTCCCCCGGATCATAGACCAACGCCCCCGACGGCCGCGCCGCATTGTCGAGCAGCGCGCGGTTCCAGCGCGTCGCCGCATTGTGGATCGCCACCGCGCCATAGGCCGCGCCGAGGCAGCCCAGCCCATAATGATCGTCCAGCGGATGATAGCTGCGGATATGGATCAGCCCCGGCTTGCCCAGCGCGTCCGCCGCCAGAATCCGCGTCACCCGCTCGCCGGTGCGATAAAGATACGCCGCCGGCCAGCCGTTCGCGTCCGGTTCCACCGTCACCCGCTCGGGCCGCAGCGGGAACAGCTCGACCGGCACGCCCTCGCCGTCACCGACGATCTGGACGAACGCATTGCCGTGCAGCAGCAGTTGCGCCGCCACCGTCTCGGCCAGCCCCGCGCCGATCAGCGCCAACGCCGGGTGCGCGTCAGCCGGCGCATAGACCGGCACGCCCGCCACGCCCTCCGCCACCATCCGCACCGCGCGCTGCGCCACCGCATTGCCGGCATAGGCATCGCGCACCTGCGCCTCATAGGATCGCGGCCACTCGCCCCCGATCGCCGCCCCCGCCATGACGCGCGCCAGCGCCGGCCGGGCAGCCCCGCCGCCCTTCCGCCCAAACCATCGCATAAGAATCTCCTCGATCGAAAAAGCCCCTCCCCTGAAGGGGAGGGGTGATGCGAACCATAAGCCCCTCCCCTTTAGGGGAGGGGTTTGGGGTGGGGGCCGGCGGCTAGGCGCAACGCCCCGCCAACAGGGATGCCCCGCTCGCACGGTCGCAGCCCGACAAGTCACGATGGCGCTAGCGGCAAGCCCCCACCCCCGTCCCCTCCCCTGAAGGGGAGGGGTGAAGCGCACATATAAGCCCCTCCCCTTCAGGGGAGGGGTTGGGGTGGGGGCGCGCAACCAGCACGACGCACCCAATCAGCCCCGCCCACCCTTCAAATCCGCCGCATCCCCGGCCGCCCCCGCCGCCCCAGCATCAGTTCGCTCATCGCCCACACCAGCGCATCCGCCCGATCGGGCGACCGCCCCGGCCCCTCATAGCCGCCCCCCGCCACCAGCCCCGCCATCTCGTCCTCCAGCGCGGGGAAGGCCCCGACATGAAAGGCCCGCCCCGCCGCGTAGAGCGCCGCCACCGGCTCGGCGCGCGCCGCTTTCCCGCGGCTCGCATGGACAAGCCGGATCGGCAGGTGCCGCTCCGCCGCGCGCAGCACGCTTTCCACCATCGCCCCGCCATTATTCGCCTCGGCCACCACCCGATCGGCGCCGTGCGTCTCGGCGGCCTGCGCTACCGCCCGCGCCCAGCCCTCCGGCCCCGCCCCCGTCACGCTCGCATCGGCCAGCACATAGGCATTTCCGTCCGCGCCCAGCGCCGCCGCCACGATCCCGCAGGCGTCCCCGCCGATCCCGGCGGGCGGGTCCACCGCCACCACCACGCGGCTGACATCGGGGACCTCGCGCACCCGGCACCGCTCGATCAGCGCGCGCGGCCAGAGCGCGCCCGCCGCCTCCTCGATCAGTTCGCCGTCCAGTTCCTGCCGCCCCAGCCGCGTGCCGCCATAGGTGTCGCGCATCGCGTCCAGAAAGGCGTCGGGCAGCCAGGCGCGATTATCCTCGGTGCGCCCGCGCGTCACCGCGACGCCGGGCATCGCCAGCAGGCGGCGGAGCAGCGACACCGGGCGCGGCGTCGTCGTGGCGACGATGCGCGGGGCCTTCCCCAGCCTGAGGCCCATTTCCAGATTGCTCCACGTCGCCTCGCCATGGGGCCATTTCGCGATTTCGTCGGCCCAGGCGGCATGATGTTGTGCGCCGCGCAGCGCCTCCGGCTCGGCGGCAGAATAGAGGAAGGCGCGCGCCCCGCCCGGCCAGCGCAGGCGGCGCAGCGACGGCTCCCATTCGATTCCCGACTCCGGCCCGCACACGGCGAGCAGCCCGCTCTCCCCCTCCACCATCACCGCGCGCGCCTCGGCATGGCTCGCGCCGACCAGCGCGATCCGCGCGTCGGGCTGGCGCTCGGCGACGCTCCGCACCCATTCCGCCCCGCTCCGCGTCTTGCCGAAGCCGCGCCCGGCGAGGATCAGCCAGATCCGCCATGGTCCGGGGGGCGGCAATTGCGCCGGCCGCGCCCAGAACGGCCAGTGGCGCAGCAAAGCCGTGCGCTCGCTTTCCCCCATGCCGTCGAACAGGGCGCGCCAGTCCGCCTCGTCCAGCCCATGCAGTTGCTCGGCCAGCGAGGCCGCGCCGCTCCCGGCGCTCACCTGCGATCCTTCCGGTCGTGCAGCCGGTCCAGCCGCTCGCGGATGACGGCCAGCAGGTCGTCGGGGGCACGTCCCGCCGTCGCCGCGCGCTTCCTCTCCACCCGCTCGCGGTGCATGCGCAGCAGGGTCAGCGCCACATTATCCGAATAGGTTCTCCGTTCCTCCACGACGCCGCCGCGCGTCACCGTCTCGACCTTGCCGTTCATCGCCCGGTCGAACATGCTCGCTTCCAGCCGGTCATAGCCTTCCATCAGCGCCTGATCCCACGCCTCGGCGAAGGCGGCGTCGCGGTTGCGCAGCGCATAGGGGCTGTTCGTCGCCATCCCCGCGACGCGCGCGGACGCCGCGACATTGCAGGTCCTCGCCAGATGTTCCAGGAACTTGCGGCGTCTCGCATTGGTCCATATCCGGCGCACATCCGAACGCGCGCGCTTGCGCGCCAAGCCCGTGCCCATCGACATCTCCCAGACAAAGGAAAGGGCCGCAGCGGCATTGCCGCTCGGCCCGGACGCAATTCTCTAGCGTGCCCTCCATGTACCGGACGAGCGTGCCGATGTCAAGAGTAATTTACCGATATGGTTATCCAACCGCGATCATGATCTCATTGTGGCGCAGCGGGCCGGGCATGCTCGGTGCGCTGTAATAGGCATGTTCGGCCGGTTCGATGGCGGCCAGCCCGCGTTCGACGATCCAGTCGTGCAGTTCGGCGGCCTTGCGGGCGAGCACCGCGCCGGTGACGCGGCCGGGAAAGCGCAACGTGGCGACGCGCCGCTCGGGCAGTGTCGCGATCCGGACCCCCGGACCCGGCTCGGGCAGCGATTCGGGCGTCGCGCCATGCGGCATCGGCAGGCGGACGCGCCATGCGCCCGCGCCCGCCTCGCTCACCAGCAGCGGCATCAGCAGCGGGATCGCCTCGCCCTCGCGGCTTTCGGCGAAGATATAATCGGCCAGCAGCCCGAAGCCGCTCGTCGTCGCCCGCTCGCGCGTGCCTTTCTGCACCGTCTCGGCCACCGTCAGCGGCGCATAGAGCCTCAGCTCGACTGGCCCGCCCTGCGTCTCCACCGCATATTCGGGCGCGCCGTTCGTCTGTTGCCGCCGATAGAGCCAGGCCATCCCCAGCGCCGCGACCCCCGCCACACCGATCGCGCCCGCCGCCACCCGTTTCCAGCGCACCCTTCACCTCCAGCCATCCACAGCCGAAAAGCCAATGCGCGGCCCCCCGCCGGGTTCCCCCATGCCGATCCGCTCCCGTCACCCCGACGAAAGCCGGGGTCCATGGACTCGGCCCAACTCCTTATGGATCGCCTCGCGTCCATGGATTCCGACTTCCGTCGGAATGACGGAAATAACTTTCCAAAACCCCAACCCGACGCCCCGCAGTTCAGCGCCCCACACCAACGCCACCGTCACCCCGGCGAAAGCCGGGGTCCATGGACCCGGCTCAACTCCTTATGGATCGCCTCGCATCCATGGATTCCGACTTCCGTCGGAATGACGGAAATAACTTTCCAAAACCCCAACCCGACGCCCCGCAGTTCAGCGCCCCACACCAACACCACCGTCACCCCGGCGAAAGCCGGCTCAACTCCTTATGGATCGCCTCGCGGCCAGCGTTCATCGGAATGCCCCGTGCGGGCCGGCGCCGGACCAGCCCTACCGCCCGTCTTCGTCGAACAGGTCGGCAAGCTGCTCCACCATCGTCCCGCCCAGTTGTTCGGCGTCCATCAGCGTCACCGCGCGGGCATAGTAACGGGTGACGTCATGGCCAATGCCGATCGCCGCCAGTTCGACGGGGGATCGGTTTTCGATCCAGCCGATCACCTGCCGCAGATGCTTTTCCAGATAGGCGCCCGAATTGACCGACAGCGTCGAATCGTCGACCGGCGCGCCGTCGGAGATCACCATCAGGATCTTGCGTTCCTCGGGCCGCGCGATCAGCCGGTTGTGCGCCCAGAGCAGCGCCTCGCCGTCGATATTTTCCTTCAGCAGCCCTTCGCGCATCATCAGGCCCAGCGCCTTGCGCGCGCGCCGCCACGGCTCGTCCGCGCGCTTGTAGACGATGTGGCGCAGGTCGTTGAGCCGGCCCGGCGCGGGCGGGCGGCCCGCCGCCAGCCATTTCTCGCGCGATTGCCCGCCCTTCCACGCGCGCGTGGTGAAGCCCAGTATCTCGGTCTTGACGCCGCACCGTTCCAGCGTGCGCGCGAGGATGTCGGCGCTGATCGCCGCGATCGAGATCGGCCGCCCGCGCATCGATCCCGAATTGTCGATCAGCAGCGTCACCACCGTGTCGCGGAAGCTCGTGTCCCGCTCCACCTTGTAGGACAGCGAATGGGTGGGATTGATGACGATCCGCGCCAGCCGGGCCGCGTCCAGGAGTCCCTCCTCCTGATCGAAGTCCCAGCTCCGGTTCTGCTGCGCCATCAGCCGCCGCTGGAGGCGGTTGGCAAGCTTCGTCACCGCGCCCTGCAAATGGACGAGCTGCTGGTCGAGATAGGCGCGCAGCCGCGTCAGCTCCTCCTCGTCGCACAGCTCGGTCGCCTCGATCACCTCGTCATATTGCGTGGTGAACGCCTGATAATCGAAACTCGGGCTCAGGTCGGAAAAGGGGCGGTTGGGGCGGACGGGCATCATCCCCTCCTCGCCGTCGTCGCCCATGTCGCTGTCCGAATCGCTCAGCGAATCGTCATCGGAAAGCGTGCTCTCGCTCTCCTCGTCGCCCTTCTCGTCCGTCTCCCCGCGCGACTCGGTGGCGCTTTCGGCCGCCTGGCCTTCGTCGCCCTCCTGATCCTCCTCGCCTTCGCCCTGATCCTGATCCTCGCCGTCCCCTTCATCACCCGAATCCTGCTCGTCCTCGCGATCGGGTTCGGCGTCGATCAGGTCGAGGTCCTCCAGCAGCCGCGTCGCCAGCCGGGCGAAGGCGTCCTGATCGTCGAGCGTCAGCGCCAGCGCGTCGAGTTCGCCGCCCGCTTTCTCCTCGATCCACTCGCGCACCAGCGACAGGCCATGCCGCGCCGCCTCGGGCGGCGCCTCGCCGGTCAGCCGCTCTCGCACCATCAGCCCCAGTGCCGAGGGGATCGGCACTTCATCCCGGCTGCGCGCGCGCGTCAGCGGATCGGATTTCAGCCGGACGTCGAGCGCATGGGCAAGGTTGGCGCGCACGCCCGCCATCCCCCGGCTGCCGAGCGCCTCCACCCGCGCCTGCTCGATCGCGTCGAACGCCGCGCGCGCCACCGCCTCGCCCGGCGCGCCGCGCGCGTGGAGCGCGGCATTGTGGTGCCGCATGCGGAGCGCAAAGCCGTCGGCGAAGCCCCGCGCCTCGGCCACCTGGTCGGCGGGCAGGTTGCGCGCGGGCATCGGCACCTTGATCGCCTTGCCCAGCATGCCCGGCGCATCGCCGGTGAAGGCCACCTCGGCCTCCGCCTCATGCGCCATCGCCCGCGCGGCACCGCCCAGCACCAGACGGAACGCTTCGAGGGGGGATTGCTCAGCCAAGACGGATCAGGCCTTGCCCACCACGCTCTCGGGCAGGTCCTTGCCGAACACGCGCTGATAATATTCGGCCACCAGCGCGCGCTCCGCCTCGTCGCACTTGTTGAGGAACGACAGGCGGAAGGCGAAGCCCACGTCGCCCAGGATCAGCGCGTTCTCGGCCCAGCTTATCACCGTGCGCGGGCTCATCACCGTGGAGATGTCGCCCGCGATGAAGCCCTGCCGGGTGAGGTCGGCCACCTTCACCATATTCTCGACGACCTTGCGCCCGTCAGGCTTGTCATATTCGCCCGACTTGGCGAGCACGATCTGCGCCTCGGTCGCCGCGGGCAGATAGTTCAGCGTGACGACGATGTTCCAGCGGTCCATCTGCCCCTGGTTGATCTGCTGCGTGCCGTGATAGAGGCCGCTGGTGTCGCCCAGTCCCACCGTGTTGGCGGTGGCGAACAGGCGGAAATAGGGGTTGGGCCGGATCACTCTGTTCTGGTCGAGCAGGGTCAGCTTGCCCTCAGTTTCCAGCACGCGCTGGATCACGAACATCACGTCGGGCCGCCCCGCATCATATTCGTCGAAGACGAGCGCGGTCGGCGTCTGCAGCGCCCAGGGCAGCAGGCCCTCGCGGAACTCCGTCACCTGCTGGCCGTCGCGCAGCACGATCGCGTCGCGGCCGACCAGATCGATACGGCTGATGTGCGCGTCGAGATTGATGCGGATGCACGGCCAGTTCAGCCGCGCGGCCACCTGCTCGATATGGGTCGACTTGCCGGTGCCGTGATAACCCTGGATCATCACCCGGCGATTGTGCGCGAAGCCCGCCGCGATCGCGAGCGTGGTGTCGGGATCGAACACATAAGCGGGATCGAGATCGGGCACGCGCTCGTCCGCCTCGCTGAAGGCGGGCACTTCCATGTCCGAATCGATCCCGAACAGCTCGCGCACCTTCACCATCCGGTCTGGTGCATCGAGCACCGTGTCGGCGCGGCTGTCGGGTTGGACGTTGGGGAGATCGGCCATGGTTGTGCTTTCCGTGCTGACTCAGGCGAAGGCGGGAGCGGATTTGAGTTGCGTATAAGCCGATATCACGTCCTGCAAAGCCTTCTCGTGGGATCGGTCGCCGCCATTGCGGTCGGGGTGGTAGCGGTGGACGAGATCGGCATAGCGCCGGCGCAGCGCCCGCCGGTCGGCATCGGCGCCGAGGCCGAGTACCTTCAGCGCCTTGCGGTCGCGATCGCTCAGCGGCTTGCCGTCAGTACGTTCGGATTTACGGAACTCGGCGAAACGCGCGCCGATCGCGTCCAGCGGATCGGTGAAGTCGGCCCAGCGCGGCCCCGGTGCATGCGCTGCGGTGCCGAAGGCGCGCGTCTCGCGCTCCCATCCGGCGAAGGGGCGCTGCGCATCGGCGATCTCATCGGGGCTCATCCCCGCAAAATAATTATAGCGGTCGTTGAACGCGCGGACATGGTCGAGGCAGAACCAGCGCCACTGCCCCGGCCCGTCGGCGCGGTGCCCGTCCTCACCCGGCGCGCGGAACTCGCCCGGCTCCTCACAGCCGTCCTGCTCACACAGCCGCCCGCCCGCCTCCACGCGCCCGTGGAAGCGGCTGGACTTGCGTTTCGTCTGGTTGTCGGCGGCCAAGGCTGCTCCTCATGAGTCAAATCGGGTATATAGGGGCGATGACCGATAAATTTACAGGCCCGGTGGCCGCTGAAATCGTCCGCCGGCTCACGGTCGCGCTTTCTCCCGTCCATCTCGACGTGATCGACGACAGCGAGCAGCATCGCGGCCATGCTGGCCATGACGCACGCGGCGAGAGCCATTTCACCGTCGAGATCGTGGCCGACGCCTTCGCCGGCAGGAACCGGGTCGCGCGGCAACGCCTCGTCAACGCCGCGCTCGCCGATCTGCTGGCCGACCGCGTTCACGCCCTCGCCATCCGCGCGAAAACGCCATCGGAGGCCGCATGACCGAAGACGACGACATCTTCCTCCAGACGATCACACCCGCAACGCACGATCTCGGCGGCTTCAAGGTCCACCGCACGCTGCCGTCGCGGCCGCGCACGATGGTCGGCCCCTTTATCTTCTTCGATCAGATGGGCCCTGCGCATCTCCCGCCCGGCACGGGAATGGACGTGCGCCCGCATCCGCACATCAACTTGGCCACCGTCACCTACCTCTTCACGGGCGCGATCGATCATCGCGATTCGCTGGGCACCTTCGCGACGATCAAGCCGGGCGCGGTGAATCTGATGACCGCCGGGCGCGGCATCGTCCATTCCGAACGCTCGCCCGCCGCCGAGCGGCCGGGCGGCCCGTCCCTGTCCGGCATCCAGACCTGGCTCGCCTTGCCTGACGACATGGAGGAGATGGCGCCCGCCTTCGAACATGTCGCGCGCGCCGACCTGCCGCTCGTCGAGGCGCCCGGGGTTCGCGCCCATATCGTCATGGGCAGTCTGTGGGGCCGGACCGCGCCCACCACCTGCTACGCGCCCACCATCTATGCCGACATCGCGCTCGATCCCGGCGGCAGCCTGCCGATCGACGACGAGGCCGACGAGCGCGCCGTCTATGTCGCCAGCGGCGAGGCAAGCCTCGACAACCTGCCGCTCGATCCGATGACGCTCTATGTGCTGCGCCCCGGCGTCGCGGCGACCTTGCGCTCCGCGGCGGGCGGCCGGGTGATGCTCTGCGGCGGCGGCGCGTTCGCCACGCCGCGTCACGTCTGGTGGAATTTCGTCTCCTCCTCGCGCGACCGGATCAACGAGGCGAAGGAAGACTGGCGCGCCGGCCGCTTCCCCACCGTCCCCGGCGACGATAAGGAATATATCCCGCTTCCCGAGGTGCCCAAGACCGTCAGCTATCCCTGACCGCATTGCCCGATGCGCACGCCAAGCCTATGATCCGCTCACCCCGAGGCTGGGGGAGCCGTCCCGGCCACCAGCGGCGCCACGTCCATCGACCGGCGCCGCCGGGGCGGGGATACGGGCGTCGTCCATCCCCGCCGGGGTCCGCTTAAATCGCCACGCTCAAAAGTAGGCTAGCTTCTCTCTTATCCCCGCAACCACTCGATCCACGCGCCATGCGGATGGGCGCGCGCGAGGGTTTCGCTCGTGCCGTCGCCCGGCCAGTGCCGGACGGTCAGCTCGTGGATGCCGAGGCTGCGGTCACCCTCATAGGAAACCCAGCCGAGCGGGCGCGCCGCCGTGGCCGCCGCGCCGGCCTTTGCCATTGCTGCCTCGATCCGCCGTTGCCCCTCAGGCGGCAGATATTGCCAGACGACGCTGTGCATCAGCACCCGTGTCACGCCTTCGGGCTGCGGCTCGGCCAGCCGCATTTCCACCCAGTCGGCGGCGTCGCCCTGATCGAGTTGCGGCGGGCTGGCCAGCGCCAGTGTGATCGCGCGCTCGATTCGCGCCAGCCGGTCGAACTGATCGGGCCAGACATAAGCGAGCAGCCGGTCGGCCTGCCCCGGTGCGGTGAGGTCGATCGGCGCGATATCCACACCGCGCACACTTTCGATCCTCACTTCGGCGGCGGGCGGTGGCGGCCCGCGCCATTCGGGCGTGATGCGGATCGCCGCATCCTCCGGCCCCACCGTCACCCCGCCCAGATCGAAGCGGTAGCGGTCGATCAGCAGGTTCAGCCCCGCGCTCGATCCGATCTCCAGCAACTCGAAGCGCGGCCCGAACCGCTGCGCGAGCGAGAGCAGCCCGGCCATCAGCACGCCCGATCGCGCCGCCTCGTTCGTCTGCGGCGGCCCGTCGAGCCAGCGCACGATCTCCGCGTCATGCAGCGCCAGCGCCGCGTCGACTGCGTCGGCCACGATGTCAGGATCGGTTTGTTCCCCACGATAGACCGGATCGAGCGCGCCGCCGCGTCCCGATCGGAACAGCGCATGGAACGGTCCCGCAAGCCGCAGCGGCAGTGCGTCGATCAGCGGATCGCCCGCCCAATTGAGCGCGCGGCGGCCGGTCGCCGTCGTTTCGTCGAGCACGCTGGCCAGCGCAGTGCAGATGCGCCCCGTTACCGGCGCACCACCCTTTTCGCAAAAGGCGGCCTGCCACAGAAGCGTGCGCCGGATCGTCTCGTGATTCGCCATGCGCCGGCATTGCCCTTGCCAGCGGCCCCAAGTAAAGCGCCCCGACCATGGCCGATCCGATCATCCTCGCCATTCCCAAGGGCCGCATCCTCGAAGAGGCGCTGCCGCTGCTCGCGCGCGTCGGCATCGTGCCTGAGCCGGCCTTTGCCGACGAAGGCAGCCGCGCGCTGCGCTTTGCCACCAACCGGCCCGACATCGGTATTATCCGCGTGCGCGCGTTCGACGTGGCCACCTTCGTCGCCCACGGCGCGGCGCAGCTCGGCATCGTCGGCTCCGACGTGCTGATGGAGTTCGACTATTCGGAGCTGTATGCGCCGGTCGATCTCGACATCGGCCATTGCCGCCTGTCGATCGCCGAGCCGGTGGAAATGGCGAAAGGCGACGATGTGCGAAGCTGGAGCCATGTGCGCGTCGCCACCAAATATCCCAATCTCACCCGCCGCCATTTCGAGGCGCGCGGCGTGCAGGCCGAATGCGTCAAGCTGAACGGCGCGATGGAGATTGCCCCCGCGCTCGGCCTGTCGAGCCGGATCGTCGATCTCGTCTCCTCGGGCCGCACGCTGAAGGAGAACGGGCTGGTCGAGGTGGAGGTGATCACTGAGGTGTCCGCCCGCCTGATCGCCAATCGCGCGGCCTACAAGACGCGCGCCGCAACGATCGCGCCGTTGATCGAGGGTTTCCGCCGGGCCGTGGGGGGCGCCGATGCCGCTTAGGCTCGACAGCCGCGATTCCGGCTTTGCCGCCGCCTTCACCGCGCTGGTCGATGCGCGACGCGAGGCGGATGCCGACGTGCGCGCCGATGTCGCCGCGATCGTCGCCGCCGTGCGCGAAAAGGGCGACGCCGCGCTGACCGACTATACCAAGCGTTTCGATCGCCATGATCTCGACGGCACCGGCTGGCAGGTGAGCAGGGAGGAACGCCGTGCCGCGCTCGCCGGCCTCGCCCCCGAACTGCGCGGTGCGCTCGATCTCGCGGCGGCGCGCATCCGCGCCTATCATGCGGCTCAGAAGCCGGCGGACAGTGAGACAACCGATAGCAGTGGCGTTCGCATGGGCGCGCGCTGGCGGGCGGTTGATGCGGCGGGGCTGTATGTCCCCGGCGGGCGGGCGGCCTATCCCTCCACCGTGCTGATGAACGCGATCCCCGCCAGGGCCGCGGGCGTCGAGCGCCTCGTGATGGTGACGCCGACCCCCGATGGCGCGGTGAACCCGCTCGTTCTCGCCGCCGCCGAGATTGCGGGCATCGATGAGGTGTGGCGTATCGGCGGCGCGCAGGCGATCGCCGCGCTTGCCTACGGCACCGGGCGCATCCGCCCGGTCGATGTCGTCGTCGGCCCCGGCAATGCCTGGGTGGCGGAGGCGAAGCGCCAGCTTTACGGCGTCGTCGGGATCGACATGGTGGCGGGTCCCTCCGAAATCGTCGTCGTCGCGGACGGCGCGAACGATCCGGCATGGATCGCCGCCGACCTGCTGAGTCAGGCCGAGCATGACCCGACCAGCCAGTCGATCCTGTTCACCGATTCGGCCGCCCTCGCCGATGCCGTGGCTGAGGCGGTCGAGACGCAGCTTGCGGAACTTGCCACCGGCGTCACCGCGCGAACGAGCTGGCAAGCGAACGGCGCGATCATCCTGCTCGGTTCGTTCGAGGAAGCGCCCGCGCTGATCGATCGGCTCGCGCCCGAGCATCTCCAGCTTGCGATCGACGCTCCCGATGCGCTGTTCGCCCGTGTCCGCCACGCCGGATCGGTCTTCCTCGGCCGCCACACACCGGAAGCGGTGGGCGATTATGTCGGCGGGCCGAACCATGTCTTGCCCACGGGCCGCCGCGCGCGTTTCGCCTCGGGCCTCTCGGTGCTCGATTTCATGAAGCGGACGAGTTTCCTTGCCTGCGATCCCGGCTCGCTCGCCCGCGTCGGCCCCGCCGCCGTCGCATTGGCTGAGGCCGAGGGCCTGCCCGCGCACGCCGCATCGGTGGCAATCCGGCTATGAAGCGAAACGAACGCAGCCGCGCGCGCGCCGCCGCGCGCCTTGCCGCCTGCCAGGCGCTCTATCAGCGCGAGATGGAGGATACGCCGCTCCCCCGCCTGCTCGATGAGTTCCACCAGCATCGCCTCGGCAAGACGATCGAGGACGTGACCTATGCCGAGGCCGACGTCGATTTCTTCGACGATCTCGTTCGCGGCGTCGATGCGCGCCAAGCCGAGATCGACGACGCGATCACCGCGAAGCTCGCCGCCGGCTGGACGCTCGACCGGCTCGACCGGCCGATGCGCCAGATATTGCGCGCCGGCACCTATGAACTAATCGCCCGCATCGACGTCCCTACCGCCACCGTCATCAGCGCCTATGTCGACGTCGCGGACGCCTTCTATGACCGGCGCGAGAAAGGCTTCGTCAACGGCCTCCTCGACGCGGTGGCGAAAGCGGTGCGGGGATAGAGGTCGCCTTCGAACCTGCCGTCCTCCCCGCGCAAGCGGCGATCTATACACCCGCGTTTCGGCCTTTCTGCGCCGATAATGCTTATAGATTCCCGCTGTCGCGGGAATGACGAATAAGATTTTACGCAACACCCGCCCCATGGTTGCTGCCGTCCCGGCGCGTTAAGGTGCGGGCATGACCACCGAATCTGCCTTTGTTGCCGCCTTGCGTCCCTTGGCTGGACATCCCGCCGCGCGTGGGCTGGTGGACGATGCGGCGGTGCTCCCCGCCCCGCTGGGGCGCGACCTCGTGTTGACGCACGACATGCTGGTCGAGGGCGTCCACTTCCTTCCTGGCGATCCGGCGGGTGACATCGCGTGGAAGCTTGTCGCGGTGAACCTCTCTGACCTTGCGGCGAAGGGTGCGCGGCCGCTGGGCGTGCTGATGGGCTGCGGGTTGGGCGACGATCCAGCGTGGGACGCTGCGTTCGTCGTGGGCCTGGGTCGCGCACTCGATCATTTCGGCGTGCCTTTGCTCGGCGGAGACACGGTAGCAATGCCCGCCGGCGCGCCGCGCACGCTGGGGCTTACCGCGCTGGGCGAGGCGGCGCCCGGCCTCGCCCCCTCGCGCGCGGGCGCGCAGTCGGGTGATCGGCTCTGGATCAGCGGCACGATCGGCAATGCCGGGTTGGGGCTTGCCATCGCGCGCGGTGAGAGCGCCGGACCGCGCGTCCTCCTCAAAGCCTATCGCCTGCCGATGCCGCGCCTCGCCGCCGGGCGCGCGCTCGCCCCGCATGTCCACGCGATGGCAGATGTGTCGGACGGGCTGCTGCTCGATGCCGGCCGTCTCGCGGGTGCGAGCGGGCTCAGCCTCACGATTGATCTCGACGCCGTGCCACTTTCGGCCGAAGCGGCAGCGCTGGCCGGCACCGATCGCACCGCCCGGCTTGCCGCCGCCACCGCAGGGGACGACTATGAACTACTGTTCGCCGCGCCTGAGGAGGAGGGCCCGGCAATCGCGGCACTTGCCATCCTACTCAATCTCGCGCTCACCCCGATCGGCCGCTTTACCGAGGGGAAAGGCGTGACGCTGGAGGACCGCGAGGGGGCGGTGCCGCTCCCCGCCCGGCTCGGCTACGAGCATTAGCGCTCTGTTTTCGGACTTTGCGCCTCGACCCAGCCCGGCTTGCCAAACCGCGCGCCGCGCTTATGGTTCGTACCCGAACCGTTCCGGTGCACATTTCGGCTTATGTTTCCAGCGTTCCGGCGACGGTATAACAGGGAAGGAGACCGGATGCTCATCGTCTATCTCTCCATAGCCTGCGGCCTGATCGCCGTGCTCTATGGTATCGTTACCAGCCGGCAGGTGCTCGCCGCCTCCGCCGGCAATGCCCGGATGCAGGAAATCGCGAGCGCGATACAGGAAGGCGCGGGCGCCTATCTCGCCCGCCAGTATCGCACCATCTTCATCGTCGGCGTGATCGTCGCCATCCTCGTCTTCGCTTTTCTCGGCCCCGTTTCGGCGGCGGGCTTCGTGTTGGGCGCGGTGTTGTCGGGCGTCACCGGCTTCATCGGGATGAACATCTCGGTGCGCGCCAATGTCCGCACGGCGGAGGCGGCGCGCGCCAGCCTGCAATCGGGACTGACGATCGCGTTCCGCGCGGGCGCGGTGACGGGCCTGCTGGTGGCGGGGCTCGCACTGCTCGCCATCTCGGTCTTCTTCTGGTTCCTGATCGGCCCCGGCGGCCATGGCGCGGGTGATCGCGTCGTCGTCGAGGCGCTCGTCGCGCTGGCCTTCGGCGCGTCGCTCATCTCGATCTTCGCGCGCCTCGGCGGCGGCATCTTCACCAAGGCGGCCGATGTCGGCGCCGATCTCGTCGGCAAGGTGGAAGCGGGCATTCCCGAGGACGATCCCCGCAATCCCGCCACCATCGCGGACAATGTTGGCGACAATGTCGGCGACTGCGCGGGCATGGCGGCCGACCTCTTCGAAACCTATGTCGTGACGGTCGGCGTCGCGATGGTGACGATCGCGCTGCTGATCGGCGCGGGATCGCCGCTGCTACTGCCGCTCATGTCCCTGCCGCTGCTGATCGGCGGCGTGTGCATCATCACCTCGATCATCGGCACCTACATGGTGCGCCTCGGCTCCAGCCAGTCGATTATGGGCGCGCTCTACAAAGGCTTCTGGACGGCGGCGATACTGTCGATCTTCGCGATCTTCGGCGCGGCTTATTATGCGCTGGTCGATATCAACCAGATCATCAGGACCACGACGGGGGCCAGCTTCCCGGCGATAAACCTGTTCTGGTCCAGCCTCGTCGGCCTTGCCGTCACCGGGCTGCTCGTCTGGATCACCGAATATTATACGGGCACCAACTTCCGCCCCGTGCGCAGCATCGCGCGCGCGTCGGAAACGGGACATGGCACCAACGTCATCCAGGGCCTTGCCGTCAGCCTTGAATCGACCGCGCTGCCGACTTTGGTGATCGTGATCGGCATCATCGTCAGCTACCAGCTTGCCGGCCTGCTGGGCGTCGCCTTCGCGGCGACGGCGATGCTGGCGCTGGCGGGCATGGTCGTGGCGCTCGACGCTTACGGCCCCGTCACCGACAATGCGGGCGGCATCGCCGAGATGGCGGGCCTTGACGACAGCGTGCGCGACAAGACCGACGCGCTGGATGCGGTGGGCAACACCACCAAGGCCGTCACCAAGGGCTATGCGATCGGATCGGCGGCGCTCGCCGCGCTCGTCCTGTTCGGTGCCTATACGACCGACCTTACCCAGTTCTTCCCCGATCTGGCGGTCGATTTCTCGCTGTCCAACCCTTACGTCATCGTCGGCCTGCTGCTCGGCGCGCTGCTGCCTTATGTGTTCGGCGCGTTCGGCATGACGGCGGTGGGTCGCGCGGCGGGTTCGGTTGTCGAGGAGGTGCGCGCGCAGTTCCGCGACAATCCGGGCATCATGGAGGGGACGAGCCGCCCCAATTATGCCCGTACCGTCGATCTCGTCACCAAGGCGGCGATCAAGGAGATGATCGTCCCCTCGCTGCTGCCGGTGTTGACGCCGATCGTCGTCTATTTCGTCATCACCTGGGTGGCGGGTCAGGCGGACGGCTTCGCGGCATTGGGCGCTCTGCTCCTCGGCGTGATCGTCTCGGGGCTGTTCGTCGCGATCTCGATGACGTCGGGCGGCGGCGCGTGGGACAATGCCAAGAAATATATCGAGGACGGCAATCACGGCGGCAAAGGGTCTGACGCGCACAAGGCGGCCGTCACCGGCGACACGGTGGGCGACCCCTATAAGGACACCGCGGGCCCAGCGGTGAACCCCATGATCAAGATCACCAACATCGTCGCCCTGCTCCTCCTCGCTGCGCTCGCGCACGGGGGTTAAAGCCTTCCTCACGGGAGCGGGACCCCGTCCGGAGCGATCCGGGCGGGGTTTTTTGAAGCCCCTATCTCGTCATTCCGACGAAAGTGGGAATCCATGGAGACGGGTCTATCGGTAACGAAGCAAGTCGCTTCTATGGGTCCCGGCTTCTGCCGGGGCGACAGCTGCTGGTGGATCACAAATCCGCTCAGAGCAGGCCATGGCGCTCCAGTTCGGCGCGGAGCGGGCCGGCGGCGGTGAAGACGTGACCCGCCAAGCCTGCTCTCTCCGCCGCTGCCACATTCTCCTGCCGATCGTCGACGAACAGCCCCTCGCCGGGCGCAAGGTTGAATCGGTCGAGCGCGAGCGCGAAGATCGCCGGGTCGGGCTTTACCAACCGCTCCTCGCCCGAGACGACGATCGCATCGAACAGATTGAACAGGGCCGCCTCACGTGCGCGGATCGGCGGCCAGAATTCGGCGGAGAAATTGGTGATGGCGAAGAGCGGCACGCCACGCGCCGCGAGTTCGCCGACAAGATCGGCCATGCCGGGCACGAGCGCCGGGATCGTCTCCCCGAAGCGCGGCCCGAACGCCTCGATCAGCGCGCGATGCTCCGGGTGACTCGCGATCAGCTCTGCGCTCGTCTCCGCGAAGGGACGGCCGGCGTCATGCTGGAAATGCCAGTCATGCGTGACGACCCGCGCCAGAAAATCTTCCAGCGCGGCCGTATCGGGAATCAGCTTCTCGTAAAGGTAGCGCGGGTCCCATTCGACAAGGACATTGCCGATGTCGAAAACAAGGGCGCGCGGCCCCGGAACGCTGCTCAGCCCTGACGCGCCTTGAAGCGGCGATTCGTCTTGTTGATGACGTAGGTACGGCCACGCCGACGGATCACGCGATTGTCGCGGTGACGCCCCTTGAGCGATTTGAGCGAATTGCGGATCTTCATCGCCGGAACGCCTGCCTGTCTGTCTTGCTGAGGTTTTTAAGGAAGCGGTCCCCTATGCGGGGGCGGCCGCGAAGTCAAGCTGACTGTGCAGTTATCCGCCTTTTCACGGTGCTGCGACAGCCCAATGCCGATCACAACGCCGGACACAAATGTAAGACATATGCTGCCGAACAGCACCACAAGGTACCACGTCATTCGGTTTATGGATGCGTCGAGATCACTCTTTGTCGCAGGATCGCTCATGAAACGATATTATCCGCTCTCCCCTTCGTCGCAAGCCCCAACAAAAGACAGTGGCGCGGCGCGGCGAAGCGGTTACGGTGGCGGTTCGGGTTTGTTGCGAGGGTCATGCGCCATGTCGGGTTCTGCGATCAAGGGACTGATGGCCGGTGCGATGCTGGCGCTGGCGGGGTGCGCGGCGCAGGTGCCGCCGGTCCAGGTGACGCGCTTTCACCTCGATCAGCCGATCGCGCGCGGTGACATCGCGGTCGAGCCGATCGACAAGGCGGCGGCCGATTCGCTGGAATATCGCGTTTATGCCGATGCGGTCGGCCGGACGCTGGGCACGCGGGGCTTCCGCCTCGCGCCCGATCTGCCGCGTTCCGAACTGGTGGCGGTCGTCGATGTGCGCAGCGGCACGCGCGAGGGGATGCCCGGCCGGTCGCCCGTCTCGATCGGGCTGGGCGGCGGCAGCTTCGGGGGCGGCGTCGGCCTGGGCGGCGGCATCAGCTTCCCGATCGGCAAGGCGAAATCGGGCACGCTCGTCACCACCGAGTTGTCGGTGCAGATCAAGCGCCGTTCCGAAGGGACGGTGATCTGGGAAGGCCGTGCGCGGGGCGAGGCGCGCGCCGGAACGCCCTACGGCACGCCCAACGCCATGGCCGACCGGTTGGCGCAGGCGCTGTTCACGGGCTTTCCCGGCGAATCGGGGCGGACTATCACCGTCAAATGAGCATGCACGTCTCCGCCGCGTTCGACAGCGGCAATATCGTCGTCAAGGCAGGCCCGGACACCCTCGGCGCCGACCGGTTCGATCTGGAAATCGCGTCCGACAGCGGTTCCGATTTCTACCAGTGGTTCCATTTCCGCCTGCTCGGGGCGGCGGGAAAGCTGGTGACGCTCAATATCCTGAACGCGTCCGGCGCGGCCTATCCGGGCGGCTGGCCCGGCTATGCCGCCTGCGTGTCGGAGGACAGGGTGACATGGCGGCGCGTCGAGACGGCCTATGCCGACGGCGTCCTCACCATCCGCCATCGCCCGGCGGGCAACAGCGTATGGTTCGCCTATTTCGCGCCTTATTCGATGGAGCGGCATCACGATCTGGTGGCGCGGATCGCGGGCTGCCCCAGCGTCACCCACGAATCGCTTGGCCGCACGCTCGACGGGCAGGAACTGGATTGCCTGACGCTGGGCGCCGGCCCGCGCCGGATCTGGCTGCAGGCGCGCCAGCATCCCGGCGAATCGATGGCCGAATGGTGGATGGAAGGCGCGCTCGAACGGCTTACCGATCCCGGCGACAGCGTCGCGCGCGCGCTGCGGGAGGCGGCGACCTTCCATATCGTGCCGAACGTGAATCCCGATGGTTCACGCCGCGGTCACCTGCGCACCAATGCGATCGGCGTGAATCTCAACCGCGAATGGCACGCTCCCTCGATCGAGCGCAGCCCCGAAGTGTTCCATATCCTGCGGCGGATGGATAAGACGGGCGTCGATTTCGCGATGGACGTGCATGGCGACGAGGCGATCCCCCACGTCTTTCTCGCCGGGTTCGAAGGGATACCCGACTGGACCGACGCGCAGGGCGCGCTCTTCTACCGCTATCGGGAGACGCTCGCGCGGCGATCGCCCGATTTCCAGACGGCGAAGGGCTATCCTCCCTCGCCCCCCGGCCGCGCCAACCTGTCAATGGCGACGAACCAGCTAGCTCAACGCTTCGGTGCGGTGGCGATGACGCTCGAAATGCCATTCAAGGACAATGCCGACCTGCCGGACGCCGAATATGGCTGGTCACCCGCCCGTTCGAAGCAATTGGCGCGCGATTGCCTGGGTGCGCTGTGGGAGATGATCGGCGACGTGCCCGTGCGCGGGCGCTCAGCCCCATAGCTCCTCGAAAAAGTCACATAAGGCGCGCCAGGAACGGCGGTCGGCCTTCTCGTCATAGCCGATACCAGGCGCCGCCGATCCCGGCGCGGTGAAGCCATGCGCGGCGTGGCCATAGAGATGGATCTGCCAGTCGGCGCCCGAGGCGGTGAGTTCGCGGCCCAGCGCGACGCTCGCTTCCGGCCCGGCGAGCGGATCGTCGAAGCCGTGGAGGACGAGGATGCGCGCGGAAATCGGGGCGGCATTGGCGAAGGGCGGCGCATCGAACACGCCATGCAGGCTCACCACCCCTGCCACGTCCGCGCCCGACCGTGCGAGGTCGAGCACGCATTTGCCACCGAAGCAGAAACCGATCGCGCCGATCCGCGTGGCGTCAGCCTCAGGCTGGGCACGCAGTGCGTCCAGCGCCGCCGTCATGCGCGCCTGGAGCACGCGCCGGTCGGCCTCGGCCTCCTGCATCAGCGCGCGGGCGTGCTCGCGATTCGCCTCGGGCCGGTTTTGTGCGCCATAGACATCAATCGCGAAGCCGACATAGCCCAGCGCCGCCAGCGCCTTCGCCTTTTCGACGTCGAATGCTTTCAGGCCGAGCACGTTGGGCGCGACCATCACGCCGGGGTGCGGCGCTTCCGCCGCCGTATCCCACGCCAGAACCCCTTCGAACGGGCCGCCCGGCCCTTCGTAGCGGACGGGCCGTGTCTCGATCGCCATGGTCATGCTCTCCCTCGGACCGGCAGATCGTGGCACGGTGGCCGGCGGCTGACAATCGCCCCGGCCGTCGCTATGGGCAGGCCGAACGCTTCCAGGGAGATCGCCTTGCCTCGCCTCGTCCTTATCCGCCACGGCCAATCCGCATGGAATCTCGAGAACCGCTTCACCGGCTGGTGGGACGTCAATCTTACCGAAAAGGGCATCGAGGAAGCCCGCGCGGCTGGCGAACTGATGGCGGCGCGCGGCCTCGATTTCGATCGTTGTTTCACCAGTTATCAAACGCGGGCGATCAAGACGCTCAACCTCGCGCTCGAGGCGATGGGCCGGCTCTGGCTGCCAATGGAGAAGGACTGGCGGCTGAACGAGCGCCATTATGGCGGGCTGACCGGGCTCAACAAGGCTGAGACGGCGGCGAAACATGGCGACGAGCAGGTGAAGATCTGGCGTCGCTCGTTCGACGTGCCGCCGCCGCCGATGGAGGCGGGTAGTCCCTTCGATCTCGCGAACGACCGCCGCTATGCGGGCATCGCCATTCCGGCGACCGAGAGCCTGAAGGACACGATCGCGCGTGTCCTACCTTATTGGGAGACGACGATCGCTCCAGCGCTGAAGACGGGCGAGCGCGTCCTGATCTCGGCGCACGGCAATTCGCTTCGCGCGTTGGTCAAGCATCTATCGAACATCCCCGACGCGGAGATTACTGGCCTCGAAATCCCGACCGGCCAGCCGATCGTCTACGAACTGGCCGACGATCTCACCGCGCGGGACCGCTATTATCTCCACGAGCGCGGCTAAGGCCTATTTCGTTTCGGGTTAACAAGGACACATTTTTGTGGTTCGCTCCCGGTGGCTTGATTGCACGCTGACAGGGGAGTGCTTGTTATGCCATTATCGAAGCGCCTTTTCGCCGAGCTGTTCGGCACCTTTTGGCTGGTTTTCGGCGGGTGCGGCAGCGCCGTGTTCGCCGCAGCCTTTCCTGATCTGGGCATCGGATTCTTGGGCGTCGCCCTCGCCTTCGGACTCACCTTGCTCACCATGGCCTATTCGGTGGGTCATATTTCGGGCTGTCACCTCAACCCGGCGGTGACGATCGGCCTGTGGGCAGGCCGGCGCTTCCCGGCCAAGGACATCCTTCCTTATATCGTGGCGCAGGTGATCGGCGCGATCATCGCCGCTGCCGTCATCTATCTGATCGCCAGCGGCCAGCCCGATTTCGTCCTGGCGCCGAACGGGCTCGCTGCGAACGGCTTCGGCGCCAATTCGCCGGGCGGCTATTCGCTGTTGTCGGCGCTGGTCATCGAAGTGGTACTGACCTTCGGCTTCCTCGTGGTCATCCTGGGATCGACCGATACACGCGCACCGGCGGGCTTCGCGCCGCTCGCCATCGGGCTGGCGCTGACGCTAATCCACCTCATCGCCATTCCCGTGACCAACACGTCGGTCAATCCGGCGCGGAGCACCGGGCCGGCGCTGCTCGTCGGCGGGCTGGCGGTGCAGCAACTCTGGATATTCTGGCTGGCGCCGATCGTAGGCGGCATATTGGGTGGCTTCGCCTATCGCGGGCTGGTCGGCGATCCGCCGTCGGCACCGCCGATCACCGGCGAAAGCCTCTGAAGGCTCGGCGCCGGCGCGCAGGGTGATTGCGTCGGCGCGGACCTCGCTTTAAGAGCCTCGCTTTGCGCGAGGGGGCAGGACATGGCCGACGCACGGCCGCTCATCGGAATCATCATGGGCAGCCGATCGGACTGGGAGACGATGCGTCACGCCGCCGAGACGCTCGATGCGCTCGGCGTGGCGCATGAATGCCGCGTCGTTTCCGCACACCGCACCCCCGATCGGCTCTATAGTTATGCCAAGGAAGCCGCCGGACGCGGGCTCGTCGCGATCATCGCCGGCGCGGGCGGGGCGGCGCACTTGCCGGGCATGACGGCGGCGATGACGCGGCTGCCCGTGCTAGGCGTTCCCGTCGAATCGAAGGCGCTATCGGGCATGGACAGCCTGCTGTCGATCGTCCAGATGCCGGCGGGCATTCCGGTGGGCACGCTGGCGATCGGGCGTGCCGGGGCGGTCAATGCCGGTCTGCTCGCCGCTGCGATCATCGCTACCGCCGATCCCGCGCTGGCTGAACGGCTCGACGCATGGCGCGCGGCACAGACCGAAGCGGTGGGGACCGGGGTGGAATGACAATCGCACCGGGATCGACGATCGGCATCATTGGGGGCGGCCAGCTTGGCCGAATGCTCGCCATGGCGGCCGCCCGGCTCGGCTATCACTGCCATATCTATTGCCCCGACGCCGAATCGCCGGCGGGCGAGGTAGCGGCCCGGCTGACCCGCGCCGCCTATGACGATCAGGCGGCGCTGGCCGCCTTCGCCGACAGCGTCGACGTCGTCACCTATGAGTTCGAGAATATTCCCGCAGCCCCGATCCAGAGGCTGGCGGCGCGGCGGCTGCTGCATCCCAACGCCCACGCGCTCGCCGTGGCGCAAGATCGGCTGGCGGAGAAAGAATTCGTCGCCGCCCTCGGCGGGCGGCCCGCGCCGTTCCGCGCGGTCGATTCGGTAAGCGACCTCACCGCCGCGCTGGTGGCGATCGGCGCGCCGGCGATCCTGAAGACGCGGCGTTTCGGCTATGACGGCAAAGGGCAGGTGCGGATTGCTTCACTGGAGGAAGCTGCGGCGGCGTGGGACGCAATCAAGGGCGCGCCCGCTATCCTCGAAGGGCTGGTCCGCTTCGATCACGAATTTTCGATTATCGCGGTGCGTGGGGCCGACGGGGCCTTCGCGACGTGGGAAGCGCCCGACAATGTCCACCATCATGGTATCCTCGCCACCTCCACCGTGCCCGCCGGCGGCATAATCGCGGCGCAGGCGGAGGAAGCGGCGGCGCTGGCGAGGAAGGTAGCCGAAGCGCTCGATTATGTCGGAGTGCTGACGCTGGAATTCTTTGCCTCAGCGGAAGGGCCGGTGTTCAACGAAATGGCGCCACGTGTCCATAACTCGGGCCATTGGACGATTGAGGGCGCGCTCACCTCGCAATTCGAAAACCATATCCGCGCGATCTGCGGTCTGCCGATCGGGAGCACGGCGCGTGTCGGCCGTCGCGTGACGATGCGCAACCTCATCGGCGCCGATGTCGACGAATGGCGCGCGGTCTATGACGACCCGTCGGCACGCCTCCACCTCTACGGCAAGGCGACGGCGCGGGCCGGTCGCAAAATGGGACACGTCACCCGCCTGGAGCTGACCGAGTAGGGGCCTCTCACCCGTCACTTTCGCAGCGCTTTACCGAACCTAAACCTTGGCGAGTGCATTGTCGCCTTTGCGTAACGGTTTCGGGATAACGGCTTCTATGGACAGCGTGCGATCGATCGGCGGCGGGGCGGAGCCCGATCGGGGCTATCCGCTGGAGGATGAGCCCCGCCCCGATGCACCGCCGGTGATCGGCACCGACGAGCGGCGCATGCATGTGCGCGCCTATAATTATTGGGTGTCGCTGCTCGACGGCCGTCCCTTCCCCTCGATCACCGATATCGAACCTGGCGATGTCGAGGATTTCGCTGACAACAGCGTGTTGCTGGACTTCACCGGTGGTCCCGATACGCCGCCCGCCATCGTGTTCCTTGGCCGCAAGCTGTGCGCGGAGAGTGGGGCGGAAGAGACGATCCGGTCCACCGCTGAGGTGCCCGCCGGATCGCTGCTGTCGCGGCTCACCGACCATTATCTGGAGATCATCGCCAATCGCGCGCCGATTGGCTTCGAGGCCGAGTTCGTCAATCGCCGCTCGGGCACGACGATGTATCGCGGCATTCTGATGCCCTTCTCTGCCAAGGGCGAGGCGATCACCTACGTCTATGGCGTCATAAACTGGAAGGACTCAGCCGAACCGGCGCTGACCGAGGAGATCGGCCGGGCGCTGCGCAACGCGCTGCCGGCGGGCAACCTCGTCTGGGCCGACGGGCCGGGCGCGGCAGCGCGCGGCGGCATTTTGGCCGAAGCGACCTTCACCGCGCTAATCCAACCCGACCAGCCGGGCGATACGCCGGTCGAACGACGCGGCGGCGCGACATGGAACGGGATCGGCCCCGGGGCAGCCTATATTCTGCCCGAGGCCGCATTCGGCAAGAATGCCGCCAACGACCGAACAACAAGCGCCATCGCGACGCCTCCCAGTCGCACCGCGACACGGGCGCGCTGGCGCGCAGCTAGGGCGGAGGCAGTGCTGCCAGCGCCAGCGGGCGAAGACGGCTGGGCGGCGCGTGCCGGCGAGGACGGATTGCTGCTGCTTGTCGCGCGACGTGAACCCGATGGATCGATCGCGCTTCTGGCGCCGGTGACGGATGCCGCGACGGTCGATCGCGCGCTGCGCCACGCAGGGAAATAAACCAGATAGGTTCTTTTGTTGAAGTGCAGCAGATTGCGGGCTAAATTGAGCCCGTAATGCGTGCCCTTCATTTCTTCGTACAAGCAGAACTCGCCAAACTTCCATCGTCATCGCTTGGAGACGGGAATCCACAAAGGCGACGCGCTGGACGACGATGCGGATGGCTTTCCGCTTTCGCTCAAAATGGCGGGAGGAGAGCGGGGCGCGGTGAGTCGAATGAAGATTTGCCGTGAAGCGATAGCAAAGGACCTACGCAAGCTTGCTCGCAAGCCGGCATGATGGATGATGGTTATAACGCCCGGTGACGGCGGCACAAAAGGAGTATCCGATGGCAACGCGAAGCCTTTCGTCCGATGCAGGCGAGAATTTTCGCGGTGCTTTCGCGGCCGCGCTGCTGAGTGGCGCGCTACCCGGCGAGACCGATGGGATGGATGCCGAGGCGCGCGAGGCTGCGGCGATCTTCCTGGCCGATGCGGCGGCCGAGCGGGAGGCCGGCCGGCCGGCGATCACCGCCGAATCGATCACCGACGCCGAGGGCGCGCGCCGCACGCGACTGGCCGTTATCAATGATGACATGCCCTTCCTGGTCGATTCGATCGCGGCGCTGATCGGCGCGTTGGGGCTCGATATCCACCGCCTGCTCCATCCCGTCCTCGCGGTGCGCCGCGACGAAGCCGGCCGGCTGGCCGCGCTGCTGCCCGCCGGGACGAGCGGCGCGCGGCGCGAATCGATGATTTATGTCGAGATGGACCGCGCCGACGCGAAGCTGCGGCGCAAGCTGATTGACGAGCTGCGTACCGTCCTTGCCGACGTGCGCGCGGCGGTGGGCGACTGGCCGCGCCTTCAGATCGAGATGCGCGACGCCGCCGAGGCGCTGCCTGACGGCGAGGGCGCGGCGCTGCTGCGCTGGTTCGTCGATCGCCACTTCACCCTGCTAGGCCACCGAATCGAGGCGCGCGACGGCACGATGCAAGACGGACTCGGCCTGCTGGCCGACGATCGCGCGATGTGGAGCGGGACGGCGCGCGGGGCGGCGATCGCATGGTTCGAGGCCGGCGGCGAGGCGCCGCTAGTGATGAAGGCCGATCACCTCTCCACCGTGCATCGCCGCGCGCCGATGGACATGCTGGTGCTGCCGGTGCGCGGAGCAGGTGGGATCGAGGCGGTGGCGATCCACGCCGGCCTGTGGACGAGCGCCGCGCTTGCAGCATCGTCGGGCAAGGTGCCGATCCTGCGCGCGAGGCTGACCGCGATCGAGGAGAAATACGGCTTCGATCCGGCAGGTCACGCAGGCAAGGCGTTGCGCCACGCGCTCTCCATCCTGCCGCACGACCTGCTGGTCGCGCTGCCCTTCGCCGCGATCGAGCAGCTTGCGCTGACCGCCATGTCGCTGGCCGACCGGCCGCGCCCGAAGCTGATCCTCGCACCCGGCGCGCTCAACCGCCATCTTTTCGCCTTCGCCTGGCTGCCGCGCGACGAGCTTTCCACCGCGCGGCGGACGGCGATCGGCGTGATGCTGGAGGAAGCGGCGCACGCGAAGCTGGTCGGTTGGGCGATCGATCTGGGCGACAGCGGCCTCGCGCTCATCCGCTACATGCTGGACCTGCCCGAAGGCGGCGCGCTGCCCGACGCGGCCGCGCTCGACAAGCGGCTGGAGGCGATGGTGCGCGGCTGGGTGCCCGCCGTGGAGGCGGCGCTGGCCGGGACGATGGGGGCGACGCAGGCGGCGCGGCTCGTGCTCGCTTATGCGGCGGCTTTCCCGCTGGCCTATCGCGGCCGTTACCCCCCCGAGGAAGCCGCGCGCGACATGGCGCGGCTCCACGCGCTCGACACCAGCGAGCGGCGGAGCGCGCGGCTTTACCGCGCCGAGGACGACGGCGATGGCCGGCTCCACCTCAAGACCTACCGGCTGGGCGGCTTCATTCCGCTGTCCGACGCGGTGCCGGTGCTGGAAAATTTCGGCTTTCGCGTGCTGGAGGAAAATCCGACGCCGCTCGATGGCGGGCGGCTGGGCTATATCCACGATTATCTGCTGGAATTGAGCGGCGAGGGCGATCCCGACGCGCTGCTGGCGCAGGCCGACATTGCCGAGCAGGCGATCGCCGCCGTGCTGGAAGGCCGGGCGGAGAATGATGCGTTCAACCAACTCGTCATCGCCGCCGGCCTGCCGCCCGCGACGATCGTGCTGTTCCGCGCGTGGTTTCGCTATCTGCGGCAGACGGGGCTGAGCTACGGCCTCGATACCGTCGCCTCGGCGCTCCGGCGCGCGCCGATCGCGGCGCGGCGGATCGCCGACCTGTTCGTCGCACAGCACGACCCCCGGCGCGGCGGGGCGAAAGCGGCCGAGGCCGCGGAGAAAGTGGTAGAGGAGGCACTGGCCGGCGTTTCCGCGATCGACGACGATCGCATCCTGCGCCGGCTCTACGCGGTGGTGTCGGCATGTCTCAGGACCAACGCCTTCGCGGCCTCGGGCGAAGAGGCGCTGGCCTTCAAGCTCGATTCGGGCCGCATTCCCGGCCTGCCCGCGCCGCGGCCGTGGCGCGAGATCTGGGTCTATTCGCCGCGCGTCGAGGGCATCCACCTGCGCGGCGGGCCAGTCGCGCGCGGCGGGCTGCGCTGGTCCGACCGACGGGACGATTTCCGCACCGAGATATTGGGGCTGATGAAGGCGCAGGTCGTGAAGAACGCCGTGATCGTGCCGACGGGCGCGAAGGGCGGCTTCTATCCCAAGCAGTTGCCGAGCGCCGCCAATCGCGACGCCTGGCTGGCGGAGGGTACCGAGAGTTACCGCATCTTCATCCGCGCGCTGCTCTCGCTCACCGACAATATCGTCGAGGAGAAGGTGGTCCACCCGCAGGGCATCGTGATCCGCGACGAGGACGATCCCTATTTCGTCGTCGCCGCCGACAAGGGGACCGCCGCCTTTTCCGACGTGGCCAACGCGATTGCGCTGGACCAGGGATTCTGGCTGGGCGACGCCTTCGCCAGCGGCGGCAGCCACGGCTACGATCACAAGGAGATGGGGATCACCGCGCGCGGCGCGTGGATATCGGTGACGCGCCATTTCGCCGAAATGGGCGTGGACGTGACGCGCGACCCCGTCACCGTCGTCGGCTGCGGCGACATGTCGGGCGATGTATTCGGCAACGGCATGCTATTGTCGAAAAGCCTGAAGCTGATCGCCGCGTTCGACCATCGCCACATCTTCCTCGATCCCGATCCCGATCCGGCAAAAGCCTGGGCCGAGCGCAAGCGGCTGTTCGATCTGCCGCGCTCATCCTGGGCCGATTATGCGCCGAAGCTGATCTCGCCGGGCGGCGGCGTCTTCCCGCGCACGCAGAAAGCGATCCCGCTCTCACCCGAGATACGCGGGCGGCTGGGGATCGAGGCCGAAACACTCGATCCCTCGAGCCTGATTGCGGCGATCCTGAAAGCGCCAGTCGACCTGCTCTGGTTCGGCGGGATCGGCACCTATGTGAAGGCGCGTGCGCAGAGCAACGACGTGGGCGACCATGCCAATGACGCGCACCGCGTCGACGGCGAGGACGTGCGCGCGAAAGTGGTGGGCGAGGGCGCCAACCTGGGCGTGACGCAGCAGGGGCGCATCGCCGTGGCGCTCGCCGGCGGGCGGATCAACACCGACTTCATCGACAATTCGGCGGGCGTCGACTGTTCGGACAACGAGGTGAACATCAAGATCCCGCTCAACCGCGAGATGCGCGAGGGGCGGCTGGACTTCGACAAGCGCAACGCGCTGCTGGCGAGCATGACTGAGGATGTCGCCGCGCTCGTGCTGGAAGACAATCGCCTGCAGACGCTCGCGCTCTCGCTCGCCGAACGCGGCGGCGCGGGCGCGCTGCCGACGCAGGTGCGCGTGATCGAGATATTGGAGGCCTCGGGCCGACTCGACCGCGCGGTCGAGGGGTTGGTGGGCAATAAGGAATTGCTGCGCCGCGCGCAGGACGGGCATGGTCTCACCCGGCCCGAGCTCGCGGTGCTGCTGAGCCACGGCAAGCTCGCCTTGCAGGAAGCGATCGAGCGGAGCGACATTGCCGCCTGCCCGAGCCTGGAGCCGCTGCTCCTCGCCCATTTCCCCGCGGCGATGCAGGAGACATTCCGCCCCGCCCTGCTCGCCCACCGGCTGCGCGGCGAGATCGTCGCGACGGCGATGGCGAACCGGCTCGTCAACCGGCTGGGCATCGTCGCACCGTTCGAACTGGCGGAGGAAGGCGGCACCTCACTCGCCCACATCGCCGCCTGCTATTTCGCGGCGGAAGCGATCTACGATCTTGACGCCTTGTGGCACGGCATCGAGACAGCGACGATGGAAGAGGGCGAGCGGCTTTCCCTGCTCAATCGGGCCGCCGCCGCCGTGCGCCTCCACGTCGCCGATCTCGCGCGGGCAAGCAAGGCCGACGCGAAGCCCGGCGAGATTGCCGGGCGGCTGGGGCCGGGCATCGGCCGGCTGGCGCGACGCAACAGCAAGGGCGACCTTGCCGCGCAGGTTGCAGCGTTGGAGGCACTCGACGGCGCCGTCGGCATCGCCGAGCTGGCGCTGGCGCTCAATATCGACGAACGTACCGCAATCGCCGCCTATGACCGACTGGGCGAGGCGATGGGGCTGGATTGGGCGAAGACAGCGGCGCTCGCCTTCATGCCCGCCGATCCATGGGAACGGCTGCTTATCGCCGATTTGCTGCGCGATTTCGAGCAACTCCGCCTCGATTTCCTCGAACGCGCGGGCAAAGGCGATCCCCGCGCGAGGATCGAGAGCTGGATCGCCGCACACGCCGCCGCCCTCACCCGTTTCCGCACGCTTATCGATCGCGCACGCGCCTCGTCGACACCCAGCGCCGCCATGCTCGCCCGCATCGCCAGCCAGGCGCGCGCGCTGCTTTCGGAGTAGCGCGGATCGATCCTCGGCATCAGGCCGTCGCGACGTAGGAATGATCCAAAAGGACGCTCGCTCTCGTCCATTTCGGCGAAGCCGAAATCTATGGACGGTGAATCGATCGTAATGTGAGCCGCGTCCATGGGCCCCGGCTTTCACCGAGAGGGGCAGAAAGCGCGCGGGCCGGCGATGCCGATGGTTCATGGCACCTCATGGTGGACAGCGGGCCGACTGCTTTTGAGCATCGGCCTTGATCGAGCGGTCACTTGGAACGACAGGTTGGGTGCTTTCTGTCCGTCGGGCGCACCCCCCGGCTGCCCCCCGCGCCCGCTCGAAGAGCCAAACGCGCAGCGCGCTGGCGAGGTTGGGGGGATCGGGCAAGGCGGCACGGGTGGCGTCGATGCGGGCGACGAGAGCGTTGAGGGGGACGGCCTCGACCACCGCCGCTTCGGCCAGCGCGTCCCAGAAGATCGGTTCGAGGCTGATCGAGGTGGCGTGGCCGGCGATCATCACCGAACGCTTGACGGGACCGCCCATGCGCTTGCCTCTCAATACATATGCTGGCCGCCGTTGATCGACAGCGTGGAGCCGGTGATGAAGCCCGCATCGTCATCGGCGAGGAAGACGACGCCGCGCGCGATCTCGTCCGCATGGCCGAGCCGGCCGACGGGGACGCGCGCGACGATCTTCGCCAGCACTTCCGACGGGACGGCCGCGACCATGTCAGTATCGATATAGCCGGGCGCGATGGCGTTCACGGTCACTCCTTTGCGCGCGCCTTCCTGCGCCAGCGCCTTGGTGAAGCCGTGGATGCCCGATTTGGCGGCGGCATAGTTCACCTGCCCATATTGGCCCGCTTGGCCATTGATCGAACCGATATTGACGATCCGTCCGAAGCCGCGCTCCGCCATGCCGGGGAAGACCGCATGCGCCATGTTGAAGCAGCCGCCGAGATTGGTGTCGATCACGTCCTGCCACGATTGCCAGTCCATTCGCGTCATCGTCGCGTCGCGGGTGATGCCGGCATTGTTGACGAGAATGTCGATCGGCCCCAGCTGGGCCTCGACCGCAGCGACGCCCGCCTTACATGCGGCATGATCGGCGACGTCCCATGCGAAGGCGGGGATACCGGTGCGTTCGGTGAATGCCTTCGCGCGATCGACATTGCCGGCATAATTGGCGGCGACGGTGACGCCCTTCGCCTTGAGCGCGACGCTGATCGCTTCGCCTATTCCACGCGTACCACCGGTGACGATCGCTACTCTCGGCATTGGGGCCCCTCCTCGCTCACCCCAAGAGTAGGATGTACGATCCAGCCTTCAAGCTCCCGCCCGATCAATTCGTGCAACATAGCGATGCCAAGCGCACTTTCGTTGAGACAGGGCAGATAAGCGAAGGAGCGGCCACCCGCCGCGAGAAAGGTGTCGCGCCCGCGCAACGCGATTTCCTCCAGCGTTTCGAGGCAGTCGGCCGAGAAACCGGGCGCGACGACAGCAAGGCGCGTCACCCCTTGCCCCGGCAGCTTCGCCAACATGTCAGCGGTCGCCGGTTCAAGCCATTTGGCACGGCCGAAGCGCGACTGGAAGGAGACGAGCAGGTCGCGCGCCCCGGGCAAGTCACGCAGCGCCTCGCCCAGCAGACGTGCGGTTTTGCGGCAATGGCAATGATAGGGATCGCCGAGCGCGAGCGTACGCTGCGGCATGCCATGGAAGCTCGCGAGGATTGCTTCAGGCACGAAATCAAGCGCGTCGAGATGCTGGCCGATCGAGGCGGCGAGCGCGGCGATATAGGCGGGATCGTCATAATAAGGCGGCAGCGTGCGCAGCGCGGGCTGCCAGCGCATACCGGCGAGCGCGGCGAAGGCGGCATCGTTTGCGGTGGCGGTCGTCGCCGCGCAATATTGCGGATAGAGCGGCGCGAGGAGAATACGATCGCATCCGGCCGCTTTCAGCGCCCGCAGTCTCTCCCCAATCGCCGGCGCGCCGTAGCGCATCGCATGATCAACGATCACGTCCGGCCCGAACGCTCCCTGCAACGCACGTGCCTGCGCTTGCGTGATCGCGGCGAGCGGGGAGCCGTCCTCGCGCCAGACAAGACTATAGGCATGGGCAGAGCGGCGCGGTCGCGTCCTCAGCACGATGCCGCGCAGGATCGGCTGCCACAACAAGGGCGGAATCTCGATCACGCGCCTGTCCGACAGGAATTCGCGCAAATAGCGGCGCACCGCCTTCGCCTCGGCGGCATCGGGCGTGCCGAGATTGACGAGCAGCACGCCCAGCTTGCGCGGCGGCACCGGCGGATGATCGAACGGGATCACACCTCGCTCCCATCGAGCGGCAGGCGGCGGAAGCGCCGGCCCGTCGCGCTGAACAATGCATTGGCGATCGCGGGAGCGACCGGCGGGACCGCCAGTTCGCTCGCCCCGCCGGGCGCGTCGCGGCTCTCTACCAACTCGACACGAATCTCGGGCGTGGTGGCGAGTGTCGGCAGCGCCAACGTATCGAAGCCGCGCGCGTCCGCCATGCCGGCGGTGAAACCGGTGGTCGAGCCGAGTGCCGCGGCCAAACCCCAGATCAGGCCGCCCTCCAGTTGCTGGCGTACGAGGTCGGGATTGACCACGCGGCCGACGTCAGCGACCGCGAACAGGCGATCGACGGCGATCCCACCCCCCTTCTCGACATGCGCCTCGGCCAGCACGGCGATATGGCTGCCGAGCCCGCTATAGGCAGCGATGCCCTGCCCGCTGCCGGCGACGCCGCCGTCCCAGTCGCCCAGCGCCGTCACCGTCGTCAGGCAATGCGCGAGGCGCGGCTGGCCGCCCAGCATCTGCATGCGGAAGGAGAGCGGCTCGACCCCGGCCGTCGCCGCGAGTTCGTCGAGAAAGGCTTCGGTGAAGAAGCAGGTGTAGCTGTCCGCCGCTGAGCGCCAATAGCCGGTGGGAATGCCAATGTCGGCGGGATGATGCGTTATCGAAAAGGCCGGAATCGCATAAGGTGGCGTCGCGCCCGAGACGGCCGCCGCATCGGCCCGGTCCTGCCCGTCGCTTCCGCCCCTGAGCCGCCGTTCCAGTTCCGCCGCTGTCGCGGGCGCGGCGATGCGCGCGTCCCAAGCGGCGACCCCGTTCTTGCCGAGCGTCGCCGCCATCCGTGCCAGCGCGGGCGGGCGGGCGGGATCGCGGCGCGTCTCCTCGACGCGCGACCAGATGACCTGCACGGGGCGCTTTATCTGTCTGGCGAGGATCGCGGCCTGCACGGCAGCGTCCGTTTCGAAGTTGCGACCGTAACCGCCACCGATGAACATCGGAAAGACCGTCACCTGATTTTCGGCAAAGCCGATCGCGCGCGCGGCTGCGGCGCGCGCCAGCACCGGCGCCTGCGTCGGCACCCACAGTTCGAGCCTGTCGCCCGTGATCCGCGCCGTGGCGGCGAGTGGCTCGACCGCGGCATGGAGCGCAACGGGCACTTCATACTCCGCGCGCTGGACCTGCGGACCGGCGAGCGCGGCGGCGACATCGCCATGGCCTGCAAAGCGCTTGCCCTTCGCGTGGAGCGCCTGCTTGAGCGAGGCGGCGATCGAGGCGGTATCGGGTAGGGGGCCGCGCGTCGCGAAGACCGGCCGGATCGCGTCGAGCGCGCGATTGGCCGCCCACCAGTTCGTGGCGACAGCCGCAATCCAGCTGGGATTACTCGCCACCGCCAACATGCCCGGGATCGCGCGCGCCGCCGCCTCGTTCGCCTGCTTCAACCGCGTATCGCCATAAGGACCGTGGCGGACCGCGGCATAGACCATGTCGGGCAGGCGCACGTCGGCGGCGAAACGCGCCGATCCGTCAACCTTCGACGGCAGATCGAGGCGCGGCTGCGGCGTGCCCGACAGACCGCCCGTCCCCACCGCGCGCAGCGGCACGTCGTCGGGCGGGGCGAGCGCCGCCGCCTCGGCCGCAATATCGCCGAAGCGCAGTCTGTCGTCGCCATGGGTGACGAAGCCGTCGGCGGTATCGCACGCATCCCAGGCGGCGTCCCAGCGCTTGCCCGCCGCTTTGCATAACAACGCCCGCGCGAGCGCGCCCGCCTCGCGATAGCGCGCCTCGAAACCGCGCACCGTCGTCGATCCGCCGGTGATCATAGTCGCGGTGCGTGTCCCCTGCTCATGCGCCACCCAGCCGCTGACACCCCGCAGGAAACCGGGCAAGACAGCGTCGCCCCTCGCGTGCGCCAGGAAATCGTTGGCGTAGAGGGGATTGATCGGCGCCGGCTCGACCGCGACGGTGCGCCAGTCCGCGCCCAGTTCGTCGGCCAGCATCTGCGACAAAGCGGTCCATGCGCCTTGCCCCATTTCGGACTGGCAGGCGATAATAGCGACGCGGCCATCCTCCCCGATCTTGAGGAAGGCGTTGAAGATCGTCTCGCCGGGGGAGGCGACCAGATTCGGAGCATAATGGCGCGGCCATAATTCCCAGGCGAGCAGCAAGCCCACGCCCGCCCCACCGCTGACCAGAACCTGCCTGCGGCTTATCCCCACGTCTGTTGCTTCCGCTCTGCCATCGCCGGATCGTGGATAGGGAGCAAGGCGGCCGAACGCCAGCCCCCGGTCGCGCCAGACGCCCTTTGCGTTTCCTTTCCGCGCCTTTATTGAAGGGGCAAATTTCCGGGGAACCCGTCTTGATCCTGCCCCTTCTTGCAGACGCCGCATCGGCCATCCGTTTCGAGGACCTGCACCTCTCGCCCGTGGCGCTGTCGCTCGGCTTCTTCCAGATCAAATGGTATTCGCTCGCCTATATAGCGGGCATCCTGATCGGCTGGTGGTATCTGCTGAAGCTGCTTGATCAGCCAGGCGCGCCGATGGCACGGCGCCATGCCGACGACTTCGTCTTCTACGCGACGCTCGGCATATTGATCGGCGGCCGGCTGGGCTATGCGATCTTCTACGACCCGGCGATGTTCCGCCACCCCGTCGACGTGCTGAAGTTGTGGCAGGGCGGCATGTCCTTTCATGGCGGCGCGGTAGGCGTCAGCGCCGCGATCTTCTTCCTGGCGCGGAAGAACGGCCTCTCCTGGCTGCGCATTCACGATTATATCGCCTGCTGCGTGCCCTTCGGCCTGTTCTTTGGCCGAATCGCCAATTTCGTGAACGGCGAGCTGTGGGGGCGGCCGACCGACGTGCCCTGGGCGATCATCTTCCCCGGCACGGGCGACGGCATACCGCGCCATCCGAGCCAGCTTTACGAAGCCGGGCTGGAAGGCATCATCCTGTTCGCGATTCTGTGGTTCGCCTTCTGGAAGACGAAGGCACGCTACGAGCCGGGCAAGCTCGTCGGCATCTTCCTGATCGGCTATGGGCTGGCGCGCTTCACGCTCGAATTTTTCCGCCAACCCGATATCCAGCTCGGCACGATGCCGTGGGGTCTGACGATGGGGCAGACGCTGACGGTGCCGATGCTGCTTGGCGGAGCCTGGCTCGTCTGGACGGCCAAGGGCCGGCGCGTGCGCGTCGAGCCCACCGCCGGCGGCGAGAGCGTCGCCTGATCCGCCGATGAGCGATGCGCCGCCCCTATTGGGCGAACGCCTCGCCCGCCTGATCGAGGAGGAAGGCCCCATTTCCGTCGCCCGCTTCATGGGCGAGGCGAATGCGGCTTATTATGCCGCCGGCGATCCGATGGGCGTGGCGGGCGACTTCATCACCGCACCCGAGATCAGCCAGATGTTCGGCGAGATGATCGGCCTCTGCCTTGCCGACCTGTGGCAGCGCGCGGGACGGCCGCAGACTTATTATGTCGAACTGGGGCCGGGACGGGGCACACTCGCAGCCGATGCGTTGCGCGCCATGCGGCCATTCGGCCTGACACCACCAGTGCATTTCGTCGAGACGAGCCCCGTCCTGCGCGCGAAGCAAGCCGAGCGGGTGGAGGATGCGGCGTGGCACGAGAGCCTCGCCACCCTCCCCACCGACGCGCCGCTGCTGGTCGTCGCCAACGAATTTTTCGACGCGCTGCCGATCCGCCAGTTCGTCAAGACGGTGGCGGGATGGCGCGAGCGGATGGTCTATTTCGGCCCCGACGGCTTCGTGCCGGTGCCGGGCGTCGTCCCCTGCGACGCGCTGGTGCCCGAGCGCCTGCTGGGCGCGGAGCCGGGCAGCATCGTCGAGGCATCACCCGCGATCGCCGTCGTGGCGCACGATCTCGCCCGGCGGATCGCCACACAGGGCGGCGCGGCGCTGATCGTCGATTATGGCTATGCCGATCGCGCGGCGGGGGACACGTTGCAGGCGGTGCACGCCCATGCCTATGCCGATCCCTTCGCGATGCCGGGGCGGAGCGACCTGACCGCCCATATCGATTTCGCGGCACTGGGCGAGGCGGCGTCGACGGCGCAGGTGCATGGCCCTGTTGAGCAGGGCGCATGGCTCGAAACGCTCGGCATGGCCGCGCGCGCACGTTCGCTCGCTATCGCCTCGCCGCGTCATGGCGAGGATATCGCGACGGCCTTCCGCCGACTGACGCATCCCGACGAGATGGGTACCCTGTTCAAGGTAATGGCACTCACCGCGAAGCATTGGCCGATGCCGGCGGGATTCGACTGAACGGCGGCGGACGCTATAAGCCTCCCCATGACGCCCACTCCGATCTCCCCCATCCGCGCGGCCGCGCTCGACGGCGTTCTCCATGGTTTTCTCGGGCGCGAGGGGGGCGTGTCGACCGGCGCGGTCGAAGGGCTAAACGTCGGGTTGGGATCGCAGGATTCACGAGCGGCGATCATGGCGAACCGGCGGCGCGCGGTGGAAGCGATATCGCCCGGCGCGGCGCTGGTGACACTCTATCAGGTCCATTCGGCCGAGGTAGTGACCGCCACTGTACCTTACGCCGACGAGCAACGGCCGCGCGCAGACGCGCTTGTCACCGATCGGCCGGGGCTGCTGCTCGGCATCCTCACCGCCGATTGCGCGCCGGTGCTGCTCGCAGACACGGCGGCGGGCGTTGTCGGCGCAGCGCATGCCGGATGGAAAGGCGCGTTGGGTGGCGTGACCGACGCGACCGTGGCTGCGATGGAGCGACTGGGCGCGTCGCGCGCGCGGATCGCCGCCGCGATCGGGCCGTGCATCGCGCGCACCTCCTACGAGGTGGACGACGCTTTCCTCGCCCGTTTCGCCGAAGCCGATCCGGAGAATGAGCGCTTCTTCTCGGGCGGACGACGCGAAGGCCATCATCAGTTCGACCTTGAAGCCTATGTCGCCCACCGCCTCGCCAGCGCCGGGCTGGGGCGTGTCGAGGCACTGGGGCTCGATACTTATGCCGACGAGCGGCGCTTCTTCAGTTTCCGCCGCGCCACCCATCGCGGCGAATCCGATTATGGCCGGCAGATTGCGCTGATCGGGCTTTAGAAGCTTGCTACAACCCGATAGGCAGAGGTCATGAAGATCGTCATCAATGCGCGTATGCGCCCCCTTGTCGAAGGGAAATTGCCGCCCACCCTCCAGCCTCATTACGTCGACTCACCTGAAGAGGCGGCGGCGACGATCGGCGATGCCGAGGCGGCGTGGCTCGATTTCTTTCCCCTGTCGAGCACGACCGCGATCGAAGCGGGAACGCGGCTGCGCTGGCTTTCCACCCTTTATGCAGGCATCGACGCCCTGCCGGTGAAGACGATCCGCGCACGCGGCACGCAGCTCACGAACGGTGCGGGGCTAAACGCGGTCCCCTGCGCCGAATATGCGGTGATGGGCGTGCTTTCGCTGGCCAAGAACCTGCCCGAGGTAATCCGCGCGGGCGACAGGCACCAATGGTCGCTTGCCACGCCGGGTACGGGCGAATTGCTCGATTCGCACGCACTCATTCTTGGCTATGGCGCGATGGGCCGCGCGGTGGGCGAGCGGCTGCGCGGTTTCGGCGTCATTGTGACCGGGGTGCGCCGTACGCCCGGCGACGAAGCAGGCGTGATTGGGCCCGATGACTGGCGCGCGCGGCTGGGCGAATTCGATTGGATCATTCTCACCGCGCCCTCGACTAGCGAGACGCAGCATATGATCGGCGAGGAGGAGCTGGCGGCGATGAAATCTGGTGCCTTCATCGTCAACGTGGCGCGCGGCACATTGATCGATCAGAACGCGTTGATCGCGGCAGTACGCGGCGGCCGCCTGGCGGGCGCGTGGCTCGACGTCACCACGCCCGAGCCGCTGCCGGCCGACCATCCCTTATGGGACGTGCCCGGCATCACCATCTCGATGCACCTGTCGGGCCGGTCGCAGACGCGCACGACCGAGCGCGCCGCCACCCTGTTCCTCGACAATGCCGCGCGCTTCGCGGAGGGACAACCGCTGCGTAACCTCGTCGATCTCTCGCTGGGCTATTGAGCGCGGGTCAGCAGCGCCTAAGCAGCAAATCGTCGGTCACGTCCATCGCGAAGACAGGGCCGCTGTCCGGCTCCGATACGGCATCATCGAAGGCGTCACGCGTCGCCGCGTCGTCATAGGCCATCCCGACATCGAACGCACGGCGCCATGTTGCCTCGTCCGGCCATTCAGCATAGCCGATGAAGGCGCCATCGCCGTCGCGATGCAGGCGCGAGCCATAGCTGCCGTAGCGGGCGGTGATCAATTCAGTTCCGCGCCGCCACGCCGCCCGAAACTGCGCCTCTTTGCCGGGGTGCACACGCCACCGATAAACCGCGACGAACAAGAGCCCTCTCCTTTTGCCGCCCAGTAGGCGGCAACGGAGGGTAAACGGGTTTCGTTGCATTCGGCCTGCTTTGTGCTTCGCGCTACCGTTCGCCCATCGCATCCGACGCGGTGCGCAGGATCGGTTTGGTGATGTAGCGGAAGACTGTGGTGCGGCCGGTCTTGATCTCGGCGATAGCGGTCATGCCCGGCTGGATCGCGATGCGCTGGCCCGCCTCGCGCGGATGCATGCCGCTGGTGTCGACCGTCAGGCGTACACGGTAAAAGGGCTGTTCGCGCCCGTCGGGCAGCTTGTCCACGAACGTATCGGCGCTGACATAGGTGACGCGCCCCTTCGCCGCACCGTAGATCGCCGAATCATAGGCATCGAACTTCACCGACGCGGGCTGGCCGACATGGATGAAGGCGATCTCGCGCGGGGCGATTTTCGCCTCGACAATCAGCGGCCCCGCGGTGGGCACCACCTCCATCACCTCGTCGCCCGGGCGCAACACGCCGCCGACCGTCGTCATCCGGACATTGGTGACGATGCCGTCGCTGGGCGAACGGATCGTGGCATTGTTGAGCGCGTCCTGTCGCTGGGTGAGCAACTGCGTCGCGCTCGCTAGCTCCTCCTCCGTCTTCGTATAGTCGGTCTGCAAATCCTCGAGATACCGGTTGCGGCGTGAATCGATCTGACCCTGAATCTCGGTTTCGTTGCGCTGCATGCGGATGATATCGGCGCGGCTGACGTCGCCCTGTGCCAAGAGCGGCATGTTCATCCGCGTTTCCTGCCGCGCAAGGCTCCGCTGGCGGCCGAGCGTCGACAGATCGGCCGACAGCGCCTGCCGCCGCTTGGCATAAAGCATCCGCTGATTGGCGACGAAATCGGGATAAGCAAGCACGTCGGGCGGGAAATCGAGCGGCCGATTGAACAGCTCTGCCTGGATGCGCGCCATTGAGGATTTTAGCGCCGCGACGCGTGCGCGCGCCTCGTCCACCCCGGCGGCGAGCTTGACGCGATCCAGCTCCATCAGAAGCTGGCCCTTGCGAACCTGGTCGCCCTCGCGCACCAGCAGACGCTGGATAACGCCGCCGTCGGGCGTCTGGATCACCTGCACGCGGCCTGAGGGGATCACCTGCCCCTGCGCGCGCGAAATCTGATCGAGATGCGCCCAGATCGACCAAAGCAGGAAGCCGATCAGCGCGAGCGCGCAGAGCAGGATGATCGTGATCGACGGACGTGGCCAGCGGAACGTCATCGCGCCTTCCTCCTCAGCCATTGTTTGCCGCCACGCCGCGCACCTTCGGCTGCGGCTTCGCAATCCGGCGCTTGGTACTGGCGGCCTTCAACCGGGCGAGGACCTCGCTGGTCGGCCCGTCGAGGCCGATGCGGCCGTTGACCAGCACGATCACGCGGTCGACGAGCGAGAGCAGCGACAATTTGTGCGTGACGAGGACGAAACTGCTCGCCGGCCCCATGCGCGCGGCGATCGCGTCGAGAACGACTGCCTCGGTCCCCTGATCGAGATGCGCCGTGGGTTCGTCGAGCAGCCACAGGCGCGGTTCGACCAGCGCAAGGCGGGTGAGGCCGGTGAGCGTGCGCTGCCCGCCCGAAAGGCCTCGCCCGCCCTCGTCGATCGGCAGGTCGAGCCCCAGAGGATGGCTGGAAATGAGCTGCGCCAATCCTGTCTTGCGCGCGGCTTCCAGCACCACATTGTCGCCGGGATCGGAGAGGCCGAGCAGTAGATTGTCGCGCAACGTACCGTTTATCAGGCGGAAATCCTGCGGCAGATAGCCGATGTGACGACGTAACACATCGACGGCGACATGATTGGCATCGAGCCCGCCGATCGTCATCACGCCCGCCTGCGGCTGATAGAGGCCTGCGAGGATACGCAGCAAGGTGGTCTTGCCCGATCCAATGCCGCCGATCAGGCCGATCCGCTCGCCCGGCTGGATTTCGAGGTTCGGGATGTCGATTCCCGCGCGCGCACCCGAATAGGCAAAGCGCACCCCTTCGAGCCGGAGCGGCCCGGGCAAGGCGTCAGGCCGGAGGCTCGTCGCCTCCAACGGGCGATCGGGCGGCAGGCTGAGGATATGGTCCAAGGCCTTGAGCGAGGCGCGCGCATAGCTCCACTGGACGATGAAGCCGGGAAGCTGCGCGAGCAGCGGACCGTTGACGCGCCCGGCGATGATCGAGCAGGCGACGAGCGCGCCGGTGGTGATCTCCCCGCGCGTTACCGCGATCGCACCGAACGTCACGAGCGCGACATAGGCGAGCTGCTGGAGCGAGCCGAAGATCGTTCCGGCCACCGCTTGCCAGCATTTCACCGGATCCTCGTTCCTGTGGACCTCCTCCATCAGGCGGTTCCAGCGGGCGAGCATGTGCCAGCTACCGCGATTGGCCTTCACCGTTTCCGCCGCGTCGAGCGATTCGACGAGCAGGCCGTTCTTGCGATTGCCGCTGATATGCGCGCGGTTCGTCGCTTCGCGGATGCCGCGCGCGAAGAGTAGGCCAAGGCCGATCGCGATCGGGAAGCTCGCCAACGGCACGAGCGCCACTTTGCCGCCCAGAAGCGCGATGACGACGATGAAGAAGAGGGCGAAGGGCAGATCGGCGATCAGGAAGAGCGAGCCCGACGACATGAGCGCGCGCACCTGCTCCAACCCGCGTAACTGCGCCGCCATCGTGCCGATCCCCGGTGGCCGCGCATCCAGTCGCACCGCCTGCGAACGCGCGAAGAAATATTCGGACACCTCGGTATCGATCTTCGCCGCATCCCGTTCGATCAGCAGCGAGCGGGTGGAGCGGAGTGCGAAATCGAGGAGCAGCGCGAAGACGACGCCGATCGACAGCGCCCACAACGTCGCGTAACCCGACGAGGGGATCACGCGATCATAGACTTGCATCGAGAAGAGCGAGGTGGCGAGCGCGATGATGTTCGCCGTCACCGTAGCGAGCGCCGCGGCCGCAAACGAGCCACGCCGCCGCAGGATCGCACGGCGGAAGATCGCACTCGACCGCTCGGCGCCTGCCTCGCGCCGCAGCGGATCGGGCGGCGCTACGCGGAGCAGCAGGTCCTCCTCGCGCCAGGGCCGGACCTCGACACCCGCCGGGGTGACGACGCGGAAGCGATCGTCATCGTCCCATTGCTCGGCAAGACCCCAACCGCCTTCTTCGCTGAAATGAAGGAGCGGAAAATGATTGGCGCGCGGCCGGCCGATGACGGGCACCGGCGCGTCCCAACCGAGATGAGTGGCGAGCCTGTCCATCGCCTGTCGATCGGCAAGCGGATCATCGAGCCCTTCGATCCGGGCAATCGCTTCAGGCGCCAGCTCGACACCCTGGCGGCGGGCAAGCGACGGGATCAGTTCGGCAAGGGCTATCGGCATAGGGGATTCGCCATATTCGGGCCTAGCTTCCGCCGGCGGCCTGCGGCTGCCAGCGACAGGTGTTGAGCAGCAGTCGCGCGGCCGACGCCATCGCGCTGATCTCGGCATCGGATCGGGCTAGCTCGGCGCTCGCGGCTTCGCGCACCGCGTTCATCACGTCGAGCCATGTCCGGCGGCCGGCGATATATTGGCGCAGATAAGATTGTGTTACCGCCTCCGCCGCGCGCGCGGCGACCGCACCCGCCGCCGCATTGTGCCGATCGGCAGCATTCTCGGCGAGATCGGCCGCGATCGTCTCGCGAATCTCGCGTTCGCTGGCGGCAACCTGAAGCTCGCTCGCCTGCTGGCGGAGCCGCGCCGCGTCGGCGGCGGCGAATTGCGAGAAGCCGCCGCCTAGCTCGGCGCGCAATGCAACGCCGGCACGCGTGCCGACAATCTCGTTATGCGACACCTGCGCGCTGACCTGCGGCATGTAAGCGGCACGCGCCGCCTCCGCCTCGGCGCGCGCGACAAGCACTTCGCCGGCCAGTCGGCGGCGGGTGGGACTGCACGTCACCGCCTCCTGCAACGCGCCTGCCGCCGACGGCGCATAGAGCGCGGGATCATAGCGCGGCACAATGCCCGGATTGTAGGCGGGATCGCCGACGAGCTGGAGGAAGCGCTGTGTCGCCGCCGCGCGCTGCGCGACCGCCAGATTGAGATCCTGCTCGACCTGCGCCGCGCGTGAGCGGGCGAGTTCGAGATCAGCGCGCGGGCTAACCTCCTGCGCGACACGCCGCTCGATCGAATCGACCAGGCGGCGATGCTCCTTGAGGCTTTCCTCGAGGATCGCCTGGCGCTGCACATAGCGCGCCATGTCGTAATAAGCCGCGCTGATCTGGAGCGCGACGTTCAGCACCGTCTCGTCAAGCTCGGCACGGGTCGCGACGCCCGACGCCTTGGCGCGGTGGATCGCCGCGCCGATCCGCCCACCGGCCCAGATCGGCTGGTCCAGCTCGACCGTCGAGGTAAGCTGCTTGTGATCGCCGCCCCACGCGAAACCTTCGACCGACAGGCTGGGAAAACGCTGCCACTTCGCCGCACGCAGATCGGCGTCGGTCGCGCGGACCGATGCCTTGCCGGCGACGACCGAGGGATAACTGCCCGTCGCCCGCTCGACCGCGTCGAACAGCGCCTGGCCGACGCCCGGCGGCCGGATACCGGGCGGCATCACCTGCCGGCCCGGCGCAGGTGGGCCATAGGCTTGCGCGGCGGGCGTTTCGAGGGGGACGACGGGCGGCGCCAATATGTCCGAACCGGGCGGCGGCGGCAGCGAGCCCGGCGGCGGCGGGGGTGCGGGGATCAGGGCGAGATCGGGGTTGCGCGCGATACGGACATCGGCGGGGACGTCGATCGGCACGTCGGCGGAGAGCAACGTCTGCGCCTGTCCACCTGCCGGCAGGAGGATCAGGAGGGTCAGGAGGGCTGCGGAGAGGCCGCGCATCAGGGAGCGCCGCCCACGGCCGGGCCGCCCGCGCGCATCGCCCAGAAGGCATTGTTCCTCATGCCGCCGAAAAACCCTTCCCCCCTCGCCAAAATGGCCCTGACGAGAATCACCCCCGCCTATCCGTCCCATTTTCGCACAGGGCGCAAGCAAATTCAGCGGGCAAACGCATCGATCCACGCCAATTGCCGGGGAAGACAATGACTTCGCAGATCATGGTTAGCGACGACGAAATCGCGCGCAGCAGCACCCAGCCGCGCCCGCTCCGCCGGCGAATCGAGCAGGGCCGAAACGGCGTCCACGAGCGCAGACCGATCGAAGAAGGGGAAGAGCCGGCCCGTCCCGCCATCCGTCACCATCTCGCTGACCGGCGCGGTATCGCTCGCGACCACCGCACAGCCGGTCGCCATCGCCTCCAGCAGGCTCCAGGACAGGACGAAGGGGTAAGTGAGATAGACGTGCACCGTCGAGAGCTGGAGCAGCGCGCGATAGGAGGCATAAGGCAGGCGGCCGAGGAAATGGACGCGCCGCCGGTCGATCCGGTCGGCCACCTCGGCAAGATAGCGCGCCATCCAGCTCTGCCCGCCGGGCGGCGGCGCGCCATAGCTCACCCCATCGCCGCCGACGATCAGCACATGCGCGTTCGGCCGCCGCGCCAGCAGATCGGGCAGCGCGCGCATGAAGACATGATAGCCGCGATGCGGCTCCAGATTGCGGTTGACGAAGGTTATGACCTCGTCCGCACGGCTGAACGGCGCGCCCTCGCCCACGCGCAGCGTGACGGCGGGATCGGGGCGCAGCAGATCGGTATCGATGCCGTCATGGATGACGGCGATCCGTTCGCGCAGGCGATCGGGAAAGCCGCTCGCCTGCCAGCGCGTCGGCGCGATACCCGCATCGGCCTGTTCGAACTGAAGGAGGATATTGGCGTTGCGAAGCTGGAGCCGGCTCGCCTCCTCCAGCCGATCGCCGACCGGAAATTCGGGGTCGAAGCCGACGTCCGCCCCCTCACTGCGATAGAAGAACTCGCAATAGAGGCCGAGGCGCGCGGCGGGCCAAAGCTGTTTCAGGAACAGGCTTTCGCCCCAGCCGGGATGCGCGACGATGACGTCGGGCACGAAGCCCCGCGCCGCCAGTTCGCGCGCCGCCCTGAGGCTGGAATGGCCGCGGATCACCTTGGTTTCCAGATCGGCGACCCATGGGTGGATACCGGCCGCCGAACCGCGATCGGGCCGCGCCCGTACGCTTTCTATCCCGTCGCCGCCGGGATAGTCGTTCATGCAGAGCGCGACGACGCGGTCGCCCCGCTTCGCCAGCGCCGGCGCGAGATGGCGGAACTGACCGGGAAAATTCTGATGGACGAAAAGGACGTTCACCCGAAGGCGCCGCCCGGCGGCATCAGGCGAATTCCTCGGTATCGATCTCGCGCTGCGTCGCCGGGGGATAACGACGACCGGCCACCGCGTCCGGCGTGAACAATGTATCGACCTTCGCCAATATCGCGGGATCGACGGTGAGCCCCGCCGCCGCCAGATTTTCGGCCTGGTGATCGGCCGAGATCGTCCCCGGAATCGCGACGACATGATCGCCGCGCGAAAGCACCCAGGCGAGCGACAACTGCCCCGGCGTGCAGCCCGCTTCCTGCGCGAGCAGGCGGAAGCGATCGAGCAGCTTCAGATTCTCCTCGAAATTGGGCGACTGGAAACGCGGCATGCCACGGCGGATGTCACGTTCGGTGAAATGGGCATTGTCGTGCACGCCATCGGCGAGGAAACCGCGCGCGACGGGCGAGAAGGCGACTAAGGCGATCCCGAGTTCACGCGTCGCTTCAAGCACGCCTAGCTCCGCATTGCGCGACCAGGGCGAATATTCGTTCTGGATCGCGGCGATCGGATGGACGGCATGCGCGCGGCGCAGCGTGGCGGCGGACACCTCGCTGACGCCGATCGCGCGGACCTTGCCGGCGGCGACGATCTCGCCGAGCGCCCCGATCGAATCCTCGATCGGCACCGATTTGTCCCAGCGGTGAAGATAATAGAGGTCGATCACGTCGGTGCGCAGGCGTTGCAGGCTCTCGTCGATCGTGCGCTTCAGCGTCTCGGGCCGGCCGTCGATCACGCGCTTGCCGTCGACGCCGGTCATCCCGCATTTCGACGCCAGCACATAGTCCCCGCGCCGGCCGGCCAGCGCCTCGCCCACCAGTTGCTCGTTCGCGCCGAAGCCGTAGAGCGCGGCGGTGTCGAGGAAATCATAGCCGAGATCGAGCGCGTTGCGCAGCAGCCGCGCCCCCTCCGCCGGATCGGGCGACGTGCCATAGGCATGGCTGAGCGACATGCAGCCATAGCCCACCGGCGTAACCTGGAACGGACCGATCCTGCGCTTTGCGACCACTCTCTTTTCCCGTCTGATGAAGAACGCCCCCTCCTAACCGCGCGCGGCGGGGTGGGTAAAGGGGGCGCCCCACAATCAAGGACGGGATCTATTTGTAGAGCGTCTGGCCGTCGGCGTTCACCGGGTTGCGATCATTCTCGCTGCATTCGAATTCGAGAAGCTGGCCGTAGCGATCGCGCCGATAGTGGATCGTCGCCGCGAACGGCTCCTCCAGCGCATCGGGATCGTCGATCACCATCTCGTCCACCAGCAGGTCCGGATCGGCGGGATCGAGATGGATCCGTTCGACGATGTGCATCTTTTCGGAATGGGTCATGCCCATCGCGAGCGGCAGGCTGTCCTTGATGGCGATCGTGTCCACCACCAGCGTGCCGCCCTCCCAATGGCCGACCGAATCGCCGAAATAGCTGGGATCGGGATCGTCGGCATGGGTGCGCCCGTCGGTCCAGATATGGCGCGTCTGCATCCACGCTTCCTGGTTGATCGTGACGCGGCCCGGCGTGAACAGAAATTCGTAGGGATATTGCGGAATCTGCATGAACATCGGCATGCCCGGCGGGCTGCAATGCGAAGTGGTTTCCTTCACCACGCCGTGATTGGCCGCCACCTCGGCGCGCCATGCGTCATATTGCGCCTTATATTGGCCCTTGAGCTTCGGCTGGGCAGGCGGCGGCGTCCCCGGCTTTGGAGGATCGAACACGCGAAACCAGATCCCGCCCCAATCGGGCAGCGTATCGAGCGCGCCATAATGGCCCCTGGGGAAAGGCGCGCCGGCGCCCGCCTTCAAGCCATCGGGCACGGGCGAATGCGTCGGCGCGCCGAGCTGAGCATGCGCGGGCGCCAGCGCGAGCCCCGACAGGAGGCCGGCCACCGTCCAGACCATCGCACCTCTGACGCTCATGTCCCCATCGCTCCTTTGGCCCCTCTTCCGCCTTCATGGGCCAAAGACCTGAATCATCGCGTTCGCGCTGTCCAGCCGCGTCGCCGCCGTTCCGTCAGACGGAACGGGCGCCGGCGGAGCCGCGCCCAGGCGATGCGGATGCCGGTGATCGAGGTGACGATCCCGAGAAGCGAGAAGAACCAGAGGAGGATATCCCAGGCGGGACGGTGCAGCGTCAGCCCGTTCAGATCCCATTTGTGGAGCAGATCGAAGGCCCAGCGATAGATACGGTCGCGCCTGTCGAGGACGCGGAGAATAGCACCGGTGCCCGGATCGATATGCGCCCAGGTGCCGGCGGGATCAGCGAATTTTACCCGAAAGATCGGGAGTTGCGGCGGCGCGCCGACGTCATACCAATAAAAGTCGGGCGCGCTCAGCCGATCGAAGGCGGCGATCGGTGCGCCGGGCACCAGCCGCGCGGCGGCGGCGCGGATATGCGCCGGGTCGATGCGGGCGGGGGCGAGCGTCCGCGCGTCGAGCGTTACGGCGGGGCCGCGCCCTTCGATCGTGAGCAGGGGTTGCCCGTCGAACCAGCTCAGTTCCACCCGTTTCGCGCCATCGGCGATCCGGGCGAGGCGATCGAAGGCGAGCGGCGGCGCATTTCCCGCATCGGCATAAGCGAGGCGCGCCGCCCGATCGATGCCGGGGCCGGCAAACAGCCGCCCGGGATCGACCGAGAGCCAACCGCTGAATATCCAGCCGACGAGGAGCAGGCCGCCGACGAGGCCCGCGACATGATGCCACGCCATCCAGCCGCGATAGGGAATCATCCGCCCGCCGCCGAACCGCCGCCGCCCCAGCCGGACGCGCAGCAGGCCGATCCAGATGCCGGCTATGGCGGCGACGATGCACGGCCCCGACACCCACAGCACCACCTGCCGCCATGCCGCATTGTCCTGGCGAAGCACGGTGGGATAGAGCCAGTGCGGCACCGAGCCGAGCCAGTTCCAGAAACGCTCGCGCGCGTCGGTGTCGAGCACCACCATCCCCGTCGTCGACGAGACGTAGAGGATGCGGCCGCCCGGTCCGTCGAGCCGCGCCTTCCACAGGGGGCGGTGGCGATCGAAGCCGCCGGCGACCGTCCACTGGTCGCGCACGACCCGGCTGACGCCAGCCACGCCGGCATGGCCGAAATCGCCCGCGATCCGCCGCGCCGCCGCCGCATCGACGCTGCCCAGCGGCGCACCCGTCACCGCCGAATAGAGGCGCTCCGCCCCGTCCCATCCGCCGACATGCCAGACGGGCGCGCGCTCGCGCATTTCGAGGGCGAGCGTGCGCGGCGGCCCGCGTTCCGCCGCGAGGACGGCCGCCGGCTGGGCGCGCACCTGATCCCACGCGATCGGCGTGAGCCCTTCGAGACGCTCGGCCCTGGTGAGCGCGGGAAAGGGCACATAGATCATCACGAGGCCCGAGACGAACCACATGGCGAACAACAGGCAGGTGACGATGCCGATCCAGCGATGGACGAGATACAGCCACCGCCACGCCTGATGACGCAGGGACAAGGCGCGCGGGTTAGAAGCGGGCACGCATCGACACATCGATCGAACGCGGCCGCCCGAGTATCCATTGCTGGTCGTTATAGGTGGTCAGCACATACTCCTTGTCGAACAGGTTCTGGACGCGGACGTCGAGCGCGAGGCGCGGGCTCAGCGCATAGCTGATCCCGCCATCGATCACCGCATAGGCCGGCACGCGGAACCTGTTGGCATTGTCCGAATAGCGCCGCCCCACATACCGCAAGCCGGCGCGCATCTGGAAGCGATCGAAGGCGTCCCAGCGCAGCCAGAGATTGGCGGCGGTTTCGGGAACGCCGGGCGGCGTGTTGCCGGTGTAGACGGTATCGCCGCTGCGGAAATCGTCGAAATCGGCGTTGAGGATGGTGCCGTTGGCGTCGATTCCAAAACCCTGCGGGAGATCGAGCGACAGCGACGCCTCCAGCCCCTTGGCCGAACGCTGGCCGACCTGCTCGATCGGGCTGGTGGGCGTCCTTTGCGAGAGGAGCTTCTTCTTCACGATGCGATAGGCCGCGAAGGTGGCCGAGCCGCGACCGTTCAGGAAGCTGTATTTCACCCCCGCCTCGACCTGATCGCCGGTGGCGTTCTGCAATTCGATCTGCGAGCCCGAATAGCTGGTCAGCGTCCCCAGCGGATCGGTGCCGGTGGAATATTGCGCGTAGAAGGAGAGCGTCGGCGTCGGCTGATAGACGCCGCCGACGCGCCATGTCGTGTTGCGCAGCCGCTTGCTGAACTGCGGGTCCTTGCCGGTCGCGCCGTTCGTGCCGTGGATGATGTTCCAGCGGCGCACATGATCGTGCTCGTCGCGGATGCCGGCGACGATCGAAAGCTGATCGTTGAAGCGCAGCCGGTCCTCCGCGAAGAAGCTGTATTCGCTGGTGCGCGTGCCGTAGCGCGGGGCGATCCCCTGCGTATCGAGGAAGGCGCCGGGATCGAACCGGCGCGGATCGACCATGTCCTGCTGCGCGTCCGATCCGAAATCATTGCCGTAGGACAGCTTGATGCGATTGACGTCGAAGCCGACGACGAGATCGTTCCTGAGGCCGCCGAAGGCGGTGCGGATCTTCACGCTGCCCTGATCGCCGGTCTGCACCTGATCGTGGACGATGCCGAGATTGTCCGTCCGGTAGATCATGCCCGGGGTGTCGAAGCCGGTATCCTCATTATACCCGTTGGGGCAGAGGCCGTCGGCGCCGATCCAGCAATAGCTTTCGAGGTCCTTGAACAGCCGCCTGCTCGTCATCCGATAGGCGGTGTTGGTGAAGCTGAACGCGTCCGAGGGCGCCCATTCGGCCGTCACCAGCATGCGATTGTCGCGATAATGGAGACTGGCGTCGGCGACATTGTAGTTGCGACGGCGCGTGTCCGGCGCGATCCGGCCGTCGATAAGCGGCGTGCCGAAATATTCCATCGGCCGCTGATCGGCATAATCGTCGCGCAGCGTGAGGTGGAGATCGGGCGCGAGCGTGAAGCGCAGCGCGGCCGACAGCGCGAGGCTGCGCGAATCGCCGCGATCGACATAGCCGTCCGAGCGGCGATAGCTGCCGTCGACGCGATAGGCGACGCTGTCGCCGATCGGCCCGCCCGCGCCGGCGGCGACGTGCCAGCTATCCTGCGAGCCGTAACCCGCCTCCGCCTCGAACTCGGTGCGCTCGCTGTTGGGCTTCTTGGTGATGACGTTGATCGCGCCGCCGAGCGCCCCCTGCCCGTAAAGCACCGACGCAGGGCCGTTCAGCACCTCGATCCGCTCGATATTCCACGGATCGGTGGGGAAGGTGACGGTGCCCGCCACGGGAAAGAGGCGGACGCCGTCATAAAGCTGGAGCACCGAGCCCTGCCCGCTGAACCCGCGCACGGCGAGCGCGGTGCCGCCATTGCCGGGATCGGCGACCGAGGTGACGCCCGGCGCGCGCGTCACCGCATCGACGACCGACATGTCGCCGCGCGCGCGGATCTGATCGCCGTCGAGCACGGTGACGGTGGCGGGCGTTTCGAGCGGCGGGAGATCGAGGCGGCTGCCGGTGGCGGCGGGCATCGACAGCGCCGGCTGCTCATGCCCGACGACGAGGATATCGCCCCGCTGCGGCGCATCGCTCACCCCCTCGGCCTGCGCCGAGGCGGCGGCCAGCGCCGCCAGCGCACATCCGATCAACCATTTTTCGCCTTTACGCCCCGCCACATGCCTCTCCCCGAAGTTGATAAACGCATCCTCTGCTCCTGCGCCCTTGGGCGGGAAGGCGGCGGGGCAGCAAGCGGATTACGGTTGCGCGGACGGTTCGGTAACGTTGTGTAATCGGGTGGCGGCACATTGCGGGCCGCCTGTCGCAGCGGCGATGCTTAAAGTTGACATGCTCAACGCGGCGCGCGATCAGTCCTGCACGGCCTCCGCGGGAGGGCCGACGAAAAAGGGGGCCGGAGACGCCCCCCGAGGATGCATCGCGGCCGGCCCGAAGCGCGAAGAATCGCGGGGCTGGCGGCAAGAAGGGGGAGAACGCAGATGGCGACGGCGGCTTCCGAGTCCCTGTCTCTCGCGGCCGAACCGGTTGACGATACGATCCGGTCGGTCGCCAAGGCCTTTGCCCTGCTGGAACGGATCAGCATGATCGGCACCGTCTCGGTCGGGCGGCTGAGCGCGGAGGCGGACATGCCCAAACCCACCGTCGTCCGGCTGATGCGCACGATGATGCAGTGCGGCTATGTCCGCCAGGCGACGCCGCGCGGCGACTATTGCGTGACGTCGAAGCTGAGCCGGCTGGGCGCGAGCTTCGCGGGACTGCCGGCGGTACTCGAAGCCGCGACCGCGCGCGTCGACACGCTGACCGAGGAATTGCTCTGGCCGCTCTCGATCGCGACGCCCGAGGAAAGCGACATGGTCGTGCGCTACAGCACGATGCCGATCAGCCCCTATGCGCTGGCCCGCTCGACCGTGGGCAAGAGGCTGTCGATGTGGACGAGCGCGCATGGGCGGGCCTGGCTCGCTTACCATCCACTTGCCGAGCATCTGCTGGAGGCGGCGCCCGCCGAGGAGCGGCACTGGATCGGGCTGGAACTCGCCCGGACGCGCGAGCGCGGCCATGCGATCCGATCCTTCGGCCGCGACATGTCGACGAGCAGCATCGCGGTGCCAATCCTCGACAAGGGCATCGTCGTCGCGACGCTGGGCCTCACCCATTTCCTGCGCGCCGTGCGCGGCGACGAGATACAGCGGCTGGCGGCACGGCTGCGCGCCGGCGCGGCCGAGATCAGCCGGCAGCTCGCGGCGATCCGGGTGTCGCAGGAAGAGGCGGCGGACACGCGCGTTCCGGCATCCGGAACGGCGCCCCACCCGGCCTGACATGGGCGCGATCATCCGCCACTGAGCCGGTCGAGAGGCTACCATTTAAGTTGACAGTATCAACCTGTAGTGCATTGATGCCGGAGGAGGGGAGAGGATCGATATGGGGCCAGGAAAGCCGAATTGGGCCTTGTGCTGGGCCGCGCTGGCGCTGCTCGCCGCGCCGGCCGCCGCATCCGCCGAGCAGGCGGCGCCCAAGCCCGCCTCGCGCGACGCCAAGCTGACGCCGCAGCAACTGGAGGAGTTGCAGCATGTGCACCATGGCTATCCGGGTGCGCTGGCACCCGAAAATCTGAACAAGCCGCGCCCGGCCGCCCCGGCGAACTTCACCGGCACCTGGTTCATCGACCTGAGCGAAGGCTTCAGCAAATTCATGTTCGGGCCGCCCTATCCCGAATTCTATGAGGAAGGGAAAAAGGCGCTGGCGGCGGGGAAGGCGGCGATGGCGCGCGGCGAAACCTATCGCGACGCGATCGGCCAATGCTATCCCGCCGGCCTGCCGATGATCATGACGCGCGTATGGCCGATCGCGATGATCCAGCTACCCACCGCGCTCTATATGGTCACGGGCTTCACCAACAGCTTCCGCGTCATCTATCTCGACGGGCGGCAATATACCGATCCCGATATCGTCGTGCCCACCTATAACGGCGAATCGATCGGCCATTGGGAAGGCGACACGCTGGTCGTCCACACCAAATATTTCGAAACCGATCATCATTATATCGACATGGGAATCCCCATCTCGGATAAGTTCGAGGTGACGGAGCGGATGCGCCTCATCAAAGGCGGCAAGACGCTCGAGATCGAATATATCATGACCGATCCGGACATGTGGAAAGGCGAGTGGCGCAGCACCAAGCGCTGGGACCGCCAGGATGAAAGCGACATCGGCGAGGTCGAATGCATCCTGCAGAACAATGCGTATCTGCCGGGCACCGAGCGCGGCAAGGCGGCGGCCGACAGCCGTGCCGAAGCCGCCGACGCGCCGGCCAAATAGCGAGGATTGCGGAACCATCATGCGATATCTTTCAGCTGGCCTGGCAGGGCTTTTCCTCGCGATCCTGCCGATCGCGGCGTCGGCCCATCATTCCTTTGCGATGTTCGATCAGAAGAAGGTCGTCACGCTGAACGGCACCGTATCCGATTTCCAGTGGACCAATCCGCACGCCTGGATCGAGCTTGCCGTGCCCGAGAAAGGCGGCAAGGTGACGACCTGGAGCATCGAGCTGAACAGCCCCAACAACCTGACGCGCCAGGGCTGGAAGCGCCATTCGCTGAAACCGGGCGACCGGGTGTCGGTGGACATCAACCCGCTGCGCGACGGCAAGCCGGGCGGCCTGTTCCTGTCGGTCAAGCTGCCCGACGGCAAGGTGCTCGATTCGGGCCTGCCGCGCGGCAAGCCCGTCAACGTCCCCCAGCTTTAGGCCGGCCGGCAGAGAAAGGTTCGGTAGGATGAACAACAGCAAGACAGCCCTTCTCGCGCTGGCCGCGATCGTCACGGTGGCGGCGCCGGCGGTGGCGCATCACAGCTTCGCGATGTTCGACATGAACAAGAAGGTGACGCTGGTCGGCACCGTCACGAAGTTCCGCTGGATCAACCCGCATAGCTGGATCGAACTCGACGTGCCCGACGGCGACAAGACGACCCACTGGACGATCGAGATGACCAGCCCGAACAATCTGGTGCATGACGGCTGGAAACGCACCTCGCTCGCCACCGGCGACAAGGTGACGATCGTCATCCATCCGCTGCGCGACGGCAGCCCGGGCGGATCGCTTGTCAACGCCCGCCTGCCCAACGGCACCACGCTGGGCCAGAACGGCGCCAAATAGCCGCGCGGCCGGACGGGAAAGCGAGCGCCCGGCTTTCGATCCTGACGCGAAACGTGCTTAATGGCGCGATCGCGCAAGGAAGGACCCGCGGCGGATGATCACCGATACGAACGAAACCGATCCCGGCGCGCTCCCCCTGAGCCATCGGCTGGTCGCGTTCCGGATCATCCAGCTTCATTATCTGATGCGCTCGGCGACCGCGCCGACATATCGCGATGCGCTGCAACTGACGGCGGGCGAAGTCGCCGTCCTGATGTCGATCGGCTTCCGCAAGGCGCTGACCGCGTCCGAACTGCTCCGCGTGGTGGGCCAGAGCAAATCACAGGTCAGCCGGACGATCGCGCCGATGCTGGCGAAGGGCCATATCGGCCGCGCCTCGCTGCGCGCGCCGCTGACGCTCACGGCCGAGGGCGAGGCGCTGTTCGCCCGTATCCTTGCGCAGGCGACCGACAATGCCAACCGGCTGCTCGCCGATCTGGGGGAGAACCAGTTGCGCATCCTGGTGCGCGCGATGGGGCCGATGAGCCATGCGGCCGAACAATTGCTGGAGGAGGCGCAGGAGGCCGTCGGCGCGCCCGACCGGATTTCGGCCTATACCCCCGCCTCGCAGCAGCTTTTCAGCGACGTGACCGACATCAGCCCCTCCTCGGTGACGGCGCGGCTCAGCGCGCTTGCCAGCGTGTTGAGCCGCAGCGCGGCGCTGGTGTTCCGCGAGAGCACGTCGCTGTCGGGCTTCAAATGGGTGGCGCTGGCGCGAATCGCCGAATTCGATCCGCTGCGCCTGTCCGAACTCATCCGCATCACCGGGCGCGACAAGGGGCAGATCGGGCGCGTCGTCGACGAACTGGAGGCCGAGGGACTCGTCCTGCGCCATCCCTATGAGACGCGCGGCAAGCTGACCCTGGGCGTGACCGACAAGGGCCGTCACGCCTTTTCGATTGTCGCCGAGGAATCGCTGCGGCGCGAGGCGATCATGCTGCGCAAGGTGCGCAAAAGCGATCGCAAGGCAGTGTTCAATACGATCGACGTCATCGGCCGCAACGCCCGCGCGTGGATCGCCGAAAACCGTGGCCAGACGGCCGACGGATAAGGGAGGGAGAAGATGATGAACAAGCAGAAGCCGACGATGCGGAGGGCCGGACGTTGAGCGGCCGCTTCACCGGCAAGGCCGTGCTCGTCACCGGCGCGGCGAGCGGCATCGGCTTCGCGGCGGCGCGCGCCTTCGCCGGAGAAGGCGCGCGCGTGATGCTGGCCGATCGCGACGCCGGGCGGCTGGACACCGCCGCCGACGCGATCCGCGCGGCGGGCGGCGAGGCGGCGGCGGTGACCGTCGACGTCGGCGATTTCGCCGCATGCGAGGCAATGGTCGCCGCGACGATCGACGCCTTCGGTGGACTGCACATCGCCTTCAACAATGCCGGCGTGCCCTCGGCGATCGGCGGCGCATTCGAGGATTTCGGCGTCGACGACTGGCGGCGGCTGATGGCCACCAACCTCGACGGCGTCTTCCATTGCATGAAGGCCGAGGTGCCCGCGATGCGCGCCAGCGGCGGCACGGCGATCGTCAATACCGCCTCGGTCGCCAGCCTCGTCGCCGCGCCGGGCATGGCCGCCTATGTGGCGAGCAAGCATGGCGTCGCCGGGCTGACCAAGGCCGCCGCGCTCGACCTGATCGGCGCGGGCATCCGCGTCAACGCGATCTGCCCGGGCATGGTGGACACCGCGATGCTGGCGAGCGCCACCGCCTCGCCCGAAACGCGCGCCTTCCTGGAGAGTCAGGCGCCGATCGGCCGGCTCGCCAATGCCGAGGAGATCGCCGCCACCGCCTTGTTCCTGGCATCGGACGCGGCAAGCTACATGGTGGGCGCGCTGCTGAGCGTCGACGGGGGCGTGATCGTGCAATAGCCATAAGGGGAGAAGAATATGCGACGTCTGTCACGATGGCTGCTCACCGCCGGGCTGGTGCTGTTCTCGGCATCCGCCGCCGAAGCCGCCGCGCCGGCCGATTGCGCGGACGAGGACGGGCTGTCCTTCCTGTGCGGCGCGAAGAATGTCGAGGATATCGTCGCCATCCCCGGCACCGATCTGGCGATCGGCAGCAGCATGGCGGGCTTCGCCATACCCGGCGGCAAGCTGATCCTGATCGACGGGCGGCGACGCACCGCCCGCGAGATCGAACCCGATGCCAGCCGGAAGCCGCTGCCCGCTTATGCCGCCTGCCCCGGGACCTTCGATCCCGCGGCCTTCCAGCCGCATGGCGTCGCGATCGGCGGCGACGGCCAGGGCGGCCATCTGCTCTACGTCGTCAATCACGGCGCGCGCGAAGCGATCGAGCTGTTCACGCTGACGGCGGGCAAGGACGCGGTATCGCTGCATTGGGCGGGCTGCGTCATGCTGCCGGCGGGCGTCTCGGGCAACGGCGTCGCGCCGCTGCCCGACGGCGGCTTCGTGGCGACCAAATATTATGACACGACCAAGGGCGACGCCGTCCAGCAACTCATGGCGGTACGGCCGACGGGCGGCGCTTATCGCTGGTCGCCCGGCAAGGGCTTCACGCAATTGCGGGACAGCACCCTACCCGGGCTCAACGGCGTCGAAGTCTCGGCGGACGGGCGCTGGATATTCGTGGCGGGCTGGTCGCAGGACCGCATCCTTCGCTACGACGCCCATCGCGACGGCCCGCCGACGAGCATCGCGCTCGACTTCATGCCCGACAATATCCGCCGCGCGCCCGACGGCAGCCTGCTGATCGCAGGGCAGGACACCGATCCGGCGACGCTGATGGGATGCAAGACGCCGATCTGCCCGATCGGCTGGACGGTGGCGCGGCTCGACCCTGCGTCGCTGCGGGTGGACTATCTGCTGCGGCGGCAGGACAGCGCCACCTTCAGCGCGGCAAGCGGCGCGACCGAGCTGGCGGGCACGCTGTGGATCGCGACACCGCGCGGCGACCGGATAGCGATCGCGCCGCTCCCCGCCTCTCAGCCGAAGCGATAGCCCGAGATCGTCCAGCCAAACACCGAATCGCGGAAGATATGGTGGGCGGCGTCATCGCCGCCCGCCCCGGCCGCGACCATCAGCGGCAGCAGATGCTCCTCGCGCGGATGGGCGAGCCGCGCATAGGGCAGCCCTTCCCATGCGATGAGCCGCTCGGCCCTTCGGGCGGGATCGGGATCGGTCGCCGCCGCGGTCAGCCCCGCGTCGAACAGGTCGGACACCTGCGACACCTGCGGGCCGCGCGCGCGCAGATTGTGGAAGCTCATCCCCGATCCGACGATCAGCACGCCTTCGTCGCGCAGCGGCGCGAGCGCGCGGCCGGCGGCAATATGCGCCGCCGGATCGAGGCCGGCGAGGAGCGAGAGCTGCGCGGTGGGAATGTCCTCACCCGGCACCGCCACCTTCATCGGCACGAAGACGCCATGATCCCAGCCGCGTTCGCCATCGCGCGCACTCGCCATGCCTGCCCCTTCGAGCAGCGATGCCGCGCGATGCGCCACCGCCGGCGCGCCGGGCGCGTCCCAGCGCAGCAGGTACGTGTGCTCGGGAAAGCCGTAATAATCGTAGAGGAGCGGTGGCTGCGCGGCATCGTTGACGGTGAAGCGCGGCGCCTCCCAATGGCCCGAAACGATCAGCAGCGCCTTCGGCCGTTCGGGCAGATCGGCGATGACATGGGCGAGGAAATCCTCCAGCCGCCGCCAGATTCCCTCCGGGTCCTCCATGAAGAAGCAGGGGCCGCCGCCATGCGGCAGGAAGAAGGTGGGCTGCGTCGTCACGGGCGCGCGCCTTGCCGGCGAGGCATGCTTTTGCTTTCCATCGGGGCTCCTTCGCGCCTATCAGCCTTGTCATGACGCGTTTCACGGTCAACGGCCAGCCTGTCCATTATCGCATGGAGCCGGAAACCCCGCTGCTCTGGGCGCTGCGCGACGCTTCCAACCTCACCGGCACCAAATATGGCTGCGGCACGGGGCAATGCGGCGCCTGCACCGTCCATATCGACGGGCGCGCGCGGCGATCGTGCCAGGTGCCGATCGGCACGATCGAGGGCACGTTCGTCACCACGATCGAGGCGCTGTCACGCGATCGCAGCCATCCGGTGCAGCAGGCGTGGGCGGCCGAATCGGTGCCGCAATGCGGCTATTGCCAGTCGGGCATGATCATGGCGGCGGCGGCGCTGCTCGATCATGTGCCGCACCCGACCGACGAACAGATCGACGCGGCGATCACCAATATCTGCCGCTGCGGCACCTATCCGCGCATCCGCCGCGCGATCCGCCACGCCATCCGGGTGGCGGCGGGCGAGGAGACGATCGCCGCGGCCCCGCCGCCCGGCATCGCGCCCGCCGACGCCGCGCGCCGCGTTCCCGCGCTCAAGCCGGAATAGGATCAGGCCGGAATAGAGTCGGGAAAGCCGCCGACAAGCGCGGTCAGGCCCGTCTCGAAGCTTTCGTCGAAACTGTACATGCCGGCCAGATAGTCGTGCATCGCGCCGCTCTGCTGATAGAGCGCCCAGCCCAGCGTGAAGGCGTTCACCGACCCCTGAAAGGACAGCGCCGCGCCCTCCGCCAGCCCCAGCCGGACGAGCGGCGCGGCAAGGCGCTGGCCCGCCGCCGCGCTGTCCTGGTCCCGCGGCCTGGCGATCGCACAGAGCCGCGCCGAATCGCGATGCGACAGCAAGGCCGCGCGGAACGTCCGGCCGTAGCGGAGCAGCCAGCCGCGCCACGCATTCTCCTCCGCCGTCGCCTTCAGCGCGCGCGCATAGAAAGTCATCGCCATGAGGCTGAACAGCTCGGCCTTCCCGCCCCCGACGTGCCAGTAGAGCGCGGGCGCCTGCACCGAAAGCCGCGCGGCGAGCGCGCGCAGGTTGAATCCGTCCAGCCCTTCCTCGTCCAGCAGGGCGAGGGCGGCATCGACGATGACCTTTTGATCGAGCTTCATCCGCGCTTCCATGGCGCAGCGCGCGCCGATTGACAATTTAACATTGTTAAGGCACCATGCCCCGTGCAGTCCGCGAGTCCTGTGAGAGGTGCCCGATGAACTATGTCCGCAATGCCTGGTATGTCGCCGCCTGGTCGCGCGACATCGCCCCGGAGACGCCCTTCGCGATCACCGTGCTCGGCGAGCCGATCGTCCTTTGGCGCAATGGCGAAGGCGCGCTCGCCGCGCTTGAGGATCGCTGCGTTCACCGGCTCGCGCCGCTCTCTCTGGGCCGGTGCGAGGGCGCGAAGCTGCGCTGCATGTATCATGGGCTGCTGTTCGAACCCGATGGCCGCGTCGCCGAGATTCCAGGGCAGGACCTGATCCCCGCCTCCGCCAGGGTGAAAGCCTATCCGGTGGTCGATCGCCATGACTGGGTTTGGCTGTGGATGGGCGACCCCGCGCTTGCCGATCCCGCGCTGATCCCGCCGGCGGTGGGGCTGAGCGAGCCCGACTGGGTGCTCGGCCACGGCCAGCTCGATTATGCGGCCGAAGCGCGGCTCATCAACGACAATCTCCTCGATTTCAGCCACCTCTCCTACGTCCACGCCAACAGTTTCGGCGCGAGCGAGACATGGGCGCGCAACCGCCCGACGATCACGCCGCTGCCGCGCGGCATCCGCTTCGAACGCTGGATCACCGGGGAGAAGGGGATGCGCGCGCGCGGCGGCGAAACGCCGGTCGATGCCTGGTCCGCCTATGATTTCCTGATCCCCGGCATCCTGCTGATGTCGAGCGCGAGCTATCCGCTGGGCACCGCCGAAGCCTGCGGCTTCGCCAAGCCCGGCGCGGACGTGCCGATCAACAAGGGATCGCTGACCTTCACCAGCCAGGCGGTGACGCCGATGGGCGAAAAGACGGCGCGCTATTTCTTCTCCTGGGGGCCGCATGTCGACCATGGCGGCGCGGAGATGCGCGACATATTGATGGGGATAGCGGGCCAGGCGTTCCACGAGGACAAGGTGATGATCGAGGCGCAGCAGCGCGTGATCGACGCGACGCCCGATCCCCGGATCATGCCGACCAGCGCCGACAAGGGCGTCACCCTGTTCAACCGCCTCGTCGAGAAGCTGGCGCGCGAGGAGGGGAAGCGCGCCGCAGCCTGACGGTCAGGCGTCCGCGCCCGGCGCGAACGTGTCGCACTGGGCCGGATCGCCGGTGTCGAGCCCGCGCTTCAGCCATTCGGCGCGTTGCGCGGCGGTGCCATGGGTGAAGCTTTCGGGCACCGGCCGCTGACCCGCCGCCTTCTGGAGCGTATCGTCGCCGATCGCGTGCGCGGCGGTCAGCCCCTCCTCGACGTCGCCCGGCTCCATGACGTTGGTTCCCTTCGCCCAGACGCCGGCGAAGCAATCGGCCTGAAGCTCCACCTTCACCTGAAGCGCATTGGCGGCGGCCTCGCTCACGCGGCGCTGCTCGCCATTCACCTTGCCCAATATGCCGAGCAGATCCTGGATATGATGGCCGACCTCATGGCCGATCACATAGGCTTGCGCGAAATCGCCGGGCGCGCCGAAGCGGCGGGTCAATTCATCGAAGAAGTCGGTATCGAGATACACCTTCTTGTCGTTCGGGCAGTAGAATGGCCCCATCGCCGCCTGCGCCGCGCCGCAGCCCGACATGCCGCTCTGGCTGTAGAAGACGAGCGTGGTCGGCTGGTAGGTCTGACCCTGCCGCGCGAAGATGTCGCCCCAGACGCGCTCGGTCGATCCCAGCACCTTGAGCGACCAGTGCTGCACCGGCGTAAGCTGCGACTGATCGCGCGAAACGGACACGTCCTGCCCGCCGGGCGCGCCGCCACCGCCGTTCAGCAACTGCATCGGATTGACGCCGAAGATCAGCCCGACGACGACGATCAGCACCAGCCCGCCGATACCGAGCCCGCCGCCGCCGATCGGCAGGCCGCCGAAGCCGAAGCCGCCGCCCCGGCCACCGCCGCTCTGCACCTCGAAATTCGTGCTTTCCCGTTCGTCGTCGAGCCGCATCGCGCCTGCCTTTCGCTGCCCCCGGATCAGAATGCCCTTGCCGCGAAGCGCTGGCAATGGGCCACGCGGCTTGCCGGGCGGCGATGCCTATCCTAGTCAAACCGAAACAATCCTGCGAGAGGCCCCGCTTATGTTCCGTCCGCGCCTTGCCGTCCTGCTCCTCGGCCTGGGTGTCGCCGCGAGCGTTTCGGCCGCAGAGCCCGAGGCGGGGCGGCTTCCCGCCGGCGTGACGCCAAAACATTATGACATCATGGTCGACCCCGACGCGGCGGCGATGACCTTCGCCGGCAATGAGACGATCACGATCGCCGTCGCACGGCCGACGCGGACGATCACGCTCAATGCACTCAACCTGTCGATCGGCGCGGTCACGCTCGACGGGACGGTGAAGCCAAGCGCCAAGGCGATCGATCCCGACGCGCAGACGCTGACGCTCAGCTTCACGAACCCCGTCGCGGCGGGGGATCACAGGCTGGCGATCGCCTTCGAAGGCAAGATCAACCGGTCGGCCGCCGGCTTCTTCGCGGTCGACTATCAGGGCCAGGACAAAGGCAGGACGACCGAGCAACGCCTGCTCGTCACCCAGTTCGAACCGGCCGATGCACGGCTGTTCGCGCCGATGTGGGACGAGCCCGGGCTCAAGGCCACTTTCACGCTGACCGCCGCAACGCCGGCGGGGCAGACGGCCTTTTCCAACATGCCGGTGGCGAAAAAGACGAAGCGCGCGGACGGCAAGACGCTCGTCACCTTCGAAACGACGCCGAAAATGTCGAGCTATCTGCTGTTCCTGGGGCTGGGCGATGTCGAGCGGCGCACGACCAAGGTGGGCGATACCGAGATCGGCATCATCACCCGGCGCGGCGCGATCGACCAGGGCGATTATGCCCTTGCCAGCGCCGCGCGCATCCTGCGTTACTATAACGACTATTTCGGAACGCCCTATCCGCTGCCCAAGCTGGACATGGTGGCCGCGCCGGGATCGAGCCAGTTCTTCTCGGCGATGGAGAATTGGGGGGCGATCCTCTATTTCGACCGCGCCGTCCTGATCGATCCCGCCCTGTCGAGCGAGAATGACCGGCAGAATGTGTTCAACACCGTCGCGCACGAAATGGCGCACCAATGGTTCGGCGATCTCGTCACCATGAAATGGTGGGACGACCTCTGGCTGAACGAGGGCTATGCCTCGTGGATGGCGGGCAAGGTGATGAACGACCTCAATCCCGACTGGCATGTCACCGCGCAGGACGTCGCCTTCGACCGCGAACGCGCCTTCGCCACCGACGCGCGGGCGAGCACGCATCCGATCGTGCAGCCGATCGCGACGGTCGACCAGATCGCGCAGGCGTTCGACACGATCACCTATCAGAAGGGGCAGGCGACGATCGGCATGATCGAGGCGGTACTCGGCCCCGACAGATTCCGCGACGGGGTGCGCGCCTATATGGCCGACCATGCCTACAGCAATACGCGCACCGACGATCTGTGGGCCGCGCTCGCCAAGGCATCGGGGCGTGACGTCAAGGGCTTTGCCGACAGCTTCATCCGCCAGGGCGGCGTGCCGCTGATCCGGGGCGGCGACCCGCGCTGCCAGAACGGTATGACGACGATCGCCCTGTCGCAGGGGCGCTTCGGCCTCGACGCCGAATCGAAGGAAGCGCGCACCTGGATCGTGCCGGTGACGCTGCAAGCGGGTGGCAAGACCGCGAGCGCGGATATCAGCGGGCCGACGCCGCGCCAGGTGAGCGTCGCGGGTTGCGGCACCCTGCTCGTCGATCCGGGCCAGCGGGGCTATTACCGCTTCCTGCCCACCGACGCGCATTTCGCCACCTTGGCCAAGGCGTTCCCGACCCTCGCGCTCGCCGATCAGGTCGGCGTGCTGGGCGACAGCCTCGGCCTTGCCGACAGCGGCGACGCGCCGATCGCGCGCTATCTGACATTGCTCGACGGCCTCGCGGTCGATGCCGATCCGCTGGTGTGGGACCTTGCCGCCGCGCAGCTTGCCGGCATCGATGCGTCGCTGGCCGGCGATGCGGTGCAACCGGCCTTCCGCGCCAAGGCGGTCGCCCGGCTGGCGCCGGTCCTTGCACGGATCGGCCTTGCCCCGCGCGATGGCGAAACCCCGGCGGCGAGCCAGCTTCGCGAGCGGCTGATCCCGATCCTCGGCCGCTTCGGCGACGCCGGCGTGGCGGCGGCGGCGCGCCATTATGTCGAGGGCGGCATCGACACCATCCCCGCCGCGATCCGCCAGGCGATCATCCAGACCTACGCCTATAACGCCACCCCCGCCGAGTGGGAGGCGCTGCACCGGACAGTCCGGAACGAGGCCGATCCGACCGCGAAGCGCGCCCTCTATCAGGCGCTCGCGCAGGCGGCCGATCCGGCGCTCACCGACCGCGCGCTCGCGCTCGCGCTCAGCGACGAGCCGACGGTGCCCAACCGGGCGGCGATCATCAGCTATGCCGCCGCGCGCCACCCGGCGAAGGTGTTCGACTGGGCGGTCGCCCATGCCGATCAGGTGAATGCGCTGGTCGAGGCGAGCGCGCGGCCCCGGTTCATCGCGGGGCTCGCCGGCGGCGCGAACGACGCGGCGGTGGCGGCGCGGGTGCGCGCCTATGCGACGCGCGCCCTGCCGGCGCAATCGCGGCAGGGGGCGGAGACGGCGATCAGCGCGATCCTCGCCCGCGCCGCGCTGCGCGCCAGCCGGGCCGGCCCGATCGCGGCCTGGGCGGCGGCCCGGTAACAGAGCCGTCATGGAACGGCGGCGCGGCTGACGCTTTGACGAGACAAGACCGGCCGCAAGACGCAGGACAAGCAACAGGAGTTTCCATGTTCCTCAAAGGCAAGACAGCGCTGGTCACGGGCGGCACGTCGGGCATCGGCCTCGCTTATGCGCGCGCGCTGGCGGCCGAGGGGGCGAGCCTGATGATAAACGGCTTCGGCGATGCCGAGGCGATACGCAACGAATGCGCCACGCTGGAGCGGACGAGCGGCGCGCGCGTCTTCTATTCCGCAGCCGACATGGCCAGGCCCAATGAAATCACCGCGATGGTGGTCGAATGCGCCGGCTGCCTGGGCGGGCCCGACATCCTCATCAACAATGCCGGTATCCAGCACGTCGCCCCGGTCGAGGATTTTCCGCCCGAAAAGTGGGACCAGATCATCGCGATCAACCTGTCCGCCGCCTTCCACGCGATCCGCGCGGCGACGCCCGGCATGAAGGCCCGCGGCTGGGGACGCATCATCAATACCGCCTCGGCCCACTCGCTCGTCGCCAGCCCGAACAAGGCGGCCTATGTCGCGGCGAAGCACGGCCTTGTCGGCCTCACCAGGACGGTGGCGCTCGAACTGGCCGAGAAAGGCATCACCGCCAATTGCATCAGCCCCGGCTATGTCTGGACGCCGCTCGTCGAGAAGCAGATCCCCGATACGATGAAGGCGCGCGGCCTGACGCGCGAGCAGGTGATGAACGACGTGCTGCTGCAGGCGCAGCCGACGAAGCAGTTCGTCACGCCCGAGCAGGTGGCGAGCCTGGCCATCTATCTGTGCAGCGACGGCGCAGCGGCGATCACTGGGGCCAATCTGTCGATGGACGGCGGCTGGACCGCAGCCTAGGCTGTATCCGTTTCAGGAGGGAAGCCGCATGACGGCCGGGTGCCGCGTGGTGGTGTTGATGGCATTTCTCGGGCTCTCCGCCTGCCACCATGGCGGGCGCCGCCCCGGCGCCGTGCCGCCGCCGCTCGCCTGGCACGACATAGCGACATCCGCCGATCGCGCGCGGCTGCATGCCTGGCGCGAGGCATGGACCGTCGCCCTCGCCAAGGTCGCGAAGAGCGGCGAGACGCGGCAGGTCGTCCGTCAGGCGGAATTGCTCCAGCCCGACGCGGCGCTGCGCGATCCCGTACCGCCGCCGGGCGACTATCGCTGCCGCACCTTCAAGCTGGGCGCGAAGCAGGCCGGCGGACTCGATTTTGTCGCCTACCAGCCCTTCACCTGCCGGATAGAGCGCGAAGGCGACGTGCTGAGCTTCGCCAAGATCGGCGGCTCGCAGCGCCCCGTCGGCCTGCTCTTTCCCGACGATGCGAAGCGGATGGTCTTTCTGGGCACGATGACGCTGGGCGACGAAAGCCGCGCGCTCGATTATGGCCGGGACCCTGAGCGCGACGTGGCCGGCCTGCTCGAACGCGTGGATGCGGAGAGGTGGCGACTCGTCCTGCCCTATCCGCACTGGGAATCGACGCTCGACGTGATCGAACTCACGCCGACGGGGTGAGGCCTGTCCTCCTCACACCGACAGGCCATATTGCTTGATGAGGTCGTAGAGCGTCGGGCGGCTGATGCCGAGCAGCTTCGACGCGCCCGAGATATTGCCCTCGGTGCGCGCGAGCGCCTGCCGGATGGCGCGGCGGTCCGCAATCTCGCGCGCGGCCTTGAGATTGATGAATTCGCCCTTGTCCGCGTCGCCGTCGAAATCGAGGTCGGTAGCGGTGATGAGCCGGCCGTCCGCCATGATGACCGCGCGCTTCATGCGGTTTTCCAGCTCGCGGACATTGCCCGGCCAGCTCCAACCGTCGAGCGCGGCGAGCGCATCGGGGGTGAAGCCCTTGATCGCCGGGTTCATCTCCCGCGCGAAACGGGCGAGGAAATGCTTGGCGAGCAGCGTCGCGTCGCCATAGCGCTCGGCCAGCGTGGGAATGCGGATGACGATTTCGGCGAGGCGATAATAAAGATCCTCACGGAAGGTGCCCGCCGCGATCATCTCCTCCAGATTCTGGTGCGTCGCGCAGACGATCCGCGTGTCGACGGGGATCGCCTTGCGGCCACCGATCCGCTCGATCACCCGTTCCTGCAAAAATCGCAGCAATTTGACCTGTAGCGGCAGCGGAATGTCACCCACTTCGTCAAGGAAAAGGGTGCCGCCCTCCGCCTGTTCGATCTTGCCTTCGGTGGTCTTGACCGCGCCGGTGAACGCGCCCTTCTCGTAACCGAACAGCTCCGCCTCCAGCAGCGTGTCGGGGATCGCGGCGCAGTTGATCGCGACGAAGGCGCCGCCCGAAGCGCCCCGCCGGCTGGCGGCATGCAGCCCCTGCGCCAGCAATTCCTTGCCGGTGCCGCTGGCGCCGAGGAGCATCACCGACACGTCGGCATTAGCCACCCGCTCGATCGTACGCGCTACCTTCAGCATCTCGGGCGCGCCGGTGATGAGGCCGCCGAGGACGGTACGATCCTGGGTGCCGGCCTGCGCCAGGCGATGATTCTCCGTCTCCAGTGCATGGAGGTGGAAGGCGCGGCTGACGATCAGCCCGAGCTCATCGATATCGACCGGCTTCTGGTAGAAATCATACGCCCCGGTCGAGATCGCCCGCAGCGCGCTTTCCCGCGCGCCATGGCCCGACGCCACGATCACCTTGGTATCGGGCTTGAGCGCGAGGATCGTGTCGAGCGTGGCGAACCCCTCGCTGGTGCCGTCGGGATCGGGGGGCAGACCGAGGTCCAGCGTCACGACCGCCGGCTCGATCGTGCGCAGCGCGTCGATCGCGGCGGCGCGATCGCCGACGACGGTGACGTCATAATCCTCATAGGCCCAGCGCAACTGGCGTTGCAGCCCCTCGTCATCCTCGACGATGAGGAGTCTGGGTTTCTTATCCACGGCTGCAATATGGTCCATCTTCACGCAACGATCCCCTCGGCCTGCCGCAACGGCTTCGCCGTCTCGCCGGCGATGGGAAGGAACAGCGTGAACCGGCTGCCCTCCCCCTCGCGGCTTTCCACTTCCAGACGCCCGCCCATCGCGACGACAAGGGCGCGCGCCTCGAACGCCCCAACGCCGAAACCGCCCTCCTTGGTGGAGGCGAAAGGCTTGAACAGCCGGGCGCGGATGAACTCTGCCGACATCCCCGCACCCCGGTCTATGACATCGATCACAGCCTCGTCCCCGCGCCGGCCGACCCGCAGGCATATCGGCTCGCCCCCGGCGGTGCTGGCGTCGATCGCATTTTGGACGAGATGCGTCAGCGCCTGATCGAGCCGGCCCGGATCGGCCTGCGCGACGACGTCCTCCGCCTGCTCGACCACGATCGCGTGCAGCGGGCGCTTCGCCGCCGCCACGCCTTCGATGAGCGGCCCCAGCGCGGTCGGGCGGGGTTCCTCCGCCCGGCCCTTGTTATGCTGCGACAACCGGGCGAGCAGATCGTTCATCTTGCCGACCGAATTGCGGAGCGTGACCACCATGTCGGCGCGGAATTCGGGATTGTCGGCGTGCCGCTCCGCATTGCGCGCGAGCAGGCTGAGCTGCGACACCAGATTCTTGATGTCGTGCATGATGAAGGCGAAACGCCGGTTGAACTCGTCGAACCGCTGCGCTTCGGATAGCGCCTCCTGACTCCGCGCTTCGGCGAGATAGCTCGCCACCTGCCGGCCGACGACGCGCAGCAGATCGAAATCCTCCCAGTCGAGCTTGCGGTCTATCGCCGGCCGGGTGAGCAGCACCGCGCCGACCAGCCGGTGATTATGGACGAGCGGCACCGCCGCCCAGATCGCGACCGCCTGCAAGATCCATTCGGGGATCAGCGCCGCTTCGCTGTCCTGCGTGGGACCGGCATGGCGGAGCGCATCAAATTCGACGATGCGTCCCGTCTCAAGATGTCCGGCAAATCGCGCGTCGCCCGCCGTCGACGGCGCTTCCTGCACCGGCCAGTTCCACCGCGACGTCGCGCAGAGGCCGCCCTGCTCATCGGGCAGCAGCAGCAGCCCGCCGGGCGATTCGGTGATGTCGGCAACCGCCTGGATCACGCGCACCTCCAGCGGCGCCGCATCCTCGCCGGGGCGGCCCAGCGTCTCGGTGAAGCGCATCCATTCGACGCGATAGTCGTACCGGTGCTGGAAGAAGTGCTTGACCACCTTCACCCGCAGCCAGGCACGCACCCGCCGCGACATGAACAGCAGCAACGCCGCGGCCGACATCGCAACCACCACCACGATCTGGGCGGCCGGCGCGAAATTGCCGCCTGCGAAATCGAGCAGGCGGGCGAGGATCACCATCACGATCAGATAGCAGCCGATCGCCATCAGCGAGAGCGACTGGAAGGCGACGGTGCGTGACAGGCGCATCCGCCAGCGCGTGTTCCGTCGGCTGGCCAGCGCGAAGAGCGGCACGAGCAGCAACATGACGAGGCCGCGCGCCACATAGAGCGCGACCGGCCAGCTCTTCGTCAGATAGGCGATCGTGTAGAGATTGAGGTCATAGGCCCACATCACCGTCAGCGCGATCATCGGCAGGCGAATGCCCCAGCGTGCCTCGGGCGCGGCGGCGGTGTAGAGATTGTGGACAAGGACGAGCGCGCCGATCGCAACGCTGATCCTGAGCAGCATCAGCGCATAGAAATAGGCTTCCACCGCGCCGGGCCAGGCGGGCAGCCGCCAGGGCAGGACATCGATCGCCATCTGCACCAGAATGATGCACGCGACCACGGCATAGAGTGCGATGACCGAGGGCCGTCGCGCCTCGCCCCGCCCACGTTCGAGCAGCGCGAACATGAAGGCGAGCCAGGCAAGATTGCGGAGCGATCCGACCACGCTCGCCGCCGAAAGGCTGGGCAGGAACACGGTCGAAACCGCCGCCCACAAGGCGGTGAGCCCAAGAGCCAGCGCCAGCGTGCGCCGCTGCATGCCCCCCGCCGGGCGTCGCACCTGCCAGACCGCGAGCCCGGCATAGAGCAGAGCGGCGAGCGCGTAGCTCCACAGGCCCGCGAGCGCGATCACCGCACCCCCGCCCTATGCGGCGCACGCCGTCCGAAATCGCGGACCCTTTTCAAACCTCGCCTCGCCTGACCGTAAAATTTACCGACACTTACCGCGTATCGGCCGAATTCACCAAGATTCTCTGAACTCCCGGGCCGATCCGGGGTTTCAGTTGTAACGCCACGACACCAGGCTGGACCCACCACGCCCACGGTCTACAACGGCGATGGAAGGAGTCCGGTACGTTCATGAGCGACGACAAGAGGATTGTTCCCGTCATATTATCGGGCGGCGCCGGCACGCGGCTGTGGCCGCTGTCGCGCACCGGAAAGCCCAAGCAGCTTCTCCCCCTCACCGGGCGGGAAACGATGCTGCAACTCACCGCGCGGCGTACCGCCGATCGCACCCGCTTCGCACCGCCGCTGATCGTCGCCAATGCGCAGCATGCCGACATGATCGAGACGCAGCTTGCCGAGGCGGGGATCGAGAACGCGTCGCTGATCCTAGAGCCGGCGGGCCGCAACACCGCCCCGGCGATCGCGCTCGCGGCGCTGGCGGCACCGCCGGGCGCGACCTTGCTGGTGATGCCGAGCGACCATGTCATAAACCGGGTCGACGCCTTTCTCGCCGCGGTCGAGGCGGCGGCGCCGGTGGCGGACAGCGGCTGGCTCGTCACCTTCGGCATCACGCCGCACGCGCCTGAAACGGGCTATGGCTATATCTGCGCGGGCGAGTCGATCGTGCCCGGCGTCCGCAAGGTCAGCCGCTTCGTCGAGAAACCCGATCGCGCCACCGCCGAACGCTATATCGCCGAGGGTTGCTACGCCTGGAATGGCGGCATCTTCCTGCTGCGCGCCGACGCCTATCTGAATGTGCTGGCCGATCATGCGCCGGCGATCCTGGACGCGGCGCGGGAGGCGATGCGTCTCGCCGGGCGGGAGGGGACGCGCATTCATCCCGACCGGAATGCCTTCGCCGCCTCCCCTGCCGATTCGATCGATTATGCGGTGATGGAAAAGACGGCGCGCGTCGCGGTCGTTCCGGTCGAGATGGGCTGGTCCGACGTCGGAAGCTGGGATGCGCTCCATGAACTCGCCGCCGATCTTGACGGCAACGTGCATCACGGCTCGGTCGTTGCGATCGACACCGACCGCTGCCTGCTGCGCAGCGAAGGGCCACTGATCGCCGCCGTCGGCGTCAAGGACCTGATAGTCATCGCCACCGACGACGCCGTGCTGATCCTGCCGCGCGGATCGAGCCAGGAGGTGAAACGCGCGGTGGACGCGCTCCGGCGCGAAGGGCATGTTACGCTCGATCGCCCCTGCGGCGGATCGCGCAAGCCGGAGATACTCGCATGACCCAGACGCGCCCGATCGGAACCACGGGCCTTTCGACGCTGCCGCTCGTGCTGGGCGGCAATGTCTTCGGCTGGACGGCAAGCGGCGAGACGGCGTTCGCGGTGCTCGACGCCTTCGTGGCGGGCGGCGGCACGCTGATCGACACGGCGGATTTCTATTCGGCCTGGATCGAGGGGCATAAAGGCGGCGAATCCGAACAGGCGATCGGCGCCTGGCTGGCGCGGCGCGGGCGGCGCGACGACGTACAGATCGCCACCAAGGTGGGCATGCTGGACGGCGAAGGCGGCAACGGCCTCGCCCCCGCGCGAATCGTTGCGGCGGCCGAAGCATCGCTCAAGCGGCTCGGCACCGATTATATCGACCTCTATTACGCGCATCAGGACGATGAAAGTCAGCCGCAGGAGGCCGTGCTGGAGGCGTTCGACCGGCTGGTGAAGGCGGGCAAGGTGCGCGCGATCGCCGCGTCGAACTTCACCGCCGACCGGCTGGGACGCGCGCTCGACATTTCGGAGGCCAGTGGCATCGCGCGCTACGGCGCTTTGCAGCCGCATTTCAACCTGCTCGAACGCGGCGGCTTCCCGCCCGCGCTGCAACAGCTTTGCATCGATCGGAAGCTGGGCGTTCTCCCCTATTTCGGGCTCGCCAGCGGTTTCCTGACCGGCAAATACCGGTCCGAAGCCGATCTGGCGGGCAAGCCGCGCGGCGGCGGCGTGCGATCCTATCTGAACGCCCGGGGCTTCGCCGTGCTCGCCGCGATGGACGCGGTGGCGGCCGATACGGGCGCGAGCCTGCCGCAGATTGCGCTCGCGTGGATTGCCGCGCAACCAGGCATCACCGCGCCGATCGCAAGCGCGACGAGCGTGCCGCAGGTCGAGGAACTGCTGGGCGCGACGCGGCTGACGCTGACGCCCGACCATCTCGCTTCGCTGGACGAGGCCGGCGGGGACATTCCGGCCTAGATCAGCAAGAGCGCGGCCAGTTCGCTGGCGAGTGCATCGGGCAGGTCTCCGAGATCGCCGCCGCCGGCGTCGAGATCGGGCGGCGCATCGGCCTCCGCGAGATAACGCCAGCCCTGATGCGCGGGGCGCGGATAGGCGCGCACGGGCACCAGCCGCGCGTCGAGGCGGATGATGCAGCGCTTGCCCTCCTCCGCCGTATCGAAGCCGAGGATCGTCTGGCGCGCCGCCAGCCGGTGCTTGATGATCCAGTAAAGCGAGCCGCCGATCAGTTCGTCGGCGCGTTTCGGCCGGAAACGGGTAAAGACCGGGGCCCAGCCGTCGCTCGCCCGCGCGGCGATACGCTGCGCCAATATCCCGGTACTCGCGCAGCCGACGGCGACCTTGGTGATGTGGAGCGACGCCATGGCCCCCGATGTGGCACCGGGCGCGCGCTCGTCAAGTCAGCCGCCCAAACCCCACAGGGTCGCAAGGCCGAGAAAGGAGAAGAAGCCCATCGCGTCGGTCATCGTCGTCACGAACACCGACGAGGCGACGGCGGGATCGATATCCAGCTTCTCCAGCGTGACCGGGATCAGGATGCCCGAGAGGCCCGCCACCAGATTGTTGATGAGCATCGCCAGAGCGATGACGATACTGAGATCGGTGTTGTGGAACACGATATAGGTGCCGAGCCCGATCAATATCCCCAGCGAGATACCATTCGTCGCAGCGATCCGCAGTTCGCGCACGATCATCCGCATCGTATTCGAACTGGTAAGCTGGTTCGTGGCGAGCGCACGCACCACCACCGCCATCGTCTGCGTGCCGGCATTGCCGCCCATGCCCGAGACGATCGGCATCAGCACCGCCAGCGCCACCAGATGCGAGATCGTCCCCTGAAACAGGCCGACCACCGACGCGGCGAACATCGCCGTTCCCAGATTGACGACAAGCCAGGTGAGGCGCGTCCGGATCGTCGAGCCGATCGGCTCGTTGATATCGCCGTCGCCCGCGCCGGACAGGCGCAATATATCCTCGCCCGCCTCTTCCTGAATGATATGCACGACATCGTCGACAGTGATCATGCCGGCGAGCCGCCCCGCCTGATCGATCACCGCGGCGGAGATCAGCGCATATTTCTGGAAACGGAGCGCCACCTCCTCCTGATCCATGTCGATCGGGATCAAGGTCTGTTCGCGCTGCATCACGTCGGCGATCGCGATCGAGCGCGGCGTGCGCAGAATCCACGAAAGCTTGCACGTGCCGATCGGGTGATGGCCGGTGTCGACGACGAAGATTTCCCAGAAATCGGTGGTGAGATCCTCGTTGCGGCGCAGATAATCGAGGACGTCGCCCACCGTCCAATGCTCGGGCACCGCGATCAGATCGCGCTGCATCAGGCGGCCGGCCGAATCCTCCGGATAAGACAGCGCCTCCTCGATCGCGGCGCGATCGTCGGGGGCGAGCGCGCGCAGCACCTCGCGCTGGTCCTCGGCGTCCAGCTCCTCGATGATCGAAACCGCGTCGTCGGTGTCGAGCTGGGTCGCGATCTCGGCGACCTCATGCGGCTCAAGCGCGTCGATCAGCTCCTCGCGCACCCACTCGTTCATTTCCGACAGAACATCGCCGTCGAGCAGGTCGGCGACAGCGGCGGCGAGCGGGTGGCGTATCTCGGCGGGCACCAGCTCGAACAGGTCGGCGAGGTCGGCGGGGTGAAGGTGCGAGACGAGTTCGCGCACGGCTTCGTTCTCGCCCGCCTGGACGAGTTCCACCACGCGGCTCACATATTCGGGCTTCAGCCGATCATCTTCATCGAGGCTGTTTTCGGGAGGAGGTGCTTCGACGTCGGTTTCGCTCATGCGCCCGCCCTTTCCCGAATGTTCGTCGCCCGAGGCCGCCCTAGCCCAAGTTCGTGACGCGCTCTACCCCGCGGCGCAGCAAAAAATGCGTTATTCGGTGATCGGCGGCGGCGCGCCCTTCCGCGCCGGACGGGCCGCGCTCATGAACAAAGCGAGCGGCGCGACGCACAAGGCGGCCCAGGCCATCAGCCAGAAATCGTCGAGATAGGCGATCATCAGCGCCTGACGGTTCAGCTCCGCATCGATCATCGCGACGATCTGCCCGGCGCGCAGGCCGATTTCCTCGATCATGCCCGATTCGAGGAAGGGCAGTGTGACGGCGGTGACATGCGCCGACAGGTCCGAATGGCTGACCTGAAGGTTGCGGGCGATGAGCGCGGTGGTGATCGAGATGGCGATCGAGCCGCCGACGTTGCGGAACAGGCTGTAGAGCGCGGCTCCCTCCGTCACCTGATTGGGCGCCAGCGTGGCGAAGGCGAGCAGGTTCAGCGGCAGGATGACCAGCCCGAAGCCCATGCCCTGGATGAAGCCGCTGAGGACGACCGGCCAAGAGCCCATCTCCAGATTGAAGCCGGTCATCATGAACTGCGACGCGGCCGAGATCAGCAGGCCGCCGAAGATCAGGATGCGCGGGTCGATCTTCGCCACCAGCCGGCCGGCGAGCATCATCGAGATCATCATCGCCACGCCGCGCGGCATCATCATCATGCCGGCGTCGACGACGCCATAACCCAGCAGCCGCTGGAGCATCGGCGCGATCAGCGCCGCGCCCGCCATCATGATCCCCGCCGAAACGCCGAGAAAGACATTGGCGAGCATCAGGTTGCGATCGCGGAACAGCGCGAGCGGAATCAGCGGATGCTCGGCCGTGGCGCTGTGGACGATGAACATCCAGGTGGCGCCGATCGCGACGCCGATCTCGATCAATATCTCGACCGAATCGAGCCAGTCGAGCTGGGTGCCGCGATCGAGCACCAGCTGGAAGGCCGCGAGCGCGAGCGCGAGGAGAAGGAAGCCGGTGACGTCGAACGGCCGCGCGCTGCGCGGGCCCGACCGGAGCAAGGCCCAGGCCCCGAACGAGGCGATCGCGCCGATCGGCACATTGATGAAGAACACCCAGCGCCAGGTGAGATTATCGGTGATATAGCCGCCCAGCACCGGCCCGAGAATGGGGCCGACCATCACCCCCATACCCCAGATCGTCATCGCCAGCGCACGCTGCGTGGGCGGATAGATATCGAGCATCACCGCCTGCGACAGCGGGCTGATGAACGCGCCGAATATACCCTGGGAGACGCGCGCCAGCACCATCGCGGTGAGCGAAGGCGCGAGGCCGCACGCCATTGAGCTGAGGGTGAAGCCGCTGATCGCCACCAGAAACAAGGTACGCCGGCCGAAGCGCCCCTCCAGCCAGCCGGTGACGGGCGTGGCGATCGCCGAGGCGACGATATAGGAGGTCAGCACCCATGCCACCGAATCCTGCGTCGCGCTGAGCGAAGCCTGCATGTGCGGCAGCGCGACATTGGCGATGGTGGTATCGAGCACCTGCATCAGGCTGGCCGACATGACGACGATCGTGATCGCGAGACGCAATCCGGGCGACATCGGGGCCTGATCGGTTGATGAAGTCATCCCGCCGCGCCTAGTCTGCCGCGGGAAGGGTTTCAACCGCGAACGGAACGACTACATCAGTTGCCATGCCGTCGCCCTATCGCCTCTCCGTCCTCGATCAATCGCCGATCGCCGAGGGATCAACCGCGGCGCAGGCGCTCGCCAACACGATCGACCTTGCGCGCGCCGCCGACCGGCTGGGTTATCATCGCTATTGGCTGGCCGAGCATCATGCCTCGCCCGCGCTCGCCGGGGCCGCGCCCGAAGCGTTGGTCGGCCCGGTGGCGCTCGCCACCAGCCGCATCCGCGTCGGATCGGGCGGCATCATGCTGCCGCATTATTCACCCTTCAAGGTCGCCGAGACATTCGCGATGCTCTCCGCGCTCGCACCGGGCCGGATCGACCTGGGCCTCGGCCGCGCGCCGGGCACGGACGGGCGCACCGCCTTCGCGCTCCAGCGGGACCGTTCGCGGCGGATGGCGGTGGACGATTTCATCCAGAATCTCGCCGAGCTGCTTGCCTATTTCGGCGACGGGCTGCCCGCCGAACACCCCTTCGCCCCGCTCACCGCGACGCTGCCGAACGGGCGCGAGGGATCACCCGATATCTGGCTGCTCGGCTCGTCAATGGATTCGGCGTTGTGGGCGGCCGAGGCCGGTCTGCCTTATTGCTTTGCCGACTTCATCAATTCGGACGGGGCGGAGATGGCCGAGCAATATCGCCGGCGCTTCCAGCCGTCCGCGCGGCTCGCCGAGCCTTATGTGATGGCCGCCGTCTGGACGATCGCCGCGCGCGAGACGGCGGAGGCGCACCGGCTGGCCGCGCCCGCGCAGATGATGTTCGCGCACCTGATACGCGGAGCGCTGATCGCGGTGCCGCAGGTGGATACCGCACTGGCATGGCTGGAGGAGAATCCCGCCTCGACACGCCGCCGCCGATCGGTGCTCGGCACGCCTGCGGAGGTGCATGTCGCGCTCGACGCCGTCGCCGAGGAATATGGCGCGCAGGAGATGATGCTGGTCAACATCCTGCCCGATCATGCTGCCCGCGTCGCAAGCTATGAACTCGTCGCCGCCGAATATGGGCTGGCGGAGCGGCGGGCGGCTGCGTAGAGCCGAGCCCACATCACAGGAGATTCACATCATGGCCGACGATCCCGAGAACACGCTCATCCTCAGCCTCGACAGCGGCGGCGACGTGCATATCCGGCTGCGCCCCGATCTCGCGCCCGGTCATGTCGAACGGATCAAGGAACTGACGCGCGAAGGCTTTTACGACGGCGTCGTCTTCCACCGCGTGATCGACGGCTTCATGGCACAGGGCGGCGACCCCACCGGCACCGGCATGGGCGGATCGCAAAAGCCCGACCTCAAGGCCGAGTTCAGCCGCGAACCGCATGTGCGCGGCGTCGCATCGATGGCGCGGGCGCAGAACCCGAACAGCGCCAACAGCCAGTTCTTCATCTGCTTCGACGATGCCCGCTTCCTCGACGGCCAATATACCGTGTGGGGTGAGGTGACGTCGGGCATGGACTATGTCGACGCGCTGCCCAAGGGCGAGCCGCCGAGCACCCCCGGCAAGATCACGAAGGCGACGATCGCCGCCGACGCCTGAACGGCCCGCCGCTCCGCCTATTCGGGACCGAGCGTTTCGAACAGCCAGTCGTGGAACAGCCGCACCGGGCGGCGCGACAGGGCGGAGCGGCGGCAGGCGAACCAGTAGCTGTACTGGCTGTCGACATCGATATCGAACAATTGCACCAGCCGGCTGTCATGCGAATGGCGGAAATGGCTGTCGAGCATGAAGGCGACGCCCAACCCCTGCGCGGCGGCGTCGAGGATGAGCTGGCCCGAATCGAAATGATCGACGGCGGCCGGCTCGAGATCGGGCAGGCCCGCCGCTTCACGCCACAATTCGAACGCCTCGGGCATCTCGCGGTGGAGGAAGATCGTCATGCGCCGAAGATCGCCCGGCGCCTGAAGCGCGTTCGGCCCCTCGGCAAGGCGGCGGGCGCCGATCGCATAGATCTTGTTATGGTCGAGCCGGCGCGCATAGAGGCCCGGCTCGATCGACGAGGCCAGCACGATCGCCGCGTCGATCCCCTCGCCAAGGCGGGCAAGGCCATGCGCCGCGGTATCGATGTCGATATGCAGTTCGGGATGCGCGGCGCGCAGTTCGGGCAGGCGCTCCATCAATCGCTGCGACGCAAAAAGCGGCAGGACGGCAAGGCGCAATCTGAGCACCTCGGCCTCGCCGGTCGTCGCGTCGATCGCATCGGCCAGCGTATCGAGCGCGGGCGAGACACGCGCCAGCAATTGCTCGCCATCGCCATTGAGCAGCAGCGCCTGGTGGCGGCGTTCGAACAAGGGACGGCCGACAAAACGCTCCAGCGTCTGCACGCGGCGGCTGAGCGCGGGCGAGGAGAGAGCCAGCTCGTCTGCGGCGGCCTTGACCGATCCCAGCCGAGCCACCTGAACGAAAGCTTCAATCGCGGTCAACGGTGGCAAGCGGCGCACGGCGTTGTCCTCCCTTTGGGCGTGCTATTGTGCAGTGCACACATGGTTGTCATCTGCGCAAACTGCAAGCGAACACCAAAGCCTATCCTGCCTTACGAGTGCAGAAATTGCAACTGTATCCGCTCTTTTCGCATTTGCACAATAATCGGCGCGGCGGCAAAGAGGACGGGCCTTTCAGGCATCCTCTCCTAAACTTTCAGGCCGGCCTCTTCGGGGGTCGGCCTTTTTTTATTCTCGGGCCGGATCGATTCCGCGCGCAAACGCCTTATCTTGTTTCGTCGTCGCAAGCGCACGGGGAGCAATCATGGCGGACGAGGAAAAAGACGAACAGAATGGCCGGCGTCTGCAGGTCGCCAATGCGCGGCCGGGCGATTCCGGGCGCGGCCTCGCCCGCCTGTCGCGCGCGACGATGAACGCGCTGGGCCTTGCCGAAGGCGACGTGGTGGAAATCGTCGGCAAACGGGCGACGCCCGCGCGGGCGGTGCTGCCCTATGCCGAGGACGAAGGGCTGGAGATCCTGAGGCTCGACGGCTTGCAGCGCGCGAATGCCGGGATCGGCTCGGGCGATTTCGTCGAGATACGCAAGGTGGAATCGAAACCCGCGCAACGGGTGGTCTTCGCGCCCGCGCAGGAAAATCTGCGCCTGCAAGGGTCGGGCGAGGCGCTGAAGCGCAGCTTCGGCATGAAGCCGATCACCGCCGGCGACATCGTCGCGACGGCGGGCCAGCAGCGTATCGACCAGACGAACATGCCGCCGCAGCTTCGCCAGATGCTGAACGCGCCCGCCTTCGCCTTGCAGGAGGTGCGGCTGATCGTCGTCTCCACGACGCCCAAGGGCATCGTCCATATCGATCAGGACACCGAGGTGGAGTTGCGCCCCGAATATACGCAGGCGCAGGAAGCGCGGCGCGCCGACGTCACCTATGACGATATCGGCGGGCTGGGATCGACGATCGACCAGGTGCGCGAGATGGTGGAGCTGCCGCTGCGCTATCCCGAGCTGTTCCAGCGCCTGGGCGTCGATCCGCCCAAGGGTGTGCTGCTCCACGGCCCGCCCGGCACCGGCAAGACGCGCCTCGCCCGCGCCGTCGCCAACGAAAGCGACGCCAGTTTCTTCCTCATCAACGGGCCGGAAATCATGGGATCGGCCTATGGCGAGAGCGAAAAGAGGCTGCGCGAGGTGTTCGAGGAGGCCGCCAAGGCAGCCCCATCAATCATCTTCATCGACGAGATCGATTCGATCGCGCCCAAGCGCGGGCAGGTGACGGGCGAGGCGGAAAAACGCCTCGTCGCGCAACTGCTCACGCTGATGGATGGGCTCGAATCGCGGCAGAATACCGTCGTCATCGCCGCGACCAACCGGCCCGAGGCAGTGGACGAGGCGCTGCGCCGTCCCGGCCGCTTCGACCGCGAGATCGTTATCGGCGTGCCCGACGAGCGCGGCCGGCGCGAGATACTCGGCATCCACACGCGCGGCATGCCGCTGGGCGATCAGGTCGATCTCGATGGCCTGGCGCGGCAGACCTACGGCTTCGTCGGCGCCGATGTCGCAGCCCTGGCCCGCGAAGCGGCGATCGAGGCGGTGCGGCGCATCATGCCGAAGCTGGACCTCGATTCACGCACCATTCCCCCCGAAGTGCTCGATTCGCTGGCGGTGACGCGCGAGGATTTTCAGGAGGCGATCAAGCGGGTCCAGCCCTCGGCGATGCGCGAGGTGATGGTGCAGGCGCCCACCACGCGGTGGGAGGATGTCGGCGGGCTCGACGAGGCGCGCGAGCGGCTGCGCGAAGGGGTCGAGCTGCCGCTCAAGAATCCCGACGCCTTCCGCAGGCTGGGCATCCGGCCGGCCAAGGGCTTCCTGCTTTACGGCCCGCCGGGCACGGGCAAGACCTTGCTCGCCAAGGCGGTCGCGCGCGAGGCGGAGGCGAATTTCATCGCCACCAAATCGTCCGACCTGCTGTCCAAATGGTATGGCGAGAGCGAACAGCAGATCGCCCGCCTGTTCGCCCGCGCGCGGCAGGTGGCGCCGACGGTGATCTTCCTCGACGAACTCGATTCGCTGGTCCCGGCGCGAGGCGGCGGGCTGGGCGAGCCGCAGGTGACGGAGCGGGTGGTGAACACCATCCTCGCCGAGATGGACGGGCTTGAGGAGTTGCAATCGGTGGTCGTGATCGGCGCGACCAACCGGCCGAACCTGGTCGATCCGGCGCTGCTGCGCCCCGGCCGCTTCGACGAGCTGCTCTACGTGCCCGTGCCCGACCGCGATGGACGACGGCGCATCCTGTCCATCCATGTCGGCAAGATGCCGGTCGCGAGCGATGTCGATCTGGACGATCTGGCGGCGCGCACCGAACGGTTCACCGGCGCCGATCTCGAGGATCTCGTCCGCCGCGCGGGGCTGTTCGCGCTACGCGAATCGCTCGACGCGCAGCAGGTGACGGCGGCGCATTTCGCCAAGGCGCTGGAAGAGACGCGCGCCAGCGTCACCCCCGAGATCGAGCGCGAATATGAGCAGATGGCCGCGCGGTTGAAGCAGGATTCGCTGGCGCTGGAGCCGATCGGCTTCATCGCGCCAGGCATGCTGAAGCCGAGGGAAAAGAAAGGCGGCTGACCCGATCCCGACGCACCCGCCACCCCGGCCTTGCCGAGGTGACGGGTGCTTTCGTCCCGTTTACAGCGCGACCGTCACGGCCTTCAGCTCGGTGTAGGTTTCGATGCCGACACGGCCATTCTCGCGGCCCCAGCCCGACGCCTTGTAGCCGCCGAGCGGCAGCGCCGGATCGACGCCGCCCGCACCGTTGATCCGCACCGTGCCCGATTTCAGCCGCCGCGCGAGGCGGTGCGCGTTGGAAATGTCGCGCGTGTAGATCGAGGCGGAAAGACCGAAATCGGTGTCGTTGCCCTTGGCGGCGAGCGCGGCGATATCGTCATCGTCACCGAAGCGCATCGCGCAGAGCACCGGGCCGAAAATCTCCTCGCGCACCACGCGCATGTCGGGCCTGGTATCGACGAGGACGGTGGGCTGGACGAAATAGCCTTCCTCGCCGATCCGCTCGCCGCCCACCAACAGGCTTGCGCCTTCCTCCTGGCCGGTCCGGATATAGCCGGTAACGCGATCGAGCTGCGCCGCGCTGACGATCGGGCCGATCTGCGTTTCGGCGGACAGGCTCTGCCCCACCTTCAGCGCCCTCGCCATCCCCGTGACGCCTTCGAGCACCTGATCGGCCACCGCCTCATGGACGAAGAGCCGCGAGCCGGCCGCGCAGACCTGCCCCGCGTTGAAGAAGATGCCCATGGCCGCCGCCGGGATCGCCTTGGCGAGATCGGCATCGGCGAAGATGTAGGTGGGCGACTTGCCGCCCAGTTCGAGCGTGACGCGCTTGAAATTGACCTTGGCGGCATCGACAATCGCACGGCCGGTGACGGTGGAGCCGGTAAAGGCGATCTTGTCAACGTCAGGATGCGCGGCGAGCGCGGCGCCGGCGGTACGGCCGAAGCCGGTGACGATATTGACGACGCCCTCGGGGAAGCCCGCCTCCAATATCAGCTCGCCCAGCTTCACCGCCGAAAGCGGCGTCTGCTCGGCGGGCTTCAGGATCACGGTGCAGCCGGCCGCCAGCGCGGGCGCGATCTTGGCGACCGCCATCACCAGCGGGAAGTTCCACGGCACGATCTGCGCGCAGACGCCCACCGGCTCGCGCAGCGTATAGGCCAGCCATTCGCCCGGCGCCGAAATCTCCGCCGTTTCGCCGGTAATCTTGGTCGCCCAGCCGGCATTGTAGCGCAACTGGCCCACCGCGCCGCCGACATCGATCATCCGGCTGAACGAGATCGGACGGCCGACATCGAGCGTCTCGATCAGCGCCAGTTCGTCACCATGCGCCTCGATCAGATCGGCGAGACGGTTGAGAAGGCGCGCCCGCTCGTCAGGCTTGCTCGTCGACCAGGGCCCTTCGAAGGCGCGCCGCGCGGCGGCGACGGCGAGATCGACATCGGCCTTGTCGCCCGCCGCCACCCGGCCGATCGCCCTGCCCGTCGAGGGATCGATCGTCTCGAACGTCTCGCCCGAGGCCGCATCGCGCCACGCGCCGCCGATCAGAAGCTGGCCCGGCCGCGCCGCCAGACGCGCGCGCAGCGATTCGAGCACCGAAGGATTGAAGGGAGCATTCATCGTTCGACCGTCCTTCTCCGCGATGGCGCGGGATTATTGATTCGTCACCGAACCGTCTAGCATGCCTGCCGGCGAAGCGCCATCGCTTCCGCGCGGAAAGGGGCGGTGGCGCGCCGTTCCAGCCGTCCGCCCGGAACGACTTTGGTTTGACCTGCCCCGCCGAACCGCGCAAGGAATCGTGCGGACGCCAAGGGAAAGAATGAGCGATGGCAAACAATGCAGGCGCCTTGCTGCTGTTCGGCGCGACCGGCGATCTGTCGCGGCGCATGCTGCTGCCGTCGCTCCTCGCGCTCCATGCCGAAGGGCTGATCGCCCCCAAGCTCAGGATCGTCGGCACGGCGCGCCGCAAGCTCGACGACGAAGGCTTTCGCGCTTTCGCGGCCGAGGCGCTCGAAGCCTTCGCGCAGAGCGAGATCCGCACGCCCGAGGCGGTGGAGCGTTTCCTGGCGCGGCTGAGCTATGTGCCGCTCGACGCCGCCGATCCGGAAGGGTTCGGCGCGCTGGCGCAGGCGACCGGCGGCGAAGGCAAGCGGCTGGCGATCTTCCTTTCGACGGCGCCGCAACTGTTCGAACCGACGATCAGCGGGCTGGCCGCCGCCGGGCTGACCGGCCCCACTGTCCGCATCGGCCTGGAAAAGCCGCTGGGCGGCGATCTGGCGTCATCGCGCCATATCAACGACGCGGTGGCGACCGCCTTCCCCGAGGCGCGCACCTTCCGCATCGACCATTATCTGGGCAAGGAGACGGTGCAGAATCTGCTCGCCCTGCGTTTCGGCAATGTGCTGTTCGAGCCGCTGTGGAACGCGAATGGGATCGAGCATGTCCAGATCACCGTGTCCGAGACGGTCGGCCTCGAAGGGCGAACGGGCTATTTCGACGGGGCGGGTTCGCTGCGCGACATGGTGCAGAACCATATGCTCCAACTACTCGCTTTCGTCGCGATGGAGCCGCCCGCCTTCTTCGATGCGACAGCGATCCGCGACGAGAAGGTGAAGGTGCTCCGCTCGCTGCGCCGGATCGACCGCGACACGGCGGCGACGCATAGCGTCATCGGCCAATATGGGCCGGGCGCGATCAACGGTGTCGCGGTGCCGGGCTATACCGACGAACTGGGCCGGCCGAGCAATACAGAGACGTTCGTGGCGCTGAAGGCGCATGTCGACAATTGGCGGTGGAAGGGCGTGCCCTTCTATCTGCGTACCGGCAAGCGCCTGCCCACGCGCCAGTCCGAAATCCTGATCCAGTTCCGCTGCGTGCCCCATTCGATCTTCGCGGGGCGCGGCGGCCGCCTTTCGGCCAACAAGCTCGTCATACGCCTGCAGCCCGAGGAATATATCCGCATGCTGGTGATGGCGAAGGAACCGGGCCTCGACCGCGAGGGCATACGCCTGCGCGAGGTGCCGCTGGACCTGTCGCTGACCACCGCCTTCGCCGCGCACCGCCGCCGCATCGCCTATGAACGGCTGCTGCTCGACCTGATCGAGGGCGACCCCACCCTGTTCGTGCGACGCGACGAGGTGGAGGCGCAATGGGAGTGGATCGACGCCATACGCGACGGCTGGGCGGCGAACGGCATGAGCCCGAAAATCTACCCGGCGGGAACCTGGGGCCCCTCCGCGGCGATAGCATTGACCGAACGCGATGGAGTAAGCTGGCATGATTGAGGCCGAATGGTGGGAATATGACGATGCGGCCGAGCTTGCCGAAGCGGTGGCCGGCGATATCGGCTTCATCATCGAAAGCGCGCTCGACGCACGCGGGCAGGCGCTGCTTGCCTTTCCCGGCGGATCGACGCCGGGCCCGATCTTCACGAAGCTGGCGCAAGCGAAGCTCAAGTGGAAGAACGTCACCATTTTTCCCGGCGACGACCGGATCGTGCCGGTCAGCGATCCCTTAAGCAATGTCGCGGCGATCGCGCGCACCTTCCTGCCGCTCGGCGCGCGCGTCGTGCCGGTCGTCAGCGAGGCGGCGGCCGATTATCAGGAGGCCGGCAAAGCCGCCGATGCGCGCCTCGCCGATCTTGCCTGGCCGCCCGACCTCGTCTGGCTCGGCGTCGGCCCCGACGGCCACACCGCCTCGATCTTCCCCGGCCCCGATCTCGATGCGGCGCTGAACGCGCCCAAGGGCCGCCGCGCGGTGGGCGTGATGCCCGATCCGCTGCCCAAGGACGCGCCCGTCGCCCGCGTCACGCTGACGCGGCAGGCGATCCTGTCGGCGCGCGCGATCACCCTGGTCCTGCAAGGGGCGGAGAAGCGCGCGGTGCTGGAGCGCGCGCTGGAGGACGGGCCGCTCTCCTCAGTGCCCATCGGCCGCGTCCTTGCCGACGCCGAGCAGGCGATCGACATCCACTGGTGCCCCTGATGCCGCTGCATCCCACGATCGCCGCCGTAACCGACCGGATCGTCGAGCGATCGCGGCCGACGCGGCGCGCCTATCTCGACCTGATCGAGCGCGAGGGCGAGCGTGGGGTGCATCGGCCGATCCTGTCGTGCGGCAATCTCGCCCACGCCTTTGCCGCCGCGGGCGAGGACAAGGCGGCGTTGCGCGGCGGCGGCGCGATGAACATCGCCATCGTCACCGCCTATAACGACATGCTTTCGGCGCATCAGCCCTATGGCCGCTATCCCGAGGCGATGAAGCTCCACGCCCGCGAGGTGGGGGCCACCGCGCAGGTGGCGGGCGGCGTGCCGGCGATGTGCGACGGCGTGACGCAGGGCGAGCGCGGCATGGAATTGTCGCTGTTCAGCCGCGACACGATCGCGCTGTCGACGGCGGTAGCGCTGAGCCACGGCGTGTTCGAGGGCGCGGCGCTGCTGGGCATCTGCGACAAGATCGTGCCGGGCCTGCTGATGGCCGCGCTGCGCTTCGGCCATCTGCCGACAATTCTCGTGCCCGCCGGGCCGATGCCCTCGGGCCTGCCGAACAAGGAGAAAGCCCGCGTCCGCCAGCTTTATGCCGAGGGCAAGCTGGACCGCGCGGCGCTGCACGATGCGGAAGCCGCCTCCTATCACGGCCCCGGCACCTGCACCTTCTACGGCACCGCCAATTCGAACCAGATGATGATGGAGATGATGGGCCTGCACGTGCCCGGCGCCGCCTTCGTCAACCCGGGCACGAAATTGCGCCAGGCGCTGACCCGCGCCGCCGTCCACCGGCTTGCCGCGATCGGCCGCGGCGGTAACGATTATCGCCCGATCGGGCGAGTGATCGACGAGCGGGCGATCGTCAACGCTGCGGTGGGCCTGCTCGCCACCGGCGGATCGACCAATCATGCGATCCACCTGCCCGCGATCGCGCGCGCGGCCGGCATCGTGATCGACTGGGCGGACCTCGACAAATTGTCGCGCGCGGTGCCGCTGATCGCGCGCATCTATCCCAACGGATCGGGCGACGTGAACCATTTCGAGGCGGCGGGCGGCATCGCCTTCGCCATCCGCACGTTGCTGGAGGCCGGGCTGCTTCATTCCGACATCCTCACGGTATGGCACGAGGGCTTCGCCGCTTATGCAAAGCGGCCCGCGCTCGACGGCGATACGCTAAGCTGGGCCCCGCCGCCCGAGACGAGTCACGACGAGGCGATGCTGCGCCCCGCCTCCGCCCCCTTCCAGCCTGATGGCGGCATGCGCCTGTTGCAGGGCAATCTCGGCCGCGCGGTCATCAAGACCAGCGCGGTCGACCCGCTGCATCGGATCATCGAGGCGCCCGCGCGCGTCTTTGCCGAGCAGGATGATGTGGTGAAAGCGTTCAAGGCCGGCGAACTGGAGCGCGACGTCGTGGTGGTCGTCCGTTTCCAGGGGCCGCGCGCCAACGGCATGCCCGAATTGCACAAGCTGACGCCTTCGCTCGGCGTGTTGCAGGACAAGGGCTTCAAGGTAGCGCTCGTCACCGACGGCCGCATGTCGGGGGCAAGCGGCAAGGTGCCCGCCGCGATCCATCTCAGCCCCGAGGCGCTGGCCGGCGGCGGCATCGCCCGGCTGCGCGACGGCGATATGGTGCGGCTCGATGCCGAAGCGGGCACGCTCACCGCGCTGGTGGATGCCGCCGAATGGGAGGCGCGGGAGCCGGCCGGTGCCCCGCCGCCGGGGCTGGGCACCGGCCGCGAGCTGTTCGCGCTGATGCGCCATGCCGCCGACGGGGCGGAACAGGGCGCATCGGCGATTCTTGCCGCCGCCGGCTTGTGAAGCGGAAGAGGAAACCCTGATGACCAACCCTGCCGCCGTCATGGCACTCGCTCCCGTCATTCCCGTGATCGTGATCGACGATCCGGCGCAGGCGCGGCCGCTGGCCGAGGCGCTTGTCGCGGGCGGGCTGCGCGCGCTCGAAGTCACGCTGCGCACACCCGCCGCGCTGGAGGCGATCGGCGAGATGGCGAAGGTGGAGGGCGCGATGGTCGGCGCGGGCACCGTGCTCAACGAGGCGCAGCTTGCCGGCGCGATCGGGGCGGGCGCGCGCTTCATCGTCAGCCCCGGCCTTACCGAGCCGCTGGCGAAGGCGGCGATCGCGGCGGACGTCCCGTTCCTGCCCGGCGTCGCGACCGCCAGCGACATCATGCGCGGGCTCGACCTCGGGCTCGATCATTTCAAATATTTCCCCGCCGAGGCGAATGGCGGGATCGCGGCGCTGAAGGCCCTCGCCGGCCCCTTTCATCAGGCGCGCTTCTGCCCCACCGGCGGGATCAATGCGAAGAGCGCACCCGACTGGCTGGCCTTGCCGGAAGTATTGTGCGTCGGCGGAAGCTGGATGGTGCCGCGCGGCCCGTTCGATGCCGCGGCAGTGGGGACGGCGGCGCGGCAGGCAGCCACGCTCGCCGGATGAAACGGCCGGGCGACACGAAGCCGCCCGGCCCTTCCGGTCAGAAGGAGACGCCGATCGAACCGACGACGCCCGCCTTCGAAACGTTACGGACATGGCCCGCGCCGTTGGTGATGTAGAGGTTCTTGTCGGTATCGACATAGTTGACGCCGAAGGTGAACGCCTTCCACGTGTAGCTCGCGCCGAGGCCCCAATCGGTATATTCCTTGCCGATCGTCAGATAGCTCGGCCCGAAGCTGTGGCCGACATGCGCCGACAGGCTGACCGGCGTCGTCGGGATGCCGGTCGAGAAATCGCCGGCGATATAGAGATTGTCCTCCTTGCCGCCGCCGACCGACAGGGCGCGCTGCTTGGGCGCATAATTCACCGTCAGCTTCGCCTTGGCCGGGCCGAACATGTGCGCGACCGACGCATAGGGCTCGACAAAATCGGTATTCGCCCCGCCGGAGCCCGGATAATAATAATAGAGCACGCCGACGTCGACGGTGGTGCCGCCATAGGTCTTGCTCCAGCCGCCGATGAAATCGATCTCCTGATCGCTGCCGTTCGCGACATAATCGTCGATCGAGGAGCCCCAGATCGTCGCATAGAAGCCCGACACATGGTTGAGGCTGACGGTGCCCTGCACCGCGAACCTCTTGTCCGTCTGCGAAATGCCCCGGAAACGATAGTCGGTGACGACAGTCGCGCCGCCGGTGACGGTGAGATCGCCGGGAGGGGCGGTGTCCTGCGCGAAGGCGGGGGCGGCGGCCAGCAGACCGAGCGCGGCAAAGCCGGGCATGAGGATACGCATAGGAAAATCCTTCCTGGGTTTGTCCAACGTTCCCCTGCGCCGTCGGCATCCCGCCATCTGTGCCCGCTATTCAGCGGGCCGGGCGGATCTGCCTTCGAAACGCAACGAAACTGCCGCAGGACACCGCGACGCACAACGGGGTTTGCGCGTGGCGGGAAAGGAGCGGCGCAACTGTTGCTGCGCTGCAACACAAATTGCGGGGGCGTCAGTCCCGCACCGCGCGCCAGCGGGCGAGGCCGCGCTCCAGATCGGCGATCAGGTCGGCCGGGTCCTCCAGGCCGATATGGAGCCGCACCAGCGGCCCTTCGGCGCTCCACCGCGTCGCGCTGCGGCAGGCTTCGGGATTCACCGGCAGAGCGAGGCTTTCGAAGCCACCCCACGAATAGCCGATGCCGAACAGGTCGAGCGCATCGATGAACGCCGTCCGCGCGGCATCGTCGCCACCGTTGAGAACGATCGTGAACAGGCCCGACGCGCCCTTGAAATCGCGCGCCCACAAAGCATGGCCGGGGCAATCGGGCAGCGCCGGATGGAGCACGCGCGCCACCTCCGGCCGCGCCTCCAGCCAGCGCGCAACCGCAAGCCCGCCCTCCTGATGCTGCCGCAGGCGGACGTCGAGCGTGCGCAAGCCCCGGCTGGCAAGCGCGCAATCGTCGGGCGCGACATGTTGGCCGAACAGGTGCGCGGTGCGGCGAAGCGGTTCCCACAGCGTCGGACTTGCCGTCACCGAGCCGAGCATCGCATCCGAATGGCCGACGATATATTTGGTGCAGGCGAGGATCGACAGATCGACGCCCTGCGCCAGCGCGGGAAAGAAAAGCGGCGTCGCCCAGGTGTTGTCGAGCAGGGTGACGATCCCGCGCGCCCGCGCCGCCGCCGTGATCGCCGGCACGTCCTGCACCTCGAAGGTCAGGCTGCCGGGGCTTTCGAGGAAGACGGCACGCGTCTTGTCCCCGAACAGGTCGGCGATGCCACCGCCGATCAGCGGATCATAATAATGCGTCGTGATGCCGAGCGGGGTGAGCACCTTCTCGCAAAAGCTGCGTGTCGGATCATAAGCCGAATCGACCATCAGCAGTTCGTCGCCGGGCTTGAGCACCGCCATCAGCGCGTTGGCGATCGCCGCAACGCCGGACGGATAGAGCATCGTTCCCGCCGCCCCCGGCTCCAGCGCGGTCAGCGCATCGGCCAGCGCCCATTGCGTCGGCGTGCCGCGCCGGCCGTAATAGAGCCCGTCATTGGGCCGCGCCGTCGCGGCGCGCAGATGGGCGACATCGTCGAACAGGATCGTCGAGGCATGCCATACCGGCGGATTGACGACCCCCATCGTCCATTCGGGCCGGCGACCGACGGCAACGACGCGGGTGGCGGGGCGGAGCGTTTCGGAAGCGTCGTCAGTCACAATCCATCCTTGTCCATCAGGCGGCGCCGGTCGCCTTGGGCGTGGCGGGATCGGCGCCCCATTCACTCCACGAGCCGTCATAAAGCGCCACGTCACCCTTGCCGATCAGCCGCGCCGCGAACAGCAGCACCGCCGCCGTCACACCCGATCCGCAGGTGGTGACCAGCGGGCGGCCCCAGTCGATCCCCGCCCCTGTGAAGGCGGCCCGCAACGCGCGAGGCGACTTGAATGTGCCGTCAGGATTGAGCAGCCTGTTGTAAGGCAGGCTCCGTGACCCCGGAATGTGGCCCACCGGCATCCCGCGCGGATCGGGCTCCTCACCCGCGAAGCGCGCCGCCGAACGCGCGTCGAGCACCTCTTCCATGCCGCTCGCGACATTCGCCTTCATCGCCGCCAGCGTGCGAACGGCCGCCTCGTCCAGATGCGCGGTGAAATCGCCCCGAGATTGCGGCGGCATGAGGCCGGTGGCGAGCGGGCGGCCCTCCGCCTTCCATTTCGCGAGTCCGCCATCGAGGATCGCCACTTCGCGTGCGCCGAATGCGATGAACATCCACCAGGCGCGTGCCGAAGTCCGGTGCGGACTGTCGTCATAGAGGAGGATGCGGTCGCCATTATTTACCCCCAGTGCCTCCATCCGGGCGGTGAACTGGGCCGCCGAAGGCAGCATCGCCGGCACGGGATTGGCCGCATCCTTGAGGTTCGGCAGATCGAGATAGAGCGCGCCCGTTATGTGGCCCGCTTCATACTCCGCCGCCGGATCGCGCGATGGATCGAGCGCATGATAGCTCGCGTCGAGCAGCTTGAGATCGGCCGCGCCCGATTCCTTCGCCAGCCATTCGGTCGACACCAGCATGTCCATGCGGCGATACTCCCGTTCACAGGCTTCGTCCCTAATCGCCCGCGCCCGCCGCGTCGAGGCGTTCCCGCGGAGGCACGAATCATGTAAAGGCCCACGCCCATGAGTCTCCAGCATCTCGGCCAGCCCAGCGCGCTGCCGGCCAGCCCGGCGGAAGCCACCCTCGATTATGTGCCCAATCCACGCCCAGGGCGGCCTTATCTCGTGCGCTTCACCGCGCCCGAATTCACCTCGCTCTGCCCCGTGACCGGCCAGCCCGATTTCGCGCATATCGTGATCGACTATGCGCCCGCCGAGACGATCGTCGAATCGAAATCGCTGAAGCTGTTTCTCGGCGCGTTCCGCAACCATGCCGCTTTCCATGAAGATTGCACCGTCGGCATCGCCGAACGGCTGGTCAGCGAGATGCAGCCGCTCTGGCTGCGGATCGGCGGCTATTGGTATCCGCGCGGCGGCATGCCGATCGACGTCTTCTGGCAATCGGGGCCGCCGCCCGAAGGGCTGTGGCTACCCGATCAGGGGGTGCCGGGCTATCGCGGACGCGGCTGACATCGGGAACGGCATGCTTGTTCGGCGCGTTTTCCAGACGAGACCCATAAGGAGCCTCGACATGGCCGAACGACCAGAAAAGACTGAAAAGCAAGCCGAACATCCAACTCCCAAGATCCGCACCGCGCATGATGCGAGCGACGACAATCGCCTCGCCCACGATCCGGCAAATCAGGACGCGAAGCTCGACGTCGCGCTCGATGAGACGTTCCCCACGTCCGATCCGCCTTCCAACACCCAGCCCGGCAAGGGCAAGGACCCCGCCCCCTCTTCAGGTTATGACGAGGCCGCCGAGAAAGCCCGCGCGGCAGCGAAGAAGAAATAGCCCCACCGGCCCGGAGATATCGCGAACGATCGCCCGGTTAAGGCGACCGCAAGCCTTCGGGCCACATATTCACCCTGACAATCAACAGTTCGGGGGCATGTGATGGGTATCCGCGCAAGACCAGCCGACGGCGCCATGGCCTTGGCCGAGATGAAGGAATTTGCGGGATTCGCCGCGGCTACGCAGCGTTATATCCGCCGTTCGCTCGATATCGGGGTCGATCATCCCGACGCCGTCATCGCCCGTTGGGCGCGGACCGCCGCCGAAGCCGCGTCGATCGAGGTTCAGGCAAGGCTTTATGCGCGTCTTGACGTCCTGCGCGCACTTGTTCCCGACGATAGCGATATCGAGGCAGCCGAACCCTTCCTCACGCCACTGATAACGATCACGGCCTTCGACCTGGGGCAGGGCCGGCTTCCCGACTTCCATGCCTATCGCTTCCTCTACGAACGGCTGATCGGCGCCCACGTCCGCCCCTGGCTCCCCACCGCCTTCTGCGCGGCAGCCGCCCTGCCCCACCTCCACCCCGAAAAACGCCGCCACCTCCTCCAGTCGATCAGCGAAGCGGCCGCAACAGCGATCGGCTGGTCGAACCGGGAGCCGTGCTTCTTCCCGGAATGGGTGGAGAAGGTGGAGCGTGGATTGGCAGGTTGAGAAATATAGGTGACTTGGATCGAGCCGATCACCTCAGCAGGCCCCAAGGGCAAACAGTCGTTTTCTGAGGTTACCGGCAATTAAAGGCAGCAAATGCCAAGTCTACCTGCCAATGACTCGCGACAGCGGAGCCTGGGCGCTGGAAACAAACCTGGAATTAGACCCGGATTCGTTGGAGATGCTTTTCGCATACGAAAAGGGCGGCTTCGCAAAGCCGCCCTCTCCTATTCCAAAGCCTTCAGCAGAATTAGTTGCTGACGGGCTCGTTGTGGTCGTTGCCGCCATCGACCGCGACGGCGATGCCGACGCCGACGGCAGCAGCCGCGAGGACGCCGAGGACGACGCCGCTCGTCGCCTTGCTCTCATCCTTGCGATCGGCGCCGATGCGCGCACCGGACTTGACCTGCGGCGCAGCATTCAGCGAAAGACGGCTCGCAGCCGGCGCAGCCTGCGCAACAACCGGCAATGCCAGCAGCGCCAATCCCCCAACAGCGCCAATGGCCTTTTTCAGTACGCTCATGAAACAGCTCCCTCTGTACCTCTCTGGCGGGTGTCTCGCACCGATTCGTAAATATTTCAACCCTCTTTGCGCTATGTTGCGCAACGGTTCCAGACACCGCCCTTTCTTTATACGTCGAATAGACGCAAAAATGTGACAGGGTGCGTCATTATTTACCGCTTGCCCGCGAATCTTGGATATCGCCTTGCGCGAGTAAGGAAGATGGCGGCACCAGCGGTTGTCCCGTCTGCTCCTTCTTTCGGATTTCGACGATCGTGTCGGTCAACTGGCGCACGCGCGTCTTCCAGCGCGGGTGCGTCGGTTCGGAAAGGAAGCTCATATCATGCGCCTTTCCATAGCGTTCCCAGAAGCGCGGCGCCGCCTGGATGTCGAAACCGGCGCGCGCCATCAAATAGAGGCCAAGATGATCGGCCTCGATTTCAGTCTCCTTTATCCGACTGGCATTCTTGCCGAAGATACGCAGCAGCCCGCGTGAAACGCCCGCCGCATCGAGCCGCTGGCGATGGCGGAGCGCGTTGTGAGCCATTTCGTGGCCGATCACCACCGCCAGCTCGTCATCGTCGTGGGTCTGGGCAACCATTTCGGTCGTGATGGAGATCATCCGGCCGTCCGCGCCCGCGTCGCTGGTGTCCGAGGGCAGGAGCTGGACGGTCGAGGCGCAGCCGGTGTCGGGCGTTATCCGAATCGTCCGCGCCTCGCCGCCGCGTTTTAGATGGAGCGTGACCGGCCCCTTGGCCAAGGCCGCTTGCAGACGCGCTTTCGCTGCCGCCACCGGCGCATAATCGGCCGCCTTGTCGGCCGCCTCATAGCGTTCGAACGCTTCGCCGTTGACCGCCAGCAGCGTGTCCCCCGCGACCAGTCCTGCCCGATCGGCGGCGCTACCCGGCACGACGCTCTCGACGCCCGGCAGGTCGCCGAGGCCGAACACCTGCCGCGCGGCAGGGCGATAGTCGGGGCTGTACTGGCTCGCGCCATGGACGAGGATGCCGCTCAACGGCCCGGTATCGAGGCAAAGGTCCGCCCCGGCGACCGCCAGCCGATAGGTGATGCGCGCCACCCGCAGATCCTCCGCCTGCAACTGGCGCAGCCCCGCCGCCGCCTCGTCGACACTGCCTGCGAAAGTCTGGACGGGAGCCGCCAGCGCGGCCAGCAAAAGCGCGAAACGCAACAGGAACCGGGCGATCATCCTTCGATCATGCGCCGGGGCCGTGCTTCAATTCAAGCCGCATCGCCGCGCCGGAAATCGCTGGCTGGGGCGGAATCATGACGCTAGGCCAACGGAATGGCCGGCCGCTCCCCCCATAGGCTTCTTCTCGTCTTCGGGACGCGGCCCGAAGCGATCAAGCTGCTGCCAGTGATTCGCGACCTGCGCGCGCGGCCTGGCATCACGGTGCGACTCTGCGTCACCGGCCAGCATCGCGACATGCTCGATCAGATATTGGAAGAAGAAGGCATCACCGCCGATTTCGATCTCGATCTGATGCGCCCCGGACAGACGCTCGACGCGCTCACCGCGCGCCTCCTGACCGGGATCGGCGCCGTACTGGACACGGAGAAGCCCGATCGCGTTGTCGTGCAGGGCGATACGGTGAGCGCCCTCATGGGAGCGCTCGCCGCGCATTACCGCCGTATCCCCGTCAGCCATGTCGAAGCGGGACTGCGCAGCGGCGACCTGCATAATCCCTGGCCCGAGGAGGCCAATCGGCGGATGATCGCCACACTCGCGGACCAGCATTTCGCGCCGACCCGCGCCTCCGCCGAAGCCTTGCGGCGCGAGAATGTCGATCCCGCGACGATCCACGTCACGGGCAACACGGCGATCGACGCGCTGCTGCGGATGCGCACCCGCATTGCGGAATATCCCGGGCTGGCGAGCGGCTTGGACGATCTCGCCGAACGTTTCGCCGGCCGGCGACTGATTCTCGTCACCGCGCACCGGCGGGAGAATATCGGCGCGCCGCTCACAGCAATTGCCGGCGCCGTGGTTCGGCTGGCGGCGCGGCAGGACGTCGCCTTTGCGATTCCCGTGCACGCCAACCCGGCGGTGCGGACTACCATGGAGCGAATCGTCGGCGGCCGCGATAATGTCGCATTGCTCGCCCCACTCGATCACCCCCATTTCGTCCGTCTGCTCGGGCTGGCCCATATCGTGCTCACCGACAGCGGCGGCGTGCAGGAGGAGGCGCCGGCGCTCGGCAAGCCCGTGCTGGTGCTGCGCGAGACGACCGAACGGCCGGAGGGCGTCGCCGCCGGCACGGCGCGGCTGATCGGGACAGAAGAGGAGCGGATCGTCGTCGAAGCTGCCCGCCTGCTCGACGACGAAGCGGCCTATGCGGCGATGGCGCGGGCGCACAATCCCTATGGCGATGGTCGGGCCGCCGCACGAATCGGTGCGATACTCGCGGAAGGATTGATTTCCGCCACGGCACCGCAACAGAGCGGGATTAGCGCCGGATTCGAACCGGCCCTGGCGGAGGACTAGATGACGACAGACAGCGATCGGACAAAGGACGCCACCATCCTCGTTACCGGCGGGGCGGGCTATATCGGCAGCCATGCGGTGCTAGCCCTGCTCGACGCCGGGCGGCGCGTCGTCGTGCTCGACAATCTGGTAACCGGCTTCCGCTCGGCGGTTCCCGAGGGCGCGGCCTTTGTCGAGGGCAATGTCGGCGATCCGGCGGTCGTCGGCCGCGTGCTCGCGGAGCATAAGGTGCACGCGATCCTGCATTTCGCCGGATCGGTGGTGGTGCCCGAATCGGTGACTGATCCGCTGAAATATTATGGCAATAACACGGTCAACAGTCGCTCGCTGATCGAAAGCGCGGTCGAGGCCGGCGTCCGCCATTTCCTCTTTTCCTCGACGGCGGCGACCTACGGCATTCCCGATTCGGTGCCGATCGCGGAAGACGCGCCGACGCGGCCGATCAACCCCTACGGCATGTCGAAGCTGATGACCGAGGCGATGTTGAAGGACGTCGCCGCCGCCCATCCGATCAACTATATGGCGTTGCGCTATTTCAACGTCGCGGGCGCCGATCCGGCCGGCCGCGCGGGGCAATCGACGGCGGGGGCGACGCATCTCATCAAGGTCGCGGTCGAGGCGGCGACGGGCAAGCGCGACGCTGTTTCGATCTTCGGCGACGATTTCGCTACGCCCGACGGCACGGGCGTGCGCGATTATATCCATGTCAGCGATCTCGCCGCCGCGCATGTCGCCGCGCTCGACGCGCTGATCGCCGAGCCCGAGCGGAGCGACATCCTCAATTGCGGCTACGGGCGCGGCTTTTCGGTGCGCGAGGTGCTCGACGCGGTCGATCGGGTGGCGGGCACGCCGATCCGGCGCATCACCGGGCCGCGCCGTCCGGGCGACCCTGATTGCCTCGTCGCTGACAATCGCCGGCTGCTGGCGCGGCTCGGCTGGCGGCCGCGCCACGACGATCTCGACGGGATCGTGCGCGACGCGCTCGCCTGGGAACGCACGCTCGGCTGAGGTCAGGCGGTCGGGTCGGGCAGATTGCCGCGTCCGACGCCGACATAGACCAGCCCCGCGCGCGCCACCTCCTCCGGCGGATAGACGTTGCGCAGATCGACGAGCACCGGCTGGCGGAGCAGCCCCGCCATGCGCTTGAGATCGAGCGCGCGGAACTCGTCCCATTCGGTGACGATCACCAGCGCGTCGGCGCCCTCGGCCGCCGCATACGGCCCCTCGGCGAAGGCTACGCCGGCGAGCAGCGGCCGCGCCTGTTCATGCCCCTCGGGATCATAAGCGCGCACGCTCGCCCCGCCATCCTCCAGCGCGCGGACGATGCTGAGCGAGGGGGCGTCGCGCATGTCGTCGGTATTCGGCTTGAAGGTGAGGCCCAGCAGCGCGACCGTCTTGCCGCGCACGTCGCCGCCCATCGCCTTGATGACCTTGCGGCCCATCGCGCGCTTGCGGATGTCGTTCACCTGCGCCGTCGCCTCGACGATGCGCAAGGGCGTCTGGAAATCCTCCGCGGTCTTGAGTAGCGCCAGCGTGTCCTTGGGGAAGCAGGAGCCGCCATAGCCGGGGCCGGCATGGAGGAACTTGGAGCCGATGCGATTGTCGAGGCCGATGCCGCGCGCCACGTCCTTCACATCGGCGCCCACCTGCTCGCAGAGGTCGGCGATCTCGTTGATGAAGGTGATCTTGGTCGCCAGGAAGGCATTGGCGGCATATTTGATGAGTTCGGACGTGCGCCGGCCGGTGAACAGGATCGGCGCCTGGTTGAGATAGAGCGGCCGATAAACCTCGCGCATCACCGCGCGCGCTTCCTCATCATCGCTGCCGATGACGATCCGGTCGGGCCGTTTGAAATCCTCGATCGCCGCGCCCTCGCGCAGGAATTCGGGGTTGGAGACGACCCAGGCGGTCGCCTCGGGCGCGGTTTCGCGGATCAGCCGCTCCACCTCGTCGCCGGTGCCCACCGGCACGGTCGATTTGGTGACGACGACCACGGGTTTCCGGATCGCGCCTGCGATCTCGCGCGTCGCGGCATAGACGTAGGACAGATCGGCATGGCCGTCGCCGCGCCGCGAGGGCGTGCCCACCGCGATGAACACGGCGTCGGCATCGCCCACCGCGCTCGCCAGATCGGTGGTGAAGGACAGCCGCCCCGCGCGGACATTGCCCGCCACCAACTCGGCAAGACCGGGCTCGTAGATCGGCATGATGCCCTTGTCCAAGGACGCGATCTTCGCCGCGTCCTTGTCGACGCAGATGACCTCATGACCGAAATCGGAGAAACATGCGCCTGACACGAGCCCGACATATCCCGTGCCGATCATCGCTATACGCATGTTCGCTCCATCATTGCGGTGGTGATGCCGTATAGCCGAACGGTGCGGCATCGCAACGCGGCTTGCCGATTGCGCGAGGCCACTCGTCCGCGATAAGGCAGCCGGCCATGACGACCTTGATCACCGGAGCGGCCGGCTTCATCGGTTTCCACCTCGCGCGCAGGCTGGTCGCGCGGGGCGACAGCGTCATCGGCATCGACAGCCTGAACGATTATTATGACGTTCGCCTGAAACGCGACCGGCTGGCGGCGGTGGGTAGCGATCGCTTCACCTTCCTGCCAGTCGATTTCGCGGATCATGCGGCGCTGGAGCGGGCGCTGGATGGCCATGCCTTCGACCGGATCGTGCATCTGGGCGCGCAGCCGGGGGTGCGCTACTCGATCGAAAATCCGCGCGCTTATGCTCAGTCGAACCTGTTCGGCCATCTGAACATGCTGGAGGTGGCGCGCCACCGCGGCGTCGCCCATTTCGTCTACGCCTCCTCTTCCTCGGTCTATGGCGGCAATGACAGCCTGCCTTTCCGCGTCGAGGATCGCGTCGATCAACCGCTGTCGCTCTATGCCGCCACCAAGAAAGCGGACGAACTGATGAGCGAAACCTACGCCCATCTTTATCGGCTGCCCGCGACGGGCCTGCGCTTCTTCACCGTTTACGGCCCATGGGGGCGGCCCGACATGGCGGTGTGGCTGTTCACCAAAGCGATTCTGGCGGGCGAGCCGATCACCGTGTTCAACGACGGCGACATGCGCCGCGACTTCACCTTCATCGACGACATCATTTCGGGCGTCATCGCCGCGCACGACAATCCCCCGCCCGACGACGGGCAACGCAAGACGGGCGGCAGCCTCTCGCCGCATCGGCTCTACAATATCGGCAACAATCGCGCCGAGGAACTGGGCAAGCTGATCGCGCTGATCGAGGAGGCGTGCGGCCGCAAGGCGATCCGCATCAACAAGCCGATGCAGCCCGGCGATGCCCCCGCCACCTATGCCGACATCAGCGCGACGCAGCGTGACCTCGGCTTCGCGCCCACCACGCCGATCGAGGTCGGCATCCCCCGCTTCGTCGAATGGTACAAGGCCTATCGGGCCGGGCGCTGAAGCTATTCCTCGGCCGTCACGCCGCCGCCCAGCGCGACGTAGAGCGACACCAGATTCTGCAGGTCCTGCGCACGCAGGCTAATCATCGTCTGCTCGGCGGAGAAGAGGTTCCGCTCGGCATCCAGCACCTCGATATATTGGGCGACGCCGTTCAGGTAACGCGCGCGCGCCAGCTCTGCGAGGTGGCGCTGCGAGGTGAGCGCCCGCTCCTGCGCAGCGATCTGCTCGGCCAGATAGCGCCGCCCCGCCAGACCGTCCGCCACTTCGCGGAACGCGGTCTGCACCGCCTTCTCATAGGTGGCGAGCGCGATCTTCTCCTCGGCGGTGGCGACGGTAAGTTGCCCCTCGCGCCGTCCCCAGTCGAAAATCGGCAGATCGATCGAGGGGCCGAAGCTCCACGTCAGCCCGTCCGATCCGAACAGATCCTTGAGCTTGGTGGAGGCATAGCCGGCATTGCCCGTCAACGTGATCGAGGGGAAGAAGGCCGCGCGCGCGACGCCGATATTCGCCCGCGCCGCGCGGAGCTGCTCCTCGGCGGCGATCACGTCGGGCCGGTTCTCGAGCAGTTCGGAGGGGAGGCCGGGGCCTATGTCGCGCACGATGCCCTGCTGCGCCATCGGTAGCGGATCGGGCAGGTCGTCGGGCACCGGACGGCCGATCAGCACATAGGAATAATCCCGCGTCTGCGCGCGTTGCAGCTTGAGCGAGGCCAGTTCGGTCTCGGCCTGCGTCAGCAGCGTCTCCGCCTGGCGATAATCGAGCGCGGAGGTGACGCCGGCGTTGAGGCGCAGACGCGCGATGCGTAGCCCCTCGTCGCGGCTCTTCACCGTCGCCTCGGCGATCTCGATCCGTTCGGCCAGTTCGCGCGCGGTGAGATAATTGATCGCGACATCGCGGATCAGCGACAGGCGGAAGGCGCGTTCCGCCGCCACTGTCGAGAGATAGGAGGCGCGCGCCGCCTCGGTCATGTTGCGCACGCGCCCCCAGAAATCGAGTTCGAAGGCGGTGACGCCGATGCCGATCTTGTAATTGTTGCCGGTAACGGGGCCGGTCGTCGGCAGGCCATCGGGCCCGAAGGTGAAGCCCAGCGTCCGGCTGCGTGTCGCGCTGGCATTGGCGTCCAGCTCGGGCAGGCGTGCCGCCGCGTCGATCCGATATTGGCCGCGCGCCTGCTCGATCCGCGCCACCGAGACGCGCAGGTCGCGATTATTGTCGAGCGCCATCTGGATGACGGCCTGTAGCCGGGGATCGGTGAAATAATCGCGCCAGCCGATCTTCGTCGCCTTCCGGTCGCCGAGGTGGGGCGCGTATTCGGCCGGATATTCGGGTGCGGCGGCGAAGGGCGGCCGCGTGTTCGGCGGCGCGAGGTTGCACGCCGAAAGCAGCGAGGCGCCGGTGAGCGCGAGGGCCAGGCGGAACGGCTTAGTCATGGTCCCGCTCCGCCGCGACCGATACCGGCGTCTTGCGCGTCAGCCATTTGCGTACCGCGATGTAGAAGACCGGAATGAAGAAGATACCCAGGAGGGTTGCCGCGATCATGCCCCCCATCACGCCCGTGCCGACCGCGCGGCGGCTGGCGGAGCCAGCGCCACTCGCGAAGAAGAGCGGCACCATGCCGAAGACGAAGGCGAAGGACGTCATCAGGATCGGCCGCAGACGCAGCTTCACCGCGTCGAGCGTCGCCTCCATCACCGATCGGCCTTCCTCTTCGCGCTCGATCGCGAATTCGACGATCAGGATCGCATTCTTGGCGGCAAGGCCGATGATCGTAATGAGGCCGACGTTGAAATAGACGTCCGCGCTCATGCCGCGCAGCATCGAGAGCAGCACCGCCCCCAGCACGCCGAGCGGCACGACCAGCAGCACCGCGATCGGCACCGTCCAGCTTTCATAAAGCGCGGCGAGCAGCAGGAACACGACCACCAGCGACAGGCCGAGCAATGCGCCCACCTGCCCCGCCGACTGCCGCTCCTCGAACGAGGTGCCGGTCCATTCATAGTCGATTCCGTCGGGGAGCTGCGCGGCCAGCCGCTCCATCTCGTCCATCGCCTGGCCGGAGGAATAGCCCGGCGCAGCCATGCCCGAGACGGAGAGCGAGGGATAGCCGTTATAACGCTGCAACTGAGGCGGCCCCGACGTCCATTCGGCGGTGGTGAAGGCGCCGAACGGCACCATCTCGCCCTTGTCGTTGCGCACGCGCAGGTCGAGCACGTCCTGCGGCGTCATCCGATAGGGCGCGTCGGCCTGAAGGAGGACCTGGAGCACCCGGCCTTCATGATTGAAGTCGTTCGCATAGGCCGAGCCGAAAGCGATCGACAGCGTCGCGTTGACGTCACCGATCGACAGGCCCAGCGCGCGCGCCTTCACCCGATCGATCTGCACGCGGAGCTGCGGCGAATCCTCCATCCCCTCCGGACGCACGCCCACCAGCATCTTGCTTTGCGCGGCAAGCCCCAGCAATTGCCCCTGCGCCTGCATCAGCGCCTGATGGCCAAGCCCGCCGCGATCCTCGAGCCGGAGCGCGAAGCCGCTGGCATTGCCGAGTTCGGGAATTGGCGGCTGGTTGACCGCGAAGATCATCGCCTGCTTGACCTGCGAGAGCGCGCCCATCGCCTTGCCGATCAGCGCGTCGACCGAATTGGCCTTGCCGGGCCGGTCCTCCCACGGCTTCAGGATGACGAACATGATCGCCGCGCTCTGCCCCTGCCCGAAGAAGCTGAAGCCGCGCACGAGGATATAATGCTCCACCTGCGGCTGGGCGGTATAGAAGGCGGTCATCTGTTTGATCGCCTCGTCGGTGCGTTCGGAGGTCGCGCCCGGCGGCGCCTGGACGATCGAGATAAGGTTGCCCTGGTCCTCTGACGGCAGGAAGCCGCCGGGCAGCCGTTGGAACAGCACGAATGTCAGCCCGACGGTGAGGATGAAGACCGCCAGCCAGCGCAGCGGCCGCGTGAGCATCTTGCCGACACGCCCCTGATAGCGTGCGGTGGTCCGCCCGAACCAGGAATTGAAGCCCCCGAAGAAGCGATCGGCGAAGGCGAAACGGTGTCGCGGCGCGTCGGGATCGTGCGGCTTCAGCATGCTCGCGCACAAAGCGGGCGTGAGGGTGAGCGCCAGCAGCGCCGAAAAGGCAATAGAGACGGCGAGCGTCACCGAAAACTGTCGATAGATTCCGCCCGTCGATCCGGGGAAGAAGGCCATCGGAATGAACACCGCGATCAGAACCAGCGTGATGCCGATGATCGCGCCCGTAATCTGGCCCATCGCCTTCAGCGTCGCCTCGCGCGGGCCGAGATGTTCCTCGGCCATGATCCGCTCGACATTCTCGATAACGACGATCGCGTCGTCGACGAGAATGCCGATGGCGAGCACCATGCCGAACAAGGTCAGCACATTGATCGAGAAGCCGAACAGCCACAGGCCCAGGCAGGCGCCTGACAGCGCGATTGGCACGACGATCGCGGTGATGAAGGTCGAGCGCAGATTCTGCAGGAACAGGAACATCACCAGGAAGACGAGGATCATCGCCTCGATCAGCGTCTTCACCACCTCATGCACCGATGTCGTGATGAAGGGCGAGACGTCGTAGGGAATCGCCCACTGCACGTCCGCCGGCAGGCTCGACGACAGCTCGGCCATGCGCGCGCGCACGCCCTTGGCGGTGGCGAGCGCGTTGGCGCCCGGCACGGTCTGCACCGCGATGCCCGCCATCGGCCGTCCGTCGAAATCATTCTGCGACAGATAGCTGGCCGCCCCCAGCTCGACCCGCGCCACATCACCGAGGCGGATCGTCGATCCATCGGGGTTGGCGCGCAGGATGATGTTCGCGAACTGCTCGGCATTGGTGAAGCGGTTCTGCGTGATGATGGTGGCGTTGAGTTCGGCATCATGCGCGATCGGCTGATCGCCGAGCTGGCCGCCCGCCGTCTGGCTATTCTGCTCCTGCACCGCAGCAAGCGCTTCGGATGCCGAAAGCTTGTAGGCAGCCAGTTTTTGCGGATCGAGCCAGATGCGCATCGCATATTGCGATCCGAACAGCCTGAGGTCGCCGACGCCAGGCACGCGGCGCAGCTCGTCCATCACTTGCGAATAAGCGACGTTGCCCAGTTCGAGCGGCGTCGTCGTGCCGCTCTTCGACGTGAGCACGACCACCAGCAGGAAGCCCGAATTGGCCTTGTTGACCTGGATGCCCTGACGACGCACCTCCTCGGGCAGGCGCTGCTCGACGCGGCTGAGCCGGTTCTGCACCTCCACCTGCGCATAATCGATGTCGGTGCCCGACTTAAAGGTGATGGTGATCGAGGCGGTGCCGTTCGACTGACTGCTCGACGACATGTAGAGGAAACCCTCGACACCGTTCAGCTCGCGCTCGATCACCTGGGTGACGTTGGTTTCCAGCGTCTCCGCGTCGGCGCCCGGATAGGTGACGCTGATCGTCAGCGACGGCGGCGCCACAGAGGGATATTGCTCGATCGGCAGGCTCAGCAGCGCCAGCACGCCGGCCAGCGCGATGCCGAGTGCGATCACCCAGGCGAAAACCGGGCGATCCACGAAGAAGCGGGAGATCATGCCGGGCTGTCCGTTACTTGCCCGCCGCCGCGGCGGGTTTTGCCTCGGGTTTGGCGCCCGGCTTCGCGATCGTCACCGGCGAACCCGCGCGCACCTTCTGCAGACCGTTGACGATCACCCGGTCGCCCGGCTTCAGCCCGGAAGTTATCACCCAGGAATCGCCCTCGAGATTGCCGACCTTCACCGGGCGCGCCGCCGCGATATTGTTCGCGCCGACGACGAACACCTGCGCGCCTTGCGGCGTCACCTGCACCGCGCGCTGCGGCACCATGATGCCTTGTGCCGATCCCACCTCGATCTTCGCGCGGACGAACTGGCCCGGCAGCAACAGCCGCTGCGGATTGGGGAATTCGGCGCGCAACGACACCGTGCCGGTATTCTCGTCCACCGCCAGATCGAGGAAGTCGAGATGGCCGACATAGGCATAGGTGCTGCCGTCCTCGAGCACGAGCCGCACGCGAATACGATCGAGATTGGGCACCTTGACCCGGCCGGCGGTGATGTTGCGGCGCAGGGCCAGCAACTGGCTGCTCGATTGCGAGAAGTTGACGTAGATCGGGTCGACCTGCTCCACCGTCGTCATCAGCGTCGCCTGGCTGGCGCTGACCAATGCTCCTTCCGTCACCTGCGCGCGGCCGGCGCGGCCGGCGATCGGCGCGGTGACGACGGTATAGTTGAGGTCGAGGCGCGCGCGATCCGCCTGCGCCTTGGCCGAGGCGACATCGGCCTCCGCCTGCCGCTCGGCGGCGACGGCGGCATCATATTCCTGGCTGCTCACCGCCTGCTGCTTCACCAGCGGCGCATAGCGCGCGACGACCTGGCGCGCATTCACCGCCGTCGCCCGTGCACGCGCCAGCGTCGCCATCGTCGCGTCATAAGCCGCCTGATTCTGGCGCGGATCGATGCGGAACAGCGGTTGATTCGCCTTTACGTCAGTGCCTTCCTCGTAGAGACGCCGCTCGACAATACCGTCGACGCGCGCGCGCACTTCGGCGGTGCGCACCGCTTGCGTGCGCGCGGGCAGCTCGACCACGTCGGTCACGGGCTGCGCCTGCAGGGTTATGACGTCGACAGCCGGCGGCGGAGGCGTTGGCGCCCCCTGCTTGCCACAGCCGCCAAGCAGCAGCACCGGCAGGAGCAGCATGGCTGACGGGAAGATACGTGTAGCGAGCATCCGCGTCCGCGTCCCCTTTTCGCAAGGCCCGACTCCTGACGGATGGCCCAAGCATGTATAATAACTTATCAGCGGCACGACCGGATGGCGACGCCGCTTGAGGCGATGTGTAATGATCGCTACACTAGTGTCAACAGGAACTTGTGCGTTGCACAATCAAGGATGGCGATCATCATCGACGGCAGCGGAGAATCGGGTAGCGCGGCGGCACGGCGGGAGAGACGCAGGCGTGCGATGATCGCGGCGGCGACAACGCTGTTTCTGGAGCGCGGCTACGAAGCGGTGAGCCTGAGCGAGATCGTCCGCCATTCGGGCGGATCGCTGACGACGCTCTATGATCTGTTCGAGAACAAGCTGGGCCTTCTGGCCGCTATCGTTGCCGAGCAGCGCTTCGAAAAGCTCGGGCGGATCGACGCGATCATCGCCGCCGCCGATGGCCCTGCGGCGACGCTGCGGGCGATCGCCCTGACCTTGCACGAAGGCTTCATGGATCCCGCGACGATCCGGCTGATGCGCCTCGTAATGGCCGAAACGCTACGCGATCCGGGGTTCGGCCATATGCTTTACAAGGCCGCGCATGTGCCGGCAGTCGAGCAATTGGCCGCTTTGTTCGCCCGCTGGGCCGACGAAGGGCGCGCGACAATCGCCAATCCCGCGCTGGCTGCCGAATTCTTCCTCGGCCTCATCATCCATGCGCCGCAGACGCGCGCGCTGTTCGGCGAAGGGGAATGTTGCCGCCCGCCGCTGGAGCCCGCCGAAATGCTCGACGAGGCGATCGCGCTCTTCCTGCGAGGCTATGGCCTCGACGAGGCGTAACCGGTCATCCCTGTCCCAGCGTCGGAATCCAATCATCTCCCGGATAGGCGACCACCAGTTCGGCATCGTCGGCCAGCGCCAGACGCGCCTCGTCCTTGGCCAGCCAGACGCCGCCCGCGTCGAAAGAGCTTCCGTCGATCATCCCGGCCCGGTTGAGCGGGATCAGCCAGACGGGGCGCTCTTTCGGCGGCGTGATCGCGCGCTCCCCGCCCAATTTCCAGCGTTCGAGGACGAAAGCCGGCCCTTCGGCGAACAAGGTTCGTCCAGGCGAAACCTCGCGCGGCACGTAGGGCGCAACATAGGGAACCGGGTCGGAGACGGCGACGCCGTCGTCCAGATGCAGCTCGCGCCCCCGGCCGTAATCGTAGAGACGGTAGGTGAGATCGACATTCTGCTGCACCTCGATCAGCGTCAGCCCCGCGCCGATCGCGTGCACCGTACCCGCCGGCGAATAATAGACGTCGCCAGCGCGTACCGGCTTCCAGTCCAGCTTCTCCTCGATCGAGCCGTCGAGCGCGGAGGCGCGCAGTTCGTCCTTGCTGATCGTCTCGCGCATGCCGATCGCGATCGCGGCGGTGGGATCGGCGGCCAGCACCACCCACGCCTCGTCCTTGCCACGCGGATAGCCACGCGCATGGGCCTCGGCGTTGTCGGGATGAACCTGCACCGACAATTTCTCGCTGGTGAACAGATATTTGACGAGCAGCACCGGGTCCTGCCCCGCCGGCGCCTCGAACCACACTTCGCCCACCGGCTCGCCGCCTTCGGGAACGTCGGCGAAGCCCGGCCATAAAGTGCGACGTCCCCACGGCTTTTCGACGCGCTTGGTGCCCAGACGGATCGCGGCCATCAACAAACTCCCTTGCGACAGACTATGACATCGAACGCGGGCGCGGGCGATGCGTTGCCGTGACGCCAAATGAAAAAGGCGGCCTTCCGCGAAGAAGGCCGCCTTTTCGGGCTCACCCGGTACGGAAGAGCCTATTTGACGCTGTTGTAGATCGCCGCGGCGGCGCGCAAAATATCAAGAATCTTCTCCTGCGCGGTCGGCTCGTCGACATTCTCCATCGCCGCCAACTCGCGCGCGAGGCGGCTCGCGGCCGCTTCGAAAATCTGACGCTCCGAATAGCTCTGCTCGGGCTGGTCTTCGGCGCGGAACAGGTCGCGCACCACCTCGGCGATCGAGACGAGGTCGCCCGAATTGATCTTCGCTTCATATTCCTGCGCACGCCGCGACCACATTGTCCGCTTGACCTTCGGCTTGCCCTTGAGCGTTGTCAGCGCCTCCTGCAACGTCACGTTCGACGACAGCTTGCGCATGCCGACGGCTTCGGCCTTGTTGGTGGGCACGCGCAGCGTCATCCGCTCTTTCTCGAAACGGAGGACATAGAGTTCCAGATGCGTGCCAGCGATTTCCTGGCTCTGCAATTCGATGACGCGACCGACGCCATGCTTGGGATACACTACGTAATCGCCGACGACGAAACTCAGCGCCTTGGCAGCCATATTTTCACCTTTCCCGAGGGAGAATCGCCATACCCTGCCCGGTCAGCGCCACGTGCAAGCCTGCGTTTGCCAGCAGCGCGACTGCCGTCAGCGGAAAATAGCGATCTATTCCGCACATTCCTTGATACGGACGCGTGAGGCATCCGTTTCGACGCGCCCTTGTAACAGATTCGTGCGGAAAATGCCAGCTTCGCGCGATTCGGCCTCACGCGCGCCGGGAAAGGTAGCTTGCGCTCAGTCGCCCTGGCCAGGCTCGGGCGAGAAATATTTCTCATATTTGCCCGCTTCGCCCTTATGCTCCTCGGCGTCGGCCGGTTCCTCGCGCTTGCGGGTGATGTTCGGCCATTGCGCGGAGAAGGTGGCGTTGAGCTCCAGCCACTGCTCCAGCCCGCTTTCGGTATCGGGCAGGATCGCCTCGGCCGGGCATTCCGGTTCGCACACGCCGCAATCGATGCATTCCGACGGGTTGATGACGAGCATGTTCTCGCCCTCGTAGAAACAGTCGACCGGACAGACTTCGACACAGTCCATATACTTGCAGCGGATGCAGGCATCGGTGACGACGTAGGTCATGGATCGTGGCTCCGTGGACGTGCGCCGCCCTGCTATGGCGCGGGCGCGGGCACGTCAATAAGTCGCGGGCTTCTGCGAGACGTTCGCAGATGGCGGCGACAGATCGGTATAGCAGGCACGCGCCGCCTCGGCCGGGCCGCGCCGGGCGGGCAGCGCTTCGATCCGGATCACGCGCACCCGCCCATGCAAGGGAAAGCTCAGCACGTCGCCGATGCGCACCGTCGCATGCGCGCGATCGACGACGCGGCCGCCGATGCGGACATGCCCCGCCTCGGCCACCGTCTGCGCCAGCCCCCGCGTCTTCGTCAGGCGGACGAACCACAGGAATTTGTCGAGCCGCAGGCTCGTGGGCGCCTCAGCCATCGGACCAGAGGCCGGCGAGCGCGGCGAAGGCATTGCCCGGGCGGGGCGCGGGGGCGGGCCGTGGCCGCCGCGCACCGCGCCACACCCAGTGGGAATGCGCCGCCCGCCCCCCCGCGGGCTCGGCCGGCCGAAAGCCGAGCGCCAGCATGAGCTGCGCGAAACTCGGCGGGCGCAGGCCCAGCGAAACGGCTAGCGCGGGATCGGGCGCAAAGGGCGCGCGGCCGCTTCCCTTCCCGCCACCCTTGGCGTTCGTGTTGGCATCGTTCGGGCGGGGCCGTCCGTCATGCGCGATCCGGGCCAGTCGCTCGACGAGATCGACACGCAGCATCTGCGCGCCCAAGGGGCGAAAGCCGGCGCGCATCCAGGCGTCGCACTGGTCGGCATCGCCCGGCGTCGGCAGCGTCGCGGCGCCCGGCGTCGGCAGTTCGGGCATCGCCACCCCGTCCTGTGCGGCGGCAAGCGCGAGCCGCCAGCGTATCGCCTCGGGCTTCAGCAGCGCGGGCAGATAGATGTCGAGCGTGCCGAGCTTGATGCCCAGCTTTGCCGCCGCCTGCCGCATCGGCCGGTCGAGCGCGGCAATCGCCGTCTCGCCCACAGCGCGCGGCAGGATACCGCCCGTCTCGGCAAGCGGCGCGAACAGCGCGCGCAACGCTGGCGGCCGATCCGGATCGCGCGCGGCGGCCGTGATCGCGGCGAGCGGCCCGAGCGCGCGCGTGCCCTCCCGCGCGATCCATGTATCGAGCCGTTCCGCTACGGCCTTACGGTCGTCGGGCGAGAGCGCATCGAGCGCCTTGTAGAGGCGAATTTTTGGTTGCAGCAGCGTGCGCCCCCGCTCGAGCCGCGCGACGATCGCGCCGCGCCAGAAGAGAGCGACGGGGCGACCTGCATCGGTGGCGAGCGTGAAGGCGGTATCCTCATCGGCGACGAGCGAACGGGCGCGCCGCGCCAGTTCGCCGCCCAGCCGCCGCTCGGCCGCCGCCATCAGCCGCTTCATGTCGGCATGGCGTTCGAGATGGTCGGCACGGAAGCGAAAGCCTTCGAGCCGTCCGATCGGCTCGCCATCGACCGCAACGACGCCGTCCTCCTCGATCGTCACCGGCAATTGATCGGCCCCGCGCGCGCCCAGATCGCGCATCAGCACGGCGGTTCGCCGATCGACGAAGCGCTGCGTCAGCCGCTGGTGGAGCGCATCGGACAGCTTTTCTTCCAGCGCGCGCGTCCGTTCGGCCCATTTGACGGGTTCGGCCAGCCAGTCGGGGCGGTGCGCGATATAGGCCCAGGTGCGCACCGAAGCGAGCCGGTCGGCCAGCGTCTCGACATCGCCTTGCGCACTGTCGAGGCGCGCCAGCTCGGCGGCGAACCAGGGCACCGGCACATGGCCGTTGCCTTCGCTCAGATGACGGAACAGCCGCGCAACAAGGCGGCTGTGGGGTTCCGCTCCTGTTTTGCGAAAATCGGGCAGGCCGCACGCCGCCCACAGGCGCAGCGTCATCGCCGGGCCCTTCGCCCGCTCGCGCACCCAGGGCTCGGCCGCCAGTCGCTTGAGCACGGCGAGGTCGATCGCCTCGGGCGCGGCGCGCAGCACGGCGTCATCGGGCTTGCGCTCGAGGCTCGCGATCAGCGCGTCGGGCGAGGAGGGGTCGGGCTTCCCCTCGCGCCAATAGAGGAAATCGAGCGGGGGGAAGCGATGCTCCTCGATCGCCGCGATCTCCTCCTCCTCAAAGCCGCCGCGTCCGCCGGCGACGCTCAGCGTACCGAAGGTGCCGTCGCGCTGATGCCGCCCGGCGCGGCCGGCGATCTGCGCCATCTCGGCCACCGTCAGCCGCCGCGTGCGCCTCCCATCGAACTTGGTGAGCGAGGCGAAGGCGACATGCGCCACATCCATGTTGAGCCCCATGCCGATCGCGTCGGTGGCGACGAGATAGTCCACCTCACCAGCCTGGAACATCGCAACCTGCGCATTGCGCGTATGCGGCGAAAGCGCGCCCATCACCACCGCCGCGCCCCCACGCAACCGCCGCAGCATCTCGGCCACGGCATAGACCTCCTCGGCGGAGAAGGCGACGATCGCCGATCGCGGCGGCAGGCGCGACAATTTTGCGGCCCCCGCATAGCTGAGCGTGGAAAAACGGGGCCGGCCCACGATCTCCGCCTCTGGCACCAGCGCGCGCAGCATCGGCCGCAGCGTCGAGGAACCGAGGATCATCGTCTCCTCGCGGCCTCGCGCGCGCAGCAGGCGATCCGTGAAGACATGGCCGCGTTCCGGGTCTGCGCCCAATTGCGCCTCGTCGAGGCCGACGAAGGCGAAGTCGCGATCGATCGGCATGGATTCGGCCGTGGTGAGGAACCAGCGCGCCGTATCGGGCACGATCTTTTCCTCGCCGGTGATCAGCGCGACGCTCGCCGCGCCCTTGATTTTCACCACCCGCTCATAGACCTCGCGCGCCAGCAGGCGCAGCGGAAAGCCGATCAGCCCGGAGGAGTGGCCGCACATTCGTTCGATCGCAAGGTAGGTCTTGCCGGTATTGGTCGGGCCGAGGACGGCGACGACCGGGCTGGCGGGAGCACGCGGCATGGCGAGGAGCAACATCGTGCGGCAACGCGGCAAAGGCAAGAGCCGAGCGCGGTTCCCGCACCGGATTCGCCCTGCCCCGCCGAAGGCGCGACTCACCGCAAGTTACGGGTTTCTCAATGACTTTAATTTGACATTAACCGGCGTGGTGCACACTCCTCTTGCTCGGTATGCGGTAACGCGGCCATAGGGCACGTAACTGCGGGGGGCACTGGGCCTTGTATCAGCAAAGGGACGCTCTGATCGGGCAAGGCGGCGGCGCGGCGGCCTTGGCGTTCGATTCGGCCGCGACCGGTTTTCGCGCCCCCGCCGGGCCGGCCTGGGGCGAGCGGTTGGCCGATCTCGATCTCGTCGTCGATCTTGGCGCGCGGATCGGCTCGCGAGAATGGTTTCGCGGCCTCGCCACCTGCACCGCGCTTTGCGCCGCCGCCCTCGCCTTCACCCCGCGTTTCGGCCCGCTGCCCGCCGCCACCGCGCCTGCCATGCCGCCCGCCCAATATGCCGAGGCGCGCGCGCTGGCGATCAGCCCGCTCGCTTATGGCGCGGACACCGGACGGCGCATGGCGGCTACGGATGTGGTCGAACCGCTGGCCGAGACACCTGAACGGCCCTCGCTCGATCTCGTCGCCACCTTGGGACAGGGCGACGGCTTCGCGCGCGCCCTCGAACGCGCCGGCATCGCGCGGGACGAGGCGAAGAAGGTGGCGAACATGGTCGCCGGCGCGACCCCGCTCGGCGATCTCAAGGCCGGCACGCGCATGGACATCACACTCGGCCGCCGCCCGAGCAAGGCCGCGGCGCGCCCGCTCGACCATCTCGCTTTCCGCGCCCGTTTCGATCTCAAGCTGGCGGTGGAGCGTGTCGACGGTGCGTTGACGCTGCGCCGCATACCGATCGCGGTGGACAATACGCCTTTACGCATCGAAGGGCGCGTCGGGTCCAGCCTCTACGCCTCCGCGCGCGCGGCGGGCGCGCCGGCACGTGCGGTGGAGGCCTATATCCGCGCCCTCTCGACACGCCTCTCGATCGGGCGCGACGTGCGATCGGGCGACAGCTTCGACCTCATCATCGAGCAGCGTCGCGCCGAAACCGGCGAGGTGGAGACGGGCGACCTGCTCTATGCCGGGCTCGACCGGGGCAAGAAGCAGAAGACCCAGCTCCTCAAATGGACGAGCGGCGGCAAGACCGAATGGTATGAGGCATCGGGCGTCGGCCGGACGCATGACGGCATGACGATGCCCGTATCGGGCGGCCATCAGACCTCGTCCTTCGGCAAGCGACGCCACCCGATCCTGGGCTATACCCGCTTTCACAAGGGCGTCGATATCGGCGTGCCTTACGGAACGCCGATCAAGGCGGCGACGGCCGGTGTTGTCGAATTTGCCGGGCGACACGGCGGCCACGGCAATTACGTCAAGCTGAAGCATGGCGGCGGCATGGAAACAGGCTACGCGCATATGAGCCGCATCGCCGCCAGGGTGGGCCAGCATGTCAAGCAGGGCCAAATCATCGGCTATGTCGGATCGACCGGCCTTTCGACCGGCCCGCATCTGCATTACGAAGTCTATCGCAACGGCAAGGCGATCAACCCGCTGTCGGTGAAATTCACCTCGACCGACCGGCTCGTCGGCAACGATCTCCACCGTTTCAAGTCCACCCTCTCGCGCCTGCTCGCCGTCCCCGCGGCGACCGCAAGACGCGACGACAAGGCGCAAGACAGCGCCGACGCCACGCCGAAGAAGAATAGCCCGAAGCAGGGCTGATCGGGCAGGCGCCCACTTTCTATCCTGTCATTCCCGCGCAGGCGGGAATCCATACACTCTGTCGGTGCCGAAAAGGCGAAACGGGCCGTATTATGAATTCCCGCCTTCGCGGGAATGACGGGGTACGTGACGCGGATGCCAGGCCTCAACGCCCCTGACTGCGCCAGCGCCGTACCACGCGCGTCAGCGTCTCGGCCTCGCCGCCGGCCTGGGTCCATAGCTGGCTGAAGGAGGGGTCGAGCGAAGCGGGGCATTTCTCCGGCTCCAGATCGTCGAAGATCACGCGCACCGGGATGGCGACGCCTTCGCCGCAGACGATACATTCGCGGTTGCGCAGCGCCGCGATCGAATCGAGGAAGCCGCGCGCGCCCTCGGGCATCGCCGATCGCACGTGCGCCTGGTCGCGCTCGTTATTGAGCCGCATCGAGATGATCGTGCCGCATTGCGAGAGCACGCCCTCCGCAAGGTCGGACGGCCGCTGCGTGACGAGGCCCAGCGAGACGCCATATTTGCGGCCCTCCTTGGCGATCCGTTCGAGAATACGGCGCACCGCCGCGCCTGCCGCCCTGTCGTCGGCGGGAATGTAGCGATGCGCCTCCTCGCAGACGAGCAGGATCGGCCGCCGCGCCTCGCCCCGCGCCCAGATCGCATAATCGAACACCAGCCGCGACAGCGTCGCCACCACCACCGACGTGATGTCCGACGGCACACCCGAGACATCGATGATCGAGATCGGCTTGCCCACGCCCGGCAGGCGGAAGATCTTGGCAAGGAACGCCGCCATGCTGTCCGCCACCAGCATCCCTGAGAACATGAAACTGTAGCGCGGATCGGCCTTGATCTCGTCGATCTTGCTCTTCAGCCGGATATAGGGCGCGGTGCCGCCGGCCTTGTCCATCTTCCCCATCTCGGTCTGGATGATGTTGGTGAGGTCCGACAGCAGATAGGGCACGGGGCTGTCGACCGTCAGTTTCGACAGCCCGTCGGCGGCGCGGCTCTTGCTACGCGCGGCGAGCAGGCATTTGGCGAGAATGTCGCAATCCACCTGCCGGTCCGCGCCGGAGGAGACGACGAACACCTCGCAATGCTCCTCGAAATTCATCAGCCAATAGGGCATCGCCAGATTATCGACGTCGAATATCTCGCCTGTGCCCTTGAAGGCGGCGGCATATTCGCCGTGCGGATCGATCATCACGATATGCCCCTCGGGGGCCATTTCGCAGATGCGGTGTAGGATCAGCGCGGTGGCGGTGGACTTGCCGGTGCCGGTCGATCCAAGTAGCGCGAAATGCTTGCCGAGCAGCGCGTCGACGTAAAGGGCGGCACGAATGTCGGTGGTGGGATGGACGGTCCCGATCTCGACATGGGCGCGCTCATCGGCGGCGTACATCTGCTTCATCTCTTCGCCCGACAGCGGAAAGACGCGCGCGCCGGGCAACGGATAGCGGGTGACGCCCCGGCGGAAATTGACGAGCCGCCCCGAAAAGGGGTCCTCCTCACCCTCGCCGATGAAATCGATCGCGGCGAGGACGAGATCGCTCACCGCATCGGCGAGGCGCAGCGCGCGGACGTTGGCCACCAGCCAGCGGCCGCCCATGCCGATCTTCACCTGGCTGCCCACCTGCCCCGCCATCGCGATCGCGGGATCGGAATGCTCACCAAGGCCCGCGAGGATCGGCGCGTCGAAGCTGATCTGCGAGCCCGATCCGGCTATTTCGAGGACGCGCCCAATCTCCAGGCCGTCGGCGCGGACCTCCGATGCGGGGGCGGCTGCGATATCGTTCATCAACATGGCGGACCATGCTAGGCGAGAGAGTGTTAATTTCCTCTCACGTCTGTCAGAACCGGCGGAAGGCCGCCCCGGCGCCCCAGCCGAGCGCCACCGAAATCGCCACGGCGAACAGGCCGTAGGTGAAGGACCAGTTCCGCGCGGCGCCGGAGATGAACCGTTCGAACCCTGACGTGTCGACCGTGATGTCGCGCACCGCCGCCGCGACCACGCGGCCGTCCTGGATCAGGAATGTCTCGGCCGTATATTTGCCGGGCGGCGCGCGCGCCGGGATCGCGATGCGCGCGCGATAGAGGACGCCTTCGCTGATCTCCACGCCGCCCGGCGTCTCGGCATAGAGCGCGGTGCGTCGCTTGAGATCGACGAGCCCGGCCTCGAACCGTTTCTGCACGTCGGGCAGCGCGCTGCTGGCGGGCGAGAGCGCGATGTTGCGCAGCCCGAGTTCGTAGATCGCGGCGGTGCGATCGTCGACCAGCGTATCGAGCGGGCGCGACGCGGCGACCGCATAGTAAACCGGGACGGAGCGGAAGCGGGCGCTGTCCGCATTGATCCAGATACCCGCGATCTTCTGCTTTTCGCGCAGGATCACCGGTTGGCTCGGCCCCTTGACGACCACGACGATATCGGCCGGCTTGTCGGGCGCGCGGCCGCCCGGATAGAGGATCGCGCCGAACAACAGCAGTTCGGCGCCCGTAAAGCTGTAGACGATGTTGATCTCGCGCTGGGACACGTCGGGGACGAGCACCGGCTTCGTCGCCGCCAGCAGCAGCGGCGCGAGGAGGGTCAGGAGGGCGACGGCGCGCCTCATAACGGCTGCACCGTATAGATCTCGCCCGGGCGCCAGCCGAGGCCCAGCGCCATGCGCAGCGCCACCGTCAGAACGATCAGCGCGAGGATCAGGCGCAGCCATTCTGGCTTCAGTTTGGAGGCAAAACGTGCGCCGATCTGCGCGCCGGTGACACTGCCGACGAGCAGCAGGACGGCGAGCACGATGTCCACCGCCTTGGTGGAGGTGGCGTGGATCATCGTCGCGGCGGCGGCGGTGAAGAGGGTCTGGAACAGCGAGGTGCCGATCACCACGCGCGTCGACATGCCGAGCAGGTAGATCATCGCCGGCACGACGATGAAGCCGCCGCCAACGCCCAGCAGCACCGTCAGGATGCCGATGCCGATGCCGACGACCAGCGGCGCGAGCGGCGAGATATAGAGGCCCGAACGATAGAAGCGCCAGCGCAGCGGCAACATCGCGATCAACGGATGATGGCGGCGCGGCGCGGCTGCCGGCGCGGCGCCGGGACTACGCTGCCGCACGAGGGTGCCCACCGCCTCGCGCAGCATCAGCAGGCCGATCCCGCCGAGGAAGAAGACATAGAGCAGGCCGACCGCCGTATCGATCTGCCCGCTTTTCTGGAGCAGGCGGAAGATGACGCCGCCGATCAGCGACCCGATCGCGCCGCCCGCCGCCATCGTGCCGCCCATCTGGTAATCGACGCCCCCGCGCCGCGAATGGGCGATCGCGCCCGACACGCTGGTGCCCGCGACTTGCGTCGCCGACGAGCCGACCGCCACCGCCGGCGGGATGCCGTAGAAGATCAGCAGCGGCGTGGTGAGAAAACCGCCGCCGACGCCGAACATGCCCGAAAGAATGCCCACCAGCATCCCCAGCCCGACGATCACGAGCGCGTTCACCGACAGGCCGGCAATGGGAAGGTAGATATCCATGGGCGCCAGCGTGGGTAGCGCAAAAATCCGGCAGGGGGGAGAGGGCCGGCCGAGTCAGAATCCGGCGGAGAGGGTGAAGGCCGCGCCCGATCCGGGCCGCGCGTCCCCGGCGACGCGGATGCGATACTCGGCCGCCGCCGTCACCGTCGTGCGCGCGACCGGCAAACTCAACGCCGCGCGCGGGCCAAGATCGAGCCGTGCAGCCCCCGGCTGCGCCGCGCCCCAGCCGCCGATGCCGAGCCGGAGCGTCCGTCGGACATCCAGCACGACCGGCTTGGCGAGGCGCACCGCGGCGTCAACGAAAAGATCGCGCCGCCGCGCGCCGACGATCCCCGCCTGGGCATAGGCGTCCGCCTCGACGCCGCGTGGCAGCGTCCGATAGAAGCCGGCCGCGCCATAAGCGCTCCAGGCGTCGCGGCCTTTTCCGCCCGCCGCAAAGCGCCGTTCGAGCGTCAGGCGCAGCGGCATGTCCGGCAGCGGGCGAAAGTCGACCCCGATCGCGCCTTCACCCGCATGAGGCGTATCGAGCGGGGCATAACCGCGCATGACGAGCGAGAGCGCGGGATCGAGCGCATAAGCGAGACGCGCCGCCACCTGGCTCGCGCCCAATTGCCCGCCGGCGGCGAGCGCGGGTCCGCCCGATCCTTCACGGACGAACAGATAGGCCTCACCCGTCCAGCGCGACGCCTGCGGCGGCGCGTGCAGATCGGCGAGCATCGGCGGTGGCGCAGCGCCGTCGGCAGGCACGGTGGGCACCGTAGTCGCGCCTGCCGAAGGCTCGGGCGGCGGCGGAGCCACGATCATCGCAGCGCTCGCAACCCTGTCGGCCTGCGCCAACCGGCCCGGCGGTTTCGGGATGATCGGGGACGGTGCCGCCGTCTGCTCCGCCGCCCGCTCCGCCAGCCGGGCAGGCGGCTCGGCGCTCGCCTCAGTGACGAGTGTCGCGGACGGCAGCGACCAGCGTGTCAGCATCAGGACACGGCCGCCGATCCAGAGCCCTATCACCACCGCCACGAAGCGCAGCGGCGCGGCGCCGTGCCTCATGTCACCGCCGGATCGGCGGGGAAACGATGGCGGGTCTTGTCCCAGACCAGCACGCCTTGCCCGAGCAGGCGGGCATAATAGCGCACCGCGCCCCAGGACGCCGCCATGCCGATGATATTGCTCACCACGGTACGCGGCACCGCACGCAGCCCCTCGCGCCAGCCGTGGAACCGCATCACCATCCAGCCGCGCATTGCCAGCCGCCAAAGCAGCAGCCCCGTCGTGAGATCGAGCAGGATCGGCGGCAACGCGGGAAGCCGGATGGGCTGGCCGGCGGCGACCTGCGCAAGCACGGCCAATATACCGATCAGGATCGCCGCATAGCCGGCGGCGACCACCAGATGCGCGAGGATCGCCCGCCGGTCGCGCAGCCGCATCCAGCCTTCGAGGAGCCCGCCGCGCCAGCCGAGCCGGTCCCATCCCGATAGCGCGATGCCGGTGATCCAGCGCGTCTTCTGCCGCACCGCCGCGCCGAAACTCGCCGGGAAATAGGCGCGCACCGCGACCAGCGGGCCGCCGGCGACGGCGGGCAGGCGGACGAACACGCCGCGACAGCCCAGCTCACCGAGCCGCAGGCCCAGCTCATAATCCTCGGTGAGGCTGGCCGCGTCGAAGGGCAATCCGCCGCGCGTCGCCGCCAGCCGTTCGAGCGCTTCACGCCCGATCGCGCAACCGACACCCGCCGACGGCATTCCCGCCCCCAGCGCCTCGCGCACGACGAGCTGCTTCCCATGCGCCTCGGCAAATTCGTCCAGATAATGGCCCGATACCCAGCGCGATCCGCGATCCGGCAAGGGCTGGACAGGAAGCTGGACGAGGTCGAAACGCTCGATCAGCGTGTCGAACAGCTTGAGTTCGGCCGGATGGACGACATCCTCGGCATCATGGAGGACGATCGCCTTGTAGAGCCGCCCTTCGCGCACCTCCTCGTCACGCAGCGCGGCCCACAGTCGGTTCAGCGCCTCCGCCTTGGTGGTCGGCCCGGCGAGCGCCCCGCTTACCAGGCGAAGCCGATCGCCGCGCGGATGGGTCGCGCGCACCGCCTCCACCGCCACGATGGTCGCCGGATCGTTCGGATAGACGCCGACGAAGATTCGATACTCCTCATGATCGAGGCGATCGAGCGCAGCGCGCAGCATCGGGCCGATCACCGCCGCCTCGTCCCAGGCGCCGACGAAGATCGCGATACGCCCCGGCGCCTCGGGCGGGGCAAGCGTCGCCGCACTCGCGGGGACATGACGGCTGTAGATCGCCAGCCGACGCCATGTCGCACGCACCAGCCAGATGGCGTCGATCAACATGTCGTCGAGCCCGCCGAGCACGAGGCCGACGGCCGCGAACAGCATCAGCTCATATGTGGCGCGCTCCGCAAGCCAGAGCAGCGCATCGCCCCCCAACGACATTCCCCCCATGCCACGGAAAATGCGCCATAATGGAGCGATTTGCCACCGTCAAAAGCCGCCATTTTGAACGGAAACAACGGAAGGCGGCGGGCTGGACGGCTCCTCGCCTCAGCCCGGCCGTCCACGGCTCCGCCGTTCGCCCTTGCGATCCTTGCGGCGCGCCTTGGCGGCGGCGTGAATGGCGCGGCGCTTGCCTTCGGGCGTCTCGCTATATTTCACCTCCTCAAGCGGCAGATCGCCGGCCGCCTGGTCGAATCCCAGATGCGCGAGGCTTTCGGCCATGTGCGCCGGCGGCTCGGCGGTGACGTCGATCGTGCCGCCGTCGGGATGATCGATCCGGAGCCGCCGGGCGTGGAGATGCATCTTGCGGCTGATCCCGCCCGTCAGGAACGCTTCCTGCCCGCCATATTTGCCGTCGCCGACGATCGGGTGGCCGATTGCCGCCATATGCACGCGCAACTGGTGGGTGCGCCCGGTAAGCGGCTGCAATTCCACCCAGGCGGTGCGGTTCCCCGCGCGTTCGATCACACGATAGCGGGTGCGCGCCGCCAGCCCCTCCTTCTCGTCGACATGCATCTTCTCGCCGCCGGTCCCCGGCTGCTTGGCGAGCGGCAACTCGATCATCCCGTCCTCGATCGACGGCACGCCGACAACCAGCGCCCAATAGACCTTGCGCGCGCTGCGGCTCGAAAAAGCCTTGGCGAAATGCGCCGCCGCCCGCGCCGAACGGGCGAGCAGGACCACGCCCGACGTGTCCTTGTCGAGCCGGTGGACCAGCTTCGGCCGGCCCTCCGCATCGAAGGTCAGCGCATCGAGCAGGCCGTCGAGATGGCGTTCGGTCTTCGTGCCGCCCTGCGTCGCGAGGCCCGGCGGCTTGTTGACGACGATCGCCTGGCGATCGCGATGGATGACGAGGCTCTGGGCGAATTCCGTCTCGTCGGCCGAGAGCGGCGGCCGTTCGCGCCTGGGGCGCTGGCTGGCCGGAGCAGGCGGTTCCGCCGGGGGCACGCGGATGACCTGCCCCGCCTCGATCCGCTCGCCCGGCGTCGCGCGCTTGCCGTCGAGACGCAACTGGCCGGTGCGCGCCCAGCGGGAGACGAGATTGAAGCTCGCTTCGGGCAGGTGCCGCTTGAACCACCGGTCGAGCCGGATGCCGTGATCGTCCTCGCCGACGGTGAACTGGCGCACCTCGTCGCTCATGGCGCGAACCGCACGACGGCAAAGCCAAGGATCAGGAGCAGCAGCGCGCCCGCCACCGACAGGCCGCTATAGGCCAGCGCCATCATCGGCTGCCCGCGCTCCAGCATGCCATAGGTTTCGAGGCTGAAGGAGGAAAAGGTGGTGAAGCCGCCGAGCACGCCGGTGCCGAGCAGCAGGAAGGTCGGCTGGTGCATCGGCCCGTTGCGCGTCAGTATCGCCGCAAGCAGGCCCATCAGGAATCCCCCCAGCAGATTGACGATCAGCGTCCCATAGGGAAAGCCCGCGCCCATCTGCGTGAGCGCGATGCGCGACACCCAGTAGCGCAGGCCCGCGCCGACGGCGCCGCCCAACATGACGAGGTAGAGAAGTGGAGGCATAGCTGGCCTTGTCCGTTCATGCTGTCGTCGCGCAACGGCGGCGCATCCGAGGGAAGTGCGTTTAGCGGCTGCCGTCCCCCGCCGCCAGTGGCGCCGGATCGGGAGGAGGAGACGGCGCCCCCCGGCCGGTAATCAGCGTCGCCTCGCTGCCCCTAGCGGCACGCGTCGCGGTGAGCGTGAAACCCGTCCCTGCCCGCGTCGCGCTCAGCATCGCCATGTCGCCGGCCGCCACCTCACCGTCGATCCGATAGCCCGCCTTGACTGCGGCCTGCTTGTAGAATGCGGCGATCTCGGCCGGCGTGGCCGCGCTGGTGAAGCTCAGCATCGCATTGGCGTCGGGGCCGTCGCGCCCTTTGCCGGTCACGATCGTGCTCGCCGTCACCTGCGCCCCCGGATAGAGGGGAAGGCCCGAAGGCAAGGCCGCCGTCCCGCCGCCGCTTTCCACCACCGCGCTGCCCCCGGAAGTCCGGATCGTCACACGTTTGCCGCTCGCCCCGGCCCCCGCCTCCTGCACCTCGTTCGCCGGGCCGCCACGATCGCAGGCGGCCAGCGATAGCAGCAGGCCGAGCAGGGCGATGGTATGGCGAACGGGCCGAGGCCGCTCCTTGCTTGAAGTCGCCGGGTTCAGCGCGCACATAGCCGCGATGCTGAATCTGCTCTCGCTCGCGATCGGGCTCGTCGCCTTCCTGCTCGCGCTCATTGCCTTCATTCCCCCTTTGGGCGCGGCCAACTGGCTCATCGTCCCGCTGGCGCTGATCGGCCTTGTCATCGGGCTGATGTCGCCCGCGCGCGGCGGCCGCACGCTCAATCTGGTCGTCATCATCATCGGCATCATCCGCCTGATGCTGGGTGGCGGCATCTTCTGACGGCAGCCCCTCGCCCGCGGACGGGTTCGGGACCGGCCCTTCACTGCCTAACCAAATCGCACTTGCATATTGCCCATCGGGATAAAAGCCTTATGCGGGAGGCGCAGGGGTGGCCGATGGCCGCGATGTGCTGCATGGGCCGTTACCGAGGGGCAGGCCGAACAGGAGGGGGTATGCCGCCAGCAAAATCCCGAGTGCGTTTCCTGTGGATCTGGGTGGTGCTCGTGGTGCTGTATTTCCTGTGGGAAGCGGCATCCTATACCGGGCTGTTCGCCCGCGCCGCCGAATGGCAGCTCGCGCATCTCGGCGAATATCTGCCGACGCTCACCTTCGGTCTGCTGGTTCTCCTGTTCGGATCGCCCGCGCTCCTGCTCTTCCGCCGCCGGCGGCGGCGTGATGCAGCCGACGCGCAAGCCGATCCGTCGCCGGCCGCGCAGGAGGCGGCGGCATCAGCGGCCGTCGTCGGCACGCGTTTCATGCGCTTCCTCTTCTGGATATCGGGCGCGCTGGCGGCGGCGGCGCTGGCCTCGCTGCTGTGGACGATTACCCTGCCGAGCGGCGGCGGCACGCCGCGCGAGGTGGTGCTCGGCACGGCCAGCGATCGCGCACCCGCCGAAGGCGCCGTCCGGCTGGTCGGCGTGATCGTCTACAAGCGCACCGCCGCCTTCACGCAGGGGCTGCTCGTCATGCGGCGTGGCGCGCGCTACGCGCCCGTCTTTCCGCCGGGGGATCATGACAATATGATCCGCTACTTCATCGAGCTGGCGCCGCAGGATCATCTGCAGCCGCGCATGGAGGATGCGGTGGTGGTTCGCACGGGCATCCTCGTGCGCGACAGCCTGCCCGGCGCGCTCGTCCGCCTGTTCCGTTATGCGGGCTATCGCGTCGCCTCGCCGCATTATGTGCTCTACGCCTCGCCGCTGACGATGCGCTGGCATTATTATGTGACGGCGGTGGAGTTCGCGCTGGGCGCGCTCGTCTTCCTCATCGTCGCCCTGTTCCAGCGCCGCCATGTCCGGCGAATGGGCGCGGCCGCAGATGCCGAGCCTGTCGCACAAACAACGTAAACAGGGCGCTAACCGCACCTCGATACCCAAAATTTGCTTGTCCGCCATAGCGATGGTGCCATGTTCGGACTGCCTTCAACGCTGCCCGCAGCCGGCTTGGCCTTTCTGGCGGCGCTCGGCTTGCCAGCGGGCCTGGGCCAGAGCGATGCGCTGCCGCGCCCCGACTCCGTCTCGGCGCGCGCGGCGATCGTCGAAGTGCCCGAAAGCGTGGACAGGAGCGCCAGCGAATTCACCCGCGCCGCCGATGGCCTCTTCTATATCCAGGCGACCGTGAACGGCGAGCCGGTGCGCTTCCTCGTCGATACCGGCGCGAGCGTCGTCGTGCTGACCCCGGAAGACGCCCGCCGTGTCGGCGCGCGGCTGGATGAGGACCGGTATAGCGCCCATGTCGAGACGGTGGGCGGCAAGGCGGCGATGGCGTGGACGACGCTGGACCATGTCACCGTCGCAGGCCGCAAGGTCCACCAGTTGCGCGCCGCCGTGGTACGCGACGGGCTGGGCGTTTCGCTGCTCGGCCAGAACATGCTTTCGAAACTCGCCTCGGTCACGATCGAGGGCGATCGCCTCCGCCTGCGCTGAAGGCTGAAAAGGATAAGGGGAGAAGTGGGCGGCGGCGCATTATAATGCCCGCCGCCCCTTTTGCATGCCGATCAGACGGCGCGTGCTTCGGCGCGGGCCAACCGGCGACCGGCCAGGCGCAATATCCCGCCGATGCAGCCAAAGCCAAGGATGATCATCGCCCAGGTCGACGGCTCGGGCACCGCACTCGGCACGCCCGGCGTATCACCGCCCGACGAGGAAGCCCCCGACGATGCCCCACCGGAGGAACCGCCGCCCGAAGAGCCACCGCCCGAACTGCTGAGGATCGGCCCAACGGGCCCCGGCCCGGGCCCAGCGAAGATGAGCGGTGGCGGCAGATCGGGCACACCGGGCGCGTCGATATCGGGCGTCGCCAGCGGCGAAACCTGCTCGGTCGGCGTTGCCGGCTGCGGCACGCGCGCGGCGAAGGCGGCAGGCGGCGTGGGCGGCGGCGGCGTCAGCGCCTGGCGCGCGCGATGGATGGGAAAAACGCGCGGCACGCCGATCGCCTGCCACGGCGTTGGCGGCACGATGGCGGCCAGCGCCTTGATCGTCGCGGCGGCCTCCGCCTCGTCGAAGAAGCCGGTGGTGAACAGCGCCCGTTCGTTGGAGATCGCGACGCCCGAGACGAGGAGCCCCGCCAGAAGCGCCAGGCTCATCCGCCGCCGCCGCCGTTCCTCCAGTTCCAGAGGAGTCGCACTCGCAACCATTTCGGCCCCCTTTACCACGCCACCATCAGCCTTGACCGGACGGAAATTTCGCACGGTACAACGTATAGACTCCATGCTGCATAAGCGATTCTCCCAAAAGAATGAAGTGTTTCGATTCGGGACAGCCGACACGGGGGCGCGCTATTTGACCTCCGTCGCGCCGTTCCGCACAGAGTAAAGCGAAAGGAGCGCCGCATGAGTGACGGGGTGAAGCTGCACGAAAGCTGGCGGGCGCCGCTCGCCGGGGAGTTCGCCGAACCGTATATGCAGTCGCTCAAGCAATTCCTGCTGACGGAGAAAGCGGCGGGCAAGCGCATTTTCCCCAAGGGCAGCGAATATTTCCGCGCGCTGGACCTCACGCCGCTCGAATCGGTGCGCGTCGTGATCCTGGGGCAGGACCCCTATCACGGCCCCGGACAGGCGCACGGCCTGTGCTTCTCGGTGCGCCCGGGGGTGCGGCCGCCGCCGAGCCTCGTCAATATCTACAAGGAATTGCAGACCGACCTCGGCCTCGTTCCGCCGCGCCACGGCTTCCTCGAACATTGGGCGAAACAGGGCGTGCTGCTGCTCAACAGCGTGCTGACCGTGGAAAACGGGCAGGCCGCCTCGCATCGCGGGCGCGGCTGGGAACGCTTCACCGACGCGGTGATCGCCCGCGTCAACGCGCGCACCGATCCCGTCGTCTTCCTGCTCTGGGGCAGCTACGCCCAGAAAAAGGCGGCGTTCGTCGATTCGGTCGAGAAAGGTGGCCCGCACCTCGTCCTGAAAGCCGCCCACCCCTCGCCCTTGTCGGCGCACAGCGGCTTCTTCGGCTGCCAGCATTTCTCAAAGACCAACACCTTCCTCGAAAGCCGCGGCCTGCCGCCGATCGACTGGACGCTGCCGAGTTCAGGGGAATAGCGCGTCCAACGGCGAGGCATGCCACGGCAGCGTCTGAGGAACGCCGCCAGAGTTTCACGCTCGTGCAAACTCCCCCGACCACTTTTCACGAAACCAGCTTTTCGTTGAAAGTGCCGCCGCCACTTTGTATTTCCGTCCAATGGACAAGAACGGCTTCGGCGCAACGGCCAGCGGCACGCTGATACCGACGATCGGCGGCAGGAAAGCGTTCGTCCCGAACCCGCTGCCGCCTCCCTCGATCGATATCGTCCGCCTTCTACCCGAACTGACGCGCGCCACACAGGCCGTCGGCGAGCTTAAGGGTATAGGCCGCACCATCCCGAACCCTTTGCTTCTGATAAGCCCCCTGCAACGCCGGGAGGCGGTGTCGTCGTCGAGCATGGAAGGCACCTATACGACGCTGACCGATCTTTTCCTGTTCGAGGCCGGCGCCGGCGACGCGGCGGCGAGGGGCGACAATCGTGAGGTCCTGAACAATGTGCGTGCGCTGGAAGGCGCGATCGCCGCGCTTGGACAACTTCCGATCTCGACGCGGCTGATCCGCGATGCCCATCGGGTCCTGCTGTCGGGCGTCGCGCGCCATCGTGGCGCGACCATCGCCGCCGGTGAACTGAAGCGCGATCAGAACTGGATCGGTGGTGGCGGCCGGATCGACAATGCGCGCTTCATTCCGACCCCGCCCGGCGAGACACCCGCCGCACTCGACCAGCTGATGGCTTTCATCAACCGCGAGGACAGGTCTGCCCCGCTGATCGATGCCGCGCTGGCGCATTATCAGTTCGAAACGATTCATCCGTTCGCCGACGGCAATGGGCGCGTCGGCCGCATGCTGATTACACTGATGCTGATCGTCGCCGGCACGTTGCCCACGCCGTTGCTTTACATGAGTCCGTATCTGGAACGGCACAAGGATTGCTATATCGATCTGATGTATGCCGTTTCGCGCGACGGCGCGTGGGAACCCTGGATCGCCTTCTTTCTGGAAGCCGTGACCGCTTCCGCCGAGGAAACGATCACGGTGGTCCAGCGATTGCAGGACCTGCAACGCGACTATCGCGAACGCTTTCAGACGGCACGCCGGTCCGCGCTGATGCTCAGGATCGTCGATCTGGCGTTCGAGCGCCCGGTCCGATCGATTTCCGATTTTGCCGAGGCGCTGGGGGTGACCTATGGCGGCGCCCAGAACAACATCAACGAACTGATCGCACAGGGCGTGGCGGAGGAAGTCGGCGGCACCTATCCGAAGCTGATCCGCTTTCCCGGCGTGCTGGAGGCGTTGCGGGTGGGGTGAGCCGTGTGACGCGGCTCACCCCGTTCAGAAATCGCGGGACCGCACCGCAACTTGGACGCTGATCCAGTACGCCTAAGATACCTGGCCCAAGGGCCGACGCTCTCGTCGGTCCTTGGGCTTTCCATCAATCATGCTCCCGTCCGCCCGCACCCATGTAAAGCTCGCGGCCGGTTTCGTTGTAGAGTTCGCTCATCTTGACCATCCCGGCTTCCGCCTCCTCAGCAGCGATGAAGGTTTCTGGGGCCGCGTTCTGCTTCGCCGCGAAATCCCGCACTTCCTGCGTGATCTTCATCGAGCAGAATTTGGGGCCGCACATCGAGCAGAAGTGAGCGGTTTTCGCGCCTTCCGCCGGTAGCGTCTGGTCGTGATATTGCTCGGCCGTGTCGGGGTCGAGGCTCAGGTTGAACTGGTCGCGCCAGCGGAATTCGAAGCGGGCGCGGCTGAGCGCGTCGTCGCGGAGTTTCGCGGCGGGGTGGCCTTTCCCGAGGTCGGCGGCGTGGGCGGCGAGTTTGTAGGTGACGACACCGACCTTGACGTCGTCGCGGTCGGGCAGGCCGAGATGCTCCTTGGGCGTCACGTAGCAGAGCATCGCGGTGCCGTACCAGCCGATCATCGCGGCGCCGATGCCGCTGGTGATATGGTCGTAGCCCGGCGCGATGTCGGTGGTGAGCGGCCCCAAGGTGTAAAAGGGCGCCTCGCCGCAGCTTTCGAGCTGCTTGTCCATATTCTCCTTGATCTTGTGCATCGGCACATGGCCGGGGCCTTCGATCATCACCTGCACGTCCTGCTGCCAGGCGCGCTTCGTCAACTCGCCCAGCGTGTAAAGTTCGGCGAACTGCGCCTCGTCATTGGCGTCGGCGATGCTGCCGGGGCGCAGGCCGTCGCCCAGCGAATAGGCGATGTCATAGGCCTTCATGATCTCGCTGATCTCGTCGAAATGCTCGTAGAGGAAACTCTCCTTGTGGTGCGCGAGGCACCATTTCGCCATGATCGATCCGCCGCGCGACACGATACCGGTGACGCGCTTCGCCGTCAGCGGCACGTAAGGCAGGCGCACGCCGGCATGGATGGTGAAATAATCGACGCCCTGCTCGGCCTGCTCGATCAGCGTGTCGCGGAAGATTTCCCACGTCAGGTCCTCGGCGATGCCGCCGACCTTCTCCAGCGCCTGATAGATGGGGACGGTGCCGATCGGCACGGGGCTATTGCGGATGATCCATTCGCGCGTGTCGTGGATGTTGCGCCCGGTCGACAGGTCCATGACGGTATCGGCGCCCCAGCGGATCGCCCAGACCATCTTGTCGACTTCGCTGGCGACGTCGGACGCGACCGCGCTGTTGCCGATATTGGCGTTGATCTTGACGAGGAAGTTGCGGCCGATCGCCATCGGCTCGCTCTCGGGATGGTTGATGTTGCTGGGGATGATCGCGCGGCCGCGCGCCACCTCGTCGCGGACGAATTCGGGGGTGACATAATCGGGGATCGACGCGCCCCAATCCTGCCCGTCGCGCGCCGCCGCCTCCTTCAGCGCCGCGCGGCCGACATTTTCGCGGATCGCGACATATTCCATTTCGGGCGTGACGATGCCGCGCCGGGCATAATGCATCTGGCTGACGTTCGCGCCCGCTTTCGCGCGCAAGGGACGGCGAACGACGTTGGGGAAGGGCGCGACCCCGCCCGAGCGATCGGGGCCGAGCTGGCCGTTATCCTCGGGCCTTACCGCGCGCGCGTCATAGCTTTCAACGTCGCCCCGCCCGACGATCCAGTCGCGCCGGAGCTGCGGAAGGCCCGCCATGATGTCGATCCGCACGTCGGGATCGGTATAGGGGCCGGACGTGTCATAGACGTTCAGCGGCGACTCGCCCGACGACGGCTCCAGCGCGATCTCGCGCATCGCAACGCGCACGCCCTGCGGCCCTTCGACATGGATCTTGCGGCTGCCCCGGATCGGGCCGGTGGTGACGTTCATCTCGGTGCGCGCGGGAATATCGGCCATGGCGAATCTCACTCCGTTGGGCTGGACGGAGGACGGGCGGCGCGGTTACGCATGCGCTCCCTCCCTCCGCCGGTGTCAGCCGGATCAGGTTCTACGGGTCGCAGCGGATCGGGCTGCCTCTCAGCCGCGTCGCGCGGCCCCCCGGGGATGGCGGGAGACTAGCCGCTTCCGCCCGAAAAGCCTAATCCTATTATCCGCCCGCCCGCCTGGCGCCGCTGCTAGCGGAATCGGCGGAATCGAGGGCCAAGAGAGGAGCGATAGCGTCCCGCCGTTCATCGTGGCGACACCTTCACGGGCGGAAGGGACGCCGGTTCGCTTTTCGCCCAGGCAGGAAGCCGCCCATGACGCGCCCGCTGTTGCTCGCCCTTCTCCTCCTCCCGCTCGCCGCCTGCACCACGCTCTCGCCCGAGGCGAAGGTGCGCAGCCGGCTGATCGAGGCGGGGCTGTCGCCGCGCATGTCCGACTGCATGGCGCACCGGCTGGTGAAGCGGCTCTCGATCGGGCAGCTCAAGCAGCTCGGCGCGCTGGGCAAGCTCGCCCACAAGGATATGGGCGCGATGCGCGTCGACGAATTCCTCGATCGCCTGCGCGCGCTCGACGATCCGCGGATCGTGTCGGTGACGGGCAAGGCCGCGCTGGTCTGCGCGATCGATCGCTGAAGCCGGCCTTCCCGCCGGCCCTGTTGCGCGCCTGCTCTGGTCATCGCGGCCCGTGTGTGCTTTAGCCGCGGCGTTTCGACTTGGAATCAGGGGCGGACGCGCGCGATGAACATCCACGAATATCAGGCCAAGGAACTGCTCGCGAAATTCGGGGTGGCGATCCCCGCAGGCCATGCGGCGACCAGCGTGGCCGAAGCAATCGAGGCGGCGAAGAAGCTCCCCGGGCCGCTCTATGTGGTGAAGGCCCAGATTCATGCCGGCGGACGCGGCAAGGGCAAGTTCAAGGGCGCGGCGCCCGACGCCAAGGGTGGTGTCCGCCTCGCCAAGTCGATCGACGATGTCGCGCGCGACGCCGGCGAGATGCTGGGCCATACGCTCGTCACCGTGCAGACGGGCGAGGCGGGCAAGGAGGTGAACCGCCTCTACGTCACCGACGGCGTCGACATTGCGTCGGAATATTATCTCTCGATGCTGGTCGATCGCAAAAGCGGCCGCATCGCGATGATCGTCTCCACCGAAGGCGGCATGGACATCGAGGAGGTGGCCCACAAGACGCCGGAGAAGATCCGCACGATCACGATCGATCCGGCCAGCGGCTTCCAGCCGCATCACGGCCGCGCCGTCGCCTTCGCGCTCGGCCTCAAGGGCGATCTGAACAAGAAAGCGGTGAAGCTGGCGGGCCAGCTCTATCAGGCCTTCCTCGCGCTCGACATGGCGATGCTGGAGGTCAATCCGCTGGTCGAGACGAAGGGCGGCGACCTGATCGTCCTCGACACCAAGATGAGCTTCGATTCGAACGCGCTCTACCGCCACCCCGATGTGATGGCGCTGCGCGACGAGAGCGAGGAGGACCCCGCCGAGATCGAGGCGAGCAAATATGACCTCGCCTACATCAAGCTGGACGGCAATATCGGCTGCATGGTGAACGGCGCGGGCCTCGCCATGGCGACGATGGACATCATCAAGCTGAACGGCGCCTTCCCGGCAAACTTCCTCGACGTGGGCGGCGGCGCCAGCAAGGAGAAGGTGACGGCCGCGTTCAAGCTGATCCTCCGCGATCCGGCGGTGAAGGGCATCCTCGTCAACATCTTCGGCGGCATCATGCGCTGCGACATCATCGCGGAGGGCATCATCGCGGCGGCGAAGGAGGTGAACCTCTCCGTGCCGCTCGTCGTCCGGCTCGAAGGAACCAACGTCGCCGAGGGCAAGCGCATCCTCGCCGGATCGGGCCTGCCGATCGTCGCCGCCGACGATCTGGGCGACGCCGCACGCAAGATCGTCGCCGAGGTGAAGGCGGCCGCCTGACCGACGCCACGCCGGCCAAGGGAGATTGGAACCGATGAAGATCCTCGTGCCCGTGAAGCGGGTGATCGATTATAATGTGAAGCCGCGGGTGAAGATGGACGGCAGCGGGGTGGACCTCGCCAACGTCAAGATGTCGATGAACCCGTTCGACGAGATCGCGGTGGAAGAGGCGATCCGCCTCAAGGAAAAGGGCGCTGCGACCGAGATCGTCGCCGTCTCGATCGGCGAGGCGAAGGCGCAGGACACGCTGCGCACCGCGCTCGCCATGGGGGCCGACCGCGCAATTCTGGTGGTGAGCGAGAGCGAGGTGGAGCCGCTGGGCGTCGCCAAGTTGCTGGCAAAGATCGTCGAGGAGGAAGCGCCCGGGCTGGTGATCCTCGGCAAGCAAGCGATCGATGACGATTCGAACCAGGTGGGCCAGATGCTCGCCGCGCTGACCGGCCGGCCGCAGGGCACCTTCGCCTCCAGGGTAGAGATCGAGGGCGAGGCGGTGAAGGTGACGCGCGAGGTGGACGGCGGGCTGGAGACGCTGAGCCTGAAGCTGCCCGCGATCGTGACGACCGACCTGCGCCTCAACGAGCCGCGCTACGCATCGCTGCCCAACATCATGAAGGCGAAATCGAAGCCGCTGGCACAGAAAACGCCCGCCGATTACGGCGTCGACGTGGCGCCGCGCCTCAAGACGATCAAGGTTGCCGAGCCGCCGAAGCGGGCGGCGGGCGTCAAGGTAGCGGACGTCGATGAACTGGTGGCGAAGATCAAGGCGTTGGGAGTGACGGCATGAAGACGCTCGTCTGGGTCGAACATGAAGCGGGCGCGGTGAAGGACGCGACTTTGTCCGCCGTCACCGCCGCGGCGAAGCTGGGCGAGGTGCATCTGCTCGTCGCCGGACGAGATGTCGGCGCGGTGGCCGAGGCGGCGGCGAAGATCGCGGGCGTGGGCAAGGTCCATGTCGCCGACGATGCCGCCTATACGCATGCGCTGGCGGAAAATGTCGCGCCGCTGGTGGCCGATCTTATGGCCAGCCACGACGCCTTTGTCGCACCGGCCACCTCGGCGGGCAAGAATATCGCGCCGCGCGTCGCCGCCCTGCTCGACGTGATGCAGGTGTCCGACATCCTGTCGGTGGAGAGCGCCGACACCTTCACGCGGCCGATCTATGCCGGCAACGCGATCGCGACCGTGCAGTCGTCGGACGCGAAGAAGGTCCTCACCGTACGCGCGACCGCGTTCGGGAAGGCCGCGCGCGAGGGCGGATCGGGCGTGGTGGAGACGGTGGCGGGCGCGGGCGAGTCGGGTCTTTCGAGCTTCGTCGGCGCCGAGCTGTCGCAGTCCGAACGGCCCGAACTGACGAGTGCGAAGGTGATCGTCTCGGGCGGCCGCGCGCTCCAGAATGGCGAGAATTTCCATAAGCTGATCGAACCACTGGCCGACAAGCTGGGCGCCGCGATCGGCGCCAGCCGCGCGGCGGTGGACGCGGGCTATGTTCCCAACGACTATCAGGTGGGCCAGACGGGCAAGATCGTCGCGCCCGAACTCTATATCGCGATCGGCATTTCGGGCGCGATCCAGCACCTTGCCGGGATGAAGGATAGCAAGACAATAATTGCCATCAATAAAGATGAAGATGCACCTATCTTCCAGGTGGCGGATATCGGACTTGTCGGCGATCTTTTTCAGATCGTGCCGGAGCTTACCGGCAAACTGTAGCAGGAAAGACACGCCCGCCACGAATGCGGCGGGGCGGAATAGCACTTCTCTATTTGCATGGTTTTGCCGCGCGGCGGGAGCATTCCGGCCGCCGGCTTGGCCTAATTGCCTTCACGTCCGTGAATTGAGGAGCGCCCGGCACGGCATCGGGCGACCCGGCACGGTCGGGAGGCGGCGTGAAGTTCCCCTGCGCCGTTTCCGCCCTTCATGGCTTGTTGGGAGGAATCGATGTTCAAGACTGTTGCCGGACAAACCCTGTGGCTGGCCGGAGCAAGCATGCTCGCGCTGGCGGCGCCCGCTTTCGCGCAGGACGATACGGCCGCCGCGCCCGCCGCGCAGCCCGCTGCCGCCGCACCCGCGGAGAATACGGGCCTCGGCGAAATCGTCGTCACCGCGCAGTTCCGCGCGCAGAACCTGCAGGATACGCCGCTGTCGATCACCGCGGTGAATGCGGGCCTGCTCCAGGCGCGCAGCCAGACCAATATCAGCCAGGTCGCCAACCAGGCGCCAAACGTGACGCTGGTGCCCGGCGGCGCGGTGTTCGGCCCGTCGCTCGGCGCGTCGATCCGCGGCGTCGGCCAGTTCGACTTCAACCCCGCCTACGAGCCGGGCGTCGGTTTCTATATCGACGACGTCTATTATGCGACGCTGACCGGCGGCATGTTCGACCTGCTCGACCTCGACCGCGTCGAGATCCTGCGCGGGCCGCAGGGTACGCTCACGGGGCGGAACTCCGAGGGCGGCGCGATCAAGCTCTTCACCAAGAAGCCCGACGCGAACGAGGGCGGCTGGATCGAGGCGACCTACGGCAACCGCAACCGGATCAGCATGCGCGGCAGCGCCGATTTCGCGCTGACCGATACGCTGTTCGGCCGCATTTCGGGCGTCTACAAGCAGCAGGACGGCTATGTCGACCAGATCGACTATGGCTGCGCCAATCCCGGCAATCCGGAGGGTGTCCCCGCCTATCGCGCGGCGGGCAACTGCCGCGTCGCCAAGCTGGGCGAAACCTCGCACCAGGCGATCCGCGGCCAGTTGCGCTGGAACCCGTCCGAGAAGTTCGACATCACCATCTCGGGCGATTACAGCCATGAGGATCGCACCAACGCGGCCGAAGTGCCGACCTTCTCGGTCAATCCCGACTATCTGTGCGGCAAATATTGCACCTATGCTGATTATCGCACGCCGACCTCGACCTTCAGCAATCGCAACACCTTTAAGGGCGGCGGCGTTTCGGCGAACGCGACCTGGCATTTCAATGACGCCCTGTCGCTGACGTCGATCACCGCCTACCGTCGCTATGTCGCGACCTTCGGCACCGATGACGACTTCTCGCCCGACCCCATCTTGGAAGCCGGCGGCGACAACCGCCTGCGTCATCATTTCTTCAGCGAGGAACTACGCCTGAACGGCAAGATCGGCGATATCGCCGAATTCACGCTGGGCGGCTATTATTCGAAGCAGAAGACGACCTACTTCACCAAGCAGGACATCTATTACATCGTCCCCGGCGTGCCACTCCAGTTCATCGGCAACGATCCGGTGAAGTCGGACAGCAAGGCGGTGTTCGGCACGGTGATCGTCCACCCGACCGAGGCGCTGACGCTGACTGGCGGCTTGCGCTACACCAAGGAATCGAAGGATTATACCTTCTCGCGGCGGAATTATGACGGCACGCCGCTGACCGGCCTCGGCGCAGCGTTCGGGCTTAATGCCCTCGATGGCCTGACGTCCAGATATAGTGGCGATCGCGTCGATTATCGCGCCTCGGTCGATTATCGTCTGTCGCCGGCGGTGCTCGCCTACGCAACCTTCTCGACCGGTTTCAAGGGCGGCGGCGTCAGCGCGCGTCCGTTCAACGCCGACCAGGCCCTGAACGGCACGTTCAAGCCCGAGACGCTCACCAACTATGAAATCGGCCTAAAAACCGACCTATTCGATCGCCGGCTGCGGGTGAACGTGTCCGGCTTCATCAACGATTATAAGGACATCCAGCTTCCGATCTCGGATTGCTCCAATTTTGGCGGCGGCCCGTGCGGCGTCGTCACCAACGCGGGCGACGCGCGCTTCAAGGGCGTCGAGTTCGAGCTGAATGCCGAGCCGATCCCCGGCCTCAACATCGACGGGTCGGCAAGCTACCTGACGAGCAAGTACAAGTCGCTGAGCCCGGCGGTAGGCACCAACGTGTTCCTCACCGATCCGGCGACCTCCGCACCGCGCTGGAAGTGGAGTTGGGGCATCCAGTATGAGGGCGATCTGGGCGGCGAGAACGGATCGATCACCCCGCGCTTCGACATGTCCTACAATGGCAAGATGTTCCAGGGCCGGGCGATCGGCGGGCAGCAATATTATCTGCCCGAATATGTGCTGGCCAACGCCCGCCTGACATGGCGCAATGCCGACAAGAACCTCTCCATCTCGGCGGAAGTGACCAACCTGCTCAACAAATATTATTACAACGCCATCTTCGACGCGGTCTACAGCTTCACCGGCACGGCCTACCAGCAGGTCGGCACGCCGCGCGAATATGCGATCACGATCAACAAGAAGTTCTGATTGGAAGGAAAGGCCCCTCAGCACGCCCGTCCGTCATTCCCGCACAGGCGGGAATCCATAGGCACTGCCGTCGCAGAACAGCCGAAAAGTGGCGTTTATGGATCCCCGCCTGTGCGGGGATGAGGGTGCGGGAGGGAGGTGCCGGCTTTTGCTGGCATGACGATTTCGGTGGATCGTTGGGGCGGCTTCGGCCGCCCCCTTTTTGTCAGCGTATCTGGAAGAGGACGCGATCGACCGGGCGCCCTTCGCCGTCGACGAGGGTGAGGGCGTGGCGGCCGGGGCCGGCGAGGAGCAGCGGGCCGGCCTCCGCCATCCCGATATCGCGCTTGTCCAGCAGCAACCGATGCCCCGTAGCCGCGCCCCGGACGGTGACGCGTATGCGCTGCCGGTCGATCGGGATGTCGGGATCAAGGGCGAAGATCGTGCCCGAGACGGGATCGGCGATGCGCGGGCGGCGCGCCTCGGCCGGGGCGGCGGCGATCGCGGCCTGCCCTGTGCCGGCGAGGAACCATTCGCGGCGTGGCGGCTCGATATTCCCGGCGAACCGGACCGACCTTTGCTCCACCCCCGGCGGCGCGGGCGGGCGGCGGCCGGGATGGCCCGCATGCAGGCCCAGCATCACCTCACGCCACACCGGCGCGGCGCCGCTGGTGCCCGAAACGGCGCGCATCGAATCGCCTTCGAGATTGCCGACCCAGACGGCGACGGTGAACCGATCCGAAAAGCCGATGCACCAATTGTCGCGCATCGCCTTCGACGTGCCGGTCTTCACCGCCGCCCAGAAGGGCAGGCGCAACGCCGAATCCAGCCCGAAAGTGGCCGCGCGCGCGCCCGGATCGCTCAGCATGTCCGCGACCAGCCAGCTCGCCTGCCGCGTATAGACCTGCCGCGCCTTGGCGTCCTTCGGATCGGCGGCGGTCAGGCGGAGCGGCGAGAAATGCCCGCCATTGGCCAATGTGCGATAGGCGTTCGCCTGTTCGAGCAATGTCACCTCGGCTGATCCCAGCGCGAGCGAGAAGCCGTAATAATCGCCGTCCTCGGTCAGCCCGCGATAGCCGGTGTCCCACAGCCGGTCGCGAAATGGCTGCACCCCGACCAGCAGCAGGGTCCGCACCGCCGGCACATTCAGCGATCCCGCCAGCGCCGAGCGCGCCGACACCGGCCCCTTGAAGGCGTGATCGTAATTTTGCGGCACGTAGAGGCCCGACGCGGTGTCGAGCTGGACCGGCGAATCGTCGAGGATCGAGGCGGGGGTGAGATAACCCTTCTCCATCGCCTCGGCATAGAGGAAGGGTTTCAGCGTCGATCCCGCCTGCCGCCACGAATCGGCCCCGTCCACGGCGGGCGCGGTGGAGGACCCGCCGACGCCGCCGACATACGCCAGCACGTCGCCTGTTCTGTTGTCCAGCACCACCACCGCCCCGTCGCGCGCGCGGCCCGCGCCCAGCGCGCTGAGCTGGTGACGGAGCGCGCGGATGGCGATGCGCTGCGCCTGCCGGTCGATCGTCGTCGTGACGCGCAGTCCCGGCTCGCGCAGCAGCCGGACGGCGAGATGCGGCGCAAGCCCCGGATCGAGCGCCAGCCGCCGCGCGGGGCCGAACGCCTCGACGGCGGCGCTTTCCAGATCGGGGCAGCGGCCGCCCCCGCGCAAGGTGCAGGCGCGCCGCGCCACTTCCGCCGCGCTCGCCTGCGGTGAGGGGAGGAGCGCAACGAGCAGCAGCGCATCGTCACGGGTCAGCGTCGCCGGCGCCTTGCCGAACAGGGTGAGTGCGGCCGCGCCGACGCCCTGCGCCTCGCCGCGAAAACCGGCAAGGTTCAGATAAGCCTCCAATATCTGCGGCTTCGTCCAGCGCGATTCAAGCGCGAGCGCCGCACGCATCTGCCGCGCCTTGTCGCGCCAGCGCCGCGCGCCGGGCCGGGCGAGATCGGGGGCGAGGAAGGCGGCCAACTGCATCGTGATCGTCGATGCGCCGCGCGCCGGCCGCCCCGTCAGCCTGTCCCGCAGCGCGCCGAGCACGCCCAGCCAATCGACCCCTTCATGCCAGAAGAAGCGGCGGTCCTCCGCCGCGATCAGCGCGCGCGGCATGGGCGTCGCGATCCGGTCGAGCGGCGTCCAGGCAAGGCGGCGCGCGGAGAAATCGACGCGCTCGGAATCGAGCAGGTGGCCGTCGCGATCGTAGAGCCACGCCTCGCTCGGCCGGTAGGCGGCGCGCACCGTGGCGAAGGACGGCATGGCGGGCGGCAGCGTCATGACCCAGAGCGCGACCAGGAGGCTCAGGAGTAGTCCAGCCCCCGTCAGGATCAGCGCGCGGCGCGTGACAGGAGTCCCTCTCAGCGCAACGCCACCGTCAGCGGCGCGTTGGGCGCTTCGCCCCTTATATCAGGCGAATAGAGCGCCTCGACCCGCGTCGGCGGAAGCTGGAGACGGCCCGATCCGTTGAGACGCACCGCATATTCGACGGTGAAGCGCCCGCGCGGCACCCAGGCGAAATAGCCGCGCCACGCATCCTGCCCGCGCTCGACATAAGAGGGTTGCGCGCCCTCCCCGCCTGACGCCTGCGCCGCGAGGATTTGCGACTGGCCGCCGAGATCGCCGACGATCGTCGCGCCCGCCGGAATCGGATCGTTCACCACCACCCAGTTGCGCCCCGCCGACGCCTCGACGGTGATCCGCACTTTCAGCACGTCGCCGCGCGTCAGCCGCCCCTTCACCCGCTGCTGAAGCGGGGTGACGCTGCGCGTGATCCGATAGCCCGCGAAGAGCGGCTTGGTCAGCGGCACCGCCGCACGCACCGCCACCTCCGCCCACGGGCCGGCGCCGCCGCTCTGCGTCAGCGCGAGCGGTGTCTTTTGGGAGGGTAGCGTGAGACGGAGCAGCGCGGGCGTGTCGCCGATCGGCCAATGCTGGCGGCGTGTCACCCCGCCCAGCGTCGTCGTCGTCGTCCCCGCCACCGCGCCCGCCGGGTAGAGGGCGGCAAAGCGCTTTGCGGCGATCACGCCCCAGGCATTGGCGGGGGGCGTGTCCCAATGGCCATGCCGCTGGCGGAGCGATGCGCCCACCATCATGCGCGGCGCTTCCTCCTGCCAGCCGGGCCGCCCGAGAATGGCGATCAGCGCCTTCAACACACTTTCATCGCCGCTCGCCATCATCCACCAGGGCGCGGCGGCCGCATCGGCGAGATCGAGCCGCGAGCCTTCATAGACCAGCCGGCCGCGAAGCGCCGTCTCGGCCGCCTGCGCCAGCGCCGGGTTCGCCCCGCGCACGGCCCGCGTCGCGACCAGCCAGTCGGCGAGCAATCCCGTGGGCATATCGGCGGGCGCGAGGCCGATCTGGCCGAGCATCGCCGGCGTCGCCGCCCCGTTGCGCGCGAGCGCGGCGAACGCGGCGAGTCGCTGGAAACGCGGATCGCCGCTCGCCGCATTCTCGCGCTGGAGGCGGCCGTCGACCACCGCCTTCATCGCCTCGATCATCCGCGCGCGCGGCCCCTCGGGCAACGCGAAGCCCGCCTCGGCGGTCATCGACAGGACATAGGCGGTGAGCGCCTCGCTGCCCTCCAGCGTGCTCGACGGGAAGTAGCGGAGCAGCCCCTCGCGATCGAGATAAGCGGGCAGGTCGGCGGCAAGCCGGCTCCACGCCGCCGCGTCGCCCGCCACCACCGCCTTGGACAGGCGCTGCTCGAAACAGGCATAGGGATAATCGGCCATATAGGCGCGCACCCCGTCGAGCGGCGGGGCGAGGGTGGAGGACAGCCGCACCTCGACGCCGCCCCGGCCGGGCAAGGCGCCCACGGGCGGCGTCAGCGTCACCGAGGAAGCGGGGCCGACGCGCAGCAGCGTCGCCGCCCAGGTCGTCACCGGAACGGCGGGCACGATCGTCTGATCGACCGTCAACTGATCGGCGGCGCGCCCATCGGCGGCGCGGGCATGGACCGTCCAGGCGAGGCTGCCGATCCCGGCGGGCGCGGGCATGTGCCACGTGATCGGCACCGCGCCGCCCGCCGGGATCGTGACGGTCAGCGCCGGACCGGTCGCGACGCGGGGCTTCACGTCCACGCTGGCCGTCACCTTCATCGGCCGATCCGATCCGTTGCGCAGCGTGAAGCTGGCGCCATAAAGGTCGCCCGCGCGGACAGTGGGCGGCAGGCCCGAATATAGGGTGAGGTCCTGCGTCGTCCGCACGCTCGTCTCCCCGGTGCCGAAACGGTCGGCCCCGGCGGTGGCGATCGCGACAAGGCGGAAGGCGGAGAGCGAATCCGACAAGGGCACCGCGATCCGCGCGCGCCCCTGGGCATCGAGCTTCACCCGCCCGCGCCACAGCAGGACGGGGCGGAAATCGGCGCGGTTGAGCGCGGAAAGATCGCCGCCGCCACCGCCGCCCGAGGCGACCGCCTTGCGGCCATAATGGCGCTTGCCGACCACCTGCGTCTGCGCGGTGGCGGTGAGGACCGAAAGCGGCCGTTCGCCCATCATCGCGTCGAGCACCTGCCAGCTTGGATTGGGGGCGAGTTGCAACAGCGCCTCATCCACCGCGGCGAAGGCGATTTCGGCCGAAGGCGGCGGCTTGCCCGAGGGATCGCGCACCTGCACCGACACCTCCGCCGTCTCGCGCACGCGATATTTCGTCTTGTCGGCCTTCACATCGACCGCGAGCCGGTGCGTTTCCCAGCCGACCGTGATTTTGGCGATGCCGAGGCGGTAGCTGGGCTTGGCCAGATCGACGAGCGCGGTCGGCCGCGCGCCGTCGCCCCCGCCGAAGAAAGGCAGGTGCCAGCGCCGCGCGAAATCGGCGAGCCACAGCCGCCAGCCCGAGACACGCCCGCGCACCGCAAGCACCGAGACATAGACGTTGGGTGCATAGGCCCCTTCGAGCGGCACCTCGACCACCGCATTCTTGCCCGACAGATGGGTGACGAAGCTCTTGAGCACGCCCTCGCGCTCCACGGTGACGAGCGCGGTCGCCTCGCGGAAGGGCATGCGGACCTGGAGCCGCGCGGTATCGCCGGCCTTGTAGGTGCGCTGTTCGGGCACGACATCCATCCGGTCGCCATTGTCGCCGCCGAACCACCAATCCTCATCGCCCGCGACCCAGATCGATCGCACCGCGCGGCTGATATTGCCGGCATCGTCGCTGGCCGAGGCGACGGCGTACAATTCGCCCGACGTCCCCGGCTCGATCCGGCATTCGGCAAGGCCCTGCGCGTCGGTGCTGGTGACGCAGTTGGAGGCGAGCTTCGTCGTGCGCGCATTATTGTCATAGGCGTAGAAGCCGCCGATCAGCCGCCGCCGGGCCGACAATATCTCGCGGCTGTAGAGCGATATCGCGACGCGCTTGCCCTTCACCGGCCGGCCGTCGAGATCGAGGACGACCATCTTCAAACGCAGATCGTCCGCCTTCATCATCCAGCCGTCGGTCTTGAGGCCGACGCGGATCGCGGCGGGATGGATTGGGATGCGGCTCGACGCGGTCAGCACCTCGCCGTTCGCGTCCTGATAATCCATCTCCACCGTCATCGTCGTCGGCCGGTCGATCGTCGCGGGGATGGCGATGCTGGTGTGCGCCGCGCCTTCGGCATCCAGCATAAGCGGTATGGTCTGCGCGGCGGGCGTCGGCGTGCCGATCTCCTCGCCGTCGCCGTCGAGCGGGCGGACGCCCTCGATTATGTCCTTGCCACCGAAGCTCCACCCGTCCCAGCCCTTGGGTGTCGCAAAATCGGGATCGAATGCCGCGCGGACGCTGACCGGCAGGCCCGAGGCGCCGCCCCCCGACAGATAGCCTGCGTAGAGCGCGAGCGGCACGGTGCGCGCATGGACCACCGGCGCGCGCGGCCCGGTGATCGACGCGCGCATCGTCGGCAGACGATATTCCTCCAGCCGCAGCGTCTGGCTGGTGAAGACGGTGTCGTCGCCGAAGAGGAAGGAGAGCGCATAATCACCCTCCGGCGCGCCCTTTGGCGCCGTCCAGCGCGTCTCGCCGATGCCGTCGGCGCCGATCGTCACCGGCAGATCGAAATGCGTGTCCGATCCGCGATGGCTGAGGCGCAGGATGCCCTTCTTCGCGCCGGTGAAGGCGAAGCCCTTCGCCACCGGGCGGCGGACGATATGCTTCATGTTCACTGTCTCGCCCGCGCGGAGCAGCGCGCGATCGAAGACGGTGTGGAAGATGTCGCCCGCGTCGCCATAGCCATAGGGCAGATCGAAATCGTAGGGGCGAATGCCCTCGCCCCAACCGGTCATCGTGAAGCTGAAATCATCGCCCTTGCGCGCCGACACCATCAGCGGATGGGGCGAATTTTCGTCGCAGCTTCCATAAGTCTCGGGTTCGGTCAGCGATCCGTTGATCCGCAGCCGGCCGACCGCGTCGGCGCGGCCCGCCGCGAAGCTCTTGCCGGTGCAACTGTCGGTGACGCGGATGTCCGCACCGGGCACGGGCTTGCCGCTGTCGAGCGCCGTCACCCAGACGAGCGAGGAGGAGCGGCCCCATTCGAAATGCACCGCCATGTTAGTGACGAGCGCGGCGGCCGTCACATAGCGCGTCGCCGGGCGGCCGAGCAGCGCACGGCCGAGCACCGGGCTGGCCAGCTCGACCACGTAAAAGCCGGGCTTGCCGAGGGGGATGCCCACCACCTCGAACTGCTTGCCCTTGCCGGGCAACGCTACGTTCAGCGGCTTGGCATCGGCCTTGGCGAGCAGCGGCGTCGCGCCGGTATAATTGACGGTGCGCCTGGCCTTGCCTTCCCCCTCCTCGCGGAAATCACTCTTATTGGCCTTGTCGACGCGGCGCAGCCACGCCGCGATCGCGCCGTCCTCGCCCTTCATGCGCGCGAGCTTGCCGTCGACGCCTGCCAGCATCCGGCCGCCCAGCGCCGGCTCGACATGGCGGACGGTGACGGGCAGGACGCCGCCCTCGCCCGCCTCCAATATGCCGAAGGGCGCGGCGAACTTCACCAGCGGCGGCGCGACGTCGAATCGTATGTCGAGCGGGAAGCGCTGCGCATTGGCGAGCGGGCGGCCGCTGTCGTCGACCACGCGATCGGGCAGGCGCACGCTGCCCGCCATCCCCTCGGGCAGCGGCGCCTTGAAGGTGACGTCGGTGACGGTCGCCACCTTGCGCGCGGCATCATCGCCGAAGGTCGGCGCGATATCGCGGCCGCTGGCGAGGTGGAGGCGGATCGCCTTCGCCGTCGCGATCGGGATCGGCGCGGTGAAGCGCAGCCGCGCGTCCTGCACCGGGTTGCAGCCCGCATTCGGATTGACGCGCGGGCATTCGAAGCGCGCCTCGAACGCCTTGCGCACGGTGAAGTCGAACCGCTGGTCCTTGCCCGCCTTGCGCCCGCCCGGCCCGCTGATCCCCGCGCCCCAGACGAGCGCCATGTCATGCCCCGGCGGCAGCGGCCGGCGGCATTTGAGCGCGATCATCGTCCGCGTCGCGGCCTGGCGATCGGCGGCGGAGGCGGGCAGATTGTCGGGCAGGCCCGCCTCGCGCAGGAAGCTCGACACCTCGTAGCGATCCGGCCCCATCGCGGCGAGCAGCTTTGCAGGGAGATCGGGGGCGAGCAGATCGACCGCGATCTTCTCGCCGATGCCGTCCACCGCGCAATAGGCATTGGCGGCGACCGAGGCGCGATCGGGCACGACGTTCGCCGCGACGAGGAAGACCTGATCCTCCTCGACATCGCCGCCATAGCGCGACGGCAGCACCGCGCGCGCCTCCGGCCCGCCGGTGTCGATCGGAAAGCGCCGCTGGCCGCCGACCGTCGCGCCGCGCAAGCTGGTCAGCTTGTCCTTCAGATCGAAGGTGCAGGCGAGGCCGCCGGGCAGCGGGCGGGTAAATTCATAGACCCAGCTTTTCTGGTCGATCCAGCGGCCCTCGCCGCCCACCGGGCAGCGCACCGCGAAGGGCGAAGCCGCGCGCGGATCGCCGAGCGGCACCATCGGCTCCGAAAAGCGCACGGTGAAACGCTCGACCGCCGCGCCCTGCCCCGCGCCGCCGGGGAGCGCGGTGACGACGGTGGGGCGCGTATCGCTGGACGCCGCGGCGGAACCGAGCGCGAGCAGCGGGATCAGCCATTGCGCCTTCCATCGCCGCACGATCGTCTCCCCACTGTCGATGGGGCACAGTGCCGGCTAAGCGCCTATAAATCCAGTGCCAAGCGGTATTCCGCCGGCAGCCCCTCCTGCGGGTGGGCGGATTACACGTCGAGATTGGCGACGTTCAGCGCATTCTCCTGAATGAATTCGCGGCGCGGCTCGACGACGTCACCCATCAGGCGGGTGAAGATCTCGTCGGCGACATCGGCCTGCGCCACCTCGACGCGGAGCATCGCGCGGTTCGCCGGATCGAGCGTCGTTTCCCACAATTGCTCGGCATTCATCTCGCCCAGCCCCTTGTAACGGGCGATGGAGAGGCCCTTGCGGCCGGCGGCGAAAATCGCCTCCAGCAGCTCCGACGGGCGATGGACGGCGCGGCCCTGCGGCTCGACAGGGATATCGTCCTCCTCCTCGCCCTCGGCGGCCCGCTCGGCGGCCTTGAGCGTGACGAGGCGCGAGGCGCGCGCATAAGTTTCGGCCTGCTCGGCGGCGAGGACATGCAGCTTGCGCGCCTCGGCGGAGGTGACGAAGGCGGCGTCGATCAGGTGGTGATCGGCGACGCCGCGCCACAGGCGGCGGAAATGATAGCCGCCCTCCTCGGCCGTCTCGCTGGTCCACGCCGCCTCGGGATCGGCCTGCGCCAGCCATTGCGCGACGCGCGCGCCCGCCACCGCGCGCCCGGCGGCGTCGAGCGCGGGATCGAGCGCGCCGGTCAGCGCCATCGCCTCGACCACGCCGGCGTCGTAGCGGCGCGGCGCATAGGCCATCAGCGTGCGCATCCGCCGCGCATGATCGATCAATGTGCGCAGATCGTCGCCCGCGCGCGCACCGCCCACCGTATCGAGCCGCATCGTGCCGACACCGGCGTCGACCAGATACTGGTCGAGCGCGCCATCATCCTTCAGATAGACTTCCGAACGGCCCTTGGTGACTTTGTAGAGCGGCGGCTGGGCGATGTAGAGGTGCCCGCGCTCGATGATCTCGGGCATCTGCCGATAGAAGAAGGTCAGCAGCAGCGTGCGGATGTGCGCGCCGTCGACGTCGGCGTCGGTCATGATGACGATCTTGTGGTAACGCAGCTTGTCGATATTGAAATCGTCGCGGCCGATGCCGGTGCCCATCGCCTGGATGAGGGTGCCGACTTCCTTCGACGACAGCATACGGTCGAAGCGCGCCCGCTCGACATTCAGGATCTTGCCCTTGAGCGGCAGGATCGCCTGATAATGGCGGTCGCGCCCCTGCTTGGCCGATCCGCCGGCCGAATCGCCCTCGACCAGAAACAGCTCGGATTTGGCGGGATCGCGCTCCTGACAGTCGGCGAGCTTGCCGGGCAGCGAGGCGATGTCCATCACGCCCTTGCGCCGCGTCAGCTCGCGCGCCTTGCGCGCCGCCTCGCGCGCGGCGGCGGCGTCGATGATCTTCTGGACGATCGTGCGCGCATGGCCGGGATTCTCCTCCAGCCATTCGGCCAGCTTGTCCGCCATCAGGCTTTCGAGCGGCTGGCGCACCTCGGACGAGACGAGCTTGTCCTTGGTCTGCGAGCTGAACTTGGGATCGGGCAGTTTCACCGAGACGATCGCCGTCAGCCCCTCGCGCATGTCGTCGCCGGTCAGGCTGACCTTCTCCTTCTTCAGGAGGCCCGATTTGTCGGCATAATTGTTGAGCGTGCGGGTGAGCGCGGCGCGGAAGGCGGCCATGTGCGTGCCGCCGTCACGCTGCGGGATATTATTCGTGAAGGCGATGACCTGCTCATAATAGCTGTCATTCCATTCGAGCGCGACGTCGATGCCCACCTCGTCGCGCTGGCCGGTGATGGCGATCGGATCGGGCATCAGCGGCGTCTTGGCGCGGTCGAGATATTTGACGAAGGCGGCGATCCCGCCCTCATAATAAAGCTCCACCTCACGCTTTTCGGCGTGGCGCGCGTCGATCAGGAACAGGCGCACCCCCGAATTGAGGAAAGCCAGCTCGCGATAGCGATATTCGAGCTTGTCGAAATCGAACTCGGTCGTCTTGAACGTCTCCGCGCTGGGCAGGAACGTCACCTTCGTGCCCTGCTTGCCGTTGGCGGGGCCGATCTCGCGCAGCGACTCCACGACATTGCCGTGGGAAAAGCGCATGAAATGCTCGCGCCCGTCGCGCCAGACGGTGAGGTCGAGCCGTTCGGACAGCGCGTTCACCACCGACACGCCGACGCCGTGCAGCCCGCCCGACACCTTGTAGGCGTTGGAATCGCCCGCATTGTCGAACTTTCCGCCGGCGTGAAGCTGGGTCATGATGACTTCGGCCGCCGAGACGCCTTCTTCGGGGTGGATGCCGATCGGGATGCCGCGCCCATTATCCTCGACCGAGACGGAGCCGTCGGGATTGAGGGTGATGACGATCCGGTCGCAATAGCCGGCCAGCGCCTCGTCGATCGCATTGTCCGACACTTCGAACACCATATGGTGCAGGCCCGAGCCGTCGTCGGTGTCGCCGATATACATGCCGGGCCGCTTGCGCACCGCATCGAGGCCCTTGAGGACCTTGATCGAAGCCGCGCCATATTCGCCGTTGGAGGAGGAGTTCGTCGTCTCTTGTGCCATGCCCATCATATAGTGGCGCACGCGGCGTAAAGTCACCTTTTTGTTGCGTTCAGCGCGGTACGATCCGCCCCTCGCCGACACCGAGCCACGTCGCGTCGCCAAGCCCGGCGAAGAGCGCGGGTTCGGTGCCCGTCATCCACACCTGGCCGCCGCCCGTCGCCAGCCGTTCGAACAAGGCGGCACGGCGCAGCGGATCGAGATGCGCGGCCACCTCGTCGAGCAGGAGCAGCGGCGGCCGCCCGGTGCGCGCGGCGACCAGATCGGCATGGGCGAGGACGAGGCCAAGCAGCAAGGCCTTCTGCTCGCCCGTCGAGGCGCGCGCGGCGGGCTGGCGCTTGCCGAGATGGGTGACGGCGAGATCGGTGCGATGTGGCCCGGCGAGCGTGCGGCCGGCGGCGGCATCGCGCGCGCGGCCGGCACGAAGCTCCTCCGCCAGCGCCCCCTCGCCCTGTGCCTGCCAGCCTTCGAGGGCAAGTCCGGCGCGGGCGAACGGCCCCTCGGGCTGATCGGCGACCCGTTCCGCCAGCGCCGTCACGGTCCGCGCACGGGCGTCCGCCAGCGCCGCGCCATGTTCGGCCATCCCCGCCTCCAGCGCCGCCAGCCAGGCGGGATCGGCGCCGCCTTCCTCCGCCAGCAGACGGTTGCGCGCGCGCATCGCCGCTTCGTAGCGCGTGGCGTGGAGCGCATGGCCCGGTTCCAGCGCAAGGACGAGGCGATCGAGGAAACGACGGCGGCCGCCCGCGCCCTCGACGAACAGCCGGTCCATCGCCGGGGTCAGCCACAGGATCGACAGCCATTCGGCGAGCGCGCCCGCCGGGGCGGACGCGCCGTTGATCCGCACCTGCCGCCGATCGGGCGCGGACGCGAGCGTGCCGGTGCCCAGATCCAGTTCGTCCGTCAGCCGCGCCGCCACCGCGAAGCCGCCCGGCCCGTCGCTGCGCGCCATATCCGACAGCGCCGCCTGCCGGAGCCCCCGCCCGGGCGCGAGCAGCGACAGCGCCTCCAATATGTTGGTCTTGCCCGCGCCATTCTCCCCCGTCAGCACGACGAAGCCGGGAGCGGCCGCCAGCGTCGCTTGCGCATAGGAACGAAAATCGGTGAGCGCGAGGCGGAGGACGGCCATGCCGCCTCGTAGCGGCCCCGGCCGCCCGAGGGAAAGCAAAAGCCGCCGCCGTCCCCTCTTCCGCGCCGCCGCGATTCGTGGAAGAAAGCCGCCGCCGGACGAGGTCGTCCGGGACGGCCGGGGAGGCGAGAATGATCCGTTATCTGGTAGCCGCGGCGCTGTTCGGCCTCGCCACGCAGGCGAGCGCGGGCACGCGCGCCATCTATGCGAGCGATGAGGGCGGCAAGCAGTTGACGATCGAGGTCGCCGACAATGGCGACGCGCGCATCTCCGACGGATCGCCGGGCGAATATGGGCTGATGCTGGGCGGCCATTTCTACATCGTCGGAACGCAGGACGGCGCGCTCAAGGTCGCCCGGATCGAGGATGTGGCGAGCGCGATCGATCAGGTGATCCCGCCCGTGTTCAAGGGCATGCTGTCGGCCCCCGCCGCTACGCCCAAAGGCTTCCGCGCCGAGAAGAAGGGCGCGCGGGATGTCGCCGGCCAGCCGGGCACGGTCTATGCCGTCTATGGGCTGAACAGCGACAAGCCCGCAGAGGCGCAGGAATTCGTGATGAGCAGCGATCCGAAGCTGAAGCCGGTCGGCGCGGCGATGGAGCAGTTCATGAACGCCGCGGTGGTGCCCGCCGCCCCGCTGATCGGCAATGGCGCGGCCGAAATCGTCGCGCAGACGCACGCGATCTTCGCGCTGGGCACGCCGCTCGACGTCGGCCGCTTCAAGCTCACCAGCCTGGAAAGCGCCGACGTGCCGCCCGCGAAGCTCGCCTTGCCGGGCAAGCCGATCTCCACCGAGGAACTGGTGCGCGATATGAAGGCGGCGCAGCTTCCGCAACGCTGAGGCGAAGGCCCGAACGCGGGCCAACGCCTCGCTCAAAACACAAGGAGTCGCGTCCGTGGACCCCGCCTTTCGTCGGGGTGACGAAGCGTGGCTTGCGCGAAGAGCAAAGCTCGCGCGAAAAGGACAGAAACGCGCGGCGGAAAGGACGGAAGATCAGTCGCGCGCGGCGACGATGATGATCTCGACCTTGTAATCGGGCGCGGCGAGCTTGACTTCGCCGGTGGCGCGCGCGGGCGGGTTGGCGGGATCGACCCATTCGTCCCACACCGCGTTCATCGCCGCGAAATCGCCCATGTCGGCGAGCCAGATCGTCGCCGAAAGGATGCGCGACTTGTCGCTGCCCGCCGCCTCCAGCAAGGTATCGATCTGGGTGAGCACGGCGCGCGTCTGTTCGGTCACGTCCTTGCCGGGCGCGCCGACCTGGCCGGCGAGATAGACGGTGTTGCCGTGAACGACCGCCTGGCTCATCCGCCGGCCGGCGTCGATGCGGGTGACACTCACCTGCGTCAGACCCGCATCGGCATCAGCACGTAGAGCGCCGGCGCCTTGTCATTCTCGCGGATCAGCGTCGGCGCGGCGGCGTCCGCCAGATGCACCTCCACCGTATCGCCCTCGATCTGGCCCAATATGTCGAGCAGATAACGCGCGTTGAAGCCGATCTCGAACCCGTCGGAGCCGTAATCGCCCGACACTTCCTCCGCCGCCGTGCCGTTTTCGGGCGACGTGACCGACAGGGTGATCTTGTCGCGCTCGAGCGCCATCTTGACCGCGCGCGTTTTCTCGCTGGCGATCGTCGCGACGCGATCGACGCCCTCCATGAAGCTTTTGGGATCGATCTTCAGCAGCTTGTCGTTCGCGACCGGAATGACGCGCGAATAATCGGGGAAGGTGCCGTCGATCAGCTTGGACGTGAGGATCGCCGAGCCGAGGCCGAAGCGGATCTTGGTGGGCGAGAGCGAGACTTCGACCGTGCCGTCCAGCTCATCCAGCAGCTTGCGCAGTTCGGCCACGCATTTGCGCGGCACGATCACGTCGGGCATGCCGGCCGCGCCGTCGGGACGCGGCACGGTGACGCGCGCGAGGCGGTGCCCGTCGGTCGCCGCCGCCTTCAGCACCGGCTGCGCCTCGTCCGAGACGTGGAGGAAGATGCCGTTCAGATAATAGCGCGTCTCCTCGGTCGAGATAGCAAAGCGCGTCTTGTCGATGATCTGGCGGAGCGTCGCGGCGGGCAGTTCGAACCGCGTCGGCAGGTCGCCCTCGGCGATCACCGGGAAATCGTCACGGGGCAGCGTCTGGAGGTTGAAGCGCGCACGCCCGGCGACGACCTGCATCTTCCCCTCGGCCGCGCTGAGCGACACCTGCCCGCCTTCGGGCAGCTTGCGCGCGATATCGAACAGGGTATGCGCCGAAACCGTCGTCGCGCCGGGCGTCTCGACCTGCGCCTCGACATGCTCGACGATCTGGAGATCGAGATCGGTCGCCATGAGCTTCAGCCCGTCGGCCGACGCCTCGATCAGCACGTTCGACAATATCGGAATGGTATTCCGACGTTCGACCACGGATTGTACATGGCTCAGGCTTTTCAGCAGCGTCGCCCGCTCGATCGTCGCCTTCATTCCGGTCCCCGACTTCCCCGTAGCTTAAACGGACACGCGTTATAGCGTGAGGATCGTCCGCCGCCAGTAGGTAGCGCAACAAAAAGGGCCGAGGCTTCGCCCCGGCCCGATCATGCGGCTGCCGGGCGGCGTTTCCGCCGCCCGAAACCTTGTCCCGCGATCAGAAGCGGAAGCCGAAGCCCGCCAGCGCCTGATTGCGCGAGAAGCCCTTCTCATAGTTGGAATAGCGATATTCGGCCTTGACGAAGCTGTTCGGGCCGACCGCATATTCGGCGCCCACGCCCAGGCGGATGCCATCGAGGTTCCTGTGATAGTTGAAGTTGTCGACGCCCGTATCGCCGTCGTCATAGGACACCTTGACGCGCGCGTTGGTGTAGCCGGCCTTTGCGTAAAGCAGGGTGCGACCGCCGATCACGCCGCCGACGCGGCCACCGATGTAGAGGTCACGACCCGTCTTGAAGGTGAGGCGATCGCCGGCGACGGCCGTGTCATACTGACGCTCGCGAACGTCCGAATCGCTCCATTCGGCGTCCGCGCCGACGAGCAGGCTGCCCATCTGCATGTCATAGCCGGCGCCGAGGCCGTAGAGGACGCCATCGTCATGCCCATGGTTGCGGAGCTGATCCCAGCCGATGATGCCTTCCACACGCGCACCGGTGAAGGTGGCGGCATCCTGCGCCAGCGCCGGGGTGGCGAAGGCGGTGGCAGCCAAAAGGGCGAAAGCAAAGCTACGCATTCATTTTCTCCGTCATTATCTTCCCCCGAATGTCGAAGGGATGCCCCCCTCTGCCAGCATTCGGCGGGCCTTGCATGAACCTCAGACAACAAGCCCGACTGTTGCATTGCAGCAACAATGTCGCGCGGCACCGGCGGCGGCGGGCGCACGCCTGCCTGTTGCTGATTGCCCCGATTCTGGCCGCTTTTTCGACACAATCGGCCGACACCCGCGACTTCCTCGGTCTGTTCGAAGGCTGGGCGGCGTTCCGGGATGCCGCGCCGCCGCGTTGCTATGCAGTCGCAATGCCTGTGAAGAAAAGCCGCAGTGCGGACGAGCATCCGTTCCTCGCCGTGGCCGACTGGCCGGCGAGCGGCGCGACGGGCCAGGTCCATGTCCGGCTGCGCAAGCCACGCAAGGCCGACGCGCCCGTTACCCTCTCGATCGGGAAGATGCATTTCCGCCTCGTCGGCGCGGGGCGCGACGCCTGGGCGTCGGGCCCGGGCGCCGACCGTGCGATCGTCGCGGCGGTCCGCCACGGCACCAGCCTCAGCATCGAAACCGTGGACGAACGCGGCCGGCCGCTGATCGACGTCTATCGGCTGGCGGGCGCGCCGAGCGCGATCGACGCGGCGATCCTCGCCTGCGCCCGGCCGGGCTGACGCCAGACCCAAGCATCGCTGGCAGAATCGGCGCATTTTCTGTAGGGGGGCGCGATGAACGCCCCCATGCAGATTCCCGGCGGCATCGATCCGGTGCCGGTGCCGCGCCTTGCCACGCCCCGCGCCGATGGCCGGATCGACCTGATCGGCCTCACCCGCGAGGAAGTGCGCGAGGCGCTGGCCACCGCGGGGATGGAGCCCAGGCAGGCGAAGCTGCGCTCGAAGCAGCTCTGGCACTGGATCTATAATCGCGGCGCGACCGACTTCGCGACGATGACCGATATCTCGAAGGCGATGCACCCCTGGCTCGCCGAGCGGTTCGTCGTCGGCCGGCCCGAGGTGACACAGGCGCAGGTGTCGACCGACGGCACGCGCAAATGGCTGCTGCGCGCCGATGACGGGCAGGAATATGAGATGGTGTTCATCCCCGACGCGGGGCGGGGCACCTTGTGCGTGTCCAGTCAGGTGGGCTGCACGCTCAACTGCCGCTTCTGCCACACCGGCACGATGCGGCTGGTGCGCAACCTGACGGCGGGCGAGATCGTCGGCCAGGTCATGCTGGCGCGCGACAGCCTGGGGGAGTGGCCGAGCCAGCCCGAGGGCCGCATGCTCACCAACATCGTGATGATGGGGATGGGCGAGCCGCTCTATAATTTCGACAATGTGCGCGATGCGCTGCGGCTGGTGATGGACGGCGACGGACTGGCCCTCTCGCGCCGGCGGATCACGCTCTCGACCTCGGGCGTGGTGCCGATGATGGCGCGCGCGGGCGAAGAGATCGGCGTCAACCTCGCCGTCTCGCTCCATGCCGTGACCAAGGAGATACGCGACGAGATCGTGCCGCTGAACCGCAAATACGGCATAGACGAGCTGCTGGCCGCCTGCGCCGCCTATCCCGGCGCGAACAATGCGCGGCGCATCACCTTCGAATATGTGATGCTGAAGGACAAGAATGACAGCGACGAGGATGCGCGCGAGCTTGTCCGCCTGCTCCGCCACTATCGCCTGCCCGCCAAGGTGAACCTGATCCCGTTCAATCCCTGGCCGGGCGTACCCTATGAATGCTCGACGCCCGAGCGGATCCGCCGTTTCTCGGAAATCATCTTCGAAGCGGGCATCTCCGCCCCCGTCCGCACGCCGCGCGGGCGCGACATCATGGCGGCGTGCGGGCAGCTCAAATCCGCCTCCGAAAAGAAGAGCCGCGCCGAGCTGGACCGGCTGGCCGAGGAGAAGCTGGCCGCGCTCGGCTGAGCGGTCCTGCTCTAAACGGTTGCCATTTTGGCCTTTTGCCGCGACCTTGCGGCCAAGCCGCGTCGCTGGCGGCGGGACACAAGGGTAGAGGCCGATCCATGAAATTGCTCGACACCGCACTGGACCATCACGTCACCCAGGGCAGTCTCGACGTCATCTATGCCGACGGCACGCGCCGCCGCTTCGGCGAAATGGGTGCGGACCCGATCGTCATCCGCTTCACCGACCGCAAGGCGCCGTGGGACATCATCCGCGATCCCCGGCTGGGCGCGGGCGAACTCTATATGGACGGCCGGCTCGTCGTCGAACCGCCGCACGACGTCTATGATCTCGTCGATCTCATCACGCGCAACGGCGCATGGGAGGCGCCGGGGCAGGACCGCAAGCTGATGGGCAAGCGCAAGGGCGCCATCAAGGGACGGATCGACCGTTTCAACGCGCGCCGATCGGCCAAGAAGAACGTGGCGCATCATTATGATCTGAGCGACCGGCTGTACGATCTCTTCCTCGACGCCGATCGCCAATATAGCTGCGCCTATTTCACCGATCCGGCCAACGATCTGGCGCAGGCGCAGGCCGACAAGAAGGCGCATATCGCCGCCAAGCTGTACCTGAAGCCCGGGCAGAAGGTACTCGACATCGGCTGCGGCTGGGGCGGGATGGCGCTCTACCTGAACAAGGTGGCCGACGTCGACGTGCTCGGCGTCACGCTAAGCGAGGAGCAGTTGAAGGTCGCGCGCCGCCGCGCCGAGGAAGCGGGCGTCGCGGACAGGGTGCGCTTCGAACTGATCGATTATCGCGACGTCACCGGCAGCTTCGACCGGATCGTCTCGGTCGGCATGTTCGAACATGTCGGGCCGCCGCAATATCGCACCTTCTTCAACAAGTGCCGCAACCTGCTCGCCCCCGACGGCGTCATGCTGCTGCACACGATCGGACGCATGGGCGGCCCGGGCGTCACCGATGCGTGGACGCGCAAATATATCTTCCCCGGCGGCTACAGCCCCGCATTGAGCGAGATCGTGCGCGCGGTGGAGGGCCTGAAATTCATCATTTCCGACGTCGAGGTGCTGCGGCTGCACTACACCTACACGCTCGATCATTGGTATCGCCGCACGGTGGAGCAGCGCGACGCGATCGAGGCGATCTACGATGCGCGTTTCTTCCGCATGTGGCAATTCTATCTGGCGGGCGCGGCCTCGGCCTTCCGCCATGGCGGGCTCGTCAATTATCAGGTGCAGCTCATCAAGCAGCGCACCGCCCTGCCGCTGATCCGCGACTATATGGTGGAGGGGGAACGCGCGCTGCGTGCGCGGGCATAAGCGCACGCGCCATATTAAATGTTGGGCAACCATCTGCTGCGATGATGGCGCTTCCTGTAGCCGGGGATTGCGATGTCCAGCGTTCCGTTTCGTCCTATATTAGGCCTTGCCGTCGCGCTGGCCGCCGTCCAGCCCGCCGCCGCCGCGGTCACGCTGGCCGATTTCGACGTCTACGCCACCGGCCAGGCGCGAATCGCCGGCGGCTCCTACGGCGCGATCGCCGCGGGCAGCTTCGTCAACGCCAATGGCCCCACCGGGACGAACTATAGCAGCCTGACCGGCTCGTCCGCCGCGCTCGATGCGACCGCCGCGTCGCTGTCGACGGCGTTCGCGGGCATGGCGGCGACGGGCACGCTCACCAGCGGGCAATGGACGCCCGGCAACGCCACGCTGACGGGCACGTCGAACGGTATCAACGTCTTCACGATCGACGGCTCGCGCTATAGCGGGCTGTACGCGCTCAGCTTCGCCGGCCCCGGCACGGGCGCGATCGTCAACGTGTCGGGCAACTCGTTCAGCAATTATCTGAACATCAATTTCGGTAACCTGTCGCCCGATCAGGTCGTCTTCAATTTCTACGAAGCCGACACCCTCAGCATGAACGGGATGAACATCGCCGGTTCGGTGCTGGCGCCGAACGCCTTCGTCAACCTTCAGGGCGGCTCGATCGCGGGTTCGGTGATCGCGGGCAGCTTCCGTTCGGACGGCACGACGATCGGCGGCAACGCCTTCGAAGGCTTCGATCCGCAACCGACCGCGCCCGTCCCCGAGCCAGCGACGTGGGCGCTGATGATCGGCGGCTTCGCGCTGGTCGGCCTCGTCCTGCGCCGCCGCCGGCGGCAGGGGCTGCGCTCTATTTCCGCGTGACGGGTGGGGTTGCCCTCACCCCCCTCAACTCCTCTTCATCCCCGCAAGGCGGGGACCCATCGCGTTCCGATCCTTTTGCAGTGACAGTGCCTATGGATTCCCGCCTTCGCGGGAATGACACGTCATTGAGGACATAGGCCCTCCCGCCACCCGACTTTCGCCGGAATGACGGGAGGGGAACATTTTGCGTTACCTGGCGCGCTTCGCCTGCCATTCGGCGCGCATCGCCTGACGGGCGGCCTGGCGCTCGGCAGGGGTGACGGTGCCGTCCTTGTTGGCATCGGCGCGGTCGAACATCGCGAGCGGCTTCGCCTCGAACTCGGCCAGCGTCACCTTGCCGTCCTTGTTCGCGTCGAGGCGGGCGAGGAAATCGCCCTGGCCGCGATGCATCATCCCGCGATGCATGCCGCGATGGTGGCGGCCGCCGGGGCCGGCCTTGCCGTCACGCTGGCCGCGCGCCGCGAAGCCCGCATCATATTCGGCCTTCGAAAGCTGCCCGTCCTTGTTCGTGTCGAGCCGCTGGAAGCGCTCGTCGCGATGCTTCGCGCGCTGCTCGGTACGGCGCGCCTTCATCGCTTCGCGCGCCTGATCGACCTCCGCCTTCGTTATCGCGCCATCCTTGTTGAGATCGAGCTTCGCGAAACGCTCGGCGAGCTTCGTCTGCACCTCGGCGCGCGTCATCGGCTTCGGCTCGGGCCGGGCCGCGCCCTGATCCGCCGCGAGCGCGGGAAGCGCGAGCAACGCCGTCAGGCCCACGCCGATCATCAGCTTCTTCATCACAAGTCTCCGTTCCAAACTCTGCCCCCGATGGGCATGGTCGCCGATTCGCAGACTGGTTTTGCACCCATAGTTCGCGGCTGACGCTAAATGTCAGAATTGACACAGACGCCGCGATCGCACTTGAACGATGCCGCGCCGCTGTGGCAGAGCCCCCGCGCCTTTCCGGGAGATGACGATGACGAGTGACGTGAAGCGCGTGGTGCTGGCCTTTTCCGGCGGGCTCGACACGAGCGTCATCCTCAAATGGCTGCAGCAGACCTATAATTGCGAGGTCGTCACCTTCACCGCCGATCTGGGCCAGGGCGAGGAGCTTGGCCCGGCGCGCGCGAAGGCCGAGCTGATGGGCGTGAAGCCCGAACATATCTTCATCGACGATCTGCGCGAGGAATTCGTCCGCGATTACGTCTTCCCGATGATGCGCGCCAATGCGCTCTATGAGGGGTTGTACCTGCTCGGCACCTCGATCGCGCGGCCGCTGATCGCCAAGCGCCAGATCGAGATCGCGCGGGCAGTCGGCGCCGACGCCGTCAGCCATGGCGCGACCGGCAAGGGCAACGATCAGGTCCGGTTCGAGCTGGGCTATTATGCGCTCGCCCCCGATATCAAGGTGATCGCGCCCTGGCGCGAATGGGACCTGACGAGCCGCACCCGCCTCATCGAATATGCCGAGGCGCACCAGATTCCCGTGCCCAAGGACAAGCGCGGCGAATCCCCCTTCTCGACCGACGCGAACCTTCTCCACACCTCGTCCGAGGGCAAGGTGCTTGAGGACCCGTGGGAGGAGGTGCCCGATTATGTCTATTCGCGCACCGACAATCCCGAGGATGCGCCCGACACCCCCGAGATCATCACGATCGATTTCGAGCGCGGCGACGCGACCGCGATCAACGGCGAGGCGCTCAGCCCCGCGACCCTGCTCGCCAAGCTCAACGATCTGGGCAAGCGCCACGGCATCGGCCGGCTCGATCTGCTGGAAAACCGCTATGTCGGCATGAAATCGCGCGGCATGTACGAAACGCCCGGCGGCACGATCCTCCATCTCGCGCATCGCGGGATCGAGCAGATCACGCTCGATCGCGGCGCGGCGCACCTCAAGGACGAGCTGATGCCGCGCTATGCCGAGCTGCTCTACAACGGCTTCTGGTTCTCGCCCGAGCGCGAGATGCTCCAGGCGGCGATCGACCACAGCCAGGCCAAGGTGACGGGCACGGTGCGGCTGAAGCTGTACAAGGGCGGCGTCCATGTGATCGGCCGCAAGTCCCCCTACAGCCTCTATTCGGAGCGGGTCGTCACCTTCGAGGACGATGCCGGCGCCTATGACCAGCGCGATGCCGAGGGGTTCATCAAGCTCAACGCGCTACGCCTGCGCCTGCTCGGCCGGCGCGACGGGCGGTAAGCCGCGACAAATCGGCGCGCAGGCGTTACGATGCGCCCTATCCGACAGATAGGGAGAGCCACCATGACGCGCACCATATCCTTTCGCACCGGCCTGATCGCGGCGGCGGCGCTGATCGCGCTGCCCGCCCTCGCCGCCGGCCAGCCCGGCGTGCTCAAGGGCGCGAACGGCGCGGCCATCGGCAAGGTGAGCGTGACCGACGCGCCCAAGGGCGTACTGCTGCGCATCGAGGCCAAGGGCCTGACGCCAGGCTGGCACGGCATGCATTTCCACGAGAAGGCCGATTGCAGCGACGCCGGATTCAAGAAATCGGGCGGGCACGTCCATGCCGCGACGCCGGTGACCCACGGCCTGCTCAACGCCAATGCGAATGACGATGGCGACCTGCCGAACCTCTATGTCGGCAAGGACGGCACCGCGACGGCGGAAATCTATTCGACGCTCGTCTCGCTGAACGGCGCGGGCGGGCGGCCGGCGCTCAAGGATGCCGACGGCTCGGCACTCGTCATCCACGCCGACCCCGACGACTACAAGACGCAGCCGATCGGTGGCGCCGGCGCCCGCGTCGCCTGCGCGATCATTCCCTGACGATCATGGCCCGGCGTCAGGCGGCTTTCGCGAAAAGCCCCTGCACGTCGAGGCCGGTCGGCTGCTGGAACAGCCGCAGCCCGAATTCAGGCAGGATCGACAGCAGATGATCGAACACGTCGCCCTGCGTCCCTTCGTAAACATCCCACGAGGTTGACGTGGTGAAGCAGTAGATTTCGAGCGGCAGCCCCGTCTCGGCCGGCGCGAGCTGCCGGACGAGGAAGGTCATGTCGTCCGAAATGTCCGCCCGGTCGCGCAGATAGGCGGAGACGTAGGCGCGGAAGGTGCCCATATTGGTGATGCGCCGCGCATTCACCTCCTCGGCGACGCGTTCGGGCCGGGCGGCATTCCATTCGGCCAGTTCGGCCTCCTTGTCGGCCAGATAGTCGCGGATCAGCGCGAACCGCTTCAGCCGCTCGACCTCGCCGGGCGCAAGGAAACGGATGCTGTTCTGATCGAGCATCAGCGACCGCTTGATGCGCCGGCCGCCCGATTCGTACATCGCGCGCCAGTTCTTGAAGGATTCGCTGATCAGCCGGTAGGTGGGGACGGTGGTGATCGTCTTGTCCCAGTTCTGCACCTTCACGGTGTGGAGCGCGATGTCGACGACGAAGCCGTCGGCGTTGAGCTGCGGCATCTCGATCCAGTCGCCCACGCGCACCATGTCGTTCGACGTGATCTGGACGGAGGCGACGAGCGACAGGATCGTATCCTTGAACACCAGCATCAGCACCGCCGCCATCGCGCCCAGCCCCGACAGCAGCAGGAGCGGCGACCGGTCCATCAGCGCGGCGACGATCAGGACGGCGCAGCCGGCATAGACGATGATCTTGCCGACCTGCACATAACCCTTGATCGGGCGGCTCGCCGCTTCCGGCCGGCGCGCATAGACGTCGTTCACCAGCCCCAGCGCGGCGGCGATCGACCGCGCGATCGCCAGCACGATGAAGGCGGCGGCGACATTCCGGGTGATCGTCACCAGCGCGGGCGGCAGGTTGGGCACCGTTGCGATGCCCAGCTGGAGGATGAGCGCGGGCAGGACATTCGCCAGGCGCCCGATCACCACCTCCAGCGCCCGGCCCTCGCCCGCGAAGGGCGACCGCGCGAGCAGGCGGCGCACGAGGTTGAGGACGATGCGGCGGGCGATCCAGTTGGCGCACAGCGCGATCAGGATCAGCAGCGCCAGCGCCGCCAGGGCCTGCATCCAAGGGTCGTCAGCCAGGAAAGCGAAGGTCAAATGCGGGCCTCATCGGTTGAATAAAGCTCATCGGCGCGCGGATCGAGCGCGGCCGACATCGGCGTGGTGCGCGGCAGCACCTGATAGGGCTGTTGCAGCCGGTCGGGCACCGGCAGGCCGGCATATTGCCGCCACAGCGCGAAGAGCAGCGTGCCCCCCGCGCACAGCGCGATGAAGAGATAGAGGCCCGAAGGCCCCGCCAGCTTCATCGCCGCCGCACCCGCCATCGGCCCGATCGCCGCGCCGATCGAATAAGCGAGCACCAGCCCGCCGCTCGCCGCGACACGCTCGTCGCCGGCGAGATGGTCGTTGGTGTGCGCCACGCAGAGCGGATAAAGCGCGAAGGCGAGCCCGCCGAACAGGCCGCCGAACAGCAGCAGCGGCCATCCGAGATTGCGATTGAGCGCGAGCGCGGCGCTGACGAGCAGCGTGATCGCGAAGCTGCCGACGATCACCGCGCGCCTGTCGAACCGGTCCGACAGCCGCCCGATCGGCCATTGCAGGATGACGCCGCCGAGGATGACGACGCTCATGAACAAGGCGGTCGCCGACATGTCGAGCCCGAGGCGGCGGACATGCACCGCGCCGAGCGCATAGAAGGCGCCGATCATCAGCCCGGTCGCCGCCGCGCCGGCGATGCCGAGCGGCGACACGCGATAAAGCTCACCCATGCGGAAGGGCGCATGGCTGGCGAGCGAGGGGCCCGCGATCCGCGTCAGCAGCACCGGGATCGCCGCCAGCGAGAGCAGGATCGACGCCGCCATGAACGGCAGCGACGGCTTCGGCCCGCCGCCCAGATTGAGGAGGAACTGCCCGATCGCCTGCCCAGAATAGAGCGCGATCATATAAGCGGCGAGCACCGCGCCGCGCGCGCCGCTTTCGGCGCGTTCGTTGAGCCAGCTTTCGAGGCAGATGAAAACGCCCGCCATCGACACACCGTCGATGAAGCGCAGCACCGACCAAAGCGCGACGTCGCGATGCACCGCGTAGGTGAGCGCGCTGGCGGAGAAGAGCGAAACGAAGGCCGCGAAGGCGCGGATATGACCGACCCGCTCGATCAATCGCGACACGCGCAGCGAGCCGATCGTCAGGCCGAGGAAATAGCAGGTCGCGACCAGCCCGATCAGCAGCGACGACGTGCCGACACGCTCGAGCCGCAGGCTGATGAGCGTCGAGAGGAAGCCGCTCCCCGCCATCAAAACGAAGATGGCGAGGAGCAGGCTACGGACCGGGAGGATCGCGGCCAGCATCAGCGGCACGCACCTCCCCGCCCCGGATCATCGCCGATACGCCGCGATGCCCAGACGATCAGAGCCTTCATTGCGACGGCTTGTCGTCCGTCCAGCGTTCGAGCAGCTTGTGCGCGGTCGGCCGGCCGCCGAGCCCGAAGGCGAGCGCGACCGCCACCGCGGCGGCGCCAAGGATGAGGCCGAAAGCGAGATTCACGATTTCGTTCGCCAGCCCCATGAAGCGCAGGCCGATCGCCACCGCGAGCGCGATGATCGCATATTTGAGGATCGACGGCAGGCCGCTCTCGCCGACCGATTCGCCGACGAGCCGCGTCACGATCCGCGCCATGATGACGCCGACGACGATGATCGCGCTGCCGAAGATCACGCGCCCGCCGAGATCGGTGAGTTGCACCAGCATCAGCGAGACGGCGTCGAAATCAAGGAGCCGCGCCGCCTCGATCGCGGAGAACAGCATGATCGCGGTGAGCGCGATCGCGCCGACGACGCGCGACGGCAAGGTGGCAGGGGTGAAGCCACCCAGCCCGATCAGCGCCCGATCGAAGCCCAGCGACGGCAGGATCTGCTCGATCAGGCCGCGCACCCAACGCCCGACGAACCAGCCGATCGCCAGCAGGATCGCCGCCGCCAGCACATGCGGGATCGCGTTCAGCACGGTTTCGAGGACGAGGACGGCGGGATCGACGATCGAGGAAATGCCGAGCGTCTGGAGCGCCGCGATCGTCACCGGGATGATGATGAGCGCGAAGACGACGATGCCGATCGTGCGGCTGATCGTCACGCGGCGCGGCGCGCCCACCTCCGCCGCGTCGCCCTGCGTCACCTCGGGCAGGCCCGCGCGCGTCAGCCAGCCGTCGACATTCGCCGCCGCCAGCGCGGTTTCGACGATCGTGCGGACGACCCGCGCGATCATCAGGCCGACGAAGAAGATCACGCCTGCGCCGAGAATCTGCGGCAGATAGGCGAACACCTCCTCGGTCAGCGCGCGCACCGGCGTCAGCGCCTGCGACAGACCGAGCGGCTGGAGGGCAACAATGAGGCCGACGAGCCAGACGAGCCAATAGCCGAGCGCGCCGATCTGTTCGCCCAGCGTCTCGCCCGGCTTGGCCGCGCTCTGCCGCTGGAGCGCCGGCACGCGATCGACGACGCGCGCGATCGCCCATTTGACGCCCTTCGCCAGGAAATGCGCGAGGATGAGGATGACGATCGCGCCGATAATGCGCGGCCCCCATTCGGTGACATAGTCGCCGAGGACCATGGCTGGAGGGTGCAGATCATAGGTCATTGGATATCTCCCTGTTGATCGAACCTTCGGGCGCGAGGGCGGCACGATCGAGCTGCCGCTGCTCGCGCTCCGCCTCAAGCGTGCCGGGAATTTCGGTGCCGCGCAACGAATGGCCGGCCGTCTCCACCACGAATATCAGCGCGAAGGCGCCGACGAGGCAGGCGATCATCATGTAATAAGCCGGCACGAACATGTCGCCCGTCCGGTCAATCAGCCAGTCATTGGCGAGCGGCGCGGTGCCCCCGAACAGCGATGTCGAGACGTTGTAGGCGATCGCGAAACCGGCAAAACGCACCTGCGTGGGGAACATCGCCGGGAAGGTGGCGGAGATCGTCGCCAGTTGCGGCACATAAAGCAGGCCGAGCAGCGCGAACCCCACCAGCGCGCCGGTAAGGCTGACGGTCATCAGATGGAATAGCGGCACCGCCAGCACGAACAGGCCGACGAGCGAAATCCACCAGAGCGGCTTGCGCCCGATCCGATCGGACAGCGCGCCGACGAAGGGCAGGAAGAGCATCATGAAGAGCATGCCGACGATCGGCACCAGCAGCGCCTCGTCGGTCGACAGGCCGAGATGCGTCGCCAGATAGGTCGGCATGTAGCTGAGCAGGGTGTAGTTGACGACATTGAGCGCAACGACCATCCCGCCGAGGCACAGGAGCGGCTTCCAATAGCCCGACAGCAGGTCGCGCAGCTCGGTGCCGGGGCTTTCCTCCTTCTCGCCCGCCTGCTCCACCTCGCGAAAGACCGGCGTGTCCTTCATCTTCGAGCGCAGATAGAGACCGACGAGCCCAAGCGGCGCCGCCATGAGGAAGGGCAGCCGCCAGCCCCAGTCGTGCATCGCCGCCTCGCCCAGCGCGAGCGAGCAGCCAAGCATCAGCAACGCGCCCAGCGAAAAGCCGCCGAGCGTGCCGAATTCGAGGAAGCTGCCGCAAAAGCCGCGCTTATCGTCGGGCGCATATTCGGCCATGAAGGTCGCCGCGCCGCCATATTCGCCGCCGGTGGAAAAGCCCTGCACCATCCGGAGCAGGACGAGCAGCAGCGGCGCGCCGAAGCCGATCGTCGCATAAGCGGGGATCAGGCCGATACACACCGTCGCCCCCGACATCATCAGGATGGTGAGCGCGAGGATCGACTTGCGCCCCAGCCGATCGCCCAGCGGCCCCCAGAACAGCCCGCCAAAGGGACGCACGAGGAAGGAGATGGCGAAAGTGGCCAGCGCGAACAGCGTCGCCTGCCCCGCGCTGCCGGGGAAGAGCGCCGCCGAGATATAGGTGACGCCATAAGCATAGACGCCATAATCGAACCATTCGGTCGCGTTGCCGATCGCCGACGCCGCGATCGCGCGCCGCAGCACGCCGGCCGGGGCGGCGGCGTCCGATCCGGGGCGGGCCGACATGGCCGGCCCGCCTGTCGAGGCGAGCGCGCTCATGCCGCGTTCGTCAGCGGCCCGCGCGCGGTACGGATCGGATCGATCGTGCGCGTCGCCACGAATTCGGGCCGCCGCGCCGGCGCGCCGAACGGCTCGACCAGCGGATTCGACACCGCATTGTAGACGATGAAGGCATTCGCGCGCGGCAGGGGCGTGATATTGCCGTTCGATCCATGCATCATGTTGCAATCGAAGACGATCACCGTACCCGGCTTGCCCGTCGGTGCGACGATGCCATGCTCGTGCACCAGTTCGGCGAGGCTGTCCTCGTCGGGCACGCCATATTCCTGCTTGCGGAGCGAATGACGATAATTGTCGATCGGCGTCTCGCCGGGGCAGCTCAGGAAGCGGCGATGCGATCCGGGGATCAGCATCAGCGGCCCGTTATGCGGCGTATTTTCCGCCAGCAGCACCGACATGGACAGCGCCCGCATGCGTGGCATGCCGTCCTCGACGTGCCACGTCTCGAAATCGGAATGCCAGTAGAATTCCTTGCCGCAGAAGCCCGGCTTATAGTTCAGCCGCGACTGATGGACGTACACCTCGTCGTCGAGCAGGAAGCGCGCGAGCCCGGCCAGCCGCGCGTCGGCGGCGAGTCGCGCCATCAGCGCGCTCTGCCGGTGGATGCGGAAGATCGAGCGGACCTCATCCCCGCCCGGCTCCAATATGATCGTCTCGGCATCGAGCGCGGAAGGGTCGCCCAACAGCCGCCCGGTTTCGGCCTGAAGCCGCGTCACCTCCTCCTCGCTGAACGCCTCGTCGAGCACGAGGAAACCGTCAGCCTCGAACGCGGCCGCCTGCGCCTCGTCGATCGGCGCATCAGCGCGCCAACCGCCGTGCAGCACCGGATCGAGGCGCGGCAATATCTCCTGCTGCCCCGATCGGCGCGAGGGATAATAGTCTTGCATCGAAAATCGTCTGCCTCTTGGAAGGATCAGGAAGTGGCGGGCTCCAGCTCCGCCTCGGCGGGATAGGCGCCCGTCTCGTCATGCACCTCGCGACCCGTGACCGGCGGGTTGAACACGCAGGCGGTCACGAGATCGGTCTTCGGCCGGACGATGTGCCGGTCATGGTCGTTCAGCACATAGAGCGTGCCGGGGGTCAGCTCGTGAACCTGGCCGGTGCCGAGATCCTCGATCGTCCCCTCGCCCGACAGGACGAAGACCGATTCCAGATGGTTGCGATAGTGCATCGGCAATTCCTTGCCCGCATACATCGTCGTGATGTGGAAGGAGAAACCCATGCCATCGTCCTTGAGGAGCAGGCGGGCGCTCTCCCACCCGTCGGTGACGACGTTGCGGTCCGATGCGCGGATCGTATCGAGCTTGCGAATGAGCATATTGTTTCTCCTTATTCCGCAGCGACGTTGAGTTCGGGGGCGAGCACCTCGCGCACGCATTGCTCAAGCAGGTCGAGCCCGGTCGCGAGCACGGCGTCGTCGATGACGAGCGGGGCAAGTATCTTCACCACCTCGTCATGCGCGCCGCTCGTCTCGATGATCAGGCCGCGTTCGAACGCCGCCGCCGTCACTCGCGCCGCCAGCTCGCCCGATCCCATGTCGATGCCGCGCATCATGCCGCGCCCGCGCGTCGAGAGGCCGTGCTCCGCCGCGATCCGCGCCAGCCGCCGACCGAGGAAATCGCCGCGCCGGTGGATATCGGCCTGAAAGCGCGCGTCGCTCCAGAAATGACGGAGCGCCGCGGCGGCGGTGACGAAGGCGTGATTGTTGCCGCGGAACGTGCCATTATGCTCGCCCGGTTTCCAGCGATCGAGATCGGGCCGGATCAGCGTCAGCGCGAAAGGCAGGCCCATGCCCGACAGCGACTTGGCGAGCGTGACGATATCGGGAACGATGCCGCTCTCCTCGAAGCTGAAGAAAGTGCCGGTGCGCCCGCAGCCCGCCTGGATATCGTCGACGATCAGCAGCGCGCCGTGCCGTTTCGCCACGGCGGCGATGTTGCGCAGCCATTGCGGCGAGGCGACGTGCAGCCCGCCCTCGCCCTGCACCACTTCCAGCAGGATCGCCGCCGGCGCGTCGAGCCCGCTCGACGGATCGGACAGGCGCTGGTCGAGCAGTTCGGCGGTATCGACGTCGGACCCGAAATAGCCGTCATAGGGTTCGTGGCTGACGTGCGAGAGCGGGACGCCCGCCCCCCCGCGCTTGCCGGCATTGCCGGTGCAGGCGAGCGCGCCCAGCGTCATGCCGTGAAAACCGTTGGTGAAGGCGATCACATGCTGTCGCCCCGTCACCTTGCGCGCCAGCTTCAACGCCGCCTCGACCGCGTTCGTCCCCGTCGGGCCGGTGAACATCGCGCGATAATCGAACCCGCGTGGGCGCAGGATCAGCGTTTCGAGCGTGTCGAGGAAATCGGCCTTCGCCTCGGTGTGCAGGTCGAGGCCGTGGGCGATGCCGTCCGCGCCGATATAATCGAGCAGCGCCTGCTTCAGCACCGGATGATTGTGGCCGTAATTGAGCGTGGAGCAGCCCGACAGGAAATCGAGATAGCGACCGCCGCGATCGTCATGCATCCACACGCCCTCGGCGCGGTGGAACTGGCGCGGCATCGAGCGCGCATAGCTGCGCACCTGCGATTCCATACGGTCGTAAATGGCGGTGTCGGGAACGGCCATGGTGGGCCGTGGCGCGATGGTCATAGTGTCTCCTGTCCTGGCGGTCAGTGGCCGGCGTTGATCGGCGCGATCGAAACAAGATGTTCCGTCTCGTGCCGGCCGGCGAAATGGGCGTCGCGATCGAACATCGGACGCCGGTCGATCCGGGCATCGTGGCCGCGCGCGAACGCGGTGAAGAGCGCCCAGGAGGCGCCATTGTCCCCGGTGATCGTGGTGGTGAGCCGCGTCGCGCCGCGCGATACGGGCCGCGACAGCAGCGTGTTGATGAGGCGCTGCCCCAGCCCCTGCCCCCGCGCCGCGCCATGCACCGCGACCTGCCAGACGAAAATCTCGTCGGGCGCCGCGGGCGGGCGATAGGCCGAAAGCCAGCCGAGAAGCCGTCCGTCGCGTTCGGCGACGACGCAGCTTTCGGCGAAATGCGTGCATTGCAGCAGATTGCAATAAGCCGAATTGGGATCGAGCGGCGGGCATTCGGCAATCAGGCGCGAAACCGCCGGACCATCCTCGGCCGAGGGCATGCGAAAGACCCACGCGCCAGCCCCGGCGCCCTCGGGCCGATCGATCGATCCAATATTCCCCTGCTTATGGTCGGCAATGCCGATGCTTCGTCCCCCGAAGTGATTGACGCGTGTAAATAGGATGCCCGCTGGTGGCGTGAGGCGATGAACTATCAGGAATTGTTGAAAATTTCAAGTCACGCCGTTGCGGAGGCGTTACAAACTCCGCATAACGCCCTTGATTTAATTCGGATTTACAAGCATTTGAAGAACTGGTCGGACGGGCAAAAATCGCTAGTTTCGCGCCATGGACATGCACGTCACCCAGGCCGCGCTACGGGCGATTCGGCGGCTGCTGCGCGCGGCCGATCAGGGCGGGCGCAAGCTCGCGGTCGTGACCGGCCTCACCCCCTCGCAACTCCTCGTCCTCCAGGAAATCGAGCGGCGCGACGGCATCACGCCGAGCGCGATCGCGACCACGCTCCAGTTCGGCCAGGCGACCGTCACCAACATCGTCGACCGGCTGGAAATATTGGGCCTCGTCACCCGCCAGCGCAGCGATCACGACAAAAGGCGGATCCTGCTGCACGCGACGCCGCAGGGCGAGGAGATGCTCCGCGCCGCGCCCGATCTGCTGCACAACCGCTTTCAGGAACGCTTCGCCACGCTCGCCGAATGGGAGCAGGCGATGATCCTCGCCGCGCTCGAGCGATTGAACGAACTGCTCGACGCCAAGGAGATCGACGCCGCGCCGCTGATCGACGCGGGGCCGATCGACCGCGCGCTCAAGGCCGGCGAACATTGAAAAATGAGGAGGAGGAACAGCGGATGGACGAGCGGCAGCGTGAAGCGGCGAACAAGCAGATCGTGCTCGACATGTGGCACACGGTCATAAACGGGCGCGACCTGTCGAAGGCGTCGCGCTACATCGCCACGGACTATATCCAGCACAGCCCCAGCGCGGGACAGGGCCTCGCTGCCCTTCTCGACTTCCTCAAGGTCGAACTGGGCGGCGACGAACCGCTCGCCCCCGGCACCTACCGGCATACCGCCTTCGAGCATGTCCTCGCCGAGGGCGATCTCGTCCAGCTCATGTTCCGCAGGCCGGTGCCCGATCCCCGCCGGCCGGGCGAAACCCTCGAAATGTGGTGGTATGACACCTACCGGCTCAAGGACGGCCTGATCGTCGAACATTGGGATTCGGCGCTGGAATAAGCAGGAAGGATTGGCCTTGCATCGCCGATCCGTGCCACACTCCGGCGGAAAGCTGGAGAGGAATCGTCGCATGACACGGCCGCTGAAAATCGATTTCGTCTCGGACGTCACCTGCCCCTGGTGCATCATCGGCCTGCAGGGGCTGGAGGAGGCGCTGCGACGCATCGGCGACGAGGTGGATGCCAAGATCAGCTTCCAGCCGTTCGAGCTCAATCCCGACATGCCGCCCGAGGGACGCAACCTCGTCGAGCATATGGCCGAACGCTACGGCACATCGGCGGAGCAGTCGGCGGCCAATCGCGCGATGGTCTGCGATCGCGCCGCAGAGGTGGGCTTCGCCATGTCGATGCCCGACGACGGCCGGATCTACAACACGTTCGACGCGCACCGCCTGCTCCACTGGGCGGCGGCCGAAGGCAAACAGGCGGCACTCAAACATGCGCTGTTCGAGGCCAATTTCACCGAAAGACGCAATATGTCGGACCCCGACGTGCTCGTCGCCGCCGCCGAGAAAGCGGGCCTCGACGGCGCGGCCGCGCGCGAGGTACTGACCTCGGGCCGCTATGCCCGCGAAGTCCGCGATACCGAGGAGCTGTGGCGGATGCGCGGGATCAACGCGGTGCCGGCGGTGATCGTCGAGAATCGCTATCTCATCTCCGGCGGCCAGCGCCCCGAAGCCTTCGAACAGGCGCTCCGCCAGATCGCGGCGGAGGCGCCGCCCCACGCTTCATAGAAGATGGATTTCTCGAAAATGGTGCTGCCGGTGAGGATTGAACTCACGACCTCAGCCTTACCAAGGATGCGCTCTACCACTGAGCTACGGCAGCGTGACGCCTGACGGCGCGTTAGAGGCGGGCCTATGGAGAAAGCGGGCGCGCGCGTCAAGCCGGGCTTGCGGCGCGCCGCCCCGCCGCGCTACCTGCGATCGATGAGCAAGAGCGACGACGAACGCGAACGGCGGCTGGCCGAGGCGCTGCGCGAAAATCTGCGCCGCCGAAAGGCCCAGGCGCGCAGCCGGGATGGCGCGGATACACCGGCGGCTTCGGAGAAGGATGCGGGCTGAACACCCCGCCATTCCCGCGAAGGCGGAAATGCCGGCTTAAACAAAGGCCTAAACATATAAACCCACACCGTCACCCCGGCGGAGCCGGAATGACGGGTGGAGCGCCTTAAAGCGGCCTCGTCACCTCGATCAGCCAGTCCTTCGCCGCGCCGTCGAGCTGCGGGCCGATCAGCCGCGCGACATCGGCATGATAGGCGTCGAGCCAGGCGCGCTCGCCCGCGTCCATCTGGGCGGTGTCGATCAGCGCGCGGTCGATCGGCGCGAAGCTCAGCGTCTCGAAGCCGAGCATCTCCCGCTCCGCTCCCTCGATCGTACGCGGCGTCACCAGCACCAGATTCTCGATGCGGATGCCATAGGCCCCGGCCTTGTAATAGCCGGGCTCGTTCGAGACGATCATGCCGGGCTGGAGCGGCTCGTCCCCGCCGCCGAAGGTGGCGATGCGCTGCGGCCCTTCATGCACCGAGAGGTAGGCGCCCACGCCATGGCCGGTGCCGTGCGCATAATCGAGCCCCTCCGCCCAGAGATATTGCCGCGCCAGCGTATCGAGCTGCCCGCCCCGCGTGCCGCGCGGGAACAGCGCGCGGGCGAGCGCGATATGGCCACGTAGCACGCGGGTGAAGCGGTCCTGCATCTCCGCCGTGGGCGTGCCGACGATGATCGTGCGGGTGATGTCGGTCGTCCCGTCGAGATACTGGCCGCCTGAATCGACCAGATAGATTTCATCGCGCACGATCGGCCGGTTCGATTCGGACGTGACGCGATAATGCGGGCTGGCCGCATTGGGGCCGGCGGCGGAGATGGTGTCGAACGACAGGTCGCGCAGCTCGCCCGTTTCCTCGCGAAACGCGTGCAATTTCGCCGCCGCTGACAGCTCGGTCAGCCCGCCCTTCGGCGCTTCGACCGACAGCCAGTGGAGGAAGCGGCAGAGCGCGGCCCCATCGCGCCGCTGCGCCGCGCGGTGGCCGGCGATCTCCGCCGCGTTCTTCATCGCCTTGGGCAGCACGGCGGGGTCGCGCGCCTCGATCACGCGGGCGTGCGCCGCGTCGAGCGCCTCGAAGATCGCGGCGACCGCGCGTTCGGGATCGGCCGCCACGGTCTTGCCCGCGAACAGCGCCAGATGCCCGGCAAAGGCGTCGCGCGGGTGCAGCCGGACGCTATCGCCCAGATGCGCGCCGATATCCCCGGCAAGTTTCCCGGGCGCGACGAACAGATCGGCGCTGCCGTCGGCGAGGACGATCGCATAAGCGAGCGCGACCGGCGTCCGATCGACATCGCGCCCGCGTATGTTGAACGTCCAGGCGATCGAATCGAGCGCGGAGAGGACCACCGCATCGGCCTGCCGCGCCTTCAGCCACTCCGCCATGTCGTGCCGCTTCTCGGCGGAGGTGCGGCCGGCCAGCGCATCGGGCTGGACGACGAGGCGCGCGGCGGAAGGCTGCGGCCGATCGATCCAGATCGCGTCGATCGGGTTCGTCTCCACCGCCACCAGTTCCGCGCCTTTATCGGCGAGCGCGGCCCGCGCTGCCTTCACCCAGCCGCGCGTATGCAGCCAGGGATCATAGCCGATCCGCGCGCCATCGGGCGCATGTTCGGCCAGCCAGCCTGCGATGCTCGTCTCCGGCACCGACTGGTAGCTCCATTGCTCCGCCGACACCTGCTCGCGCACTTGCAGGGTGTAGCGCCCGTCGACGAAGATCGCCGCCTCGGCCGGCAGCACGACCGCCGATCCGGCGGAACCCTCGAAGCCGGTGAGCCATGCCAGCCGCCGGGCATAGGCGCCGACATATTCGCTCATATGCTCGTCGGTGAGCGGCACGACGAAGCCGTCGAGGCGGCGGCGCGCCAGTTCCTCGCGAAGCGCCTTCAGCCGATCGTCATGGGTGGACATTGCACGGGCCTGCCTTGGTGGAAAATGTGTCGCCGCACTGTAGGCCGTGCCCCCTTGCGACGCAAAGCCGCGCATCCCACAAGACGTGGATGACCAAAACCCCGCCCATCGCCCCGCGCCGCCCGCACAGCATGACCCGCCACGGCATCACGATCGAGGACCCGTGGGCCTGGCTCAAGGACCCGAATTACCCTGACGTGAGCGATCCCGACATCCTCGCTTATCTCAAGGCGGAGAATGCGTATTTCGAGGCGGCGATGGCGCCGCACGCCGCGCTGGTCGACACGCTGTTCGCGGAGATGAAGGGGCGGCTGAAGCCCGACGACGCGGGCGTGCCGCAGAAGGACGGCGACTGGCTCTACTGGTGGGCGTTCCGCCCCGGCGGGCAATATCGCGTCTGGTATCGCCGCGCGGTCGCGGGCGGCGCGGACCAGATAGTGCTCGACGAACCGGCGGAGGCCGAGGGCAAGGACTATTTCCGGCTTCAGGTGCTGGAAGTCAGCCCCGATGGGCGACTGCTTGCGTGGTCCGCCGACGAGAATGGCGCCGAACGCTTCACCCTGCGCATCCGCGATCTGGCGACGGGCAAGGACATCGAGACGGTCAGTGCGCTCACCAACGGCCGCGCCGTCTGGGCGGCGGATTCGCGCAGCCTCGTCTACACGGAAGTCAACGAGAACTGGCGCACATATCGCGCGCGCCATCACCGTCTGGGCGCCGATCCGGCGGGGGACGCGATCCTTTATGAAGAGGCGGATGCGGGCTTCAATGTCGGCGTCGGGCGCACGCAGGATCGCGAATGGATCATCCTCTCGACCGGCGACCATGAGACGAGCGAGGTCCGCCTGCTCCCCGCCGCCGATCCCGCCGCGCCGCCGCTGCTCGTCAGCGCGCGGGAGAAGGGGCGGCTCTACAATGTCGATGGCGGCCATGGGAAGCTGTGGATCCTCACCAACGACGATCATATCAATTTCCGCCTCGCCCAGGCCGATCCGCTGGAGCCGGCGACATGGCGCACGGTGATTCCCGGATCGGATCGCGTCTATCTGCGCGGCGTCACCAGCTTCGCGCGTCACCTCCTCCTGCAACAGCGTGTCGACGGTCTCGATCAGATCATCGTGCGGACCTATGACGGCGCCGAAACGCGCGTGCCCTTTGCCGAGGCGAGCTACAGCGCCAGCGTCGCCGCCAACCCCGAATATGATCCGCCGGCCTATCGCCTCGCTTATGCCTCGATGGTGACGCCGGCCACCGTCTATGATTACGATCCCGATGCCGCCACGCTCACCACATTGAAGGTGCAGGAGGTGCCGTCGGGCTACGATCCGGCGCTCTACACGACCGAGCGACTGATGGTGCGCGCGCGCGACGGGGCGACGATCCCCGTCTCGGTGGTCTATCGCAAGGGCTTCCGCAAGGACGGCCAGGGGCGGCTCCTGCTCTACGCTTATGGAGCCTATGGCTATGCCTATCCGCCCGGCTTCTCCACCGTCCGCCTCTCGCTGCTCGATCGCGGCTATGCCTATGCCATCGCGCATATCCGGGGCGGTGACGATCTCGGCTATGGCTGGTATCTGGCGGGCAAGGGCGAGCAGCGATGGAACACGTTCCACGATTTCGTCGATGCGGCGAAGGGGCTGATCGCCGCCGGCTTCACCCGCGCCGGCCGGATCGCGATCAACGGCGGCTCGGCGGGCGGCGAGCTGATGGGCGTCGTCGCCAACACCGATCCGGGCCTGTGGGGCGCGGTGGTCGCCGACGTGCCCTTCGTCGACGTGCTCAACACGATGCAGGACGAAAGTCTTCCCCTGACGCCGGGCGAGTGGCCCGAATGGGGCAATCCGATCACCGACAAGGCGGCATTCGAACTGATCCGCAGCTACAGCCCCTATGACAATGTCAGCGCGCAAGCCTATCCGCCGATGCTGATCACCGGCGGCCTCAACGATCCGCGCGTCACTTATTGGGAACCGGCGAAGTGGGCCGCGAAGCTGCGCGCGACCAAGATCGGTGATGCCACGCTGCTGCTCAAAACCAATATGGACGCCGGCCATGGCGGCAAATCGGGCCGGTTCGAGGCGCTACGCGAGGATGCCGAGGCCTATGCCTTCATCCTGTGGCAAATGGGCGAGGGGTAAAACGGCTCAGTCGTCTTCCAGCGCGTCGAGCACAGCCGCAATCGCCTCGTCGGCGGACGTGAAGCCGATATGGGTGCAACCCAGCTCGATCGCCTTGTCCACCTCATGCGGCAGGCCGCGCGCCGAGGCGGGGGCCACCACCCCGTCACCGCGCGACCAGATCGCGATCGTCGGCACCGGCGGCTTTTCGGAAAGATCGCAGACGACCGGCGGACGATCGACCGGATGGCGGTTCACCCATTCGTAGAGCCGCCACGCATGATTGGCGCGCGGATCGCCCGAGAAGGGGCTGCCCATGGTCACGACGCGCGCGACATGAGTGGGGATGCGCTTCGCCACCTCGCGCGCATAGAGCCCGCCGAGGCTCCAGCCGACCAGCGCGACGGGCCGCCCCTCGCATGTCGCAATTCCCGCGACATGCGCCACCAGAGCGTCGAGCCGCTCCGCCGTCGCCCCAAAATTGCGCCCCTGACCCCAGCCGAAGGGACGATAGCCGGCAAGGTCGAGCGCGCGGCGCAACCGCTGGGTGGCGTTATCGGTGGCGAGGAAGCCCGGAATCACGACCACCGGCGCGCCATCGCCCCGCTGCCCCAAATCTTCCGGCTCGCCGATGAACCGGCGGACGTCGGCAAACGCCTGCGCCTCGCGCCACAGAAGCGAGAAGGGCGGCGGCACCGTATCGATGACCGCTTGATGAAGGTTCGAAGACATGCCGGTGACAAAACCAGCATGCCCCCCGCCAGTTCCACCGCCAGTCTCAGGCGCTGATCCGGCGGCCCCTTCCCGCCCATTCACTCAGCCAGATCAGCAATGCGCTCAGCGCGAACATTGGCAGCAGCAGCGCCAGCAGCCACGCCGCCGCCTTAACGGGCGCCGGCAACCTGTCGCCCGCCTCCACGCGCGGCGCGCCGAAGCCGCCGGGCGGACGCCGCCGCCACCAGAGCACAGCCCCGGTCACGCTCAATGTCACAAGGCCGAGCGCCGCCAGCGTCCCCAATATCTGGTTCGCCAGCCCGAAAAGCTGCCCCTCATGCGCGGCGACGCCATAGCCGACGACGCGATCGATGACGTGCCGATCGGCATAATCCTCGCGCGTGACCACCGCGCCGCTCGCCGGATCGATCGTCGCCACCGCGCGCAGCGGCCGGTTCGCCGCGTCGGAGCGCACCTTCCAGTCGCCGCCCGGCCGCGATGGCGGGGAGAGCATGACCGGCCCCGCGAACTCCAGTTGCCGCGCCGCCGCGACGACCAGATCGATCGCCCCGTCGCCGGGCGGGGCGAGCGCGACGGCGGGCACGCCGCCATGCTCGCTATGATCCTCGATCGGGCGCGAGACGCCGCTCGGCCAGTCCTGCCGCGCGACGGCGGTGCCGGTCAGCACGCGTATCTCCTTGAAATAGCTGCCCCATGCCGCCGCCCAGGGCAGGCCGGTGACGAGCAGGAACAAGGCGAAGAGCGACACCCAGAAGCCGACGACGGCATGCAGATCACGCCACATCACCCGCCCGCCGGCACCGAGGCGCGGCCAGAGCACGCCCGCCGCGCCGCGCCCGCGCGGCCACCACAGATAAAGGCCGGTGAGGATCAGCACGATCGCCCAGGACGCTGCCAGCTCGACCAGCCAGGATCCCTGATTGCCCATCAGCAGTTCGCCATGCAGGTGGAAGATGACGCGCATCAGCCGATCCTCGTCGCCCACCGTCTTGAGGATGGCGAGGCTTTGCGGGTGGACGTAGACGCGGATCGCCCGCCCGTCCTTCGCCACCAATATCCTGACCGCCTGATGGGGCGTGTCGGGCAGTTGATAGGACAGGAACGATCCGCCCGGCACCGCCGCCACCGCCGCCTTCACCTGATCGGCGGCGGGCGCGGCCGGGCCGCTGATCGCGAGATGGTCGTAAGGCCGGTCGATCAGCGCCTCTATCTGCGGCCGCCATAGATAGAGCGATCCGGTGCAGGCGAGCCACAGGATGAAGGGGATGCAGAACAGGCCGGCATAGAAATGCCAGCGCCACACCGCGCGCTCACCGGGGCTGTGCGTTGCCGTCCTCACAGCCGATACCCCGCTTCGAGGAAGAAGGTGCGCTGCGGATAGGGGTGGAACACCCAGGCGCGATCGTTGGTGATGTTGTTGACGCCGGCGGCGAGGCGCAGCCCCCCGGCCGGTCGCCAGTTCACCCGCGCATCGAGCGCGAACAGCTCGGACGTATAGCCGTAAGTGTCGCCGCGGTTGAGACCGTCGAGATCGCTGTTGGGCCGCGAGGCATAGCGCAGCCCCAGCACCGTCTGCACCTTGGGGCTTAGCGCGTAACGGATATTGCCGCCCACCCGCCAGCGCGGGATGCGCGGGAAGGCGACGCCCTTCGACGCCGGATCGGCGCGGTTGCGCACCGTCTCCGCATCGATCCAGGCGACATTCGCCTCCACATCGAGCCCGTCGGCGGGCCAGTTGCGGCTCTCGGCAATCAGCTCCGCGCCATATTGCCGCGTGCGGTCGATATTCTTGAAGCTGGAGGTGGAGACGCCATTCTGGTTGAAACCGACATAGCTGAAAATGGCGTTGCTCACCCGCTGGTAGAACAGGCTGCCCGTCAGCGTCACCGGGCCGATCGCGTGGCGGACGAGCAGGTTCGCGTCGTGGCTGCGTTCCGCCTTCAGGTTGGGATCGAAGCTGTTCGGGTTGAAATCCCCGTTGCCGTCGAGCGATCCCTGGAACAGCTCGCCCACCGTCGGGAAGCGCGTCGCGGTGGCGAGGCTGAGTTCGGCCGCCCAGCCGGGCGCGATCTCGCCCTTCAATGCGAGCTTCGGACTCCACGCGCTATCATGTCGCTCGGGGTAACGCTGTGTGACGAGCGCACCCGCGAGCCCGCCGGCATAAGCGCGCCAGAAATCGCCGCGCAGCCCCGCCGTCAGCGTGAGGCCGCCGCCCAGCGCCACCTCATCCTCGACGAACAGGCCGACGAGCCGCGTCTTGCCGAAGGTGCGCGTGCGGAAGGTCCTCCCCGAGGCGAGCCGCCAGTTGGTGGTATCGAAGACGCTCTGGTCGGTATGATATTGGTTGGCGTTGAACCCGAAGGCGATGTGGTGTGCGCCCAGCGTGCGGGTGGCGAGCAGGTCGGCGGTGTACCAGCCGGTCGGCCCCTGCGCGCTGATCTGGCCCGCCCCGTCGCTGACGCCGTTGGCATAGCCATTCGAATCGCGCGACTCCTGCCGGTCGAAACGCAGCATCGACAGGTTGAGCCGCCAGTCGAAGCCGGCGAACGGCGCCTCCAGCTTCAGTCCGCCCAGCCATTCATTCTTATGCTCGATGCCCAAATTGAAGACCGATTCGGGATCGATCCGCCAGCCATGGCCATCGATCGCGACCAGCCCGTTCGCCGCCCCGTAAAAGGGATTGCCCGCCGCATCCTTGAGATAGGTTGTCGGGTGCAGCGTCTTTTCGACGTTCCACCAATAAGTGAACAGCGCCTCGGCATGGACGTCGCCCGAATCGAAGCGGACCTGCGCGCGCGCCTGATCCTGCCGGGTGGCGACTGAGGAATAATCCCCGATCACCGGCGCGCGCAGACCCGGCCGGCCCCTGACCGGGATCAGCCCCGGATCGTGCACCGCGCCCGTCACCGGCGGGGCGTCTCCCGGATCGTCATAGGCGCCGGCGAAACCGGCCTGATAATATTGCATCGGCTGGCTGTCGTTGCGCAGCCGCCGCACCGAGACGCGCGCCGAAAAAGGCCCATTCTCCTGCTTCAGCGCGAAGCCGCCCTCGGCCGACCAGCCATAATAGGTGTCGTGCGTGCCATATTGGTCATAAGGCTGGGCGAAGGCCTGCACCGTGCCGAACACTTCCGCTTTCTCCGGCGGGCGCGTCGTGATGTTGACGATGCCGCCCATCGAATTGCCCGTGTAACGCGCCGAATAGGGCCCGTAGACGATATCGAACTGCTGCACCTCGGACGGGCTGACGATCCCCCAGGCGGGCGGATAGCCGAACGAGTTGCCGAGGAAGTTCGAAATGACGAAGCCGTCCACCATCACGAGCGAACGCGCCGACTGGGTGGAGTGGGTGCCCCGGAAACCGGGCACGCCGTTATTGTCGCCGATATAGCGGCTGCGCACGAAGAAATCGGGCGCATATTTCATCAGATCCTCGACATTGGCGGCGTTCACCGCGTCGAACTGTGCCTGGCCGAGCGAGACGGAGAGGCCGCGTGGCTCGATCGAAATGGGGGCGACGCGCTGGCCGACGACGAGAATCGTGTCGGCATCGACATCAGCGGCATGCGCCGCGGCGGGCAGAAGGCTCGCCGCCAGCAGGCACGCACGAAAGGACAGGGAAAGCATGACATCCTCGCAAGACTGAAAGGCATGACGCGCCGCGCCCCGAGGGGAGCGGCAGCATGACGGTCAGGCGAGGGCGGGTGGTCCGGTCGGGCGCGGCGGCGGCGCGGCGGCGCCGATATGCGGACGATCCTCCGCCGGATTGGGGGCGACCGTCGGGGGAACAGGCGGCAGCGGCAACGCTGCGAGAAGCGGCGGCTGGGGCGCGAGCGGCGGCGTGCCGATCGCGGCATAGGGGCAGGGATCGTGGCTTTGATGCGCGGGCGTCGATTTGCCGGGCAAGCTCATCTCGATCGGGCCATTGCCCGAGCAGAGCGTGACAACGATCTTGCCGGCGGGCGTCGCCGTCGCCATGAATCCGGGGGCGATCACGACGCGGAGCGCAAGCGCCAGCGCGATGAACGCCAGCGCCAGCTCGGTCATGCCTTTGCCCCGAACGATGCGCATGGCTGCGCTCTAGCGCGCACGGCGCGGATAGCAAGCAATGCTTGCCCGACCCGTCCAAGACCGTGCAGACCATCGCCCATGACCGATCCCCGCCGCTCCGCCCCCGCCGCCGCGCGCAACCGCGCCCCGATCCTCGCGGTGCTCGACACGGTCCTGCCCGCCACCGGCCTCGTGCTGGAGGTGGCGAGCGGCACCGGCGAACATATCGTCCACTTCGCGGCGAGCCATCCGGCGCTCCTCTGGCAGCCAAGCGATCCCGACGCCGCCGCGCGCGCCTCAATTGCGGCGTGGTCGGCGGCCAGCGGCCTCGCCAACATCCGCCCGCCCCTCGCGCTCGACGCCGCTTCGCCCGACTGGCCGATTGAGCGGGCGGACGCGGTGATCGCGATCAACATGGTGCATATCAGCCCCTGGGCGGCGACCGTCGGGCTGTTCGCGGGCGCGGCGCGGCTGCTGGCGACGGGCGCGCCGCTCTGCCTGTACGGCCCCTATCTGCGTGCCGGCGTCCCCACCGCGCCCAGCAATCTCGCTTTCGACGCCGATCTGAAGGTACGCAATCCCGCCTGGGGCCTGCGCGATCTCGACACGATGCGCGAGACGGCGGAGCAAGCGGGCTTCGCGCTGGAGACGGTGCGGGAAATGCCCGCCAACAATCTGGCGCTGATCTTCCGCCGGCGATGAAGCGGCCACTGTTGCTGTTCGCCCTGTTCGCGGCGCTGCTCCTGATCGTACTTCAAGTCGGGGCGTGGCTGGCGGCGGGCGATGGCGACGCTTTCGATCGGACGATCCTCGGCGCGGCCCGCATTGCCGGCGTACCGATCGGGCCACACTGGCTCATCCCAGGCGCGATAGACCTCACCACGCTGGGCGGCGCGAAGGTGCTGATTCCGCTGACCCTGCTCGTGGCGGGCCTGCTGCTCGCGCACGCCCGGCACCGCGACGCGCTGCTGCTGCTCGTCGGGACGCTGAGCGGGCGACTGGTCGTCAGCCTGCTCAAGGACGGGATCGCCCGTCCCCGCCCGCCGATCGCCGGCCATCTCGTCGAAGTGACGTCGTTCAGCTTCCCCAGCGGCCATGCCGCCAATTCGGCGCTGGTCTATCTCCTGTTCGCCACGATGCTGACGCGTACCGGACACAAGCGAGGGGCCGCGCTAACCGCCGCGATCCTGCTCACGCTGCTGATCGGGGCGAGCCGCGTCTATCTGGGCGTGCATTGGCCGAGCGACGTGGCCGCGGGCTGGATGTTCGGGGCGCTCTGGGCGATGCTGTGGCAGGGGCTGGCCGATCGGCGTTCACAGCGGTAGCGCGGGCTGGCTCGCATCGCCCTCCTCAAACCCCGACAATGTCAGACCGAGCAGCCGCACGCCCAGATCGAGCGGGAGCAACCCGTCCACCAGCGCGGTCCCCATTTCGACCAGCCGCTCGCGCGTGGCGACGGGCGTCGCCAAGGTGCGGGCGCGGGTGACGGTGCGGAAATCGGCGAAGCGCACCTTCAGCGTCACCGTGCGGCCCAGCGCCTCGGCGCGTTCGGCGCGCCGCCACAGCAGGTCGATCACCTCGCCGAGCCCGGTCAGCAGCGCGGCGCGACCGATCAGGTCCTCGGCAAAGGTCGTCTCCGCGCCCAGCGACTTGCGCGGCCGATCGGCACGCACCGGTCGATCGTCGTGGCCCCGCGCCGCCGCGTGCAGCCAGGCGGCGCGGCTGCCGAAATGGCGCTGGAGGAAGATCAGGTCCGCCGCGCGCAGATCGGCGCCGGTCAGGATGCCCAACCGCTCCATCCGCGCCGCCGTCACCGGGCCGACGCCATGGAAACGCCGCACCGGCAGCCCCGCGACGAACGCCTCGCCGCGCCCCGGCGGGATCACGCACAGCCCGTCGGGCTTGTTCTGGTCCGATGCCATCTTGGCGATGAACTTGTTGTAGGAGACGCCGGCCGAGGCGGTGAGCCCCGTCTCGGCGCGGATGCGGGCGCGTATCTCCTCGGCGATGCGCGTCGCCGATCCGAGGCCGGTGACGTCGAGATAGGCTTCGTCAAGCGAAAGCGGCTCGATCAGCGTGGTATAGGCGGCGAAGATCGCGCGAATCTCCAGCGAGACGGCGCGATAGACATCGAAACGCGGCCGCACGAAGACGAGATCGGGACAGCGCCGCGCCGCCGTGACCGACGCCATCGCCGATCTGACGCCGAACGCGCGCGCCTCGTAACTCGCCGCCGCCACCACGCCGCGCGCATGCGAACCGCCGACGGCGACGGGCTTTCCCCTGAGTGCCGGATCGTCGCGCTGCTCGATCGAGGCATAGAAGGCGTCCATGTCGACATGGATGATCTTGCGCTGATCGGCATCCTCGGGCGCGACGGACATGCACGCCACCATAAAGCGAAGCCCCGCCGGCGGCTATCGCGTGCTTTTGCGCCGCCGAAGCCGGTTGCTATAAGTGCGGCCCGACCCCGGGGGGAGAACCGCATGCATCATCGTTATGCCGTCGCATTCGCCCTCGCCTTGTGCGGCGCGGCTCCCACGATCGGCGCGCCCGCGGGCTATCTGCCGCGCGGCACGATCGACATGACCGCCATCCTGCCCCCCGCCCCCGGGAAGGGCAGCTATCGCTACGAGGCGGATCGGCGCATCTTCCGCGAGACGCGGCGGCTGCAAGGGACGCCGCGCTGGGCCCTCGCCACCGCCGACGCCGAGGCGGGGATGCCCGCGATGTTGCGCGATTTCAGTTGCCCGATCGGTGTTGCGCTGACGCCCCAGGACGCGCCGCGCACCGCCGCGCTCATCAAGCGACTCTATGGCGATCTGCACGATGCCGTCACCGTGCCCAAGGATCAGTATCGCCGCCAACGCCCCTTCCTGATCGACAAGGGACCGATCTGCGCGTCGCAGGAGGAACTGGCGAAGAGCTGGGATTATCCCTCGGGCCACACCACGCTGGGCTGGGCGGTGGGGCTGATCCTCGCCGAAGCGGTGCCCGATCGGGCGAGTGCGATCCTGGCACGCGCCCGCGCCTATGGCGAAAGCCGCGTCGTCTGCGGCGCGCATAATGCCAGCGCGATCGAGGCCGGGCGCACCGCCGGCGCCGCACTCGTCGCCGCGCTCCACGGGTCGCCTGCCTTCCGCGACGATGTCGCCGCCGCGCGCGCCGAACTGGCGGCGCTACGCGCGGCGGGGGCCGACCAGACCGATGCGCCGCGCTGCGCCGCCGAGCGCGCGCTGCTCGCCCCCACCCCCTATGGACGGACGGGATCATGACGCCGGACGAGACGATCGAGGCCAACGACCTGGAAGACCTGCTGGTGGCGGGCCGGAACGACTATGCCGGCTGCACGATCGCCGGCGATGCCGCGCCCAATGCCGACCTGCGCGACATGACCTTTGCCGGTTGCGACATGCGCGGTATCGGCCTGCGCGCGGCGGACCTGTCGAACGGGCGGTGGAGCGACTGCCGCGCGCAAGGCATCGACCTTTCGAACAGCCGCTGCGACGATGCGCGCTTCACCGGCTGCGATTTCGCGAACAGCGACTGGCGCGACGCGATTCTCGGCGCCGCCCGGTTCGAGAATTGCCGGCTGACCGGCGCGGACATGAGCGGCGCGCGGCTGCTCGGCGTTTCCTTCACCCGCTGCATCCTTGCGGGCGCGCGGCTGCCCGGCGCCTCCTTCCGCAAGCAGACGCTGGTCGATGTCGATTTCACCGACGCGGATCTGGGCGGCGTCGATTTTCGCGACGCGGTCCTCACCGGCTGCCGCCTGCGGGGCGCGTCGCTGAAGCTCGCCCGCTTCGCCGGCGCGGACCTGCGCGGATCGGAGCTGGGCAGCATCGGCCTCGCCGGGCTGGCGGGCCTGCGCGGCGCGATTCTCTCACCGGCGCAGGCGGCCGATCTGCTTCAAGAGGCCGGCATCACCGTCGCTTGATGTCCGGGCGGACCCTATCCATAGAGGATGAGGAAAGGAGCCCGCATGACGCCCGAGGAGCGCAATCGTCTCGCCACCGTGCGTTTCACGATCCTGAGCGCGCTCAGGGCGAGCGGCGTCGTGCTGATGCTGATCGGCATGTGGATCTGGCACGGCGACATCGTGCGAACCGGCGGCTGGCCGGCGCTGGGCCTGCCGATCTTCGTCGTCGGCTTCGCCGAATCGCTGCTGCTGCCGCGCATTCTGGCGCGACGCTGGCGGAGCCCGCCCGAATCGTGAAACGCTTCTACAAAGAGGTTTCGGCCGAACCGGCGGAGGGCGGCTTCGCATTGCTGCTCGATGGACGCGCGGTGAAGACGCCCGCGCGCGCGCCGCTGCGCCTGCCGACCGCCTCACTCGCCGAGGCGGTGGCGGCCGAATGGGCGGCGCAGGGCGAGATGATCGAGCCGCGTTCCATGCCGCTCACCGGCCTTGCCAACGCCGCGATCGATCGCGTCGCGCCCGATCCCGTCGCCTTCGCGCGCGATATCGCCGCTTATGGGGAGACGGACCTGCTCTGTTACCGCGCCGATGCGCCGGCCGGGCTGGTGGCGCGGCAGGCGGCGGCATGGGACCCGCTGCTCGATTGGGCGCGCACCCGCTATGACGTGCATTTCACCGTGACGAGCGGGATCATGCACCGCCCGCAGCCGCCGGCGACGGTTGCGAGGCTGACCGAGGCGGTGGGCGCACACGACGCCTTCGCGCTCGCGGGCCTTTCGCCGCTGGTAACGATCGGCGGATCGCTGGTGATGGCGCTGGCGATCGAGGAAGGCGCGATCGCCGCGCCGGAAGCCTTCGCCGCGACGCATCTCGACGAGCTGTGGCAGGCCGAGCAATGGGGCGAGGACGCGCTGGCCGCCCAAACGCGCGAGTCGCGCGCGCGCGACTTTGCAAGCGCGGCGCGCTTCCTCGACCTGCTCAAGGGGTGAGCGGCGGCCTCGGCAGAAACCAGCGCGCGATCACGATCCCGGCGGCGATCAGACCGAGCGCGTCGCCGATCGTGAGATAGACGAAATAGCGCCAGCCATAATGGTGCAGCACCGGCTGCCCGAGATGCAGATAGAGCGCGGCGGCGAGCGCGAAGAGCACCACCAGCCGAACCCGATCCGCAAAGCCCGCCACCCGCGCGGCGACGCCGTGGAGCGCGAGGCCGATGAGGAATGCGGTGATGATCGAGAGGATGAGCGCGCCGAGCAAGGTGCCGGTATCGATCACCGGAAAGCCGTGGATATTGAAGTGGATCGTCGCGATCGGCCCCTGCCCGAACAAGGTCGTTCCCTGCTGCGTGCTCGTCCACGGCACGGCATAGGTGCCGGTGCCCGTCTGAGTGAGGTTGCGCGCGAGCGCCCGCTGGAGATCGGCGTTGGCGGGATCGCCCGCCACGCTGAACGCCAGCCGGCTGAGCGGCGTCCACCAGAAAAGGAAGGTGACGAGGAACTGGGCGATGCCGCCCGCAATACTGCCGATGACAAGCCGAACCATGGGCTTACCCCCTTCGGTTAGGCGGACAGGCTTGCCCTTGTTCTATCCCGGTTGCAACCGGCCGCGTCAGGTGGTCAGCTTGCGGATCAGCCCGATAAGACCGCTCTGGCGGCTGCGCTTCAGCCGTTCGGCGTGCAGGATCGTGCGAACGTCGGCGAAGCAGCGATCGACGTCGTCGTTGACGAGGACATAATCATAGCCGTCCCAATGACTGATCTCGTTCGCGGCCCGCTCCATCCGCGCGGCGATCACCTCGGCCGAATCGGTGCCGCGCGCGACGAGACGGCGGCGCAGCTCCTCGATCGAGGGCGGCAGGATGAAGACGCGCACGACATCGCCGCCCGCTTGCTGGTAGAGCTGCTGCGCGCCCTGCCAGTCTATGTCGAACAATATGTCGCGGCCCTGATCGAGCAGGCGATCGACCGGCGCGCGCGGCGTGCCGTAGCGGTGGCCGAAGACATGCGCCCATTCGAGGAATTCGCCCGCGCTCGCCATGCTGCGGAAATGCTCGAGATCGACGAAGTGATAATCCACGCCCTCCGTCTCGCCGGGGCGCATCGGCCGCGTGGTCGCGGAAACCGACATTTCGAGGCCGTCATCATCGGCAAGCAGGCGGCGCGCGATGGTGGACTTGCCCGCGCCCGAAGGCGAGGACAGGACGAAAAGCAGACCACGGCGTTTCAGGTTGGATTCGGGCATGGCCTATTGCCGTCAGCCGGGCGGCCGCGTCAACACTGGCGCTTGGGGACGCATGCCCTTATCTGGCGGCCATGGCCTTCTTTCCCCGCCCTGCCTCTCCGCGCGCCCTGTGGCGGGATATCCGCAGCTTCGTCGCGGCGCGGCAGCGCCACGAGATTATCTTCGGCTTCCTCGCGATCTTCATCACCGCGATGATCGTGCTGGGCTTCTACATCGATTCGCGCGTCGCCCCGCCGCCGCCGACCGTCACCTACGTCCAAAGCTGGCCCGAAAACCGCAGCGACGCCGAGATCATCGCCCAGCAGAAGATCGACCAGAAGAAGAAGGAAGAACGGCTGGCGAAGCGGCGCGCCGAATATCAGCGGCTGGCCAAGACGCTCGGCATCGACCTTGATGACTGACACAAGCGAGGACACCCGCTGGATGGGCGCGGCGATCGCGCTCGCCGATCGCGCGCGCGGGCGTACCCACCCCAATCCCGAGGTGGGCTGCGTGATCGTCGCCCGCGGCCGCGTCGTCGGACGCGGCTGGACCCAGCCCGGCGGCCGGCCGCATGCCGAGGCGATGGCGCTGGCCGAAGCCGGCGATGAGGCGGCGGGCGCTGATATCTATGTGACGCTGGAGCCCTGCGCCCACACCTCGCCGCGCGGGCCTGCCTGCGCCGACCTGCTCGTTGCCGCGCGCCCCGCGCGCGTCGTCGCCGCGCTGGGCGATCCCGATCCGCGCACCAATGGGCAGGGCTTCGACCGGCTGCGCGCCGCCGGCATCGCGGTGACAAGCGGCGTCCGTGCCGCCGAGGCGCGGCGGACGATGGCGGGCTTTCTTACCCGGCAGCGGCTGGGGCGGCCTCATGTGACGCTGAAGCTCGCCACCTCACTCGACGGGCAGATCGCGCTGGCGTCGGGCGAGAGCCGCTGGATCACCGGCGAGGCGGCACGCGCGCACGCGCATCTCGAACGCGCGCGCGCCAACGCGATTCTGGTGGGGCGCGGCACGCTGGAGGCCGACGCGCCGAAGCTCGACGTCCGCCTCGCCGGGCTGGAGGATCGCAGCCCGCGCCGCGCGCTGCTTTCGCGTGGCGCCGCGCCTGAAGGATGGGAGCGGCTGGACACGCCAGCGGCGATCGCGGGGCTCGATGCGTCGTGGCTGCTCGTCGAAGGCGGCGCGGGCGCCGCGGCGGCATTCCTCGCCGCCGATCTGGTCGACCGCCTGCTCCTTTATCGCGCGCCGATCCTGATCGGCGCGGGGCGGCCCGCGCTCGGCGATATTGGTCTTGTCCGCCTCGCCGACGCGCACGGCCGCTGGACCATGCTTGACTCACGCCCGCTTGGCAGCGACCGGATCGAGGTCTACGAGCGCAGGCGAGACTGACCATGTTCACCGGAATCATCACCGATATCGGCACGATCGAAGCCGTTACCCACCAGGGCGACCTGCGCGTGCGCGTGCGTTCGGCCTATGACAGTGAGGATATTGCTCTCGGCGCATCGATCGCCTGTTCTGGCGCATGCCTGACGGTGGTGGACAAGGGCCCCGGCTGGTTCGACGTCGACGTTTCGGCCGAAACCGCCGCGCGCACCGCGCAGGGCCGCTGGACGGCGGGCAACCGCCTGAATCTCGAACGCGCGATGAAGCTGGGCGACGAGCTGGGTGGCCATATCGTCACCGGCCATGTCGACGGCGTCGGCGAAATCGCCGAAGTGCGGCCCGAAGGCGATTCGCTGCGGATCACGGTCAGCGCGCCGCGCGAGCTGGCGCCCTATATCGCGCCCAAGGGATCGATCACGCTCGACGGCGTCTCGCTCACCGTCAACGAAGTGGCCGACCGGCCCGGCGAGGGCGTGCGCTTCGGCATCAACATCATTCCGCATACCGCCGCGATGACGACGTTCGACGGGGTGGAGCCCGGCCGCGCCGTCAATATCGAGATCGATGTCCTCGCCCGCTATCTGGGCCGGATGGAGCAATTGCGCCATGTCCTCCAAAGCTGAACTCGCCCGCCTGCGCCACGGCTTTCTCTCCTCGCCCGAAGAGATCATCGACGAAGCGAAGAACGGCCGCATGTTCATTCTCGTCGACGACGAGGACCGCGAGAATGAAGGCGACCTCGTCATTCCCGCGCAGATGGCGACACCCGACGCGGTCAACTTCATGGCGAAGCACGGGCGCGGCCTCATCTGCCTCGCGATGACGCACGAGCGGGTCGAGCAGCTCGGCCTCGACCTGATGAGCCGCAACAACGGCACGCGTCACGGCACCGCCTTCACCGTCTCGATCGAGGCGCGCGACGGCGTCACCACCGGCATTTCGGCGGCCGACCGGGCGCGCACCGTCGCGGTGGCGATCGACGCGGCGAAGGGGCGCGAACATATCGTGACGCCGGGCCATGTCTTCCCGCTGGTCGCCAAGCCCGGCGGTGTGCTGGTGCGCGCGGGCCATACCGAGGCGGCGGTGGATGTCGCGCGGCTCGCCGGGCTCAATCCCTCGGGCGTCATCTGCGAGGTGATGAACGACGATGGGACGATGGCGCGGATGGATGACCTCGTCGCCTTCGCCCAGCTCCACAATCTGAAGATCGGCACGATCCGCGACCTGATCGCCTATCGCCGCCGCCACGACCACAATGTCGAGAAGGTGGCGGAGGTGGACTTCACCAGCCGCTATGGCGGCGATTGGCGCGCGATCAGCTATCGCAACAAGGCGGTGGGCAACGAGACGCTGGCGCTCGTCAAGGGCCGGATCGATCCCGACAAGCCGACGCTGGTGCGCATGCACACGATCAGCCTGTTCACCGATACGCTGGGCGAGCTCAGCGACCGATCGGGCCTGCTGGAAGGGGCGATGGAGATGATCGCGGAGGAAGGCGCGGGCGTCGTCGTCCTCATCAATCGCCAGTTACCCAATGCGGTGTCTACGGTAATGCAGATGCGCACGCGGGGCACGCCGCCCAACAAGGACGACATGAACGAACTGCGCGACTATGGCATCGGCGCGCAGATCCTGGCCGAACTGGGCATACGCGACATGATCCTGCTGACCAATGCGCACCATACCTTGATCGCGCTCAGCGGCTACGGCCTCAGCATCGTCGGCGAGCGGCCGATCCCCAACGCGCAGGGGGGCGACTGATGGCGCGGCTGCTGATCGTCGAGGCGCGATTCTACGACCATCTGAACGACCTGCTGCTGGAAGGCGCGCGCGCTGCGATCGAGGCGGCGGGCCACAGCCATGAGACGATCACCGTGCCGGGCGCACTCGAAGTGCCGGGCGCGGTGGCGCTGGCCGCCGAGACGGGACGCTATGACGGCTTCGTCGCGATCGGCGTCGTCATTCGCGGCGAAACCTATCATTTCGAGCTGGTCGCCAACGAAAGCGCGCGCGGGCTGATGGCGCTGACGATGGACGGCATCGCGATCGGCAACGGTATCCTGACCGTCGAAAACGAGGCGCAGGCGCTCACCCGCGCCCGGCGCAGCGAGAAGGACAAGGGCGGCGACGCGGCCCGGGCGGCGATCGCGATGCTGGCGCTCAAGGAACAGCTCGCCCGGCTGGGCTGAGGGGTCGAGCTCTTCAACGGTCGACAGGACGGGGCGACCAGCGCGCAAGTGCGCGGCGTAATCGAGCGAAGGCCGCTTCGTCATTGCGTGGCCGCCCGTTGAAGAGAAGAACGGCGACCTGGCCGTCCGCGCGCACCACGACGCTGTACACGCCGGATATCGCGCCGAAATGCGTCAGGCTGCCGTCCGGCCAGACATGCCAGCCGAGGCCGTAATAATCCTTGCCTGCAACCGCATAAGCCGGGCGGTCCGAGACGTGCGGATCGATCGGCCCCGTGGCGAAGCGCCAATAATCGGCGGCCGATCCCGTCCAGCCGCCGCCGGGGCCGAGCGCCGCATAGGCAACCGAAGGCCAGTCGGAAGGATGGCGCACCGTCGGCGCGCCGTTGAACACGAGATGCGCGCCGCGTGGCCGGAGCACCACCTGCTCCACATAGGTTTCATAGGACACTCCCGAGAGACGGGCGATCATCTGCCCCAACCGGCAATAGCCCAGATTGGAATAGGCATAACGCGATCCGGGGCGAAACTGGGCCGCCGGCAGGCGATCGGCGAGATCGGCGCAATCATAGCGGCCGGAAATGCCCAATGCGGCGACGTGCGACGGATCGGCGATCGGATCGCCGCTGATCGCCCGATCCCAGCCGCCGCTATGTTCCAGCAATTGCCGCACGGTAATGCCGTGCCCCGCCTCGGCCACCGGCGCGTCGAGCCCGATCCGCCCCGCGTGGACGAGCGCAAGCACCGCTGCGGCCGTGACAGGTTTCGACAGGCTGGCGAGACGAAAGCGATCCGACGGCCGCATCGCCCGCCCCGGTGCGGCCTCCCCGAAAGCCAGGACGGTGGGGCCGCCGCCGATCGGGCCGATGGCGGTCACGGCGCCGGCGATATGCTCGTCCGCAAGGAAGGCGCGAATCTCCGCCTCGAACGAAGGCGGCCGGAGGAGGCGGACGGCGGTCGGCACGGCGAGAAGCAGGATCGCCGCGCACAGGAGCAGGATTCGGATGCGGGCGGCGGAGAGAGGCAGAGGCGGCGCCATCCGGGCCAACTGCCATCCTGCCTATAATATCAGGTGAACGCCCGACGCGGTTCACGCCTCCTCCAGCGCCTGCGCGCGTTCGGCCTGCTGCCGGCGCCACATCTCGGCATAGAGGCCATCCTCGGCGAGAAGGGCGACGTGGGTGCCGCGCTCGGCGACGCGGCCGGCGTCGAGCACGAGGATTTCGTCGGCATGCACCACTGTCGACAGGCGATGCGCGATGACGATCGTCGTGCGGCGGCGCGAGATCGCGTCGAGCGTCGTCTGGATGCTCGCCTCGGTGCGGCTGTCGAGTGCTGACGTCGCTTCGTCGAGGATCAGCACCGGCGGGTTCTTGAGAAGGGTGCGCGCGATCGCGACGCGCTGCTTCTCCCCGCCCGACAGCTTCAGCCCACGCTCGCCGACGCGCGTGTCATAGCCCTGGGGCAGCGAGACGATGAAATCGTGGATCGCCGCGCCACGCGCCGCTTCCTCGATTTCGGCCTGCGTCGCCCCGTCGCGGCCATAGCCGATATTGTAGCCGATCGTGTCGTTGAACAGCACCGTATCCTGCGGAACGATGCCGATCGCACGACGCAGCGACGCCTGCGTGACATCGCGAATATCCTGCCCGTCGATCAGGATGCGGCCGTCCGTCACCTCGTAAAAGCGATAGAGCAGGCGCGCGAGCGTCGACTTGCCCGCGCCCGATGGGCCGACGATCGCAAGCGTCCGTCCCGCCGGGATGACGAGATCGATGCCGCGCAGGATCGGCCGCTCGCGATCATAAGCGAAGCGCACATCCTCGAACGCGACAGTGCCGCCCTCCACATGGAGCGCCGGCGCGCCGGGCTTGTCCTTTATCTCCGCCGCGGTATCGATCAGGCCGAACATCGCCTCCATGTCGATCAGGCCCTGCCGTATCTCGCGATAGACCATGCCGAGCATGTCGAGCGGGCGGAAAAGCTGCGCCAGAAGCGTGTTGACGAGGACGACGTCGCCGGTGGTGAAGAGTCCGCGGCTCCAGCCCCAGACGGTATAGCCCATCGCGCCCGCCATCATCAGATTGGTGATGAGCGACTGGCCGATATTGAGCGCAGCGAGCGTCGATTCATTGCGGACGGCGGCATGGGCATAGGCCTGCACCGCGCGGCCATAGCGGCGCGCCTCGCGCTCCTCCGCATTGAAATATTTGACCGTTTCGTAATTGAGCAGCGAATCGACCGCGTGGGCGACGGCGCGCGTGTCATGCTCCACCATCTCGCGGCGCGCCTGCGTGCGCCAATCGGTGATGAAGCGGGTGAAGACGATATAGATCGCGACCATCGCCAGCGTCGCCGCGACGAGGCCGACACCGAACTTGACGAGGAAGATCGCGCACACCGCGACCAGCTCGATCAAGGTCGGCGCAATGTTGAAGAGCAGGAAATAGAGCATCGTGTCGATACTCTTGGTGCCGCGCTCGACAATGCGGGTGAGCGCGCCGGTGCGCCGTTCGAGATGATAGCGCAGCGACAGCGCGTGGAGATGACGGAAGAGCTGTTCCGACAGGCGGCGGGCGGCGTCCTGGCCCACCGTCTCGAAAATCGTGTTGCGCGCATTGTCGAACAGCACGCCCGCGAAACGCGCACCGGCATAGCCGACCACCAGCGCGATCGCGAGGCCGACCGCCGGCTCCAGACCCGGCGTCATCCGGTCGATCGCGCCCTTATAGGCGAAGGGCATGAGGAGAACCGCCCCCTTCGCCGCGAGAACGAGCAGCAGGGCCATCACCACGCGCGCGCGGAGCGCCGGCCGATCGGCGGGCCACAGATAGGGCAGGAAGCGGCGCAGCGCGGCAAGCCCGTTCTCGGGATTGGCGTTCGACATGGGACGTTCAGGCGGCATAAGCGCATCAGATAGGTCAGGCGGGAGGAAACACCAAGCGGGAGGCGTCTCGCGAAGGGCGCGGGCCGGCTGCAGCCCCGTGGGGAGGGCCGCAGCCGGAAGAGCGGGCCGGCCGTGCCGGCTATGCCCGACGCACCCGTGGGGGCGGAAACGTCGGGCCCGGGACGGAACCCGTCTTCGCGACACAAAACAGAGCCATGTCCGCTGCCGGCAGGGACCAGAACCGCTGGCCGGACAGGCGACGATGCCGCGCCGCTGCAACGGCCGGGCGGCCGCCACCCCGCCCTGATCGGCCCAATATTCTCCGTAAGGCCAGTATCAGACCGTCTCATCTGCCAGGTGACAGTGCGGCGGGCCGGCAAAGACGCCTGACGCCGGGCACTTGCGCGAAATGCGGCAATGGATGGAAGACAGGCGATCCTTGCGGCAAACATACGATACTTTTACCGTTACAACCCATGCCGCCCTGCCGCTCAGGCGCGCGCGGCGACGGGAGTGCCGATGACCGACGAATCCCAGTCGCACGAAACCGCCGCGCCGGATCGCGTGCTTCGGGAACTGGCCCGGATCGTCGCCTCCCCCGATTTCACGCGCGCGCCCGTGATGCGCCGCCTGCTCGACTTCCTCGTCCACGCGACGCTCGAAGGGCGGCCGCTCAAGGCCTATGCGGTGGCGGTGGACGGACTCGGCCGACCGAGCGATTTCGACGCGAAGAGCGACAGCTATCCCCGCGTCCAGGTCGGCCGGCTGCGGCGCATGCTCGACAGCTTCTATGCGCGCGAGGGCGAGGCGGAAGGGCTGCGCTTTGCGATCCCCGCCGGCCATTATCGCGTCAGTTTCAGCACCGGCCCGACAAATGAAATACGCGGCGAGGAGCCCGCTGCGCCGGGAAAAAGCCGGCGGCGGACCGGCCTGATCCTCGCGGCGATCGTCCTGATCGTGCTGGCGGTCGCGCTTGCCCTCTTCTGGGCAGCGGCGCACCGGCGCGGCGCGGAGACGCTGGAAAGCGCACCGATCCTCGAATTCGGCCATCTGAGCGCACCGCCGGCGGTCGACGCGCTGGAGATCGACGCCGACGCGATCCTGATCGACACGCTGCGCCGAAGCTGGATTGCCCGCATCCGCACCGACGATCCCACGCCCGGCGAGGGCGCGCAGAGCATGCCGACCTATGTGCTCAATGGCGATATCGTCGACGATGGGCAGATCGTGCTGCGCCTGCGGCTGACCCGCGCGGCGACAGGCGAATTGATCTGGACCGGGCAGACGGCATTGCCGTCCCAACAGGGCGACGCGCTGCGCGATGCGCTGGCCCCGCTCGTCGCCGAATTGATCCAGCCTTATGGCGTCATCGCCACCGACCAGCGCACGCAGATCGGTGAGCAGCCCGCACCTGGCTATCCCTGCATATTGCGCTTCGACCAATATCGGCGCGAGCGGGGCGCGGCACTCTTCGTCCAGGCGCGCGATTGCGTGTCGCGCACGCTGGACATCGATCCGGGCGATCCGCTGGCGCTCGCCGCCCAATCCTTCCTGACGCTCGATGCACCGCTTTACGGCCTCGCCCATCCCGAGCCGCACGCGGCGGAACGCAGCCTGACGCTCGCGCGGCGCGCGGCGACCGCCGATCCGTACAGCGCGGTGGCGCATATCACGCTTGCGCGCGCGCTGCGTTTCACCGGCGACTGCCCCGCCGCGGTGCGCGGCGCGCATCGGGCGGTGGCGCTCAATCCCGACGATCCCGATCTCGCGTCGATGGCGGGCGGGCTGCTGATGAATTGCGACGATCCGGGCGCGGAGGCGCTGCTGCGCCGGGCGATCATGCTCGATCCCAGCCCGCCACCCAGCTTCTATACGCCGCTCGTCTTCCTGGCGCTCGATCGCGGCGACATCGCCGCCGCGCGCAAGGCCGCCGAGGGAATGACACCGACGCCGAGCGCCAATCGCGCCTTTTATGACCTCGTCCTCACCATCGTCGCCGCCGCCGAAGGCGATCGGAAGCAGGCGCACGCGATCTGGCGCCGTATCGAACAGAACGCGCCCGACACCGCGCGCGATCCGCAAGCGACGCTGGACCAATGGATCCTGCCGCCACGCATGCGCGCGGACGCGATGGCCTATCTGCGCAAGGTGGGGCTGGCGCCTGCGGAAAAAGGCTAGGCGCGCGTGCCGAAAAGCGCGGTGCCGACGCGGACATGCGTCGCGCCCAGCATCACTGCCGTCTCATAATCGCCCGACATGCCCATGCTGAGCCCCGCCAGGCCATGATCGCGCGCCAGCTTGGCGAGCAGCGCGAAATAGGGCGCGGCTTCGGTATCCACAGGGGGAACCGCCATCAGGCCGAGCACGGGCAGGCGGGCGGCGCGCGCCTCGGCGAGCAAAGCCGGCAGATCGGCAATCGAGCAGCCGCCCTTCTGCGGCTCCTCCCCGATATTGACCTGAAGGAAACAATCGGGCCGCCGGCCGCTCGCCGCCATAGCGCGGGCGAGCGCGGCGATCAGCGAGGGGCGATCGACCGAATGGATCGCGTCGAACAGCGCCACGGCATCGGCGGCCTTGTTCGACTGAAGCTGACCGACGAGATGGAGGCGTATATCGGGCGCACTGGCGCGCAGGCCGGGCCATTTCGCCGCCGCCTCCTGCACGCGATTCTCGCCGAAGCTGCGGTGTCCGGCGGCGATGAGCGGCGCGATCTCTTCGGCCGTGCGCGTCTTGGATATGGCGATCAGCTCGATCGACCGCGTCTCGCGGCCGGCAAGCGCGGCGGCGTGGGCGATCCGGGCGGTGACGTCGGCGAGCGCCGAAGCGCACGAAGTATCGGTGACGGACATGGCGGCTGCTATAGATAGGGCGATGCGCCGCCGCCAGCCTCCCCCCCGCCTCTGGCTGATGACCGACGAACGGCAGGGCGACGCACTTTGGCCAGTGCTCGCCCGGCTGCCGCGCGGTGCGGGCATCGTCTTCCGCCATCGCCGGACGCCGCCAGCCGAACGGCGCGCGCTCTACGAACGGGTGCGGCGGATCGCGCGTGCGAGGGGGCTGGTGCTCCTCCTTGCCGGATCGCCGCGCGAGGCAATCGCCTGGAAAGCCGATGGTGCGCATGGCCCCTCGCCGCACCGCACCGCACCACGCATGCTATGTCGGACCGCCGCCGCCCATGATGCGCGCGAGTTGATCGCGGGCACGCGAAGGAGGGTGGACCTCCTCTTCCTCTCGCCGGTGTTCGCGACGCGATCGCACCCTGGTGCAGCCGCGCTGGGCGTTACGCGCTTCGGGCTGCTCGCGCGAAAGACGCGGGTGCCGGTGGTGGCGCTGGGCGGCATGGACGCCGCGCGCGGGCGGCGGCTGAGGGCGCTCGGCGCGTTCGGCTGGGCGGCAATCGATGCGTGGAACGAGAAGCCGGCGTGCGGCGCCGATCAGAAGCGGAAGGCGGTGCCGATATAGACGGCCTGCGCGTCGCGGCGATCGTCGCTGAATTGCGCAAGCCGATCGCGCTGGAGCCGATAGCGCATGCCGCCCGTCACCTCGAGATTGCGGGTGAGCGCATAAGAGCCGCCGAGATCGACCGAATAAGCCTCGTCATTGCCGATCAGGCGCGGCTGCTCGCCACTGGCGCGATCGGCGGCGACCTTCAGCCGCGTGCTCCACTTATGCCCCGAATAGCTGAGCGCAACGTCGGCCGCCTCGCGTCCGCCGGGGAGGATGCCGGTATCGACCTTGGCGACGTCACCCGTCAGAGCAAATCGCTTCCAGCCCACGGACACGCCCAGATTATAGGCGGTGGGCGTGATTGCCATCGGCGTGATCGATGCGGTGCGTTCCGCCTCCTCCTTCGTCGTCGCGCGCGCCCGGACGGCGACGGTGACGGCGCGGCGGCTGCCCGGCGAGGCGGCGGGCGTGAAACGGAAGCCGCTGCCCCCACCAATGCCGCTGCGCGAGAAGCTGGCCGCGAGCTTGGGATCAGCGGCTGCGGGCGTGAAGGAGCCGAGGCTGCCCGGCGCGGAGAGCGAGAAGCGCGGCGCCGGCGCGACTCGGCGCGACGTGGTGGATGCGGCAAAAACGGGGCCGAACGCCAGCGCAGACAGCGCTAGCGCGGCGATCGCCCGCTTTCCATATCCCCGACTCGCGCCCATAACCCTTATTCTCTCCCTGTTGCCTGCGCGTAGCATGAATAGCGGCCTGTTTTCCACTGGCCGTGCAACGATTTCGGCGGGCTGTTGCAGACTCTCCACAGCACCGGCCCGCACGTCGGCTTGCGGGCGGTGGCGGACCTTCTATAACGGCGCCGACCGTAGAAATCCCGAGGTATCCGCATGACCCGCCTGCCCCGCATCGCGTATCGCCCCGCGCTGGCGCTTACCCTCGCCCTCGCGCTCGTCGGGTGCGGCCATCGGAATCGTCCCGCCAAGACGGCCGACCTTGCCGCGTCGCGGGTCACGACGATCGGCGTCAACAGCTATTTGTGGCGCGCGGCGCTCGATACCTTGTCCTTCATGCCGATGGCCGAAACCGATTCGAACGGCGGCGTGCTGGTGACCGACTGGTATCAGAGCCCCGATCAGCCGGGCGAGCGGATGAAGCTGACCGTCACCATCCTCGACCAGGATCTGCGCGCCGACGCGGTGCGGGTTGCCGCCAATCGCCAGATCATGCAGAACGGCCAGTGGGTTTCGGCCCCCGTCCAGGCCGCGACCGTGCAGAAGCTGGAGGAAATCATCCTCACCAAGGCGCGCGATCTGCGCCGTTCGTCGGTGGGTTGATCGCTGCGATGGCCGAGCGCTTCAACCACCACAAGGCTGACGCGCGCTGGCAACGGACCTGGGAGGAGCAAGGCTCCTTCCATGCCGATGACGCCAGCCCGCGCCCGAAAAGCTATGTGCTGGAGATGTTCCCCTATCCGTCGGGGCGCATCCATATGGGCCATGTCCGCAATTACACGATGGGCGACGTGCTGGCGCGCTATCGGCGGATGACGGGCCATGAGGTGCTGCACCCGATGGGCTGGGATGCGTTCGGCATGCCCGCCGAAAACGCCGCCATGGCGCAGAAGGTGCATCCGGGCGACTGGACGCGCGCCAACATCGCGGCGATGCGCGCGCAGCTCAAGCGGCTGGGTTTTGCGCTCGATTGGAGCCGCGAACTCGCGACATGCGAGCCCGAATATTATGGCCAGGAACAGGCGCTGTTCCTCGATCTGTATGAAGCCGGCCTGGTCTATCGCAAGGAATCGGCGGTGAACTGGGACCCGGTCGACCAGACCGTGCTCGCCAACGAACAGGTGATCGACGGCAAGGGCTGGCGTTCGGGCGCGCCGGTGGAACGCCGCAAGCTCAGCCAATGGTTCCTAAAGATCACCGATTTCGCCGAGGATCTGCTCGCCGGACTGGAGACGCTAGACCAGTGGCCCGAAAAGGTTCGCACGATGCAGGCGAACTGGATCGGCAAGAGCCAGGGCCTGCGCTTCCGCTTCGCGCTCGATACGCCGGCGGGGGGCCATGACGGCTTCGACGTCTTCACCACGCGGCCCGACACCTTGTTCGGCGCGAGCTTCGCGGCGATTTCGGTCGATCATCCGATTGCCCTGGCGCTCGCCGAGAAGAATCCGGCGCTCGCCGCCTTCGCCGCCGAATGCCGCAAGACAGGCACCGCGGCCTCCGAGCTCGAAACCGCCGAGAAGAAGGGCTGGGACACGGGCCTGTCGGTCGTCCACCCGCTCGACCCGACGTGGAAGCTGCCGCTGTTCGTCGCCAATTTCGTCCTGATGGACTATGGCGCCGGCGCGGTTTTCGGCTGTCCCGCGCACGATCAGCGCGACCTCGATTTCGCGCGCAAATATGCGCTGCCCGTCACCCGCGTCGTCGCGCCCACGCCCGAAGAGGCCGATGCACCGATCGGCGACGAAGCCTATACCGGACCGGGCCGGCTGGTGAATTCGCATTTCCTCGACGGGATGGGCGTCGAGGAGGCGAAGGCCGCCGTCATCGCGCGCGCCGAGGGCGAAGGCTGGGGCACCGGATCGACCGTCTGGCGGCTGCGCGACTGGGGTGTTTCGCGCCAGCGTTACTGGGGCACGCCGATCCCGATCATCCATTGCGAGACGTGCGGCCCGGTGCCCGTGCCCAAAGCGGCGCTGCCCGTCACCCTGCCCGAGGATGTCAGCTTCGACATACCCGGCAATCCGCTCGATCGGCATCCGACGTGGAAGCATGTCCCCTGCCCCACCTGCGGCCAGCCGGCGCGGCGCGAGACCGACACGCTCGACACCTTCGTCGATTCGTCCTGGTATTTCATACGCTTCGCCAGCCAGCCCGATGATCGGCCGTTCGACCGGGCCATCGCCGAGCAATGGTTGCCGGTGGGGCAATATATCGGCGGCGTCGAGCATGCGATTCTGCATCTGCTCTACGCCCGCTTCTGGACGCGCGCGCTGAACCGTATCGGCCGGATCGGCGTGACCGAGCCGTTCACCGGCCTCTTCACGCAGGGCATGGTGACGCATGAAACCTACAAGGCGCCCGATGGCCGCTGGCTGTCGCCCGACGAGGTGGAGATGAAGCTCGGCGCGCTGATCGTCACGGAAACCGGGGAGCCGGTGACGATCGGCCGCATCGAGAAGATGTCCAAATCGAAGAAGAACACCGTCGATCCCGGCCCGATCGTCGATCAATATGGCGCGGATGCGGTGCGCTGGTTCATGCTGTCCGACAGCCCGCCCGAGCGGGATCTGCCGTGGAGCGAGGCGGGAATCGAAGGGGCATGGCGCTTCATCCAGCGGCTGTGGCGGCTGACCGACACGACGGCGGACGCGACCGCCGAAGATCGCGATCTCGACCGCAAGCTGCACCGCGCGATCGCGGGCATCGCCGCCGATATCGAAGCGCTGTCCTTCAACAAGGCGATCGCCAAGATCCACGAACTCGCCAATGCGATCGAGAAGGCGCCGCCCTCGGCAAGCCGCGACGCCGCGATCCGCACGATCGTCGCGCTGATCGCGCCGATGGCGCCGCATATCGCCGAGGAGGCCTGGGCGAAGCTGGGCCAGCAGGGCCTTGTCGCCGACGCCGCCTGGCCCGTGGCCGATCCGGCGCTGCTCGTCGATGACGAGGTGACGATCGCGATTCAGATCAACGGCAAGCTGCGCGATACGCTGTCGGTCGCCAAGGGCACCGCGCGCGAGACGCTCGAAACGCTGGCGCTGGAATCGGACAAGGTCGTCCGCCTGCTCGACGGCAAGACGCCGCGCAAGGTGATCGTCGTGCCCGACCGGCTGGTGAATCTCGTCGCATGAAGCGTGTGGCCGCCCTCGCCGCGGCGCTGCTGCTCGTCGGCTGCGGTCTCCATCCGCTCTATAGCGGCGGCAGCAACGGCGTCGTGGCGCAGTCGCTGGGCGCGATCGAGGTGGCGCCGATTCCCGGCCGCGCCGGCTGGTTGGTGCGGACCTCGCTTCAGGATCGGCTGGGCGCCGCCGGGCATGCGACGCCGCGCTACCGGTTGGAAGTCGAGCTGGACGATCAGGTCACGGGCTTCGGCGTGCGCGCCGACAATGCGGTAACGCGTGAACGGCGCACGCTGCGGGCGCGCTACCGGCTGCACGATGCCGAGAAGAACACCGTCGTCCTCGACGCGACCGCCGGATCGGACGCCGGCATCGACGTCGTCGGCTCCGAATATGCCACCATCGCCGCCGAACAGACCGCGCTCGAGAATCTCGCGCATGAAGTGGCCGACCAGATCGTGACGCGCGTCGCGCTTTACGTGTCGCGAAACGGCAAGCCGCCCGAATGAAGGCGACGCGCGGCCAGATCGAGCGCGCGCTCGACGCCGCGACGCCCGATATCCGGCTGTTCCTGCTCCATGGGCCGGACGAATCGGGCTCGCGCGCACTCGCCGAGCGGCTGGCCAAGGCGATGGGCGGGGAAGCGGAACGGATCGACCTGACCGGCGCGGCGCTGAAGGCCGATCCAGCCCGGCTGGCGGACGAAGCGGCGGCGATCTCGATGTTTGGCGGGCGGCGCCATATCCGCGTGGCACCCGCCGGCGACGAGGCACTGGACGCGGTCGAGGCACTGCTGGAAGCGCCGGCGGCGGGCAATCCGGTGGTGCTGATCGCGGGTGCGTTGCGCAAGGATGCCAAGCTGCTCAAACGCACCCTCGCCGACCCTGCCACGCTCGTCTTCGCAAGCTATCCGCCCGAGGGCGACGAGGCCGACCGGCTCGCGGCCTCAATCGGCCAATCGCTCGGGCTGCGCATTCGCCGCGATGTCGGGCATCGGCTGGCGGAGATTGCCGGCGGTGATCGGGCGGTACTGACCCGCGAGCTCGAAAAGCTGGCCCTCTATCTCGACGCCACCCCCGAACAGCCGCACGACGTGGAATATGACGCGCTTGAGGCGATCGCCGCCGGCAGCGGCGAAGGCGACATAACGCGGCTGGTCGACCTGCTGCTCGACGGCCGGGGCGGCGAGGCCGATGCCGAATTGGCGCGGCTTGCGAGCGAGGGCGTCGAGGGGATCGCCGTGCTGCGCCCCCTGCTTCGCCGGCTACTGCTCCTCGCGCAATTGCGGGCCGAAATCGACGGAGGGGGCACCTTCGACGCGGTGATGGCCTCGACGGGGCGGGCGATTTTCTGGAAGAGCAAACCCGTCGTCGCACGCCAGCTTGGCCGGTGGGACGCCGCCTCGCTTGCCCGAGCGATCGAGCGTGTCGCCGCCGCCGAACGCGCGATCAAATCGTCGGGCGGCATCGGCCCGCTTGCCGGCGACGCCGAGCTGATCGCTCTCGGCCGCGCCGCCGCTCGCCGCCGGTAAAACCCTAAATCGGCTCACCGCTGAGCCGCTGGCAGATCATGTCGAGTTGATCGAGCGAAGCATAAGCCAGCGTGACGGAGCCCCCTGCCCCCTCATGCGCGATCCGCACCTTGAGGCCGAGCAGATCGCCCAGCTGCCGCTCAAGTGCGGCGATATCGGCATCGCCCTCATCCGCCCGCGCGGGGACACTGCGCCGCGCCTTGCCGGGCTTCGCGGCGCGCGCCAGCGTCTCGGTTTCACGCACCGAAAGATCGCGGCGCACCACCTCTTGCGCCAGCATCTCGGGATCGGGCGCGGTGATGATCGCGCGGGCATGGCCCATGCTGAGCGTGCCATCGGCCACCATCGCCCGCACCGCCTTCGGCAATTCGAGCAGACGCAGCAGGTTGGCGACGTGGCTCCGCGACTTACTGACGAGACGACCGAGCGCCTCCTGCGTGTGGCCATAATCCTCGGTCAGCCGCTTATAGGCTTCCGCCTCCTCGATCGCGTTCAGATCCTCGCGCTGAATATTCTCAATCAACGCGATTTCGAGTGTCTCGGCTTCGTCGAAATTCCTTACGATTACAGGAACTTCATGGAGCTTTGCGCGCTGCGCCGCGCGCCAGCGCCGCTCGCCCGCAACGATCTGCCAGCCGCTGCCATGCGGGCGCACGACGATCGGCTGGATCAATCCCCGTACCGCAATCGAGCCGGCGAGTTCCTCAAGCGCGGCTTCGTCGAAATGGCGGCGCGGCTGATCGGGATGCGGCCGGATCGAGGCAACCGACACCGTCTGCACCCCCGGCGCGGTTTCACCGCCCGAGACGGGCTGCTCGCGCTCGACCTCCCCCAGCAATGCCGACAAGCCACGGCCAAGTCCGGACGGCCGCTTCCGGATCGTCGCTTCCTTATGTTCGCTCATCCGTCAATCCTCATGCGGCGCGGGCGGGCTTCGGCAGCCGCCCCATCAATTCGCGCGCCAGCGCAATATAAGCCTCCGAGCCGGCGCAGCGATAATCGTAGATCAGCGCCGGTATGCCGTGGCTCGGCGCCTCCGACAGGCGGACGTTGCGTGGTATCACCGTATCGAACACCACCGCGCCCAGCGTCGCGCGAACGTCCTGCGACACCTGCTCCGACAGGCGGTTGCGCCGGTCGAACATGGTGAGCGCGATGCCGAGGATGCGCAGATCGGGATTGAAGCGCGCGCGCACCCGCTCGATCGTCGTCAGCAATTGGCTGAGCCCTTCGAGCGCGAAAAATTCACATTGGAGCGGCACAAGCAGCGATCGCGCGGCGACGAGCGCATTGACCGTCAACAGGCCAAGCGAAGGCGGGCAATCGATCAGGCACACATCCCATCGGCCTAAGGGCGCGTCATTCAGCGCGATTTCGAGGCGATGCGTCCGCTCCTCGAAATCGACGAGCTCGATCTCCGCGGCGGAAAGATCGATCGTCGCCGGCACCACGTCCAACCTGGGCACGCGCGACGCGGTCACCGCCTCCGCCAATGTGCATTGGCCCGTCAGCACCTCATAAGTGGAACGGGCGCGCGCCGAACGATCGATGCCCAGCCCGGTCGAGGCATTGCCCTGCGGGTCCGAATCGATCAGCAGAACGCGCGATCCGGTTGCGGCGAGGGCGGTGGCGACATTGATCGCCGTTGTCGTCTTGCCGACTCCACCCTTCTGATTCGCAACCGCGATCCGGATCATCTGCTCTTCCCCGGCCTGACCTCGACGCCAACAAGGATCCCGGCTTCGGAATCGGTGACGCTCGGCTCTATTCGAAAGCTACCCTGCCATGATCTGCGCGCGGCTTCCAGTTCCGCGCGCGCGCTTCGTCCCTTTGGCAACAGCCATCGTGTCTTTTTGGGGTCTGCAAAGCCGATCGCGAGCGGGAAAAGCCGCTCAAGCGGCGCGAAAGCGCGCGCGCTGATCACGTCGAAGCGACGATCGCGCACCGCTTCGACACGAGCGCCGATAATCTCAACGCGCGAGTCGTCGAGGCCAAGGCGCAGTGCCGCCTGTTGAAGAAACTCAACCCGCTTCCGCCGCGCCTCGACCAGCGTCACACGCGCGCGGCCGAGCGCCGCGACGATCAGCCCGGGAAAGCCCGCGCCCGATCCGAGATCGATCCAGCTTTCCGCGTTAGGGGGCGCGAGCGGCAGAAGCTGGGCCGAATCAACAATATGGCGATGCCAGACGGCATCGAGTGTCGAAGCGGCGATGAGGTTTTGCTGTGCTGCCTGCTCGCGAAGGAAGGTGACGAAGCGGTCAAGCGCGTCGAATGTTTCACGTGGAACATCGATCCGATCGGCCAGCCAGCGGCGCGCCTCCTCTTCCGTCACGCCGCGCGGCCGCGGCTATGAACGAGGATAGTCGCAAGAGCGGCGGGCGTGACGCCACGTATACGGGCGGCGGCGGCGAGCGACGTCGGCTGCGCGGCGGTGAGGCGCTCGACCATCTCATTCGACAGACCCGGAATCGCCCGGTAATCGATCGCGGCGCCGAGTGCGATCGCCTCGTCACGCCGGACACGGGCAATCTCGCGGTCCTGCCTCTCCAGATAAGGTGCATATTGCGCGTCGGTGACGACTTCCTCGATCGCCTCCTTATCTAAGATCGCCAACTCAGGCGCGACGCGGCCCAATGTCTCAAGATCGACCTGCGGAAAGCGGAGCCATTCCGTCAAATTCCTGCGGCCGCCCTGCCCTACTACCAAATCGGTAGCGCCCGCACTGATCAACGCCTGACCACTGACCGACCTGCCGAGAGCCGCCCTCACCGCCGCCCGCTGTTCTTCGCTCCGCGCATGGATGGCTGCACGCTCACTACCAACTACGCCCCATTCGATGGCGCGTCCGGTCAAGCGTGTCCCGGCATTATCAGCGCGGAGCCGCAGGCGATGTTCGGCACGCGCGGTAAGCATTCGATAGGGCTCAGTGACGCCATGCAGGACAAGATCATCGATCATGACGCCAATATAACTCGACGCGCGATCGAAATGCGGCGGCTCGCGTCCGGCGATCGCAGCGGCGGCGCTCATGCCCGCCACCAGACCTTGGGCGGCGGCCTCCTCATAGCCGGTCGTACCGTTGATCTGACCCGCGAGATAAAGGCCCGGCCTGTCGCGCACCGCCAGAGATGCGTCGAGAATGCGCGGATCGACATGATCATATTCGACGGCGTAGCCCGGCTGAAGAATCTCGGCCCGCTCGAAGCCGGCGATGCTCCGTACCAATGCGAGCTGGACGTCGAGCGGCAGCGATGTCGAGATGCCATTGGGGTAGACGGTTACGTCATCCAATCCCTCCGGCTCGACGAAAATATTATGGCCATCACGATCGCCGAACCGATGCACCTTGTCTTCGATCGAGGGACAATAGCGCGGGCCAATTCCTTCGATTACTCCCGCAAAGAGCGGGGAGCGATCGAGATTCGCGCGAATAATCTCATGAGTGCGCACGTTGGTGCGCGTCACGCCGCACGCAATTTGTGGCGTGACACGCCCGGCGCTAAGCGGTGACATCGTCCAGGGCGCAGCATCGGAATCCTGCCGGTCTAGCGCCGCCCAGTCGATTGTCCGCCCATCAAGTCGAGGCGGCGTCCCGGTCTTCAATCGCGCCATCGGCAGGTCGAGTACGCGCAGCTGGGCTGCGAGAGCAGTTGCCGCGCGCTCTCCGACTCGGCCGCCGGGTTGATTGTTCATGCCGAAATGGAGCCGGCCCCCAAGAAACGTGCCGGTCGCAAGGATCACAGCGGCAGCGCGCAATTCTCGACCATCAGCCAGCACAAGACCGGCTATATGCCGGCCGTCGAGCAGCAGCGACTCAGCCTCGCCTTCGACAATCGATAATCCGCCCTGCGCTGCGAGTAGCGTCGCGATGGCATCGCGATATCGGCGGCGATCGGCCTGAATGCGCGGGCCGCGCACCGCCGCGCCCTTGCTGGCGTTGAGCATGCGATAATGGATGGCCGCATGATCGGCGGCGCGCGCGATCAGACCGTCACAAGCATCTACCTCGCGAACGAGATGGCCTTTGCCCAAGCCGCCAATTGCGGGATTGCAGGACATCGCTCCAATCGCGGCGCGGCTCAAACTCACCAGCGCGACACGCGCATCCATGCGCGCGGCGGCAGCGGCAGCTTCGCATCCCGCATGGCCGCCACCCACGACAATGATATCGAATCCGGCCGTCATGCGGCTGCGCTATGCCAGCGGCTCGTCCAAGTCAAAAATGTTCCACGTGGAACATCATTTGCCGATGCAGAAGCGACCGAAGAGCGTGTCGAGCATATCCTCGACACCCGCGCGGCCGGTGATGCGATCGAGCGCTCCCTGCGCAGCGCGGAGCGACTCCGCCAGAAGAATGGGATCGACGGGCATATCACGGAGTGCCGCCATGCAATCCGCGAGTGCCCCGCGCTGCCTTGCATTCACCGCCAGTTCTCCCTCGCGCGGAAGAAGACCGGCCGTGAGAGCGTGCAGTCGCGCATACAGCGCCTCCATCCCCTGCCCGGTCTTTGCCGAAATGGCGATGTCCGCAGCGAGCGGCGCTTCCCCCGCTATATCGGCGCGGGCATGGAGGCGAATTGCCGCCGAATGCGCAGGACATTCAATCGGATCGCCGAGCCAGAGCAGAATGTCGGCTGCCGCGATCGCCTGCTCCGCCCGCTCGATTCCGATCCGCTCGACCGGATCATCCCCATCGCGGAGGCCCGCCGTATCGGTCAAAACGTAGGCCACGCCATTGATCGCCACCGGCACCTCGATCAGATCACGGGTGGTGCCCGCGCTCGGTGCGGTGATCGCGGCATCACGGCCTGCCAATCTATTGAGCAAGGTCGACTTGCCGACATTGGGCGGACCGGCAAGAATCACGCGGATACCGTCACGCAACCGCTCAGCAGGCGGCCGAGCCAGCAACGCCTCGATCTCGTCGGCGAGACGCGTCGCCTCGCGACACGCGGCGGCCGTATCGCCCTCCCCGACATCGCCCTCATCGGCAAAGTCGAGCATCGCCTCAATCGAAGCGGCGACGGAAAGCAAATCGATGCGCCACACCTCCACCTGACGACTGAGCGCGCCTGACGCCAGTGCCAGGGCCGCACGGCGCTGCGACTCGGTTTCGGCGGCCAACAGATCGGCCAGCCCCTCCGCCTCGGCGAGGTCGAGAACGCCGTTGGCAAAGGCGCGCCGTGTAAATTCACCCGGCAAAGCGGGCCGCAATCCCTCGATCCGACTCAGGGCGGCTTGCACGGCAAGAGTGACCGAACGGCCACCATGGAGGTGAAGTTCGGCCAGATCCTCCCCCGTCGCGGTGCGCGGCCCCGGAAACCAGAGGATCAAAGCCCGATCGAGCCGTTCCCCCTGCCCCGGATCGCGGAGCCAGGCGAGGCTGGCCCGACGCGGTTCCGGCACTCGTCCGGCGAGCGCCTGGACCGCCGCCGCCGCTGCCGGACCGCTGATCCGAACGACAGCGATCGCCGCCGGCGGTGGGCCGCTCGACAGCGCGAAGATCGTCGACACATCGCCTTCACCGTCTACCATATCAGCTTTTTGTCGCTCCGCGATTCATCTGATCGACGAACTGGCGCCAGAGATTCATCCCGCTCTCACCCATCGGGGCCCAGCTCTGAACGAGAGCGGCAAGTTTTTCACCGGTAAGCCCGTCGTCCATCGCCTGTTTCATCTTCTCGATATACTGCGCGTGTATCATGGAAAGATCGGGTAACCCCATGAAAGTCCGCGCTTCTTCCGGTGTGCAATCCACATCGATGCTGATCTTCATCGCACTTCCCCATCAGACGAGCCGTTGCTAGACCTCCTTCTAAATCGGCGGCGATGCCGTTGATAGAGCATTGCAGGATATCGCCATGGAGCCCGCCTACGCCGTCCTCATGAGCCCGATCGGCCCGCTCTGCCTGCGCGCCGCCGGCGGCCAGCTCCGCAGCCTCGACATCGGTGCGGTAGATAGGCCCCGCGAGACTTCCGACGCCCTGCTGCGCGAGGCCGTGGCGCAGCTTTCCGCCTGGTTCGAAGGGCAACTCACTGACTTCGACCTGCCGCTGGAGCCCGTCACGACGCCGCGCGGCCCTGCCCATCGTGCGGCGATCGCGGGCATCGGCTATGGCGAGACGGCAAGCTATGGCCAGATCGCGCGCATGCTGGGATCGAGCCCACGAGCCGTCGGCCAGGCCTGCGCGCGCAATCCCCTGCCGATCATCATCCCCTGCCATCGCGTACTGGGCGCGGCCGGCGCGATCGGCCATTATAGCGCAGGCGAAGGGGTCGCCACGAAACGCTGGCTGCTGAACCACGAACAAACCCACAGGAAAGGACGCTGAACCCATGGGCGACTTCATCACCGTCGAGACGCTCGAGCATGACGCCAGCTTCAAGGTCTATCGCGCCGCGCCCGAAGGACGCCCGCGCGGGGCGATTATCGTCATTCAGGAGATATTCGGCGTGAATGCGGGCATTCGCGCGAAATGCGATACGCTGGCCGCAAAGGGCTGGCTCGCCTTCGCGCCCGACCTGTTCTGGCGTGTCAAGCCGAGCATCGAACTCGATCCCGACGTACCCGAACAGTTCAAGCAAGCGCTTGGATATATGTCGCAATTCAAGCCGGACGATGGCGTGCGCGATATCGAGGCGGTGATTCGCGCCGCGCGGGCCGAGTTGGGTGCCGGCGGCAAGGTCGGCGTCGTCGGCTTCTGCCTGGGCGGGCGCATGGCCTATCTCACGGCCGCGCGCACCGATATCGACGCCAGTGTCGCTTATTATGGCGGGGGGATCGACAGCCTGCTGGGCGAAGCCCACGCTATCGCGCGCCCGCTCCTTCTCCATTTCGCCGAACAGGATCATTTCATCGATGCCGCCGCGCGCGAGAAGATCAGCAATGCACTGAAGGACAATAAGCGCGTGGCGATCCACACCTATGCCGGCGTCGATCACGGCTTTGCGACCGAGATCGGCAACCGCCGCTCCGAACCGGCGGCGAGCGAGGCCGATGCGCGTACCGAGGCCTTTTTCAGCGAGCATCTGCAATGAGCGGCGGCGCATGGCGGATCATTGCCCGCCAGCCGGGCGGGCCCGAGGTGCTGGAGCGTGAATCGTTCGAGGCGCCCGCTCCCGCTGCCGGCGAGGTGCTGATCCGCAACACGGTGATCGGCGTCAATTATATCGACACCTATTTCCGATCGGGCCTCTACCCCGCCGATCCGCCGATTGCGCTTGGCAGCGAGGCGGCAGGCGTGGTCGAGGCGGTGGGGAGCGGCGTCACCGATATCCAGCCGGGCCAGCGCGTCGCCTATCTGCCGATAAAGCCCGGCACCTATGCGACGCACAGCATCAGCGCGGCCGAGCGGCTGTTCCTGCTGCCGCCCGCGATCGAGGACGAACTGGCCGCCGCCAGCCTGCTCAAGGGGCTGACGACGTGGATGCTCGTGGAACGGTGCGCACGGATCGAAGCGGGGCAATGGGTGCTTGTCCACGCCGCGGCGGGCGGTGTCGGATCGATCGCTGTCCAGTGGCTGAAGGCCGTCGGCGCGCGCGTGATCGCGCATGCCGGGACCGACGCCAAGGCCGCCAAGGCGGTGGCGTTCGGCGCCGATCATGCGCTTGCCTGCCCGTTCGACGATCTGGCGGGCGCGGTGCGGTCGCTGACCGGCGGGCGCGGCGTCGACGCGGTCTTCGACGGCGTCGGGCGGGCGAGCTGGTCGGCATCGCTGGCGTCGCTGGCGCGGCGGGGGCTGATGATAAGCTATGGCAATGCCAGCGGCCCGGTGCCGCCTTTCGCGCCGCTCGAACTCAGCCGGGCGGGATCGCTCTTCCTGACGCGGCCGACGCTCTACGACTATATCTATACGCCCGAAGCGCGCACCATGGCCGGCAAGCGGCTATTCGCCTTGCTCGGCTCGGGGATGGTGAAGGTGGAGATCGGCCAGCGCTTCCCCCTCGCCGAGGCCGCCGAGGCGCATCGCGCCCTCGAAGGGCGGCGGACGACAGGCTCGACGCTGCTGATTCCCTGACGGACTCATAAGCAGGACCGTCATTCCGGCCTTCACCGGGGCGACGGACTGCTCAGTCGAACAGCGTGAAAACGCCTACGCCGGGATCGACCAAGCCATCATAGATCATCCGGCCGGCGACATAGAGGATCACCACGAGGCCGATCCAGGCGATCCAGCGATAGCGCTCGATATAGCGGGCGATCACATTGGCCGCGACACCCATCAGCGCGACCGACAGAAGCAGGCCGATGATGAGGATGCCAGGATGCTCGCGTGCGGCGCCCGCCACGCCCAGCACATTGTCGAGGCTCATGCTGACGTCGGCCAGCGCGACCGACCAGGCGGCGCCCGCGAAACTGCGCGCCGGCTTGATATGGCTCACATCATCATGATGCGCGGGCGCGCCGGGCCGCAGCTCGCGATACATTTTCCAGGCGACCCACAGGAGCAGCAGGCCGCCCGCGAAAATCAGGCCGACAATCTCCATGAGCCGCGTCACCGCCAGCGCGAAGACGATCCGCAGGACGAGCGCGGCGATGATGCCGATGAAGATGACACGCCGGCGCTGCTGTGCCGGCAGGCTGGCCGCGAGCGCGCCGACGACGATCGCATTGTCGCCGGCGAGCATGACGTCGATCGCCAGCACCTGAAGAAAGGCGGAGAGCGTCGCCGGGGACCCGAGATTCGAGAAATCGGCGACGATCTGTTGCCAAAGCTCGATCATCCCGCGCTTCCCGCCTCCTTACTGGTTCATCGAGTCGAAGAAATCCTCGTTGGTCTTGGAATCCTTCATCTTGTCGAGCAGGAATTCCATCGCGTCGACGGTGCCCATCTGCATGAGGATACGGCGCAGCACCCACATCTTCGACAGCTTACCCTTGTCGACGAGCAGCTCTTCCTTGCGCGTGCCCGACTTGCCAACGTCCATCGCCGGGAAGATGCGCTTGTCGGCAACCTTGCGATCGAGGACGATCTCCGAATTGCCGGTGCCCTTGAACTCTTCGAAGATCACCTCGTCCATGCGGCTGCCGGTGTCGATCAGCGCGGTGGCGATGATCGAAAGCGATCCGCCCTCCTCGATATTGCGCGCGGCGCCGAAGAAGCGCTTCGGCCGCTGGAGCGCATTGGCGTCGACACCACCGGTCAGCACCTTGCCCGACGAAGGCACGACCGTGTTGTAGGCGCGCCCCAGCCGCGTGATTGAATCGAGCAGGATCACCACGTCCTTCTTGTGCTCGACGAGGCGCTTCGCCTTCTCGATCACCATCTCGGCGACCTGGACGTGGCGGCTGGCGGGTTCGTCGAAGGTGGAGGAAATGACCTCGCCCTTCACCGATCGCTGCATGTCGGTCACTTCTTCCGGCCGCTCATCGATCAGCAGCACGATCAGGAAGACTTCCGGGTGATTATCGGTAATCGCCTTGGCGATATTCTGGAGGAGTACCGTCTTGCCGACGCGCGGCGGCGCGACGATCAGCGAACGCTGGCCCTTGCCCTGCGGCGATATGATGTCGATGACGCGCGCCGACTTGTCCTTGACCGTCGGATCAAGCGTGTCGAGGTTGAGCTTCTGCTCGGGGTAGAGCGGCGTCAGATTGTCGAAATTGACGCGATGGCGCACCGCGTCGGGATCGTCGAAATTGACCGAGACGAGCTTGGTGAGCGCGAAATAACGCTCACCGTCCTTCGGCCCGCGAATCTCGCCCTCGACCGTATCGCCCGTGCGCAGGCCGAATTTGCGGACCTGATTGGGCGAGACGTAGATATCGTCGGGGCCGGCCAGATAATTGGCCTCCGGGCTGCGCAGGAAGCCGAAACCGTCGGGCAGCACCTCGATCGTGCCCAGCCCCATGATCTGGTCGCCATTGTCCGCCTGCACCTTCAGGATCGCGAACATCAAATCCTGCTTGCGCAGGGTCGAGGCGCCTTCGACGCCCAGCTCTTCGGCCATGCCCACCAGCTCGGCCGGGCTCTTTCGCTTCAAATCCTTGAGGTGCATCGAATTTTCCTGGGGAATACGGACGACAAACGCGCTGGTACGGGGAGCGTTTCACTTTTCGAGGCGGAAAAGCAGGCCTTGCGCGGACGGCAGGCCCCTTTTCCCCGCGACTAGGCGGCGAGATGAATCAAGTCAAGCGGCCGACGCCCCCGACGATAGCGCGTCGGCCCCTTCAGAACGGCTTCACGATCACCAATATCACGATCACCGCCGTCGCGATACCGGGGACTTCGTTCATCACCCGCAGGGGCCGGTCATTGGTCGCGCGATGGCCCTTCGCCATCTTCTTGCCATAGCCGACCGCCCAGCCATGATAGGCCGAAAGCAGGATGACCGCCGCGAGCTTTGCATGGAACCAGCCTTGCTCGAAAGCGCCGATGTTGAAGGCCAGCATCAGGCCGAACACCCACACCAGGATCATCGCCGGGCTGATGATGATCCGCCGCAATCGCCGCTCGCGCTCGATCCACACCAGATCCTCGGGCGTCCCGGGCGCGACGCTGCGATGATAGATGTAGAAGCGCGGCAGCATGAACAGCCCGGCGATCCAGAAGATCACGAAGATCAGATGTGCCGCCTTCACCCACGGATAGGCGGCGCCGAGCCAACCGATCATCTCACCTCTCCCCGCAGCCGCGCGAGCAGCCGCTCGACATGTGCAATCGGCGTATCCGGCAGGATGCCGTGGCCGAGATTGAAGATATGCGGCCGTTCGGTGAAGGCCGCACGGATCCTGTCGGTCGCGCGATCGAGCGCCTCGCCCCCGGCGATCAGCGCGAGGGGATCGAGATTGCCCTGGACCGGCAGGCCGACCGGAAGATGGGTATCCGCCCAATGCGGATCAACCGTCTCGTCGAGCCCCAGCGCATCGACCCCCGTCTCACGCGCATAAGCCGGCAGCTTGCCGCCCGCACCCTTCGGAAAGCCGATGATCGGCACGCCCGGATGCCGCGCGCCTATTTGATCGACGATCGTCCGGGTGGGCGCGATCACCCAGCGTTCGAACTCGTCCGGGGCGAGACTGCCCGCCCAGCTATCGAACAACTGGACGGCGTGGACGCCCGATGCGATCTGCTTTCCGAGATAATCGACCGTCGCGGCCACCACCGCTTCGATGATCGCCTGGAATCGGGCGGGATCGCGATAGGCGAGACGCCGCGTCTCTCCCTGCTCGCGGCTGCCCTGACCTGCGACCATATAGGTGGCGACCGTCCAGGGCGAGCCCGCGAAGCCGAGGAAGGTCGTCTCCGCCGGCAACTGCCACGCAACCTGGCGGACCGTTTCGTAAACCGGATCGAGCCGGGCGGGCGTTGCCGTCAACTCGGCAAGGCCATGATCGGCGAGCGGTGGCGACAGGCGCGGCCCCTCCCCTGCTTCGAAGCGCAGATCCTGGCCCAGCGCATGGGGAATGACGAGAATGTCGGAAAAGAGGATCGCGCCGTCGAAGCCGAACCGGCGGATCGGCTGTAGCGTCACCTCGGCGGCGGCGGCGCTGTCATGGACGAGCGCGAGGAAACCGCCCTTGCCGGCCCGCAATTCGCGATATTCGGGAAGGTAGCGTCCCGCCTGCCGCATGAGCCAGACCGGCGGGGGATCGCGCCGGTCGCCGCGCAGCACGGCGAGCAGGGGCCGATCCATGGCTAGCGCCAAGTCCGTCTGGGCGAGGGGACGAACCCCGGGCGAGGACTCCATAACTATCCTTAAAGAGAATCTAGAAGATTCAGTGGTTGTCAGTAGGCAGGGGCGAAACCGGGGTTTATTCGCAGTGCGCGCGATTGCCAACAGCTTGACGAAACGGCGGACCATTGCGCCATCGGGAGTCGGCCTGCCCTCTCCCCGCTATCCACAGGCTGGGGATGAACGGGATTGGCTGTGGATGATCGCGGGAACCGAGTCAGAATGGCGGTGATGAATCCGCGACTTGAAAGCATGCCCGCGATTCCGCTAGCGCAATCCCCAGCGTTTTCCACAGGTCCATGCCATGGGCTGAGCAAAAGGCGTTTTCGCCCTCGATGATCCGGCTTCACCTCCATCTTCTGTCGGACTCGACCGGCGAAACGCTCGAAAGCATCGCCAAGGCGGGCCTTGCCCAATTCGAGGGCGTGGAGACGATCAAACATTTCTGGCCGATGGTTCGTTCCGAAGGTCATCTCGATCGGGTGATGGCCGAGATCGCCCAGCGCCCGGGCCTCATCCTGTATACGCTGGTCAATTCCGACGTGCGGCGGCGGCTGGAAATGCGCTGCCACGCGCTGGGCCTGCCCGCGGTGGCGGCGATCGATCCGGTGATCGAGGCGCTGTCGCGTATGCTTGGCCAGCAGGCGCTGGCGCGTCCGGGCCGGCAGCATATGCTCGACGCCGCCTATTTCGCGCGCGTCGAGGCGATCCAGTTCACGATCGCGCATGACGATGGTGTCGCGCCCGAGGATTGGGAAGAGGCCGATTGCGTGCTGACGGGCGTCTCGCGTTCGTCGAAGACGCCGACGGCGATCTATCTCGCCAATCGCGGCTACAAGGTCGCCAATATTCCGCTCGTCGTCGAATCGCCGCCGCCGGCCTCGCTCTACAGCCTGCGCCGTCCGCTGGTCGTCGGCCTGACCACCAGCCCCGACCGGCTCGTCCAGATAAGGCGCAACCGGCTGCTGTCGCTCAACCAGGCGCCCGAAACCGCTTATGTCGATCAGGAGGCGGTGGCGGCCGAGCTGGCTTTTGCCCGGCGCATCTTCTCGGACAATGGCTGGCCGGTGATCGACGTCACCCGCCGTTCGATCGAGGAGACGGCGGCGGCGATCATCAACCTGCTCGGCGAGCGTGCCGACAAGACGGAGGAAGCGGCCTCATGACGCTGATCCTCGCCTCGGGCTCGGCCAGCCGCCGTGCCATGCTGGAAGGAGCGGGCGTCGCGCATGACGCCATTCCGCCGGGTGTCGACGAAGCGGCCGCGAAAGCGGCGCTGGCGCATGAAGGGCATGGCGCGCGCCAATTGGCTGATGCGCTCGCCGAACTGAAGGCGACGAAAGTGTCGCGCCGCTTTCCCCGCGCGCTCGTGCTCGGCTGCGATTCGACGGTGACGCTGGCCGACGGGACGATGATCGACAAGGCCGAAAGCCGCGCGGAGGCTGCCGATCAGCTTCGAAGGCTGCGTGGCACGACGCATCGCCTGACGAGCGCGGTGGTGCTCTGCGAGCAGGGCGCCCCAGTCTGGCGACATGTCGATGTCGCGAAGCTCACGATGCGGCCCTTCTCCGATGCGTTTCTCGACGTCTATCTCGATGCCGAATGGCCGGCGATCGCGGGCTGTGTCGGCGGCTATCGGATCGAGGGGCGCGGCGCGCAACTGTTCAGCCGGATCGAGGGCAGCCATTTCACGATCCTCGGCCTGCCGCTGCTGCCGCTGCTCGACTATCTGCGCGTGCGAGAGGTGCTGCCGGCATGAGGCCCCTTCCCCCTGTCGCCGGCGTGATCGGCTGGCCGGTGGCGCATTCAAAATCGCCGCTCATTCATCGATTCTGGCTGGATAGGCTGGGAATCGACGGCGACTATGGCCGCTTTCCGGTCGAGCCGGAGCAGCTCGGCAAGGCGATCGCGGCGCTGCCCGCGCTCGGCCTGCGCGGCGTCAACGTCACCGTGCCGCACAAACAGGCGGTGATCCCCTTCCTCGATCGCCTCGACATGCGGGCGGCGGCGATCGGCGCGGTGAACACCGTGGTGGTGGAAGAAGCGGGCCGCCTCACCGGTTACAATAGCGATGCGGACGGATTCCTCGAAGCCGTCCTTCGCTACAAGGCGGGCCGCGCGGCGGGGCAAGCGCTGGTGATCGGCGCGGGCGGCGCGGCGCAGGCGGTCGCGCACGCGCTGGCGGGTGATGGCTTTGCCGTCCATGTCGTCAACCGCGATCCGGCGCGTGCCCGCGCGTTGGTCCGCGCGACGGGCGGCGCGGGGGACGGCCCTGACGCGCTCTACGATCTGGCACGCCATTGCCGTCCGCGTCTTGGCGGCACGGATGGCGCGCTCAATCTTCTCGTCAACACGACGACGCTGGGAATGAAAGGCGCGCCGCCGCTCGATATGGTGCTGGACGATGTGGCGTCCGGCACGCTCGTCTACGACATCGTCTATGCCCCGCTCGAAACGCCGCTTCTCGCCGAGGCGCGGCGTCGCGGCCTGCCGACGGTCGACGGGTTGGAGATGCTGATCGGCCAGGCGGCGATCGCCTTCGAACTCTTTTATGGCCAGCCCGCCCCGCGTGATGAGGACGCGGCGTTGCGCCGATTGTTGACGGCATGACGTTTCGCCTCGGGCTCACCGGCTCGATCGGCATGGGCAAATCGACGGTTGCCGCGATGTTTCGTGCCGAAGGCGTGCCGGTGTTCGATGCCGATGCCGAGGTGCACCGGCTGCAAGGCCCGGGCGGTGCGCTGGTCGCGGCGATCGAGGCGCTCTATCCGGGCACGACCAGCGAAAAGGGCGTCGATCGTGTGGCGTTGGGCCGGCTCGTGCTCGGCGACCGTGCGGCATTGGGCCGGCTTGAGCGGCTGATCCATCCCGAGGTGGCGAGGGCGCGGCGACGCTTTCTGCGTCAGCACAGGGGGCGGGATCTGGTGGTGCTCGATATTCCCCTGCTGTTCGAAAAGGGCGGATGGCGCGATGTCGATGCGATCGCGGTCGTTTCCGCCCCGCCGCAGGTGCAGCGGCGGCGGGTGCTGTCGCGCGGCGCCATGACGCGCCGCCGCTTCGCCAGGATCATGAAATTGCAGACGCCTGATGCGCAAAAGCGGCGGCGCGCCGATTTCGTGATCTCCACCGCCGGCTCATTGATCGCAACGCGCGCACAGGTCAGGCGTCTCGTCGCTTGCCTACGCGGGCGGGGAAGCCGATATTGTCGGCATGCGTGAAATTGTCTTTGATACCGAAACGACCGGCCTGAGCCCCCTCGACGGACACAGGCTGGTGGAAATAGGCTGTGTCGAGCTGGTCAACCGTGTCGAAACCGGGCGCACTTTCCATGCCTATTTCAATCCCGGCCGATCGATGCCGAGCGAGGCGGAAGCGGTCCATGGCCTGTCCCAGACATTCCTGTCGGACAAGCCGCTCTTCACCGACATCGCGGTCGAGCTGGTGGCGTTCCTCGGCGAGTGCAAGCTCGTCGCGCACAACGCGTCGTTCGATTTCGGCTTCCTCAATCACGAGTTGGGGCAGGCGGGCCATGCGACGATCGACATGACGCGGATGGTCGACACGCTCGCCATTGCGCGGGCGCGTCATCCGGGCGCGAAGCATAGCCTCGACGCGCTCTGCAATCGCTACGGCATCGATCGCAGCCACCGTATCAAGCATGGCGCGCTGCTCGACGCGCAGCTTCTGGCGCAGCTTTATGTCGAGTTGACCGGCGGGCGGCAGATCGGCCTGTCGCTGAAGCCCACCGCCGATCCCACGTCGGTGCGCACCGCGCAGCTCATCAACGCCGCCGTCGCCAAGGCCGCGCCCGCGCCGGTGCGCCCGCCGCGTCCGCACGCGGCTAGTGCCGAGGAACAACTTCGCCATAAGGCCTTTGTTTCTAAACTGACCGATCCGCTGTGGGAGGAAGCGGCGAATATGGAATGAAGCTTGAGCCGCCGGGCGATCGTGCCTGGCATCGAGGGTCCGGCAAGGCGCTTCGCGCCTCCGCCGGGCAAAGTAGCAGTGTGGGAGCTAGCAGCCATGGAAATCCGCGTTTCAGGCCACAGGGTCGACACCGGCGAGGCGCTTCGGGCGCATGTCGAGAAACGGATGCAGGGTCTTGCCGACAAATATTTCTCGCGCAGCATCACGGCTCAGGTGACGTTCGGGCGAGGCCCGCGCGACAACGGCTTCTCCTGCGACATCGTGGCGCACGTCATGCAAGGATTGATCCTCAAGGGATCGGGCCAGGCGATGGAGGCGCACCCCGCCTTCGATCTCGCGGCCGATCGCATCGAAAAGCAGCTTCGTCGTTACATGCGCAGGCTGAAAAATCGCGCGGGTGGCCTCGGGGCGGCCGCCGTCCTTGAGAATATCGAGGCGACAGCGGGCTATACGGTGTTCCAGGGCGGCGACGAAGTGGAGGCGGAGGAAAGCGACAATCCGCTTATCATCGCCGAGACACGCGTCGATGTGCCCGAGGCAAGCGTTTCCGATGCGGTGATGATGCTCGATCTGCGCAACACCACCGCGTTGCTCTTCCGCAACAGCGGAACGGGCACGTATAATATGGTTTATCGTCGCGGCGACGGCACGATCGGTTGGGTCGAACCGCAGCGCGCGGCGTAAGGAAGGCATCCATTTTCTCGTGAATACAGGTCACTCCCCCATCGCCCACGCAAGTCGCAGCCCGGATGATCTTTCCGATCTGCTGCGGCCTGAACTCGTCCTGGCGGAACTCGCCGTGCCGAATAAAAAGGTGCTTTTCCAGCAACTTTCGGCAATTGCTGGACGGGCGGTGGGGGTCGATCCGAAGCTGGTTGCCGATCGCCTCGCCGATCGCGAGCGGCTGGGATCGACCGGTTTCGGCGACGGCGTCGCGATTCCGCACGGCAAGATAGAAGGGCTCGACCATGTCGTCGGCCTGTTCGCGCGGCTGGCCGCCCCGATCGATTTCAACGCGATCGACGACATGCCGGTCGACCTCGTTTTCCTGCTCCTCTCGCCGCCACATGGCGGGGTGGAGCACCTGAAGGCGCTCGCGCGCGTCAGCCGCCGGATGCGCGATCGCGGCTTCGTCGCCAAGCTGCGCGGCGCCGGATCGGAAGATGCGCTCTATGCGCTCTTCGCGACCGGCGAAGCCCGCGATGCGGCCTGAGGCAGCGGACGGCGCGCCAGAACCGACCGGCGCCGAGGCGCATTATCGCGCACTCGAATCGCTCTATGACGCAGCGCCGATCAACCGCCTTTTCCCTTCACGGCTTGAAATCGTCGAGGCGGGCGTCGCGCGTATCCGCTTCACCATGGACCCGACGGTCCACCATGCCGCCGGCGCGGCACATGGGACGAGCTATTTCAAGATGCTCGACGATGCCGCTTTCTATGCCGCCAATAGTCTGGTGAGCGATCGATTCCTGCTGACGACCGCATTCAACCTGCTCTTCACGCGCCCGATCGTGGCGGGCGACGTGATCGCGGAGGGGCGCTGGATCAGCGGCAAGCGGCGCGTATTGGTTGCCGAGGCGCGGCTGATCGACGCCAGCGGCGCGGAGGCGGCCCGTGGTACGGGCACCTTCATGCGATCGCGCATCCCGCTCGCGTCGCTGCCCGGCTACGCCGCGCCGTGACTGCCCGGCTCGCGGCCGGCATGCTGGTGTCGGCGCTGATTCGGCGGACCGAGGCTGCCGGCGGCCATGGGATGGTATTGGCCAGAGGCGATGCGGCCGCCGGGGCGATCCTGCTTGCCATCGCCGATCGTGGCGTCACGCTGAAGCTGGTGGAGCGCACCTTGGCGATGGACGGCGGCTATGTGCTGACGGCGACCGGCCCCGCCGCGCTCGACGAACCCGGCGTGCTGGCGGACTATATCGGCAGGCGCCGCCGCGGCGATCCGGACCTGTGGGTCGTCGAACTCGACAGCCCCGAGGCGGAGCGGATCGCCACGGAGCTGATCGGCGGATAGCGCCGCCGGTCAGGCGGCCGCCGTCTCTTCGGCAAAGGGATAGTCGATATAGCCGTCGATCCCTTGCGTGTAGGAGGTCGCCATATCGGCCGGGGCCAGCACGATCTCTTCAGCGAATCGGCGTGGAAGATCGGGATTGGCGATGAAGGGCCGGCCGAAGGCGATCGCGTCGGCCACACCGGCGTCGAGCGCGGCCTGTCCCCGGGTGAAATCATAGTCCGAATTGAGCACCAGCGGCCGATTGAAAACGGCGCGGATCGCCGGCGCCACCGGCTCGACATCGGCCTTCCCGAAGGTGCCGTTGAAACCGGGTTCGCGCAGTTCGAGGAAGGCGATGCCCAACGCCGCCAATGCCGCCGCCGCCGCCGGGAACAGGCGGTGCGGATCGCTGTCGTTGACGCCCTGCACCTCGCCATTGGGCGAAAGGCGCACCGAGGTCCGCCCCGGGCCCACCCTATCGACCAGCACCTGCGTCACTTCGCGAAGCAGGCGGATGCGATTCTCGATCGACCCGCCATAAGCGTCGGCGCGATGATTCACGTTGTCGCGCAGGAATTGGTCGATGAGATAGCCGTTGGCGGCGTGGAGCTGGACGCCGTCGAAGCCCGCCTCGATCGCGTTGGCCGCGGCGCGGCTATAGTCGTCGAGCAAGCGGGGTACTTCGTTCACCTCTAGCGGGCGCGCGAGTGTGAAGGGCTGCTTGCCGTCATAGGTGTGCGCCTCGCCCGGGGCCGTCGTCGCCGATGAGGAGACGGGCTGGCCGCCACCGAGGGAGGGATGGACGATGCGTCCCATATGCCAGAGCTGGGCAATGATCCGCCCGCCCGCCTCGTGCACCGCCGCCGTCACCGGTTTCCATGCTTCCACCTGCTCGGCCGACCAGAGGCCGGGCGCATAAGGCCAGCCCAGCCCTTCCTGGCTGATGCCGGTGGCTTCGGAGATGATGAGTCCGGCGCTTGCCCGCTGCGCATAATATTGCGCCATGATCGGCGTCGGCACATGGGCGCGCGTGGCGCGGCCCCGCGTCATGGGCGCCATCAGGATGCGGTTGGGGGCGCGGATCGCGCCAAGCTGAATCGGATCGAACAGGGATGGCATCGTTGTTGAACCCCTTTGCTCCGTAGAAGCGACGCCATCGAAATAGGGCGTTACAGGGGGCGATGCACGACTCGTCCGACTCAAGAATAAGTTTGTCCGCCACAACCCCGGTGCCGCCGCCGACGCGTGCCTTCGTGGCGCTGATCGTCGGTAATATCTGCCTGGCCTTCGGGCCGTGGATGGTGCGGCTGGCCGATGTCGGGCCGGTCGCCGCCGGATTCTGGCGGCTGGCGCTCGCCGCCCCGCTGCTGTTCCTGCTCACCCGCTTCGCGCGCCAGCCGATCCCGCGCCTCTCGGCCGGGCTATGGATCATGCTGGCGCTGGGCGGCCTGTTCTTCGCGGCCGATCTGGCGAGCTGGCATGCCGGCATTCTCCGGACGCGCCTCGCCAATGCGACCTTGTTCGGCAACGTCACCAGCTTCCTCTTCGCGCTATACGGTTTCCTGATCGCGCGGCGGCTGCCCGATCGCAACCAGGCGGTGGCTTTGCTGCTCGCGGCGTTCGGCGTCGTGCTGCTGCTCGGCCGCTCCTACGAACTGTCGCCCGAAAATATGCTGGGCGACCTTCTGTGCCTGTGCGCGGGGCTGTTCTATGCGGGTTATCTGATCATGGTGGAGCGGGCGCGCGGCTCGCTTGCTCCCCTGCCGACGTTGGCGATCGCGACGCTCGCGGGCGTGTTGCCGCTGCTGCTTTTCGCGCTGCTGCTGGGGGAGCGGATCCTGCCCGGCGCCTGGTGGGCGCTGGCGCTGCTCGCGCTCGGCAGCCAGGTGATCGGGCAGGGCCTGATGGTCTATGCGATCGGCTATCTGCCGCCGGTGGTCATCGGTTTGGGCTTCCTCCTTCAGCCAATCATCGCCGCGATCATCGGCTGGATCGCTTATGGCGAGCGGCTGGGCACGGGCGACCTCATCGGCGCGCTGGCGATCGGCATCGCGCTGGTGCTCGTTCGCCGCCGGCCGCGATGACTTGGCCCCGGCGTATCAGCGGCTTATGGTTGCGCGCATGACCGACGCCGCCCCTGACGACCGGACGCTCGACGAACTGCGCGCCGCGCTGGCCCCCGCGATCGCGCGCAATGCCGCCTTCGATGGCTGGGGCGCGATGGCGTGCGAGGCCGCCGCCGCCGAGTTGGGCATTCCCCCTGCCCGCGCCGCGCTCGCCTTCCCCAAGGGTGCGGTGGACATGATCGACGCCTGGTTCGCGCATGTCGATCGGGCGATGGCCGACGCCCTGCCCCCCGCGCGCCTCGCGGCGATGAAGATGCGCGACCGGATCACTGCGCTGATCCTCGCCCGTCTCGACGCGATCGCGCCCGAGCGGGAGGCGCTCCGCCGCGCGTTGTCGGTGCTTCTCCTGCCGCAAAATGCGGCGCGTGCGGCGCGGTTCAGCTGGCGGGCGGCCGATCGGATGTGGCGTTTCGCCGGCGACGGCGCGACCGACGTCAACCATTATACCAAGCGGGCGACATTGGCGGGCGTTTATGCGGCCACTTTGCTCGCTTTCCTTGACGATGGCAGCGAGGATTTCGCTGAAACGCGCGCCTTCCTGGCCCGCCGGATCGATGGCGTGATGCGTTTCGAGCGGCTGAAGGCCAGCCTGCGCCCGGATCCCGATCGACATTTCAGCCCGGCACGGTTCCTCGGCCGGCTGCGCTATCGCGCGCGATGACAAGAGCGCTGGCGTTTTCGTCGCGTTATTGATAATCACTTGCAGAACACCCATTCGAGTGAGAATCGTGCGCCTCGATCAACTGCCTCTCCGACAAGCCGCCATTATTGCCGCGATAGATTGGGCCGCTCTCCGCCCCGCCGAGGCGCGCCGCCTGCGCGAACTGGGGCTGGACGAAGGCGTGCGGGTGGAGGCGCTGCATGTCGGGCCGTTCGGGCGCGATCCGATCGCCTGCCGCGTCGGGCGGATGACGATCGCGCTGCGCCGCGCGCACGCTTCGGCGATCTCGGTCCAGCAGGCTGACGCGGCATGAATCCCGCGCCGATGATTGCGCTGGTCGGCAATCCGAACGCCGGAAAAAGCGCGCTGTTCAATGCGTTGACGGGCGCGCGGCAGAAGGTCGGCAACTATCCGGGTGTCACCGTCGAGCGGAAGTCGGGCCGTCTGGTCCTCTCCGACGGGCGGCCGATCGAGCTGGTCGACCTGCCCGGCACCTACAGCCTCGACCCCGCCAGCCCCGACGAGGTGGTGACGCGCAATGTCGTGCTGGGCCATCAGGCGGGCGAGCGGCTGCCCTCCGCGCTGATCGTCGTCGTCGACGCGACCAATCTCGACAATCATCTGCGCTTCACGCTCCAGCTTATCGCGCTCGGCCTGCCGATCGTCGTCGCGCTCAACATGGTCGACATGGCCGAGCGTGACGGGCTGCACATCGATGTCGACATGCTGTCGCGCGAACTGGGTGTGCCGGTGATCCCTACCGTCGCGGTGCGCCGGCGCGGCATGGAGGAATTGAAGGCCGCGATCGACACGATCGTCAGCGGCGCGCCCGTGCCGCCCCGTGCCGACGGGGCGGTGCCCGACATCGTCATCTTCCAGCGCCGCGCGCGCGCGATCGCGGATGCGGCGACGATCGAGGAGCATGTCGGCCGCCGCTGGTCCTACTGGGCGGACAAGGTGGCGCTGCATCCCGTCCTGGGGCCGATCATCCTCGCCGTTTTGATGTTCGTCATGTTCCAGGCGGTGTTCGCCTGGTCGGCCGCGCCGATGGACCTTATCGATGCCGGCTTCCAGGATTTGCAGGCGATCGTTCGCGATCTGCTGCCAGAAGGATTGCTGCGCTCGCTGATCGTCGATGGCGTGATCAGCGGCGTCGGCGCGGTGGTGGTGTTCCTGCCGCAGATCCTGATCCTGTTCTTCTTCATCCTGCTGCTGGAGGCGTCGGGCTATATGGTGCGCGCCGCTTTCCTGATGGACAGGCTGATGGCGCGGGTCGGCCTCTCGGGGCGTGCCTTCATCCCGCTTCTTTCCTCCTTCGCCTGCGCGATTCCGGGCATCATGGCGACGCGCACGATCGACGATCCCAAGGACCGGCTGACGACGATCCTGATCGCGCCGTTGATGACCTGTTCGGCGCGCCTGCCGGTCTATGCGGTGATTATCGGTGCCTTCATCCCGGCGCGGAGCGTGGGGCCGGGCATCGGTTTGCAGGGCCTCGTCCTCTTCGGCCTCTATCTCACCGGCGTGCTCGGCGCGCTGGTCGCCGCGCTCGTCTTCCGCCGCACCATCACGCGCGGTGAGGGCAGCGGCTTCCTGATGGAGATGCCCAAATATCAGATGCCCAACTGGCGCGATGTGGCGATCGGCCTGTGGCAGCGCGCGTGGATCTTCCTCCATCGCGCGGGCACGCTGATCCTCGCCGCGACGATCCTGCTCTGGGCGCTCCTCTCCTTCCCGCAGGCGCCGGCGGGCGTGAACCAGAGCGAATATTCGGTCGCGGGGCGTATCGCCGACGGGCTGGAGGTCGTCGTCCGTCCGATCGGCTTCAACCATCAGATCGCGCTCGCCATCATCCCGGCGATGGCGGCGCGCGAGGTAGCCGTTTCCGCGCTCGCCACCGTCTATTCGATCGATTCGACTGATGATGCGGCGACCGAACGGTCGCTCGTCGGGCGGTTGCAGGGGCGCTGGCCGCTGCCCACCGCGCTCGCTTTCCTGATGTGGTTCGTCTTCGCGCCGCAATGCATGTCGACGATCGCGGTGATCCGGCGCGAGACGAACGGCTGGAAATGGCCCGCCTTCACGCTCGCTTATCTCTTCACGCTGGCATACGTCGCGGCAGGCGCTACATACTGGCTCGCGACAGCCGCGGGGCTTTAGGAGGCAGAAGACATGGCAGGCAGCGTGAACAAGGTGATCCTCGTCGGCAATCTGGGCCGCGATCCCGAATCGCGCAGCTTCCAGAATGGCGGCAAGGTGGTGAACCTGCGCATCGCCACGTCCGAAACATGGAAGGACCGCAATAGCGGCGAACGGCGCGAGAAGACCGAATGGCATTCGGTCGCCATCTTCAACGAGAATCTGGCGAACATCGCCGAGCGTTATCTGCGCAAGGGCAGCAAGGTCTATGTCGAGGGCCAGCTTCAGACCCGCAAATGGCAGGATCAGAGCGGGCAGGACCGCTACACTACCGAGATTGTCCTCCAGAATTTCAACGGCACGCTCACCCTGCTCGACAAGGCGGGCGAAAATGCCGGCGGCGGAAGCCGCGACGGCTGGGGCGGCGGCGATCAAGGCTATGACGATCGCGGCTTCGGTGGCGGTTCGAGCGGTGGCGGTTCGAGCGGTGGCGGTGGCGGTGGCCGCAGCGGCGGCGCGCCGGCCTCATCGCGCCCCGCCGATCCCTTTGACAACGATCTGGACGACGACGTCCCCTTCTGAGCGGCGCTTCAGCCCTCGTCCTTCGGGGGGCGTTTCAGCGCCTTGAGCGCGGCGAACGGCCCTGTTTCACCCTCCTGGAGGACACCGGCGGCGCGCAGGACGGCGTCGGCATCGGGGCTGCGCGGGAAGGGGTCGAGCGCCAGAATCATCGTCTCGGCCACCGCCTCGCCGATATCGACCGCGCCGCCTTCGTAGAACAAGGTGTCGCAATCCTCCTCGGTGAGGCCGATTTCCTCCGCGCCGTCGGCGGGCGCCTGTTCGGCGGGCAGGAAGCGCAGCGTGAAGGCGTCGGACAGCGCCGCCGGCAGCGACTCGCCGGTCGCGACGCAGCTTTGCGTCACCTCGGCGGTCAGCGTGCCACGGAGCCGGACGATCGCGCCGTCGCGTGAAAGGTGCGTCTCGGCTTCGAGCCTGTCGATCGCGACGAGGCCGAAGCGCCGCGCCAGCGCATCCCGCTCGGCCGGTTCGGCGGTGATCGCGACGGCCCGCTCGCCCGCGCCGAGCGAATCGAGCCGCACGGGCCGCGAAAATTCATTCTCGTTCATGGCAGAAGCCGGCCGCCGAGCAGCGTATCGAGCGGAACCCCGCCGATCTGCGCCGCCAATCGCCTGATGCCGGCGGCGAGCATCGCCAGCGCGCCGGCGGAAGGCTCGTCGCCCCGATAGACGTTGCGGACGAGCGCTGATTCGAGTGTATCCGCCCCCGCGCCGGGCGCCAGCGCGTCGCGATAGGCGCCCAGCCGCCCGCCAAGCGCGCTCATCATCCGGCCGATATGCTTGCCGACGACGATATCGCCGATGCCGATCTCGCGAAGCTGCCCGTCCATATCGTCGACGAATATCTCGGCGAGGAAGGTCGAGGGCGCCTTGCCCGGATCGCCGTCGCCTTCGAGGCGAATCAGGACCAGCGACAGGACGGCGGCCACCATCTCGAATCGGCCGTCGATCGTGTCGGGGACGGCGGCGTCCCGATACCAGGCGGGTTGCCGCGCTTCCTCGACAATAGCCGCATAAAGCGGGCGCAGGGCGGCGCGATCGCCGCTTCCCCCGAACAGGGCGCGCAATAGGGACAAGGGGACTCCTTTCGAACGCAGACGATTGCCGCGCTTGCGTCGCGACGGCCTACGCGCATATTGAGGCACCGCGCCCCGGATGCAATCTTCCGGGCACGGCGTATCCTCCTTCGGATACGCCGCCCAAGCGTTTCGAGGAGTTTTCCGACGATGGCCGATACCTTGCCGCGCCTGTTCACGGTCGCGCTCGGCGCAGCACTCCTCGCGACGGCCGGCTGCGCCCGCATTCGCGATCATAAGGGCTATGTGATCGATCAGACGCTGGTCGCCGCGATCCAGCCCGGGGTCGACAACAAGGAATCGGTCACGCGCACGCTGGGCCGGCCCAGCTTCGACGGGCAGTTCGACGGCGGCAATAGCTGGTATTATGTCGCGCGCGACACGCGCCAGCTTGCCTTCGCCAGTCCCACCCCGGTCGATCAGACGGTGATAATCATCCATTTCGACAAGGCGGGCAACGTCGCCTCGGTGCAGAAGACAGGGTTGGAGAAGGTGGTCCGCATCAGCCCCGACAGCGACAAGACGCCGACGCTCGGCCGCCATCGCGGCTTCTTCCGCGAACTGTTCGGCAATATCGGCCAGGTCGGTTCGGTCAGCCAGGGCGGCGGCACGGTCGACAACCCGCAGTAAGAGGCGTCACCGCCACCCACCTCACCAACAACCCCGTCATTCCGACGAAAGTCGAAAATCCACGGACGGCGGCTCGCCCGGAAAAAGGAAGCGAGCCGCATCCATGGGACCCCGGCGTCCGCCGGGGCGACGGGAGAGGAAGGGCACTCGCCCTATATCCGAAAACCCGTCATTCCCGCGCAGGCGGGAAACCATAAACGCCGGTTTCGCCTATTTTGTGGAGACAGTGCTTATGGATTCCCGCCTGCGCGGGAATGACGATGTGGATGGAGAGAAAGGGCGCACCCTCCCGCCAACCTATCGTGCGATACCCGCCGTGGAGAGTACGGCGAGCGTCACCAGTTCGGACGCGGTGGACGCCATTGTCGCGATCTGCACCGGATGCTCCATCCCGACGAGCATCGGCCCGATCACCGAATCGCCGCCCAGCTCGCGGAGCAGCTTCGCCGAGATGTTCGCCGATTGCAGGCCGGGCATGATGAGAACATTGGCCGGCCCCGACAGGCGCATGAAGGGATAGGTGCCGCGCAGTCGGGGATTGAGCGCGACGTCGGGCGCCATCTCGCCTTCATATTCGAAGCTGACGCCGCGCTGGTCGAGCAGGGCGACCGCCGCCCGCAGATTTTCCAGCCAGTGGCCCGGCGGGTTGCCGAAGGTGGAATAGGAAAGGAAGGCGACGCGCGGCTCATGTCCCATGCTCCGCGCGACGGCCGCCGTCTTTTCGGCGATATCGGCCAGCTCGGCGGCGGAGGGCCGCTCGGTGACGGTGGTGTCGGCCATGAAGACGGTGTGGCTCTGGCCGACGAGGACATGGATGCCGAACGGCTTGCAGCCTTCCATCGGGTCGATCACGCGGCGGATTTGGCGCAGCGTCTGCGAATAGGTGCGCGTGACGCCGGTGATCATCACGTCCGCCTCGCCCAGCGCGACGAGCAGCGCGCCGAAGATGTTGCGATCCTGATTGACCAGCAGCTCGACGTCGCGGCGCAGATAGCCGCGCCGCTGGAGCCGCCTGTAGAGATAATCGACCATTTTCGGCACGAGCGGCGAGATGCGGCTGTTGTGCAACTCGAACGAGGAGGGATCGTCGACGCCCAGCGCGCGCAGGCGATCGGGCACATCGTCGCGCCCGACGAGGACGGGCGTGCCATAGCCGCCATCGCGGAACTGGATCGCGGCGCGCAGCACCACCTCCTCCTCCGCCTCGGCGAAGACGACGCGCTTGGGATGCGCGCGCGCGCCCTCATAAGCGAGGGTGAGGACCGATGTGGTGGGATTGAGCCGCGCCTTCAGCTTCAGGCGATAGTCGGCCATGTCGAGGATCGGCTTGCGCGCCACGCCCGAGGTCATCGCCGCCTCGGCGACGGCGGCGGGCACCACCTCCATCAGGCGCGGATCGAAGGGCGCGGGAATGATGTAATCGCGTCCGAAGCGCGGCGCCTTGCCGCCATAGGCCAGCGCGACCTCCTCGGGCACCTGTTCGCGCGCCAGCTTCGCCAGCGCCTCGGCGGCGGCGATCTTCATCTCGTCGTTCACCGTCGTCGCGCGCACGTCGAGCGCGCCGCGGAAGATGAAGGGGAAGCCGAGCACGTTGTTGACCTGATTGGGATAGTCCGACCGGCCGGTGGCGATGATCGCATCGGGCCGCGCGGCGCGCGCCTCGGGCGGCGTGATCTCGGGGTCGGGGTTCGCCATCGCGAAGATGATCGGCTGGTCGGCCATCTTCCTCACCATCTCGGGCTTGAGCGCGCCGGCGGCGGAGAGGCCGAGGAACACGTCGGCGCCCTCCAGCGCCTCGGCCAGCGTGCGCCGGTCGGTCTTGGCGGCGTGGGCGGATTTCCACTGGTCCATCCCGCCCTCGCGGCCCTGGTAGATCACGCCCTGCCGGTCGCACATCAGCACCCGATCGGACGGCACGCCCATCGCCTTGATGAGTTCGGTGCAGGCGATCGCGGCCGCGCCCGCGCCGTTCACCACGACGCTGACGTCACGCACGTCGCGCCCCGTCAGGTGACAGGCGTTGATGAGGCCGGCGGCGGTGATGATCGCGGTGCCGTGCTGGTCGTCGTGGAAAACGGGAATGTTCATCCGCTCGCGCAGCGCCTGCTCGATCACGAAGCATTCGGGCGCCTTGATGTCCTCCAGGTTGATGCCGCCGAAGCTCGGCTCCAGAAGCGCGATCGCGTCGATCAGCCGGTCGACGTCCTCGGTCGCGAGTTCCAGGTCGATCGCGTCGACGTCGGCGAAGCGCTTGAACAGCACAGCCTTGCCTTCCATCACCGGCTTCGACGCGAGCGCGCCCAGATTGCCGAGGCCGAGGATCGCCGTGCCGTTCGAGATGACCGCCACCAGATTACCCTTGGCGGTATAGTCATAGGCGGTTGCCGGATCGTCGGCGATCGCGCGCACCGGCACCGCGACGCCGGGGGAATAGGCAAGGCTCAGGTCGCGCTGGGTCGCCATCGGCTTGGAGGCGACGATCTCGATCTTTCCCGGCCGACCGACCGAATGGAAAAGAAGCGCCTCGCGCTCGGAAAACTGGACGTTGCTGCCTTCGCTCACTCGAATCCCCTCGCCTTTCCGGCCGGAAAACGCGCCGTCGCGGCCGATGCCGGCCTTTTGGGCCATGGATGGACGCGTCACAAGCCGCTATCAGCCGATGCATGGCGGGATCGGCGAAAGCGACGGGCGGCGTGACGCCGATGATGGCGCAATATCAGGCGCTGAAGGCCGAGGCGTCCGATTGCCTGCTCTTCTATCGCATGGGCGATTTTTTCGAATTGTTCTTCGATGACGCCAGGATCGCCTCGGCCTGCCTCGATATCGCGCTGACGGCGCGAGGCGAGCATGGCGGCAATGCCGTGCCGATGTGCGGCGTGCCCGCCCACGCCGCCGAAAGCTATCTGGCGCGTCTCATCAAGGCGGGGCACCGCGTCGCCATCGCCGACCAGATCGAAAGCCCGGCCGAGGCGAAGAAGCGCGGCGGATCGAAGGCGCTCGTCCGCCGCGCGATCATCCGTGTGGTGACGGCGGGCACGCTGACCGAGGAGGCGTTGCTCGACGCGAGGGCCGCGAACTGGCTCGTCGCGGTGGCGGAGGCGGGCGGCGCGATCGGGCTGGCGGCGGCCGACATATCGACCGGCCGGTTCGAAACCGCCTGCCTGCCCCGCGCCGCGCTCGATGCCGAAATCGCGCGGATCGGCCCGGCGGAGATCGTCGCGGCGGCGGATTTCGACGGGCTTGGCGCGTCGGCCTATCGCTGGCCGCGCGAGCGGTTCGACGCGGCGGCGGGCGAGCGGGCGTTGAAGGCGCTGTTCGGCGTCGCGACGCTCGACGGCTTCGGCGCGTTCGACCGGGCCGAGCTGGCGGCGGCGGGCGGCCTGCTCGCCTATCTCGGGCAGGCGGGCCAGGGCAGCCTGCCCTTCCTCCAGCCACCCCGGCGCCGCGCGGCGGCCGATCATATGATGATCGACGCCGCGACGCGCGAGAGCCTCGAACTGACGCAGGCGGCGGGCGGCGGGCGCAAGGGCAGCCTGCTCGACGCGATCGACCGCACCGTGACGGGCGCGGGCGCGCGCATGCTGGCGGCGGACCTCGGCGCGCCGCTCACCGATCTCGCGGCGATTCAGGCGCGGCTCGATCTCGTCGCCTTGCTGGAGGGCGATGCGGGCCTGCGCGACCGGCTGCGCGCGAATCTCCGGGCGCTGCCCGATATCGGCCGTGCGCTCGGCCGGCTCGTCGCGGGGCGCGGCGGTCCGCGCGATCTGGGGCAACTGCGCGACGGGCTGGAGGAGGCCTATCGCCTCCACGACATGCTCGCCGCGATCCCGGCCGCGCCGGCGCTGCTCGCCGATCTGATCCCCGCGCTTCGGGGGCATGGCGCGCTGATCGATCTGCTGCGCCGCGCGCTGGTGCCGACGCCGCCGGTCGACAGCGCGCAGGGCGGTTATATCGCCGAAGGTTACGATCCCGCGCTCGACGATCTGCGCGCGACCGGCGGCGAGGGGCGGCGCGCCATCGCCGCGCTGGAGGCGCGCTATCGCCAGCAGACGGGCATCGGCACGCTCAAGATCCGGCATAACGGCGTGCTCGGCTATCATGTCGAGGTGCCCGCGAAGCAGGCCGACGCGCTGATGCGCGCCGATTCGGGCTTCACCCATCGCCAGACGCTGGCGGGCGTCGTCCGCTTCAACGCGCCCGACCTGCACGAACAGGCGCTGCGCGTGGGTCAGGCGGGCGCGCACGCGCTCGCGGCGGAGGCGGCGCATCTGGAAGAACTCAACCAGACGGCGCTCGCGCGGCGGCACGAGATCGCCGCCACCGCCGACGCGCTCGCCCGCCTCGATGTCGCCGCCGCCCTTGCCGAGCGCGCGGTGGAAGGGGGCTGGTGCCGGCCCGCATTCGATGCCGCCGCCTGCTTCGAGGTGGAGGGCGGCCGGCATCCGGTGGTCGAGCAGGCGGTGGCCGCCTCGGGCGCGCGCTTCATCGCCAATGACTGCGTGCTGGGGGAGCAGTCGCGGCTATGGCTCGTCACGGGGCCGAACATGGGCGGCAAGTCGACCTTCCTGCGCCAGAATGCGCTGATCGCGGTGCTGGCGCAGGCGGGATCGTTCGTGCCCGCGTCGCGCGCGCGGCTGGGCCTGGTCGACCGGCTGTTCAGCCGGGTGGGCGCGTCGGACAATCTGGCGCGCGGACGATCGACCTTCATGGTCGAGATGGTGGAGACCGCCGCGATCCTCGCGCAGGCGACCGAACGCTCGCTGGTCATCCTGGACGAGGTGGGGCGCGGCACCTCCACCTATGACGGCCTCGCCATTGCCTGGGCGGTGGTGGAGGCGGTGCATGACGTCAATCGCTGCCGCTGCCTGTTCGCGACGCATTATCACGAGCTGACGCGGCTGGCCGAGCGGCTCGACGCGCTGTCGCTCCACCATGTTCGCGCGCGCGAGTGGAAGGGCGATCTGGTGCTGCTCCACGAAGTCGCCGACGGGCCCGCCGATCGCAGCTACGGCATCGCGGTCGGCAAGCTCGCCGGTTTGCCGCCGCTGGTGCTGGCGCGGGCGAAGGCGGTGCTCGCCAGGCTGGAAAGCGGCCGCGCGGCGACCGGCGGGCTGGCGGCGGGCCTCGACGACCTGCCGCTGTTCGCGGCGAGGGCGGCGCCCGAGCCCGCCCCCGCCGATCCGCTGCGTGCCGCGCTCGATGCGGTGAATGCCGACGCGCTGACGCCGAAACAGGCGCTCGATCTCGTCTACGATCTCAAGCGATTGGCCGAGGACGGTTGATTGCGCGGCCGATCTGGCGCTTGATAGCGACATGGCTCTGGTCGAACTCGCGCGTTATCCTGATCGCATCGCGGCGGAACTGGCGCGCGGGCGGCTCGCGGCCGACGGGATCGAGGCGGCCTTGTTCGACGAAGGCTTCGCCGCGCTCGGCCTGCAGGTGTTGAGTTCGATTCGCCTGATGGTGGACGAGGACGATCGCCACGCCGCCGCCGACAGCCTCGGATTGGCGTGACGCGCGGATGATAACCGTTGCCAGCTACAATATGCGCAAGGCGGTCGGCACCGATCGCCGCCGCGATCCGCGCCGCACGATCGAAGTGCTGCACGAACTCGACGCCGACGTTATCGCCTTGCAGGAGGCGGACCGCCGCTTCGGCATGCGGCTGAGCGCGCTTCCGCTCGATCTCCTGGCCGAGCACAGCCAATATAAGCCCGTGCCGTTCGACATGCGGCCCGGCGGGCTCGGCTGGCACGGCAATGCGCTGCTCGTCCGCAAATCGGTGGAGATACAGGGCTGGACGACGCTCGACCTGCCGACGCTTGAGCCGCGCGGCGCGGTGATGGCGGAATTGAACGTGCGCGGCATCGCCTTGCGCGTCGTCGGCATGCACCTCGATCTGTCGGGGCTCGTCCGGCGGCGGCAGGCGCGCGCCGTGATCGGCCATGTCGAGGCGCGCCGCCCCGCTTTGCCGACGATCCTGATGGGCGATCTCAACGAATGGCTGACGCAGGGTGGCTGCCTGCGCGAATTCCTGTTCCATTATCGCATGGCGCCGACGGGGCGCAGCTTCCACAGCCGCCGCCCGGTCGCCCGGCTCGACCGGATCATCGTCAGCCCCGAAGTCTCGGTCGTCGCCTGCGGCGTGCATCATTCGGCCAAGGCGGTCCGCGCGTCGGATCATCTCCCCGTCTGGGCGCGCCTCGCCATTTCTGCCTAAAAACTAGGCAGCGCTCCCTTCCTGCCTAAAGGCCGGGCGCGGCGGGCGGCAGGATCGTGCCGCAACGCAGCGAAAACGGGCTTTCGCGCAATTGGCACGGCGATTGCGAAGCACTCCTGGTCACATCGTCAGGAGGCCGCATGAAACTCATCATCGCGATCATAAAGCCGTTCAAGCTCGACGAGGTGCGCGAGGCCCTGTCGAGCCTGGGCGTGCACGGGATGACCATATCCGAGGTCAACGGCTTCGGCCGGCAGAAGGGCCACACCGAAATCTATCGGGGCGCCGAATACAGCACCAACATGGTGCCCAAGCTCAAGATCGAGGCCGCCGTGGACGATGCGCTGGCGCCGCGCGCGCTTGAGGTGATCGAGCAATCGGCACGCACCGGATCGATCGGCGACGGCAAGATCTTCGTCCTCGATATCGGCCAGGCGGTGCGCATCCGCACCGGCGAAACCGACGAATCCGCTCTGTAGAGGAAAGGGGAACCATGACGCTTCCAACCCGAATGGCGACGGGGCTTGGCCTGATCGGCCTGTCCCTGCTCGCCGCCACCCCCGCCTTCGCGCAGGCGACGCCGCCGCCGACGCTCAATTCGGGCGATACCGCCTGGATGCTCGTCTCGACGGCGTTCGTGCTGCTGATGATCGTGCCGGGGCTCGCGCTCTTCTACGGCGGCCTCGTCCGCGCCAAGAACATGCTCTCGCTGCTCACCCAGATCGCGACGCTTGCCGCGATCGCGATCCTCGTCTGGGTAGGCTGGGGCTATTCGCTGGCCTTCACCGACGGCAACGCATTCATCGGCGGCTTCGGCAAGCTGTTCCTGCTGGGCATCGCGCCCGACACGCTGTCGGGCACCATCCCCGAATATGTCTTCGTCTGCTTCCAGATGACGTTCGCCGCGATCACCGTCGCGCTCGCGATCGGATCGCTGGCGGAGCGCGTCAAGTTCGCCGCGCTGATGCTGTTCGGCGTCCTCTGGCTGACGATCGTCTATTTCCCGCTGGCGCACATGGTCTGGTCCTCGGGCGGCTACTTCTTCACGATGGGCGCGCTCGATTATGCGGGCGGCACGGTGGTGCACATCAATGCGGGCATCGCCGGGCTGGTAGGCTGCCTCTTCCTCGGCAAGCGGATCGGCTATCAGAAGGAGATCATCGCCCCCCACTCGATGACGAACACGCTGATCGGCACCGGGCTGCTGTGGGTCGGCTGGTTCGGCTTCAACGCCGGCTCCGCGCTCGCCGCGAACGCCGCCGCGGGGCTGGCGATGCTCAACACCTTCGTCGCCACCGCCGCCGCGCTCGTCGCCTGGCTGGTCGCGGAGCGGGCGGCGGGGCACAAGCCCACCCTGCTCGGCGCCTGTTCGGGCGCGGTCGCCGGGCTCGTCGCGGTGACGCCGGCGGCGGGCAATGCCGGGCCGCTGGGCGCGATCGTCCTCGGCGCCGTCGCCTCGGTCTGCTGCTTCTGGTTCGTGGTGACGATCAAGCCGCGCCTCGGCTTCGACGATGCGCTCGACGTGTTCGGTATCCACGGCATCGGCGGGATCGTCGGGTCGCTGGGCACCGCGCTCGTCTATGCGCCGCTGTTCGGCGGGCCGGGCAAGGCGGATTATCTGATCCTGCCGCAGCTCGGCGTGCAGGCCTATGCCGTTGCGGTCGCGATCCTCTGGTCGGGGATCGGATCGGCCATCGTTTATGCGATCGTCAACGCGGTGATCGGCCTGCGCGTCTCCCCCGACGTCGAACGCGAGGGGCTCGACCTCGGGGAGCATGGCGAGCGCGCCTATAATTATTGAAGGACATGCGGGCGCGGCCGGCGACAAGGCCGCCTCCGCCCAAGAGGTTCCTCCTGCGAACGACGACTGGGCCGGCGGGCAACCGCCGGCCTTTTTTTCGCGCTACAGCAGGCCGCGAATCGGGGTGAGATCATAGCCGGCGGCGGCGGCCTTGGCGGTGAGCGCATCGGCATCCTCGCCCTGCCCCGCCCGGGCCAGCGCCCAGAGGAAGGTGGAGCGCGTGCCCGATCGGCAGAAGGCGAGCACCGGGCCCTTGGCGCCCGCCAGCGCCGAACGCATCGCCGCCACCTCGGCCGCGCCGAAGCCGCCGGGGGTGATGGGGATGGCGACATAATCGAGCCCCGCCGCCCCCGCCGCCGCCTCGATCGTCGCGGCCGGCGGCTGGCCCGGCTGCTCGCCATCGGGACGATTGTTGACGATCAGGGTGAAGCCCTCCGCGGCCGCGCGGGCGACATCGTCCGGTTCGATCTGCGGCGATACGGATATGGTCTCGTCGATCTTGCGGAACATCGATGCTTACTCCTGGTGCGGGCGTTGTGCGCTTATCCGACGCGCCGGCCGGAGGGGCAAGCTTCCCATATTGATCGACTTTGCTTCGCTCCGGCGTGCTGCCGCTTCGCCTATCCTGCGCTAGCATCCCCGCCAAGATAGATGAGAGGATAGGCATGGCTTCCGTCGCGAACATGGCAGGCGTCGAGCCGCAGGGCGCGGCTTCGGACGACGCGGGCGGCAATCCGGAAACGGCCACGCAGCCCTGGCCCAGGCCTGCCGTCGCCTGGTACGCCCTCTTCATCTTCGTACTGGCGACGATGATGAACTTCCTCGATCGCGGCGTCTTCAGCCTGATGATCGAATCGATCAAGCGCGATTTCCAGCTCACCGACATCCAGCTTGGCCTGCTGCTGGGGCCGGCGGGCATCCTCTTCTACCTCTTCGTCGGCGTGCCGCTCGGCCGGCTGGTGGATATCTATCCGCGCAACATCATCCTTTCGATCGGCCTCGTCATCACCAGCGGCCTCACCATTGTCGGCGGGGTGGTGCAAAATTACGTCCAGCTTTTCGTCAGCCGCATGTTCGTGGGCGTCGGCGGATCGGCGCATGCGCCCGGCGTCTATTCGATGATGGCGGACTATTTCCCGCCCCGCAAATTGCCGCGCGCGATCGCGGGCCTGCAATTCGGCTTCATCTTCGGCACCGGCCTCGCCTCGATCGTCGGCGGCGCGTTGCTCGGTTTCGTCGCGGATTGGCAACCGACGCGGATCGGCCCGATCTTGATCCGCAACTGGCAATGGGTGCTGATCATGATCGGCCTGCCGGGCCTTATCATCGCGGTGTTGCTGCGCCTGCTGCCCGAGCCGCCACGCCGGGGCAAGATCAACACCGGCAAGCCGATTCCGGTGCGGGAGGTTGCGCGCGAGATTCATCGCCGCCGTGCGGTCTATTATCCGCTCTTCATCGGGCTGGCGCTCAGCTCGATCGAGGCGAACGGCCTTGCCGAATGGCGCGCGCCCTTCATGATCCGCACTTATGGGTGGACGCCGGCGCAGATCGGCTTCTGGGGCGGCGTGACATTGTTCGTGGCGATGCCGCTCGGCCTGCTGCTCGGCACCTGGCTCACCGAACGGCTGGCCAGGACGCACAAGGATGCGAACATCCGCGTCACCGCGCTGATGTTCGCCTTCGCCATTCCCTTCGCGGTCCTGTCGCCGCTGATGCCCAATGGCGAGCTGGCGATCATCCTCGGCTCATTGTCGGGCGTGTTCGGCTTCGCCGCCGCCGTGCCGCAGAATGCCGCGATCCAGACGATCACGCCCAACGACATGCGCGGACAGGTGACGGCGGTCTACCTTTTCATGTTCACCACCTTCGGCGCGCTCGGCAGCTTCCTGATCGCGCTGGTGAACCATTATGTGATCGGCAACGAGGCGGAGCTGTGGAAGACGCTGGCGCTCACCGCCGGCATCCTGATGCCGCTGGCCGCTTATGCGATCTCGCTGGGCGTGCGCCCCTATCGCGAGGAGATAGAGCGGCTGGAGAAAGCGGGCGTTCTCTAGCCGGCGAAATTCCGCAGGACGGCGAGGAAGGCGTCGCCATAATCGTCCAGCTTGCGCGCGCCGACGCCCGTTATCTGGGCAAGCGCATCGCGCGTCGTCGGGCGGAAGGCGGCCATCTCGCGCAGGGTGGCGTCGTGGAAGACGACATAGGGCGGCACCCCCGCTTCCTTCGCCAGATCGCGGCGGCAGGCGCGCAGCGCCTGGAACAGGGGATCATCGGCCTGGTCATGCGCTTCCGCCTCGCGCCGCCGCCGCTTCTCGCGTGCCGGCGGGAGGACGAGCGGCACCTCCACCTCCCCGCGCAGGATCGGCCGCGCCGCCGGGCCCAGCGCGAGCCCGCCATGCTCGTCGGCCATCAGCGCATCGCGGGCGAGCAGCGCGCGGGCGACGGGCTTCCACTGCGGCCGCTCCTCGGCCTCGGCGATGCCGAAGACCGAGAGCCGATCATGGCCGAGCGCCGCCGCGCGATCGTTCGCCTTGCCGGTCAGCACGTCGACCAGATGGGTGAGGCCGAAGCGCTGGCCGGTGCGATAGACCGCCGAGAGCAATTTCCGCGCCGCCTGCGACGCGTCGATCGACGCGGGGGGATGGAGGCAATTGTCGCAATTGCCGCAGGCCGGCGGCGGCGTCTCGCCGAAATGGGTGAGCAGGATCGCGCGGCGGCAGGTCGGCGCCTCGACCAGCGCGGCCAGCGCGTTGAGCCGCTGGCGCTCGCCCTCGCGCCGGCCTTCCTCGACCTCCTCGACGATGCGGCGGCGGGCGCGGGCGAAATCCTCCGCGCCCCAGAAGAGATGCGCGATCGCGGGGTCGCCGTCGCGCCCGGCGCGGCCGGTTTCCTGATAATAAGCCTCGATCGACTTGGGCAGGCCGGCATGCGCGACGAAGCGGACATCGGGCTTGTCGATCCCCATGCCGAACGCGATCGTCGCCACCATCACCATTTCTTCGGACTGGACGAAGGCGCGCTGGTTGGCGGCGCGCACGGCGGGCGGCAGGCCGGCATGATAGGCCAGCGTCGGCCGCCCGGTGCGCTCGCCGATCTGGACGGCGAGCCGCTCGGCCCCGTCGCGGCTGCCGGTATAGACGATGCCCGGCCCCGGCGTGGCGGAGACGAGCCGCGCGAGCTGCCCCGGCAGGCCGTCGCGCGGGCTGATCGCATAGCGGATGTTCGGCCGGTCGAAGCCGGCGAGGATCAGCCCGTCCTCCTCTATGCCGAGCTGCGTCAATATGTCGGCACGGGTGTGACGATCGGCGGTGGCGGTGAGCGCGAGGCGCGGCACATCGGCAAAGGCGTCGAGCAGCGGGCGGAGCAGGCGGTAATCGGGGCGGAAATCATGCCCCCATTCGGAAACGCAATGCGCCTCGTCGATCGCGATCAGCGCGAGCGGCGGCGCGCGGTCGAGCAGGCGGCGGAAGCTGTCGGTCGCCACGCGTTCGGGCGCGGCATAGAGCAGATCGAGATCGCCGGCGCGGAAACGCGCGATCGTCTCGTCGCGATTCTCGTCGGCGGAGGTGAGTGCGGCGGCGCGGATGCCGACCGCCTCGGCCGCGCGCACCTGATCGTGCATCAGCGCGATCAGCGGCGAGACGACCAACCCCGTTCCCGCCCGGCACAGCGCCGGAATCTGGTAGGTCAGCGACTTCCCCGCCCCCGTCGGCATCACCGCCAGCGTGTGGCGCCCCGCCATCACCCGATCGATCACCTCGGCCTGCCGCCCGCGAAACGCCGTAAAGCCGAAGGTTGTGTGAAGCGCGTCGAGGGGGGTGGGCATGGCCCAGGCGGTTAGCGTGTCGCGCGCCGCGCGTCACCTGCCACACTCTGTCGCCGGGATGAGGGGAGCAAGGACGTTACACCGTTCCTATGGATTTTCGGCGCTGGCGGGCTTATGTACCGGTCGTTATGGAAACCATCACCGCCACGCCGCACAAGGGACGTCCGCGCGAATTCTGCGTGGACGAGGCGCTTGCCGCGGCGCTGCGCGTCTTCTGGAGCAAGGGCTATGAAGGCGCCTCGCTCACCGACCTTACCGAGGCGATGGGGATCACGCGGCCCAGCCTCTATGCCGCGTTTGGCAACAAGGAGTCGCTGTTCCGCAAGACGCTGGACCTCTATGAGCGCGAGAAGCTCGATTATGTCGCCAAGGCGCTCGCGGCGCCGACCGCGCGCGAGGTGGCGGAACGGCTGATGCGCGGCGGGCTGGAAAACCAGACGCGAAGCTGCGATCCCCGCGGCTGCCTGGGCGTTATCAGCTCGATCGCCTGCGGCACCGAGGCCGAATCGATCCGCGCCGAGGTGCTCGCGCGCGGCGCGTCGTCCCGGCTGAAGCTGGTCGAGCGGATGAAGCGCGCCAGGGAAGAAGGCGATCTGCCCGATCATGTCGATCCCGAGGCCTTGACCCGTTATCTCTATGCGATCCTTCAGGGGATGGCGGTGCAGGCGGGCGCGGGGGCGAGCCGCGAGGAACTGGAAGCGCTGATCGAAACCGCGCTGCTCGTCTGGCCTTCGTCCTAGAGTGATTTCGAGGCAGGTGGACTCACCTGACGGCTCGGAAATCACGGCAAACAAGGACAATCCAGAGTCGATTGGCTTCAATCTGAAGCGGATCGACTCTGGGAAGACGAAAAAGTTACCGACCAGTATAAAATAGTCTTGACGCACTGCGGCATGATATCTATACCGACCGGTATTGAATGATCGCGGCGCTGTCGCCGTGGGTCTTCAGAAGGAGTTCGTCATGCCTTCACATCCGATCAGCCGGTGTAACGCCGGCCGCTGAGCCACGCCTGAGGGCAATGGCCCACCCATAATATCAATCGCTGAGCGCGCGAAGGCCCCGGCCCTCGCGCCGCAGGCGTCCCATGCCCGTAAAGACGATCCGGATCGGCCTGCCGCCGCCCGGAACGGGGAAGGTCTGCCTGTTGCAAGATCGAAGGAAGCTTGCCCATGGCCTATCGGAATTTCTCCGAGCCGCTCGACGTGGAAACGCCCGACAGGCTCGACCCGGATGGTTTTTCCGCGCTCGAATGGTCGGTGATCGCGCTTGCCGGGCGCGACCCGCTGTCGAGCCTCGACATACCGGGCCGGATCGCCAGCGCGCTGGCCACCTTGTTCGGCCAGCGCGGCAATCTTGGGCTCGCCGATCCCCGGCTTGAGGCGCTGCGCCGCTTCGTGGTGCTTGCGCGCCATGCCCGCGCCGCGCTGCCCGACGATGAGATGGCCCGCTTCCTCGCCGCCGGATTCAGCCGAGCGCAGGCGGGGCGGCTCCTTTCCCTCCCCTCCGGTCATTGAAGGGAAGCGCGATGTATCAGCCGTTCGACAAGGACGCGCCCGCCGCCGGCGCGCAGCAGCCCCACCCCTCTTCCGATCCCGATCCCGCCGCCCCGTCGCGCTTTTCCCGCAGGACGAAGATCGGCGTCGCCGGGCTTTTGATCGGCGTGGCCGCCGTGGCGGGCGTGAAGGGATGGAGCGGCGGCGGCGCCGAGGCGAGCGCCCCGCCGCCTCCTACCGTCACCGTCAGCCGTCCGCTGCAACGCGCGATCACCGAATGGGACGATTATACCGGCCGGTTCGAGGCGAGCCAGGCAGTGGAGATCCGCCCCCGCGTCTCGGGCCAGCTCGTCGCGATCCACTTCAGGGACGGCGATACCGTCCATAAGGGGCAGCTTCTCTTCACGATCGACCAGCGGCCGTTCCGCGCCGCGCTGGCCGAGGCGCGGGCGCGTGCCGCCGCGGCGCGGACACAGCTTGCGCTCGCGCGCAGCGAATATGCCCGTGCCGCCCGCCTCGTCAGCGACGAAGCGGTGAGCCAGGAAGAGGTCGATTCGCTGCGCGCCGCGATGCAGTCGGCCGAAGCCGGCGTCGCCGCCGCCGATGCCGCGGTGCGCTCGCGCCAGCTCGATCTCGGCTTCACGCAGATCCATGCGCCGGTGACGGGCCGCATCTCCGACAGGCGCGTCGATGTCGGCAATCTCGTCAGCGCCAATCAATCGATGCTGACGACCCTGCTCGCGCTCGACCCGATCTATTTCACCTTCGATGGTTCCGAAGCGCTGTACCTGAAGCATCTGCGCCAGCGGCAGCACGGTGGCAACGCCCCGCAGCAGGTGGAAATCCGCTTGCAGGACGAGGCCGGCTACAGTTGGAAGGGCCGGGTCGATTTCACCGACAATGCGCTCGATCCGCGATCGGGGACGATGCGCGGGCGCGCCGTGGTCGCCAATCCCGATTATTTCCTTACCCCCGGCATGTTCGGCAACATGCGGCTGACCGGCGGCGCCACCGTCGCGGCGCTGCTGGTCCCCGATGAAGCCGTGCGCACCGATCAGGCGCGCAAGGTGGTGTTCGTGGTCGCGAAGGACGGCACGGTCGCGGCGCGGCCAGTGAAGCCCGGTCCGCTCGTCGGCGGGCTCCGGAGCATCCGTTCGGGGCTTCGGCCCGATGATCGGGTGGTGATCCAGGGCATCCAGTTCGCCATGCCGGGCAGCAAGGTCACGATCCGCCCCGGCAAGATCGATCCGCCCGTGCCGGCCCAGGCGCAGGCCGCCCATATTCCCGCCGCGTCGGAGGCGACGCTGGCCGCCCGATAAGCCCATCCCCTCGTGCCCGCGCCTCCGCGCCGGGCCGGCGGAGCAGCCGAAAGAACACAGCCATGGGCATCAGCCATTTCTTCATCCGCCGCCCGATCTTCGCGGGCGTGATCGCGGTCATCATCACGATCGTCGGCTGGGCGGCCTATCTGGGCCTGCCGATCGAACAATATCCCGATGTCGTGCCGCCGACCGTCACCGTCTCGGCCACCTATCCCGGCGCCTCGGCGGAGACGGTCGCCGACACGGTGGCCGCGCCGATCGAACAGCAGATCAACGGCGTCGACAATATGCTCTACCAGTCGTCGCAATCGACCGGCGACGGCAAGCTGGCGATCACCGTCACCTTCAAGATCGGCACCGATCTCGATACCGCGCAGGTGCTGGTGCAGAACCGCGTCGCGCTTGCCGAGCCGAGCCTGCCCGAAGAGGTGCGCCGCCAGGGCATCGTCGTGCGCAAGGTGTCGCCTTCCTATCTGATGGCGGTCAACGTGCTGTCGCCCGACGGCTCGCTCGATCGCGGCTATGTGTCCAATTATGCGCTCACCCAGCTCAAGGACCGGCTGCAGCGCATCGATGGGGTGGGCGACATTCGCGTGATCGGCGCGCGCGATTTCGCCATGCGCGTCTGGATCGATCCGGGCCGCGCCGCCGGGCTGGGGTTGACCGCCGGCGACATCGTCGACGCGCTGCGCGCGCAGAATGTCCAGGTCGCCGCCGGCACCGTCGGCCAGCCGCCGTTCAGCACGGGCGCGGCGCAGCAGCTCAATGTCGAGACGCAGGGCCGTTTCAAGACCGCCGACGAGTTCGCCAACATCATCGTCCGCACCGATCCCGACGGCGCGATCACGCGGCTGCGCGACGTGGCCCGGGTCGAGCTGGGGGCGGAGGATTATGGCGTCAACGGCTATCTGTCGGGCAAGGACTCGATCATCATGGCGTTCAGCCAGCGGCCCGGCAGCAACGCGCTCGCCACCGCCGAGGCGATCAAGGCCGCGTTTGCCGACGCCGCGAAGAGCTTCCCCAAGGGCCTCGAATATCGGATCATCTGGAACCCGACCGAGTTCATCAGCGAATCGATGGGGGCCGTGCGGCACACGCTGCTGGAGGCGGTGCTGCTGGTGGTGCTCGTCATCATCGTCTTCCTGCAAAGCTGGCGCGCGGCGCTGGTGCCGGTGATCGCGATTCCGGTGTCGCTGATCGGCACCTTCGCGGTGCTGGCGGGCTTCGGCTATTCGCTCAACGCGCTGTCGATGTTCGGGCTCGTGCTGGCGATCGGCATCGTCGTCGACGACGCGATCGTCGTGGTCGAGAATGTCGAGCGCAATATCGAGCATGGCCTGAGCCCGCGCGAAGCGGCGCATCGTTCGATGGATGAGGTGTCGGCCGCGCTCGTCGCGATCGTGCTGGTGATGTGCGCGGTGTTCGTGCCCACCACCTTCCTCACCGGCATATCGGGCGAATTCTATCGCCAGTTCGCGGTGACGATCGCCAGCGCGACGATCATCTCGCTGCTGCTCTCGCTCACCCTCTCGCCCGCGCTCGCCGCCCGGCTGCTCAAGCCGCGTGCCGCGCAGGCGCCGGAGCGCGGCTGGCAGCGCGCCGCCTTCCTCGCGGGGCGGGCGTTCAACACACGGTTCGACCGGCTGTCGCGCTGGTATGGCGGGTTCACCCGGCGTGTCGCGGCGATACCCGGGCCGATGCTGGCCACCTATGCGGGCCTTGTCGTCGCCACCGTCGCCTTGTTCTGGGCGACGCCGGTCGGCTTCGTCCCCGCGCAGGATCAGGGCTATTCGCTCGCGGTCCTCCAGTTGCCGCCGGGCAGCTCGACCGAGCAGACCGATCGCGTGCTCAAGAAGGCGGTAAAGAAGCTGCTCGCCGTGCCCGGCACCGAAGCCGCCGTGATGTTCTCGGGCCTCGACGGCGCGTCGGACACGCAGGCGTCCAACGCGGCGGCGGCCTACATCACCTTCAAGCCATTCGAGGAGCGCGCCGGCACCGATCGCACCGAACAGAATATCGAGAAGGACATGCGCGCCGCGCTCGCCGACATGGACGAGGCGTTCGTCTTCGTCGTGCCGCCGCCGATCATCCGCGGCATCGGCAATGGCGGCGGCTGGCGGATGATGGTGCAGGATCGGAACGGCGCGGGTCCGCAGGCGCTTGAGCAGGCGGCGGGCGGGCTTATCGCCGCCGCGCACAAGCAGCAGGGCCTCGCCAACGTCCACACGCTCTACAATACCGCGACGCCGCGCATCTATGCCGATATCGATCGCGCCAAGGCCGATATGCTGGGCGTGCCCGCCGCGCGCGTGTTCGAGACGCTTCAGGTCTATCTGGGCTCGGCCTATGTGAACGATTTCAACCTGCTCGGCCGCACCTTCCGGGTGATCGCGCAGGCGGACGCGCCCTTCCGCGACGATCCGGCGGATATCGCGCAATTGAAGACGCGGTCCAATGCGGGCGGGATGGTGCCGATCGGCGCGGTCGCGACGTTCGAGGACAGGACCGGGCCCTATCGCGTCACCCGCTACAACCTCTTCCCCGCGGTCGAGGTCGATGGCGAGAACGCGCCCGGCTATTCGAGTGGCCAGTCGATCGGCACGATGGAAGTGCTGGCGAAGGACCTGCCCTCGGGCTTCAAGGGCGAGTGGACTGAGATCGCCTATGAGCAGAAGGCGGCGGGCAATGTCGCGGCCGTGGTGTTCGGCATGGCGGTGTTGTTCGTCTTCCTCGTCCTCGCGGCGCAGTTCGAAAGCCTGATCCTGCCGCTCGCGATCATCCTGATCGTGCCGATGACGCTGCTCGCGGCGATGGCGGGCGTGAACATTCGGGGGATGGACAATAATATCCTCACCCAGATCGGCCTGATCGTGCTCATCGCGCTGGCCGCCAAGAATGCGATCCTGATCGTCGAGTTCGCCCGGCAGGCCGAAGAGCGCGGCGCCACCACGCTGGAGGCGGCGGTCGAGGCGGCGCGATCGCGGCTGCGCCCGATCCTGATGACGAGCTTCGCCTTCATCCTTGGCGTGCTGCCGATGGTGACGGCGTCAGGGCCCGGCTGGGAATTGCGGCAGGCGCTCGGCACGGCGGTGTTCTTCGGGATGATCGGCGTCACCTTCTTCGGGCTGGTCTTCACCCCGGTCTTCTACGTGGCGCTGCGCACGCTGCGCGATCGCCTGTCGCAGCGCCGCGAGGCGGCGGGCGGGCCCGCGCTCCAGCCCGCCGAATGAGGGAGAACAAAATGCCCCATCCTCTTCGCCTTACCGGCCTCCTGAGCCTCCTGGCGCTCGCCGCCTGCGCGGCCGGACCAGACTATGTCGCGCCCGCCACACGGCCGGCTACGGCGGGATCGTTCGTCGCCGCGCAAGGCTCCGCCTTCACCGCCGCCGCGCCGGCGGGTGAGTGGTGGCGGCTTTATCAGGATCCGGTGCTCGACACGCTGGTCGCCGACGCGCTTGCGCATAATAGCGACCTGCGCGTCGCCGCCGCCAATCTGACGCGCGCCCGCGCCCTGCTCAGCGAAGCGCGCGCCGGCCGTCTGCCGCAAAGCACGATCGGGGCGGGCGCGACCTATGGGCGCGTCGCCGAGAGCCAGGCCGCGCCGGGTGTCGATCGTACCGATTCGAGCTTCGATGTCGGGCTGAACGTTTCCTATGAGGTCGACCTGTTCGGCCGCGTCAGCCGCTCGATCGAAGCGGCGAAAGGCGATGCCGATGCGGCCGAGGCGGCGCGCGACGCCGCGCGCGTCATGGTCGCGGCAGAGACGACGCGCGCTTATGCCGATGCGAGCGCCGCCGCCGAGCGGCTGACGGTTGCCGAGCACAGTCTCGCGCTCATCGACCGGACGCTCACTCTTACCACCAGACGCTTCGAAGCGGGCCGTGGCACGCGCCTCGACGTTGCGCGTGTCGCCTCCCTACGCGACCAGCAACGCGCCGCGCTGCCCCCGCTTCGAGCCGAGCGTGACGGGGCCTTGTTCCGCCTCGCCATGCTCACCGGCCGCGCGCCCGCCGAGCTCCCCCCCGAGGCGGGCGCGCGCCGGACCATCCTTCGGCTCGACCAGGCGATTCCAGTCGGCGACGGGCGCGCGCTGCTCGCGCGCCGTCCCGATGTGCGCGAGGCCGAGCGGCGGCTGGCGGCGGAGACCGCGCGGATCGGCGTCGCCACCGCCGATCTCTATCCCCGGATCAGTTTTGGCGGTTCGGTGGGCGCGACTGGGCCCTCGCTCGGCGATCTTTTCACCGGCGGGCCGTTCCGCTGGCTGGTCGGGCCGCTGCTAAGCTGGGCCTTCCCCAATCAGGAGGCGAACCGCGCGCGGATCGAGCAGGCGAAGGCGTCCGCCGGCGCGGCGCTCGCGCAGTTCGACGGCACCGTGCTCAACGCGCTGCGCGAGACCGAAACCGCGCTGTCGACCTATGCGCATGAGCTGGACCGCCGGCGCGCGTTGAATGATGCGCGCGATCAGGCGGAGACGGCGGCGAAGCTCGCCCGCCTCCAGTTGCGTGAGGGCAAGATCGATTCGCTGTCGCTGCTCGACGCCGAACGGTCGCTGGCGCAGGCGGAGGCGGACCTCGCCCTCTCCGACGCTCGGATCGCAAGCGCACAGGTCGATCTGTTCCGCGCCCTCGGTGGCGGCTGGCAGCAGGAGGCGACGCCGGCGCTGGCTTCAGCCACACCGAACTAACCGTCCTCGCTATCCATCATTGCGGCGAAAGCCGGAATCCATGCGCGGCGCGTCGATTGATAATCGGGTGAGCCGAATCCATTGGCCTCGGCTTTCGCCGAGGTGACCGAAGGGGCGCCTGGCGGGATGGCGCGCCCGCACAGGCGTCGGTTGTGCGGATCAGGCGGTCGAGGATTCCAGGCTCGCTATAAGCGTGGCCTGCTCCTTCGATCAGGTGGAAATCGGCTTTGGGCCAGACCTGGTGCAGGTCGTAAGCGGTGCGCGTAGGGCAGGCCATGTCGTAGCGGCCTTGGAAGATCATGCCGGGAATGTCGCGCAGCCGTATCGCGTCGCGGATGAGCTGGCCGTCCTCCAGCCAGCCAGGGTCGACGAATAATGATTCTCGATCCGCGCGAACGAAGGCGAAATGGGGATTTTCGAAGCTGGCGGTGAAGCCCGAATCGGGGAGGAGCGTCAGCGTCCGTCCCTCCCACAGGGTCCAGGCTTGTGCGGCTTTTGAGTTGCGCTGCCCCACGTCGGGCATCCCCGCCTCATAGGGCTCGACCGGATCATAGAAGGTGCGGAGCGTGGCCATGGCCCTTCATTTCGCACAGGATCTCGCGAACGCCCATGCCGGCGACGGCGTCGCTTCCTATCGTTCCCGTCCTGTTCTAGAAGGCGGCATGGCCACGCAACCCGACTCGTGCTTCGACAATGCGCCGCTGGTCGCGCGCGATGTGGCGCGCGGCGTGTCGCGACTGTTCTTCCGGCAAGACCTTTTCGCGTTGTGCGAGGTGCCGCTTGCCAACGGGCGGCGCGCCGATCTTCTGGCGATCGACGGCAAGGGCGGCATGACGATCGTCGAGATCAAGGTTTCACGCGCCGATCTACGCGGCGACGCCAAATGGCCCGACTATCTGGAATATTGCGACCGTTTCTTCTGGGCGGTGCCCGCCGGCTTTGACCTCGCGCCGTTCGAGGAAGAAGGATTCCGCCCCGATATCGCAGGGCTGATCGTCGCCGATCGTTACGATGCCGCGATCGTGCGCGAGGCGGCGAACCGGCCGCTGCCCTCCGCCCGCCGTCGCGCCGAGACGCTGCGCTTCGCCCGCCGCGCGGCCCGCCGCCTGCTCGGCGATCTCGATCCGGGGCTGGCGGGGCTGGATTGAGGCGGAGACGGCATTAATGGATGCCGCCCCCCCTTACGGTCTTGGGGGAGGCGATGCCCTAAAGGCGCGGACCCGCGATGGCGCCGGCGGGCTTGGCCGGCTTGGCCTCGTCGATCGCCTTCAGCAGGCCCGGCGAGCGGGACTCGCGCTCGGCATAATCGCGCGCCGACATGCCGGCGATATGATCGGCGATCTTCGGGTCCGCGCCATATTGCAGCAGCAGCTTCACCGTTTGGAGATCGCGCCGCTGCACCGCCAGGATCAGCGGCGTTTCCCCGCGATCGTTGGTGGTGTTGATATTGGCGTGACGGGCGATGAGCTGGGTCGCCCCCTCCACCCAGCCGAGCTGTGCGGCGAGCGCCAGCGGCGTGTTGCCCTTGCTGTCGCGGATATTGGGGTCGGCGCCCTTGGTGAGCAGGAAGGCCAGCCACTGCGAATCGCGCCGCTGGACGACGATGTGCAGCGCCGTCTCCCCGCTCGAATAATCGCGGGTGTTGATGATCGTGCCCGGCTTGTCCAGATATTCGGTCACCTTGGCGCCGTCATGGTCGCGCACCGCCTTCAAAAAGCGGTAACTATCGGAAAACTGGGCTTGCGCCGGCAGGCTGAGGAGGCTGGCCGCGATCAGGAGGGCGACGGCCCTGCCCCGCGAAACGAATTGGGCGCCCATGCTTCTCCTCATTTCCGTCCACGCCATCTTGCAAGCGTGAGCGTAGCAAAGCATGGCTGCCAATGCCATGATCAAAGCCCTTCGCGCCGTTTTCCTGCCGCTCGCCGCCGCGGCGTTGATGCTCTCCGCCTGCCAGCAGGGGCCGAAGGAAGGTCCGCTTGCCGGCGCCGCGATCGGGGGACCCTTCTCGCTGATCGACCAGAATGGCAAGCCGGTGCGCGATACCGACTTCGCCGGCCAATATCGCCTGATCTATTTCGGCTACACCTTCTGTCCCGATGCCTGCCCCACCGATCTACAGGCGCTGATGCAGGGTTTCCGCCAGTTCGAGAAAACCGATCCGGCGAAGGCGGCGAAGCTTCAGCCGATCTTCATCACCGTCGATCCGGCGCGTGATACGCCGGCGGCGCTCAAGAGCTTCGTCTCGGCCTTCCATCCCCGGCTGATCGGCCTCACCGGCAGCGAGGCCGAGATCAAGAAGGTCGCCACCGAATATGGCGTTTATTACAGCAAGCAGGCGCCAGCGGGCGACGACAAGAACGCCTATCTGGTCGATCATTCACGCACCGCGACGCTCTATGGCCCCGATGGCAAGCCGATTGCGTTGATCCCCCAGGACGGCACGCCCGACGAAATCGCGAGCGAACTGGACGAATGGATACGGTGACGCGCCCTTTCTGGGAAACCAAACGGCTGGACCAGATGAGCCGTGAGGAGTGGGAGTCGCTATGCGACGGCTGCGGCAAATGCTGCGTTCATAAGCTGGAGGATGAGGAGACGGGGGAGCTGCACCCCACCAACGTCGCCTGTCGCCTGCTCGATGGGCGTACCGGTCGATGTCGCGATTATCGCCACCGCCACGCTTATGTGCCCGAATGCGTGCGGCTGACGCCCGCCAAGCTGCGCCAGATCGATTGGCTGCCCGCGACATGCGCCTATCGCCTGATCGACGAGGGGCGGCCGCTGCCCGACTGGCATTATCTGGTGTGCGGCGATCGTGAGGCGGTGCATCGCGCGGGCCAGTCGGTGCGCGGCTGGACCGTGTCGGAAGATATCGCCGGCGATTTCGAGGATCATCTGATCGACCGCGAATTGTAGACCGGCGCGCATGACGCTCTGGCGCGCCGCCCCCGAACTGCCCGTCTTTGCCGCCGGCGGCGGGATGCGCCCGCTGGTCGTCCGGCGGATGGCGCAGGCGCGGCGGATGCGTCTCGTCGTCGATCCACGCACCGGCGAGGTGCGTCTCACCTTGCCGAAGCGGGGGGCGCTGCGCCAGGCGCTCGCCTGGGTGGAGGGGCAGCGCGACTGGGTGGAGTGCGCGCTGGCTGCCCTGCCCTGCCCGCGCCCTATCGTCGCCGGCGCGACGATACCGTTTGAGGATCGGCCGCTCCTCATCGACTGGCGCCCCGCCGCGCCCCGCCGTGTGCGGCACGACGCGGAGGCGGGCGCGCTGATCCTCGGCGGGGCCGAAGAGTCGGTCGGCCCGCGCGTACTGCGCTGGCTGCGGAGCGAGGCGCTTGCCCGGCTTGAGAGTGAGACACGCGCCATGGCTGAGCGGGCCGGCGTCGCGATCGGCCGCGTCACCGTCGGCGATCCGCGCTCGCGCTGGGGGAGCTGCTCGTCGAGCGGCGACATACGCTATAGCTGGCGGCTGATCCTCGCGCCGCCGGCGGTGCGTGAGGCGACCGTCGCGCATGAGGTGGCGCATCGGCTGCACATGGATCACAGCGCTCGTTTCCACGCGGCGGTTCGGCGCCTGCTGGGGCGCGAACCCGATGCCGAAACCGCCTGGCTGCGCGCGCATGGCGCCGGGCTTTACTGGCTGGGGCGCGACTCGCGGGAGCCATCGGGCGGGCGGCGTTCGCCGGGGGGAGACGGTGGCGCGCCGCGATGGAGGACATTGTCGAGCCATTGCTCGTCAAGCCGCGGCGGCGCCTCGATATGCTCCTCGGCGGGCGGGGCCTGCGGACCTCCGGGATAGAGCGCGTCATCGGCCGGGCCGACGCCGTTCTCGTCGATCAGATTCTCGTCCGGCGCGCCGAAATAGGCCTCCTCGTCGGGTTCGAGTTGCCATTCGGGAAGCGTCACCTCGGTGTTGAACTTCTCCACCGGACGGCTCGCGACGGCGACCTTCATGAAAGCGGCGAAGGCGCGCGCCGGTGCCCGCCCGCCGGCAAGGCCGCCGACGGGTCGCGCATCGTCGCGGCCCATCCACACGCCGGTGGTGAGCCCGCTGGAGAAGCCGAGGAACCAGCCGTCCTTGTTCGAGGAGGTGGTGCCCGTCTTTCCCGCCACGGGTCGTCCGATCTGCGCGGCGCGGCCGGTGCCGGTGGCGACCGCCGTCTGGAGCAGGTCGGTCATCTGCTGCGCGACATAGGGCGCGACAAGGACGCGCGAGGTATCGACCTCGTGCTGATAGAGGACATCGCCGCTCGCCGTCGTCACCTTGGTGATGCCGTAGGGGGTGATCGCGACGCCGTTCGCCGCGACTGCTGCATAAGCGCGCGTCATGTCGATCAGCCGCACGTCCGACGTGCCGAGCACCATCGAAGGATGAGTGTTCACCGGGGTGGTGATGCCGAAGCGGCGCGCCATGTCCGCCACGGTATCGAAGCCTACCTCGCTGCCGAGCTTCGCCGCGATCGTGTTGACCGAGAAGGCGAAGGCGGTGCGGATGTCCATCTCCCCCGCGAAACGGCCCGAGCTGTTGCGCGGACGCCAGCCGTCGATATCGATCGGCTCGTCGACGACACGGTCCTCGGGGCGGTGCCCCGCCTCCAGCGCGGCGAGATAGACGAACAGCTTGAAGGACGAGCCCGGCTGGCGAACCGCCTGCGTCGCGCGGTTGTAGATCGAGCTTACATAATCGGTGCCGCCGACCATCGCACGGACCGCGCCGTCGCGATCGAGGCTGACGAGCGCGCCCTGCACGCCCTTCGGCGCATTCGCCCGGATCGCGTCGTCGGCGGCGCGCTGCATCTTGAGGTCCAGCGTCGTCCACACCTCGATCGGATCAGTGGTATTGTCGATCATCGTGTCGAGTTGGCTCAACGCCCAGTCGGTGAAATAGCGCACGCTGTTCTGGCGCGGCTCGGGCGCCAGCTTCACCTTGTGGGGATCGGCGGCGGCCTCTTCGACGGCGCTGATCTTGCCCTGCTCGCGCATCAGATCGAGGACGACGCCGGCGCGGCCGATCGCCGCCTGCGCATCGGCGGTGGGCGAATAGTTGGACGGGGCCTTCACCAGCCCCGCGATTATCGCCGCCTCGGGCAGGTCGAGCGTGTTCGCTGGATGGCCGAAGAAGCGGCGGCTGGCGGCGTCGATGCCGTAGGCGCCGCCGCCGAAATAGACGCGGTTCAGATAGAGTTCGAGAATCTGATCCTTGGAGAATTTGCGCTCCATCGCCAGCGCGAGGATGATCTCGCGGAATTTACGCGCGAACGTCTTGGTGTTGGTGAGGAAGATGTTGCGCGTGATCTGCTGCGTGATCGTCGAGCCGCCCTGCGCCCAGCGGCCGGTCTTCACCCGCACCCAGAGCGAACGGGCGATGCCGATCGGGTCGACGCCGGGATGCATGCGGAAACGGCGATCCTCGGTCGCCGTCATCGCATCCTTCATCACCTGCGGAATCTGCGCATAAGGCAGCCAGCGCCCATAGGATGGGCCGAGCGAGACGATCACCGTGCCGTCGACGGCATGGACGCGCACCATCTGGCCGTTGGGCGAGGATTTCAGCTCGTCATAGCCGGGCAGCGATGCCATCGCGATCGCCACCGCCGCCGCCAGCGCGAGGAAGCCCAGCACGACGGCGACAATCACCCATTTCACGACCCTGCGAAACAGAGGCCGGCGGGGGCCGGAAGAGGAGCGGGTGCGCGGGGGTGCCATCGGTGGGAAGCCCGATTACAGGGAATGGAAGAAAGCCACAAGCGACAGGATGCGCCCCCTTTGCCGCCATCCGCCTGAACGATGCCTGACAATAGGAAGGGTAAGGATCAGCTTTCCGGCTCGAAATCCAGCGAGGTGCTGTTCATGCAATAACGCAGTCCGGTCGGCCCCGGCCCGTCGGGAAAGACATGGCCCAGATGGCTATCGCACCGCGCGCACCGCGCCTCCACGCGCCGCATGCCGTGGCTCACATCCTCATGCTCGCTCACCGCTTCGCCGCTCACCGGGGCGGTGAAGCTCGGCCAGCCGCTGCCCGAATGATATTTGGTGCCGCTCTCGAACAGCGGCGCGCCGCAAGCCGCGCAGCGATAGGCGCCCGCCTCCTCCAGATCAGTGTAGCGGCCCGCGAAGGCGGGATCGGTGCCCGCCTGGCGAAGCACATGATATTGCTGGGGCGTGAGGCGCTTGCGCCATTCCTCTTCGGAAAGGTCGAGTCTGTCCATGGCGCGAATGTGGCCCTCCTCCCGCCGCCGGTCAATGGCGGCTTAACCTTCCGGGGGTTCGAGCGCGTTGATCGCGGCATGGACGCGCGCCTCGATCTCGCGACGCGGCAGGCCGGGTGGAATCGGATCGCCGAAGCGGAAGGTGACGATGCCCGCATGCTTCACGAAGCTGCCGCGCGGGCTTAGCCGCCCGCTGTCGAGCGCGACCGGAACGACTGGCAGGCCGAGCGTGGCGTAAAGCCCCGCAAACCCCGCGCGCAGCGGCGGCCGGTCGCCGGGCGCGACGCGCGTGCCTTCGGGAAAGATCAGGATCGCGCGGCCTTCCTCCATCGGCTGGCGCGCGGCGGCGAGCATCGCGCGCAGCGCCGCCGCCGATCCCTTGCGCTCGACCGGAATGACGCCATAGCCGCGCGCGGCACGACCCCAGAGGGGGATGTCCGCCAGTTCGCGTTTCACGACGGCGGCGGGTTCGTCCAGCATCACCACCAGCTCCAGCGTCTCGTACATCGACTGGTGCTTCGCCGCGACGAGGACCGCGCCGGCGGGGATCGCGCCTTCCACCCGGCTGCGGATACCGAGCAGGACGCGCGCGCACCAGCGATGGAAGCGAGCCCAGCCGACGGCGTAGCGGCGGATTCCACGCCGGTTCATCAGCCCCACCGGCAGCGCGCCGAGCACCGCGATCACCGTACCGATATAGAAAATGAGCGCGAACAGGGCCGAACGGAGCACCGCCATGCTCAATAACCCAGCGGCGCGATGACGCGTCGGAACAGATATTTGTTATATTCCTTGAACAGCGAACTGATGTCGGGTGCGCCGCGCACCGCATCGTTGGTGAGCGCGATATCGTCGGGCAGCAGGCGCGCCAGTTCGAACCGGGCGCGGTGCATGTGCCAGTCCGACGTGACGAGGCGAACCGAACGATAATGGTGCGCCTTCAGCCAACGCACCGTCTCCTCGGCGTTGGACCGGGTATCCGCCGCCTCATAGCCCAGGTCGACACAGCAGGCGACCAGCGCGGGCGGCGCATGATAGGCCGCCGCCAGCTCCATAGGCCGCACCCGTCGGTCCGCGCCTGAAACGAGCATCCGTTTCGCCTTCTTCGCCTTGAGCAGCGCGAGGCCGCGCTGGACGCGCCCCGGCCCACCCGTGACGACGACGATCGCGTCGGTGTTCATGCCGTCGGCGGGCGACGGCAGCGACACCGTGAACCATAGAAAACCGAGCAGCCAAAGCAGCAGCGCAGCCGAGACGAACCGGATCAGCATGACGCGCCTTGTAGCAAAGCCGCCCGAAAAGCGCGATCCGCCAGCGCCTTCACAATATCCGCCTCAACGCGGCCAGCACCGTCCAGCGCGCGGCGGCGAGCGCGAGCAGCGTCCCGGCGATCGGCAGGAGCAGCAGCAGCGCCCAGGCCGTCGGCGGCAGTGTCGCGGAAGCCGACAGCTCCGATCCGAGCGCGGACAGCCGATGGCCGAGCAGAGCAAGCAGCGCCGCCGCTGCCGCGAAGCCGGCGAGGCCCGCGAGCAGCGCGTCGAACGCGATCCGGCGCTGGAACAGGCGCGCGATCTGAAGATCGGTGGCGCCCAAGAGGTGCATGACGTCGATCGTCGCACGGTGCGTGTCGAGCGCGGCGCGCGCCGCCAGCATCACCGTCGCCGTCGTCGCCGCCGCAACGAGCAGGATGAGGGCCATCGCGGTCCATTGCAAAGCCCCGATCAGCCGCGCGAGCGGGGCGAGCGAGCGGCTATGGTCGTCGATCCGCACGGCCGGCGCCACCTGGCGCAGCGCGGTGGTGACGGCGGCGACATCATTCCCATCCTCGGCGAGCGTGACGTCGATCATCACGGGAATCGGCAAGTCTCCGGCGAGCGCGTCGCCGAGCCAGGGTTCGAGCAGCTTCTGCATCTCCGCCGCGTTCACCCGTTTGGCCGATGCAACCTGCGGCAGGCGCGCGAGGAGCGCGAGGGCGGCGCGCGCCTGTGCCTCGCGCGGGCCGGGATTGGCCTCGACGATCTGTATGGTGAGGCGGCCCGACAGGTTGCTCCCCAGCGCGCGCGCCGCCTCGGCAAGGCCGAGTCCGGCCGCGCCTGCGAGCACCATCAGGAACATCATGATCGCGATCACCCACGGCATCGGGCCGCGATGGCGCCTGGGCGGCAGCAGGCGCGGCGACGATCGGCCGAACAGCCGTCTCACGCGCCCGCCTCCGCGTCGGGATCGACCAGTCGGCCGCCTTCGAGCCGCAGTGTCTCGGCGCGGGCGAGGCTGAGGTCGCGATCGTGCGTCGCGACGACGATGGTGGTGCCCAGCCGGTTCAGCGCGTCGAACAGATAGAGGAGGCGTTGCGCCATGTCCGGATCGACATTGCCGGTCGGCTCGTCGGCGATCAATATGTCGGGCCGGCCGATCACCGCGCGGGCGATCGCGACGCGCTGCTGCTCGCCGCCCGAAAGCGTCGCCGGCCGCGCTTCCGCCCGGCTCGTCAGGCCCACCCAGGCCAGCATCTCGTTCACCGGCGTTTCGATCTCGCGCTCGTCCATCCCCGCGACGCGCAGCGGCAGCGCGACATTGTCGAACGCCGAAAGATAGGGGATGAGCCGGAAATCCTGAAAGACGACGCCGATCCGCCGGCGGAAACCGGGCATCCGTTCGCGCGGCAGCGTCACCACATCCTCGCCGAACAGGCGAATCAGCCCCCGGCTGGGCCGCTGCGCCAGATAGAGGAGCCGGAGCAGCGACGTCTTGCCCGCGCCCGACGCGCCGGTGAGGAGATAGAAGGCACCCTGCGCGAGGGTGAAGCTGATGTCGGACAGCGTCTCGGCGCCCGTGCCGTAGCGCAGGCCGACATTTTCGAACTGGACGATCGCGCCCATCGCTTGGCCCCGCACCCCCGTTGCGAGGCTGTGCCCCGCCGCCTTCCCATGGCATGCGGCGGCGGGCGACGTAAAGACATGTGTCCTTTGGCGAACGCATCGCTTGCCAGCGCCGCCAAGGGCGTGTTTAGTCAGGCGCCGATAACCATAAAGCACGTGATGCGCGCGACACGATGATCCTTTCCTGCCCTTCCTGCCAGACACGTTACCTCGTTCCCGACAGCTCGATCGGGCCGGTGGGTCGTCAGGTGCGCTGCGCCGCCTGCAAGCATAGCTGGTTTCAGGAGGCGGCGGGCCCCGATTCCCTGCCGGCTGCCGATCCGTTGCCGGTCGTGGAGGCGCCCGCCCCCGCCGAAGCGACCGCCGCGCCTGATCCGTCGATCGCGCCGATTCCCGCCAGCGTCGGGCCGCAGCGCGTCTATGGCGAAGAGGATGTTCCGCCCGCCCCGGCGGCGGACCGGGCCTTCGATCCCTTCGTCCATGCCGCGCCCTTCCGCCCGCGCCGCAATCCGGCGCGGTTGTGGACGCTGCTGGCGGCGATCGCGGCGGTGGTGATGCTCGCCGCCGTCGCCGCATTGGCCTATTTCGGGCCGCCCGATGTCGCCCGGCGGCTGGGTTTCAGCGCGCCGGCGAGCGGCATTCCGCTGATTATCGAAGCGACGCGTCCGCCCGAACGGCGCACCATCCCGAGCGGGAACGAGCTGTTCTCGGTGGCGGGCAAGATCAGCAACCCCACCGATCAGACGCAGCCCGTCCCAGATATCCAGGCCAATCTGCTCGATGCGCAGGATCGGATCGTCTATGCGTGGACGATCGCGCGGCCGGTGGCGACGCTGCCGCCCGGCGGTTCGGTGGCGTTCAACGGTGCGACGCTCGATGTGCCCAAGAACGCCCGCAATCTGGACCTCAGCCTCGATTCGGCGAAAGCCGCGCGCTGACCAGCCATAGCCGCCCACCCTGCAACAGGGCGGCGGCGATCATCCCCGCCACGATCGCGTGGATCAGCGCCTCGGCCCCCTCGCCGCTGCGGACGAGATACCAGCCAAGCCCGCTGGTGATGAGGAAGAAGGCGATGATCCCGTTGATCCCCGCCCAGATCTGATCGCCCAGCGAGCGCAGCGCATAGACCAGCACCGCCTGTACCCCGTCGAAGAACATGAAGGGGGCCAGCATCAGCAGCAAGGTCGTGGCGAGCGTCACCACCGCCGGATCGGTGGAGAAGCCCGCGACGAGATGCGCGCCGGCCAGCCAGAAGATCAGGCCCACACCGCCCATCGACAGGACGGCGAGCCCCGCCGCGATCAGGCTGCGCGGCATCGCCAGCTCGGGCACGCCCGCGCCCACGGCGTTGCCCGCGCGCACGCCCGCCGCCGATGCGAAGCCCAGCGCCATCGAGAAGGCGAAATTATGAAGCGAGAAGACCGTCTGGAACGCGGCGGCGGCGACATCGCCCAACTGCGTCGACAACACGATCAGCCAGGAAAAGCCTGCCAACTCCAGCCCCGATCCGATTGCCGGCACCGTGCCAAAGCGGATATGCAGGCCAAGATGGGCGAAGGCGCGCTTCCAGGCGTCGCGCGAGAGGTCTTTCACGCCGCGCGCGCCGGCATCGGGCAATGTCCAGGCGGCGAAGAGCATGCCCGCCGCGCCCAAACCGGAAACGACGGCGGTGGCGAGCACCGCGCCCACCGCGCCCTTCGCCGGCAGGCCGAGATGGCCGCCCACCCACGCCCAGGCGAGCAACGCGTTCAGCGGCAGTGTGGCGAGGTTGACCACCATCACCCGGCGCGGCCGGCTGACGCCTTCGAGGAAGTAGCTGGCGGCGACCTGGACGAACTGGAAGGGATAAGCGAGCGCCATTGCGCGCACCACCGCCCCACCCTCTTCTGCGAGCGCGGCCGGCACGCCGATCATGCGGAGCAGGCTTTCCGCCCAGACGAGGAGGACGATCAGACATGGCAGGCTGAGCAGCAGGCCATAGAGGAGGCCCTGGCGCAGATATTCGCCGGTCGCGCCGCGATCGCCCGCCCCGTCGGCGCGCGAGGTGAAGACGAGCACGCCCGACAGCGCGGCCAGCCCCATGACGATGGTGATGTAGGTCAGCGTCCGCCCCGCGGCGAGTGCGCCCAGCTCGCCCGTCCCCGCCTGACCCACGACGGCGACGTCGATCAGGTGCATCAGCGTCCAGTTGAGGCTGGTGAGCATCACCGGCCACGCCAGCTTCAGGATCAGGCGCGCCTCGGGCAGCAAAGGGGTGCGTTGGGCGCGCATGACAGCGGGCCATAGAGGCTTTTCACGCCAAACGGAACGGGGCCCATTGCGTGACATGAAACGCTTTGCTAGAGGCTCGCGCCTGCCAGCGCCCCGGCGGTTTTTCGGGGCCCTTCTCGATGTGCGGTCGTGGCGGAACTGGTAGACGCGCAACGTTGAGGTCGTTGTGGGCGAAAGCCCGTGGAAGTTCGAGTCTTCTCGACCGCACCACCCGGCCAAGGCCGGGTCATCGAAATGCCAGTAAGCGGAGGCCGGGGAATTTCCCCGGCTTTCCTTTCCTGCGCCGGTTGCGCCGCGCGACCGTCAAAGCTACGCGCGACGCAAACCGGCCCGACAGGAGACAGGCGTGCCCCAACCCGAACTCGACATCATCGCCATCGGCAATGCGCTGGTCGACGTGATCGCGCAGGCGGACGACGCCTTTCTGGCCGCTGAAGGGCTCGCCAAGGGATCGATGCGGCTCGTCGATGCCGATGAGGCGGCGGCGCTCTACGGGCGGATGGGGCCGGGCACCGAAGCCAGCGGCGGTTCGGCGGCGAACACCGTGGCGGGCGCGGCGGCGCTCGGCGCGCGCTGCGGCTTCATCGGCCAGGTTTCGGCCGATACGCTGGGCGAGGTGTTCGCGCATGACATGCGCTCGCTCGGCGTCCGCTTCATGACGCCGGCCCTGACCGGCAGTCCGCCCACCGGCCGCTGTCTCGTGCTTGTCACGCCCGATGCGCAGCGCACGATGAACACCGCGCTCGGCGCGTCGCAGCACCTGCCCGCCGCCGCGATCGACCGCGATCTGATCGCCTCGGCGGCGATCCTCTATCTCGAAGGCTATCTGTGGGATCCCGAGGAGCCGCGTAGCGCGATGCGCGCCGCGATCGATTGCGCGCGCGCGGCGGGACGGAAGGTGGCGTTCACGCTGTCCGATGCCTTTTGCATCGATCGCCACCGCGCCGATTTCCAGGCGCTTATCGCCGGCGGCAAGATCGATATTCTCTTCGCCAATGAGGCCGAAATCCTGTCGCTGAACGAAAGTGACGATTTCGAGGCGGCGGTGGCGACGACGGCGGCGCGCGTGCCGCTACTCGTGGTGACGCGATCGGAAAAGGGTGCGATCGCGGTGGAGGGCGGCCGGCGGGCGGCGGTGCCGGCCGAACCGGTGGATCGGATCGTCGACACGACGGGGGCGGGCGACCTGTTCGCCGCCGGTTTCCTCACCGGCCAGGCGCAGGGCCGGTCGATCGAGCAATCGCTGACGATGGGCGCGGTCGCGGCCGCGGAAGTCATCTCCCATTATGGCGCGCGGCCCGAAGCGGACCTCAAGGCGCTGGTTGCGAAAAGGCTGGGCTAAAAAAGGCGCCGAAAGTGGCGCCTTCTTCCGCTCCGATACCCAATTCCTCCGTCATTCCCGTGTCGGGAATCCATAAGCACTGTCCGCGCAGAAAGGCCGAAACGCCGCGCATATGGCTTCCCGCCCGCGCGGGAATGGCGAAAGGTTTTGATGTTCGGCGAGCGTCTCTCTCAGGCCTGTCGTTCGCCGGGCGTCGGTGCGCCGGGGAGCGGCGGGACCGGCAAGGGCGGTGTGTCCGCATCGTCCTCGGGTAGTTCGACGATGCCGCGCCCGACATGGCTGCGGCGGCGGCTGTAGCCGAAATAGACGAGCAGGCCGATCGCGCCCCACGCCGGCAGGACGAGAATCGCGATCAGCGGCAACTTCAGATAGAGGATGATGCAGCCGATGATCGCGACGGGCGCGACGAGCCACACCGCAGGCGTGCGGAACGGGCGGTGACGATCGGGATCGACCCGGCGCAGCACGAGCACCGACAGTGCGACCATCGCGAAGGCGAAGAGCGTGCCCGAATTCGAATAATCGGCCAGCGTCCCCACCGGAAGGAAGGCTGCCATGAACGCCACTACCGTGCCCGTGAACACCGTCACGACATGTGGTGTCCGCCATTTGGGGTGAACGCTTGCCAGCTTGGCCGGCAGCAGGCCATCGCGCGCCATCACGAAGAAGACGCGCGTCTGGCCGAACATCATCATCAGCACCACCGAAGGCAGCGCGAGGAAGGCGACGAGGCCGAGAAGATTGCCGAGATGGACATAGCCGATCGAGCGCAGGACATGCGCCAGCGCCTCCTTCGAGCAGGCGAGCGGCTGGAGCGCGCCGCCCGCGACGATGTCGGCGCAGCGGCGCGCCAGCTCGGGCGTGCCAGGGGCCAGCGGCACGCCGGCAAGATCGGTGACGGGCTGCGCGCCGATCGTGCCGATCGCGCCCGCCGAGACGAGGAGATAGAAGAGCGTGCAGAAGCTGAGGCTGCCGATCAGCCCGATCGGTACGTTGCGCTGCGGGTTGCGGGTTTCCTCCGCCGCCGTCGAAACCGCATCGAACCCCACATAGGCGAAGAAGATCGAGGAGGCCGCGCCGACGACGCCGAACGTTCCCCAGCCATTGGGCGTGAACGGATGGAATTGCGATTCCTTGAGGAGCGGCAAAGTCAGTGCGATGAACACGGTCAACGCCGCGACCTTCAGCGTGACGAGCACGGCGTTGACGCGCGCGCTTTCGGTCGTCCCGATCATCAAGAGCCAGGTGACGAGCAATGCGATCACCAGCGCCGGCACGTTGACGAGCCCGCCCTGGCTGGGGCCGACCGCGAAGGCCTGGGGTATATCTATCCCCAGCGAATGATCGAGCAGGCCGACGAAATAGCCCGACCAGCCGACGGCCACCGCGCTCGCGCCCACCGCATATTCGAGGATCAGCGCCCAGCCGACCATCCAGGCGAGCATCTCGCCCATCACCGCATAGGTGTAGGTGTAGGCCGATCCCGCCACCGGGACCATCGACGACAGTTCGGAATAGCAGAGCGCGGCCACCGCGCAGACGAAGCCGGCGATGACGAAGCTCAGCATCATGCCCGGCCCCGCTTTCTGCGCGGCCTCGGACGTGAGGACGAAGATGCCCGTGCCGATCACCGCGCCGACCCCCAGCATGACGAGCTGGAACGGGCCGAGCGAGCGGCTGAGCGCCTTTTTTTCCGCCGTGGCGAGAATGGCGTCGAGTGGCTTGACGCGCCCGAATAGCATGAACCCGAAATCCCCCCTGCGCCTGCTCCACGGTCGACCTTCGCCGCATTTCACGGAATCCTAAAGCCTAATCGCCGCCGCGCAACCGATTACGGGTGAACTCCCTCCCCGTCATTCCGGCGAACGCCGGAATCCACGGACGCGGCTCGCTTCGTTATGGAGCGAGCCGAGTCCATAGGCCCCGACTTTCGTCGGGGTGACGGAAGTGTGCAGGATCAGCCCGCCGGCGCCAGCATCGGCCCCAGCGGCCGGCCGCCGAAGATATGGACGTGGAGGTGCGCCACCTCCTGATGGCCGTGGCCGCCGACATTGGCGAGAAGGCGATAGCCCGGCTCGACCAGCCCGGCCTCGCGCGCGATTTGCCCCACCGTGCGAATGAAGCCCGCGATCTCCGCGTCCGAAGCGCGCGTGGAAAAATCGTCCCACGAGACATAGGCGCCTTTGGGGATCACCAATATGTGCACCGGTGCCTGCGGATTGATGTCGTGGAAAGCGAGGACATGATCGTCCTCATAGACCTTCTTCGCCGGAAGCTCGCCGCGCAGGATCCGCGCGAAGACGTTGCTGTCGTCATAAGGGGCGGTCGCGTCGATCGGCATGGCTTCCTCTTCCTTCAGCGCTTGCGTGCGGCCTTTTCGGCGAGGCCCGACACGCCCTCGCGCCGGTCCAGCTCGGCCAGCACCTCGTCCAGCGTGACGCCGCCTTCGTTGAGCAGGACGAGAAGGTGGAAGAGCAGGTCCGCCGCCTCACCCACCAGCCCGTCCTTGTCGCCCGCCATCGCGGCGATGACGGTTTCGACCGCTTCCTCGCCCAGCTTCTGCGCGATCCGCTTGCGCCCACGCGCGAGCAGATTCGCCACATAGGAGCCGTTGGGGTCCGCGCCGACGCGGGCGGTGATCGTCGCTTCGAGCGCGTGGAGCGTGTCGGTCATTGCCCCGGCCTTAAACGCGAGGGCGGGCGGGCCGTCAAGGCAGGCTTCAGGCGGCGAGGTCGGCGGCCACGGTTTCCTCGATCCAGCCGCCGCCCAGCACGCGGTCGCCTGCATAGAAGACGGCGGCCTGCCCCGGCGAGACGCCATATTCGGGCTGGGCAAAGCGCAGCGTCCGCCCGTCGAATGTCGCGGGCGCGGGCTTCGCCATCGACCGGATCTTGGCGGTAAGCGGCGCGCCATGATCCCCGCCCAGCCAGTTGACGTCGCCGATCCGCGCGCCCGACACGGCAAGCGCCGCGCGCGGCCCGACGACGACGCGTCGTTCGGCCGGATCGAGGCGGACGACATAAAGCGGCTCGGCCTGGCCGCCTATCTCCAGCCCGCGCCGCTGGCCGACGGTGAAATGGATGAGCCCGCGGTGGCGACCGAGGACTTGGCCCGCCAGATCGACGATCTCGCCGCCTTCGCCCGCTTCGGGCCGCAGCTTGCGGACGATCGCGGCATAATCGCCGTCGGGCACGAAGCAGATGTCCTGGCTGTCGGGTTTCTGCGCGACGCCGAGGCCAAGCTCGGCCGCCACCTCGCGCACCCGCGCCTTGGCCAAGTCCCCCAGCGGGAAGCGCAGATAATCGAGCTGCTCGCGCGTTGTCGCGAACAGGAAATAGCTCTGGTCGCGCGCGGGATCGGCGGCGCGATGCAACTCCGCGCCGCCGGGCCCCATGACGCGGCGAACATAATGGCCGGTGGCGAGGCAATCGGCGCCGAGATCGCGCGCGATGCCGAACAGGTCGGTGAATTTCACCCCCTGATTGCAGCGCACGCAGGGAATGGGGGTGCGCCCGGCCATATATTCGTCGGCGAAATCCTCGATCACCGAGGTGCGAAAGGCGCTTTCATAATCGAAGACATAGTGGGCGATGCCCAGCCGGTCGGCGACCGCGCGGGCATCGCGTATGTCCTGCCCGGCGCAGCAGCTTCCCGTCCGGCCGACGGCCGCGCCATGATCGTAGAGCTGGAGCGTCACGCCGATCGTCTCGGCGCCCGAGGCGGCGGCGAGCGCGGCCACGACCGAGCTGTCGACCCCGCCCGACATGGCGACAATGATGCGCGGGCGCCGGCCCGAAACGCCCTGCAACTGGAAATCCGCGTCCATAAGCGGGCCATTTAGGCGATCCATCCGCCGAAACCAACGCCCCGCCGCCCGATCCGCCGCGTTTTTACGGACCCTTTAGACCTTTGCCGTACAACCGAGGTCAGACGGGGCGGCATGTTTGCAGAGGGAGAGGGCATCGCCCGATGAATCTCGATTTCGCCAGTTTTGGAACGGCGGGGCGCGAACCGGCGCCCGCGCAGCCGGACTATTTCCGGCTGATCGCCGCCATCGCCACGGCGCAGGCGGCGACGCGGACGGCGGCGATCGAAGCGCGGCTGGGTGCGGTTCGCCCGCGCTGCGACACGCCCGTCGATGCGCTCGGCACGCTGATCGAGGCGCGGCCGGGCTGGACGACGGCGGTGGCGGCGCTGGGGGGCTGCTTCCACCCCGGCATTGCTCGCCATCTTGCCCCGAAACGGGACGAGGGGGGATGACCATGGCGTTTACCTCCATGGGTTAGTCTTTGTTTAAGTTGGCGATTCAAGGGTCGCCTGAGCGGGGATGGGGATGTCAGTAACCGGAGCCGAGTAGAGGTTCAGTATGATCGAAAATCAGAAAATCCGCCCCGAACAGGTGATCGGCCCGCTGGGCGAGCCGTTGACGCTGAACTCGCTGCCACCCCCCAGCACGACGCGCTGGGTCGTGCGGCGCAAGGCCGAAGTGGTGGCGGCGGTGAACGGCGGATTGCTGAGCGTCGACGAGGCCTGCACGCGCTACAGCCTCAGCGTCGAGGAATTTGCGAGCTGGCAGCGGGCGGTCGATCGCTCGGGCATGCCGGGCCTGCGCGTGACGCGCATTCAGCATTACAAATCGCTCTACGCGCGTCAGCAGAAATACTGATCGGCCCCCAGGCAGAAGGAAGGCAGGAGCCCGCCGGAAGGATCCCGGCGGGTTTTTTGTTGCTGTTCGCCGCCGCCTCGCAGGAACCAGAACGTTGCCGGAGCGTATCAATAGCAGGCCGCCGCGGCCTTGCTTGGGCGCGCGGCGATGCACAGGCAGGTGGAGGATAATATGGGACTGATTATCTGGCTCATTATCGGCGGCATCATCGGCTGGCTGGCAAGCATCATCATGCGCACCGATGCGCAGCAGGGCATCATATTGAACATCGTGGTCGGGATCGTCGGCGCGTTCCTGGGCGGGCTGATTTTCACCGGCGGATCGATCAACAGCGCCCCGCTCACCCTTACCTCGTTCCTTGTCTCGCTGGTGGGCGCGATCATCCTGCTCGCGATCGTGAATCTCATCCGGCGCGGCAGCGTCCGCTGACAGAGGATCGCTGACGAGGAGCATAGGGCCGCGCTCCAGCGCGGCCCCCTTTTATCCTATTCCAGCTCGAAACTCACCGAGAGCGAGACAGAAAGCTTCTGCTCGCCCGGCTCGATCGCGGTGTCGGCCTTCTCGGCACGGGCCATCGCCATCACCGGCATCGGGCGCGGCGGGGCATAGTTTCCACCGCTTTCGCGGATCGAGAGGATGCGCTTCACACTAAGGCCCGTCGCCTTGGCATAGAGGTTGGCCCGTGCCCGCGCCTTGGCCACCGCTTCGGCCCGCGCTTCGTCCAGCGCCGCGTCGGCATTCTCGACCGAGAAGCTCGGCCCGTTGATCTGGTTCGCGCCCGCCGCCACCAGCGCGTCGAGCACCGCGCCGGCGCGCTTGATGTCGCGGAATTTCACCGTAACCTGATTCGACGCCTGATAACCGGTGATCTTCGGCGCCTGGCCCTCGGCATAACGATAACGCGGGCTGAGGCTGAGCGCGCTCGTCTGGATATCGCGATCGGCGACGCCCGCCTTGCGAAGCGCCGCCACAGTCGCCGACATGCGCGTCGCGTTCTGCGACATCGCCGCGCCGGCATCACCCGCCTCGGTCACGACGCCGGCGCTGATCGTCACCAGGTCGGGCGCGCGCGTCACCTCGCCCTCGACGGTCAGGTCCAGCCGGGTGCCGGTCAGGAGGTGAGGCTGGCCGGCATTCTGCGCCAGCGCCGGCGTCGCCGCCGACAGGAGAAGCAGGGTTGCCAGAGTACGCGTCATCATCATCTTGTCTCCTAACTGGCCCGCGGGCGGCGCCATGGTCGCCGCGTGGCCGGCGGAGCGCAACCCCGAAACGACCGATCCGAAACGTATCGATCGCGCAAGGCGCTGCTTGAGGCGGACCGCGCTTTGCGATAGCACCGCGCGTCCACAGGCAGGCGTGGGGGCCGCATGCGGGCGGAGAAAGCAGACTGGCGCCATGAACGTCGTACGTAACATGGAACGGACGCGGGTGGCCGATGGGCTGGCGCTCACAGGCGACGATGCGTCGCGTGGTCGGCGGCGGCGGCTTCTGCTCGTTGGTCTTGCAGCGATTCTTGTCCTGCTCGTCGCCTTCATGCTGCTGCGCGGCACCGGCGGGGAGGAGGCGGCGCCCCAGGCCGCGCCCAGCGTCACCTACATCGTCCCTGGTCGTCATGCCGTCAGCAACCGCGTGACCGCGACGGGCAGCCTCGCCGCGCGGGTGGCGATGCCGGTCGGCGTCTCGGGCGAGGGCGGCGAGGTGACGCGCGTGCTCGTCCAGCCCGGCGACTGGGTGCGCGACGGGCAGGTGCTGGCGACGATCGATCGCAGCGTCCAGGCCGAACAGACGCAGCAGATGGCGGCGCAGATCGCGATTGCCGAGGCCGATGCCCGCCTCGCCCAGAGCAATCTCGAACGCGCCGAGAAACTGGTCGATCGCGGCTTCGTCAGCCGCGCGGACATCGAATTGAAGACGGCGACGCGCGACGGCGCGGTGGCGCGGGTCCGGCTGGCGCGCGCCCAATATCAGGAGATGCGCGCGCGCATGGGGCGGCTCGACGTCCGCGCGCCGGCCGCCGGCCTTGTCCTCTCGCGCGATGTGGAGCCCGGCCAGATCGTGAGCGCGAGCGGGGCGGCGCTGTTCACCATCGCGCGCGACGGCGAGATGGAGCTGAAGGCGCGGCTGGCCGAACAGGATATCGCGGCGATGCGCGTCGGCATGCCCGCCGAGATCACGCCCGTCGGCGGAAAACGCAGCTATACCGGCCATATCTGGCAGATCGCGCCGATCGTCGATCCGCAATCGCGGCAGGGCATCGCGCGCATCGCCATTCCCTATGACAAGGCGCTGCGGCCCGGGGGCTTCGCCACCGCCTCGATCCTGAGCGGCACGGTGAACGCGCCCGAGCTACCCGAATCGGCGGTGCTGAGCGGCGAGACGGGACACTATGTCTATGTGATCGGCGCCGGCGACAAGGTGGAGCGGCGAAGCGTGAAGATCGGCGCCGTCACCGATACGGGCATCGCGATCCTCTCGGGCCTGAAAGGCGACGAGCACGTCGTTCTGCTCGCGGGCGCCTTCCTCAATCCGGGCGACAAGGTGACGCCCGTGCGCGCGCGGCAGACAAGCTGAAAGGCGGGGCGATGAGCTTCCGCAACATATCCGCCTGGTCGATCCGCAATCCGGTGCCGCCGATCGTGCTGTTCGTCGCGCTGACGCTGGCGGGGATCATCAGTTTCGCCCGCATGGACGTGAACAACAATCCGGACGTCAGCTTTCCGGCGGTGAACGTCATCGTCATGCAGCCCGGCGCCGCGCCGACCGAGCTTGAGACGCAGGTGACGCAGCGGATCGAGGCGGCGGTTCGCAGCCTGAGCGGGGTGGATGAACTGTCGTCCACCGTCGCCGAGGGGCAATCGACCACCTTCGTCCAGTTCGACATCGGCACCCCCGTCGATCGTGCGGTGAACGACGTGCGCAACGCCGTCGCGCAGATACGCAGCGAGCTGCCCGAAGGCATATTGGAGCCGCGCGTCGAGCGTATCGACATCGACGGCGGGCCGATCTCCTACATTTCCGTCGAGGCGACGGACATGACGCTGGAGGATTTGTCCTGGTTCGTCGATCATACGGTCGCGCGCCGTCTGCTCGCGATTCCCGGCATGGCGCAGGTGACGCGCGGCGGCGGCGTCTCGCGCGAGATTCGCGTGATCCTCGATCCGGCCAAGCTTGAGGCGCAGGGCATCACCGCCGCGCAGGTGAATGCCCAGTTGCGCCAGACGAACGTCAACGCCGCCGGCGGCCGCGCCGAGATTGCCGGCTCCGAACAGGCGGTGCGCGTGCTCGGCAACGCCGAAAACGCCTATGATCTCGGCCAGAAGCAGATCGCGGTGGGCGACGGGCGGACGATCAAACTCGCCGACGTTGCCGACGTGCGCGATCTCTATGCCGAGCAGCGCACGCTTTCGAAGATGAACGGTCGGCAGGTGCTGAGCTTCTCGATCGCGAAGGCGAAGGGATCGTCCGACGTCACCGTCCATGACGAGGCGATCAAGACGTTGCGGGCGATGGAGAAGGAATATCCGAAGGTCCGCTTCTCCGAACTCTACACCAATGTCGATTATACCAAGGGCCAATATCATTCGGCGATCGACGCGATGATCGAAGGGGCGGTGCTGGCCGTCCTCGTCGTCTTCCTCTTCCTGCGCGACTGGCGGGCGATGGCGATTTCGGCGCTCGCCATCCCGCTCTCGGCGATCCCGGCTTTCTGGTTCATGGACATGCTCGGCTTCACGCTGAACGGGATCAGCCTGCTTGCGCTGAGCCTGGTGGCGGGCGTCCTCGTCGACGACGCGATCGTCGAGATCGAGAATATCGTGCGCCACATGCGCATGGGCAAAACGGCCTATCAGGCGTCGATCGATGCCGCCGACGAGATCGGCCTCGCGGTTGTCGCGACCACCATGTCGATCGTCGGCGTGTTCCTGCCCGTCGGCCTTATGCCGGGGATCAGCGGCCAGTTCTTCAAGTCGTTCGGCCTCACCATCGTCGTCTCGGTGCTGCTCAGCCTTGCGGTTGCGCGGCTCATCACGCCGATGATCGCCGCCTATTTCCTGAAGGCGCACGGCCATCAGGAACATGGCGGCGGCTGGCTGATGGACCGCTACATGGTGATGCTGCGCTGGTCGCTCCAGCATCGCTGGTGGACGGTGTCGTTCGGCGGGATGGCTTTTGTGCTGATGATCTTCGCTTTCGGAACGCTGCCCTTCGCTTTCCAGCCGTCGAACAATGTCGATTATAGCCAGGTCGATATCACGCTGCCGCCGGGCGCGACGCTCGAACAGACCGAGGCGGCCGCCGATCGTGTCGCGGCGCTGCTCTCCACCGCGCCCGAAGTCGCCACCGCGTTCGAGGATATCAATGTCGGCGACGCGCAGATATACCTGACGCTGCGCAAGGATCGGACACGCACGAGCGTCGAGTTCGAACGCGCCTGGCAGCCGAAGCTCGCCGCCATCCCCGACGCGCGAATCGCTTTCAAGTCCCAGAATGGCGGCATCGGGCGCGACATCACGGTGATGCTGGCGAGCGATGATCCCGCGCTGCTCAGTCAGACGGCGAACAGGCTGGTGCAGGAGATGGCGGGCCTCTCCGAAATCCGGTCCCCACGCATCGACGGCGAGTTGCGGCGGCCCGAGATCACGATCCATCCGCGCTTCGATCTCGCGGCGAGCATGGGCGTCACTACCGCCGCGCTCAGCGAGACGATCCGCATCGCGACGCTGGGCGATATCGACCAGAATGTCGCCAAATTCTCGCTGACCGACCGGCAGATACCGATCCGTGTCGCGATCAAGGAGGATTCGCGGCGCGATCTCGCGACGATCCAGAATCTGCCGGTGCCGACGGCCAGCGGCGGATCGGTGCCGCTCAAGGTGGTGGCCGATATCGGCTTCGGCGCGGGCCCCACCGAGTTGCAGCGCTATGCGCAGAAGCGGCGGATCGCGATCGGCGCCGATCTCGCGCCCGGCGTGGTGAGCAGCGAGGCGACGTCGAAGATCAACGCGCTGCCCGCGCTCAAATCGCTGCCGGCCGGCGTCGAGAAGGTCAATTATGGCGACAGCAAGTGGCAGGCCGAGCTGATCCTCAATTTCGTCATCGCCGTCGTCTCGGGCGTGATGCTGGTCTTCGCGGTGCTCGTCCTGCTCTACAAGCGGGTGATGCCGCCGCTGGTGAACATGGGCTCGCTGCTGATCGCGCCGCTCGGATCGGCGCTGGCGCTGCATCTGACGGGCGATCCGATCTCTATCGCGGTGCTGATCGGGCTGCTGATGCTGCTGGGCATCGTCGCGAAGAATTCGATCCTGCTTGTCGATTTCGCGATCGAGGAGATGGCGAAGGGCGTCGACAAGCTCACGGCGATCCTGGACGCCGGGCACAAGCGCGCGCAGCCGATCGTGATGACGACGGTGGCGATGGTCGCGGGCATGATTCCGACCGCGCTCTCGCTCTCCGGCGACGCGAGCTGGCGCGCGCCGATGGGCGTGACCGTGATCGGCGGTTTGGTCCTCTCAACCCTCCTGACGCTGCTGATCGTCCCGGCGACGTTCAGCCTCGCCGACAGCTTCGAATCCTGGCTCGGCCCCCGTCTCGGCCGCTGGCTTACCAATGGCGGGCCGCGCGCGCAGGCGGCGACTCCGCTCGCCGCCGAATGAACCATAAGCGGCTTCGGCCATTGTTTCGGGCATGAACATTTTCGCGCTGACGGGGCTCGATCGCTTCAATCCCGTGCAGGGCGGCGCGCGGGGCATGCGGATCGCGGCGACCGGCCTGCTGCTGCTGATGGCCGCCGCCTATCTGACGGCGCGCCATTTCAGCACGGGCCACGACGCGTGGAGCTATGTGCGCGCCTTTGCCGAAGCGGCGATGGTCGGCGGGCTGGCCGATTGGTTCGCGGTCACAGCGCTGTTCCGCCACCCGCTGGGTCTGCCGATCCCGCACACCGCGATCATCCCACGCAACAAGGATCGGATCGGCGACAGCCTCGCCATCTTCCTGCGCGACAATTTCCTGATCCCCTCGGTCGTCGCGCGGCGCATGGCGCGGATCGACGCCGCCACCGCCTTCGGCCGCTTTCTGAGCCAGCCGCCGGTCGAAGGCGGCCGCCTGCGCGAAGGTGCGTCGAAGCTCGTTGCCTCGATCCTCGAATCGCTCGACGATGAACGGCTGGGCGGGATGGTGAAGGCGGCGGTCGCGACGCGGCTGCGCGCGCTTGATGTCTCGCCGCTGCTGGGGCAGGCGCTCACCGCCGCGATCGACCAGGATCGCCATGTGCCGCTGCTCGACGGCATCATTCTGTGGGCCAGCCGGACGCTACGTCACAATGAGTCGCTGATCCGCGAAATGGTGCACGAACGCGCTGGCGCAATCATGCGCTGGACGGGGCTGGACGAGCGCCTCGCCAATGCGATCGTCGACGGGCTCGACAAATTGCTTGCCGAGATGGCCGCCGATCCGCGTCATCCGCTGCGCGCCAAGGCCGAGGAGGGATTGGCGGCGCTGGCGGCGGACCTGCAGCACCAGCCCGCAACACGCGCGCGGGTAGAGCGGCTGAAGGAGGAGATCATCGCCAATCCCGCCGTGGCCCGCTGGATCGACGGTCTGTGGCAGGCGGGGCGTGCGAGCCTGCTGCGCGCCGCGCGCGATCCGGGGGCGGCGCTGGCTGGCCGCTTCGGCGAGGCGCTGCGCCAGCTTGGCGCCACGCTGCAGGCCGATCCGCGCCTCGGCCGCACGCTCAACCGTTTCCTGCGGCGGACAGTGGTGGGCATGGCGGCGAGCTATGGCGACGGCATCGTCCGGCTCGTTTCCGATACGGTGCGCGGCTGGGATGCGGAAACCGTCACCGGCCGGCTGGAGGCCGCCGTTGGGCGCGACCTCCAATATATCAGGATCAACGGCACGGTGGTCGGCGGGCTGGTCGGCCTCGGCATCCACCTCGTCGACGTGCTGGGCTGACCGCTGTCAGCTTGCCCGTTCGATATCGGCGCCGACCGCCGAGAGCTTCTCCTCCAGCCGTTCGTAGCCCCGATCGAGATGATAGACGCGGTGGACGCGTGTTTCCCCTTCCGCCGCGAGGCCGGCGAGGACGAGGCTCATAGAGGCGCGCAGATCGGTGGCCATCACCTCAGCGCCGACCAGATGGCCGGCGCCGCGTACCACTGCGGTCCGACCCTGCGCCACCACATCGGCGCCCATGCGCGCCAGTTCGGGGACGTGCATGTACCGGTTTTCGAAGATCGTCTCCGTCAGCACGCTCGCGCCGTCGGCCAGTGCCAGCATCGCCATGAACTGCGCCTGCATGTCGGTCGGAAAGCCGGGGAAGGGAGCGGTGGAGAGTGTCAGGCCCTTGAGCCGCCCGTTTGCTTTGACCGCGATGCCGTCCTCCTTGACGTCAACGCCGACGCCCGCCTCAATGAGGCCGTCGAGGACAGCCGTCATGTCGTCGGCGCGCGCGCCGGCCAGGAACAGCTCGCCGCGGGTGATCGCGGCGGCGCAGGCATAGCTTCCCGCCTCGATCCGATCGGGCATCACCCGATAGTCCGCGCCGTGCAATGTGGTCTTGCCCTGGATCACCAGCCGCTCGCCGCCGATACCCTCAATCTGTGCGCCCATCGCGACGAGGCAGTTGCAGAGGTCGGTTATCTCGGGCTCGCGCGCGGCATTGTCGATCACCGTTTCGCCGTTCGCGAGCACGGCTGCCATCAGCGCATTCTCGGTCGCGCCCACCGAGACGACGGGGAAGACGATGCGCCCGCCGCGCAGCCCGCCCGCAGGCGCGATAGCGCGGACATAGCCGGCGGTCAGCTCGATCTCTGCGCCCAAAGCCTCGAGCGCCTTCAGGTGCAGGTCGATCGGCCGGTTGCCGATCGCGCAGCCGCCCGGCAGCGACACCGTTGCCTCGCCCGCGCGCGCCAACAGCGGGCCGAGCACGAGTATGGAGGCGCGCATCTTGCGCACGATGTCATAGGGGGCGACGGTCGAGGCGAGATCGCGGGCGTCGAGCGTCATCACCCGGCCGACATCCTCGTCCTTCGATCGTTCGGTCGTCGTCGACACGCCCAGCTCGTTCAGCAGGTGGCCGAAGCTGTCGACGTCCGCGAGACGGGGCATATTGCGCAACGTGAAGCGCTCCGCCGTCAGCAGCGCGCAGGGCAGTAGCGTCAAGACGGCGTTCTTGGCGCCCGAAATCGGCACGCGGCCCGAAAGCCGCTTGCCGCCGCGAATGATGATCTTGTCCATGGGGTTCGCGTCTTATCGAACGCGACAGGGCGCGCAAGCGGCAGGTGGCCCCGCCACGCCGCGGATCACGCCTTTTCGAGTGTGCACTGCAATGGATGCTGGTGCTGGCGTGCGAAATCGATCACCTGGCCAACCTTCGTCTCGGCCACTTCGTAGCTGAACACGCCGCAGACGCCGACGCCTTTCTGGTGGACGTGGAGCATCACCCGCGTCGCATCCTCGATTCCCATGCGGAAGAAACGCTGGAGGCAGAGGACGACGAATTCCATAGGGGTATAATCGTCATTGAGCATCAGCACCTTGTAGGGCTGCGGCTTCTTGGTGCGCGTGCGCGTACGGGTGGCGACACCGAGGCCGGTGCCACCGTCCTCGCCATCCTTGCGTTCGGCCATTCCCACTATTTCAAATCGGCTTGCCGCGCGCATTGTCCTGTACTCGTTCGCTCGGAATAGGGTGAGAATATGGCATCGGGAGCGGAGAGGGCAAGGGGCGAACCTCCCCGAGGCCTGCCGTCGAGCGCTGATAATGGAGCAGCCGTGCCACCGTGAGCGGCCATAATCCTGAATGGAAACGGCAGTTGCGTCGAGAGGAACGCGCGACAGCCGTGGCAGACATCTCCCTGTCCGCTTCGAAGCGCGAAAGCGATTCCAGCTCTCACGCAAGCGCGCCAAAACTCTCTCCGTCATTCCCGCGCAGGCGGGAATCCATACGCACGGCCCGCGCAAAGGGTTCGCATGCCGCGTCTATGGATCCCTGCCTACGCGGGATGACGATAGAGAAATAGTCGTGACGGCCCGGCCCTTGCATCGGAGCCGGGAGTTCCTTCAGAGCGTCGCGGCGTTGCGGATCTTTTCGGCCGCCACGGCATAGCGGCTCGACAGCGGCTGGAACACTTCGCCCGCCAGCTTGAGCCAGGTCTCGCTGAACTTCGACACGCCGGCGACCGCCTCGTCAAACGAAGTGCGCGCAAACTCGCTCTGCAACTGGAACAGTTCGGTGGGCGACTTCACGGCCGCGAAGCCGCTGAGCGCGTTGGTGACATGATCGAAGCGCTTCTTGCCGAAATCGGCTGCTTCCTGTGCCAGCGTTTCGGCGCCGTGTGCCGCCGCCTTGCCCGAGGCGAGCAGGGCCTCGGCATTGCCCTTGGCGAGATCGCTCAATTCCTCACCCAGCTTCGCGGTCTTCTCGACAGCCGCCTTGGCGCGGGCATTGAAATCGCCGAGCAGCGCCTGCGCCTTGTCGGCGGCGGGGGGGACGGATTCAGTGAATTTGGTGGCCATATCTGCATTTCCTTTGTCGCTGGTCGCGGGCGCGGCAGCCGCGAGGACGGGGGGAAGAGCCGGCGGAGTCGATGTGCTTTTCGGGACGGCGGGGCGGACATCCGGCTTCCGCTTCGTCGTGGCGGGTGTTCGCGCCGGACGTCTAGCCTGTCTTGGGCGCGGCGGCTTCGAATCGGTCATTCTCACATTCCCGACAGCACTGTGCTGCATTGCACAATAGGCGCCGAGGATGACGGTTTCAAGTATTTCTTATTGCGATGCAGCATCGCCGATCTCGCTTCGACCCGCGATGCCGCCGACTCAACGCATCCGCACGTAGCGTCCCGGCGCATCCTCAAGGGCGGGCAGCTTGCCGCCGCCCGGGATTCGCGCGCCGGTGACGGGCACCTTCCGGCCATCCAGCGCCGCTATCCAGCGAATCCAGTCGGGCCACCAGCTTCCAAGCGTTTCACTCGCGCTATTGCGAAAGGCCTCAAACGACTCGGTCGGTTGGTCGTCGTCGCGCGTCCAGTACCGATATTTGTGCGCCGCCGGCGGATTGACCACGCCGGCGATATGGCCCGAATCAGCGAGGACGAACCGGATCGGGCCGGCGAAATGGCGGGTGATCTCCCACACGCTTTCAGGCGGCGCGATATGATCTTCGCGGCCGGCCTGGACGTAGCTGGGCGTCGTCACGCGGGTCAGGTCGATCGGCACGCCGCCCACCGACAGCGCGCCTGGCTGGACGAGCCGGTTTTCGCGATAGAGATCCTGCAGATAGGAAAGATGCCAGGGGACCGGCAGGTTGGTCGTATCGCCGTTCCAGTAGAGCAGGTCGAACGCCCGATAGTCCTCGCCCAGCAAATAGTTGTTTACGACATAGGACCAGACGAGGTCGCGCGCGCGCAACAGGTTGAAGACCGCGGCCATGTAGCGCCCGTCGAGATAGCCCGCCTCGCCCGCCAGCCCGCGCAGCAGATCGGAATGAGCCTCCTCGACGAACAATTTCAACTCGCCCGCGCGCGCGAAATCGACCTGCGCGGCAAAGAAGGTCGCGCTCGCCACTTTCGCCGATTCGCCCGTCACCGCCAGACGCGCGAGCAGGGCGGCGAGGTTGGTCCCCGCGACGCAATAGCCGATCGCATGCACCGCCGGCACATCGAGCAGGTCGCGTACCGCATCGATCGCGTCCAGCTCGCCACTCAGGACATAATCGTCCATCGTCACGTGGGCGAGACTCTCGTCGGCCGATTTCCAGGAGACGACGAAGACGCTGAGGCCCTGGTCTGTCGCCCAGCGGATGAAACTTTTCTCGGGGTTGAGATCGAGGATGTAGAAGCGATTGATCCACGGCGGAAAGATGACGAGCGGCGTCGAATAGACCTGCTTCGTCGTCGGCGTATAGTGGATGAGTTGATAGAGCGGTGTCTCGCGAATCACCTTGCCTGGCGTCGTTGCGATGTTGCGGCCCAGTTCGAATGCGTTCCGATCGACATGGGTGAGCTGACCGCGCGCGAGATCGGTGAGCATATGTTCCAGCCCCTTGAGGAGGCTCGCGCCGCTGGTCTCGATCGCCTTTTGCATCACTTCGGGATTGGTGAAGGGGGAATTGGCGGGGCTGATCGCATCCGTCACCAGCCGCGTGGTGAATCGCAGCCGTTCGCGTTGCCGCTCGTCGAGCCCCTCGATCGCGTCGACGCCTTTCAGCATGTACGCGCTGAGCAGCAGATAGTTTTGCCGAATCAGATCGAAGACAGGATTTTCGCGCCAGGCGACGGCATTGAAGCGGCGGTCGCGATCGGCGGTGGACGACGACTCGCGCGGTTCGCCCTCCGCGGTCAGGAAGCGTCGCCAGAGCGCAACGCTCTCCGTCCAGAAATCGGCCTGGGTTTCGGCGAATCGCGCGGCGTCGGGCAAGGCGGCGGTCGCCTCCAGCATCATCTGTTGGGCGCGGCCGATCACCCCCGTCCAATGCTGCATCGCTTCCAATGTCGGGAAGGCCGAAGGTGCGGCGTCGGCGGCTTCTTCCTCGACCTTGCCGTGCGTCATTTGCCTGCCTTTTCTCTTTTTGCGGCCGCCCCTGCCCAAGCGGGCGCAACCGCTTTATAACGTGCTCGCCCTTCGCCCGGCGATTCCCGCCCGGAGGTGCAGTCCAAGAGGATATCATGTCGGAAGAGTTCTATCGCATCAAACGCCTGCCGCCTTATGTCATCGCCGAAGTGAACGCGATGCGGGCAGCGGCGCGTGCGCAGGGCGAAGACATTATCGATCTTGGCATGGGCAACCCCGACCTGCCGCCGCCGCAGCATGTGATCGACAAATTGTGTGAGGTGGCGCGCAAGCCCGACGCGCACGGCTATTCGGCGTCTAAAGGCATAACTGGCCTGCGTCGCGCGCAGGCGGGCTATTATGGCCGCCGCTTCGGCGTCGACGTCGATCCCGAGAGCGAGGTCGTCGTGACGCTCGGTTCCAAGGAAGGGCTCGCCAATCTGGCGCAGGCGATCACCGCGCCGGGCGACGTCGTGCTTGCGCCCAATCCGTCCTATCCGATCCACATGTTCGGCTTCATCATCGCGGGCGCCACGATCCGTTCGGTGCCGACGACGCCTGACGAGCATTATTGGGAGGCACTCGACCGCGCGGTGAAGTTCACCGTGCCGAAGCCCTCGGTGCTCGTCGTCGGCTATCCATCGAATCCGACGGCCGAGGTGGTCGATCTCGCTTTTTATGAGCGGCTCGTCGCCTTCGCGAAGGAACATGGCATCTGGCTGCTCTCGGACCTCGCTTATTCCGAGCTTTATTATGACGATTGCCCGACACCTTCGATCCTGCAGGTTCCGGGCGCGAAGGATGTCGCGGTCGAGTTCACCAGCATGTCGAAGACCTACAGCATGGCCGGCTGGCGCATGGGTTTCGCGGTGGGCAACAAGACGCTGATCGCGGCGCTGACGCGCGTCAAATCCTATCTCGATTATGGCGCCTTCACGCCGATCCAGGCGGCCGCCGTCGCCGCAATCAACGGGCCGCAGGATATCGTCGAGAAGAATCGGCAGCTTTACAAGCGCCGCCGCGACGTGATGATCGAGAGCTTCGGCCGCGCGGGATGGGAGATTCCCTCGCCGCGCGCCAGCATGTTCGCCTGGGCGCCGCTGCCGCCCGCGCTCGCGCATCTCGGCAGCCTCGAATTCTCCAAGCAGTTGCTGACCCATGCGGGCGTCGCGGTCGCGCCCGGCGTCGGTTATGGCGAGGATGGCGAGGGCTATGTCCGCATCGCCATGGTGGAGAATGAGCAGCGCATCCGCCAGGCGGCGCGTAACGTGAAGCGCTACCTGCAGAGCATGGGGGTGAATACGCCCGCCGCAAAAGCGGGCTGACGTCGCCGGGATCGGCGGGCGGGCACCCCGCCGATCCCGTTTGACATGCGTCGCCGGGGCGAACATCATCGCGCCATGGGTAAACAGGCTCTCCATCGGCGCAACCGCCACCATGCAGGACAGTCGCGCGCAGGCGACTAGCCCCGGGGACTCGCTGGCCAGCGCCGGGGACGAGCCTCCGGGGCAAAAGAGCCGCATCCAACTTTCTGACATTATGGGCAGTCGCCCTCCTACCGGAGACTCACCTTGACCCGCGCCAAGTCCGCGGCCGAACGGCCCGCGATCCACATGATCGACGAAGAAAGCGACAAGCTCGCCGGCCTCGCGCTCAGCGTCGAGCATCGCCTGCCCGAAATCGCCGATCTCCTGCTGACCGAGATCGAACGCGCCGAAATCCACAGCGCGGACGATATGCCGCCCGGCATCGTGACGATGATGTCCACCGTCGAATTCGTAGATGAGGGCAGCGACACGCGCCGTACCGTTCAGCTCGTCTATCCGCCCGATGCGGACATTTCGCAGGGCCGGATATCGATCCTAACGCCGATCGGCGCCGGGCTGATCGGCCTTGCCAAGGGGCAGTCGATCTTGTGGCCCGATCGCGAAGGGCACAAGCGGCGGCTGAAGATCGTCAAGGTCAGTCGTCCGGGCAAGGTGCCGGCGGCCTGAACGGCGCCTTCCCGGCTTCTATCAGGCGTCCGCCCAGCGGCGCAGCAGATTGTGATAGATGCCGGTAAGGCGGATGATCGCGGGATCGTCCTGCCCGCGATCAGCGGCGATCGTCTGGATCGCGCTGTCGAGATCGAACAGCGTGCGTCGCGCGCTGTCGTCGCGGATCATGCTCTGTATCCAGAAGAAAGAGGCGAGGCGCGCGCCACGCGTTACCGGCGTGACGTGGTGCAGGCTCGACGCCGGATAGAGGATCATGTCGCCGGCCGGCAGCTTCACCGCGTGCGTGCCGAGATGGTCCTCGACCACCAGTTCGCCGCCGTCATAGCTGTCGGGATCGGTAAGAAAGAGCGTCGCCGAAAGATCCGACCGGATACGAAAATCGCTGCCGCGCCGGATACGGATCGCATTGTCGACATGCGTCTCGAACCGCCCGCCGCCTTCATAGAGATTGAAGAGCGGAGGAAACACCTTGAGCGGCAGCGCGGCGGCGATGAACAGCGCAGATCGTCCCAGCGCGTCGAGGATGAGTCCACCCAGTTCGCGCGCGGCGGACGAATCCTCGGGAAGCTGGAGATTATGTTTGGCGAGCGCCGATTGTGGGCCCGACGTGGCGTTGCCATCGGCCCATTCGGCGGCGGCGAGCGTCTCGCGGCAGCGCGCGACGGAGCCGGCGTCGAGCACGCCCGGGATCGCGATCATCATCGGCTCAGCCCTTGAGGATGAAGGGAATCTCGACGATCCCGCGCACGCTGACCGGCCGTCCGTCGCGTATCATGGGGGACCAGCGCCAGTGGCGGACCGCGTCGATCGCGGCCTTGTCGAGCCGCACGAAGCCGCTGCTGTGCGCGATGACGATGTCGGCGACACCACCATCGGGCCCGAGCGTGAGGCGCAGGGTGACGGTGCCTTCCTCATGCTTGCGGCGCGATTCGATCGGATAGCGCGGCGGCTTCGCCGAAATCATCGTCGAGGAAAGATCCCCCGCATCGGTCGTCGTGGCGATGGCCTTGGGGGCAGGGGGTGCCACCGCGACCATCTGCGGTGGCGGAGGCGTCGCGGCGACGAGTACCGGCGCCGGGGCCGGCGTGGCGGCTCGTACCAGCGGCGGCGGTGAGATAATTTCGGGCTGAGCGACCTGCTTCGGCGGTGTTGGCTCGGACGTGCGCTCGGGCGGTGGCGGTTGCAGCGTGATGAGATTGACGACGAGCGGCGGCGGCGCCTTCTTCACCTCCAACATATGCGCCCGCGTGATCGCGACGAGAATCACTGCATGGAGCGCGACGATAAGGAAGATGACCAACCAGTTGGGCCGGCGCCCTTCGCCATAGGTGGAGCGTTCGCGCTCCTCTACCTGATCGATCTGCGGGGCGAAAGGGAAGCTGGCGTGGAAGAAGGCGACATCCGGCCGGTTGGAAGAGCGCCTGTATGCGGCGTGCATGGCGGTCCTCCCTTTCCCCTGGGGCGCTAAGAGGTCCGCTACTATGATTCGTAATGCAAATCAATCGCACTAGCAGTTGTGAGCCGCAACGGGTACCGGTCGCGTTTTCAATAACCCAAACCTTCTCCGTCATTCCCACGAAAGTCGGAATCCATGGAGGCGGTTTGCCAGGACACAAAACGAGCCGAGCCCATGGACATGGCGTCCGCAGGGTGACGGATGTGCCTTATGCTGAAAGGCCAGTCCTGGCGCCCAGCATCCGTTCGGGCTTCACCAGCCGGTCGAACGTCGCTTCGTCGACCAGGCCGAGCGCAAGACCCGCCTTGCGCAGGGTGAGGCCCTGTTCGTGCGCGTGCTTGGCGATTTTCGCCGCCTTGTCATAGCCGATCTCGGGCGCAAGTGCGGTGACGAGCATCAGCGAACGATCGACGAGTTCGGCGATGCGCTGGCGATCGGGTTCGAGCCCGTCGAGCGCATGGGTGGTGAAGCAAAGCATGCCGCGCGCCAGCAGATCGATCGAGCGGAGCACGTTCGCGCCGATCAGCGGCTTGAACACGTTCAGCTCCAGATGCCCTTGCAGGCCGCCGACGGTGATCGCGACATGATTGCCCATCACCTGCGCCGCGACCATCGTCAGCATCTCGCACTGGGTGGGGTTCACCTTGCCGGGCATGATCGAGCTGCCCGGCTCATTTTCGGGCAGGTGCAGTTCGCCCAGCCCGCAGCGTGGCCCGCTGCCCAGCAGCCGAATGTCGTTGGCGATCTTCGAAAGCGAGACGGCGAGCACGTTGAGCGCGCCCGACAGCTCGACCAGCGTGTCATGCGTCGCCAGCGCCTCGAACCGGTTCGAAGCGGGCTCGAAGGGCAGGCCGGTCAGCCGCGCCATGCCTTGCGCGAACGCTTCGCCAAAATCGCGCGGGGCGTTGAGGCCGGTGCCGACCGCCGTGCCGCCCTGCGCGAGGCGATGGAGGCGCGGGCATACGTCCTCGATCCGTGCGATTCCCGCCGTGATCTGCGCCGCGTAACCCGAAAATTCCTGGCCCAACGTGAGCGGCGTCGCGTCCTGGAGATGGGTCCGGCCGATCTTGACGATATCGTTCCAGGCCTTTGCCCGCTCCGCGAGGCATGCCTGCATTACACGCAGTGCGGGCAGCAACCGCTCATGTACTGCGAGCGCCGCAGCGACATGGAGTGCGGTGGGGAAGCTGTCGTTCGACGACTGGCTCTTGTTCACATGATCGTTGGGATGAACCGGCGACTTGCCGCCGCGCTGGCCGGTCAGCGCCTCGTTGGCGAGGCCAGCGATCACCTCGTTCATGTTCATGTTCGACTGGGTGCCCGATCCCGTCTGCCAGATGACGAGCGGGAACTGGTCGTCATGCTCGCCCGCGATGATCCGGTCGGCGGCGGTTTCGATCGCGTCGGCAATCTCGCTCGCCAGGCCGTGCGCGCGGTTGACGTCGGCGGCGACGCGCTTCACCCGCGCCAGCGCGCGGACGATCGCGATCGGCATCCGCTCCTCCGGCCCGAAGGGGAAATTGCGGATCGATCGCTGCGTCTGCGCGCCCCAATAGGCGCCGGCCGGCACGTCGATCGTGCCGAAGCTGTCAGATTCGGGCCGGGTATCTGCCATGTCCTGCTCCCGCCGCCCGACGGGACGGCGCTTACTTCTTGCGGGTAAAATCCACCGAGACGACGTTCGATCCGTCTTCCACCGGCTCGGCGATCGGGGCGTCGTTGCCGGCGGGTGTGCTGGCCGGCGCGTCATCCTCCCCGTCATCCTGCGACTGGAACTGGAGCGCGAAATTCACCGCCGGATCGACGAAGCCGGTCACCGCCGAAAAGGGGATGACGAGCCGCGAGGGCACCTGATTGAAGGAAAGCCCCACCTCGAAGCCGGTCGGCCCTACCTTCAAGTCCCAATAGCGGTTCTGGATGACGATCGTCATCTCGTCGGGAAAACGCTCGACCAGATGCTGGGGGATGTCGACCCCGGCGGCGCCGGTCTTGAAGGTGATGTAGAAATGATGCTGGCCGGGCAGCCCGCCATTGGCCTGCACCTCGCCCAGTACGCGGCCGACGACGGCGCGCAGCGCCTCCTGGACGATCTCGTCATAGGGAATCAGGCTGTCGGGCGGCGTCTCGGTCATGGCCCCTAGGTGAACGCTGGCGTCGAACCGGTCAAGACGCGTTGCATGGGCGCGCGGGCACGCTATAGCATCCGCCATGCGCAGCGCCTCGGTCCACCGCAAGACGAACGAAACCGAAATCTCCGTCGAACTCGCTCTCGACGGAACGGGCCGCTATGACGTGTCCACCGGCATCGGCTTCCTCGATCATATGCTGGAGCAGCTTTCGCGCCACTCGCTGATCGATCTCACGGTGCGCGCGACGGGCGATCTGCACATCGACCAGCATCACACGACCGAGGATTGCGGCATCGCGATCGGCGAGGCGTTCGCCAGGGCGCTGGGCGATCGCAAGGGGATCACACGCTTCGGCCACGCCTATGCGCCGATGGACGAGACGCTGACGCGCGTCGCGATCGACATCAGCGGCCGGCCCTTCCTCGTCTGGAAGCTCGACTTCACGCAAGCAAAGCTGGGCGAGCTGGATACCGAGATGTTCGAGCATTGGTTCCATGCCTTCGCCGGCAGTGCGGGGATCACGCTCCACGTCGAGAATTTCTACGGCCGCAACAACCACCACCGGATCGAAAGCGCCTTCAAGGCGCTCGCTCGCGCGCTGCGCGCCGCGATCGAGATCGATCCGCGCAAGGCCGATTCGGTGCCGTCGACCAAGGGAACGCTGGGCGGCCATGGCTGAGCGCATCGCGCTCGTCGATTATGGTGCGGGCAATCTGAGATCGGTGGAAAATGCACTGCGGGCGGCGGGTGCACACGATATCGCCGTCACCGCCGACGCGGCGCTGGTGCGCGCGGCCGATCGAATCGTCCTGCCCGGCGTCGGCGCCTTCGCGGCGTGCATGGGCGCGCTCTCCGCGCTGCCCGGCATGGTCGATGCGATGGAGGAAGCGGTGCGCGGGCGCGGGCGGCCCTTCCTCGGCATCTGCGTGGGCATGCAATTGCTGGCCGAGGAGGGTGAGGAGTATGATGCCGGGCGTGGTCTCGGCTGGATCGGGGGAACCGTCCGCCGCATCTCGCCCGCCGATTCGGCCCTCAAGGTGCCGCACATGGGCTGGAACGACGTGACGCCGGTGACGCCGCATCCGCTGATCGTGCCCGGTGAAGCCTATTTCCTGCACAGCTATGCGTTCGACGTCGCCGATCGCGCCGATCTGGCCGCCATCACCGATCATGGCGGCCCGGTGACGGCGGCGGTCGCGCGCGACACCATTATCGGCGTGCAATTCCATCCCGAAAAGAGCCAGGCTTACGGGCTGGCCTTCCTCAATCGCTTTCTGGAGTGGCGGCCATGAGCCTGATCGTCTATCCCGCGATCGACCTGAAGGGCGGCAAGGTCGTCCGCCTCGCCCAGGGCGATATGGACCGCGCCACCGTCTATGGCGACGATCCTGCCGCGCAGGCCGCAGCCTTTGCCGAGGTCGGTGCCGATCATCTGCATGTCGTCGATCTCGACGGCGCATTTGCGGGGCATGCCGTCAACGGCGATGCGGTGGAGGCGATCATCAAGGCCTTTCCCGGCCGCATCCAGCTTGGCGGGGGCATACGCGATCGCGCCGCGATCGATCGCTGGCTCGGCCTTGGCGTCGATCGGGTCGTGATCGGCACCGCGGCGTTGCAGGACCCCGATCTGGTGCGCGGCGCGGCGCGCGATCTGCCCGGCCGCATCGTCGTCGGCGTCGATGCGCGTGACGGCTGCGTCGCGACGCACGGCTGGGCCGCCGTGTCGGACATGTCGGTGATCGATCTCGCGCACCGCTTCGCAGACGCCGGCGTCGCCGGGTTGCTGTTCACCGATGTCGGGCGCGACGGACTGCTCAAGGGCTGCAACGTCGAAGCGACGATCGAACTGGCGCGCCACACCTCGATCCCGGTGATCGCCAGCGGTGGCGTCGCGGGCCTCGTCGATATTCTCGATCTCGCGCGGCACCATGCCGAGGGCATTGCGGGCGTGATCGTCGGCCGCGCCATCTATGACGGCCGGCTGGATCTGAAGAGCGCGCTCAGGACCGCACGGGGCGAATGACCGTCCGCGCACGGATCATACCCTGTCTCGACGTGGCGGGCGGCCGCGTCGTCAAGGGCGTCAACTTCGTCGATCTCGCCGATGCCGGCGATCCGGTGGAGCAGGCGAAGGTGTATGACGCGGCGCGCGCCGACGAGCTGTGCTTCCTCGACATCACCGCGACGCATGAAGGGCGCGGCACGATCCTCGACGTGGTGGCGCGTACCGCCGCCGTCTGCTTCATGCCGCTCACCGTCGGCGGCGGCGTCCGCAGCACCGAGGATGCGCGCGCCCTGCTGCTCGCCGGGGCGGACAAGGTAGCGGTGAATTCGGCCGCGGTCGCCCGGCCCGAACTGGTTGCCGATCTGGCGGAGCGGTTCGGCAGCCAGTGCGTCGTCGGCGCGGTGGATGCCCGGCAGGTCGCGCCGGGGCGCTGGGAAGTGTTCACCCATGGCGGCCGCCGCCCCACAGGCATTGACGCAGTGGCACATGCGGAACGCCTCGCCACGTTAGGCGCGGGCGAACTGCTTATCACCTCGATGGACCGTGACGGGACGCGGGACGGCTATGATCTAGCGCTTACCCGCGCAATCGCGGACCGGGTGGAGGTGCCCGTCATCGCCAGCGGCGGCGTCGGCACTCTCGATGATCTGGTCGCCGGGATCGTGGAAGGAGGGGCGAGCGCGGTGCTCGCCGCCTCGATCTTCCATTATGGCCAGCACAGCATAGCCGAGGCGCGTGCGGCGCTGGCGGCGGCGGGGCTGCCCGTCAGGGCCTGACGCCTACCAGCAACGGTGCCAGCGGCAATATTCGCGATGGGCGCGCGCCCGGCGGCGCTGTTCCGCGCGCCAGTGACGGCGCTGCTCGATCATGCGACGCCGCTCCCAGCGGTCGTGCGCGCGACGATCATAATGGTGATGATTGTAATAGCCGCCATAATGAGGCCGGGCGGCGGCAGGGGCTGTCCCGCTGACAAGGGCGGCGGCCGCCAGCGCGGCGGCGAGGAAAAGGCGCATCGGACGCTCCTCATGTCTGTCGATGAGGCAGACAGGGCTAAGCCCCCTGCGCTGAACGATCGCTGAGGCTGTCGTTCATCCGACAGTCGGATGGAGAACCTTCCGTCACCCACGCGCGTGCTTCCTTGTCGATCGATTCAACATCCGGGGATTCCGGCGTTCGCCGGACAAGAAGCGGACTGCTGAAAACGCGGAAGCCCGCATCATAACTATCTAGTATTTAAGAGAAATTTTTCCAGAGATAGTGCCCTCGCGTCGTTCTTTGCGGAATAAATGTGTAGCTCGGCTATCGATATTCGTTGACTTCATTTTCAAGAGAGATAGTTGTGAGGCAACCGAATAGCTATCAATGGAATGGGGAGGATGACGATGGCGCTTCAGGCAAGGGAGAAGTGTGCCTCGGCCCTGGTCGGGGTCAGCCGTTTCGCGATGTTCGCGGCGCTGGCGGCATGTGCGGGCGCGCCCGCTTTCGCACAGGACAATGCGGGTGACGCGGGCGAGATCATCGTCACCGGCTCGCGCCTCGCCAGCCAGGGCTTCACCTCGCCGACGCCGCTCACGGTGGTCGGGGCGGACAATATCCGCGCACAGGGCGACACCAATATCGCCGAGGTGTTGAACGAATTGCCGGCCTTCCGCGCCAGCCAGACCCCGGAAAATTCCTTTGTCACGATTACCGGCAATATCGGCGCGCGCACGGTGGACCTGCGCGGCCTGGCGCCGCAGCGGACGCTGGTGCTCGTCAACGGCCGCCGCTTCATTCCCAGTTCGCCGCAGGGCACCGTCGATCTCAACCTGATCCCCACGATGCTGGTGAAGCGCGCCGAAGTGGTGACGGGCGGCGCGTCGGCGGCCTACGGGTCGGACGCGGTCGCGGGTGTCGTCAACCTCGTCCTCGATACCGAGCTGGAGGGGCTGCGCGGGCAGATGCAATATGGCATCTCCGAGCGGGGCGACGATCGCAATTATCAGTTCTCTATCGCCGGCGGCACCGGCTTCGGCGGTGGGCGCGGTCATGTCGTCGCCGCCTTCGAATATTCGAAGAATGACGGTATCGGCGGATGTTACGAGATCGACTGGTGCGCGCTCGGCTACAGCAATTTCACCAATAATGACTGGGTCGCGCCGACGGCCGCCAATCCTCACCCGAACAATGCGCTGCCCAACCGCGTCACCCTGCCGAACAAGCAGCCTACGCTGCTGACGAGCGGCCTGATCAACAGCGGCGCGCTGCGCGGCACCTATTTCCTGGCGGATGGTACGCCGTCGCCGACCCCGTTCGAATATGGCCAGTGGCCGTCGACCTTCGCGATGGTGGGCGGGCACGAGCATCGGGACCCGTTCACCTCGGCGCACCTCATGAAATCGCCGGTGCGCCGTTACACGGCTTTCGGCAGCGCAAGCTACGAGCTGACCGACGATATCAAGGCCTTTGCCGAACTCACCTATGGCAATGTGCTCGGCACGCAAAACGGCGCGCAGTTCCGCGATCTCGCAATCAAGATCGACGTGAACAACCCCTTCATTCCCGAGGCGATCCATCAGGAGATGGTCGACAAGGGGCTGACGAGCATCAGCCTCGCGCGTGACGGCGATGATTTCGGCGTCGCCAAATATCGCGGCGAGAACAAGACGATCCGCGGCACCGCCGGCCTGGAGGGCAAGCTGGGTGGTTCCTGGGAGTGGGACGCTTATTATCAATATGGCCACAACCGCTACGAGCAGCAGATGGCGAACAACCGTATCCAGGCGCTGTTCCCGCTCGCGGTGGATGCGGTGCGCAACGGCGCGGGCGATATCGTCTGCCGGATCAATGCGGACAGTAATCCGAACAACGACAATGCCGCCTGTATCCCGGTGAACCTGTTCGGCATCAATCAGTGGGATCCGAAGGCCAAGGGCTTCTTCTATGGCACGGGTTGGCAGACCTCGACGATCGAGCAGCACGTCGCGGCCGCCAACCTGCGCGGCAACCTGTTCTCGACATGGGCGGGTCCGGTGCCCATCGCGGTCGGCGTTGAATATCGCAAGGATTCGATCCGGGGCGACGCCGATCCGATTTCGCTCGCCAACGGCTGGTATGTCGGCAACGGCAGCGCGGTTTCGGGATCGGTGAACGTCAAGGAAGCCTATGCCGAGGTGGCGGTGCCTCTGGCGAAGGACCTGCCCTTCGCCCAATCGCTGGAACTGAACGGCGCGGTGCGCCTGACCGACTACAGCACCAGCGGCAGCGTGACGACCTGGAAGGCCGGGATCACCTATGATCCGGTCGAGTGGCTGCGCGTCCGTGCGACGCGGTCACGCGATATCCGCGCGCCCAACCTGCTCGAATTGTTCGGCTCGACCAGTTCGGTTTCCTCGCGCGTGGTCGATCGTGACGGCGTCCAATATCTGCCGCGTGTCTTCACAGGCGGTAATGATGCTCTCCAGCCCGAGATCGCCGACAGCTGGACGGCAGGCGTCGTGCTCTCGCCGCGCGGCCGGCTGCTCAACGGCCTGCGCATCTCGGCCGATTATTATGACATCAAGATCAAGGACGCGATCAGCCAGGTCGGCGCACAGACGATCGTCGATCGCTGCCAGACGGCGGGCGTGCCCGAATTCTGCTCCCTCATCACCTTCGACGGCGACGCGATCAGCGAGGTGCGCAACCCCTGGTTGAACCTCAACACGCTGATCGTGCGCGGCGTCGATCTGGAGGCGGACTATCGCGTTTCGCTCGGCGGGCAGAAGCGGCTCGGCGTCCGCGTGCTCGGCGCCTATGTGAAGGATCTGATCACGGTCGACTCGGTCGGCTCGATCAATCGCGCCGGGCAGACCGGCGTGCAGACCGGCAGCCAGCCGGGCCTGCCGCGCTGGACGGTGAATTCGACGCTGACCTATGATGACGGCCCGTTCAGCGCTAACATCCAGGCGCGCTACATCAGCGCCGGCAGGATGGACGTGACGCTCGTCGGTCCGACCGACAAGGGCTACAGCACCGATCTGCCGAACAGCATCAGCGACAATCATATCGAAGCAATGCTCTATATCGATATCGGCGCCAGCTACCGCTTCGATATCGGCGATTCGCGCAGTGTCGAACTTTATGGCGCGGTGAAGAATCTGACGAACCCCACGCCGCCGGTGAACGTATACAGCGGTTCTGGCACCAATCCGTTCCTGTTCGATATGATCGGCCGCCGCTTCACGATCGGTGCACGATTCGCCTACTGATGGAGAGCAAGAGGATGCAGGTCGTCAGCGCGAAGCCGGAATTCGGCGCCGAGATTTTCGGCGCCGACCTGGCGCGGCCGAATGAACGGCTGGTGGAGGAATGCTGGCAGCTGTTCGATCGCTACGCGCTGTGTGTCTTTCGCGGTTCGGGCCTCGACGATCGGCACCATGTCGCGTTCAGCCGGCTGTTCGGCGATCTGGAACATGCGCCCCGCGCGCGCAGCTCGACGCCGCGCTTCGACTATCCCGAGTTGTTCGACGCCGGCAATCTCGATCGCATGGGCGCGATCCGGATGGACGAGAAGCGCCGGCTGTTCAACAAGGGCAACCAGCAATGGCATACGGACAGCTCGTTTCGGACGGCGCGTTCCTCTTATTCGATGCTGCTCGCCCATGTGATTCCGCCGAGCGGCGGCGAGACGCAGTTCGCCGATATGCGCGCGGCCTATGACGCGCTGCCGGATGATCTGAGGGCGCGGCTCGAAGGGCTGGAGGCGGAACATTCGATCTGGCATTCGCGCTCGCTGGCGGGCTATCCCCCCGCCACCGAGGAGGAGCAGGCGCTGATCCCCTCGGCGCGGCAGCCGCTGCTGATGAAACATCCGCGCACGGGCCGCTGGTCGCTCTATCTGGCGCGCCATGCCTCGCACATCGTGGGCATGGACCGGGCGGAGGGCGCGAAGCTGCTCGACGAGCTGATCGAGTTCGCCACGCAGCCGCAATTCGTCCACACCCATGAATGGCAGGTGGGCGATCTCGTCGTCTGGGACAATCGCTGCACGATGCACCGCGCAACGCCGTTCGAGGACACGCTTTATCCGCGCGATATGCGCCGAACGACCCTGATCGACGGCAGCACGCCGACCGCGACCGTCGACCACGCGATGTCGGATGCATAATGCCGATCCTCTGCCCGCCGCGTCCGGCGCGGCGGAGCAGCCCTGGCCGTCGGCCGGACGCGCCTGGTACACGATCGGGCTGATCGCCTTCGTCACCATGCTGTCGAACGTCGATCGCGGCATTATCAATCTGCTGGTCGAGCCGATCAAGCGCGACCTCGCGCTCTCGGATACCGAGATCAGCCTGATCGTCGGCTTTGCCTTCTCGCTTGTCTACATGTGCGTCGGCCTGCCGATGTCGCGGGTCAGCGACGTGCGCAGCCGCAAGATCATCCTCGCGGGCGGGCTTGCGATCTGGAGCATCGGCACTGCCCTCTGCGGGTTCGCGAAGAGCTTCGTGCAGCTCTTCGTCGCGCGCGGGATCGTCGGCGGGGCCGAATCGGTCGCCGGCCCCTCGTCGATGTCGATGATCTCCGATCTGGTCCCGCCACACAGACTGCCGCGCGCGTTCGCTATTTATCAGTTCGGCATCAGCGCCGGCATGGCGGGCGCGCTGTTTCTGGGCGGCGTACTGCTCGCCTGGTTTTCCGCGATGGGACCCCTCTCGCTGCCGCTGATCGGCCATGCGCGCCCATGGCAGCTCGTTTTCCTGGTTTGCATGGTGCCGGGGCTCGTCACCGCCGTGCTTTTCCTGATGACGGTGCGCGAGCCGGTGCGGCGTAACCGCCGGGTGCGCGGATCGGTGCCGTTGCGCGATGTCGGCGCCTTTCTCCTGTCGCGCCGCGCAGTCTATCTGCCGCTGTTCCTCAGCATCGGCATCGGCTCGATCGAGCATATGGGCCTCGCGATGTGGCGGCCGGCGTTTTACGAGCGGACCTATGGCTGGGGGCCGGAAGTGGCGGGTCCGCTGCTCGGCCTGTCGCTCGTCATCTCGACGCCGATCGCGCTGATCACGGGCACCTGGCTCGCCGAATGGATGAACGGGCGCGGCAATCCCGATGCGATGGTGCGCGTCTGTGTCGTGACGCAGGCATTGTCGGTGCCGTTCGCGATCGCGGGACCGCTGATGCCGACGGGCTGGCTCGCCTTTGCCTGCGGCGTCCTCGCCTCGATCTTCGGGTTGATGAGCGCGCCCGCGCAGAACAGTGCGATCCAGATCGTCACCCCCAATGAGATGCGCGCGCAGGTAAGCGCGCTCTACCTTTTCACGATCAGCGTGATCGGCACCGGGCTTGGTCCCCTCGTCATCGCCCTCGTCACCGATCTCGTACTTCAGGAAGAAGCGATGCTGCGCTATTCGATGACGGGCTTTGCCGCGGTCCTCGCGCCGGGCGGCGCCTTCCTGATGTGGCTGGCGATGCGGCCTTATGGTGAGGCGGTGCGGAAGCTTCGCCCGGCATGACATCGAAGCGCGGGGAAGAGGCGGGGGTGATGCTCGTGACGGTCGGCGCGTGAAGGGAACGGCCAAATACCGGGCGACCGACGACAAGGACGGCGCACCCCACGTCCCGCCTTCCAAGGCCTTCGCGCATTATGCCGAATGGTATGCGCCCGACTCGATGGAGGATCTGCGCTTCCGCTTCACCAGCAAGCTGCGCGAGGCGATGCGGCGGTGGCGAATCCGGCTTGAGAATGAGCTGCGCGCGAGCGGGCAGACGCGCGCGCGCTGGGAAGTGATGCTGGTCATCACGCTGTCGGGTGGCCGCAGCACGCAGAAAGCCTTGGCGACGCGCCTCAGGATCGAGGGGCCGACGCTCGTCCGCCTGCTCGACAAGCTCGAGCGCGACGGCCTGATCCAGCGCGTGCGGGGCACCGATCGTCGTTCGAAAACCATCCAGCCGACGGCCAAGGGCGCCGCTTTCGTCGAGCAGATGATCGCCCGCACCGACCAGATGCGGCGCGAAATGCTCGACGGCTGGTCGGTGGAGGAAATCGACGCCGGCATCGCGCTGTTCGACCGCCTGATCGACGGTATGCGGAGCCAGGTTGGCGACCTGTAAACCCGATCGGCGGTTCGGGGCACTTACCGGGCGTTGAAGCCCACATGATAGCTTACTTCACCTTTGGGCCTGGACTCACCAAAGCTCAGTCGCTGAAAATATTCTGTAGGCGCGTCGCTAAATCGTAGATCGGGATCGCTGACGAAGCCGAAGCGCCCATAATAGGCTGGATCACCCAGCACGACGCAACCCTCGGCGCCGCCGGCGATCAGCCGGTTCAATCCTTCGCGGATCAGCGCCTCGCCTATGCCGCGACGTTGATGCGCCGGTTCCACGGACACCGGCTCCAGCCCGAACCACCGGCCCGCCTCGCCATCGATGGTGACGGGGGAAAATGCGGCGTGTCCGACAACGCGGCCTTGCTCCTCGGCAACAAGGGACAGGCTGAGCGCCCCCGCACCTCGAAGGGCGTCGATAATGCGCGCTTCGGTTTGGCTGCTGTACGCCGCGTCCTTGAACGCAGCGGCCGTAACGGCGCGGATAGCGTGGATGTCGCCCGGGACTTCAAGACGAATGGTCATCCCGATCCGCTAGAGCATGATCCGACGGGTTTGAAGCGGCCTTTGATGCGCCGGACGGGGATCTGGTTGTCGCCTGACACCATCTTGCCGTTCAGGCACCGCGAGCCAGCGGCACTATGGGCCCGCCAGGCTTTTCGAATCCCGTCGGTCAGGGCGAGGACGGCCTTGAGAGGGCCCCCCACTCGCGTCCTGCAACGAACCGCCGCAATGGCGGTTTACTTCTAGGGACGGGCCCGCCGATGCACGCGGCATGAGCCCCGGGAAGGAGGGACGATGTCCGATGACGATCGCGCGTTCATCGAGCGCCAGCGCACCCGTCTTGTGGCGCTGCGTACCCATCTCCTTGGCGAGGAGCGGGAAGGCGAGGCCAGCGAGAAAGCGGTGCAGGAAAATTATGGCGACGAGGCGCGCCAATATGAGGATGAGGGCCAGCGCCTCCAGCAGGTCGAGATCGACGAAGGACTGCATGTCGCGGGCGACCGGCGGCTTCGTGCGATCGATCGCGCGCTCGCGAAGATCGATGAAGGCAGCTACGGCCTGTCGGACCTGAGCGGCGACCCGATACCGCGGGCGCGCCTCGAAGCCGTTCCCGAAGCCTTCCTCACCGTCGAGGAAGAAGCCGCGCGCGACAGGGAAGATTGAGCGCGGTCTGGAACACCCAAAGAAAACGCCGCCGGCCTTTCAGCCGACGGCGTTTTCATGCGTTCAGCGAATGGGCTCAGGCGGCCACGAAGCTGATCTTGCGCGAACGGGCGCGCATCGACAGGCCGATCAGGCCGAAACCGGCGATCATCATCGCCCAGGTCGCGGGCTCGGGCACCGCGGCTTCGCTCACGAACACCTTGTCGATCACGAAGTCCTTCGACGGGTTGAAGTTCGTGTTGAACGCGAACTGGAACTGGCCGTCGTCCGAGAGCGCCTGAATGGTGGTCTCATAATGCGTCCAGGTGGTGGCCGCGAGGCCCGGCAGCGTGAAGGTGGTGAAATCGACGCCGTTGAGCGATGCCGCCAGCGTCGCGTCGCCGGCATTGGCATTGCCGTTGGCCGGGGCGTAGATATCAAAGCCGACCGTGTACCACTTGCCCGCTTCGAGCGTGATTGCCTGGCTCAGCGTCTGCGGATTGGCGAAGTCGGACACGAAATAGGCGCCGCGGTTGCCGGCATCCTCGCTGTTCGAGCTGACGGCATTGTCGACGGGCACCGCCTCACCGAACGCCCCGGTCGGATAACCGGTCGCCGAGCCGTAGGTGATCGCCACGGGCGGATAGTTGGTGGTGCCGCCGAGGGTCCAATGGTCGAATCCGTCCGTCCCCTGTTCGAAGCTGCCGTTCAGCAGGAGGTTGGTCGCGGCGCTCGCCGGGGCGGCGGCCACGGTCGCAAGTGCCAAAGCTAACACGGTTTTCTTCAACATATACTCTATCCTCACTCGCCTCTGACAGGTCCGCCGAACAGGTAAGCAATGTCCGTGCCAGATGCCGAAATGCCCGTGGCGCGGGGAGTGGGCGGTGGAACTGAAAGCCGATGTGTAAAGCAAGCCGACGGTTTCGGAGGGGAAACGGTCCTCGTGGCGCTATTCCTTCCGGGCCCCGCTTATTGTACGAAGCGACCTTCGGGCGGGGATCGAAGCCATGTGCGGAATTGTGGGCTGGTATGCGCGCGGCGGGCGTCACGTCGCGTGCGACGCCATCGAAAGACAGTGCCGCACGATCGTCCATCGCGGTCCGGACGACGAAGGCATTCTTGTCGATCGCGATTTCGGCTTCGGGATGCGCCGGCTGAGCATCATCGACATCGCCGGCGGGCATCAGCCGATCGAAAGCGAGGACGGCCGCTTCGCCATCGTCCTCAACGGCGAGATATATAATCATGATGCGCTCCGCCGCGAGCTGACCGCCGCCGGCCAGGTGTTTCGCAGCCGGAGCGATACCGAGGTCGTCCTCCATGCCTGGCGGCACTGGGGCGAAGGCGCGTGGGAGCGGTTGGAAGGCATGTTCGCCGTCGCGCTGTGGGACCGGCGCGAGCGGCGGTTGATCCTCGCGCGCGATCCCGTCGGCATGAAGCCGCTCTATGTGACCGAGCAGGCGGGCGGTCTCGCCTTCGCGTCGGAGATACAGGCGCTGCTGCGTCTGCCCGGCCATCGCTTCGACGTGTCGCCGCGCGCGGTGCATGATTATTTCAGCTTCGGCCATATTCGCGCGCCGCGTGCGATCTACAGCCAGGTTCGCCAGCTCGCGCCTGGTCATTGGCTGGAGATCGGCCCGGCCGGCGAGGCGGTCGAGCGCGTCTTCTGGCAACCGCGCTACCGCCAAAGCGCGCCGCTCCCCGTCGACGAATGGGTCGCGCAGTTCCGCGAGCGCTGGCGCGAGACGGTCCGGCGCCACATGGTTTCGGACGTGCCGGTGGGCGCTTTCCTGTCGGGCGGCATCGATTCCTCGGCGGTCGTCGCCGCGATGGCGGAGCTGTCGGATGCGCCGGTCAAGACCTTCACGATCGGCTTTCCGATCGAGCGTTTCAACGAAGCGCCCTATGCCGAGGCGATCGCGCGCCACCTGGGCTGCGACCACAGCACCCACATGGTCGACCTCAAGGCGGCGACCGAGCTGCTGCCGCAGGTGCAGCGCTGCTATGGCGAACCGTTCGCCGATCCATCGGCGGTGCCCACCTGGTATGTCAGCCGGATCGCGGCCGAGCATGTGAAGGTGGTGCTGTCGGGCGACGGCGGCGACGAGCTGTTCATGGGCTATAAGCGCCACCTCACCGAACGGAAGATCGGATCGTTGCCGCCGGCCGTGCGCGCGCTTGCATGCTCGATCACCGCGCTGCCGTCGACGCCGGTGCCGCAATGGAATTATGTGCTACAGCGCTGGCAGAAGGCAGCGGGCAGCGCGGCCCTGCCCGACGGCATCGCGCGTTTCTTCGCCAAGACGCAAATCACCTCGCCGGCCTTTCGCGCGCGCGTCTACGATCCCGATTTCTTCGCGATGTTCGAGGCGGCGCGCCCGTTCGAGCGGCTGCGCGACGAATATTTTCCCGATCCGGCGGCGATCTCGCCCGATACGCTCGAACAGTTCGCCTATGCCGATCTGGCACTCAATCTGCCCGGCGCGATGCTCACCAAGGTCGACCGGGCGAGCATGGCCCATTCGCTTGAAGTGCGCGTGCCGATGCTGAGCCACGAACTGGTGGACTGGGCGATGGCCTTGCCCGTCGATATGAAGCTGCGCAACGGCATCGGAAAATATATCGTGCGCGAGGCGATCGCGCCGCTTCTGCCGCCCGGCATTCTCGATCGGCGCAAGCAGGGCTTCCAGATGCCGCTTGCTTCGTGGTTCCGTGGCGATTTCGGCGCCTATGCGCGCGAGCTGTGGAATGATAGCGGCGCGGCCGACGAACGCTGGCTCAATGCCCGCGCTGTCGAGGCGGTGTTTGCCGAGCATAATGCCGGCCGGCGCGACCATAGCCGCTTCCTCTACGCGCTTTCGATGTACGGCCTGTGGCGGATCGAGCGGAAGGCCGATATTGCCGCAGCGGTCGCGCCTCTCGTGGTTACCACGCGGCCGGCGGCCGCCCTGCCCGACGCGGCGAACGACCTGCCCGTTCCCGCGCGTGCGCCGGTGTCGCGGCCGGCGTCCGGCAGGCAGCGGTTCGGCCGCGCGGCGGCGCTGTTCCTGGCGGTGACGTTCGGCTGGATCATGCATGACATGGTCGGCCCGTTCACGGCCCCCGCCACCGCCGCCAACACCTTCGTCGACGATGCCGTGCAGTCGCACCAGACGGCGCTGATCCGCGCACGCATGCGATCGCAATCGAGGAGCGTCAGCTACGATCCGCTCGAAATACGCCGCGCGACGGGCATTCCCTTGCCCCACCTGCCCAAGGGCTGGCGCGTGCTCGATGCGCAGGTCTATCCGACCGACGACGGCCCCAGCGTGCAGATCGCGGTAGAGGCCGAAAGAGGCGAGCGCCTCTCGCTGTTCGGCATGCGTGCCGATACCCCCGCCGGGCGCGATCCGCTGCTCGCCAAGCGGCAGGACGAGCAGGTCGCCTATTGGGAGAATGGCCGTTACGCCTATGCGCTCGTCAGCCCAATGGCGCCGCAGCGCCTGCTTGGCCTCGCGCTGCGGATCGCGCGCGATTAGAAGCCGCGGCGGCGCATCGCGCGGTTGCGATGCGGTGTCGTTTCTCCTACGGCCCCTGCCGCCCATGAAGGACGCGACCGCTTCACCCGATGGGGCCACGCCGCTGCGCAGGGCGATGCGCGCGGCTGCCCAGAATCTCGGCTGGCTGCTGGCGAGCCGTGGGGTGCTCGCTGTGCTGTCGCTGCTCTATCTGGGCATGGCCACGCGTGCGCTGGGCGTCACCGATTTCGGTCGCTTCGCGCTTATCACCGGTGCGAGTCAGGCGCTGGCGCTGTGCGTCGGGTTCCAGACATGGCAGATCGTCGTCCAATATGGCGTCGAGCATCTCCTGCGCGACGACAGGGGCGCGCTCGGCCGCCTGCTTCGAGCGTGCGCCTTTCTCGATCTGGGGAGCGCGATCGCCGGTGCGCTGATCGGCGTCGTCGTCATAGAATTGTTCGGGCGGGTGCTGGGCATCGACGCCGATCTCAAGAGCTATGTGCTGCTCTTCACGCTCGTCCAGTTCCTGTCGCTGCGCTCGACGCCGCTCGGCATCCTGCGCCTGCGCGACAAATTCTCGCTGGCGGCGCTGGCGGACAGCATGACGCCGCTGGTCCGCTTCGTCGGTTCGGTGCTGGCGCTGTTCCTGCTGCCGACGGTGCAGGGTTTCCTGCTTGCCTGGGCAGCGGCGGAGATCGTCACCGCGGCGACCTATTGGGTGCTGGCGGCGCGGACGGGCGACTTGCAGCGCCTCTGGTCGAGCCGGATCGACCGGCGCGTGCTGCTCGCCGAAAACCCGCATATCGTCCGCTTTTCGGCGAGCACCAATGCCAACTCGACGCTCGGCTTGTCGGGCAAGCAGGTGCCGTTGCTGCTGGTCGGCGCCTATGTCGGGCCGGCGGCGGCGGGCGCTTTCCGCCTCGCTTTCCAGCTTGCCCAGGCGTTGAGCAAGCTGTCACAGCTTCTCGCCCGCGCCGCCTTTCCGGAGATCGTGCGTGCCGCCCGCACGGTGGGGGCGCAACGGCTGCGCGGCATGCTCGGGAAGCTGTTTCTCTCCTCGCTGGCGGCGGCGCTGATCGTGCTCGTCATCGTTGTGCTCGCGGGCCGGCCGTTGCTGACGCTCGTCGGCGGGCCGGATTATGCCCATGCCTATCCGATCCTGCTGTGGCTGGCGGCGGCGGGGTGTCTCGATCTCGCGACGGTCAGCTTCGAGCCGGTGCTGATGGCGGTGCACCGCGCCGGCACCGCCTTTGCCGCCCGCGCGATCGCGACCGCGCTGCTGCTTGCGGCGATGATCGTGCTGACGCCGGTGCAGGGCGCGATCGGGGCGGCGATCGCCGTCCTCGTCGGCTCGCTGGCGACGGCGATCCTGCTCGGCATCGCGGCGGCTTTCTTCGTCGGCCCGGTCGCCGACGCCAAACCGGGGCGGGAATGAGCGGGCGGGCCGCCTTCCTCTTCCTGGGCGAGATGCTGCTCCTGCCGCATCTCTATCCGGTGGTCGAGGCGCTGGGGCGGATGCAGCCCGATATCCGCCTCGATCTGTGGATCAGCACCTCGGCGCATGAGCGGATATTGCGCCGTCTGCTCCCCGATGGGCTGAACGTCGTGCTCCGCCGCGCGCCCGGTTTCCGCGAGGTGGCCGACGATCGCAACCCGGTGCTGCCGAACAAGCTGTGGATGCTGGCGCGGCTCGCCCCCGCGCTTGCGCGCACGCCGGTGGTGCTCTGTGCCGAGCAGACAAGCCTGTGGCTGCCCTCGTTGCTGCCGATGCGGACGCGCTTCCTCAAGACGTCGCACGGCGTCGGATCGATGAGCGCACGCGAGGACCGGCGGCGGCGCGCGGCGTGGAAATTGCTGGTGCCGAGCGAGATGGAACGCCGCACCTATCTCGATCTCGGCTTCACGCCGGAAAAGGTGGTGGCCACCGGCTACGTCAAGGCCGCCTTTCCCAGGGAGCAGCAGACGCAGCCGCGCTTCGATGCCGATCGGCCGGTCCTGCTCTACACGCCGCATTGGCAGCGGCATCGTTCTTCCTGGTGGAACTGGGGGCCGGCGATCCTCGACCGGCTGATCGAACAGCGGCGCTTCAACATCATCTTCGCGCCGCACCAGCGGCTGGTGGAAGGTGTGCCCGAGCTGCGCGAGATCGTCGCGCGCGTCGACCGCCTTGGCCATGTCCACGCCGATATCGACAGTTTCGCGACGGTGGACGGCAGCTACACCGCCGCCGCCGATATCTATCTGGGCGACACGTCGAGCCAGGTCGTCGAATTCCTCGCCCGGCCGCGTCCCTGCCTGTTCCTCAACAGCCACCACGTCGAATGGCGGACGCGTGCCGACCATGCCTTCTGGCAATGCGGCGAGGTGGTCGACAGTCTCGACGATCTCGACGGCGCGCTCGATCGCGCGGAGAGGGTGCATGGCGACTATCGCGCGGCGCAGGCGGCTTTTGCCGAGGCGGCGCTGGGCGATACGAGCGGCGAGGCACCCGTCCGTGTCGCTCAGGAGATGCTGGCGGCGCTTGGCCGCAAGAATGTTGACGAAACCGAGTTCGTCTAGCATTCGCCGCCGAATGTTTGGAATTCTCGCCCCGCACATCGGCCTTTGACTGCCCAGACCTCCCCACGCGCGCCGGTCGATTCCCGGCTTTCGGATGCTATCGCGGTTGCGCGGGTGCTGTGCATCCTCGGCATCGTCTATGTGCATGCGTGGACGGGGCTGACCGGCCACCAGCTCGCGCAGACGGCGCAGACCGGCCAGAGCGTCTTCCGCTGGGTCCTCATGGAGGCGTTCGGGCGCAGCGCGGTGCCGCTGCTCGGCATGGTATCGGGCTGGCTGGTCGCGGGGTCGACGCGGCGGAAGCCCTACGGCGCCTTCGTCGCGGGCAAGGCGAAGACGATCCTGCTGCCGATGGTCCTGTGGAACGCGCTGTCGATCGTGCTGATCTCGGGCGGCGCATGGTTCGGCCTGCTGCGTGCGCCGATTCCCCGCGATTTGTGGGCATTGGTTGATGAGCTGTTCTGCCTCGCCACTCCCAACGACATCAACGTGCAGACGGCGTTCCTGCGCGATCTCTTCCTCTGTCTTGCGGTGGCGCCATTCCTGACGCGGCTGTCGCGGGGCTGGCTCGTGGCATTGACGGTCGCGGTGGCGATCTGGGCGATATCGGGCTGGAACTCGGTGATCGTGCTCCGGCCGCAGATTCCGCTCTTCTTCCTGTTCGGCATTCTCGTCCGCCGCGCGGGCGTGGCCGAACGGCTGGGCACCGCGCCCATCCTGCTCGCGGTCGTTCCCGCGGTCGTGCTGGTGGCGATCAAGACGGGACTCTCGATCTGGGGCCGCACCTATATCGCGCTTCATGATTATCAATTCGTCTCGCTTGATATCGCCGCACGCCTGGCGGTCAGCTTCGCGATGTGGCGGCTGGCCTGGGGCCTCGCCGCCTCGCCCGCCGTCTTCCGCCGGATAGAACCTTATGCGTTCCTGATGTTCTGTTCGCATTTGATTCTGATATGGCTGGCGTCGCCGCTGCTGGAGATATTCCCAGGGCCGCTGGGATCGCCCGGTTATCCGGTGCTGTTCGTGCTGTTCCCCATCCTCGCGATGGGTGGCGCGATCCTGATCGGGCGCGGCTTGCTCAAATATGCACCGGGCGCCGCCGTCATCCTGAGCGGGGGGCGGCTGAAGGCTGACGATGTGCCACACCCCGGCTCGCTGCAGGTGCGCTACGCTGATCGCTAAGCCGATCGAAGGACGCGCCGATCCGTTGCAATAATGCGCCGGGCCGGGCATTGTCGGCCCCATGCTTTCTCAACGGACTCGGTACACAATTCGCGCGCTTCAGCATCTGGCCGATCGTTATGGCGAGGGGCCGATCCAGCTCACCGAAATCGCCGAGGCCCAGAATATCCCGTCCAAATTCCTGACGGTGATCCTCTCCGAAATGAGCCGCGTCGGCCTCGTCGCCACGATGCGCGGGCGCGACGGCGGCTATTGGCTCGCGTTGGCGCCGGTCGACATCAGCTATGGCGATATCGTTCGGCTGACGCGCGGCTCGCTGGCGCTCGTGCCCTGCGCCAGCCGCTTCGCGCATGAAAAGTGCCGCAATTGCGTGCCTGAGGAAGAATGCAAGATGCACCGCATCATGTTGCGCGTGCGCGACGAGACGGCGAACATCCTCGACGGCATTTCGCTGGCGGACCCTTTTCCTTTCGCCTGAGCGTTATCGCCGAACGATTCGGCGTCATTCCATTGTCAATTGCTTCGCTTGACATAAACTGCGGAGGGCTGAGTCGCGTATCGGCTGGAAAGAGGCAGCCGCTAAAGGCGGGCTATCGGCGCGACAATGATTGCCCCTATTGTCCACCTTTGTGATTGAGATAGCTTCCACCGCGATAGCAGGGGAGACCTCGATGATGCGTTCGATCAAGACGAAGATTGCCTTGGCCGCTTTGCTGGCCGCCGCGACATTGTCGGGATGCTCGAAGGAAGGGGCGGACCAGAAGGCGGGGGCTGGCGCGGGTGCCATCCAGTTGCTGAACGTGTCCTATGATCCGACGCGCGAACTCTACAAGGAAGTGAACGGCGAATTCGCCAAGTCGTGGAAGGCCGAGACCGGCCAGGACGTGACGATCAGCATGAGCCATGGCGGATCGGGCAAGCAGTCGCGCGCGGTGATCGACGGCCTGGAGGCGGACGTCGTCACGCTCGCGCTGGCCTATGACATCGATGCGATCGCGGAAAAGACGAAGGTGCTCGCGCCCGGCTGGCAGGCCCGCCTGCCCGACCAGAGCGCGCCTTATACGTCGACGATCGTCTTCCTCGTCCGCAAGGGCAATCCCAAGGGCATCAAGGATTGGGGCGACCTGATCAAGCCCGGCGTGTCGGTCATCACCCCCAATCCCAAGACGAGCGGCGGGGCGCGCTGGAATTTCCTCGCGGCGTGGGCCTATGGCCGCAAGGCGGGTGGCTCCGAAGCGGCGGCGCAGGACTATGTGGCCAAGCTGTTCGCTCATGTGCCAGTGCTCGATTCGGGTGCGCGGGGTGCGACGACGACCTTCGTCGAGCGCGGCATCGGCGATGTGCTGCTCGCCTGGGAGAATGAGGCGTTCCTCGCCGAGAAGGAACTGGGCAAGGGCAAGTTCGACATCGTCGTGCCCTCGATCTCGATCCTTGCCGAGCCGCCGGTCGCGGTGGTCGACGGCAATGCGAAGAAGCATGGCACCGAGAAGGTCGCCGAGGCCTATCTGAAATTCCTCTACACGCCCGAGGCGCAGGACGCGATCGCGCGCAATTTCTATCGGCCGCGTGATCCAGCGGTCGCCGCGAAATATGCCAGCGTGTTTCCGAAGCTGAACCTCGTCACCATCGCCGATTTCGGCGGCTGGAAGGCGGCGCAGAAAACCTATTTCGCGGATGGCGGCGTGTTCGACACGATCTTCGCCAAGATCAAGCACTGACGCCGCCGCATGGCTGCTGGTTCAGCGCCCGCCTCGGCCGCCGTGGGGTTCGTCCCCCGGCGGCCATTATTTGGCAAGCGGACGATTATCCCCGGCTTCGGGCTGACCTTCGGGTTCAGCCTGCTCTGGCTCGGGATCATCGTGCTGTTGCCGCTCAGCGCCATTTTCCTGCGCAGCGCGGGGATGGGCTGGCGCCAGTTCGTCGCGGTCGGCTTCTCGCCGCGCGCAATGGCGGCCTATGAACTGAGCTTCGGCGCGGCGCTGGCGGCGGCGGCGGTCAACGCCGTCATCGGCCTGCTGATCGCCTGGGTGCTGGTACGTTACAGTTTCCCCGGCAAGCGGCTGGTGAGCGCGCTCGTCGATCTGCCCTTCGCGTTGCCGACGGCGGTGGCGGGCATCGTGCTCACCTCGCTTTACGCGCAGAATGGCTGGATCGGCGGCCTGCTCGATCCACTGGGGGTCAAGGTGGCCTTCACCCCGCTCGGCGTCGTCGTCGCGTTGATCTTCATCGGCCTGCCGTTCGTCGTCCGCTCGGTCGAGCCGGTGCTGGAGGATCTGTCGGCCAGTCTGGAGGAGGCGGCCGCCTCGCTCGGTGCGACGCGATTGCAGACTTTCCGCCGTGTCATCCTGCCCGCGATCCTGCCGGCGCTGGCGACGGGCTTTGCGCTCGCCTTCGCGCGCGGCGTCGGCGAATATGGCTCGGTGATCTTCATCGCGGGCAACATGCCCTATCGCTCCGAAATCGCACCCTTGCTGATCGTCACCCAGCTTGAGCAGTTCGATTATGAGGCCGCGACCGCGATCGCGGCGGTCATGCTGATGGCCGCCTTCGCGCTGCTGCTGGTCATCAACATCCTTCAGGCCTGGAACCGGAACCGCCTGGGGGGTAGCGCATGACCAACCATGCGCTCACCGAAAGCCGCCTCGTGCGCTGGGCACTGATCGCGATCGCGCTGCTGTTCGTCGGTCTGTTTCTGGTGCTGCCGCTGATCGCGGTGTTCGTGGAGGCCTTCTCGAAGGGCGTGGCGCCCTATCTCGACGCGATATCGGAGCCCGACGCGCTGTCGGCCATCCGGCTCACCCTGCTCGTCGCGGTGATCGCGGTGCCGCTGAATATCGTCTTCGGCCTCGCTGCCGCCTGGGCGATCACCAAGTTCGATTTTCCCGGCAAGAGCCTGCTCATCTCCCTGATCGACCTGCCTTTCTCGGTATCGCCGGTGGTCGCGGGCCTGATCTACGTGCTGCTGTTCGGCGCGCAGGGTTGGTGGGGCGACTGGCTGTCGGCACACAATATCCGCATCATCTTCGCGGTGCCGGGCATCATATTGGCGACGATCTTCATCACCTTCCCCTTCGTCGCGCGCGAGCTGATCCCGCTGATGGCGGAACAGGGGCGCGACGAGGAGGAGGCCGCGCTGTCGCTCGGGGCGAGCGGGTGGCAGACGTTCCGCCGGGTGACATTGCCCAACATACGCTGGGGCCTGCTCTATGGCGTGTTGCTCTGCAACGCCCGCGCGATGGGGGAGTTCGGCGCGGTGTCGGTCGTTTCCGGCCACATAAGGGGCAAGACGAACACGATGCCGCTCCACGTCGAAATTCTGTACAATGAGTATAATTTCATGGCGGCCTTCGCGGTGGCGTCGCTGCTTGCCTTGCTCGCGCTCGTGACGCTGGTCATCAAGAGCCTGCTCGAATGGCGCTATGACTATCAAGGGAAAGGTTCGGCACATTGAGCATCGCGCTCGAAGGTATCAGCAAGCGGTTCGGCGATTTCTCGGCACTCAGGGATATAGATCTTGCCGCGCGTCCCGGTGAGTTCCTGGCGCTGCTCGGCCCGTCGGGATCGGGCAAGACGACGTTGCTGCGCATCATGGCGGGGCTGGAATTTCCCGACGCGGGCCGCGTCCGCTTCGACGGCGAGGATGTGACCGGCCTCAAGGTCGCCGATCGCCATGTCGGCTTCGTCTTCCAGCATTATGCGCTGTTCCGTCACATGAGCGTGGCGGAAAATGTGGGCTTCGGCCTCAGCGTCAAGAAAAGGCGCGACCGCCCGTCGCGCAAGGCGATCGCGGAACGGGTGCAGGAACTGCTCGAACTCGTCCAGCTCGGCGATCTCGGATCGCGCTTTCCCGCCCAGCTTTCGGGCGGGCAGCGCCAGCGCGTCGCGCTCGCCCGCGCGCTCGCGGTCGATCCCAGGCTGCTGCTGCTCGACGAGCCGTTCGGCGCGCTCGACGCCAAGGTCCGTAAGGGCCTGCGCCGCTGGCTGCGCGAACTGCACGACCGGATGGGACTGACGTCGGTCTTCGTCACCCACGATCAGGAGGAGGCACTCGAACTCGCCGATCGCGTAGTGGTGATGGACCATGGCGTGATCGAGCAGGTCGCCGAGCCGACGACGATCTATGAGGAACCGGCGAGCGCCTTCGTGTTCGATTTCGTCGGCGATTCGAATCGCGTGCCTGTCACGGTGCGCGACGGCCGCGTCCACTTTCTCAATATGACGCTCGATGTCGACGGCACGGATGCGCCCTGCGGCGCGGCGACGCTCTTCTTCCGCCCGCATGATGTCGAACTGGCCGCCGACGGCGCTGCCGGCCTGCCTGTAACCGTGACACTCGTCCATCCGCGCGGCGGCGGCCGGCATGCCGAGGCGATCCTCGCCGGCACCAGCGCGCCGATCGAATTCGCGCTGCCGGCCGGCGCCTCGGTGAGCGCCGGACAATCACTGACGATCCGGCCGACGCGCGCGCGGCTTTATCCGAGGGTTTAGCTGTTCTTCAACACCACCTCGAGATGTTCGACGCGCGGCAGACTCGCGAAATGCGGGCCTGCCAGCCGGCGCCATTCGGTGAAAGCGTCCGAATTACGGAAGCCGATCATATGATCGTCCACCGTCTCCCACTCCACGACGAGGCGGAAGCGGTGCGGATGTTCGAGCGAACGGGTGAGCCGCAAGCTGCGGCAGCCCTTGGTGCCGAGAAAATGCTTGGAGGCTTCGTTGACGGCCTCGGTGAAGGCCGCTTCATGGCCATCCTTAACGTCGATTTCAGCAAGTTCGTAGATCATCTCTTAGCCCCTTTTTTGCCCCCTTACGTCTTTCCGCTGGCCCTGAACATAGCGCTTGAGCCCCGCCCCGCCGGAACTGCGTACGCGGCCCAGCCGTTCCTTTTTCATGAGCGGGCGCGGCATCCGTGCCCCATCGGAGAAGGAGAGACAGCGTGGGCGAACTTACCGACAAGGTGAAGGGCAGCGTCAATCAGGCGATCGGCAAGACGAAGCAGGATATCGGCAAGGACAAGAACCGGCCCGATATTGAGGATGAAGGCACGCTGCAAAGGGCCAAGGGCACGGCGCAGAAGATCAAGGGATCGGTGAAAGGCGCACTCGGCGATAAAATCTGATTCGCACAAAAAGGGCGCCGCCCGGGAAACCGGACGGCGCCTTTTTTGGTGCTGAGGCGTCAGGCGAGTTCGACCGCCTCGTCGAGCAGCATTGCCTTGCTCTCGACATAAGGCTCGAAACCCTCGATCCCGCCTTCGCGGCCGATGCCCGATTGCTTGAAGCCGCCGAAGGGCAGGCCGAAATCCGCCGACATGCCATTCTGGGCGAAGCCGCCCGCGCGTAGCCGGCGGCCGATGCGATAGGCGGCCTGGCTGTCGCCGGTCAGCACCGCGCTGTTGAGGCCATAGAGGCTGTCATTGGCGAGCGCGATCGCATGATCCTCGTCCTCGGCGCGGATCAGGCTGAGCACCGGCCCGAAAATCTCCTCCTGGGCGATGGTCGACTTATTGTCGACGTCGGCGAACAACGTCGGCTCGATGAAATAGCCGCGATTGAGGTGGCTCGGCCGGCCGCCGCCGGTGACGAGCGTCGCGCCCTCTTCCTTGCCCTTGGCGATATAGCCTTCGACGCGCTCCAACTGGCGCTGCATCGCCAGCGGACCCATCTCGCTTGCCGGATCGTCCGAATAGCCGACGCGCACGCTCTTCATCTCGGCGGCGATCGCTTCAGCGATCTCGTCATGGCGGTTGGCGGGGACGATCGCGCGGCTCAGCATCGCGCAGACCTGGCCCGACAGCATCGTGATCGTGCGGCCGAGGATCTTGGCGACGGCCTCGGTCGGCATGTCGTCGCGTACGATCGCGGCGGACTTGCCCCCCAGTTCGAGCGTGACGCGCGCGATCCGCTCGCCCGCCACGCTGGCGATGCGGCGGCCGGCGACGGTCGATCCGGTAAAGCTGATCTTGTCGACGAGCGGCGAGCGGACAAGATGGTCCGCCGCCTCGCGATGCGAGGGGACGAGGTTGAGGACGCCCGCCGGAAGGCCGGCCGCCTCCGCCGCTTCGGCGATGAAATAGGCCTCCAGCGGCGTTTCGGGCGAGGGCTTCATCACGACGGTGCAGCCGGCGACGAGCGCGGGCGCCACTTTCTGCGTCATGATTGCGTAGGGCACGTTCCACGGCGCGATCGCCGCCACGACGCCCACCGGCTCATGCACGACATAGGCGTTCTTGCCCGGCACGTCGGTATGGCGCTTCGCCGCCCAGGCGAATTTGTCGACATAACCGACATAGCGCTCCAGCGTCCCCGTGCCCGTCTGGATCATGAAGGGCGCCATCGTCGCCAGCGCGCCCATCTGCGCGGTATAGGCCTTGGCGATCTGGTCGTGCCGCGCCTTCAGCCAGTCGGCCATCGCCTGCACCTTCGCCGCGCGTTCGGCGGGGGCCATCATGGGCCAGGGGCCGTTGTCGAACGCGTCGCGCGCGGCCTGCGCGGCGGCGTCCATATCGGCCTCGCGTGCCTCGGCGACGCGGGCGACCACCTGCTCGCTATTGGGCGAGACGATCTCGATCATCCCGCCGGCGGCCGGCGCGACCCACGCGCCGCCGATGAAGAGTCGATCGGGGTGGGAGAGCGAAACGCCCTCGGGAAGAAGCCGGTCAGCCATGCGAAATCCTCTCGATGTGAAAGCGATCGATCATAACAGATGTTTCAATCGGGACTAGAGTCGATTCTGGCCAAGCATACAGGATTCCATGAATTCCTGTCCGGCGGAACTGACGGAAGGTATTCGGCGCAGACATCCTCCGTGCTCGTCATCCGGCGGAAGGCCCATGGACTCGGCGGGCCTACGTATCAATCGACTCCACCCATCCATCGATTCGGCTTTCGCCGGAATGGCGGAGAATTTGCCTTTCCGCATGGACGCACGGCGCCCACCCGTTCATTCTCCCGCTTCGGCGATCTGCGCCAGATAGCCGTCGTCGATGATCCGGATCTTGCCCTGCGATAGCTCGATCACCCCCGCCTCGGCCCATTGGGCGAGCTGGCGGTTGATATTCTCGCGGCTCATGCCGACGAAATTGCCGAGTTCGCTCTGGCTGAGATCGCCCGCGAGGCGGTGGCCGTCGGCTTTCTGGTCGGTCAGCCGCTTGAGGAAGCGCGCGAGACGGGGACCGGCGGCGAAGGCGCGATCGCTTTCGATCGTCGTATCGGTCTCGCGCAGGCGCACGGCCATCTCGCGTAGCATACGGATCGCGACCTTCGGGTGCTCCTCGATGAAGCGCTCGAACGCGTTCCGGGTGATTCGCAGATAGCTGCCGGCATAGCGCGCGGTGGCGGAGGCGGTGCGCTGACCGCCGTCGAGCAGCGCGATCTCTCCCAGCACCGCGCCCGGTTCGGCATAATCCAGCACGATTTCATGTCCGTTGGCCGCAATCATGCTCACCCGCGCAATACCGGCCAACAGCAGGACGAGCGCGTCGCCCTCCTCCCCTTGCTCGAGAATCGTCTCGCCCGTCTTCATATCGTGCAAGCTGGCGGTGGCGAGCAGCGCTTCCAGTTCATCGGGGGCGCATGCTGAAAGTATCGAGTGGGGCGGCAGCATCGCCGCGATCTTGTCGGCCTTCATTATCGATTCCCCCTTTCCGAACGCAATGCGCGCCGGATGACGGGATACAGCCGGTCGTAACGCCGATACGCTACAAGGTTCCACGAAGGACGCGCCGGCCCGTCTCAGGCGCAGTGATGCCCGTCACAGCACATTATTCGCACTATCGCTAGCGCCGCTCCACGGGGAGGACGGAACAGGCGCGGGCACCGATTAATGAAACTCAAAGACTCCATCGCTATGAATGAGGCGCTTTCCGTTATCGGGCCTTTCATGCTGCACGCGCCGCTTTCCGTAACGACCACCGGGATCGCCACGAAATCCGATTCGCGGCGCGGCTGGACGGCGCGCCTGCGCGGCGGCGCGGCAGACGACGGGCGGAGCGAAGCGCTGTTCAGGGCCGCACCGTGGCTCGCGGCGATCAGCTTCGCCTGCATGCTGTTCGTCCTTTGGTCGCTCGCCCGGGTCACGCCGGCGATATGGCTTGCCGGATGGATGCTTCCGCTCACCGTGGTGGAACTGGTCCTGCTTCGCGCGCGCCGGCGGGCGGGTGGTTATGGCAAGCGCCTGTCGCGCGGCCCCGCGCTGCTCCTTTCCGCGCTGCATGCCGCGCTCTGGGCCAGCCTTCCCGCGATCGTCTTCCCGGCCCAGCCGATCGCGATCCAGCTCATGCTCGGCGGCGCGCTCGCGACGATGATGGCGGGCAGCTTTCTGCTGGCGCTCGCTCCCTTTGCCGCTTTGGGCCGCGCCGCGACGCTGGCCGCCACCCTGTTCTGGGCGCTGCACCGTGCGGGTGAGGCCGTGCCGGCCACGCTGCCGCTGTTGCTGCTCATCTATTGCGCCGCAATCGTGATCGGCTGCCTCTATGTCGACCGGCTATTGACGCGGCAGATCGCCACCGCCGATGAAGAGCGGACGCGGCGCGAGGCGATCACGCTCCTCCTCAAGGAGTATGAGGAGCAGGGCGCGGGCTGGCTGTGGCAGACCGATGCCGACGATCAGTTCACCTATGTCTCGCCGCGTATCTCGATCCTGCTTGGACGCCCGACGACGCAGCTTCTCGGGCGTTCGTTGCCCGCCGCGCTGGGCAGCGCCCCGCGGCTGGTGGCCGCGCTCGCCGCGCGCGAATCCTTTTCGGGAATAGAGGTGCAGGTCCGTACCGCGAACGGCACGCGCTTCATCCTGCTCGCCGGCAACCCGATCGTGGGCGCCGACGGCGAGCATCAGGGCTTTCGCGGCGTCGGATCGGACGTGACCGAGGTCCGGCGCAGCCAGGAACGGCTGACGCACATGGCATCGATCGACGTGCTGACCGGTCTGCCCAATCGGCAACGCGTGCGCGAGCTGTTCACCGCCGCCATCGCCGCAAGCGAGCGCGACGGCAGTCATTGCGCGATCCTGTTCCTCGATCTCGACGGGTTCAAGCCGGTGAACGACACGTTCGGCCATCCGATCGGCGATGCGGTGTTGCGCACCGTTGCGCGGCGGCTGGCGAGCGAGGTCGGCGACCAGGGCGTGGTCGGCCGGATCGGCGGCGACGAATTCGCGGTCGTCCTCGGTGCCGGCCCCAGCCGCGAGGAGGTCGAGAAACTGGGCCAGCGCCTGATCCGTGCGGTCGCGGTGCCCTATCCTTTCGAAGGGACGGAGATACGGATCGGTCTGTCGATCGGCTGCGCCTTCGCGCCCGTCGACGGGACGAGCGTCAACGAACTGCTGCTCAAGGCCGATCTCGCTCTGTATCAGGCGAAATCGATGGGACGCGGCATCTTCCTCCATTTCGATGCGAGGATGCAGCGCGCCGCCGAGGAGCGGGTGAAGCTGGAACAGGACCTGCGCCAGGCGCTCGGGCGCAACCAGTTCCAGGTCTATTATCAGCCGATTGTCAGCGCCCAGACGCAGAAGGTCATCGGGTTCGAAGCGCTGCTGCGCTGGAATCATCCCACGCGCGGATCGGTCCCGCCGTCGGACTTCGTGCCGATCGCCGAGGAGACCGGGCTGATCGCCGAAATCGGCGAATGGGTGCTCAGGACGGCGTGTCGGGATGCCGCGCAATGGCCCGACCATGTCTCGGTGTCGGTGAACCTTTCGCCGCGTCAGCTCGTCATACCGGCCTTGCCCAATGCTGTGACGGAGGCATTGGCAGCATCGCGGATCCAGCCCGGACGCCTGGAACTCGAAGTGACCGAAAGCGTGTTTATGAGCGATAGCGACGGTTCGCTCGACACCTTGCGCCGTGTCCGTTCGCTCGGCATCGGCATCTCGCTCGACGATTTCGGGACGGGCTATTCGTCACTCGGATATCTCAACAAGACGATCTTCCATACGCTGAAGATCGACGGCTCCTTCGTCCGCGATGCGGCGCGGAAAAGCGAGACCGTCTCGATCATCCGCGCGATCGTCGCGCTGGCGGACAGCTTCCGCATGACGATCACCGCCGAGGGCGTGGAGACGCCCGCCGATTTCGAGCGGATGCAGGCGCTCGGCTGCCACAAGATACAGGGATATCTGTTCGGCCGCCCCGTGCCCTTCGCCGAGACGCTGCGCCTCGTTGGCGCCTCCTGGGATTTCGGGATACGCCGGGCAAGCTGAGGGGCAGGCTTCATCCCGGGCGGGAAAGCCGCTAGACACCTCGCCATGGCGCTTTTCGGCCTCGGCAAGGAACCGTTCTTCGAAGACAAGAACCGCGCCTTCTGGATTCTCCAGTCGGCGGGGTGGACGGGCTATTTCATCCTCCGTTCACTGGGCGGGCTCGCCAATGCGATGGGGCTGCTCTTTATCCTGCCGACTGCACTCACCACCGCGACCGGCTATTCGCTCACTCTGCTGATGGCGGCGATCTTCCGCCGTCTCATCGATCAGAAGCCGATCATCACCTGGGGTGTCTCGATCGTCATCCTGATTCTCGCCTCGGCCGCCTTCTCGACGATTGAGGTGTGGGCGCACGCCACTTTCTATCGCCCCGGATCGATGCCGGTGGGGATCGAGTTCTTCGGCGCGATCCTGCTCGATTTCGCGCTGCTCGCGGCCTGGTCGGCGCTCTATTACGGCATCAATTTCCATCTGATGCTGCAACGGCAGACCGATCAGCTCCAGCGGCTTGAGACGCAGGCGTCGGCGGCGCAGCTCGCGATGCTGCGCTATCAGCTCAATCCGCACTTCCTGTTCAACACGCTCAATTCGATCTCGACGCTGGTGCTTTTAAAGCAGACCGACCGGGCGAACGCGATGCTCTCGCGTCTCTCCTCCTTTTTGCGCTATACACTGGCCAACGAACCCACCGGCCAGGTGACGCTGGCGCAGGAGGTCGAGACGCTGAAACTGTATCTTGAGATAGAGAAGATGCGCTTCGAGGAGCGGCTGCGCCCCTCCTTTGCGATCGAGCAGGCGGCCGCGCGCGCCCGCCTGCCGTCGCTGCTGCTCCAGCCATTGGTCGAAAATGCGATAAAATATGCGGTGACGCCGCAGGAAGAGGGCGCGGACATCAATATTGAAGCACGGGTTGCGATGGATCGGGTGCAGATCACGGTATCCGATACGGGCCCGGGCTTGATCGAGGGCAGCAATCGCCCCACCTATTCGACAGGCGTGGGCCTCGCGAACACACGGGAGCGGCTGGCCCAGGCCTATGGCGCGGACCACCGTTTCGAAATTGTCTCGGAACGGGGGGGCGGGTTTGGCGTCATGATCGAAATTCCGTTTCAGACCGAACCCAAGGAAGCCCCATGACAATTCGCACCATCCTCGTCGACGACGAGCCGCTCGCCATCCAGGGTTTGCAGCTCCGTCTCGAGGCACATGAGGATGTGGAGATCCTCGACACCTGCCTGAACGGCCGTGAGGCGATCCGCGCCATCAAGACGCACAAGCCCGATCTCGTCTTTCTCGACATCCAGATGCCGGGATTCGACGGCTTTTCGGTCATTCAGGGGTTGATGGAGATCGAGCCGCCGCTGGTCGTCTTCGTCACCGCCTTCATGGATCATGCGGTCCGTGCCTTCGAAACCGACGCGGTGGATTATCTGATGAAGCCGGTGGAGACTGACCGGCTGGCCGATACGCTGGACCGCGTCCGCCTGCGCCTTGCGGAGAAACGGTCGGTCGAGGAAGCCGGGCGGCTGAAGGAAGTGCTGGCCGAAGTGGCGCCCGAGGCCGCTGAATCGCTACCCTGTGCGATCGACACGCCGGCCTCCAGCCGGTTCGAGAAACTCATCAATATCAAGGATCGCGGCCAGATATTCCGGGTCGACGTCGACACGATCGAGCGGATCGATGCGGCGGGCGACTATATGTGCATCTATACCGGCGACAACACGCTGATCCTGCGCGAGACGATGAAGGATCTGGAAAAGCGCCTCGATCCGCGCCGCTTCCAGCGCGTACACCGCTCGACGATCGTCAATCTCGATCTGGTGAAGCAGGTGAAGCCGCACACCAACGGCGAATGCTTCCTCGTCCTCGATTCGGGCGCGCAGGTAAAGGTCAGTCGCAGCTATCGCGACGTGGTGGCGCGCTTCGTTCACTAGACAATATCTGCCCGCCTTGACGGGGAGAAATATCCCGCAAGCCTCCCCGTCCTTCCCGCGAAGGCGGGATCCATATGCACGGTCACCGCAGCAGGTCGACACATGGGTCGTATGGATTCCCGCCTTCGCGGGAACGGGAGATTTTGGGGCACCGAAGGGCCGGATCAAGCGGCGGCAATTGTCGCTCAATTCCATACAAGTCACACAGCAATAATCAGCGCCGTCGCCTCAGCGGAAGCCGGGGGAAAAGGACTCGGCTTGACCTGTCGCGAACCGTCGGTTCAGGCCTTGCCCGGCGCGAAGGTGAGGGCGACGCCGTTCATGCAATAGCGCTTGCCCGTCGGCGGGGGGCCATCGTTGAAGACATGGCCGTGATGCCCGCCGCACCGGGCGCAATGAACCTCTGTGCGCGCAAAGCCCAGTTCATGGTCGACGCTGGTGCCCACCGCATGCGGCAGCGGCGCCCAGAAGCTCGGCCAGCCCGTGCCGCTCTCGAACTTCGTCTTGGATGAGAAGAGCGGCTGTCCGCACCCTTTGCACAGGAAATGGCCGGCGCGATGCTCCTTGAGCAGCGGGCTTGATCCCGGCGCCTCGGTCGCCGCGTGGCGCAGGGACCGGTACGCCAGGCTGTCGGCGCCGCCGAGCTTCGCCTTCCACTGCGCATCCGTCAACGTATAAGGAAATTTGCCAGTGGCCGCGCGGCCGGTCGTGATGATGGCGAAGGCCAGTCCCGCGGCTCCGGCACCAAGCAACGAACGCCGTGTCATATCCATGATCTCTCTCCCGTGGCGACGCACGCGCGGGGGGAGATCCTCAGGCAACGTGCCGACGTCTTTTCAAAAAGGTACGTCCGGAACGCCCTGATTTCAAGACGCTGGTTCGAAAGCGGGCGGCGGCGATCCGAATGATTGCGGCCACCCAGAGCGCCTGCCACGCGATCGCGAGCAGATGGGGCCATAGTTCGGGACGCTCGGCGGCGCGGGCGATCATCGCGAAAGGCGAGCTCCACGGAAACAACGTCGCCGCAATGGCGAGCCCGCCGTCGGGCTGCCCCACGGCGCTCGACGCGAAGGCGACGACACCCAGTTGCGCCATCGTCACCGGCATCGAGAGCGTCTGCACCTCGCGCACCGTTGAGGCATGTGCGCCGATGCCGAGGAAAAGCGAACCCAGCAGCAGATAACAGCCGACGAAGTAGATGAGGCCCAGCGCCGCGAAGGCGGGCCAGCCGACCGCCGGCGGCGAAATCGCGCCGCCCGGCGGGGCGAAGGCCAACAGCGCGACCATCGCCGCGCCGCCCCAGATCGCGATGCCGGTGAGCGACATGCCGAGCATCGCGATCATCTTGCCGAGGAAGATCGCATCGACCGGCACGGCTGCGGCCAGCACCTCGATCACCTTGTTCGATTTCTCCTCGATCAAGTTCGACAGCAGCATCCCCGCCAGGATCATTGTCAGCAGCATCAGCAGGAGCTGGCCGAGCCGCGCGATCGTCGTGTGCGACGCGGCATTGTCGCCCGCTGCCTGATCGACGAAGCGCGTTACGATCGCGACCGGTGCGGGAAATGCAGCTCCGGTCCGCGCGATCGCCTCCGCCTGACGCGCTTCGTCATAGATCAGGCCGAGGCCGCTTTTGACGGCGGTGACGGGGCCGCGCGGACCGACCAGCAGCGGCTTTTGCAGACCTCCCCGCGCCACGACGATCGCGCCATGTGCGTCATCAGCGAGCAGCGCGCGCGTCTGTGCGTCGGCATCGCCCTGCGGCGCGACGAGTTGAAGGTCGGGCAGCGAATCGCCGCCCAGCCGCGTTGCGAGGCGACGGCGCGCGGCGACGAAGGCCGCGCCCTCGGCGGGCGGCGCGACCAGCACGACCGTCACCCGCGACGACTGGCGATCGGCGTCCGCGCCAACGGTGCCGAAGAAAAAGCCCGCGACGATTGGCAGCAACGGACCGATCAGGAAGAGGAGGAACGCCTTCGACCAGACGCTCGCGACATAATCGCGCCGCGCAATGACGAGCGCCGCGCGCCATAATTCCCTCATGCCGCCTCCTCCGGACCCGGCACATTCATCGCGCGCGCCGCCGCCTCGCCGGCGATGGCGACGAACGCATCGTGCAGCCCCGGCCGTTCGATCGACAGCGTTTCGATTCCCGCCTCGCCTGCGATCAGCGCCTGCAGCAGCGGTTCGATCCCGCCATCGGGCAGCTCGAACCGCCAGAGACCGCCTTCGCGCCGCGCATCGGCGGGCAGCGCGGCGCGCCACGGCCCCCCTTCCGCGCGCGTACCGAGCCGGACGCGCGGCTTCAGTCGCGCCCGCGCCTCACCCACCGCGCCGTCGAAGCGGATGCGGCCGCTGCCGAGGATCGCGATCCGCTCACACAATCGCTCGGCATGGGCGATGACGTGGGTGGAGAAGATCACCGTCACCCCCGCCGCCGCCTGCGCGCGAATCAGCTCTTCCAGCCGGCCTTGGCTGAGCGCGTCCAATCCCGCGAACGGCTCGTCCAGGACGATCAGCCGGGGCCGGTGGACGAGTGTGCCGAGTAGTTGCACCGTCTGCGCCATGCCTTTGGACAAGGTGCGAATCGGGCGCGCCGCCGCCTCCGCCAGCCCGTAGGCGGCGAGCAGGTCGTCGGCGCGCACGCGCCCCTCGGCCAACGGCAGGCCACGCAGCGCGCCCATGAACGCGATCGCGTCGCGCGGCTTCATCGCGGGATAGAGGCCCCGCTCCTCGGGTAGATAACCTACTTCATGCGCGGCGCGGAGCGGTATCGCATGGCCGAGCAGGCGGCGCTCGCCCGCATCGGGATCGATGATGCCAAGCAGGATGCGCAGCAAGGTTGTCTTGCCCGCGCCATTGGGGCCAAGAAGGCCAAAGATCGTACCCGCCGGCACGTCGAGGTCGATGCTGTCGAGCACGCAGGCGTTGCCGAAGCGCTTGGCCAACCCGCGCGCCTGAATGGCGCCGGCGGTCATTCAGCGCGCTTCCTTGCGCCGGCTGAGCGCGGCAATGCATGAGGCGCGATCGAAATCGTCACCGTTCGGCCGCCGCGCGTCGATGTAGCGGACCACCGGCTCCTTGCCCGCCACCGGCGGATAGAGATAAGCGTCGAGCACGCAGACGGGGCCGACATATTGCAGCTTGCGCGCCGGGGGCTCGCGCACGTCGAGATCGGGATCGCCGAACAGTATCTGCAAGGCGCGGGCATCTTGGCCCATCACGCGGTCGAGGCCCGACGCCTCCAGCACCGGTACGGCCGGCGCGCGCGGGGCCTGCTGCGCAGTGGTCGTGCAGGCGGCGAGCAAAAGAGTAAGGCCGATGCCGGCGAGCGGACGAAGGCGCATCATCCGCCTTTCCTTAGAGCAGCTTCCGTCGCCGGGGGAAGCCGCATTCGATGCATTTGTCCCGACGCGCGACAGCCACCGCCTTGCCCCCTCGCTCTATTGTTCTGCTTCCAAACCGTGTCACTTCCTTTGATTTGATTCTTAATCATTTTCCTGCGACACGATGATGACTTCAGGAGAGAAAGTGATGGCGTCGATTTCCGTGGCGATCGATCCGGCCGAGCCCGCCGTGGAGACGGGCTGGCCGAATGCGCGGCGCGCCTGGTACACGGTCGTCATCCTCGCGCTCGTCTCGATGATGTCGAACATCGATCGCGGCATCATCAACCTTCTGGTCGAATCGATCAAACGCGATCTCGTTCTGTCCGACACGGCGGTCAGCCTGCTCGTCGGTTTCGCTTTCTCCTTTTTCTACATGATCACGGGGCTGCCGATGGCGCGTGTCGCCGACGCGCGTAGCCGCAAGGTCATCCTGACGGCCGGGCTCACGCTCTGGAGCGCGGCGACCGCGCTCTGCGGGCTCGCCCAGTCCTTCTGGCAGCTTTTCGCGGCGCGCGGGCTGGTAGGGGCGGGCGAGTCGGTCAAGGGCCCCTGCTCGATGTCGATGATCTCCGATCTCGTGCCGCGCGATCGGCTACCGCGCGCCTTCGCTATCTATCAACTCGGTATCACCGGCGGCATGGCTGGATCGATGATCATCGGCGGCGTGCTGATCGGCCTCCTCTCGCACATGCCGCCGATCGAGTTGCCCGCCGGGCTGGTCATCAAGGACTGGCACATGGTGTTCCTGCTGTGCGGCATTCCCGGCCTGCTGCTTGCGCTGCTGATGGTTCTCACGGTGCGCGAGCCGGTGCGGCGTGGGCGCAAGAACAAGGGATCGGTGCCGATCCGCGAGGTGGCCCGCTTCGTCGGCGGCAATTACCGCATCTATCTGCCGCTGCTGCTCAGCATCGCGATCGGATCGATCGAAAATTTCGGCATGCTCGTTTGGCGCCCCGCCTTTTTCGAGCGGACCTATGGCTGGGGCCCGGAGATCATCGGGCCGCTCATTGGCGTCATCATGCTCGTCGCGACGCCGGTGGGCCTCGCGCTCGGCACTGCGCTCGCCGAATATTTCATCCGGCGCAAGCGCGACGACGCGATGCTGCGCGTCTGTTTCCTCTCGCACCTCATCTCGCTGCCGCTCGCCATCGCGACGCCGCTGATGCCGACGGCCTGGACGGCGCTGGCGATGGGCATGGCCGCGTCGATCGCGGGGGCGATGTCGGCGCCGGGGCAGAATTCGGCGATCCAGATCATCACCCCCAACGCGATGCGCGGGCAGGTGAGCGCCATCTACCTGTTCACGATCAGCGTTATCGGCGGCGGCTTCGGACCGACCGCGATCGCGCTCATCACCGACTATGTCTTCGGCGATCCGGCGATGCTGCGTTACGCGATGGCCTCTTTCGCGGCGATTGTGGCGCCGATAGGGCTGGGCCTGATCTGGCTGACGCTGAAGCCCTACGCCGCCGCGATCCGCGCGCTGCCCGATTGATCGGCGTCAGGCCGCCGGTTGGCGGAACAGGCCGGCATGTGCCTCGCGCAGCACATTCTTCTGCACCTTGCCCATCGTGTTGCGCGGCAGCGCATCGGCGAACAGCACCGCCTTCGGCCGCTTGAAACCGGCGAGCCGGGTGGCGAGCGCGGCGAGAATGTCCGCCGCGGCGGGGGCGGCCCCCAGCCGCGGTACGACGACCGCCACCACCGCCTCGCCCAAATCGCCGTGCGGCACGCCAATCACCGCCGATTCCTCGACGCCGTCCAGCAGGTCGATCTCGCTTTCTACTTCCTTGGGATAGACGTTGAGCCCGCCACTGATTACCAGATCCTTGCCGCGCCCGACAATTTCGACATAGCCGTCCGCGCTGATCCGGCCGAGATCGCCGGTGATGAAGAAACCGTCCTCCCGGAACTCGGCGGCGGTTTTCTCAGGCATCCGCCAATAGCCCCGGAACACATTCGGGCCGCGCACCTCGATCATTCCGATCGCGCCCGGCGCAAGCGGCGCGCCGCTCGCCTCATCGACCACGCGCACCTCGACGCCGGGCAGCGCAGGGCCCACCGTGCCCGGCCGCCGCTCGTCCTCATAGGGGTTCGACGTGTTCATGTTCGTCTCGGTCATGCCATAGCGTTCGAGGATCACATGGCCCGTCGCCTCTTGCCAGGCGCGATGCGTCTCGGCGAGCAGCGGCGCCGATCCCGAAATGAACAGTCGCATCCCCGCCGTCATCACCCGATCGAGCCGGCCATCAGCGAGCAGGCGGGTATAGAAGGTCGGCACGCCCATCAGCACCGTCGCGTCGCGCATCCCCGCGACCAGCATGTCGGCATCGAAACGGGGCAGCAGGCGGATCGATGCGCCCGACAGTAAAGAGACGTTGATCGCCACGAATAGCCCATGGGTGTGATAGATGGGCAATGCGTGGAGCAGCCGGTCCTCGGGGCCGAAGCGCCACGCCGCCGCAAGTGTAGCGGCGTTCGACAGCAGATTGCCGTGGCTCAGCATCGCCCCCTTCGAACGACCGGTGGTGCCCGACGTGTAGAGGATAGCCGCAAGATCATCGGGCGAACGCGGGACATCGTCGAACCGCGTCGGCAAGGCATCGACCCCGTCGAGCAGCGTGCCACCCTGACCGTCATCCTCCAGCGTGCACAAAGTCGCGCCCACCTCGGCGGCCAGTAGAGCGCTCTGCTCCGCTTTTCCGGGCGACACGACGAACAGGCGCGGCTCGGCATCGCCGAGGAAATAGGCAACCTCAGCCGGCGTATAGGCGGTGTTGAGCGGCAGATAGATCGCGCCCACACGCAGGCTGGCGAGATAGAGGACCAGCACCTCGGCGCTCTTCTCCACCTGCACGGCGATGCGATCGCCCGGCTCCACGCCGAGCATGACGAGGCGATGAGCAAGCCGGGCGGCGCGTTCGAACAGCGCCGCATAGGGGATCGTCCGTCCATCGGGCAGGATCAGGGCGGTGCTCGCCGGCGGCTTTCCAGCGGATAGCGCGGCAAACAGATTTCCGGTCATCACCCCCTCCACAGCCCTCAACCTATCGGGCCAGATGCCGCACCGCCGCCAGTGCCGCCGTTGCGCCGTCGCCTGCGGCGCTTGCCAGCAGGGCGGCGGCGCCGCTCCTGATATCGCCGGCCGCGAACAACCCCGGCCGATCAGTCTCCAGCGCGGTGTTGGTGACGATCGCGCCCCCTGCATCACGTGCGACGAAATCGCCGAGGAAATCGCTCGCCGGCACCAGCCCCGCATAGAGGAATACGCCCGCGCAAGGCAATTCGGACGAGGCGCCGTCCGCGCCACGCAGCCGCACGCGCGTAACCTGTTCGTCTCCCTCGATCCCGACGACCTCGCTGTTCCCGACAAGGCGCACATTCGGCAGGGCTGCTACACGGTCGCGTGTGCCCTGCTGCGCATGCGGGGCAGCCTCGCGGTGAACGATCGTCACCTCACTCGCCAGCCCGGCGAGCAGTTCCGCCTCGTCGAACCCTGAATCGCCGCCGCCGACCACCACCACTGGCTTATCCTGGAAAAAGGGCCCGTCGCAGGAGGCGCAGTGCGAGACGCCGCGCCCCTCGAAATCGCCCTCGCCCGGCACGTCGAGTGCCCGGCGGCGCGATCCGGCGGCGACGATCACCGCGCGTGCGAGGACCTCGCTTTCGAAGCCGATCAGGCGGAAACCCGCGCCCTCCGCTTCGATCCGCTCGATGGTGTCGAACTGGAAGTCGGCGCCCGCCTCCTCCGCCTGCTGTTGCAGCATCGGGCCCAGCTCATAACCCGCGACACCTTCCGCGAAGCCGGGGAAATTGGCGATCCGCTCGACCGTCGATATCTGCCCGCCGGGGGCCAGTTGCTCGATCACGAGCACGCCGATGCCGTGGCGCGCCGCGATCTGCGCGGCGGTAAGCCCGGCAACGCCCGCGCCGATGATGGCGAGATCGGTTTCGCGCCGCACGCCTATCGCCAATCGTCGATGCGGATCGAGGCGCGCAGGCCGGCGCCCATGATCTGCCAATAACCGTTGGTTTCGCCGCCGACGACGACGACGTTGATGTCCTGCTTGCGGAACATCGGGATCGGCGTATCGGGCGCGGCCTTCAGGTTCGTCGCCATCGGCTCCACGCCCAGCGTCGCGTTAGGATAAATATAATTCTGGACGAGCTGCATGTCCCAATAGCGCGCGGCGGGCATGCGCGCCGTCTCATGGACGAAGTCTATGAGCTTCTCCTTGGTGTCGAAGTCGCCGCGATCGATGAACTGGCGCGCGGTGATCGGATCGAGCAGCAGGGTCGGCGGACCGACCGTATCGACCGCGAGCAGCATGTCGCGCACATGCTCGCGCCAGAAGGTCTTGCGCAGGCCGAGCCCGAACGAGGTCGAGCGGCAGCCGAAGAAGATGCTGACGACGCTATCCTCCTTCGCAAAGCCCTTCTGGACGTGGAGCGGCTCCCACGGGCTGCGCTCCTCATTCTCGGCGAAGGTCACGCTGTTGTAGCTGTAGCTGTTGCCGAGCGAGCCCATAAAAGTCTCGCCGGGTACCGCGCCGCCCTGCAGATTCTGCGACAGCAGGCCATAGGCACGGCCGATCGTCGCATTGGCATGATTGAACGGGCCCATCGCGCCGATGCCGCTGTTCATGCCGATCTCGTCGCGGATCGGGCCGTTGACGACAACCATCGCCGATCCCGAACTCGATGTGCTGCCCCGCGCCGATATGCCCGAGGCGGCGAGCGCGAGGATCACGGGGAAATAAGCCGGCCGTGCGCCCGCCATGACGGCGTTCACCGCGACCTTTTCGACCGTATATTCCCACGGACCCCGGTTCGCCGTGGGCTGCATGCGCCCCACTACCTCGTCGGGCCGCCGGCTGGTACCCGCCAGCATCGCCGCGACACGCTCCTCGGTGGGCAGCATGATGGGGAGCATGTCGGTCCAGCGGTTGCGGAGAAACAGCTCGTGCAGCGCCTCTTCGCTGTCCGGCTCGACAAGCCGCGGGGTGGAGCGCGGGAAGATCGGTGCGGGCGGCGCGGGCATCCTGGTGAGCCCCTCGATGATCTCGGCCATCACGGGCAGGCCGCTCACCGGATCGTCGCCCTCGACATAGGCGCGCAGCTCTTCCGCGCTCTTGCCCATCACCGGCTGCGGCACGAAGACCGTGGGCGCGGCAGCCAACCCCGCCATCCGCGTCACCGAACGGACCACGCGGTCGAATTTGCCGGTGTGGACCGCCACGGTCGGGATGCCGTATTTTGTCTCCAGCGTCACCGCATGCGTTGCCACCGCTGGCGCACAGGTGCTGCAATGGCCGACGCCGAGGATCGCCGCGTCGCCATCCGCCTTGATCCTGGCCCACAATTCGGGATCGTCGCGCCCATAATAACCCGACAGCGACACCAGCCTGGTTGTCACGCCCGGCATTTTGTCCGCGAACCACGCGACGATTTGTCGCAGCAGCTCGATCGAATCGTCGAAGCGGCTGTCGACCAGATAGATCGTCTTGCCGTCCAGATCCTCCAGCCGGGGCGCGAGTTGCTTGGGCGTTACGGCGGGTGGATAGCCCATCGGATTATGGACGCTGACCTTTTCGGCGGTGGGCGAAGAGGCGACGGCGACGCTCATTCGGTTACTCCAGATACCATGGCTGCGCGGTCGCCCTGCGGCCGCGACTGGCGCAGGATCCGTCGAACCATGCCTTTTCAATTCGGTTGAAAATAAACGGTTGTCAACACATATCGTTTGGGGGCGCCTAAAATGCTTTTCTTGTCCGCCCTGCCGTGCAAAGAGACAGCGCCAACAAAGGTGTGGAACGATGCGGAAAAACGCGAAGCAGACACAGGCTGAAAGCGGCGTGCCTGAGCCGGAGCCCGCCGCTGGCAAGTTGGCGTTGGGCCTGATGGCGACGCGCATCGGCTTTCGCCTGCGCCTGTTACAGTCGCTCCTCGGCAGCCGGGTCGTCGCCGCGTTCGCGCCCTATGGTCTCCGGCCCGGCGCCTTCACCACCATGGCGCTGATCAAGGCCAATCCGGGCTGCTCTCAGGTTGATCTCGCGCGCGATGGCGGGCTGGACAAGTCGGCGCTGGTGGCGATCGTCGACGAGCTGGAAGCGCGCGGGCTTGCCCGGCGCGGCCGTTCTTCCGAAGACAGGCGCCGCAACACGCTTTCGCTCACGCCTGAAGGCGAAACCGTGATGAATGAGATGTACCGCGTTGCTTATGCCAGCGAGGCGCCGGTCCGCGAGGCGCTGGGCGCCGATCTCGAACATTTCGAAGAACTGGTGGAACGCGCCTATCAGGCGGTCGTGCGCGCAAACGAACAGGGCTGAGGAAAAGCACTCGGTTACCCGGGCCCCGCTATTTTCGCGCCGCGCCGATCCAGTCTGCTACCTCGACCGCAACCTGATTGGCCGCCGTGTTGAGCGCCGCCGCCGTGTTGATGGGGCTGTCCGACGCCGCGGGGACGCGGGCTTCGAAGCGGCGGGTCTCGATCGGCGCATCGCCGCCGCGCGCCAAGGTCGCGACATAAACGACGACGCCTTCGAGACGGCCGCGGTCGAGTTCGAAATGCTCCAGCGTGCCGGTGAGGCGGATACCGGGGCTCAGCGAATATTGCCGGACGTCGAGCACCGGCCGCCCCGTCCGCCCCGCGATCACGTCGGCCAGCAGGTCGCGGAACAGGCGGTTGGGCGTGTCGGCCCAGAGCGTATCCTTGAAATAGGCCAGTCGCCCGCCGGCGCTGATGACGGGCACGCGCTGTACGTTGAGCGCCTGTCGCGCGCGGGGCGTCAGCACCGTTACCGCCTCGCCCGGACGCACTGTCTGCGCCGCGCCCGCCTCGGGGCTGATCTGCGGCGTGAGCGTGAGCAGGTTTGTCGGCGGCTTGCTGCCCAGGCTGACACATCCGGCAAGCGGCAGGGCGGCGAGGAGGGTCAGGAGGGCGCGCGGGCTCATGGGTGTTTTCCGGGCTTGTAATCGGGAAGCTTGGGACCGCCGATCAGCCCGCCCGCGCCGCCATTGTCGATCTTGCGGGCAACGTCGGTCAGGGCTTCGGCCATGTCATTGAGATTGCGGACAAGTTGGTTCACCTCGGGGATCGTCTGGGTGGAGAAGGTCCTGAGTCCCGGCCGCGCCTCGTTCACCGCGCCTTCCAACGCCGCCATGCTGTGCGCGGCCGATTCGCTCGCGCGGCGCAGATTCTCGCCGGCGGGGCCGAGCGAGCTGTTCGCGCTCTCGGCCAGAGCGCCGATCTTGTCCGCCGCCTCGCCCGCCTGGCGGATGGCGAGGCGCGTCTCGGCGAAGGTCGCCCGGATATCGGGGGCACTGTCCGCCAGTGCGCCCGACAGCCGATCGATATTGCCCAGGATATTGTGGATCGATTTCTGATTGCGATCGTCGAGCAGCTCGCCCAGCCGCTCGGTCAATGTCGATATCTGTTCGAGCAGTTTCGGCGCATTGTTGATCAGTTCGCCCAGTGCGCCCGGCTTGGTCGGGATGACGGGAACGCCGAACGGGCAGGCCGCGCTCGGCTCGTCACCGGGGCAGGAGATGCGCGGCGCCCCCCGGATCGCGCCGTCGAGGTTGATCTGGCTGACGCCGGTGAAGCCGACGCCCGCGATCGTCGCGGTGGTGCCCTGGAGGATCGGCGTCTTTTCGTCGACCGAGATGCGCACCCGCACGAATTCGGGCTGCTTCGGCATCAGCTCGATCTCCTTCACCTGTCCCGAGGGCACGCCCGAGAAAGTGACGGTCGATCCCTTGGCGAGCCCATCGACCGACGTCTTGAAGAAGATGTCGTAATCCTGCTTGCCGCCGCCCGAGACGCGCGCCAGCCAGACGGTGAAGATCAGCACCGCGGCGAGCAGCGCCAGCACCACGCCGCCGACGAGGATATGGTTCGAGCGCGTTTCCATCAGGGCCTCGCGCGCCCGGCTGGCCGAAGATGTCTGGACAAGACGATCATGCTCCCCCCGCGCCGGTCCGCTTCGCCGTATCGGCGGCGGCCCGCCCGCGCGGGCCGTTGAAATATTCCTGGATCCACGGATGATCCAACGCCAACAGTTCCGGGATCGTTCCGATCGCCACCACCTTGCGATCGGCCAACACCGCTACCCTGTCGCAGATCGCGTAAAGCGTGTCGAGATCGTGGGTGATAAGGAAGACGGTGAGGCCCAGCGTTTGCTGGAGCCCCTTGATAAGCTCATCGAAATTGGCGGCGCTGATCGGATCGAGCCCCGCCGTCGGCTCATCGAGGAAGAGCAATTCGGGATCGAGCGCCAGCGCCCGGGCGAGCCCCGCGCGCTTGCGCATGCCACCCGACAGCTCGGACGGATATTTGGGGCCGGTGCCGGCTTCGAGGCCGCTCATCACGATCTTGTAGCAGGCGATCTCGTCGAGCATCGATTCGGACAGATGCGGATAATATTCGCGCAGCGGCACCTCGATATTCTCGGCCACCGTCAGTGTCGAAAAAAGCGCGCCATTCTGGAACAGCACCCCCCAGCGGCGGCGCACCGCGCTCGCCGCCGCCTCGTCGCCGCCGAGCATCGGCACGCCGAACACGCTGATCTCGCCCGCCTCCGGCGGCTGAAGGCCGATGATCGATCGCATCAGCACCGACTTGCCGGTGCCCGATCCACCGACAACGCCCAATATCTCGCCCTTGCGGACGGTGAGGTCGAGGTCTTCGTGGACGACCTGCTCGCCAAAGGCGTTGCGCAGGCCTTTCACCTCGATTACGGCCTCGTCCGCCGGCTTGCGCGCGTTCTCGTTCATACCCAGCCGATCGAGCTGAAGAACACGGCGAAGAAGGCGTCGAGCACGATCACGAGAAAGATCGACTGGACGACGGCGGCGGTGGTGCGCAGGCCCACCTCCTCGGCATTGCCGCGCACCTGCATGCCCTGATAGCAACCCGCCATCGCGATGATCGCGCCGAACACCGGCGCCTTCAGCAGGCCGACATAGAGGTCGGTGATCGGCACCACCTCGCGAATGCGCTGGATGAAGGTAGCGGGCGGGATATCGAGCGAAATCCAGCACAGGATGCCGCCGCCTACCATCGCCACCAGCGACGCATAGAAGCCGAGCAACGGCATCAGCACCACGCTCGCCAGCACGCGCGGCAGCACCAGCGCCTCCATCGGCGCGACGCCGATGATCCGCATCGCGTCGATTTCCTCGGCGAGCTTCATCGAGCCGAGCTGCGCCGCGAAGGCGGAACCAGACCGCCCGGCGACCATGATCGCGGTCATCAGCACGCCCAGTTCGCGCAAGGTGATCCGGCCGACGAGATTGATCGTGAACACTTCCGCCCCGAACTGGCGAAGCTGCACCGCGCCCTGCTGGGCGATGACGATGCCGATCAGGAAGCTCATCAGGCCGATGATCGCCAGCGCATCGACGCCGACCACCTCGAACTGGCGTGCGACGGCGTTGAAGCGGAAACGGCGATGGCGGACCACCCGCCATCCCGCGATCAGCGTCGCGCCGAAGAAATCGAGCAGGCCGAGCAGAGTGACGCCCGCCTGCGCCACGCCCTGGCCGATCTGGTTGAGCACGCGCAGGAAAGGCGGCAGCGCCTCGGGCCGCGTCCGCCCCGGCTGATCGGCCTCGCTCACCTGATCGATCAGCCGCGAGGCATCCTCGTCGGCGCCGGTGATCTCCACGTCATGCGCGCGGGCGCAGCGGTGGACGATCCACGCGCCCACCGTATCGATACGCTCGACCCCGGACAGGTCGATCCGCGCGGGCGGCGCCCCGATTGCGTCGAGCCGATCGGGCAAATCGCCCAGGCTGGACAGGATCAGCGCGCCGGTAAAGCGCAGGACCGGCTGGCCATCATCGTCCTCAAGGGTAAAGTCGGCGGGCGCGCTCATGCCGGAAGACCATGCGGGAGGATTGCGCGATGGGCAAGCGTAACGACACGGCGCTTCCCGTCGCGCCTATCCCTTTGTAAGGCGGCGGCGATGACCGAAATCGCCATTTACGACATGGATCGGACGATCACGCGCGTCGCCACCTACACGCCCTTCCTGCTGCATGCGGCGGCGCGGCGGGCGCCGTGGCGGCTGGTGCTGCTGCCTTTCGTCCTCCTGTCGATGCTGGCCTATGTCGCGAAGCTGATCGATCGCGGGCGGCTGAAGGAGATCAACCAGGCGCTGTTGCTCGGCCGCCACATCGCGCCGGCCGAGCTGGCGAAGGTGGTCGACAGCTTTGCCGAAAGGACGATCGCGGCGAACATCCTGCCCGGCGCGCTGACCCGCATCGCGGCGGACAAGGCGGCGGGCCGCCGGCTGGTGCTGGCGACGGCCTCCTACCGCCTCTATTCGGCGGCGATCGCCGAGCGGCTGGGCTTCAACGACGTGATCGCAACGAGCAGCCTCGTCGGCCTCGACGGGCGAATCCGCGCCAAGATCGACGGCGACAATTGCTACGGCCCCGCCAAGCTCCGCATGATCGAAGCCTGGATGGCGCGCGAGGGGCTGGACCGCGCGCAATGCCGGATCGCCTTTTATTCGGACCATGCCTCCGATGCGCCGGTGCTCGAATGGGCGGACGAGCCGTTCGCGGTCAACGCGCACGAAAGGCTACTGCGCCTGGCGCGCGCGCGCGGCTGGCCGACGCTCGACTGGCGCTGAGCCTCCTCCAGCCATCTCCCGTCATTCCGGCGAACGCCGGAATCCATGGGCGGCGGGTCGATCCGTAACGAAGCGGGCCGAGTCCGTGGACCCCGACTTTCGTCGGGGTGACGGAAAGGAGGTTCCCCTCTAACCTCCCCGCTCGTCCACATGCCCTTCGGGATCGGGGTGGATAAGGATCTCGACGCCCGGAAATTCGGTGGCCAGCCGCGCCTCCACCTCGTCCATCACGCGGTGCGCCTCGGCGACGCTCATCTCGGGGGCGACCCAGACGTGGAACTGGACGAATTCGCGCGCCCCGCTCGATCGCGTGCGCAGATCGTGGATGCCGCGCAATTCGGGGTGCTGCTGTGCAACGGCGAGGAAATGCCGGCGCTTCTCGTCGGGCCATTCCTTGTCCATCAGCTGATCGATCGCCGTCCAGGCCGCGCCCCAGGCGCCCCAGAGCAGCCACAGCGCGATCGCGATGCCGAACAGCGGATCGGCACCGGGAACGTGGAGATATTGATCGAGGATCAGCGCGACGATCACCGCGCCGTTCAACAGCAGATCGCTTGCATAATGGATGCGATCGGCCTGGATCGCGACACTCCGCGTCGCACTGATGACATGACGCTGATAGGCGATCAGCGCGATCGTCAGCACGGTGGCGACGAGCGAGACGGCAATGCCGTAATCGGCATGCGCGGTGGCCGCCGCCTCGCCCATCCGCCCCACCGCGCGCATCGCGATCCCTATCGCCGACAGCGTGATGAGGACGACCTGGAACAAGGCCGCCAGCGCCTCCGCCTTGCCATGGCCGAAGCGATGGTCATGGTCCGCCGGCCGCGCGGCGATCCACACGCCCCACAAGGTGACGCAGGCGGCGACGAGATCGAGCCCGGTGTCCGCCAGCGAGCCCAGCATCGCGATCGAATCGGTCTTCCACGCGGCATAGCCCTTCAGCGTGAGCAGCAGCAGCGCGACCGCGATGCTGGCCAGCGCGGCGCGTGTCGTAAGCCGCCCGCGCTCCGCCGGATCGCCTGCGCGCGCGCCGCTCACGGGTAAAGCAGGCCCTCGCGCCAGCCCTCGCCCTCGCGCACGAACAGCCGCCGTTCGTGCAGGCGATGCGGGCGATCGTGCCAGAATTCGATCCGCTCGGGAAGGACGCGGAAGCCCGACCAGTCTGCGGGACGCGGCACGTCGCGTCCTTCGTAGCGCGCCCGTTCCTCCTCATAGCGCGCCTCGAACAGCGCGCGCGATTCGAGCGGGCGCGACTGATCCGACGCCCAGGCGCCAAGCTGCGAATCGCGGGCGCGCGAGGCGAAATAGGCATCCGCCTCGGCATCGTCGACCGGCTCGACCGCGCCTTCGATCCGCACCTGCCGACGGATCGATTTCCAGTGGAAGAGCAAGGCGGCGCGGGGGTTGGCCGCCAGCTCGCCGCCCTTGCGGCTTTCCAGATTGGTATAGAAGACGAAGCCGTGATCGTGCCGCTTCAGCAGCACCATCCGCACCGACGGCCGGCCCGCCGCCTCGGCGGTCGCGATCGCCATGGCGTTGGGCTCGTTGATCTCGGCGGCGGCGGCTTCGGCCATCCAGTCTTCAAACAGGGCGTGGGGGTCGTTGCTCATCGTTCCGCCCTAATCGAGGCTGGCGCCGAGGTGAAGAGCGCGAACCGATGCGCGCCGCGATGCGTTCCCCCGGGCAATGGCGAGAGGAGGCGATATGGCGAGCAACAGCCGGGCCACGTGGGAAGCGTTGCGCGACGAAGCCAAGGGCTGCACGCGCTGCCCCTTGTGGAAGCCCGCGACGCAGACGGTGTTCGGCGAAGGCCCGGTGACGGCGCGGCTGATGCTGGTGGGTGAGCAGCCGGGCGATCAGGAGGATCTGGCCGGCCGTCCCTTCGTCGGCCCCGCCGGCAAGTTGCTCGACAAGGCGCTGGGCGAGGCGGGGATCGATCGCGGCCGCGTCTACCTCACCAACGCCGTCAAGCATTTCAAATTCCGGCCGCGCGGCAAGCGGCGCATCCACTCGAAGCCCGATGGCGGCGAGATCGCGGCCTGCAAATGGTGGTTCGATCGCGAATTGCGCCTGCTCCGCCCGGCGGTGACGGTGGCGATGGGGGCGACGGCGGCGCGCGCCCTGCTGGGCAAGGTGGTGACGATCACCGCCGCGCGCGGCCGCACCCATCCGCTGGCTGAAGGGGGCGAGGGACGGGTGACGATCCATCCCAGCTTCCTGCTCCGCATGCCCGACAAGGCGCGCGCCGAGGAGGAATATCGCCGCTTCGTCGAGGATCTGGCGGAGGCGGCGCGGCGCTCGGCCTGATCGGCGAACCGTTGCGGATATGCATAATATCCCGGATAGCGCCTGCAGGGCTGGCTGCGGGACGTCCCTCAATGGCGATCGATTTTGCGCGCGAGACTGTTTCGGCCGAACATTTTGCCGATATCCTGATGCGTTCCGGCCTTGCGCCAAGGCGGCCGGTCGACGATCCGCGCAGGTTGCAGGCCATGCTCGACAACGCGAACCTGATCGTCACCGCGCGAGAAACCGATGGCGGGCGGCTGGTGGGCATTGCCCGCTCGCTGACCGACTGGAGCTATTGCTGCTACCTCTCCGATCTGGCCGTGGATGCGGCGTTTCAAGGCCAGGGCATAGGCCGGGAACTCATCCGGCAGACCCGGCGGCATGCCGGTGAAAACTGCATGTGCCTGCTCGTGTCCGCACCTGACTCCGTGGGCTTTTACCGGTCGATCGGCATGCCGCTTGCCGAACGGGCGTTCCTCTATCCCCGCCAGCGTTAATGTCGCGGGCGACTATTCCGCCGCGAGCAAAGTCTCCGCGCCGCCCAGATCGACCGAGACGAGCCGGCTGACGCCGCGCTCCACCATCGTCACGCCGAACAGGCGGTGCATCCGCGCCATGGTGACGGCATTATGGGTGACGATCAGGTAGCGCGTTTCCGTTTCCTGCGTCATCCGTACGAGAAGATCGCAGAAACGCTCGATATTGGCGTCGTCCAGCGGCGCATCCACCTCGTCGAGGACGCAGATCGGCGCGGGATTGGTGAGGAACAGGGCGAAGATCAGCGCGATCGCGGTCAGCGCCTGCTCGCCGCCCGACAAGAGGGTGAGCGCGGCGAGCTTCTTGCCCGGCGGCTGCGCCATGATTTCCAGCCCGGCTTCCAAGGGATCGTCCGAGTCGATCAGCGCCAGATGCGCCTCGCCGCCCGCGAACAGCGTGGTGAAGAGGCGGCGGAAATGCCGGTCCACCGCCTCGAATGCGGCGAGCAGGCGGGCGCGGCCCTCGCGGTTCAGGCTGCCGATCGATCCGCGCAGGCGATTGATCGCCTCGCCCAGCTCCTCGCGCTCGGCAAGGTTGGCGGTGCGGCCTTCCTCCAGTTCGCGCAACTCGCTCTCGGCGACGAGATTGACCGGGCCAAGCCGCTCGCGATCGGCGGTGAGACGGTCGAAGCGCGCCGATTCGTCCCCCGCCTCGCCCACCTCGGCGCTGGCGAAGCCGATCTTCTCGGGCAGGACGGGGGCGGGGCATTCGAAGCGTTCGCCCGCGATGCGGCCCATTTCGATCCGGCGACTCTCCTGATTCTCCAGACGCGCGGCGGCGCCGGCGCGTGCTTCTCGCGCGATGCTCAGCGCCTCCCCGGCATCGGCGAGCGTCTTTTCGGCGCGGCGCAGCGCCTCCTCGGCCTCGCTTTCGGTGTGGCGCGCGGTATCGGCCGCCGCGTCGACCCTGGCTGCGTCCTCGCTCAAGGTGACGAGCTGGGCGTCGAGGCGGGTGGGGGCGTCGGCCAGCGAGTCGGCCTCGGCCGCCAGCGTCGCGCCGCGCTTGTCCATTTCCGCGATCCGGCGGGCGGCGTCACCCGCGCGCGTCCGCCAGCCCCTCGCCTCTGTGCGCGCCGCGTCCAGCCGCCGCCGGTCCGCCTCCAGCGCGGCGGCCAGCGCGCTCGCCCGGCCGCGCGCCTCGCCCAGCGCCGCGCGCGCGGCATCGTTGGCGAGGCGCAGCTTCTCCACCGTCTCGCGCGTCGCCGCGCCGTCGGGCAGCGCCTTCACCGCACCCTCGGCCTCTTCGGCGCTCCGCCGCGCCTCGCCCGCTTCGGTGTCCGCACGTTCGGCGCGTCCGGCGACGGCGGCGCGCTGCTGGGCAAGCCGGTCGAGCGCGGCGGCGGCGGCGTCCTCGTCGCGCGCGGCGCGGCGCTGCTCGCCTTCGGCCGTGGCGAGGCGCGCGCGGGCCGCATCGGTGGCGGCCTTCGCTTCGGCCATCGCGGCGGTGGCGGCGGCGAGGCGATCCTGCGCGGCGTCTACGTCCGCCTTCGCAGGCGGCATTGCCTTGTCGAGCTCGGCAAGACGATTGACGCGGATCAGCCGCTCGGCGGCGGCGGCGCCGACATCCTCGGCGACGAAGCCGTCCCAGCGCCGCATCGCGCCCGCGCGCGTGACGATCCGCTGGCCGGGCGCGAGGGCGATCGGGCCGTCATCCGCCTCGGCCACGCCGATCTGCGCGAGGCGGCGGGCGAGTTCGGCGGGCGCATCGACATAAGCGGCGAGCGCGGTGACGCCATCGGGCAAGGCCGGATCGCCCTGCCCCGTCGCACCGCCCCAGCGCCTCTTGCCCGTCTGCCCGATCGGCGCGTCGATATCGTCGCCCAAGGCGGCGGCGAGCGCGCGTTCATAGCCCGGTGCGGCCTTGATCCGGGCGAGCGCGCGATCGGTCTTTCCACCCTCCAGCGCCCGCACCAGCGCGCGTGCCTCCGCCTCCAGCGCGGCCAGCGCGGCGCGCGCGGCGGCCCCTTCGCTTTCGGCCGTTTCGCGCGCGACGGCGGCGGCATCCCGCGCGGCCTCCGCCTCGGCGATCGCGGCGGTCGCGGCCTCCGCCTCCTGCTCGGCGGCGGTGCGGCGGGCGGCCGCCGCGTCGCGTTCGGCAAGCAACGGCGCTTCGTCGCCCAGCGCCGCTGCTTCGGCGGCGATGCGCGCGCGTTCGGCCTCGGCGCGATCGAGCCGCTGGCGCGCGGCGGCCAGCGCGGCCTCCGCCACGCGAATCTCGGCCTGCTCGGCGGCCTGGGCGGCGAGCGCCTGCGCCATCGCCACCTCGGCATCGCGCGCGGCGCGTTCGGCCTCGGCGACCTGCCCGGTCAGCGCCGTCCCCTCCGCCCCGGCGGCGGCAATGGCGGCGGCGAGCGCCTTGTCCTCTTCCGCAAGGCGGGCGAGCGCGGCGGCGGCGTCGATCGCCAGCCTGTCCTCGCGCGTGCGATCCTCAGCCAATGTCGCCTGCTGCTGGCCCAGATCGGCGATGCGCCGGTCGAGCGCGGCGCGTTCGGACCGGGCGGCGGCAAGCTGATGGCCGAGCGCCGCCTGCGCCTCGCGCGCCGCCTGCGCCTCGGCACGCCGGTCGCCCACCAGCCGCGCCGCTTCGGCCTGATGCGCCGCCGCCGCGCGCTGCGCCTCGGCCGACGCGACGACCGCCGCCTCGGCCGCCGCCGCTTCCTTCTTCGCGGCCTCGGCGGCGGCGGCGGCGTCACGCCAGCGCGCGAAGATCAGCCGCGCCTCGGCGAGCCGGATCGATTCGGACAGCGCGCGATAGCGCTCCGCCGCCCGCGCCTGCCGCCGCAGCGCATTGGCGCGCGTTTCCATGTCGGCGAGCAGATCGTCGAGGCGCAGCAGGTTCGCCTCGGTCGCGCGCAATTTCTGCTCGGCATCGCGGCGGCGGACGTGGAGGCCGGCAATGCCCGCCGCTTCCTCCAGCATCATCCGCCGTTCGGTGGGCTTGGCGGCGATCACCGCGCTGATCCGTCCCTGGCTCACCATCGCCGGCGAATGCGCACCCGTCGCGGCATCGGCGAAGAGCAGGGCAACATCCTTCTGGCGCACGTCGCGGCCGTTGACGCGATAGGCCGATCCCGCCCCGCGCTCGATCCGGCGAACGACCTCCACCTCCTCGTCGGCGTCGGCCGCCTCGTCGGCGATACGCTCGGTCAGGATCGAGACTTCGGCGAAATCGCGCGCGGGCCGATTGGTCGTGCCGGCGAAGATCACGTCGTCCATCCCGCCGCCGCGCAGCGACTTGGGGCTGGATTCGCCCATCACCCAGCGAATCGCTTCAAGCAGGTTGGACTTGCCGCAGCCATTGGGGCCGACGATCCCGGTCAGCCCCGGTTCGACGCGCAGCTCGGCGGGCTCGACGAAGCTCTTGAAGCCCGACAGCTTGAGCCGCTTGATCCGCATGGCCCGCCCCCCTGGCGCGTTTCCCCGATCAGCCCCCCGTCGCCGCGCGCAGCTTCGGCTCTAGCGACGCCCAGTCATAGACGCCATCGGCCTTGGCGCCGTTGATGAAGAAGCTGGGCGTGCCGTCGACGCCGTCCTCGACCGCCTGCTGACGAATCTTCACCAGCTTGTCGACCGCGCCCTTGTCGGCGAGGCAGGCGTCGATCTTCGATTCGGGCAGACCGCGCGCGCGGAAGAAATCGTCGAGATGGCCGGCCTTGGCGATCGCTGCGACGCGCGCCTGATCGGGCAGCGCCTGGATACGCTTCTGCTCGGCGTCCGAAATGTCCTGGAACTTCGCGCCCCAATTCTGCTGCTCGGCATAGATCTGCTCGATCAGCTTGAAGAAGGGCCCTGGCCCCTGGCAATGCGCGAGCACCGACACCGAGACATCGACCGGCTGGAGCAGGAAGTTACGGAATTCCCAGCTCACCTTGCCCGTCTTGACGAACTCGTTCTTCAGCGGCTCGGTCGCTTCCTTCGAGAAAGCGGCGCAGTGCGGGCAGGTGAGCGAGCCATATTCGACCAGCTTCACCGGCGCATCGGGATTGCCCATGCGGATGCCGCCCTCGGGCGTCTCGCTCACCACCTCGGTCCATTCGGTGCCCGCCGGCGGTGGCACGGCGGCGACCGGCGCGGAAGGCGAGGCCGCCTTGTCCGCATCCTTCTTGTCACACGACGCCGCGACGAGCGCGAGCCCAACCACCGCCCAGCGCGGATCGATCTTCCTGAACACGCAAACTCCCCTTCCCGATATGCCTCGGGCATCGTCATGCCGCGTGCATCGCGGCACGACAAGCCGCCGCTATTTCCTGAGCGCCGCGTCGATCTTCGGCTTCAGCGCTTCCCATGTCGCCGTGCCGGCCAGCAAAGTGCCGTTCAGCAGGAAGCTCGGCGTGCCTTCGATCTTGCGCCCGGTCCAGGCTTCGGTGGCCATCTTGCCCAGCCGATCCTGCTCGGCCTTGTCGGCGAGGCACGCCTTCGCCCGGTCGGCCGGCACGCCGGCGATCGAGGCCAATCCCGCCGCCCCGGCGATCGCGGAAAGCGCCTCGTCATGCGACATCGCTTTCAGCTTGTCCTGATTCGCCTGTTCATAGGCGGCGAGCTTCGGGAACCACGTCTCCTGCCCCGCGAAGACCCGGCCGGCGGCGGCGAAATAGGTGGACGGGCCGGCGCAGCGCGTGAGCAAGGCCGCCGCGAAATCCGCCGGATCGCGCAACGCATGGCGCGCCTCGATGCTGACGAGGCCGGGCCTGATATAGTCGGCGGTGAGCGGCGGCATCGCCTCGGCGGCGAAATGCGCGCAATGCGGGCAGGTGAAGGAGAGATATTCGACGATCCGCACCTTCGCGGCGGGATTGCCGAGTATATAGGCGCCGTCCGCCGTCGTCGTGACGGTGTGCGACCAGTCCTTCGCCGCCGGCGCGGCGGAAAGCGCGGCATGCGGCAGGGGCAGGAGCGCCGTCACCGCCGCCGCCAGAGCCGCGATCAGCCCGAAACCTCTCATCCTCTGTCCTCCGGCGTCTGATTCGGCCCGGCAAAGGTCGGCCCGCCCTGTGTCGCGGCCAATGCCCCCGCCAGCCCTTCGAGGCAGGCGCGCAATTCGGGATCGGCGATCGTGCGCAGGCTGTCGCCCAGCTCCACGGGTATCGGGCGAAGCGAGGGCGGCGCCTTGCGCGGCTTGGGGACGGCGGGCGCGCCCTGCCGGATCGCAAGCCGCGCGACGGCGGGATAGCCGAAGAAGCGGTTTATCCGCTCGATAATCTCGGGCGCGACATGCTGCATTACCGCCGCGTGCGCGCCATCGACGACGAGGCTCAGCACGCCCTCGGCGCGCCGGCCGGGCGGGAAGCGGATCGATTCGGGCGTCGATACGTCGGCGTAGCGCGGGCCGACGATCTCGCGCCAGCGACTCACCACCGCCGACTGGGCGAAGCCGAATCGGCGGAAGGACGCCGCGCCCACCTGCGGCACGATATCGCCCACCGCGCGAATCCGGCCGCGCCGTTGTTCGGGCGCCGCGCGCGGGGAGGGAGGCTTGGCTTTGGTCATCGCCGCCTTCCATGCCATAGCGCCGCATGCCCGTCGATGCCGCTCCGCTGCTTCTTGCCTGGTATGACCGCCATGCCCGCGTGCTGCCCTGGCGCGCGCCGCCGGGTTCGCCGCCGCCCGATCCCTATCGCGTCTGGCTGTCGGAGATCATGCTCCAGCAGACGACGGTGGCGGCGGTGCGGCCCTATTTCGCGGCTTTCCTCGATCGCTGGCCGGCGGTGGAGGCGCTGGCCGCCGCCGACGAGGCGGAGGTGATGGCCGCCTGGGCGGGGCTGGGCTATTATGCCCGCGCGCGCAACCTGATCGCCTGTGCCCGCGCCGTCGCGGCCCGGGGCGGCGCCTTCCCCGCCGACGAAGCGGGGCTCGGCGCGCTGCCCGGCATCGGCCGCTACACCGCCGCCGCCATCGCCTCGATCGCGTTCGGCGCACCGGCGGTCGCGGTCGACGCCAATGTCGAGCGGGTCGTCGCCCGGCTGTTCGCGATCGAGGAGGAATTGCCCGCGGCGCGGCCCAGGCTGCATCGCCTCGCCACCTCGATCTGGCCGCGCGAGCGGGCCGGCGATTTCGCGCAGGCGATGATGGATTTAGGCTCCACCCTCTGCACGACCCGCAATCCGGCCTGTGCGCTCTGCCCCATGCGCGAGGCCTGCGCGGCCGCGCGGACGGGCGACCCCGCGCGCTATCCGCGCAAGGCGGCGAAGCGCGCGAAGCCGGCGCGGCGCGGCACCGCCTTCTGGCTTGAACATGACGGCCATGTCCTGCTGTGCCGCCGGCCGGCGAAGGGGCTGCTCGGCGGCATGCGCGCCTTGCCCAGCGGCGCGTGGAGCAAGGACGATGCCGGGCTCGATGGCGCGCCCGTCGCCGCCGCGTGGGAGCCACTCGGCCATGTCGCCCACGTCTTCACCCATTTCGCGCTCGATCTCGCCGTCGTCGGCGCGCGGGCGCACGATCGCGCGATCGCCGGCGAATGGTGGCCCGTCGCCGAAATCGAATCGGCGGGCCTGCCGACGCTGTTCGCGCGCGCCGCCGCGCTCGGCCGAAGCTGGGGCGGCGGTTGAGGGGGTGGACCGGCCCGCCGTCGCGCTTACAACATCGCCAGCCTTTCGGAGCCCTGCATGCCCCCTCATTCGCTTTTCGCCATGCCGCCCGGTTTCACCGGATCGCCGCTCGACCGGCTCGATAATGAGCGCGACCATCCCGACATCTATGCGCAAAGGCGCGCCGATCCCCGCGCGCTGCTGCTGCGGCTCGACGATCTGGAGCCGGTGACGGACGAAGCGGGCGCGCTCGCCTGGGCGCCATTGGCCGAGGCGCCGGCGGATGCGGACCTTGCGCTGCTCGGGACGATCGACGACCTGCCGCGATTCGTCGCGCTCACCCGCGATCATGGGCCGGGCGATCATGCGGCGCGCTGGCGGATGCTCGACGGTTTGCCCGCCGGTGAGGCGGCGACCTATGCCGCCGCGCGCAGCCTGGTCGACTGGCACGCGCGCCACGGCTTCTGTCCCAATTGCGGCACGCCGACGACGCCGTTTCGCGGCGGCTGGGCGCGCCGGTGCCCCCAGTGCAAGGCCGAACATTTCCCGCGCACCGATCCCGTCGTCATCATGCTGGCGGAACATGAAGGCCGCGTGCTCGTCGGCCGGCAGGCGCGCTTTCCGGCGGGCCGCTATTCGGCGCTGGCGGGCTTCGTCGAGGTGGGCGAATCGATGGAGGAGGCCGTCGCGCGCGAACTCAGCGAGGAAGCGGGCGTGCGCGTACTTTCGGTTCGCTATCTGGTGAGCCAGCCCTGGCCCTTCCCCTCCTCGCTGATGCTGGCCTGCGTCGCACCCGTCGAGTCGGATGCGCTGACGCTCGACAGGCATGAGCTGGAGGACGCCTTCTGGGTGACGCGCGCCGAAGTGCGCGCCGCGCTCGCCGGGGCGGAGGACGCGCGCTTCCTGCCCGCGACGCCGCAAGCGATCGCGCATACGCTGCTCAGCCTGTGGGCGGCGGCGGAATAACCAGTTTCCACCCGCCATTCCGGCGAAAGCCGGAATCCACGGATGGCGAGTCGATCGGTAATGGAGTGAGCCGAGTCCATGGACCCCGCCTTTGTCAGGGTGACGATATCGCGAGGGTCTAATCGAGCGCGCGTGAACGAGCCTGCGGGTAGGTGCCGAGGATGCGGACCCATTTCGAATGGAAGGCCAGTTCCTCCAATGCGCGCGCGACGGGGGGATCGTCGGGATGCCCCTCTATGTCGGCGTAGAATTCGGTCGCGGTGAAGCGGCCGCCGCGCTGATAGCTTTCCAGCTTCGTCATGTTGACGCCGTTGGTCGCGAAGCCGCCCATCGCCTTGTAGAGCGCGGCGGGCACGTTCTTCACCTCGAACAGGAAGGTCGTCATCATCGGCCCGGCAGCACGCGCCTCCTCCGCCTCCAGCGCGAGGATGACGAAGCGCGTCATATTATGGTCGGCGTCCTCCAGCCCCTCGGCCAATATGTCGAGGCCGTAGAGATCGGCGGCAAGGCGCGGCGCGATCGCGGCGACCTCGGGCCGGGCGAGCGAGCGGACCATCGCCGCCGCGCCCGCCGTGTCGGGATAGCCTACCGCCTGTATGCCATGCCCGCGCAGCCAGTTGCGGCACTGGCCCAGCGCCTGCGGATGGCTCATCGCCTCGGCGATCTTCGCCTCGCGGTCGATGCCCATCAGGCAATAATGGATGGGGAGGAAAAATTCGCCGGTGATGACGAGTCCGGATTCGGGCAGCAGGAAGTGGATGTCGGCGACGCGGCCGTGCAGCGAATTTTCGATCGGGATCATCGCCCGGCCCGCGCGCATCTCGCGCACCGCGTCGATCGCGTCCTCGAAGCCGAAGCAGGGCAGCGGCGGCGCATCGGGGAAAGCGAGGTTCACCGCGATATGCGAATTGGCGCCGGGCGCGCCCTGAAAGGCGACCGCGCGCATCGGATCGGCAGCGGCGGCCTCGACCATTTCGGCGACGCGCGCACGGGCGGGGGCGGGGAAGGATTCCATCATACAGGCCAGCGCCTAGGCGGACATCGATGTTGTCGCAAGCTTGCGATCCGGGGCCTCCGCCTCTAAAGGAACCGCGCTCGCCGGTTATCAGGGCCGGGTCCAGGAGGTTTCACGGGGCATGGACGACCGCAAGAATACGATTGCCGGCTGGGTTTTGGCGGCCGGTATCGCCGCTTTGGGCTTATCGATCGTGACGGGCGAATATTTTCGCGCCGAACGGCCCGAGAAGATGGGCTATACCGTCGAGGGCGTCGAGGAAGAGGGCGCCGGCGGCGCGGCGGAAGCCGAAAAGCCGATCGAATTCTATCTCGCCAGCGCCGATCCGGCGAAGGGCGCGACCGTGTTCAAGAAGTGCCAAGCCTGCCACACCGCCGAAAAGGGCGGCGCGAACGGCACCGGCCCGGATCTTTACGGTGTGGTCGGCGAGCCGCTTGCCCAAGGCCACGGCGGCTTCCCCTTCTCCGATGCGCTGAAAAGCAAGGGCGGCACCTGGGACTGGGACAATCTCAGCCAGTGGCTCAAATCGCCCAAGACCTTCGCGCCGGGCACGAAGATGACGTTCGCGGGCCTTTCCAAGCCGGAAGACCGCGCCGACGTGATCGCCTATCTCAACCAGCATAGCGATCATCCGCTGCCCATGCCGGCGGCCCCCGCCGAAGCGGCTGCGCCCGCCGCGGGCAACGAAGCCGGCAATGACGTTGCGCCGGCGGCCGGCGACGAAGCGGCGGCCAAGGCCACCGCCAATGAAGCCGCGCCCGCCGACAATGCGGCCGAGGCGGCGACCCCCGCGAAGAAATAAGCGGATCGTTTAGGGCGCGGGGAGGCTTCTCCCCGGCGCCGCATCAAGGCCCTCGCCCTGCGGGGGCCTTTTGCTTAACCAACCGCCTCCCGTCATTCCGGCGAGAACCGGAATGACGGCGTGTGTTGACGTCAGCCGGTCTGCCCGTCCGCGCGTTTCCGGTCGCGATAATAGGTCGTCACATAGGACCACGCCTCATCGGCGGTTTCGGCGAAGTGGATGAGGCCGAGATCGTTCGCGGCGATCACCCCTTCCTCCACCAGCGCGTCGAAATTCACCACGCGCGTCCAGAAATCCTTGCCGAAGAAGAGGATCGGCAGCGGCGCCATCTTGCCGGTCTGGATCAGCGTCAGCAGCTCGAACGTCTCGTCGAACGTGCCGAAACCGCCGGGAAAGACCGCGACGGCGCGCGCGCGCAGCAGGAAATGCATCTTCCTCAGCGCGAAATAATGGAACTGGAAGCTGAGCGACGGCGTCACATAGGCGTTGGGCGCCTGTTCGTGCGGCAGGACGATGTTGAGCCCGATCGAATCGGCGCCGATATCGGCCGCGCCGCGATTCGCCGCCTCCATGATCGACGGGCCGCCGCCCGAGCAGACGACGAACTGCCGCTTGCCTTCCTCATCGACGGCGCATTCGCTCGCCAGCCGCGCCAGCGCGCGCGCCTCGCCATAATATTTCGACTTGGCCTTCAACCGTTCGGCGATCGCGCGCTGCGTGTCGGTTTTCGCGGCGGCGACCAGCGCGTCGGCGCGCTCGGGATCGGGGATGCGCGCGGAGCCGTAGAAGACGAAGGTCGATCCGATATTCGCCTCCTCCAACAGCAACTCGGGCTTGAGCAGCTCAAGCTGGAAGCGGACCGGGCGCAGATCCTCCCGCAGCAGGAAATCCTCATCCTGAAAGGCGAGGCGATAGGCGGGGTCGGTGGTCTGCGGCAGCGGCGTCGCCTTGCGGGCGGAGGCCGCGTCCTCCTTGGCAGGCGGAAAGACGCGCTTGGGAACCTGGGGATCGGTCATTGGAGAAAGAGAGGCCTCAAGAAGGGCGAAAAAGGCGGGGCGGGCCGGACGGCGCGCGTGTTATCGACAATAAGGGCCGTTCGGTCCCATGTCGAAATGTAAATGGTTATAATGGTTGCGGTCGCCGTCGGGGCTGATGCCGATCGCGAAGCGCCGGCACCCCGCCTTGAACACGGCGCGCAGGAAATTGCGGACATTCTCGTCCGGCCCGTTCCATCCCTGCTCGACCGTGATCCGCCGCCCGTTGGCAAGCTGGAAGGCGGCGATGTCCACCGCATTGGCGAGGCCGTGCTGCGACAGCTTCCCACCCGCGCGATTGTTGATAGGCCGGCAATTATAGGTGCCGAAACTCTCGATCTTCACGACGCGCGAATCGAGCCAGGCGAGCGCGGCATTCTGCACCGCCTCGTTCACCCAGGCCGAAAAGCGTTCGGCGAGACGGCATTTCATTGCGCCGAGATTCGTGACGGGGATGCCCACCGCATTGAGTTGCACCGCGCCCGTCGCCGAGCAGCCATTGCCGAAATAGCGATCGGGCAGCAGCGTATATTCCGCCCCATAGCGGCCGAGATCGGCAAGGCACTGGCGCAGGTTCGCATCCGGCGCGGGCCGGCTGGCCTGTACGCGATGGCCAGCCGGCCTCGATTTCGGCGCTCCGACGCAGCCGGCGAGGGCCAGCGCCAGCACCAGCGATAAACCCCCGCTCCGCATTGCCGGAGACGCTGAAGCCGCCGAGTCGCGCCGTCAATCGCGCCTGAGTCGAACCGGGGCAGGGACGCGGCGGACGGACGGCGACGGGCGAGGCGGTTGACAGGCGCGCCGGCGCCTCTAGAAGCGCGGGCGGGCCACGCCGTCCCAACGCGGCGCGTGCTCTCTGTGAGGAGAGTCTATATGACTGATGTTGCCCGCCCGGCGATCAAGCCGGCGCGTCCTTTCTTTTCTTCCGGCCCCTGCGCAAAGCCGCCCGGCTGGGCCCCCGAACATCTCGCCACCGGATCGCTCGGCCGCTCGCACCGCTCGAAGCTCGGCAAGAGCCGACTCGGCTATGCGATCGACCTGACGCGCGAGATATTGGGCGTGCCCGCCGATTATCGCATCGGCATCGTCCCCGGTTCGGATACCGGCGCGGTCGAAATGGCGATGTGGTCGATGCTCGGCGAACGGCCGGTGACGATGGCCGCCTGGGAAAGCTTCGGCGAAGGCTGGGTGACGGATGCGGTCAAGCAGCTCGGCCTCGACGCGACGGTGCTCCGCGCGCCTTATGGCGAGCTGCCCGATCTGGCGTCGATCGATCAGGCGGGTGACGTCATCTTCACCTGGAACGGCACCACGTCGGGCGTTCGCGTTCCCGATGGCGACTGGATTCGCGATGATCGCGAAGGCCTGATGTTCGCCGACGCGACCTCGGCCTGCTTCGCGCAGGACATCGCCTGGGACAAGCTCGACGTCATCACCTTCTCCTGGCAGAAAGTGCTGGGCGGCGAGGGCGGCCACGGCATGCTGATCCTCAGCCCACGCGCGGTCGCGCGGCTGGAAAGCTACGCGCCGAAGCGGCCGCTGCCGAAGATTTTCCGCATGACCAAGGGCGGCAAGCTCAATGAAGCGATCTTCAAGGGCGACACGATCAACACGCCCTCGATGCTCGCGGTCGAGGATTATATCTGGTCGCTCGAATGGGCGAAGGGGCTGGGCGGCCTGCCCGCGCTGATCGCGCGCGCCAACGCCAATGCCGCCGCCCTCGACGCCTGGGTGCAGAAGACCGACTGGGTCGATCATCTCGCCGCCGATCCGGCATCGCGTTCGAACACCAGCGTCTGCCTGAAATTCTCCGACGCGGCGGTTGCCGGCCTCGACGATGCCGCCAAGCAGGCGCTCGTCAAGAAGATGGCGGCGCTGCTGGAAGCGGAAGACGCGGCCTATGACATCGCCGGTTATCGCGATGCGCCCCCGGGAATCCGCATCTGGTGCGGCGCCACGGTGGACACCGCCGATATCGAGGCGCTCGGCCCCTGGCTCGACTGGGCCTGGACGCAGGCGCGCGCCTGATCCGTCGTCTTCCATTCTGAGTCGCTCCACGCGGGGCGACCCCCATCGCCGGCCGCCCGACGCGGCGCGATGAACAGAGAAAGCCAGTTTCATGCCCAAGGTACTTATTTCCGACAAGATGGACCCCAAGGCCGCCCAGATCTTCCGCGAGCGGGGGATCGAGGTGGACGAGATCACCGGCAAGACGCCCGACGAGCTGAAGGCGATCATCGGCCAATATGACGGCCTCGCCATCCGTTCGGCGACGAAGGTGACGAAGGATATCCTCGAGGCCGCGACCAATCTGAAGGTGGTCGGCCGCGCCGGCATCGGCGTCGACAATGTCGATATCCCCGCCGCGTCGGCGAAGGGCGTCGTTGTGATGAACACGCCGTTCGGCAACTCGATCACGACGGCGGAGCACGCCATCGCGCTGATGTTCGCGCTGGCCCGCGACCTGCCCGAGGCCGACCGCTCGACCCAGGCCGGCAAGTGGGAGAAGAACCGCTTCATGGGCGTCGAGGTGACGTCCAAGACGCTGGGCCTGATCGGCGCGGGCAATATCGGCTCGATCGTCGCCGAGCGCGCGCTGGGCCTGAAGATGAAGGTGGTCGCCTATGATCCCTTCCTGACGCCCGAGCGCGCGATCGATCTCGGCGTCGAGAAGGTGACGCTCGACGAATTGCTGGCGCGCGCCGACTTCATCACGATCCACACCCCGCTGACCGACGCGACGCGCAACATCCTCTCGCGCGAGGCGCTGGCCAAGACCAAGCCGGGCGTGCGCATCATCAACTGCGCGCGCGGCGGCCTGATCGACGAGGAGGCGCTGAAGGAGGCGCTCGATTCGGGCCATGTCGCGGGCGCGGCGCTCGACGTCTTCGTCAAGGAGCCGGCGAAGGAATCGCCGCTGTTCGGCACGCCGGGCTTCATCTCGACGCCGCACCTCGGCGCGTCGACGAGCGAAGCGCAGGTCAATGTCGCGATTCAGGTGGCCGAGCAGATGTCCGACTATCTGCTGAACGGCGGCGTCACCAACGCGCTCAACATGCCCTCGCTGTCGGCCGAGGAAGCGCCGAAGCTCAAGCCCTATATGGCGCTTGCCGAGCGGCTGGGCACGCTCGTCGGCCAGCTCGAGAGCGATGCGATCAAGGCGGTGGCGATCGAGGTCGAGGGCGCGGCCGCCGAACTGAACCAGAAGCCGATCACCGGCGCGGTGCTCGCCGGGCTGATGCGCGTCTATTCGGACACGGTGAACATGGTCAACGCGCCCTTCCTCGCGAAGGAACGCGGCCTCGACGTGCGCGAGGTGCGCCATGAGCGGCAGGGCGATTATCACACGCTCGTCCGTGTCGCGATCACCACCGCCACTGGCGAGAAGTCGGTCGCCGGCACGCTTTTCGCGAACAGCGAGCCGCGCCTCGTCGAGATTTTCGGCGTGAAGGTCGAGGCCGATCTCGACGGCCAGATGCTCTATATCGTCAATGAGGACGCGCCGGGCTTCATCGGCCGGCTCGGTTCGACGCTGGGCGAGGCGGGCGTCAACATCGGCACCTTCCATCTCGGCCGCCGCGCGGCGGGTGGCGAGGCGGTGCTGCTGCTCTCGGTCGACTCGCCCGTCGAGGAACCGGTGATGTGGGCGGTCTGTCGCCTGCCGGGCGTCAAGACGGTGAAGGCGCTGAGGTTCGACGCGTGAGCATCGGCGCATGACGTCCGGCCTCCTCCCCGTCGGCCTGCGCGATCGGCTGCCGCCGGAGGCGGAGGCGGCGTCACGCCTGTTGCATCGCGTAATCGTCGCGATCGGGCGGCACGGCTATGAGCGCGTGTCGCCCCCGCTCGCCGAGTTCGAAGACGAGCTTGTCGGGCGGCTCAAATCGGCGCGCGCGCAGGATCTGCTGCGCTTCGTCGATCCGGTGTCGCAGCGCACGCTGGCGCTGCGGCCCGACATCACCGCGCAGGTCGGCCGCATCGCCGCCACCCGCATGGGGCATCGCGCCCGGCCGTTGCGGCTGGCTTATGGCGGGCCGGTGGTGAAGCTGCGCGCGACGCAGCTCAATCCGCAGCGCGAACTGATCCAGGCCGGCGCCGAACTGATCGGCAGCGATTCAGTGGCGGCCGCGATCGAGCTGCTCGACGTCGCGATCGAGGCGCTGGAGACGGCCGGCGTCACCGCGCTGACCGTCGATCTCACCCTGCCCGACCTCGTCGAGACGCTGAGCAAAGGCGCGCTGCCGCTCGACGCGAGCCGGCTGGCCGAGGTGCGCGCCGCGCTCGACGCCAAGGATGCGGGCCGCCTCACCGCGCTCGACGCCGCCGCCTATCTGCCGTTCATCGACGCCGCCGGCCCGATCGTCCCCGCGCTCACGCGACTGCGGGCGCTGGGGATCGACGCGATCGCCTCGCGCCTCGACGCGATAGAGGCGATCGCCGCCGCGCTGGGCGATCGCGTGACGCTGACGCTCGATCCCACCGAGCGGCACGGCTTCGAATATCAAAGCTGGATCGGCTTTTCGCTGTTCGGCTGCGGCGCATCGGGCGAGCCGCTGGCGAGCGAGGTGGGCCGCGGCGGCAGCTATGCCGTCGTCCACGACAATCGCGAGGAGGCCGCGATCGGCTTCTCCCTCTATATCGACCCGCTGGTCGATGCGGGGCTGGGGCGCGAGCCGCGCCGCCGGCTCTTCCTGCCGCTGGGCGCCGATCCGGCCGCCGCCGCGCGTCTGCGCGCCGAGGGCTGGACGACGATCGCCGCGCTTTCGGACCGGGACGATGCCGCCGCGCTCGGTTGTTCGCATCGGCTGGTGGCGGGCGAGGCGCTTCCCCTCTAGAGAGGGGCCGCCCGCTGGCCTGGTGGGCGCGAAAACGAAGGAAATCGTGGAAATGGGCAACGTCACCGTCATCGGCGCTCAATGGGGCGATGAGGGCAAGGGAAAGATCGTCGACTGGCTGGCGAGCCGGGCGAACGTCGTCGTGCGCTTCCAGGGCGGGCACAATGCCGGCCACACGCTGGTCGTCGGCAACCAGACGTATAAGCTGAGCCTGCTGCCCTCTGGCATCGTGCGCGGCACGCTGTCGGTGATCGGCAACGGCGTGGTGCTCGATCCCTGGCATTTCCGCGACGAGGTGAAGAAGCTGCGCGATCAGGGCGTCGACGTGACTCCCGAAACGCTCCAGCTTGCCGAGACATGCCCGCTGATCCTGCCTTTCCACCGCGATCTCGACGGGCTGCGCGAGGATGCGAGCGAGTTCAAGATCGGCACCACCCGGCGCGGCATCGGCCCGGCCTATGAGGACAAGGTCGGCCGTCGCGCGATCCGCGTGTGCGATCTCGCCCATCTCGACGATCTCGGGCCGCAGCTGGACCGGATCGCGGCGCATCACGATGCGCTCCGCGCCGGTTTCGGCGAGCCGCCGATCGACCGCGCGGCGCTGATGGCTGATCTGCGCGATATCGCCGATTTCATCCTGCCCTTCGCCAAGCCCGTGTGGCGGACGCTGAACGACGCCAAGCAGAAGGGGGAGCGCATCCTCTTCGAAGGCGCGCAGGGCATGCTGCTCGACGTCGATCACGGCACTTATCCGTTCGTCACCTCGTCGAACACGGTGGCGGGCACGGCCGCCGGTGGATCGGGCCTCGGCGCGAACGCGGTCGGCTTCGTGCTCGGCATCGTGAAGGCCTATACGACGCGCGTCGGCGCGGGCCCCTTCCCGACCGAGCTGGAGGACGAAACCGGCGAGCGGCTGGGCGTGCGCGGACACGAGTTCGGCACCGTCACCGGGCGCAAGCGGCGCTGCGGCTGGTTCGACGCCGTGCTCGTCCGCCAGGCGGTGGCGGTGTCGGGCGTGACGGGCATCGCGCTCACCAAGCTCGACGTGCTCGACGGCTTCGAGGAACTGCGCATCTGCACCGGCTATCGCGTCGGCGATCGCGATTACGACTATCTGCCGCCGCATCCGCAGGACCAGGCACGGGTCGAGCCGATCTATGAGGTGATCGAGGGCTGGAGCCAGTCGACCGCCGGCGCGCGGAGCTGGGCCGAGCTACCGGCGCAGGCGATCAAATATATTCGCCGGGTCGAGGAGCTGATTCAGTGCCCCGTCGCGCTCGTCTCGACGAGCCCCGAACGCGAGGACACGATCCTCGTGCGCGATCCCTTCGCAGATTAGGAACGAGTCGGGCCGTCGCGGGGAGTAAGCCCCGGAGCCCAGGTGCACCCGTCACCCCGGCGAAAGCCGGGTCCACGGAGGCGGCTCGCTTCCTTATCGATCGACTCGCCGTCCATGGATTCCGACTTTCGTCGGAATGACGGGAGTTATGGGTGACGGCGGCCGGTTCAGACCCGGCCGTTATGACGAGGGAGATGGCGGCTGCGCGCGCCCCCTTTCGAACAAACTCAACTGATATACTTCGCCGTCGTCTTTTCCGCGACTTCCTCCGCCGTGACGCCGGGGGCCAGCTCGACCAGGCGGAAGGGGCTCTTGTGGTCGGGGCGCTGGAAGACGCACAGATCGGTGACGATCATGTCGACGACATTCTTGCCGGTGAGCGGCAGGGTGCATTCGGGGATGAACTTGGCGCCGCCATTCTTGGCGACATGTTCCATCACGACGATGATCTTCTTGACGCCGGCGACGAGGTCCATCGCGCCGCCCATGCCCTTCACCATCTTGCCGGGGATCATCCAGTTGGCGATGTCGCCCTCTTGCGAAACCTCCATCGCACCGAGCACGGCGAGATCGATATGGCCGCCCCGGATCATGCCGAAGCTGTCCGACGAACTGAAGAAACTGGTCGACGGCAGCGCGCTCACCGTCTGCTTGCCGGCGTTGATAAGATCGGGATCGACCTCATCGTCATAGGGGAAGGGGCCGATGCCGAGCATGCCGTTCTCGGACTGCAGCGTCACCTCGACGCCCTCGGGCACATTGTTCGCCACGAGCGTCGGGATGCCGATGCCCAGATTGACGTAGAAACCGTCCTGCAACTCGCGCGCGGCGCGCGCGGCCATCTGATTGCGATCCCAGCCCATTATGCCGCCTCCCTTTCGCGCACCGTGCGGAACTCGATCTTCTTGTCATAGGGCGCGCCCAGGATCAGCCGCTTGACGAAGATGCCGGGCACATGGATGCAATCGGGATCGAGGCTGCCGGCGGGCACGATCTCCTCCACCTCGGCAACGGTGTGATAGCTGGCCGTCGCCATCGGCTGGTTGAAGTTGCGCGCCGTCTTGCGGAAGACGAGATTGCCCGCGGTATCGGCCTTCCACGCCTTCACGATCGAGAGGTCCGCGCGGATGCCACGCTCGAGAACATAGAGCTCGCCGTCGAACTCCTTCGTCTCCTTGCCCTCGGCAACGAGCGTGCCGACGCCCGTTCTGGTGTAGAAACCGGGGATGCCCGCACCGCCGGCGCGACACCGCTCGGCCAGCGTGCCCTGGGGGCAGAATTCCACCTCCAACTCACCCGCGAGATATTGCCGCTCGAACTCCTTGTTCTCGCCGACATAGGAGGAGATCATCTTGGCGATCTGGCGCGTCCGCAAAAGCCGGCCGAGGCCCTCGCCATCGATGCCGGCATTGTTCGAAACGACTGTCAGCCCCTTCACGCCCGAATCGCGAATGCCGTCGATCAGCCGCTCGGGAACGCCGCACAGGCCGAAACCGCCGGCGCAGATCGTCATGCCGTCGGACAGCAGGCCTTCAAGCGCGGCCGCCGCGTCGGGATAGATTTTGTTCATGGGCAGGCACTCCCCGTATGTTGCGGTGCAGATAGACGGAGGCCGCAAGCGAGGTCAACGCCCGGCTTCCCGAGGTTTTCGAGGGGCGGCAAGGTCAGGTCAGATCGCCCAGGCTGATCGTCCGTCCCTCCGCCGCCGCGCGATTGGCCTCACGGCGCAACCTTTCGATATGCAGCCGCCCCTCATTCGGTTCCTCATCGGGCAAGGCGGCGAGGCTCGCCTCGTAGATTTCGCGAAAATCCTCGGCAAATTCGGGGTGGGTAAGGATCAGGCCGCGATTGGCGCGAATGCCGGCGACGGTCTTCTCCCCCACCTCCTCCGGGTCCATGCCCAGCTCAAAAGCGGTGCCGAACGTCTTCAGTTCCTCGGGCTTGATCGAGGCGAAGCCGCTGTCGGCGAAGGCTTCGGGACGACGCATCGCCGAATCCCACGCGTTGGTGCGGGTGAGGCCGGGGCACATCAGCGAGACGCCGATACCGTGCGGCGCACAATTGTAGCGTAGCGATTCGGTGAGGCCGCGCACCGCGAATTTGGAGGCGGTGTAGATGCCCGCCTGCGGCCCCGAAAGATAAGCCGCCATTGACGCCACATTGACGATATGGCCGCCCTCGCCATGCGCCTTGATCTTCGGCAGGAAGCTGACGAGGCCGTTGACGACGCCGCCGAAATTGACGCCCATGATCCAGTCATAATCGGCATAGGTCGCCTCGTCGGTCGGGCCGAAAACGCTGACCCCGGCATTGTTGACGAGGATGTGGACCTTGCCGAAATGCGCCTCCACAGCATCGGCCGCGGCGGCAAATCCCGGCCGGCCGGTGACGTCGAGACGGCACATCAGCGGTGCTTCGAAACCCTGCTCGGCAAACCAGGCGGCGGCGGCGTCGCGATATTGTTCGTTGCGGTAGCTGAGCGCGAGGCGGACGCCCGCGCGGGCGAGCGCCTTGGCGATGCCCAGTCCGATTCCCGAGACGCCGCCGGTTATGAACGCCGTCCTGTTCTCCAGTTGCTCCATCCTGTCCCTCCGCTTGCCGTATCGACTTTGCCTTGCCATGGCAGCAGTCGGGCCGACATGCAAAGAGGGCGCAATGCAGAACGATTCTATTTCCTCGCAGGACAGGACCAAATCGCTGGCGGACCGGGTGGCGATCGTCACCGGCGGCGGGCGCGGCTTCGGCCGGGCGATATCGGAGGCGCTGGCCCACGCGGGCGCCGCGGTCGCGGTGATCTCGCGTACGGCGGCGCAGGTGGAGGAGGTCGCCAATGCGATCGAAGCGGCAGGCGGCCGGGCGATCGGCATTCCCTGTGACGTCACGAACCGCGAGCAGGTGGAGGCCGCCGTCGCAACCGTCGCCGAGCGGCTGGGCCCTGTCACGATCCTCGTCAACAATGCCGGCATACCCGGCCCGTTCGGCCCCATCGCCGACACCGATCCCGACGACTGGTGGCGCGCGCTCACCATCCATCTCTACGCGCCTCTGCTGTTCGCGCATGCCGTGCTGCCCGGCATGCAGGCGCGTGGGCGGGGGCGGATCATCAATGTCGCCAGCCGGGCGGCGATCATGTTCCAGCCGGGACTTTCCGCTTATGTCGTCGGCAAGACGGCACAGGTGCAATGGGCCGCGCACCTTGATGCCGAGGAGAAGGACAAGGGCATCCGCGTCTTCGCGATCCAGCCGGGCGACGCGCCGACCGAATTCGCCCACGCCACGTTGCGCAACGACAGCGCGCAAAAGCATCTCGGCGGGATGCTGGGCGTACTCGGCGAATGGGTGGCGACGATCGATCCCGCGCCGGTGCTCGCCAAGTGCGGGACCCGAGTGGTCGAGCTGGCCTCGGGCGAATGGGATGGACTGGCCGGCCGTTATCTCGACGTCGACTGGGACTGGGCGGAAACGCTGAAGACCGCCGAGGCGGAAGCGGCGGCGACGGCCGAAGGACAATGAGAAAAGGAGAATAGGAGTCGCCAACGCGCCCCGATTGCTGGTAACGCGCCTTCGGTCCAATTTGATGATTGCTCAAGAATGGAAGGATAGGATCCGTGGCCCAAGGCTATGATACCGAGCTGAAGCTCTTCATCGACGGCGAGTGGATCGGCGCGGAAGGGCGTGAGACGCACAAGGTCGTCAATCCCGCCACCGGCGAGACGCTGGGCGAGCTGCCGCTGGCGACCGCCGCCGACCTTGACCGTGCGCTCGACGCGGCGGCGCGCGGCTATCGGATCTGGCGCGCGAAATCGGCGGACGAGCGCGGCGCCGTGCTGGCGGGCGCGGCGCGGCTGCTGCGCGAGCGGGCGGACCGGATCGCCACCATCGCGACGATGGAAGAAGGCAAGACGCTGCCCGAGGCGAAGGGCGAGCTGATGATGGCCGCCGGACTGTTCGATTTCTATGCGGGCGAGGTGAAGCGCATCTATGGCCGCGTGCTGGTGCGCCCGGCGGGCACGCTGTCGCGCGTGATGAAGGAGCCGGTCGGCCCGGTCGCGGCCTTCTGCCCGTGGAACTTCCCGATCGGCAATCCGGGGCGCAAGCTGGGCGCGGCGGTCGGCGCGGGCTGCTCGATCATCATCAAGCCGCCGGAGGAGGCGCCCGGCTCGGCGATCGAGGTGCTGAAGTGCCTGCTCGACGCGGGGCTGCCCAAGGAGGTGGCGAGCATGGTGTTCGGCGTGCCCGACGCCGTCTCGCGCCACCTGATCGCCTCGCCGGTGATCCGCAAGGTGAGCTTCACCGGATCGGTGCCTGTCGGCAAGCATCTGATGAAGCTGGCCGCCGAAGGCGCGAAGCGCACGACGATGGAGCTGGGCGGTCACGGCCCGGTGCTGGTGTTCGACGATGCCGATCTCGATCGCACGCTCGACCTGCTGGTGCCGCACAAGTTCCGCAATTCGGGGCAGGTGTGCGTCTCGCCGACGCGCTTCTACGTGCAGGAAGGCATTTACGACCGCTTCGTCCAGGGCTTTGCCGAGCGTAGCCGCCAGCTGACGGTGGGCAACGGCCTCGATCCTGAGGTGCGGATGGGGCCGATGGCGAACCCGCGTCGGCCAGAGGCGATCGAGGCGTTCGTCGAGGATGCGGTGAAGACCGGCGCGCGCGTGGCGCTTGGCGGCGAGCGGGGTGGCGGGTCGGCCGACGGCGGCTTCTTCTTTCGCCCGACGGTGCTGACCGACGTCCCGCTCGAAGCGCGCGTGATGAACGAGGAGCCGTTCGGCCCGATCGCGCTGATGCGTCCGTTCAAGACGTTCGACGAGGCGATCGAACAGGCGAACCGCCTCCCCTACGGCCTCGCGGCTTATTGTTTCACCGAGAACGGGCGGCGCGCGCTGCTGCTTGGCGATGCGATCGAGGCGGGCATGGTGGGCATCAACACGGTGGGCATCGGCGGCGCCGATTCGCCCTTCGGCGGGGTCAAGGATTCGGGCCACGGCTCCGAAGACGGGCCCGAGGGGCTGGAAGCATGCCTCGTCGTCAAGGCGATCCATCAGGCCTGATCGCCGCACATCCTCATTTTTGAAAGGCAAGGAATATGACGGAACTGAAGACGGGCGGCGAACAGGGCTATCTGCGCATCGCGGCCGAAGAAGCGTTCATCACGCCCGAGGTACTCACCGCCTATGAGCGGCTGATCGCCGAAGGGATCGACGATCCGGGCTTCAACAGCCTGTGGGGCTTCTATTCGAAGTCGCCCTCGCCGCGCGGCATCCAGATTCGCGACGGCCTGCTCTCGCTGGGCGAGAAGCGGCTGCGCGAGATGGACGCGGCGGGTGTCGACAAGGCGATCATCGCGCTCACCGCGCCGGGCACCCATGTCTTCCAGCGCGACGAGGCGGTGGCGCTGTCGCTCGATGCGAACGATCAGCTCGCCGAAGCGTGCCGTAACCATCCCGATCGCTTCATCGGCATGACGGCGATCGCCCCGGTCGATCCCGCCTGGTCCGCCAAAGAGATCGAGCGCGGCCACAAGCTGGGCTTCAAGGCGGTGATCCTGAACGGCCACGTCAACGGCGAATATACCGACGACGAGAAGTTCTGGCCGATCTTCGAGGCGGCCGAAGCGCTCGACACGCCGGTCTATCTCCACCCGCAGGGCCCGTCGAAGGGCCTCGTCGGGCCGCTCGTCGAGCGCGGGCTGGACGGCGCGGTCTACGGCTTCGGCGTCGACACGGGCCTTCACCTTCTGCGTCTCATCGTGATGGGCCTGTTCGATCGCTTCCCGAAGCTCAAGCTGGTCGTCGGCCATGGCGGCGAGGCGCTGCCTTACTGGTCCTATCGGCTGGATTACATGCACAAGGCGGGCGTCGATTCGAACCGTTATTCCTTCCTGAAGCCCCTCCAGATGCCGATTTCGGGCTATCTGAAGCGCAACGTCTTCGTCACCTTCTCGGGCATGGCGTGGGAGCCGGCCATCCAGTTCTGCCGCGGCACGCTGGGCATGGATCGGATCATGTACGCGATGGATTATCCCTATCAGTACGCGCCGAGCGAAGTCGCCGCGCAGGACGCGATGGACCTCAGCCTTGAGGACAAGAAGGCGTTCTTCCAGACGAACGCCGAGCGGGTCTTCAACCTGTGACGGACGAGCGGGCTGACAGCGGGCGGCTCGGCGGGGTGCGCTCCTGGTATGTGCTCATCCTGCTGACGCTGATTTCCGCCGTCAGCCTGCTCGACAGGCAGGTCATCACCATCCTCGCGGTCGACATAAAACGCGATCTTGGGATGAACGACAGCGAGATCGGGCTGGTCTACGGCACCTTCTTCGCCGTCTTTTACGCGCTGTTCTCGATCCCGCTCGGCCGATTGGCCGACGGGTGGGTACGCACCCGGCAGGTGGCGCTGTCGCTCACCGCCTGGTCGGTCGCGACGATCGGTTGCGCCTTCGCGACCGGATTCGGATCGATGAGCGTCCTGCGCGCCGCTGTCGCGAGCGGCGAGGCGGGCGCGGGGCCCGCCGCTTATTCGCTGGTCGCCGATCTCTTCCCGCGCCGCCGGCGGGCGACGGCGATGGCGATCTACGGCGCGTCGGCGGCATTGGGCGTGGGCCTGTCGATGCTCGTCGGCGGGCTGGTCGTCGGCTGGTGGAACGGGCATTTCCCCGGTGGGCGCGGCTGGTTCGGGCTCGTCGGCTGGCAGGCGGCTTTCATCGTCGCGGCGTTGCCCGGCTTCCTTTTCGCGATCCTGATCCTGCTGGTGCGCGAACCGATACGCGGCCTGTCCGACGGCATCGTCCAGCCGGCGATGCCGCATCCCTTCCGGCGCGCCGGCCTTGAATTCATGGCGCTGGTGCCGCCGCTCACCTTTTTCAACCTCAAGGCCCTGGGCGCGGGGGCGAAGGAATGGCGACGCGCCTTCGTCACTCTGGGTATCGTTATAGCCTTCATCGCGCTGGCGACGGGGGTGACGCTGGCGCTGACGCCGCCGGGGCGTATCCACGCTTATGGCCATGTGCTGGGCGTGCCGATCAGCAGCCACCTCATCCAATGGGCGATCGTCGGTTTCGGCGCCTATGCCGCGTTGAGCTGGATACAAGCGCAGCGCTTTCGCGATCCGGTGAGCCATGCGGTGATGTGGTCCAGCCCGGCGTTCATCGCGCTGCTGGTCGTCGCGTCGTTCAACCTGATGATCAATTACGGCTACACTGCCTTCGTCGCCCCCTACATGATCCAGCATTATGGCGCCCCGCCCGAGGTGATCGGGCCGAAGATCGGGCTGGCGGCGATGATTTCGGGGGGCGCGGGCACCATCCTCGGCGGCATCGTCGCTGATTTCGCGCGCCGGTACAGCCCGATCGGGCGGCTCTGGGTGTTGCTCTTCACCACGGTCGTGCCGGTGCCGCTCGCCTTCATCACCTTCGCGCAATCGTCGATTGACAGCTTCATCCTGTGGTTCCTGATTTCGAGCATCATCCTGACCGGCTGGCTGCCCTGCTGCATCGCGACGCTGCATGACCTGGTGCTGCCGCGCATGCGCGGCGCGGCGGTGGCGATCCTTTACCTGGGCATCACCATCTTCGGCATGGGGACCGGCCCATATCTGGTGGGGCTGTTCAGCGACATGACCGGCGATCTCGGCCGCTCGATCCTGATGCTCTACGCCGCCTCGATCGTCGTCTGGATCGCGATCCTCGTTGCGATGCGCACGCTGGCGCGGGACGAAGCAAGCCTTGTCGAACGGGCCCGCGCCGCCGGCGAAGCGATATAGGCGTCGCCGGTGGGTTCGGGGGAAAGCCCCCCATCTTTGTCATTCCGGCTTTCGCCGGAATGAAGGCTGTGAAGCGACGCGCTTAGCGTTCCAGCGTCTTGCCCAGCACGGGATGGGCGTAGTGCATTGCCAGTTCCTGCCGATTGGCGTCCAAATCTTCCCCCGTCATTCCAGCGAGAGCGGGAATCCATATGTGCGGTCGCCGCAGGAAAGGCGAAACGCGGAGCATATAGATCCCCGTCTGCGCGGGGATGACGGGTAGGTTTGTGGGTGCCGCTTCCATGGTCTCGGCTTTCGCCGGTGTGACGCGGCCGACGCCGGATCGCGCCGCTTAGCCTTCGTCCCCCATGCGCAGCGCGGCGATGAAGGCCTCCTGCGGAATCTGGACGTTGCCATATTCGCGCATCCGCTTCTTGCCTTCCTTCTGCTTTTCCAGAAGCTTGCGTTTGCGGGTGATATCGCCGCCATAGCATTTGGCGGTCACGTCCTTGCGCAGCGCGGCGATCGTTTCGCGCGCGATCACCTTGCCGCCGATCGCCGCCTGGATCGGGATCTTGAACAGGTGCCTCGGGATCAGGTCCTTCAGCCGCTCGCACATGTGGCGGCCGCGCGCTTCGGCGGCCTGACGGTGGACGATCATCGAAAGCGCGTCGACCGGCTCATTGTTTACGAGGATCGACATCTTGACGAGATCGCCCTCGCGATAGCCGATCTGATGATAGTCGAAGCTGGCATAGCCCCGGCTGATCGATTTCAGCCGATCGTAGAAATCGAACACCACTTCGTTGAGCGGCAGCTCATAAGTAAGCTGCGCGCGCCCGCCGACATAGGTGAGATTCTTCTGGATGCCGCGCCGATCCTGACACAGCTTCAGGATCGAGCCGAGATATTCGTCGGGCACATAGATCGTCGCCTCGATCCACGGCTCCTCGATCATGTCGATCTTGTTGGGATCGGGCATGTCGGCGGGGTTGTGCAGCTCGATCGTGCGCGCCTCCGCCTCGCCCGCCGATCGCGTCAGCAGCAGGCGATAAACGACCGAGGGCGCGGTGGTGATGAGGTCGAGATCATATTCGCGCGTCAGCCGCTCCTGGATGATCTCCAGATGCAGCAGACCGAGGAAGCCGCAGCGAAAGCCGAAGCCCAATGCGGCGGACGTCTCCATCTCGAAGCTGAACGAGGCGTCGTTCAGCCGCAGCTTGTAGAGCGATTCGCGCAATTTCTCGAAGTCGGCTGCGTCGATCGGGAAAAGCCCGCAGAAAACGACCGGCTGCACCTCCTTGAACCCCGGCAGCGCGGCGGCCGTGCCGCGCTTCGCATCGGTGATCGTGTCGCCGACGGCGGTCTGCGACACTTCCTTGATCTGCGCGGTGATGAAGCCGATCTCGCCCGGCCCCAGTTCGGGCAGATTCTCGATCTTGGGGCGGAAGACGCCGACGCGATCGACCAGATGGGTGGTGCCGGCCTGCATGAAGCGGATCTGCTGGCCCTTGCGGATCGTGCCGTCGATCACGCGAATCAGGATGACGACGCCCAGATAGGGATCGTACCAGCTATCGACCAGCATCGCCTTCAGCGGCGCCGTGGCGTCGCCCTTGGGCGCGGGGATGCGGCGGATGATCGCCTCCAGCACCTCGTCGATGCCGATCCCCGACTTGGCGCTGGCAAGCACGGCGTCGTCGGCGGGCAGGCCGATAATGTCTTCGATCTCGGCCTTCACCTTGTCCGGCTCGGCGGCGGGCAGGTCGATCTTGTTGATGACGGGCACGATCTCATGGTCATGCTCGATCGACTGATAGACGTTGGCGAGCGTCTGTGCCTCCACGCCCTGCGCCGCATCGACGACGAGCAGCGCGCCCTCGCACGCGGCGAGGCTGCGCGACACCTCATAGGCGAAGTCGACATGGCCGGGCGTGTCCATCAGGTTGAGGACATAGCTCTGCCCGTCGCCGGCCTTGTAGTCGAGGCGCACCGTCTGCGCCTTGATCGTGATGCCGCGTTCCTTCTCGATATCCATGTTATCGAGCACCTGGGCGGACATTTCGCGGTCGGTAAGCCCGCCCGTGCGCTGGATCAGCCGATCGGCAAGCGTCGACTTGCCGTGATCGATGTGCGCGATGATCGAGAAATTGCGGATATGGTCGAGCGGTGTGGCCATGATCGCGCCGCCCTAGCATCGCGCGCGGCACTTGCCAAAGCCTCTTGGAGCACCCTCCGCCGACCCTGCTCTTGCGCCGCCGCCCGGCCCCGCTACCATCGGCGGACAAGGCGGGAAAAAGGGCGCGTCCATGCGGCATATCGCGGTGATCGGCTCCGGCCCGGCGGGCTATTATACCGCTGAGGCGTGCCAGAAGAGGTTCGGCGTGGACGTCGCGATCGACATGATCGATCGCCTGCCCGTCCCCTACGGCCTGATCCGTTTCGGGGTGGCGCCCGATCACCAGTCTATCAAGGGCGTCGCGCGCCGCTATGAGGCGACGGCGCTCAGCGACAATGTCCGTTTCGTCGGCAATGTCGCGGTGGGGCGCGATATCTCGGTGGAGGAGTTGCGCGGCCTCTATGATGCCGTGGTGATCGCCACCGGCGCGCCGCACGATCGCCCGCTCGATATTCCCGGCGCGGACCTGCCCGGCGTGATCGGATCGGCGGCGTTCGTCGGCTGGTATAACGGCCATCCCGACTTCGCCGATCTCGCGCCCCCGCTGGCCGGGCCAGGCGCGGCGGTGATCGGCAACGGCAATGTCGCGCTGGACGTCGCGCGCATCCTCGCCAAGACGCGGGAGGAGTTCGAAGGGTCCGACATCGTCGGCCACGCGCTCGACGCGCTCGACGCGGCGACGATCCGGACGATCACGGTCGTCGGCCGGCGCGGGCCGCACCAGATCGCGATGACGCCGAAGGAATTGGCTGAACTGGGCCATCTCGCCCGCGCCTCGCCGCGCGTCGATCCCGCCGATCTGCCACCGCCCGAGACGGACACGGCGCTGGAGGCGGGGCAGCGCAAGTCGGTCGGCCATCTGCGCGCCTTTGCCGAGGCGACGCCCGGCAAGCCGCTGACGATCGATTTCGATTTTTTCGCGCGGCCGGTGGCGGTGGAGGGGGACGGCCGGGTCGAGCGGCTGATCGTCGAGCGCACGCGCCTCACCGCCGCGGGCGCCGCCGAGGGAACGGGCCAAACCTATGCGATCCACTGCGGGATCGTCATCGCCTGCATCGGTTATCGCACGCCGCCGATTCCCGGCTTGCCTTATGATGAGCGGCTGGGGCGATTCGCGAATGAAGAGGGGCGGATCGGGCCGGGTGTCTATGTCGTCGGCTGGGCGCGGCGCGGGCCGACGGGCACGATCGGCACCAACCGGCCCGACGGAATCGAGATCGCCGAGGCGATCGCCGCCGACAGCCCGGAGGGCACCGGAAAGGAAGGGCGCGCCGGACTCGATGCCCTGCTAGCCGCGCGGGGGATAGAAGTCGTCACTTTTCGAGACTGGCAGAAGATCGAGGCAGCGGAGGCGGCGCGCGCCCGCGAAGGCTCCCCGCGCGAGAAATTCGTCGATCTGGCCCAGATGCTCGCCGCACGTGGAGACGGGGACTAGGCGTCGTCACAGTTTGTCGCAGGAGGCGCTTGAACGGCGCGAAAAACCTCCTTATAGGCGCGCGCCTAGGCTTACCCGCTCGACCTCGTCGGCGGCTCCGTCGGGGAGTAGCTCAGCCTGGTAGAGCACTGCCTTCGGGAGGCAGGGGCCGGAGGTTCGAATCCTCTCTCCCCGACCATTTTTCTTATCCGGTACAAGCCGCGCTTTGTCGCAGATTCTGCTATCTTGGCGGTGCCGTGGTGTGGCCTAGCGATCGCCCCGTAGACGAGGCACAATGGCAAACCGGTCTGAGTCGGTGAAGTTTCCGGAAGCGGGACGGATCGACGAGAATCCGTTTTACCTGTCGTTAGTGGCCGATAACATCAGAACGCCGCGCGCAGGCCGAGTTTCCAGCGGCGGGGTGCGGCGGGGCCGAGGCTGCGGGGATCGCTGGCGTCGGGGGCTTCGGAGAGGTGGATCTCACCGGTTTCGCTGAAGGCGCCGAAAGTCGCGTAGTGGCGATCGAACAGGTTCGTTACCTCGCCGAATAGCGATAGCGGGCCGGCCAGGCGCACGCCGCCGCGCAGGTTCACGGTGACGAAAGCTTTCGTCCCGGGTTGCAGATTGGCCTCGTCGCCGAACAGATATTGGCCCGACTGCGCCTGAATGTCGCCGCCTAGCGTGAAGCGCGAGCCGGTATAATCGAGCGCCAGCGTCGCACGATGGCGCGGAATGCCGGGCAGCCGGTCGCCCCGGTCGACAGCGATGTGTCCCGCCTCGTCGGCGGCAGGGTTGTCGGGGCTGTTGAGGAGCAGCGGGGTACGGAAGGTCGCGTCGATGAAGGCATAGCCGAAGCGCAGCGCCCAGGGGCCGCGCGTCGCGGCGAGGCTGGCGTCGATCCCCTGCCGGCGTGTCCGGGCGATATTCTGGAAATAGGCGCGCCCGCGCACGTCCGAAGCGATGAATTGGATATCGTCATGATTGGTCGCGCGATAGGCTGACAGCAGCCACTGCATCGCCCAGCCGCCGGCCCGGAAACGGCCCGCGCCGCCCGCCTCCCAGCTTTTCGTCACCACCTGCCGCAGTGGCGGATCGGCGACGAAGAAGTTGGTGAGGCTGCACGGATCGTCGGGGCCGGCGCAGGACAATTCGGCAGGCGTCGGCGCGCGATTCGCCTCGGCATAGCCCGCGCGCAGCGTGATCGCGTCCGAAAGCCGGTAATCGAGTTCGGCGCCGGGATTCAGGCGGCGGAAGCGGTGATGGCCGTCGAGTGCATCGCCGATATGATCGTCGAGGCGGATGTCGGCGATATTGTAACGCAGGCCCAACTCGGCCGAGAGACGCGGACCGAGCGGCAGCGTGTCGGCGAGGAAGAAGCCGGTGTAGCGCGTGCGCGCGGTGAGGCGCACCGGCATGATCGAGCGATCGGGCTGATCGATGATCGGGCCAAGACCGGTAACGCTGCGCGTATCCGTCAATGCCCCCAACTCGCTTGCGGAGGCGAAGCGGGTGCGGCTGCGATCGTGGCTGACGCCCAACATCAGCACGTTGTCGCCGCCGAGGAGTGGACGCCGGTCGACGAGCTGGATCAGTCCGCCGCCCGCGGTCGAGCGGGTCGCCGAGCGGTTGAGCACGCCATAGGCGCCGTCCTCGCCAAGGATATCGGAAACCGGTTGGCCATCGCGGTCGATCAGCAGCGCCTCTTCGTCATCGGCGCTTTCGAGGCAAAGGAGCCCTTCGGCTTCGTCATCGTCGCAGCCTTCGACATCGGCATTGTCGCCATTCACCGTCCGCTGGCGCAGATGCTGGAGATAGAGGCTGGCCTCGATCCGGGTGGTGTCCGACAGCGCCACCCAGGGATGGAGGCTCACCCGACCAAAGCGATTGCGCGTATTGTCGGGCCAGGTGAAGACCGCGCGCTGATCGGCGGCGAGCAATTCGACGGGAGCGGAGCCGTTGCCTGTCAGATCGCTGTCGGCGCCGATGAACTTGACGTGGAGCCCCGCTGTCGCACCGTCGTAGCCGATATCGGCATAACCATTGTAGAGCGTCGAGGGCGAGAAGCGCCGCCAGCCGCCGTCATGCTGCTCCTCGATGGCGACATAGGCGCTCCACGGGCCGCTCGACCAGCCGGCCTCGGCGCCGCCTTCGGCGCGGTCGTGATCGCCAAAGCCGCCCCACAGGCGGAAGCCGGGGGCGGTGCGGCCCGTCTTGGTCGCCACCACCATTGCGCCGCCCAGCGCGTTCAATCCGTAGACGGGACTTGCATCCTTGATCGTGATCCGGTCGATCGCGGCTTCGGGCAGAAGATCGAAATCGACGGTGTCGCCGAACGGCTGGTTGAAGCGCGCGCCGTCGAGATAGACGGCCAGACCCTGCGCATTGCCCTGCAGGGGCGAGGCGGTGAAGCCGCGATAGACGAGATTGGGCTGGAAGGGATTGTTCTGCGCGTCCGAGAGCGAAAGGCCGGGGACGATGCGGGCCAGCGCGCCCAGCACGTCGGGTGTGCCGCCGCGTGCGATCTCTGCCGGTTTGAGGACGATGGCGTCATCCTCGTCGATCCCGCCGCCGGGGGCGGTGACGATGATCTGCGGCGTCGCCGCGTTTGCGACCGACGTCAGCATGATCCCGGCACCGACGGCAAATTTTTTCAGCATCATCTTTCCCTGGAAGATCGCTTCGCCGAAAGCGGGCTTTGTCTACCGAATAGACCTGGCTTTCACGACAGCGAACCAGCCCTTGGCCGGTCGTGAACCTGGGCAGGAGCCGAGAGATCAGCCCGGCATCGGCCCGGCGAGCAGCATCGGATCGACGCGCTGGTCCTGCCATTTCATCGACCAGTGGAGATGCGGGCCGGTCGCGCGGCCGCTGCTGCCGATCGCGCCGATCGTCTGCCCACGATGGACATGATCGCCCACCTTCACGTCGATGCGCGAGAGATGGAGAAAGGCGCTGTTCAGCCCCATGCCGTGATCGATCATCAGCAGGTTGCCCTCCAGCGAGAAGGGCTTGCCCGACGCGAGGATCACGACGCCGCTGGCCGGAGCGACGACCGGCGTGCCGGCGGGGCGCGCGATATCGACGCCGCTATGATAGGCGCCCGGCTCGCCCGCATAGATGCGCTGCGATCCGAACAGACCGCTGATCCGCCCGGTGACCGGCCAGATGAAGCGTTCCTGCCAGCCATCGCTGCCCGAGCGGACGGCGCGCGCGGCCTCGATCTGCTCCAGCTCGCCTTTGCGCCGGCGGAGAAATTCGGGCGAGGGCGTGGTGCCGCGCTTCAGGGTGGGCAGATTCTCGATCTTCCAATGGCCGGGCGTGATTCGCAGCGTTTCGCGCCGCACCCCGCCATCGGCGAAACGTGCCTCCACGATCGCCTGCGGCCCGAAATCGCGCCCAAAGCCGATCAGGAAGCGCCCGCCATCGGCCAGCGGCACCGGCTTGCCCTCGAACGTCACCGAGACGGCGCCCTGCGGGGCCGTGCCGATCGCCACGCCCCCCTGGCGGAGCGCACCCTGGAAGGAGAAAGCGGGGCGTTCGGGCTCGGCCGGGCGGATCAGCGTCGGCACCGACGCGGGCGGCGGCGCCACTACCTGCGGGACGGCGGTGCATCCCCCCGCGATCAGCGTCAGAAAAGGAAGGGTTAAGCGCGCGTGCTTCACCCCGCCGCATCCGCCTTGGTGGCGATTTCGGCCGAGGCATAGGCCTCCTGGCGCGCGACGCTCCAATAGCGCAGCGAATCGAGCGGGATATGCTTGCCCGTCACGGCGCAGACGACATAATCGCCGGCCGTCAGCATGCGGAAGCTGTTGGCCATGTAGTGAAGCCGTGCGGGCCGTCCCTCATTGGCGGACATCAGCATTCGCGATTCCCTCAAACTGTCTCGTGCGCGTGTCAGAGCAACCGTGGCTGCTCGGGCTTGCGCTTCTCATAAGAGGGCGTGCCCGCCTTCTCAACCCGGGCATCCACCATGCCATCGGCGAAGTGCAGTGTCAGTGCGACCGCCGCTTCGGCCGCCGCCGCACTTGCCACGACGCCGCCACGGCGTCGCTCGACCCGCGCGTAGCCGCGCGCGAGCGGCTTGTCGGGATGCAGATTCTCGGCAAGCCGCCACAGCCGCTGGAGTGCGAGCCGGCCGTCGCTGATTCGCTGGCCGACAAGCTGGGGTCGCAGCCGCGCATGGGCCATCCGCTCGCGCGCCCGCTCGATCCGGGTGGCGAGAATGACGGGGCGGAGCGCGCCGGCGGCATGGGCCAGATCGCCCCGTGCCTCCGCCAGCCGCCGCGACAGCGCGCGCGGCAGGCGATCGCCCAGTTCGTCGAGTCGCTGGCGTTGCGGCGCGAGCAGGCGTTCTGGCGGCGGAAGGCGGCGCGCGGTCGCCTCCAGCCGTTCGCCCGCGCGCTCGCGATAGCGATGGGCGCAACGGCCGGCGCGCACGCCGAGTTCGCGCAAGGTGGCGAGCAGGTCGGCGCGGACGGGCACGCCGATCTCGGCGGCGGCGGTGGGCGTCGGGGCGCGCATGTCGGCGGCGAAGTCGCACAGGCTCGTATCCGTCTCGTGCCCGACCGCCGAGATCAGCGGGATCGAGCAGGCGGCGACCGCGCGCACCACCACTTCCTCGTTGAAAGCCCAGAGATCCTCGATCGATCCGCCGCCCCGCGCGACGATGACGAGATCGGGGCGCGGCACCGGCCCATCGGGCGCGAGTGCGTCGAAACCGGCGATCGCCGCCGCCACCTGCCCGGCCGCCCCTTCGCCCTGCACCGCCACCGGCCACAGGATCACCCGCGTCGGGCAGCGATCCTCAAGCCGGTGGAGAATGTCGCGAATCACGGCGCCGGTGGGTGACGTCACCACGCCGATCACGCGCGGCAGGAAAGGCAGCGTCTTCTTGCGCTCGCTATCGAACAGCCCCTCGGCGGCCAGCGCGCGGCGGCGCTGATCGAGCAGCGCCATCAACGCGCCCTGCCCCGCCAGTTCGAGCCGATCGATCACGATCTGATATTTCGAGCGTCCGGGATAGGTGGTGAGCCGCCCGGTCGCGATCACCTCGATCCCGTCCTCGGGGCGGAAGGCGAGCGCGTTGCCCGTGCCTTTCCAGATCACCCCGTCGAGACAGGCGCGATCGTCCTTCAGCGTCAGATAGCTGTGCCCCGACGCGACGCGCTTGAACCCTGAAATCTCGCCGCGCACACGGACATGGGAAAAAGTCTCCTCGACATTGCGCTTCAGCGCGCCCGAGAGTTCGGAGACCGAAAGCGCGGGCGCGTTGTCGCCGGGCATCTCCTCGGCTAACAGCCGGCCAGCGCGCGTATCGGGAGAAAGAGTGCTCATGAATGTCCTGTTGCTCGGATCGGGCGGACGCGAACATGCGCTGGCATGGAAGCTAGCGCAATCGCCGAGGCTCAGCCGGCTTTATGCCGCGCCCGGCAATCCCGGTATCGCCGCGCATGCCGAATGCGTTGCGCTCGATCACGACCATATCGAATCGGTGGTGGCGTTCGCGCGCGATTTCAATATCGGGCTGGTCGTTGTCGGGCCGGAGAAGCCGCTTGTCGACGGCCTTGCCGATGCGTTGCGCGAGGCGGGCATCCTCGTCTTCGGGCCGGGCGCTGCCGCGGCGCGGCTCGAAGGATCGAAGGGATTTACCAAGGCGCTGTGCGCGGCGGCGGGAATCCCGACGGCCGCATATGAGCATGTGACCGACGAGGCGGCGGCGCGCGCCGCGCTCGATCATTTCGCGCTGCCCGTGGTCATCAAGGCCGACGGGCTGGCGGCGGGCAAGGGCGTGGTGATCGCCGAAACGCGTGCCGAGGCTGAAGCGGCGCTGGCCGACATGTTCGGCGGCGGCTTTGGCGGCGCGGGCGCCGAGGTGGTGATCGAGGAATATCTGACCGGTGAGGAAGCGAGCCTGTTTGCGCTGACCGACGGCAAAACGATCGTGCCGCTGGGCTCGGCGCAGGACCACAAGCGTGTCGGCGAAGGCGACAGCGGCCCCAATACCGGCGGCATGGGCGCCTACAGCCCCGCGCGCGTCCTCACCCCCGAGCTGGAGGCGCGCGCGATGGCGGAGATCGTCGCGCCCACGGTGCGCGCGCTGGCCGACGCGGGCACGCCCTATTCGGGTGTGCTCTATGCCGGGCTGATGCTGACCGTCGAGGGGCCCAAGCTCATCGAATATAATGTCCGCTTCGGCGATCCGGAATGCCAGGTGCTGATGATGCGGCTGGAGGACGATCTGCTCGGTCTGCTGCTCGCCGTGGCCGAGGGCCGGCTGGACCGCGAACCCGCGCCGCGCATGGCGGCCGCGGCCGCGCTCACGGTGGTAATGGCGGGTGAAGGTTATCCCGGCACGCCGGTAAAGGGCTGTGCGATCACCGGCCTCGACCCCGCCGAAGCGACCGGCGCCAAGGTTTTCCATGCCGGAACAGCGCGGCGCGACGACGGCGCGCTGGTATCGGCGGGCGGGCGCGTGCTCAATGTCACCGCGATGGCGCCGAGCGTTGCCGAGGCGCAGCGCGCCGCCTATCGGGCGGTCGATGCGATCGGCTTCGCGCGAGGATTCTGCCGCCGCGATATCGGCTGGCGCGAAGTCGCGCGCGAAGCGGGCCGCTAAGCGGGGCAAACCCGCGGGATCAGGAGAGGAGCAAGGGCATGCATTCCAGTCTCGTCATCATCATCGCGCTCATCGTCATCCTCGTGCTTGTCGGCGCGGCGGTGGTGCTCCTCGGCCTCGCACGTGGCCGCAAGGGTGGCGCGCCCGTCGAACCGACCGCGCCCGTCGCCGCGCCGCCCCCTGCTCCGGAAGAGGAAACGCCGATCCCCGATGTCGGCACGCGCGACGATCTCGCCGGCCCGCCCGACGAGCTGACGATGCTCAAGGGCCTTGGGCCCAAGGCGGCGGCTGAGCTGCAGACGCTGGGCATCACCCGCTTCGCCCAGCTCGCGGCGCTCGATGAGGCGGGTATCGCCGCGATCGACGCGCGCATGGGCACTTTCAGGGGCCGGATCGCGCGCGACCGCTGGGTCGAGCAGGCCCGTTTGCTCGCCGCCGGCGACACTGCGGGCTTCGAACAGACCTTCGGCAAACTCGGTCGCTGATTCGCGGCTGCTGTCGATCCGATCGATGCGCGCCTATCCGGCGCGCTCCCCTATCGTTTCCCTTTCCTTTGCGTGCCATGCGTGGGATCATCCCGGCCGTTCATACGTAACCACAACAGGTGCGCGCCTTTGTGCGCGATGCCGGGCATGAGGAGACGGAGGATGACGGTTGGCACGATACTCGCCACCAAGGGGCATGAGGTAATCACCACCCACGCCGACGCGCGTGTCGCCGATGTGGTCCGCCTGCTGGCCGAGCGGCGCATCGGCGCGGTACCCGTCCTCGACGGCGGCAAGGTGCTCGGCATCCTTTCCGAACGCGATATCCTCTACCGGCTGGCGGGCGACGGCGCCGCGATGCTCGACGGACGGGCCGAGCAGGTAATGACCTCTCCCGCAATAACCGTCAGCAGCGACCTGGGTATGCTCGTCGCACTTTCCCTTATGACGCGGCGGCGCATCCGCCATCTGCCGGTGGTCGATGGCGGCATGCTCGTCGGGATCGTCTCGATCGGCGATCTGGTGAAGGCCCGGATCGATCGCGTCGAGGCCGAGGCCGAGGCGATGCGAGACTATATACGGCAGGCTTGAGCGCGTCGGGCGCCAGCAGCGGGGCGAGAATCGTCCAGGATCGGGAGATTCGAATCGTTTCCGCCTGGAAGACCGCCCTCGCTGCGCCGCAGCGTGAGTAAAAATCACGTATTTTCAGAGAGTTGAATATGTTCTGCCACAAAAGTGCAAAAGGGTGTTGACGGGGGGCGGCGACCTCCATAGAAGCCCCCTCACCGGCGGCGGTGACACGGACTTTCGGGTCGCTTCCGCAGCCTCACTGATCGGTAACACGATCACCCCGAGATGAAAATCGGGGCGCTGGGGTGTCGGTTCTTTCTCATTGTCGGTTTGATGAAGGGACATGTGGGCGGCGGCCCCGGTTACCGATAACCTCTAGGTGTCGGTGGATCGGAAAAAGCCAAGCCGTTCCATGTCCTAATACGCAACACCAGATTTTGTGTATTGTGCAGGAATGGCTCCTAGAGATGCCGGCCTCCTCGTGGTTTTCCCCGCGTGGTTGTCGGTCATAAACTTGAGAGTTTGATTCTGGCTCAGAACGAACGCTGGCGGCATGCCTAACACATGCAAGTCGAACGAAGCCTTCGGGCTTAGTGGCGCACGGGTGCGTAACGCGTGGGAATCTGCCCAAAGGTACGGAATAACTCGGGGAAACTCGTGCTAATACCGTATGATGTCGAAAGACCAAAGATTTATCGCCTTTGGATGAGCCCGCGTTGGATTAGCTAGTTGGTGGGGTAAAGGCCCACCAAGGCGACGATCCATAGCTGGTCTGAGAGGATGATCAGCCACACTGGGACTGAGACACGGCCCAGACTCCTACGGGAGGCAGCAGTGGGGAATATTGGACAATGGGCGAAAGCCTGATCCAGCAATGCCGCGTGAGTGATGAAGGCCCTAGGGTTGTAAAGCTCTT
>DATMRS010000021.1:0-1827 GCA_035566015.1 Sphingomonadaceae bacterium
CAAGCTCGTTCATCGGTCGACTCCTTGGTTGAAGGAGCCGAGATGTTCTGCCCGCGTTCGGCCTTGCTCAATCCAGGCGCTGCGCCCGCTGTTCTATCTCAACCGCACCGCAAGCACCCCCTCCGCGCAGCGGTTCGTGCATCGGCCCATCTCGCGGTTTGGCGGAAAAGCTGGGGTCGCTGCAGTGCCAATCAAATGGGGAGCGAACCAGAACAAGTGGCAGATCCATGGTAGCGCCTAAGTCGGGCCGACAACGGCAATTGCAGGATCAACGATTATGGCGATTCAGCGGTGGACGGTATGATGCTGCGCCCGCAGCGCGAGCGCGCGCCATCGGGCATATTGATCCTGCTTGCCCGGCGCCGGGTCCTCGCGCCCGTTGAGCCAGAAGTCGAACCAGTCGATTGCGCGCTCGTAGACCGCGAGGCGGTGGGCCGGATGCCACTTCACATGAAACTCGTCGGGAAAGACGTACATCTCGATCGGCACGCGACGCTGGTCGAGCGTGACATAGGTCTCGAGCGCAAAGCGGAATTCGTCGTCGGGAAGCTGGAGAAGGATCGGCACGTCGATTCTGTCGGCGTTGGCGGCCAGCGAATAGCGCCGCCAAAAGCCATGCTCGTCGGCGCCCGGATCGGGATAGCCCCAGGACAGCGTGTCCTCGAAATAGGCGGGTCCTGCCGCGAATTGCACCGTGCTCGGGTCGTCGCAGCACGAGCTCATCGCCGCCGCGCGGAAACGATTCGAGTTGACGAGCCCGAACTGGACGCTGGCGGCGCCGTCGCTGAGCCCCGAGATACCGATGCGATCCGGGTCGACCACCCCTAGCGCGATGCTGCGGTCGATTCCCGCCTCGATCGCCGAGAGCATGCGCCGGCGCTCGGCAAAATCGGTCATGCCGATGCGGACGAATTTGTTGATGTCGCGCGCACCGGAATCGCTCGCGAACGGGCGGACGCGGTTGAAGCTCAGCACCGCGAAGCCGCGGCTGGCCAACGCGTGGATCGGGTATTCGTCGCCGGTGCCGCCGCGCAAGAAGCCGCGGCTCTGGTACTGTACGATCACCAGCGGATGCCTGTCGCCGGGGCGATGCGCGGGGGGAAGGACGAGGTCGCCGAAGCCGGGGACGCCTTGCGCGTCCGTCCAGCGCAGCCGCTGGACCTTGCCGGTCCGCAGGCGCGCGAACTCGGGATTGGGATCGTAAATCGTGGTCGAGCGCGCCGTGTCCGGGTCGAGGCTGACGATCACGCGCGGGTGCGTCGCAGTCTCGCGCGCGCAGATCAAACGCCGCGCGAGCAGCTGGCAGCCGATCAGGGCATCGTTCGTGGCGAGGAGAGGCACCGGGGCTGGCTCGGCATCGACGCGCCAGCGGAACAGCGTCGTCGTGCCGCCATTCTCCGGCGTGCCTCCCTGCATGAAAAGCAGCTCGCCAGGATCGCGCCACCACAGCGCGCCTACCGCGGCTGAACAGGCTGCGACGCTGCAGGCGAGTGTCCGGCCGCCGCTTTCGACCTTGAGGCTGACGGGACCGAGGATGCGGCCCGGGTCGGTCGGCGACGTCCAGGCGCGCGCACCGTCGGCCGACCGAGCGTAGAGACGGGCATCGGCGGGCCTTCCCTCGTCCCGCCGGTCGGCCGCACCGTCCCCTTCGATCGCGCGGCCGGTTTCCGGATCGACGACCCGCTCAACGGTCGGCAGTGGCAGCCGCGGGCGCGGACGCGCCTCGGACAGCGTCCAGAACCGCCGGTCGTAGAGGAAGCCGCGCCGGCCTTCGCGGTCGATCTCCGCCCGTGCAGCCGCCATCGGCCGCGAGGTGACCACCAGCGC
>DATMRS010000022.1:0-410881 GCA_035566015.1 Sphingomonadaceae bacterium
GCTCCGGCGCCCCGTCCGCTTCCAAACGCGCCGACCGCACCACAGGCAGCCAATATTCGCGCATCATCTCGCCCATCGGCGTCCCCGCACCCACCCGCGTCAACAGCGCATTGTCTTCCCGGCTCAGCATCGGTCCTCTCCTATGGCATGAACGGCTTCGGTGGCTATTTCTGTCATACTGTCACATTATTTGACAGGCCGCAAACCACGATAAATCGCCCGGAAAGTATGCTTTTCAGGGTGATGAAAGAGGAAGAACGCTTTCCGCCCGCAGGCGGCGTTCGAGTCTTATTCCATGCCCAGATGCCGGCTCAGCCAGGCATGCAGGCGCACCGCGACGTCCCGATCGAGCGGGATGGTGCCCGGTGTTAAAGTGCCGGGAGCGTTGCCTCGGGCGGGTTGCGGCGCAGCGGGCGCCGGATCGTCATGGAGCGAACGACTGACCAGATGCAGTTGCTCCTCCAACGTTTCAAGGAAGGCGAGGAAATCGCGCTCCTCGCTCTTGGTGAAGGGCTCCTGCAACCGCTCGTTGAGCTTCACTGCCGCCGCATACATCTCGCCATGTATGGTATGGCCGTGCTCGGTCAGAACGAGCAGTACCGATCGGCTGTCGGCCGGATTGTCCATCTTGGCGAGAATATCGCGTTCGACCAGGCTCGCAACGACGCGGCTCGCATAGCTTTTTTCAAGATAAGCCTCACGCGCCATCTGCTTGAACGAAACGGTGCCATAGCCGGCGGTAATCCCGATCACCCGGCATTGCGGCAAGGTGAGATCGAATTGGGTGCGATAATATTCTTCCGAGATTCTCTCGGACAGGCGGGCCATCATATGGAGCCGGAAAGTCATCAGCTTGCGAAAGCTGGGCGGGCGGTTTGTGGGCATGCGTCGACATATCCTGCAATCGCGGCACCTTGGAATGCCGCATGAAGCGCGCCACGATAGAGGCGGGCACCGCTTCCGAGAAGCGCCGACGTGACGGCGGAGCCCGCCGCGCCCGCGTCCGTCGCCTATTCGGCGGCGGCGGCCTGCGGAAATTCGACCGATTCAGGCAGATCGAGCCCATACAGCCGGGCGGCGTTGCCGAAGGTGAGCTGGCGCACGATGTCGCCGGGCAGGTGCCCCATCTGCCGTTCGATGGCGGCATGCGAATTGGGCCAGACGCTGTCGGGGTGTGGATAGTCGGACGCCCAGAGCAGGTTGTTGGACCCATAGAAATCGAGCAGCCGTATCGCGGTGGGGCTTTCCTGGAAGGTCGCGTAGACCTGCCGCTTGAACAGCTCGGACGGCTTATGGACGAGCGGGATGCCGCCGCGCTCGGCCCAATAATCCTTGGCCTCCCATAGCCGCCAATGGCGGTAATCCAGTTCCTCGATCAGCCATGGCAGCCAGCCAACGCCCGATTCGCCGAATACGATGCGTAGCCTGGGATGCTTTTCCAGCACGCCCCAGGCGAACAGATCGACGAAGGGATCGATGAACTGCTCGACGAAGGACTTGGCGTGGACCAGCGCCCCGGCCGGCTTGCCGCGCGCGGGATTGGGGCCGCGCCCGCCCAGGAACACGACGACATGGAAGGAGAGGACCAGCCCGGATTCCTCGACCGCGGTCAGTAGCGGCGCCCAGCGCTCGTCATAAATCGGCGTCTCGCATGCGGCGATCTGCAGGTTGACCTGGCGAAAACAATGCTTGGCGGCGAGGCGATTGAACTCGGCGAACGCGGATTCCGGGTCCTCCGGCAGCATCGCAACGCCGAGCAGACGATCGGGCGCGGCCGAGCAGAAATCTGCAAGCCAGTCATTATAGGCGGTGTAGCAGGCGTCGCGCAGTTCGGTATCCTTATGGTTGATCGAGGTCACGGGGCCGAAGATCAACTGCGCATAGACGCCGTCCCGGTCCATGTCCGCGAGCCGCAGTTCGGCGGTGCCGGCGCGGCGCTGCGTCTGATCGGCGATGCCTCCGCGATCATAGGCGTTGAGGTTCATCTTGGGGCCCTCTTCGGCCGAGGCCCGGCCTGCCCATGACCCCCAGACATCTCCCTCGCATACCCACATCGCCTTGTCGTCGCGCACCTCGATATGGGGCGCCCGATCCTTGAGGGGATCGGGCAACCATTTCTCCCATAAGTCGGCCGGAAGCATGTTGAGATCGAGGTGATCGTCGCAGGACACCAACGGATTGCCCATCATTCCTCTCCCTTGAAGCGCCGCTTCCTGGTCGCCCGTCAGCCCCAGATTTCGGCCGCAACCTCCACGACCAGCCGCAGCTTGGCCCGTTCTTCCTCTATGCCCATCGTGTTGCCGCCGATTCCGCTCGAAAAGCCGCATTGCGGCGAGACGCCAAGCTGATCGATGTCGATGAACTTCGCGGCCTCCTCTATGCGCCGCTTGATATCATCCTTCGCCTCGATCGTCCCGCGCTTGGTGGTGACAAGGCCCAGGATGACACGCTTGCTCTTGGGCACCAGCGAAAGCGGCGCGAACCCGCCGGCGCGTGCCGAATCATATTCGAGGAAATAGCCGTCGACGTTGATCTCATTGAACAACACGTCCGCCACCGGCTCATAGCCGCCTTCCGCCATCCAGCGGCCGGCGAAATTGCCGCGGCAGACGTGGATGCACACCGCCATGTCATCGGGCTTGGCGGCGATCGCGCTGTTGATGAGCCGGGCATAGACGTGCGGCAGCGCGCCCGGGTCCTCGCCGATATTTGTCTGCACCTGCTCGCGCAACGTGGGATCGCACAGATAGGCGAAGTTGGTTTCGTCGATCTGGAGATAGCGGCAGCCGGCCGCGATCAGGTCCCCGATCTCCTGCGCGTAGACGCTGGCGAGATCCTGATAGAATGCCTGCATATCGGGGTAGGCGGCGGTATCGATCGCCTCGCGCCCGCCCCGGAAATGAAGGATACTTGGGGAGGGGATGGTGATCTTCGGCGTTTCCCTCGTCACTGACTTCAGGAACTTGAAATCGTCGACGAAGATCGACTTCGGTCGCCCGAGCTTGCCCACCACGCGCATCGCATGTGGTTTGCCCTCCGCGCTGCCTTGCTCGTTGTGGAAGGTCGTGGTGAAGCGTGACTGATAGGGCTCCACATTCTCGAAGCGCAGCAGGAAATCGGTCTGCCAGCTACCGCGATTATATTCACCGTCGGTGATCGATTTGAGGCCGACGCCCTCCTGCAGCGCCACGACTTCCAGGATCGCCCGCTCGCGAACGGCGCGCAGCGCGTCCGCATCGATCTCGCCGGCGGCATGACGTTCACGCGCGGCGATCAGCTCAGGGGTTCGGATCAGACTGCCGACATGATCGGCGCGGAACGGCGGTGTTTTTACCTCTGGCAAGATTTTGGCCTCCACGCGACTCGAAAGCGAATTTCGTAGTCTACAGAAACGATGTATAGGATAGGTCGGACTTGGAGTCCCGACGCATCCTGCCTTGAGCTTGCAGAAATCGATGACGTGGTCAACCAGATTGACCGTCACCGGATTACCCGGAACAGGGCACGCAAAAAGAAACTAGACAATCTTACTATAATATCTTTTTTTACGTGAGCGGCTTGTTTCGCCTGTCGCCTTGGCGCAAGCTTGCCGCACAAAAGATGTGGAGGGGCGAGCGTGCCAACGCTGGAAAACGCCGTTGATGCCGGACAGGCCGTACCGCGTACCGGGCTGCGCTACCCCGGCTGGGGTGTCGTTGCGATCGGCTTCGTGCTGTTCTTCTTTTCCTATGCCGCCAGCTCTACGATGCCCTTCATCTACGATCCCGTGATGAAGGAATTCGGCTGGACGAAAACCCAGGCGACCTTGATCTACACCTATCAGAGCGGGACGGGGGCGCTGCTCGCGCTGTTCGTCATCGGACCGGCAATCGAAAAATTCGGGTTGAGGACGGTCCAGTTCTGCATGCTCGCTTCGGTGGCGACTGGGATGGCGACGTTCGGACTCGTCAACTCGCTCGGCACCTATTATCTCGCCGGCTTCCTGATCGGCGTCGGCCAGGGCACCACGCTGATCACGATCAAGGTTCTGGTCGCGCGCTGGTTCATGCGCAACGTCGGCCTGGCGGGATCGATCGCGATCGCGGGATCGAGCCTCGGCGGCATCGTCTTTCCACAGCTCGTCACGGCTTTCATGCCTGAATTCGGATGGCGACTCACCTTTGCCAGCCTGAGCATCGGCGTCTATATCGTCTGCCTGCCGCTCTGCCTGCTCGTGAAGATGGACCCGACCGAAGAGGATGTGCTGTCGGAGGCTATGCCTGTCGGCAGGACGGCCAACGCCGCCGAGACGCTGCGCAAGGCCGAACTGGACATCACCTTCCGTCAGTTGCTGCGGCAACCGATGTTCCTGTGCATCATGTTCGGCATCATCCTGATCGCGGCGGTCGATCAGGGACTGTTCCAGCATACCGTCCTTTATCTCACGCATAATGTCGGGCTGAGTCCCGAGCTTACCGCGAGCGCGGTGTCGGTGACGTTCATCGTCGGCTTCCTCGCGAAATTCTTCTCGGGCGGTTTTTTCGATCGCACGTCGATGAAGGGGGTCAGTTTCTGGTATATACTGGTGGCCGTGGCGACGGCGCTCGCTTTCCCGATCCAGGGAGCCATGACGGTGATGTTGTTCGCGGCGGCGCGTGGCATAGTCCATGGCGGCCTCGTTTCCGAAAGCCCGGTGATCGCGAAACATGTCTACGGGCCGAAATTCATGAACCGGGTGATGCCAGTGATGAATGGCTTCTTCGCGGTGGGATCGTCGATCGGGCCGGTCCTGCTGGCACTGATCGCCGATCGGTTCGGCTATGGCGTGGGCTTTGCGGTCTTCACCGCGATCCCGATCATCGCGGCGCTCCTGATCTGGCAGGTCAAGCCGCTCTATCGCGATCGGCTGCGGGCGTTGGTGGCGGAATAAAAAAGGCGCCTTGCCTCTATCGTGAGACAAGGCGCCATAGCAGGAAGACCAGGCTGCTCTTAGTCGCGCTTGGGAATGGAGAGCCCACGCTGGACGGCGGGACGGGCCAGCCCGCGCTCCAGCCAGGCGGGAACATTGCGGAACGCGTCATATTCGACCAGCCCGCCCGCATCATACATGCCGACGAGATTGCGGACCCAGCCGAGCGTGGCGATATCGGCGATGGTATATTCGTCACCCATGATCCAATCGCGTCCTTCCAGCCGCGCTTCCAGCACACCCAGCAGGCGTTTGGCTTCGCTGGCGTAACGGTCGCGCGGGCGCTTGTCCTCCCATTCCTTGCCGGCGAAGCGGTGGAAGAAGCCGACCTGGCCGAACATAGGCCCGATGCCGGCCATCTGGAAGAAGAGCCACTGGATCGTTTCCCACCGCCGCGCCGGATCCTGCGGCAGAAAGCGGCCGGTCTTATCGGCGAGATAGAGAAGGATCGCGCCCGATTCGAACATCCCGATCGGCTGGCCATCGGGGCCGTCCGGATCGATGATCGCGGGAATCTTGCCATTGGGATTCAGCGCCACGAACTCGGCCGCCCTGGTGCCTTCCTCACCCATCAATATGAGGTGGGGCTCATAGGGAAGCCCCATTTCCTCCAGCGCGATCGACACTTTCACGCCGTTGGGCGTCGGCACCGAATAAAGCTGGATGCGATCGGGATGCTCGGCCGGCCAGCGGCGGGCAACAGGAAAGGCGGACAAATCGGGCATCGGCATTCTCCAGCTTGAGTCATTCGGTTCCGATCATCGGATCGAAGCGCGGTCTTGGCTAGTCGCGACAGCCCGTGTCGTTCAGGCCGGCACGACGTTCATGCCGCGACTGCGCAGCATCGCGCGCACCGCGTCGAGCCGGATCGCCGCGCGATCGAGATTGAGGCCGCCTTCGGCGATCAGTGCGCGGACCTTCTCGACGTCGACCGCGCGGGGGCTGACACGATCGCGCACAGCCACCGCTGCTGCTGTGCCGGCCGCCTCGCCCATAGCGATGCATTCCGGCATCAGTCGACAACGCTGATGCACCTCATTGTCGAACGAGACGGTCTTTCCGGACACGATCAGGTTGTCGATGCCAGCGGGCAGCAGACAGCGATAGGGAATGCCGAACACGATCAGCGACATGGGCAATTCGCCCGGATCATGTCCCTTATTACCTTCGCTGCCGTCGGTCGAATGGCGCACCCATCCCTTGAGATTGGGGCCGCGATAGACTTTGAGTGCGATCTCGTCTGCGAAGTGCGCGGCGTCGAACATGTCGTCGCGGGTCAGCGTATAGTCGCCGACGATGCGGCGGCTGTCGCGCACGCCGATCTGCGGCGCCATGTCGATCAAAAATGCCTTCTCCAATCCGGGCACGCGCTTGAAGAAGGGAAGGATATCGCGCGCCTTGCGCCGTCCCTCGATCTCGGCACCTGTCAGATCGGCGGCGTCGGTCGGGTCGCGGTTGAGTACCTGGACCGCATAAAGAAAGCCGATGCCGTTGCGGATATTTTCCGGCGTCGCACCGAAAACCGAAATGTGATGACCAAACACGCCCGGCAATGATCCGTCGGCCTTGCCCTCGCTGACGATCGATCGCCAACCGGTGACATGAACATATTGCGCCCCGTCGATGCCGTTCGGAGGCGTACCCCACAGCTTCGAGAAATCGTCGGGATTGGCGCGCGCATAGTCTGCGATACGGCGCCAATCGATCCCGCCCATGCGGCACAGCATCATCATCGGCTGCGGCGTTTCGCGCGGATGCATCGCGGCGCCGGCGCAGGCGGCGACATCCGCGTCGCCACTCGCATCGACCACGATATCGGCGAGTATCGCCTGGCGGCCCGACTTGTTCTCGATCACCACCCCCATCACCGTCGACCCGCTCATCAGCACCTCGACCATCTGCGTGCCGAACAGCAGGTTCACCCCGGCTTCGATCAACATGTCGAGCACGCAAAGCTTCATCAGCTCGGGATCGTAGGACAGGTTGAAATATTCGGGGCGGAAGTCGGGCGCGGTGCCCTGTCGCGCCGCGAGCCGTCCGTGCAGTTCCTCGAGTATGCCGCTGAAATTTTCGCAGCTTAGAAATTCGGTGACGAACGACATCGGCCCGGTGCCGCCGACCATCGCGTTCCGTTCGATCAGCATCACCTCGGCCCCATGACGCGCGGCACGGAGCGCCGCTGGATAGCCGCCCGCGCCGCCGCCAACTACGAGCACCTGGGTGCGCGCGACAACCGGAATCTCCCGCGCCGGTTCGATAATGGTTTCGCCTGTGTGGCTGAAGTCCGTCGTGCCCGCCATTATCGTCCTCTCGCGTTTTTCAAGAATTTGTCTTATAATATTACTGTTTTGATGTTACACCGCTCAGAACTGAAGGCAAGGGTTATGCTGTCTGGCAGGGGCAGGAAAGGAGTGCGCAATGCAGGTCAGCGCCGAATATCCCGACGGTTCGAGCCGGCTGGTCGAAGCGCATGAGCGCCTCATTCCCCTCATCGGCACGCCCGAAACGATCCGTGTCCTCGAACCGATCGAAAACGACGACTGGACCTTCGTCTTCCAGGTAGACCGGAGCCTGCCCGAAGGCGGCCTTTTCCGCGCCATCCCGCTCCTCGATCAGAACACCTTCGCTTTCCTGTAGGCCGGTGAACCCCACGCATTCGTTTCGCCGGCGCTTGCGGGCGGTGGGAGGCGTACACATATCTGCCGCAAAGGGAACAACAGCCGCGAGGCTGCGTCCTGTTCCTGCCAGCGTCGTCGGTTCCGACGGCGGCATTGCGAAAGATATAAGAGGATTGTCATGAACCTCGAAAAGTTCACGGATCGGGCCAAAGGTTTCCTGCAGGCCGCGCAGACGGTCGCGATCCGCCTGAATCACCAGCGGATCACGCCGGAACATATATTGAAGGCGCTGCTGGAGGACGATCAGGGCATGGCGGCGGGGCTGATCCGCGCCGCCGGGGGCAGTGTCGAAGCCGCGACGCGTGAGACCGACGCGGCGCTGGCCCGTATCCCCGCCGTCACCGGGGCGGGCGCGCAGCAGGCGCCGGGGATCGACAATGATGCCGCGCGCATGCTCGATTCGGCGGAACAGATCGCGCAGAAGGCGGGCGACAGCTATGTCACCGTCGAGCGGCTGCTGCTCGCGCTCACGCTGGCGACGACGACGGCGGCGGGCAAGGCGCTGGCCAGTGCCGGCGTAAAGGCCGAGGCGCTGAACGCCGCGATCAACGAACTGCGCGGCGGCCGGACCGCCGACACGGCCAGCGCGGAAGATCGTTATGACGCGCTCAAAAAATATGCGCGCGATCTGACGCAGGATGCACGCGACGGTCGTCTCGATCCAGTGATCGGCCGCGATGAGGAGATACGCCGCACCATCCAGATCCTCGCGCGGCGCACCAAGAACAATCCGGTGCTGATCGGCGAGCCGGGCGTGGGCAAGACCGCGATCGCCGAGGGCCTCGCGCTGCGCATCGTCAATGGCGACGTGCCCGACACGCTGAAGGACCGGCGGCTGATGGCGCTCGACATGGGCGCGCTGATCGCCGGCGCCAAATATCGCGGCGAGTTCGAGGAGCGGCTGAAGGGTGTGCTCGACGAAGTGAAGGCCGCCGAGGGCGAGATCATCCTGTTCATCGACGAGATGCACACGCTGATCGGCGCGGGCAAATCCGAAGGCGCGATGGATGCGTCCAACCTGCTGAAACCGGCATTGGCGCGCGGCGAATTGCACTGCATCGGCGCGACCACGCTCGACGAATATCGCAAGTATGTCGAGAAGGACGCGGCGCTCCAGCGGCGTTTCCAGCCCGTCTTCGTCGGGGAGCCGACGGTCGAGGACACCATCTCCATCCTGCGGGGACTCAAGGAGAAATATGAGCTGCATCACGGCGTCCGCATCACGGACGGCGCGATCGTCGCCGCCGCGACGCTTTCCAACCGCTACATCACCGATCGTTTCCTGCCCGACAAGGCGATCGACCTGATGGATGAGGCCGCGTCGCGCCTGCGCATGGAGGTGGAGAGCAAGCCCGAGGAGATCGAAACGCTCGACCGGCGTATCATCCAGCTCAAGATCGAACGCGAGGCGCTGCGTAAGGAGAGCGATTTCGCGTCGAAGGACCGGCTCGCCACTTTGGAGCATGATCTGGCCCAGCTCGAACAGCAATCGGCCGAACTCACCCAGCGTTGGCAGGGCGAGAAGGAGAAGATCCAGTCCGAGGCGAAGATCAAGGAGCAACTCGACGCCGCCCGCAATGAACTGGAGCAGGCCCAGCGGCGTGGCGACCTCGCGCGCGCGGGCGAGCTTTCCTACGGCGTGATCCCCGCGCTCGAAAAGCAGGTTGGCGAGGCGCAGAGTGCTGCCGCCGGTGCGATGTTGCGCGAGGAGGTGACGAGCGAAGACATCGCCTCGGTCGTCTCACGCTGGACGGGCATTCCGGTCGACCGGATGCTGGAGGGTGAGCGCGAAAAGCTCCTCCATATGGAGGAGGAACTCGGCAAGCGGGTGATCGGGCAGAGCGATGCGGTCGCCGCCGTCAGCCGGGCCGTGCGGCGCGCGCGCGCCGGTTTGCAGGACCCGAATCGTCCGCTCGGCTCCTTCCTGTTCCTGGGGCCGACCGGCGTTGGCAAGACCGAGTTGACCAAGGCACTCGCCGGGTTCCTGTTCGACGACGATGCGGCGATGGTGCGGATCGACATGAGCGAGTTCATGGAGAAGCATTCGGTCGCCCGCCTCATCGGTGCGCCGCCTGGCTATGTCGGCTATGAGGAAGGCGGCGTGCTGACCGAGGCAGTGCGGCGCCGGCCCTATCAGGTCGTGTTGTTCGACGAGGTCGAGAAGGCGCATGGCGACGTCTTCAACATCCTCCTTCAGGTGCTCGACGACGGGCGGCTGACCGACGGGCAGGGGCGGACGGTAGATTTCGCCAACACGCTCATCATCCTGACTTCCAATCTCGGCAGCCAGTTCCTCTCCAACCTGCCCGAAGGCGGTACGACCGAAAGCGTGGAGCCGCAGGTGATGGAGGTGGTGCGCGCCCATTTCCGCCCGGAATTCCTGAACCGGCTGGATGAGATCATCCTGTTCCACCGGCTGGGGCAGGAACATATGGGGCCGATCGTCGACATCCAGGTCGCGCACGTCCAGCGGCTACTGAAAGATCGCAAGATCGTGCTGTCGCTGACCGACGCGGCGCGGGCCTGGCTGGGCCGTGTCGGCTACGACCCGGTCTATGGCGCACGGCCGCTCCGGCGTGCGGTGCAGAAATATTTGCAGGACCCGCTGGCCGATGCGATCCTTCGCGGCGACGTGCCCGATGGGGCGGTCGTGACGGTAGACGAGGGCGACGGGGCGCTGACCTTGTCCGTCGCGAAGGGCTGAGTGGTGGAGGAACACGCAGGATGGGGGTATCTCCCCATCCTGCGTGCAGAAATACCTCAGAGCAGTGCGTAATAGCGGATGGTGTTGCCGTCTAGCTGGCGCTGGCCGATACCGACGAAGATGTGGCGCATCAGCCAATCGTGCGGGCCTTCCTCCGTCTCGAAGGTCGGCGCAGCGCGCAGGTAGAATTCATCGAAGGGCACCTCCGGGCCGCCGCGGAACATCCAGTCCTGCATGCGCTTGATCGTGTCGGGGTGACGGCCCCACAGATAACCGCGATTGTGCATCAATATCTTTGTGCCGTCGTCCGCCTCCAGCATGTAGCGCGCATCAGTCGCCAGTACATCGTCGGGGCGGAACAGCGCCCAGTCGCCGCCGCTGCCCGGCCGCACGATGCCGTTGAGGCGCGGGCCGCGCACGACGCCGCTGTCGATATAGACGAAGCCGCGCCCCGCGCCGCTCGGCATATGTGCGATCGAATCGTGGCGGGCGAACTTGATCTGGATTTCGAACGCGAATTCCAGCTTCGGATCGTCAGGACCCGAGGAACCAATGAAAGGCGTGACGGGGTCGCTCATGAGGCATCTCCTCTCTCAGGATGGCGGCGCCGCGACGACTATATCATTCGTTATCAAATGACGAGGGCCATCATGCCGCCGGAGCGATGACGCCCCGGCGACCGATCGAAGTCAGAAATGCTTGGTGACGGTCAACGCCCACTCGCGCGGCCGGCCCGGCTGTGACGTGACATAGCCAGCCGAGGCAGCCAGATCGAAATTGTTCAGATAATAATATTTGTCGAACAGGTTCGTGACCTCGGCGGCGATGGCGAGGTCCTTGCCGGCATTCTGCCACGTCAGCCGCGCATTAGCGAGCGTATAGGCCGGAACGCGGTTGGACTCCGCATTGGCGGCATTGGTGTAGACCGAAGAGGTATAGGCAGCATCGAAGCGGGGCGTCAGCGATCCCGAGCCGCCGAGATCGATGACGTATTGGATGCCCGCGCTCCACTTCCACTTGGCCGAGTAGGGTGTGACATAATCGAGTTGGACGCCGCCGGGGCCGCTCGCCGCCGGATCGATTCGCTGATATTCGAAATCGAGGTAGCTCAGCGATCCGTCGATCAGCAGCCCGTCGGTCGGGCGCAGCGAGGTTTCCACCTCGAAGCCCTTCACATGCGCGTCACCCGCATTGGCAGGCAGCGCGCAGGGCAGGCCCGGCACGCCCGGCCCCGGTGGAGTGGGATTATATTGCGGGCAGGACAGCAGACCGAGCTGAATATCCTTGTAGTCGTTGAAGAAGGCGGAAATGTTAACGCGCGCCCGCCGATCGAAAAGCTCGGTCTTCAGGCCGACTTCATATGCGTTGACCGTTTCGGGGCCGAAGGACTGGACCTGCGAGGGGAAATAGGGGCGGGGATTGATGCCGCCGCCTTTGAACCCGGTCGCGAACTGGGCATAGGCCATCACTGTCTCGGTAAACTGATATTGGGCGTTGGCGCGATAATCGACGCGCTTCTTGGCATAGCTGCCGCTCTGCCCTTCAAGCCCGCCCACCAGCGCGGCCGGGCCGCTGCCGTCGACCGTCAGGCGTGAATAGGTATAGTCTTTGTCCTCGTCGGTGTAGCGCAGGCCGCCGATCAGCGTCAGCTTGTCGGTGGCGTGCCAGGCGACGTGCGCGAACAGCGCCTTGGAATGCGCCGGGACGGGATCGTTCCCCCGGAACTGGAAGCCCGCCCAGCGCAAATCCTGCACGGTGCGGTAGAGCGACTTCTGCGAGCTATAATAACCGCCGACGGTATAATCGATCGCATCGGCGATATTGCCCGTCAGCCGCAATTCCTGACTGAAGAAATGGAAGAGCAGCCTTGATCGCGAGCTGGACAGCGGCAGCGGCGTCAGGTCGTCATCATTCTGGAAGAGCGCCTTATATTTCCGGTAGGCGGTAATGGACGTCAGCTTGAGCGTGTCGGTGAGCGCGATGTCGGCCTGGCCCGAGATGCCCCAGCCGTTGAAGCTGTTGCTCGGCCGGCGCGTGGTGCTGCTCGGGAACCCGTTCGCGGGATCTGCGGGGTAGATATAGTTCGCATAGTTGCAATAGCGGCCGCACAGGAAGCGCGAGTCGAACGGGATGGTGGGATATTCGCCACGGATCGCGCCCGTCGCCGGATTGTTGGCATAGGTGAGGACCGATGCCGGCGGGCTGCTGTCATCGCCCGTATAATCGCCGATGATGTTGATATCGACCGCGTCGCTGGGATGATAGCGCAGTTGCGCGCGCACAGCCTGATAGTCGATCTCGCCATAATGGCCGCGAACGCAGGAGCCGCCGCTGGAGAAGGAGGGGATACCGCCCACTGCCGGGTTGACAGCCGATCCGGGCGGGTTGGCGCAGCCGAAGTCGATATCCTTGACGTAACCGTCCTGCTTCTTGACGACGCCGGCGATGCGCGCATCGAGATCCTGGGCGATGTTGAAATCGACGCTGGCGCGCAGCGACATGCGATCGCGGCTGCCGTAAGTCGCTTCGAGCATGCCGGTATTGCTGCCCTCGGGGCGCTTCGAATAGAGCTTGATCGCGCCGCCGATCGAGTTGCGGCCCGAGAGCGTGCCCTGCGGCCCGCGCAGCACCTCGACACGATCGAGATCGAGCAGGTCGAAGATCGAACCGGTCAGCGTCGGATAATAGACGTCATCCACATACATGCCGACGCCCGGCTCGAGCGCGGGATTGAAGTCCTGCTGGCCGATACCCCGGATCGAGGCGACGAGCGACGGCCCGAAATTGGCGTTGCCCGGCCGCAGCGTGACGTTCGGCGCTTCATTGGCGATCTGCGCGACGTTCGTCTGGCTGCGCGCCTGCATCATAGCGCCCGACACGGCGGTGATCGCCAGCGGGGTGCTTTGCAGGTTCTGCTCGCGGAACTGCGCGGTGACGACGATTTCCTCGACTTGCGAGCTCCGGTCGCTGCTTGTCGGCGCGCCGTCCTGCGCCAGTGCCGGCCCCCCGGCGGTGGCCAGCATCAATGCCAGGACATAGCGGCTGGAAATGATGGGATTGCATCTTGCGATCATCGGCTTCCTCCCCTTGACGCGCCGTTTTCCGCCGGCGCCGAGCCTCAATCTCGGTTGATTGCGCGATCTATACGATCGTATTATTCCAACGGCAAGCCGCAGACGTGGGCGTCGGCATGCGCGCGAAGGATAGTGGCCTTCATGCCACAATTCAGGTGGAGGCGGGGCGTGGTGGCAGCTGCGACCTGCGTTGCGCGGCGATCGTCGCGGGCACCAACAGGACGATACAGAGGAGCGGGGCCGCCGTCGCCAGGAAGAAGATGCGCGGCCCCTGGCCGGCGGCGAGCAACTGGCCGCCAATAATCGGCCCGATGATCGCGCCCAGCCGGCCACTGCCGAACGCCCAGCCCACGCCGGTGGCGCGAATGAATGTCTCATAGGCTTCGGACGAATAGGCGTTGAGTGCGCCCTGTGCGCCCGAAAAGGCATAGCCGGCGACGGCCATCAGGAAGAAGACCGAAAGCCCGTCATAGGAAATGAAGGCGAGGGCTGCGATCGCGGCGGCAGCGAGCAGATAGAAGCCGGCGAGCGTCCGCATAGGCCCGAACCGGCCCATGATGAAGCCGCTCGTTCCCGTCCCTAATATGCCGGCAAAGGCGAACAGGCCGATCAGCGCGCCGACGGTGGCGATCGACAGGCCAGCGCCCGCGCTCAGGATAGTGCCACTCCACGCCGCGAGCGTGGTGTTGCACAGGAAGCTCAGGCAGAAGAGCAGCCAGAGCAGCAATGTCAGCCGCCGCCGCCTCGTGGCGAAGAGCGCCAGGACGAGCGACCGGTCTGCCCGCATGGGCCGTTCGCCACCGATGGTCAGTGGCGTGCCGGCCTCCGGGCGCAGTTCAGGCAGCATGCGCCGGACGAGGTCCGCCGCGCGCGGGTCACAGGGATTGCGGCGCAGACGGAAGGGCAGCGATTCGGGGAGGAACAGCAGCAGCGGCACGATCAGCAACATTGCGATCGCGCCGCCGATCCAGAAAGCTGCCTGCCAGCCATGGATTTCGAGCACATAGCCGTTGACGAGGCTGCCGATGCTCGCGCCCCCGCTATAGCCGCAGAAGATCAGCGCAACGAAGCCGCTACGATAGCGCGCGGGCGTCATCTCGTTGGTGAGCGCTACGGCATTGGGGATCACGCCCGCGAAGAAGACGCCGCTCATGAAACGAACGACAGTGAAGGTCGCCACGTCGTGCACTTGCGTCGTCAGCGCGGTGAGTAATGCGAAGGCGACGATGCTACCGATCAACGGCATCTTGCGCCCGATCCTGTCCGAAATCGGCCCAGCGATGCAGGTGCCCAGCGCCATGCCGACGCTCTGCGCGACCACCACCGCCGTCAGGTCGGCAGGAGGCACGCCGAAGTCCCCGGCGATCATCGGCAGCGCCAATCCGATCATGAACAGGTCGTAGCCGTCGATCAGCATCGCGGCGAGGCAGAGGCCCACCACCGTCCACTGTACGCGCCCAAGCCGTTGGTCGCGCAGCAGCGGGGCGAGATCGATTGCACTCTTGTTCATAGCCGCCGCTTCGCCATTGCCTCTCCCCCGATGGCTGCTGCTTCCGGCAGGTTATACGATCGTATGCAAAGCGCAACGACACTGATCGGCCGTGGCAAAAGGTCACAAAAAATCTGGTGAAGCGCATCCCCATTGTCCCGCAAACGGTTTACGCGGGCTATGAGGAGCGTCGGAGAGGAGAGGGGAATGAAGGGCCTTCTGGTCTATTTCGACGTCCTGGCCGGCAAGCAGGCCGAGTTCGAGCGCGCGATGGCGGTGCACACCGGCAATGTGCGCACGCGCGATCCGACCTATTATCTCTACAGCCTCGCTCGACTGCGCGACAGCCAGACGCGCTATGTGCTCGTCCAGCGTTTCGAAAGCTACGAAACGCAGAAACGGCACCAGAGCTATGATTATGTGCTGGAGGCGATGCCGATCGTCGATGCCTGCCTCGCCGGCCCGCCGACCATCGAATGGCTCGACATCGTCGATTGATCGGACCAGGGAGAGCCGCAACTCAGGCGGGCGCGCCCGGCGTCCGGCGCGGCTGGATGTTGCTCGCGACCTGCCGCATCACCGCTTCGCCGCGCTGATTGTAGACGATCGTGCGGAACTTGACGAAGCCGATCGCGGGGCGCGTGCGCGGCGCGCTCTTGTCGATCACTTCCACTTCCATGCTCAGCGTGTCGCCGGGATAAACCGGCTTCAGCCAACGCATCTCGTCCAGTCCCGGCGATCCCATCGAAAGATGGCCTTGTTCCTTCGCGTGATCCACCAGCATTCGCATCGCCATCGCGGCGGTGTGCCAGCCGCTCGCCGCGATCCGCCCAAAGACCGGGTTCTGCGCCGCCGCCTCGTCGTCGAGGTGGAAGGGCTGGGGATCATATTTGCTGGCGAACTCGATCACTTCCTCGCGCGTGACGGGATAATGGCCGAACCGCTCGATAGAACCGATCTCATAGTCCTCGAAATAAACGGGCATAGACGCTTACTCCACCATCAGACATTGAAGCGGAACAACAATATATCGCCGTCCTGGACGACATAGTCCTTACCTTCGGAACGCAGCCGGCCGGCGTCGCGTGCGCCGGCCTCTCCCTTGTGCTCGATATAATCGTCGTAGCCGATCGTCTCGGCGCGGATGAAGCCGCGCTCGAAATCGCTGTGGATCGCGCCCGCCGCCTGCGGGGCCCTCGCGCCGCGCTCGACCGTCCAGGCGCGCGTTTCCTTCGGCCCGGCGGTGAAGAAGGTGATGAGGTTCAGCAGGTCGTAGCCTGCACGGATCACGCGGGCGAGGCCCGTTTCGGCAAGGCCGAGATCGCTCAGGAATTCGGCGCGATCGGCCGGGTCCATCGTTGCGATCTCCGCTTCGATCGCGGCGGAGACGACTACCGCCTTCGCGCCCTCGGCCGCGGCCTTGGCGAACACTTTTTCGGAAAGTGCGTTGCCCGTTGCCGCGGCTTCCTCATCGACATTGCAGACGTAGAGCACCGGCTTCGAGGTGAGGAGCTGCGCCTGCGCAAAGATGCGCACCTCATCCTCGTCATTGGCCTGGGTGAGGCGCGCGGGCTTGCCGTCGCGCAAGAGATCGAGCGCACGGCCGAGGACGGCGGCGGCGGCCTTCGATTCCTTGTCACCCTGCTGCGCCTTCTTCACGAAGGCGGGCACGCGCTTTTCGAGACTCTCGAGATCGGCGAGCATCAGCTCGGTCTCCACCGTCTCGGCATCGGCGAGCGGATCGATCTTACCCTCGACATGCGTCACGTCGCCATTTTCGAAACAGCGCAGGACGTGGACGATCGCGTCCACTTCGCGGATGTTGGCGAGAAACTGGTTGCCCAGCCCTTCGCCCTTCGATGCGCCGCGCACCAGCCCGGCAATGTCGACGAAGGCGAGCTGTGTTTCGATGATCTTCGCCGATCCCGCTATCGCCGCGATCGCGGTCAGGCGCGGGTCCGGTACTGCCACCTGCCCGATATTAGGCTCGATCGTGCAGAAGGGATAGTTGGCCGCCTGCGCCGCCGCCGTTTCGGTGAGTGCATTGAAGAGCGTCGATTTGCCGACGTTCGGCAGGCCGACGATGCCGCAGCGAAAACCCATTGAAATACCTTGCTGTCTGAAGGGCGCGACCGGCCCGAGGGATCATGGCGCGTCGATAGGCCGTTCGCCCCACGAAATCCAGCGCCGGCAGGCGACGCCGCGGCGCGGGAAGGGAACGGGCCTCAGGCTGTTTCGTTGATCGGGAAATGCCGCAATATGGGAGTAGGGATATGGCCGAAAACAGGAAGCCCACCGATGCGGAAGAGGAAGAGGTAATCGAAGAGCGGCTGAAGGAAGAGCGCGCCGCACGCCGCCGCAAGAACGCCTCGACCGCCGTCGACGACGCCGACGCCAGCCACGAAGGCGGTGCGGGCGCACAGGGCGGCGCGACCGATTTCGGCAATCCGGAGAATTTCGCACGCTGACGGGCCGCGTGGCACTCAGCCCTGTTGGCGTAGCGCCACCTCGTTCATGAATCGGGCGTCGTCGCCGCCTGCGAGCCAATCGGCCTCGGCGGCGATGGCGCCCAACATGTCCGACAGGGGATCGATTTCCGCCTTGGCGAAGTTGCTGAGGACGTGGCCGGTGACGCGATCCCTATGTCCCGGATGGCCGATGCCGAGGCGAACACGGCGGAAGGCGTTGCCGCTATGTGCCTCGATCGAGCGCAGGCCATTATGACCCGCCGTGCCGCCACCCACCTTCACCTTCACCTTGAACGGGGCCAGGTCGAGTTCGTCGTGAAAGACGACGACGTCGGCAAGATCGAGCTTGTAGAAGCGCATCGCCTCGCCGACGCTGCGCCCGCTTTCGTTCATATAGGTCGCGGGTTTCAGGAGCAGGATTTTGTGGACGCCGAGCCGGCCTTCCTGTGTCCAGCCCTGGAAATTCTTCTTCACCGAGCCGAAGCCGTGGACCTCGGCGACGGCGTCCACCGCCATGAAGCCGACATTGTGCCGTTGCATCGCATAAAGCGGGCCCGGATTGCCAAGGCCGACCCAGAGCTGCATGGCTTAAGCCTCCTTCGCATACCGGCAGGCGGCGGTGCGGATGTCGCCTTTCCACTCCTGTCGCCATCCCGGCGAAGCGGGAATCTCCCTTCTTCTTTCCCCCAAAGGGAAGAAGCGAGACCCCCGCTTCCCGGCATGACGGTGGTGAGTGAAATGCTGTAGCAGGAGCGTGACAGGCCCCCACACCCGCTTATTCTTCGGACGCGGCTTCCTCTTCCGTCGCGGCCGTCTCGTTGTCGCCTTCGCTGCTCTTCAGCGCTGAGGGGGCGACGATCGTGGCGATCGTGAAGTCGCGATCGTCGATCGCGGTGGTCGCGCCTTCGGGCAATGCGATCGCCGAGGCATGGACCGTCGAGCCGACATCGAGGCCGGCGAGCGACACGGTGAGGTTCGCCGGGATATTGGCGGCGTCAACGATCAGTTCGACCTCATGGCGCACGACGTTGAGCACGCCGCCGCGCTTGATGCCGGGCGAGGCTTCTTCGTCGGTGAAGAGGACAGGCACCGACACATGCAGCCGCTCATGCTCCGAGATGCGCAGGAAATCGACGTGCAGCGGGCGATCGGTGACGGGGTGGAACTGAACGTCCTTCGGCAGGGTGCGGATCGTCTGCCCCGCGGCATCGACCATCACGACCGAGTTCATGAACTGACCGCTCGACAGCGCCTTGACGAGCGCCTTCTCCTCGATGTGGATCGAGAGGGGGGCCTGCTTGTTGCCGTAGATCACGGCGGGGACGCGGCCTTCGCGACGGTGGGCACGGGAGGCTCCCTTGCCAGCCCGTTCACGCGTCTCGGCCGACAGAGTGAGCGTGTCGCTCATAACAATGTCTCCAGTTCGCTTGGGTTTCGACAGACCCGCATGCCTCCAGGGATGACCATACGGGAAGCGCGGGCCTTAGGCGCTCGGCCGCCCAAAGGCAAGCTTTGCGCGTGACGCCGGCGATCGCCGGGGCTAAGCGGCCGGGCATGAGGAAGATGCAGCGATGGGCCGGCCCGCTTGCCGCGGTGGCACTGGGCGCGCTGGCGTCGTTGGCGCTCGGCTGGTTCCGGCCGCTGCCAGTGCGCGCGGTTTCGCCTGGCCTGGTGGCCCAAGTGGTGCGGGACGGCACCGCGACCGCGATCGGACCCACGGACGCCGACGTGACCCTGATCGTCTTTTCCGACTATCAATGCGGCCCCTGCCGCCGATCGCACCCTGCGATGATGCGCGCCGTTGATAAGGACAAGCGGGTGCGGGTCGTCACGCGGGAGCTGCCGATCTTCGGCCCGCGCTCGATCGCCGCCGCGCGCGTGGCGCTCGCGGCGGGCGAGCAGGGCCTCTATGGGCCGGTACATGATGCCCTGATGCGCGAGCCGCGCCCGTTGAGCGAAGCGGTGCTGCGCGATGTCGTGACAGGGCAGGGCGGTGACTGGGATCGGCTCCAGCGCGATCTCGTCCGGCTGGGTCCTGCGCTCGACGCGAAGCTGGCGACCAATGCCGCGCGGGCGCATGCGCTGGCGATCCCGGGAACGCCGGCTTATGTCGCCGGCCGCTGGCTCAGCGTCGGCATGCTCGACGAACGGGGTTTTCGCCGCCTCATCGCCAAGGCCCGCGCGGGCTGATTTTTACGAACCGCCTCAACAATAATGTCGCCGCCGTCACCCCGACGAAAGTCAGGCACCATGGACTCGGCTCGTTTTCTTATCGATCGACTCGCCGTCCATGGATTCCGGCTTTCGCCGGAATGGCGGGATGCATAGCAATCGCTCATTGTACCCGCGCGCTGGCGATGCCGCGTCGGGCCAGCATCGTCTGCACGCTTGCCGTGCCACCCAGATGCCCCGCGCCGACCGCGACGAACACCGTCCCCGGCCGCGCCAGCCGCGCCTTGATCCAGTCCGCCCAGCGGGCGTTGCGATCGTCGAGCAGGCGCTTGGACAGCGCCGGCATCTCGCGCATGTCCTTGTTCATCACCTTCGCCAGCGTCTTAACGTCGCCCTTGGCCCAGGCACGGGTAAGCGTGCCGATCATGTCGGGGGAATGGCGTAATTCCTCGATCGACAGGCTGAGAAAACGAATCTGCTCGTTCTCGCTCATCGAGCTGAAGAAACCAAGCTGCTCGGCAAAAGTCTCGAGCGGATGGATCGGCTTTTGCGCGGCTTTGGCGGCGCTCATCAGCGTCACGTCGACGCCGCTGCCGGCGCTCATCCCCACCTTGTTATATTGAAGCATGCTGAGCGTCACCGCCGCGAACCAGGGCTGGTAATGATCGAGCGCGTCGACGGGCAGGCCGGCGGCGGCAAGCTCCTGCCTGTACCGCTCGGCAACCTTTTTCGGCAGGCGATTGGACAGCGGGCTTCTGTCCGGCGCGCCAGCCAGCCGGGCGACGATCGCCTGCGCCTCGGCCTTGGGTGGCTCGACCGTTTCGACGACCAGTTCGTCCGCCCCTTCGAAGGCGTGGCGCACCTTGCCTTCGAACCAGTGATAGCGGGGGTCGAGCATGTGGATCGTGCCGAACAGATAGATGGTCGTGTCCGCATCCTTCACCACCCATAAGGCGGGGGTGGCGGCGATCGTCGCGGGTGTGTCCGTTTTTCGAGCGGCCGACGGCGGCGCCAGGAGGATCAGGAGGGCGGCAGAGAGGGCGGCGAGGAACGGCTTCATCGATCGATCCGGTCATGGTGCATCGCACCCAGATAGGGAGGATCGGCGCGGCGGTATATCCCCCGAGAACGCTCGCTTGCCGAGGGGCGGCGCCGCCGCTAGGGTCCGCCGCGACTTGTGCAGGCGCGAAGAACGGCCGGGGATAGATGAAAGAACCGCTTTCCTTTCAGGGGCTTATCCTGACTCTTCAGGACTATTGGAGCAAACGCGGTTGCGTGATTCTTCAGCCCTATGACGTCGAGATGGGTGCGGGCACTTTCCACCCCGCGACGACGTTGCGCGCGCTCGGCCCCCATCCCTGGCGGGCGGCCTATGTCCAGCCGTCGCGCCGGCCGGCGGACGGGCGCTATGGCGAGAACCCCAATCGCCTCCAGCATTATTATCAATATCAGGTGGTGCTGAAACCCAGCCCGCCCGACATTCAGGACCTCTATCTGGGATCGCTCGCCGCGATCGGGATCGACGTCACCGCGCACGACATCCGCTTCGTCGAGGACGATTGGGAAAGTCCGACGCTAGGCGCCTGGGGCCTCGGCTGGGAAGTGTGGTGCGACGGGATGGAGGTGACACAATTCACCTATTTCCAACAGGTTGGAGGCTTTGATTGCCGCCCCGTCACAGGCGAGATCACCTACGGGCTGGAACGACTCGCCATGTACATACAGGGCGTCGAGCGGGTCTATGACCTGCGCTTCAACGACGCGGGCGTCAGCTATGGCGACGTCTTCCTCGAAAATGAGCGCGAGTTCAGCGCCTATAATTTCGAACATGCCAATACCGAGACTTTGTTCCGCTGGTTCCGCGACGCGGCGGAGGAAGCGAAGACGCTGATCGAGGCGGAATTGCCGCTGCCCGCTTACGACCAGGCGATCAAGGCGAGCCACGTCTTCAACCTGTTGCAGGCGCGCGGCGTGATATCGGTGGCGGAACGGCAGGCCTATATCGGCCGCGTGCGCGAACTGACGAAGGGGGCCTGCGCCGCCTGGATGGCGAAGAACGGGTGGGCGGCGTGATGGCGGACTTTCTTCTCGAACTGCTTTCCGAGGAAATCCCCGCGCGGATGCAGGAGAAAGCCTGCGCCGATCTGGAGCGGCTGTTCGTCGCCGAGATCGGCAAGGCCGCCCTTGCCGCACAGGCGATCGAGACGTTTGCGACGCCGCGCCGTCTGGCGCTGATCGCGCGCGGCCTGCCGCTGGCGACCGAAGCGGTGCGCGAGGAACTGAAAGGTCCGCGCGCCAACGCGCCGGAACAGGCGATCGCCGGCTTCCTCGGCAAGAACGGCCTGATGCGCGACCAGCTTGTCGAGCGCACCGATGCCAAGGGCAATGCGACGCTCTTCGCGATTCTGGACCGGCCCGGCCGCGCCGCCGCCGATGTGCTGGCCGAGGCGGTCCCCGCGATCGTCCAGGCGTTCCCCTGGCCCAAGTCGATGCGCTGGGGCGAAGCGTCGATCAGCAGCGCCTCGCTGCGCTGGGTGCGGCCGCTGAAGGGCGTCGTTGCTTTGCTCGGCGACGAGGTGGTGCCGTTCGCAATCGACGGCGTGGCGAGCGGCCGCGAGACGCTCGGCCATCGCTTCCACCACACAGGCGCGGTGAGCATCGCCAATGCCGGCGACTATGCAGCGAAGCTGCGCGCGGCCCACGTCATCCTCGATTCCATCGAACGCCGCCGGATCATCGCCGAAGGGGCACAAAAGGTCGCTGCGGCGGCGGGGCTGACATTGGTGCCCGACGAAGGGCTGGTCGCGGAGAATGCGGGGCTGACCGAATGGCCGGTGCCGCTGCTGGGCGCATTCGATCCGGCCTTCCTCGACGTGCCGCGCGAGGTGATCCAGCTCACCATGCGGACCAACCAGAAATATTTCGCCTGCCTGGACGGGGAGGGGCGACTGGCGCCCAATTTCGTCTGCACCGCGAATATCGAGGCAGCGGACGGCGGCAAGGCGATCGCGGCGGGCAATGCGCGCGTCCTCGCCGCGCGGCTGGCGGATGCGAAATTCTTCTGGGACCAGGACCTGAAGGTCAGTCTTGAGGATCAGGCGAAGAAGCTCGACCAGATCGTCTTCCACGAGAAACTGGGCACGGTGGCGGACAAGGTGGAGCGGGTGGCGAAGCTCGCTCGCTGGCTGGTGGAGGAGGATATCATCAAGCCCCTCCCCTTCAGGGGAGGGGTTGGGGGTGGGGGCGTCCAACAAGGCGCGGCGGATGAGGTTGGAAACCCCCACCCCAACCCCTCCCCTGAAGGGGAGGGGCTTAGTGCGGCCCAACTCGCTGGGCTGGCCGAACAGGCGGCGCGGCTTTGCAAGGCCGATCTCGTCACCGGGATGGTCGGGGAGTTTCCGGAACTTCAGGGGGTTATGGGCGGCTATTACGCGCGCGCCGAAGGTCTGTCCGATGCCGTCGCCGACGCGATCCGCGACCATTACAAGCCGGTCGGGCAGGGCGATGAAGTGCCTACTGCGCCGGTGACGGTAGCGGTGTCGCTGGCGGACAAGCTGGATACGATCACCAGCTTTTTTGCGATCGACGAGAAGCCGACCGGCTCCAAGGACCCCTTCGCCCTGCGCCGGGCCGCGCTGGGGGCGATCGCCCTTGTCCTGCATAATGATCTGCGGCTGCCGCTGGCCGGCCTTGCAGGCGGAACCCCGGATTTTATCGACTTCTTCGCCGACCGCCTCAAGGTCCAGCAGCGTGAGGCGGGCGTCCGGCATGACCTGATCGACGCGGTGTTCGCGCTGGGCGGGGAGGATGACCTCGTCCGGTTGCTCGCGCGGGTGCATGCCTTGCAGGCGTTCGTCGCGACCGAGGATGGCGCTAATCTGCTCGCGGGTTACAAGCGCGCCGCCAATATCCTGCGGATCGAGGAGAAGCGCGACGGGGCGGCCTTCACGCCGATCGTCGCGCTCGCCTATCAGCCGGAGCCCGAGGAAGCGGCGTTGCTCGCGGCGCTCGACGCGGCCGAACCCAAGGCCGCCGCGGCGGTGGAGGCGGAGGATTTCGAGGGTGCGATGGCCGCGCTTTCGGGGCTGCGCGCGCCGATCGACGCCTTTTTCGACAAGGTGACGGTGAACGACGACGATCCGGGGCGCCGCGCCGCCCGGCTGGGGCTGCTTGTGCGTATACGCGATGCGGTACAGCGGGTCGCCGATTTTTCGAAGATCGAAGGCTGAAGCATTCCGCCCGGTTCGGGAGGAGCAAGAGGGAAAACAGATGACGCACTATGTCTATCGGTTCGGTGGCGGCGTGTCGGATGGCGGGAAGGGGGACCGCAATCTGCTCGGCGGCAAGGGCGCCAACCTTGCCGAGATGGCGTCGATCGGCCTTCCGGTGCCTCCCGGCTTCACCATCTCGACCGACATGTGCCAGCGTTATTATGACGAGGGCGAGACTTTTCCCGAGAGCCTGCGCACCGAAGTGGCCGAGGGGCTGGCGCATATCGAACGGGTGACGGGCAAAAGGTTCGGCGACGCGGCCGACCCGCTGCTCGTTTCGGTGCGATCGGGCGCGCGCGCCTCGATGCCGGGGATGATGGACACCGTCCTCAATCTGGGCCTCAACGACGCGACGGTGGCGGGCCTCGCGGCGAAGGCGGATGACGAGCGTTTCGCCTGGGACAGCTATCGCCGCTTCATCCAGATGTATTCGGACGTGGTGCTCGCCCTCGATCACGGCGCGTTCGAGGAGGCGCTGGAGATCGCCAAGGAAGATAAGGGCGTCACGCTGGATACCGAGCTGGACGCGGACGACTGGCGCAAGCTGGTGACGCGCTACAAGCGAATCGTCGAGGAGCAATGGGGCAAGCCCTTCCCGCAGGACGTGAATGAGCAGCTCTGGGGCGCGGTGGGCGCGGTGTTCGGATCGTGGCAGTCCGAGCGCGCGAAGGTCTATCGCCGGCTCAATGATATTCCGTCCGATTGGGGCACCGCCGTCAATGTGCAGGCGATGGTGTTCGGCAATATGGGCGACACGTCGGCCACCGGCGTCGCCTTCACGCGCGATCCGTCCAAGGGCGACCGGGCTTATTATGGTGAATTTCTCATCAACGCGCAGGGCGAGGACGTCGTCGCGGGCATCCGCACGCCGCAATATCTGACGAAGGCCGCGCGTGAGGCGGCAGGCGCGCGCCTGCCCGCGATGGAAGAGGCGATGCCCGATGTATACGGGCAACTCGCCAAGGTGTTCGACACGCTCGAAAACCATTATCGCGACATGCAGGATATCGAGTTCACGGTGGAGCGCGGCACGCTCTGGATGCTCCAGACGCGCAACGGCAAGCGAACCGCCGCCGCCGCGCTCAAGATCGCGGTGGACATGGCCGAGGAAGGGCTGATTACGCGCGAGGAAGCGGTTGCCCGCGTCGATCCCACCGCGCTCGACCAGTTGCTCCACCCGACGCTCGATCCCAAGGCGCCGCGGGATGTGGTCGCCAAAGGGCTGCCCGCCTCGCCGGGCGCGGCCTCGGGCATCGCCGTGTTCGACAGCGACACCGCCGAGAAACGCGCCGAGCTGGGCGATTCGGTGATCCTCGTGCGGATCGAGACAAGCCCCGAGGATATTCACGGCATGCACGCGGCAAAGGGCATCCTGACCGCGCGGGGCGGGATGACCAGCCATGCGGCGGTGGTCGCGCGCGGCATGGGGCGGCCGTGCGTCTCGGGCGTCGGCGCGCTGGCGATCGACGCGAAGGCGCGGCTGTTCCGCGTCGGTGCGCGGGAAGTGCGCGAGGGCGATCTCATTACCATCGACGGCGCGACCGGCGAGGTGATGGTGGGCGAGGTGGCGACCGTCGAGCCCGAGCTGGCGGGCGATTTCGGCACGCTGATGGCGTGGGCGGATTCGGTGCGCCGGCTGAAGGTGCGCGCCAATGCCGAGACGCCGGCCGACTGCCGCACCGCGCGCAGCTTCGGCGCGGAGGGCGTCGGCCTGTGCCGCACCGAGCATATGTTCTTCGATGCCGGCCGCGTCACCTCGGTCCGGCAGATGATCCTTGCCGAGGACGAGAAGGGCCGCCGCGCCGCGCTCGACAAATTGCTGCCCGAGCAGCGCGGCGATTTCGAGCAGATCTTCGAGATCATGGCCGGCCTGCCGGTCACGATCCGCCTGCTCGATCCGCCGCTGCACGAGTTCCTGCCGCATGAGGAATCGGAGTTCGCCGACGTCGCGGCGGCGGCGGGCGTCGGCGTCGAGGCGCTCAAGCGGCGCGCGGCCGAACTGCACGAGGTGAACCCGATGCTGGGCCATCGCGGCTGCCGGCTGGGCGTCACCTATCCCGAAATCTACGAGATGCAGGCGCGCGCGATCTTCGAGGCGGCGGTCGCCGTGGCGGAGAAGACGGGCGAAGCGCCCATTCCCGAGGTGATGGTGCCGCTGGTCGGGACCCGGCGCGAGCTGGAGTTGATGAAGGCGGTGATCGACCGGACGGCAGAGGCGGTGTTCAAGGAGAGAGGGCGCACGATCGACTATCTGGTCGGCACGATGATCGAGCTGCCGCGCGCCGCGCTCAAGGCGGGCGAGATCGCCGAGGTGGGCGCCTTCTTCTCGTTCGGCACCAACGATCTGACGCAGACGACGCTGGGCGTCAGCCGCGACGATGCCGGGCGGTTCCTCACCACCTATGTCGACAAGGGCGTCTATGCGCGCGACCCGTTCGTCAGTCTCGACGTGGACGGCGTGGGCGAGCTGATCGCGCTCGCGGCCGAGCGGGGGCGCAAGACGCGGCCCGGCATCAAGCTCGGCATCTGCGGCGAGCATGGCGGCGATCCGGCCTCGATCGCCTTCTGCGAGACGATCGGGCTCGATTATGTATCGGCCTCGCCCTATCGCGTGCCGATCGCGCGGCTGGCGGCGGCGCAGGCGGCGTTGAAGTAGGGGCGAAGGGGGGCGAGTTTTTCGGACGTCGCCCCCACCCCAACCCCTCCCCTGAAGGGGAGGGGCTTTATGGTGCGCTCGCTTTAGCCCCTCCCCTTCAGGGGAGGGGTTGGGGTGGGGGCTTGCAATAGGCGCTAACCCCGCCCCTCGATCTTCCCCAACAACGCCGCCTGATCGCGCCATTCCTCGCGCGCGATCGTGCCCGGTTCGAGGCCCATTCGCCCTTCCAGCGCGGCTTCCTCCTCGGCCGACAGGGCGGTGATGTCGCGATAGCGATGGATGCCCAGCTCGTTGAGGCGCGTCTCGCGTTCGCGACCGACGCCGCGGATCAGCGACAGGTCGTCGCGCGCGCCGCTCGCCGCCGCGCCGACCGCCGCCGCGGTGCCAGCGCCGATCGGCGGGGCATAGCGCTCCAGCTCGGCGATGCGCGTGTTCGCCGCTTCGATGCGGGCGGCGTTGGCGCGCTCGGCCTCGATCCGCGCGGCGCGCTCTTCCTCCGCCTCGCGCCGATAGCGTGCCGAGCCGGGGTGGAGGAGCAGGCCGATCAATATGCCGAGGATCAGGACGAGGAAGAGGATGATCCACTCGTTCGTCGAATAGTCCGCCATCGTGAAGGTCATGTCGCCCTCCTGTTCCGGTGGCATAACGGACGAGGCGAAGGCGGCGTTCCCCGCCCGCCCCGTCACCGATGGAGAAGCTGGTCCGAGATCGAGCAGGCCGCCGGGCCGAGAATGACGATGAACAGCACCGGCAGGATGAAGAGGATCAGCGGCACCGTCATGATCGCGGGCAGGCGCGCGGCCTTTTCCTCGGCGCGCATCATCCGCTCGTTGCGGAACTCGGCGGAGAGGACGCGCAGCGCGGAGGCGAGCGGGGTGCCGTATTTCTCGGTCTGGATCATCGTCGTGACCACGCCGCGCACCGAATCAAGCGCGACGCGGTTCGCCAGATTCTCGAACGCCTGCCGCCGGTCGGTGAGGAAGCTCAGCTCAATAGCGCACAGCGCGAATTCGTCGCCCAGCTCGGGATAACCCTTGCCGAGTTCGCGCGCCACGCGCTGGAAGGCGGCGTCGACGGTCAGCCCCGCCTCCGCGCAGATGACGAGTAGGTCGAGCGCGTCGGGCAGGCCCTTGCGGATCGCGCTCGCCCGCTTCTTGATCTTGTTGTCGACATAGAGGTCGGGCGCCTTGTAGCTGCCGATCAGCGCGACGGCGAAGGCGAGGAAGCGCTTGAGCGGGCTCCAGTCGCCCAGCCAGCCGAGCCCGTAAATGGCGAGCGCGGCGCCGCCGCCGATGACGATCGGCAGCACCAGCCGGCCGAAAATCACCGCCACCGCCATGTCGCGCGAGCGGATGCCGGCCTGCATCAGCTTCATCTGCGCCTGCTTGAGCTGCGTGTCCTGAAGCACCTTGAGCGAACTCAGGAAGTCACGCATCCGGTCGGTCGTCGCGGTGTTGGTCGTCAGCTTCGTGCGGCGGCGCGAGGCCGAAACGGTGATGCCCGCCTTGAGCTGCTCGCGCCGGTCGTTCAGCGCCTTGACGCGCTTGGCCATGGGATCGCGGATCGTGGTCGCCATGTAGAGGGCGAAAATCAGCGCCAGCGTGGCGAGGGCGGCCAGCAAGGTGGCCACCGTCACCATATCTATCCCCAGAAGCTTCGGACCGGCAGGCGGCATGATCGCGCTATCCCTCGTCAAATCTCGAAGTTGATCATCTGCTTCATGATGAAGGCGCCGATCGCCATCCAGATCAGCCCGCCGATGCCGGCGATTATCAGCCGCTCGTCAGTGAAGAATTTGCCCATATAATCGTAGTTTATCCACGAAATCAGGCCAAAGACGATGAAGGGCAGTACGCCGATGATATAGGCCGACGCCTTCGATTCGGAGGACATGGCCGCGATCTTCAGCTTCATCTGGGCGCGCTTGCGCAGAACGTCGGCGAGGTTCGACAGCGTCTCGGCGAGATTGCCGCCCGTCTCGCGCTGGATCGCGAGGGTGATGCAGAAGAACTGGAATTCGGGCGTGCCGAGCCGGTCGGCGGTTTCCTGCAACGCCTGATCCATCGTCCGGCCGATCTTCATCTTGTCGCTGACCGACCGAAACTCGACGCCGACCGGCCCCGGCACCTCGCTCGCCACCACGCTTAGCGTTTCGGAGATCGGCAGGCCGGAGCGCAGCCCGCGCACCAGCAACTCGATCGCGTCGGGGAATTTGCTGGTGAACTGGCCGATGCGGCGCTTGATAAGCCAGCCGACGACCATGTGCGGCAAGCCGATGCCGACGAGCAGGCCGAGGATCAGGCTGAGCAGCATCGGCGCGCCGCGCACCATCAGCAACAGCGTGACGAGCACGATCAGGCCCAGCGACGCCATCGCATATTGGCCGAGCGTCCAGCTACGCCCCGTCATCGCGATCCGCTGGGCGAGCAGCGCCGGGTTCGGAATGAAGCGGGCGAAGGCCGAATCGAGCTTCGTCTCCTTATGCGCGAGGATGCGGCGCATCTGCGCCTCGACGACGATGCCGCCGCCATGGCGTTCCTTCAGCGCCTCGATCCGGCGCGCCTGCGCCTTGTTCGCCGACGGCCCCGAAAAGGCGAAGACGAGCAGCAGCACGACGCCGAGCAGGGCGCTTCCCAGCAGGAGGAGCGGCATGGCCGGCACGGTGCGTTACTTCTTCTCTTTGCGCGGCAGCAGCGTCCGGAAATCGCCGATCTTGCCGAGCAGCGACTTGCCCGACGCGGCGTCTTCGCCCAGCGCCTCCGCATCGCTGCCCGTCGCCAGATGCTGCGTGATCTGCTGGAGGGTCGCGCCGATCTTCACATTCTTGCCGACTTCGGCCAGCGGCTTGCCGAGCTTCGCGGCCTGCACCGCCAGCTTCTGATCGAAGGGGAGGACGAAATCGACCTTGCGTTCGATCGAGCTTTCGAAATCCTTCCGGCCGATCTCGGTCGCCCCCGAGGCCGGCTGGCGATTGATGACGATCACCGCTTTCGATTGCGGCGCATTGGTCTTCAGCCAGGACAGCAGCCGGATCGTGTCGCGCGTGGCGGCCAGCGTCAGTTCGGCCACGATCACCACCGTCTGCACCTCATGGAGCAGATGAGGATGCTGGACGAGCATCGCGCGCGGCAGATCGATGACGGTGCATTCGAACGCGCCGCGCATCTCCTCCTGAAGCTGGAAGAAGGCCGATCCGTCGGGCATCAGCGGCTGGTTGATCGGCGCCTCGGCCGAGAGCACCGACAGCTTCTCGCTCGCGCGGACCATTGCGCGCTCAATGAACAGCCCGTCGATGCGGCTGGGATTTTCGATCGCGTCGGTCAACCCGCGCCCCGGTTCGAGATCGAGGGCGAGCGCGCCGGTGCCGAAATGAACGTCGAGATCGAGCAGCGCCGTGCCGCGCCCGAGCTTCTCGCCGAGCAGCCAGGCGATCGAGGAGGCGATGCTCGACGCCCCGACACCGCCGCGCACGCCGATCACCGCCATCGCGCAATGCGGCCGATCGTTCGCCGCGTCGCTGGCGCGCGGGCCGGCGATCGTTGCCTGCGCATGCGCCACCGCGTCGCGCATCTGATCGGCCGAGAAGGGCTTCAGCAGATAATCCTGGATGCCCGAGGCGATGAGATCGCGATAGAGGCGCACGTCGTTCACCTGGCCCGCCGCGATGACGACCGTGCCGGGCTCGCAGACCTCGGCGAGGCTGTTGATGTCGCCCAGCGGATCGCCCGATTCGGAAAGGTCGACGAACAGAATGTTGGGGCTCGCCGACACGGACAGGGTCTGCACGGCGTTGCGCAGGCCGCCCTTGGCGATCTTTTCCTGCTGCCAGCCATGTTCGGCGGCGATCGGCTTCAGCAGTTCGGCGGTCGCGTCGTCGCAGACGAAGGCGGCGAAGGGCTCGCGCTGCGCGAGATGGCGTGGATTGAACGGCGCGTTCATTATTGTCCTCCGCTCTTCGTCGATTCCTTCGCGACGCCTTCCTTCCCGGTAGGCGTCGCGTCGCGATAGAGTTTCACGGCCTTGTTGATCGTCCGCGCGTCGCTGTCGTCGATCGACCGGCCGCGCACGAGATCCTCGGGGCTGGCGACCATCGCCGCGAGCGTCGAATTCACCGCGCAGCCATAGTTGGACATGGTCGAGGCGGCGAATTCGGGTTGCGACTGCCGGCTCCAATTGGGGCAGTCGGGCACTTCGACGCTGGCGCGGCTGACGACGACGCGAAACGCGCCGGCCGGAACGGGGCCGCCCGTCACCGCGCCCGGCTGCTCGTCGAGGAGAAGGCCGTGGCGCGCGAGCACCTCCGATATCGCTTCGCGCGTCACGCCGTCACCCGCGCGCCGGGGATCGTCGAGCGAGACACGGTCGCCATAGCGCAAGCCGAGCGCGTCGAACCACGCGTCGAGCCGGCGCGCCTCGACATCGTCGGCCGAACGCAGCCCGACGGCGGAGACGTCGAAGGCATAATCGGTGCGGCTGACGATGGGCTGGTTGACCGATTCCAGCCCGCGATTGACCGGCCCGCAGCCGGCGGCACCGAGAAGGGTGGAGAGCGACAGGGCGAGGAGGAGGGGGCGCATGGCGTGCTTTCCCTTCACTTGAACGAGAAGCCGGGCGCGGCATCGCCGCTGGACGCCCGTGCGGCGGGGGCGGCGGCGACCGCGCCGGGCGGGACGGCGATCGGCGGCGCCAGCGTCGGCTGCGGCCGTCTGGCGCCGCTCTCGCCAGAGAAGCTTTGCCCGCCCAGCACCCGCTCGAAATCGGTGGGCGCCTTGTAGCCGTCGGTCGGCAGGCGGATCGCGCTCGCCGACACCGGCTTCACCAGATAGGGCGTGACGACGATCATCAGCTCGGTTTCGCTGCGCTGGAACTTGTTTGATCGGAACAGCGCGCCGAGGATCGGCAGATCGCCGAGGCCGGGGGCCTTGTCGGTCGAATTATTGTGATTGTTGCTGAGCAGGCCGCCGATCATGAAGCTCTGCCCCGACCCCAGCTCGACCGTCGTCTCGGCGCGGCGGGTGGTGATGCCGGGGATGGTGAAGCCCTGGAGCGTCACCGATCCGGCGGTGGACAGTTGCGACACTTCGGGACGGACCCGCATCGATATGCGGCCGTCCGCCAGCACGGTCGGCGTGAAGGACAGGCTGACGCCATATTGCTTATATTCGATCGAGATGGTGCCGAGCGCCTGGCTGATCGGGATCGGAATCTCGCCGCCGGCCAGGAAGCTCGCCGTCTCGCCCGACAGCGCCGTCAGGTTCGGCTCGGCAAGCGTGGTGATGAAGCCATCCTTCTCGGCAAGATCGAGCGCGGAGGCGACGTCGAGGCCGAACAGCTTGCCGGCAAAGCCCAGATTGGTGTTGCCCGCCCCCAGGCCCAGCGTGCCCTTGCCGCCCAGCGCGCCGAAATCGCGGCCCTGCGCGATGCCGAACTGGAAACCGCTGGTGGTGTCGCGGGTGATCAGGTTGACGCCGATCTGCTTGGCGAAATCGCGGCTCACCTCGGCGATGCGGACCTGGAGATTGACCTGCATCGGGGTTGCCGTGCGCAGGCGGTTCATCACCGTCACGTCCTTGCCGACGAAGGCCTGGACAAGGCTTTGCGCCTCCTCGACATCGCTCGGCCGGGCGACGGTGCCGGTCAGCAGCATCGATCCGTTCATCGGCGTCGCGGTGATCGCCGCCTCGGGCATGGCGAGCCTTAGCATCGAATCGACATTGGTGATGTTCGCGCCCACCCGGACGGTGGCGGAATAGACGACCTGCCCGCCTTTGCTGGTGGCATAGACGCTCGTCTCGCCCGGCGCCTTGGCGAAGATATAGAGCTGGTTCGGCGAGCGGACCTGTACGTCGGCGATCTTGTCGTCGGCGACGAAGAGGTCGCTCATCGGGCTGGTCAGGCGGACGAGCTGTCCGCTGCCCACCGACAGCGTCACCATGTCGCCGGGCTTCGTGGTCGTCGCGGCGGCGGCCGTAGCGGGAGCGGCGAAGGCGAGGCCCCCGGCCAGCGCGGCGGCGAGCGCCGTGCCGATGGCGCCGTGGGCGAGAAGAGAATTGAGGCGCATCTTATTTCCCCCCGACGGGAACGGCGGTGACGACATTGCCGCGCGCGACGCGGACCACGGGGCCGCTGGGCGCGGCGGCAGCGGGCGCGCCGCTGGCCTGCCCGCTGAGGGTCGACGTGTCCGCCGCCCGCCCGGGCACAGTGCTGCGCTGGAAGCGCGAGACGTCGCCGCCCACCGTGTAGGTCGTATCGGTGTCGATCGGGCGCGAGGCGATGGCGAGCAGCATCTGCTTTTCGGCGCGCGGATCGTCGGTATCGGGCACCTTCACCTCGCCCGCGGCGATCGCGCGTTCCAGTTCGTTATTGTTGTCGGCGATCGAGCGCAGCGACAGCGAGAGCTGGCCGATCGTCTGCGCGACGGCGATCTTCTCGGCGATTTTCGGGGTGGCTTCCAGCGTGACGGTGGAGAAGGTTTCGACGACGGTCTTGCCGTCCTCGCCCACCTTGTTGTCGGTCCGCTGGTCGGTGGCGAGCACGCGCATGTTGCGCACGATCGTTTCCGACGCCTTGAGCGGGGGGCCGTCGCCGCCGCCGTTCACCGTCTGCGTCAGGACGAGATCGATCCGGTCGCCGGGAAAGACGAAGCCGGCGACGCCCGATGCCGCCGAAACCGACACCGTCACCGCGCGCATACCCGGCCCCAGCGCGGCGGCGAGGAAGCCGCGATCACCCGGCTTGACGAGCGAACCCTGCGTCACCGGCTGCCCCGCGCTGATCGCATTGCGCACCACGGTGCCGACGAGGCTCTGCACGTCGGTGCCCTTGCGCAGATAATAAGCGTTCTCGATCAGCTCCTTGGGCCAGGGCTGGAAGCGGATGCTGTCCGGCTCGATGATCGTGCCGACGGGCAGCGCGCGCGTCGCGACGAGGATTTCAGGCCCGACGGGCACCTCCGCCGTCGCTTCGGCCTGCGGCGCGCCCGATCCGGTGAACAGGCTGCGCGCCATGAAGGCCGACACGGTCGCGAGGACGAGCGCTCCAACGAGGAGCGCGAGCTTTTTTCCATCCATGAGCTGAACGCCCCCCAAGTGCGCCCGATATTGAAGCTGTGCCCGGTTATGCCCCGGCAGTGGTTAAGATATCGTTGGTTATGACCCACAGGCCGGCTGCGGAAATTGCGACGCCATAAGGGATTTCGGGGCGTCCCGGCCGCCCGCCCGCGCGGTGCAGGGCAAGAGTCGCCAGCGTCACCACGCCGCCCGCCAGTGCCATCACCATCAGCAATTGCAGCAGCGCCGGGCCCGCGCACCAGAAAGCGAGCGCGGTCAGCAACTTGACGTCGCCGCCGCCCATCATGCCGAAGGCGAAGGCCGCCGCGAACAGCGCGAAAATGATCGTCGCCCCGGCAATCGCCAGCGCGACCTGAGGCCAGAGGCTGAAGCCCTGCGCCCACCACCAGGCCGGCGCGAGCAGCGCGATCGCCGCGTTCAGCCGGTTGGGAATGATCCGGGCCTGTATGTCGCCCCAGGCGGCCCACAGCAGCAGGCCGGCAAGCGCCGCGCCGAGCAGGAGAATCGAAGGCGACATGGAAAGGGTTCGCATCCTTTTGCGTGAACCCTTGCGATTTTTCCGCAAGAGCAGCGTCTGCCCCTAGACGCGACCGCTTGCCAAACCGTAACCAGCGCGCGCGATGATGAAGCGTGATTCATGGCGGACGCTGCCCGATGGCATGACGCTCTCGCGGTGGCGGGCGCCCGACGGGTGGGAATTGCGCCGCTTCGCCATGCCCCCGGCCGAAAACAGCCGCGCGCGCGGCAGCCTGCTCTTCCTCGGCGGGCGCGGCGACTTCATCGAAAAATATCTCGAAACCTACGCCCATTTCCATCGCGCCGGCTGGCGGGTGGAGGGGTTCGACTGGCGGGGGCAGGGCGAGTCGGGTCGCCTGCTCGCTGACGCCGCGATCGGCCATGCCGAGGATTTCACGCCGCTGGTCAACGATCTCGCCGCTATCCTGCACGAGATGCGGACTGAGGGGCAGGGGCCGCTGGTGGCGATCGGCCATTCGATGGGCGGGCACCTCCTGCTGCGCTATCTGATCCGGCCGTCGCCGGTGGTGGACGCGGCGGTGCTCGTCGCGCCGATGCTGGGCTTTGCCAAGGCGCCGCCGCCCGCGATCGCCAGATGGATCGCCGGGACGGCCTGCGCGCTCGGCCTCAGCCGTCGCGCCGCCTGGCGGGAAAAGGGCGCGGCGGGCGACGCGCTGCGCCAGAGGAGCCTCACCAACTCGCCCGAGCGTTATGCCGACGAATTGTGGTGGCGCGACGCCAACGCGAACCTTGCGCTGGGCGCGCCGAGCTGGGGCTGGCTGCGCGCCGCGCTCGCTTCCAACGCGATGATCGACAGGCGCGGCGTGCTCGAACGGGTGCGCGTGCCGGTGCTGCTGATCGAGGCGCGGCAGGACCGGCTGGTCAGCGGCGCGGCGATCGCGCGGGCGGCGGCGCGCCTGCCAGACGCGGCGCTGGAGTCGTTCGACGACGGCGCGCACGAATTGCTGCGCGAGCGCGATCCGGTGCGCGATCGCGCGCTGGCGCTGATCGACAGCTTCTTCGAGGAAAGGGCGCCGGCATCATGAACGATCGGGTCGATATCGCGATCATCGGCGCGGGGATGGCGGGCGCGAGCCTCGCCGCCGAGATCGGCGAGAGCGCGCGCGTCCTGCTGATCGAGGCGGAGTCGCAGCCCGGCTATCACGCGACCGGGCGTTCGGCGGCCTTCTGGTCCGAAACCTATGGCGGGCCGGCGGTGCAGCCGCTCACCAGCGCGTCGGGCCCGTGGCTCGACAGGCACGGTTTCCTCGGGCCGCGCGGCGGGCTGCATATCGCCGACGCCGAGGGGCGTGCCGCGCTCGACGCGCTGGCGGCGGAGTTCGCGGGCAGCGCGGTGCGGCTCGATCCGCTCGACCGCGCGGCGCTGGAGCAGCGCCTGCCGGGATTGCTGCCCGATTGGACGCACGGTCTGGCTGAGCCCGATTGCCGCGATATCGACGTCGCGGCGGTCCACGCTTTCTACCTCGCCGCCGCGCGGCGCGCGGGCGCGAAGGTGCGCTGCGATGCCGAGGTGCTGGCGCTTCGGCCCGTCGGGGGGGGGTGGCGGCTGGAGACGCGCGACGGGCCGGTCGAGGCGGCGATCGTCGTCAACGCGGCGGGCGCCTGGGCAAACAGGATCGCGCGGCTTGCCGGGGCATCCCCGCTCGCGATCGCGCCGATGCGGCGCACGATCGTCCAGATCGCCGTCGATCCGTCCGCCCCGGCCGACCTGCCGGTGGTGCTCGATGCCGCCGGCCGCTTCTATTTCAAGCCCGAGGCGGGGGGGCGGCTGTGGCTTTCGCCGCACGATGAAACGCCGGTTGAGCCGTGCGACGCCGCGCCCGAGGAACTCGACGTCGCGATCGCGATCGACCGGTTCGAGCACGTCGTCGATTGGCGGGTGACGAAGCGCGAACATGCCTGGGCGGGGTTGCGCAGCTTCGCGCTCGATCGCGTGCCGGTCTACGGGTTCGATCGGCAGGCGGCGGGCTTCTTCTGGTTCGCGGGGCAGGGCGGCTTCGGCATCCAGACCGCTCCCGCCGCCGCCATGCTGGGCGCGGCTCTGCTCACCGGCGGCGCGATGCCCGAACCGGTTCGCGCGATCGACGCCGAACGCTATGCGCCGGAGCGATTCAGCGCTTAGGCCCGATAGGGAGGGGCGTTGCGCCGTGATGCCTTCTCGTCACGCCGGCGGAAATCGGGGGCCATGGAATCGGCTCGCTTCATTATTGAACGAACCGCCGTCCATAGATTCCGGCTTTCGCCGGAATGACGAGTGAGTGGTCGAGCGCGGCGCGTATGGATTCCCGCCTACGCCGGAACGACGGAAAAGGGTTTGGGTCGCTTAGGACCCGCCATTCCCTGCGGCGAGCGCCGCGTCGCTGGCGAGGCGGTCGGCGCGTTCGTTGTCGGGGTGGCCGGCATGGCCCTTCACCCAGCGCCATTCGATCTGGTGCGGCGCGGCGGCGGCGAGGAGTTCCTGCCACAGATCGGCATTCTTTACCGGCTTGCGATCGGCGGTCTTCCAGCCGTTGCGCTGCCAGCCCTTGATCCACTTGGTGAGCCCGTCCATCACATAGCGGCTGTCGGTGGAGAGGATGACGCGGCAGGGGCGGGTGAGCGCCTGCAGCGCGCGGATCGCGGCGGTCAACTCCATGCGATTGTTGGTCGTCGGGTTCTCGCCGCCCGAAAGCTCCTTCTCATGCGCGCCGAAGCGGATGATCGCCCCCCAGCCGCCGCGGCCGGGATTGCCCTTGCATGCGCCATCGGTGGCGATCTCGACAGCGTCGCTCATGCGCCGGCGACTCCCTCGGCATAGGCGTCGAGCCGGCGGAGGAAGGCGAGCGGGTCCTTGCGCGTCACCAGCGCACCCGCCGGCGTGTTCAGCCAATCCCACGCGCGCGTCAGCAGGAAGCGCAGGCAGGCACCGCGCGCCAGCACCGGAAAGGCCGCGCGCTCCTCTGCGCTCAGCCCGAAGTTGACCTCATAGCCCTCGATCAGCGCGGCGCCCAGATCGGAGCGAAAGCGCGCGCCTTCCTCCTCGAAACACCAGGCGGCATGGGTGACGGCGAGGTCCCAGGCGCGGATTTCGCTGCACGCGAAATAGAAGTCGATGATGCCGGTGACATGCGCGTCCAGCATCAGCACATTGTCGGGAAACAGGTCCGCATGGATCACGCTTGTCGGCAGTGTCGCCGGCCAATGCGCGTCGAGATAGGCCAGCTCGGCCTCGACCCGGGCGCCGAGTCCCGACGCGATCGCGTCGAGCTGCGTGCCGCAACGCGCCGCCAGCTCGTGCCAGCCCGCCAGCCCGAGGCTGTTCGGCCGCGTGCCTTCGAAATCGGCCAGTGCCGCGTGCATCGCGCCGAGGGCGGCCCCCGTTGCCCGCGCATGCGCCGGCGTGGGGTGGCTGACCGAGACGCCTTGCAGAAACTCTATGAGGCAGGCAGGGCGGCCCGCGACCATCTGGATCTGGACGCCGTCCCCGTCCTTCAGCGCGCGCGGCACCAGCGCGCCGCGATCGGCGAGATGATCGAGGAGGGCGAGGAAAAAGGGCAGGTCGCCCGCATCGACGCGCTTTTCGTAGAGCGTCAGGATGAAGCGGCCGTCGCTCGTCTCCACCAGATAGTTGCTGTTCTCGACGCCCTCGGCGATCCCCTTGGCGGATAGCAGCGTGCCGACGGCATAGCGCGCGAGCAGCGCCTCCATCTCTTCGGTGGATACGTGGGTATAGACGGCCAAACGTGCCCCCTTGCGCTGCCTCTTGCGGGCGGGAAACTCAGGCGGCCGCGAGGATGCGCGGCAGCTTGAAGACGAGATTTTCCGTGGTGCCGTCCACCTCGCCCTCCTCGATCGCGAAGCGCGTCGCGAGCCGGTCGACAAGCTCGCGGACGAGCAGTTCGGGCGCGGAGGCGCTGGCGGTGATGCCCAGCGTGCGGACGCCCTCCAGCCAGGCGAAATCGAGATCGGCCGCGCGCTGGATCAGCGCGGCGCGCACGCCGGCCCGCTCGGCCACCTCGACGAGGCGAACCGAATTGGACGAATTGGGCGCGCCGATCACGAGGATCGCGTCGGTCTGGCCGGCAAGCGCCTTCACCGCCGCCTGCCGGTTGGATGTCGCATAGCAGATGTCCTCGCCGCGCGGACCCTGGATCGTGGGGAAGCGGCGCTTGAGGATCGCGATGATCGCGGCAGTGTCGTCCACCGACAGCGTCGTCTGTGTGAGGAAAGCGAGCCTGTCGGTATCCGCCGGCGCGATTATCTCGGCATCCTCGGCCGTCTCGATCAGCGTCATCGCGCCGTCGGGCACCTGCCCGAAGGTGCCGATCACTTCGGGATGGCCCTTATGCCCGATGAACAGAATGTGCCGCCCCGCCTCGACCAGCCTTTCGGCCTGGCGATGGACCTTGGAGACGAGCGGGCAGGTGGCGTCGATATGGAGAAGCCCCCGCTCGGCCGCCTTGTGCGGCACCGCCTTGGGTACGCCATGCGCCGAAAAGACCACCGGCACGCCGTCGGGCACCGCATCCAGATCCTCGACGAAGATCGCGCCGCGCGCGCGCAGCCCATCGACGACGAAGCGGTTATGCACGATCTCGTGCCGTACATAGACGGGCGCGCCGAATCGCTCGATCGCCAGCTCCACGATTCGGATCGCACGATCGACTCCGGCGCAGAATCCGCGTGGCGCGGCGATCAGAAGCCGCAAGGGGGGGAACTCTGCTCTGTCCATATGCGCAACGCCTGTACGCGATTGCTTGCCTGCGCGGAAGGCGGTTCCTATGATCCGCCGCCCGAGCGGGATCTCCTCGCTTCGCCTCCATCGCATGAGGATGTTCTGTGCCGAGTTACAAGACGATCGCTGCCGGCCTGACCCTGTTGGCGCTCGGCGCCTGCACGCACGGATCGCAATTCGACGAAACGGGGGGCATTCGCATCACCCGCTCGGCCTGCCCCGCCGTGGCGGTGCCGACCTATACGGACACGGTGACGCTGTTCAATCCGCCGCAGAGCCGCGATGCGAGCGCGATCGACGTGGTGGCGACGATCACCGACGTGCGCAGCAACTGCGCCGAAACGACCGACCAACTCGTCTCGACGGCGAACTTCCAGGTGCTCGCGCGCCGCGCCAACAGCCAGGGCGCGCGCGACGTGACACTGCCCTATTTCGCTACCGTCGTTCGGGGCGGCACGGTCGTCGTCGCCAAGCGGCTGGGCAGCGTGACGCTCCATTTCGCCGACGGGCAATTGCGCACCAGCGCCAGCGCGACGGGATCGGCCAATGTCTCGCGCGCGGCGGCGACGCTGCCGGCCAAGGTGGAGGAACGCCTCACGCGCAAGCGCAAGCCGGGCGATCCCGACGCGACGATCGATCCGATGAACGATCCCGCCGTCCGCGCGGCGGTTTCGAAGGCGAGTTTCGAGCTGCTGCTGGGCTTCGAGCTGACCAACGACCAGCTCGCCTACAACGCCACCAAATAAAGCGGGCGATCAGTCCCGATAATAGCCGTCGCGCCGGGCCTTGGCCTGTTCCTTCCCGGCGCGGCGGCGTTCCTTTTCCTCGCGCGCTTCCTGCTTGCGCATCTCGCGGCCGCGCTTGCGGTCGGCCTCTTCCTGGCTGGTGGTGAGCTTGTCATAGCCGTAGCTCGTCGCGCGGACGGGGAAGGTGACGACGTCCGCCGCCGTCCTGGCGATGCAGCCGCCGAGTGGCAGGGCGAGGGCGATCAGGACAATCCGTCGCATCGGCCGATCTCCTTTCCTTCGAACGAAAAAGGCCCGGCGAATCGCTCCGCCGGGCCCCTTGGATATGTTGACCGGTTCGTCCTAGTTCCGGCTGTTGCCCATGAAGCGGAGCAGGAACAGGAAGAGGTTGATGAAGTCCAGATAGAGCGTCAGTGCGCCCATGATGACCGATTTGCCCATGAAATCGGAGCCGGCGACCGCGAAGTACATGCTCTTGATCTTCTGCGTGTCATAGGCGGTGAGGCCCGCGAAGATCAGGACGCCGATCGCGCTGATCGCGAGGTCGAGCGCGCTCGATCGCATGAACATGTTGATCAGCATCGCGACGAGCAGGCCGACGACGCCCATGATGAGGAATGTGCCGAAGCCCGACAGGTCCTTCTTCGTGGTGTAGCCCCAGAGGCTGAGGCCGGCGAAGGCGGCGGCGGTCGCGAAGAAGGTCTGCGCGATCGAGCTGCCGGTATAGACGAGAAAGATCGTCGAGAGCGACAGGCCCATCAGGACGGCATAGCCCCAATAGACGATCTTGGCGGTGCCCTCGCTCATCCGGTTGATGCCCATGCTGAGCCACATGACGAGGCCGAGCGGAGCGAGCATCACCACCCATTTCAGGATGCCGCCGTGCAGGAAGAGCTGCGCCGCCGGCGACGTGACGCCACCGCGCGAGAAAAGCAGCGCGACGATACCCGTCAGCAGGATGCCCGAGGCCATGTAATTATAGACCGAAAGCATATAGGAGCGCAGGCCCGCATCGAATGCGACGTCGCGCGTTCCGACCGACGTCTGGCGCGCCGAGGCGGGCGTCGTCCGGGGGTCAGACCAGTTTGCCATCGTGAGAAAACTCCTTGTTCGCGGCCCTGGATCGAACCACTTGGCGACAATATCGGGGTAATGGCCCCGACTTTCAAGCAAAAGCGGTCGCGTCGCGGAGGGCGGCGGGTTAGGAACGCGCGATTATGCAACGCCTGTTCGTAGCCCTGCGCCCGCCGGCGGCGATGCGTGCCCACCTGATCGCCGCGATGGGCGGCGTCGCCCGCGCCCGCTGGCAGCGTGGGGACCAGTTGCACCTCACGCTCCGCTTCATCGGCGAGGTGGATCGCCACCAGGCGGCGGACATCGCGGCCGCGCTGGGCGCCGTCCATCACCCGCGCTTCGCGCTCGCGCTCGACAGGGTCGGGCAGTTCGATCGCAAGGGGCGCGTCGATGCGCTCTGGATCGGGGTGACGCCGCAGGAGGAGGTGAAGGCGCTGCACCATAAGATCGACCGCGCGCTGGCCCGCGTCGGCGTCGCGCCCGACGCGCGCAGCTTCCTGCCCCACATCACGATTGCGCGCTTCCCGCGCAGCGCCGGGCCGCTTGGCAGCCTGATGCCCGAGCTGGCGGGCGTCCCGGCGGAGGCGTTCGAGATGAACGAATTCTGCCTCTATGAGAGCGAGCTTGGCCATGAAGGCGCGACCTACGCCATCCTGCGCCGCTATCCGCTGGCGTGACCCGATTTCGGTTTGGAACGCCGCGCGGGGCGGTTAAGGCGCGCGCGATGAACCCTGCCTGTTACGTCCTCGCGCTCGGATCGAATCGCCGCCACGGCCGCCATGGCGATCCGGCGCGGGTGATCGCCGCCGCGATCGAGGCGCTTGCCGCCGCCGGCGTCGGGATTGTCCGCATGTCGCCGGTGATCCGCACGCCAGCGCTAGGACCGGGAGGGCGCGCTTATGCCAATGCCGCGGCCGTCGTCGAAAGCAGGCTCGATCCGCCGGCGATGCTCGCGCTGCTGAAGGGCATCGAGCGTGAATTCGGCCGGCGGCGTGGGCGGCGCTGGGGGGCGCGCGTCATTGATCTCGATATCATCCTCTGGTCGGGCGGCACCTGGCCGCCTTTTCCGCGCCGCGGCGCCCCGGGACGGTTGGCGGTGCCACACCGGTCATGGACGCAGCGCGACTTCGTGCTGCTGCCCGTCGCGCACATCGCGGCCGATTGGCGCGATCCGCTGACCGGCCGGACGGTTCGCCATTTTCTCGCCCGCTTGCGTGCCCCAAAGCATCGCGGCGGTTGACCATGAGGCGGCGCGCCAATAGGGAACGCGCCTCACATTGGGGCTCGTAGCTCAGTCGGTAGAGCAACGGACTTTTAATCTGTAGGTCCCGGGTTCGAATCCCGGCGAGCCCACCAATGTGGCTCTTTATTGCTCTGCCACCGCTCAGTCGTCGAGGAGGTGGAGCCTTTCGGTGCTGCGCGCGTCCATCGGCGCGAAGAGAACGAGGCGCAGGCCGGGTTCCTGTTCGATGCTATAGGAGGTGTGGCGGAAGGTGATGTCGCCGACACCGGGCACCGAGGCGGTGTGGATACCCTCCAGATGGGCGGCGATCTCCGACGTTTCCCAGCATTCGCGGAAGGTGTCCGATCGGCTCATCATGTCCTCGATGAACCTGTCGAACGAGTCCATCCGCGCCGCCTGGCTGTAATCCCATTTCAGCCGGGCGGTGATCCGCTGCACCATCTCGCGATATTCCTCGGGATCGCGCCGGTACATGTCGTTGAGCAGCAGGATGCGGAACAGGTTGCGCTCTTCGGACGGCAGGTCGGCATAGTCGCGGAACAGGACCGAGACGAGCCGGTTCCAGGCGATCACCGTCCATTGCTGCGTCAGCACCAGCGCCGGGATCGAGAGGCTGTCCATCATATGCTGCACGCTGGGCGGGATCGACTCGCTCGTCGGATCGGTCAGCGGCGGCGGGCGGTGCTGGGCGAGGCTGAACAGAAATTCCCGCTCGCGCGGGGGCAGGCGCAGCGCGGTGCTGAGCCGTTCGAGCGTCGGGGCGGAAAGCTGCACGTCGCGGCCCTGCTCGAACCAGGTGTACCAGGTGATGCTCATGCCCGAGAGCAGCGCCACCTCGTCGCGGCTCAGGCCCTTGGCGCGGCGCCGCTCGCGGCGGGGCAGGCCGGCCTCCTCGGGGTCGATCCGGCCGCGCGCCGTCTTCAGGAAACGCGACAATTCCTCTCTGCGTCCCATGCGTGGACCTGTTACTTCCTATACCAGCATAACAAACCGTCTTCTTCGCCATAGGCGCTTCTGCGACCGAATTACAGGAAGCAGACAGCCAGCAGTTCGAAGGAGGGCGCCATGGCCGATCCGGTTTTCATCACCTGTGCGTTGACGGGCAGTTCGCCGGTGCCGAACCATCCCAATTTTCCGATCACGCCCGAACATATCGCGCAGGAAGGGCTGGATGCGGCGGAGGCGGGGGCGTCGATCCTCCATATCCATGTCCGCGACCCGCAGACCGGCGCCCAGTCGACCGAGCTTGAACATTATCGCGAGGTCGTGCGGCTGATCCGGCAGAAGAACACCGAAGTGATCTTCAACATCACCACCGGCCCCGGCTGCACCTGGATGCAGAGCGAGGAGGACCCCGCCGTCTGCGGGCCGGGCACGATCATGTTCACCGCCGAGCGGCGGCTGGAGCATATCCTCGATTTGAAGCCCGACATGTGCACGCTCGACATCTGCACGATGCAGCTCTGGGGCGGCGCCGCGATCAACCTCGATCCGATGATTACGCGGATGGGGCACATGATCCAGGACGCCGGCGTGCTGCCCGAGATCGAATGTTTCGAGGCGGGCGACTTCGTCTTCGCCGACGACCTGATCGCCAAGGGCGCGCTGCCGAAGGACGTCCCTTATTCGTTCGTGCTCGGCACCAAATACGGCCTGCCCGCGACGACCGAGGCGATGATGTACGCGAAGAACCAGATTCCGCGCGGCGCGCGCTGGACGGGCTTCGGCGTCAGCCGCCACTCCTTCCCGATGGCGGCGCAGGCGGTGCTGCTCGACGGCAATGTCCGCGTCGGTTTCGAGGACACCATCTATCTGCGGCGCGGCCAAAAAGCGGCGAACAATGCCGATCTGGTGCGCTGGGGCGCCGATATCATCGATCGGCTCGGCCGCGATCTCGCCAACGTCGGCGAGACGCGCAGGATGCTGGGCCTCGCCGACTGACCACCGACACGGCTAGCCACAAGGAGAGGGACATGGCGGACGACACGGCAATCGCGGAGCTGCGCGCCGAAATGGAGGCGATGAAGCGGGATATCCGCATGTTGCGCGATATCCACGACGTCCGCACGCTGCACTTCAAATATGGCTATTATATCGACATGTGCCTCTATGACGAGGCGGTGGACCTCTTTGCCGACGATGGCTGCGTCTATTTCCTGAACGGCGTCTATCGCGGCAAGGAATCGGTCCGGCGCATCTATGGCGGCTGGTTCCGCGACATGTTCACGCAAGGGGTGAACGGGCCGGTCTACGGCTTCATGCTCGATCATTTCATCTCACAGGACATCGTCGATATCTCGGAGGACGGGACGACTGCCAAGGGCCGCTTCCGCTGTCTGATGCAGGCGGGATCGCATGAGAGCAAGGAACGCAAGATACGGCCGATGCCCGATCAGGGCTGGGAAGGCGGCATCCACGAAAACAGCTATGTCAAGCAAGATGGTGTCTGGAAGATCAAGGAACTGAACTACAACATGCTGTGGCAGGCCGATTACGACACCGGCTGGGCGCACAGCACCGTCCATCTCGATCCCCTGACCAAAACCTACCCCGAAGACCCGTTCGGCCCCGACGAACTGATGGACATCACGCCCAAATTCTGGCCGCATACGCGGATCGTGCCCTTCCATTATCCGCATCCCGTGACGGGCAAGCCGTGGCGGCAGCCGTCCTGATGTGGGGAGAGGCGCCTTGCGCTACCCGCATGGTGGAAGCTGAGCGCGCCGTGAGTGCGGGCGCCGGCCCTTCTTTATAGTAAAGTGCAGGAGCCAGCCTGGGGGTAAAGGGCGGTCGAGCGGGATTGAGAGGACAAGCATGGACGTGGCGATAACCGCGCAGGAGAAGGGCGCGCCGGCCGGCGGCATGACGGCCGTAGACGCGCACGCGACACCCTATCCGCCAGCGCGGCAGGGCTGGTATTGCGTCTTCGTCCTCGCGCTCGCGGTGATGATCAACTTCCTCGATCGCGGCATCCTCACGCTGCTGGTCGAACCGATCAAGCACGACCTGCAACTGACCGATGTCGAAATGAGCCTGGTGATGGGCTTCGCCTTCACCTTCTTCTATGCGGTGCTGGGCTTTCCCGTCGCCCGGCTGGTCGATCGCAGCAGCCGCAAATATATCCTGTCGGCCGGCATCGCGATCTGGAGCGCGATGACGATCCTGTGCGGCCTGGCGACCAGCTTCTTCCAGCTCTTCGTGGCGCGGATGGGGCTGGGCGTCGGCGAGACGACGAGCGGCCCGTCGGCCTATTCGCTAATGTCCGACTATTTCCCGCCACACCGGCTGCCGCGCGCGATCTCGGTGATGCAGATCGGCTTCGTCCTCGGCACCGGGCTGGCGATGATCCTCGGCGCGTGGATCATCGATTTCGTCGCCAGCCACCCGGCGATGAGCCTGCCGATCGTCGGCAGGCTGCATGGCTGGCAGATGGTGCTGATGCTCGTCTCGCTGCCGGGCATCGTCGTCGCCTGCCTGATGCTGACGGTGCGCGAGCCGCCACGGCGCGGCGGCAAGGCCGAGGCGGCGCCGCTGGGCGAGGTCTTCCGGCTGATCGGGCGGCACAAGCTGGTCTATCTGCCGCTGTTCATCGGCATGGGACTGCGCTCCTCGCAGATGTTCGGCACCCAGAATTGGAGCCCCGCCTTTTACGGACGGACTTATGGCTGGTCGCCCTCGCAGGTGGGCTACGTGACCGGCTTTGCCGTTTTCGTGGCGATGCCGCTCGGCATCTTCCTCGGCAATTGGCTGGCCGAACATTATTGGAAGCGTGGCGTGCACGACGCCAATGTCCGCGTGGTCGTCATCAGCACGCTGGTGTCGGTGCCGTTCGGCATCGCCTTCCCGCTGATGCCCGATCCCTGGCTGGCGGTGGGCTGCGCGCTGATCGCGCAGGTGGGATCGATGATGGCCGCCGCGCCCGAAAATGCCGCCGTGCAGACGGTGACGCCCAATCATCTGCGCGGGCAGGTCACCTTCCTGTTCCTGTTCATCATGAACGTCGTCGGCATGGGGTTCGGCCCGCTGCTCGTCGCCGGGATCAGTCAATATGTGGTCGGCGAGGCGGAGATACGCTACGCGCTCGCGCTGACCGGGCTGATCATGGGCGTGCCCGCGATTCTCGCGTTCCGCCGTGGCCAGCGTCCCTATGGGCAGGCTATCGCCACCGGTCAGCCGCTGGAGTGAGAGAGACAGGATGACCGATACGCCCACCCCCTTCCTTCGCCGGCGATACCGGATCGAATGGGGCCAATGCGATCCGGCGGGGATCGTCTATGCGCCCCGCTATCTCGACATGTTCGGCGAGAGCACGATCCTCCTGTTCGAGGTGGCGGGCCTGCCGAAGAAGCGCAGGATGCTGGCGGAGCTTGGCGTGGCCGGCTTCCCGATGGTCGACGTCTCGGCGCGGTTCCTCCGTCCGACGGCTTATGGCGACGATGTGGTGATCGAGGCGGACGCGCCGCTTTTCGGCAATAGCAGCTTCACCATCGAGCATCGGCTCATCAGCGACGGGGCGCTGTGCGTCGCCTGTACCGAGAAGCGGGTGTGGACCATTCCCGATCCGGAACGACCCGGGCGTTTGCGCGCCCAGCGCGTTCCCGACTCGATCCGCAATCTGTTCGTGAACCCGAAGAAGCCGCTTCCCTTATCTCCATCGCAAGAGTAGAATGCGCCGATCGGACTGACTTCGATCCGATTGATAATATTGAACGTCGCGTGCGCTGTGCTTTCCTTGTCGGATAAGAGGAGAGAAGCAATGCCGGTTCCAAAAGCGTTGTCGAAACGGGTTAGCCGGAATTAGGCGCGGCCATGCGCGGTTTTTCGGAAACCTGCGCCTTTGGAAAAGTGGCCTGTCGCCGCTGCCTTGTTATTTTTGGTAAATTCTTGGTGATTCAAGAACGCGGGTCGGGGCGACTGCATCGCAGCGGCGGCCTGCTTTTGCCGCCGGCGATTTGCAGTATCCATTTCGTCTTCGCGAAGGCGGCGGAGGTATAGTTCAATATCAGGAAGAATATTCTGTGCAATATTGAGGAGAGTTGTGTTGCGTTGTTGAACATATAATATGGGAGGACGCACATGATTGGCATGTCAAGCGGGTCCACTGCGGTTCGCCGGGCTCTGGTGGTCGGCGTTTCGCTGGTGGCGATATCGGGCGCGGCCACGCGCAGGAACCGGCGCCGCCGTCCCCGTCCCCCGCGCAGACGGGATCGTCGCTTTCCCAGAATGGCGACATCATCGTCACCGCCCAGTTCCGCGAGCAAAGGCTTCAGGACACGCCGATCGCGATCACCGCGGTCAACGCGCAAATGCTTGAGGCGCGCAGCCAGACCAACATTACCGAAGTGACCAACCAGGCGCCGAACGTGCAGATACGGCCGCAGGGCGCGTCGTTCGGGCCGTCCGTCTCCGCCAGCATCCGCGGCGTCGGCACCGCCGATTTCAACCCCGCCTATGAGCCGGGCGTCGGCATCTATGTCGACGATGTCTATTATCCGCAGTTGACCGGCGCGATATTCGACCTGCTCGATCTCGATCGCGTGGAAATCCTGCGCGGCCCGCAGGGCACGCTGGCGGGACGAAATTCCGAAGGCGGCGCGATCAAGATGTATTCGAAGAAGCCGACCGGCGACGGCTCGGGCTATCTTGAGGCGACCTATGGCAGCCGCAATCGCATCGGCCTGCGCGGCAGCGCCGATTTCGCACTGACGATACGCTGTTCGCGCGCGTTTCCGGCGTGTTCAAGCAGCAGGACGGCTATGTCGACCGGCTCGATTTCGGCTGCGTCTATCCGGCCGGCGGCCCGGCGACCTTCGTCGATGCGAATGGCGTGACGCAGCCGGTGAACCCGGTGGGCGGCGTTCCGCGCACGCAGCCGGCGGGCAATTGCCGGATCAGCAAGCTGGGCGGCGTCGGCTATCAGGCGGTGCGCGGCATCCTGCGTTATGCGCCGAACGACGATTTCGAGGTCAACATCATCGGCGATTATACGCATGACGAGCGGACGATTCCCGGCGAGGTACTGATCCACACGCTCGCCGTCGACAATCCGAACACCAATGCGGCGCCGGGCATGCCCTATGACGACCGCTTCATCTGCGGCAGATATTGCAGCTTCATCACCACGGGCCAGCCGGCGGGTGTCTTCACCGGCGTCGCGGTTCCGCCCGGGGGGGCAGCCGCTGCTCGCGACGTCGGGCTCGGACCGCAGCCGGTACAATGGCTGGGGCGTTTCGGGACAGGTGCGCTGGAATCTCAGCGACATGTTCTCGATCGATTCGATCACCGGTTATCAGGCGTTCAACACCAGCTTCGATGCCGACGACGATCTATCGCCGGCCAATCTGGGCTTCGGCCAGAACCATCTGACGCATTGGAACTTCAGCCAGGAACTGCGCCTGAACGGCAAGCTGGGCGATACGATAAACTTCACGCTAGGCGGCTATTATTTCAAGCAGAGCACCACCTATAACAGCTATCAGGACCTGCGTTACGTCGCCGTGCCGGGCCTGGGGCCGCTCTATCCGCTGCAATTCGTCCAGCCCGACGTCATCAAGGCGGACAGCAAGGCGGTCTTCATGCACGCCGATTGGGAGATACTGTCCGGACTGACGCTGGGCGGCGGCCTGCGCTATACCGACGAGAAGAAGACCTACGATTATTACCGCCTGAATCCCGACGGAACGATCAACGCCTATCTCGATCCGATCGGCGCGGTCTATGGGGCGGGCTATCTCGGCCCCGACACCGCCGACGCCAACAACAATGGCGACACGACCGAAACGGTGCAGGCGCTGACCGGCGCGCGGGCGACCTACAAGGGCAATCGCTGGGATTATCGCGTATCGCTGAACTATCGCTTCTCGCCCGAGCTGCTCGTCTACGCAAATATCTCGACGGGCTTCAAGGGCGGCGGCACCAATCCGCGGCCGTTCAATGCCGCGCAGGTCCAGTCCTTCGGCCCGGAATCGCTCACCGCTTATGAAATCGGCTTCAAGAGCGACCTGTTCGATCGCAGGATGCGGCTGAACGTCACGGCTTTCTACAACCGTTATAAGGACATACAGATACCGCTTCTCTCCTGCCCGCAATATGGCGGGCCGGGGCCGTGCGCGCTGCCGGCCAATGCGGGCAACGGCCACCACAAGGGCGTCGAGGCGGAACTGTTCCTGCGGCCGATCGAAGGGCTGCAGATTGACGCATCGGCGAGCTATCTCGACTTCAAATATACCTCGATCAACCCGCTCGCCGGCGGCCCGACCAATCTGGCCGGCGCGCAACTGAGCGATCCGGTCGCCGGGTCGCCGAAGTGGAAATGGAGCATCGGCGCGCAATATCGGTTCGAACTGGGTGACGACATCGGATCGCTGACGCCGCGCATCGACGCTTCCTATGAGAGCAAGGTCTATAGCGGGCCGCTGGTGATCGGCACGACCCGGACATTGACCTTCCTGCCGGCCTACACGATCGCCAACGCCCGGCTGACGTGGCGCAATCCGGGCGATGACCTGGAAGCGTCGCTGGAGGTGACGAATCTCTTCAACAAATATTATTTCCTGACCAACTTCGATCTGCGCGGCGTCGGCGAAGGTTTCGACAAGGCACAGCCCGCCCGGCCGCGCGAATGGGCCTTCTCGATCAAGAAAAAGTTCTGACGGGGAAGGGCGGTCAGGCGGGAAGGGGCGGCGTCATGCCGTCCCTTCCTCTTTCAGTGCGTCTCCAGCTTCCATTTGAGCGTCTGCTGGTCGCGATAGATCGGGCGCTGGCAGCGACGGCAGGTTCCGCGATAGAGCGACACGGGAATTGCCGGCTTTCTGACGACCGATCCCCGGGCGGGGCGATGCCAGCCGAAAATGCAGGGGAAGCGACGCAACATCACACCAGCCTGTTCTTGTCGCGGCCGATCCTGGCCCTGCGCGCGTTACTACGCCATGAACGGCCGTTCCCGCGCTTCGGGTGCAACAGGCGCGGCCGAGACGTGGCTTGTCGCTGCGAACCGCGCGTTGTAGGCGCTGCGCGATGGCCGACGATATCCGACAGCCCGCCGCCGTCCTGCACGCGGTGGGCACCAATCCGCTTCGTTTCTGGGGCATGAGCGCGGCGGAACGCGCCCGCCGCATCGGCCGCGCCGCTGGTCTTGCGTGGGCGGGCGAGAATGCCGTTTTCGAAGGGGACGGGCCGTGGCTGCTGGCGAACAGCGCCTTCGTGTTCGACGCGCAATGGCTGCGCCATATCGCCGCGCATCCGGGCATGATGCTGACGTCCGCCGGCGTTCCCGTGCTCGCGGCCTGCGCCACGATCGAACAGGCGAGCCGGACCGCCGCCGCGATGCGCGAGAACCGCGCCGCCGATCCGGCCGGTTTCGAGACGATCGCGATCGAGGATGCGCCGACTCTGGAGAATAAGGCGCTGCGCAAGCGCGAGACGCCGTTTGTCGGGCGCCTCGACGCCGCCTCGATTCCGGCATTGGAACGGGCGAGCTACAAGGGCGCTTACAAGGGCGTCACCGATCTGCTCACCAAATATCTCTGGCCCGAATGGGCGTTCGTGCTGACGAAGATCGCCGCGCGGCTGGGCCTTACGCCGAATATGGTGACGGGGATCGGCGTCATCCTGTGCATCGCGGCGACCATCCTGTTCTGGCAAGGGCATTTCTGGACCGGGCTCGCGCTCGGCCTGATCTTCATGGTGCTCGACACAGTGGACGGGAAGCTCGCGCGCTGCACGATCACTTCCTCCTGGTGGGGCAATATTTTCGATCATGGCGTCGATCTCGTCCATCCGCCATTCTGGTGGTTCGCCTGGGGCATGGGGCTGATCCCGGCGGGGCTGGCGCTGTCGCCCGCCTTGTTCTGGGGCGTGATGGCGGTGATGTTCGCAGGCTATGTCTTCCAGCGGCTGATCGAAGGGGCGTTCATCTCGCTGTTCGGCATGCACATCCACGTCTGGCGCAAGTTCGATTCCGATTTCCGGCTCGTCACCGCGCGGCGCAATCCGAATATGCTGATCCTGTTCGTCTCTTTGCTGTTTGGCCGGCCCGATATCGGGATCGTCGCGGTCGCGGCGTGGACGATAGTTTCGCTGCTCGTCCATCTGGTGCAACTGGGGCAGGCGATGGCGCAAAAGGCGCGCGGGCGGCCGCCGGTATCGTGGCTCAGCGCCTGACGGGCGCGCGGGCCCTTTCCAGCCACAGATCGATGTCGGCGGGGCTGTCGAACTCCTGCCAGCGATCGCTGGTCGCCAGCACGGCATGGACGCCTTGGCGCCGCGCGATCCTGTCGACGATCGCATGGTGGAAATTGTGCACGCCCTCATCCTCGCCGATCAGCGCGGCCAGCGCCGCCGCATAGCCGCCGCCGTCGGCATCGGGACTGGCGATCACGCCCAGCGAGCGATGCGGCGCGCTTTCGGGCAGCAGCCCCTTGCCCACCGCGCGGACGCGATTGCCGTCCAGCGCGACCAGCATATCGTCCTGATGCGAGGAGGGCCGGGCCTCGATCAGCAGGTTGACGCCGGGTCGCAGCGCGCCGAGCGCCGCCGCGATCAGGTCTGGGGCGAAGATGGTATCGCCATTGGCGAGCACGAAGGGCGCGGCAAGCCAGTCGCGTGCTTCCCAGACGCTGCCGATACTGCTCGCCACGCGCCAGAAGGGGTTGAAGCGCAGCACGAGGCCGGGCACCTCGGCGCGTCGCTTCTCGACATGCGCGGCGAGCACGTCGGCGCGATAGCCGCCCACCACCATGATGTCGCCGATCCCCGCCGCGACGAGCGCGTCGATCTGATGATCGAGGATCGTGCGCTCGCCGATGCGGACCAGGCATTTGGGGATGTCCGCCGTCAGCGGCAGCAGGCGCGAACCCTGCCCCGCGCTCAACAGGACCGCCCTCATCGCCAGCCTCCCGGCCTGCGCCTCAATAGACCCGCTTCTTCGGCGTGATATAATGGGCGTCGTCGGTGAGCGTATAATCGTGCACCGGCCGATAATCGATCGTCACCGCGCCGTTGTCGAACGAGACGAGCGTGTGCTTCATCCAGTTCGCATCGTCGCGCTCGGGATAATCCTCGTGCATGTGCGCGCCGCGGCTCTCGTGGCGATTGGCCGCCGCGTGCATCGTCACCACCGCCTGCGGCAGCATATTGTCCAGCTCAAGCGTTTCGATCAGATCGGTGTTCCAGATCAGGCTGCGATCGGTGATGCCGATGTCGGACAGGCGCGCCCAGGTTTTGTCGATCTTTTCCATGCCTTCGCGCAGCAGCTCGGTCGTGCGGAAGACCGCACAATCGGACTGCATCGTCCGCTGCATCTGGAGGCGGATCTCGGCCGTCGGCGAGCCGCCATCGGCATGGCGATAGCGATCGAGACGTGTGAGCGCCTTGTCGTCCGCCGCCGTGTCGATCGGCTTGTGCGGCGCATTGGGCTTGACGATCTCGGCGATACGCAGGCCGGCGGCGCGGCCGAACACGACGAGATCGACGAGGCTGTTCGATCCGAGCCGGTTCGCGCCATGGACCGAGACGCACGCCGCCTCGCCCACCGCGAAGAGGCCGGGGACGACCGTATCGGGATCGCCGTCCTTCAGGCGGACGACCTCACCATGATAATTGGTGGGGATGCCGCCCATATTATAGTGAACGGTCGGCACCACCGGCAATGGCTGGCGGGTCAGGTCCACACCCGCGAACACCTTGCCCGTCTCGGTGATGCCGGGCAGCCTTTCGTGCAGCACCTTGGGATCGATATGATCGAGGTGCAGATAGATATGATCCTTGTTCGGGCCGACGCCGCGGCCTTCGCGGATTTCCATCGCCATCGAGCGCGCGACCACGTCGCGGCTGGCGAGGTCCTTGGCCGAGGGGGCATAGCGCTCCATGAAGCGCTCGCCCTCGCTGTTCGTCAGATAGCCGCCTTCGCCGCGCGCGCCCTCGGTGATGAGCACGCCCGCGCCGTAGATGCCGGTGGGGTGGAACTGGACGAATTCCATGTCCTGCAAGGGCAGGCCCGCGCGCAGCACCATGCCGCCGCCGTCGCCGGTGCAAGTATGCGCCGAGGTGGCCGAGAAATAAGTGCGGCCATAGCCGCCAGTGGCGAGCACCGTCGCATGGCTGCGGAAACGATGGATCGACCCGTCTTCCATGCAGAGCGCGATCACGCCCTTGCAGGCGCCGTCCTCCATGATGAGGTCGAGCGCGAAATATTCGATGTAGAAATCCGCGTCATATTTCAGGCTCTGCTGATAGAGCGCGTGAAGCATGGCGTGGCCGGTGCGATCGGCCGCCGCGCAGGTGCGCTGCGCGGGCGGGCCTTCGCCCATATTCTGCATCATGCCGCCGAAAGGGCGCTGATAGATTTTGCCTTCCTCGGTGCGGCTGAACGGCACGCCGGCATGTTCCAGCTCGTAAACGGCGGTCGGCGCCTCGCGCACCAGATATTCGATCGCGTCCTGATCGCCCAGCCAGTCCGATCCCTTGACGGTGTCGTACATGTGCCAGGACCAGTGATCGGGGCCCATATTGCCGAGGCTGGCGGCGATGCCGCCCTGCGCGGCGACGGTGTGGCTGCGCGTCGGGAACACCTTGGTGATGCAGGCGGTCTTGAGCCCGCTCGTCGCGATGCCCATCGTCGCGCGCAGGCCGGAGCCGCCAGCGCCGACGACCACGGCATCGTAGACATGATCGACGATCTTATAGGCTTCGGCCATCAGCCCTGCACTCCCCCGAAGGCGATCTTGAGGATCGAGAAGACGGCGAGCGCGGCGGCCCCCGCGCAATAGAAATTGAGTGCGACGATCGCAGCGAAGCGCGATCCTTCGCGGTGGACATAATCCTCGATCATCACCTGCACCCCGAGGCGCAGGTGCCAGAAGACGTTGAGCGTCATCACGATCAGCGCCGTCGCCACCCACGGCGAGGACAGCCAGCCGACCACCGTCTGATAGTCATAGCCCGGCAGCAGCAGCAGCGAGGCGAAGAACCAGGTGATGAGCAGCAGGTTGCCCGCCGCCGTCATCCGCTGGTGCCACCAGGGCCGCGCGCCGTGCCGCGCCGATCCGAGGCCACGTACCCGGCCGATTCCGGTTCCCGTTCCCATCAGTGCCTCGCGAAGAAGATAGCGCCCCAGAGGAGCAGGGTGAGGAGGACCGAGCCGACGATCGTCAGGATCGCCCAGCGCCGGTTCGTCCGGAGTTCATAGCCTGCGCCCGTATCGAGCACGAAATGGCGAAGCCCCGAAAAGAGATGTTGGAGGAAGGACCATGTCAGCCCCACGCCGACGATCCGCGCGAGGATGTTCGTCACCTGGCCGACGCCGTCCCCCGGCTCGGCCGCGACGACGAGATGATAGAAGATGTCGTAGGCCGTGGCGCTTGTCGCCGCCGCGACCAGCCACCAGGTGAACAGGATGCCGCCGGCGAAGGCGAGCGCGTTGCCCGTGGCGCGATGGAGGATCGAGACCACCATATGCGGCCCCCATCTCCAGATCGAAAGATGTGGCGACAATGGGCGTGCGGCATTTTGCGCCATCGTATTTCCCCTGGGAACGGATGCGCCGTCTTTATCCAATCGACGCCGCCATGCAACCTTGTGCGGGTCGATTGGGTGAATAACGCCCTATTTACCAATGACGTCTATTCCGCGCGGAAAGGATGAACGCCCGGAGAACGCATGAGTGACCATTTCATCGTCGAGCTTCCGCCCGAGGCGTCGATCCCTCTGCCCGACGCGGAAGCGGCCGAGCGGCTCGCCATCTATAATGTCGACGGCACGTTGTCCGCCGAACTCGGCTTCCTGTGGGAAAAGGCGCAGGACATCATTCTCGCCACTACCCGCGAATATTGGGCGCAGCTCGCCGATCTGCCCTATGCCGTCGAGTTCGAGGCGTATCGGATCAGCCCCGAACAACTGATGGCGCGCGTCGTCGATTATACGACGGCGAAGTTCACCCGGCCGCTCGATGCGGCGTGGGTCCATCATCTTTCGCTGCCGGGCCGCGAGGTGTTCGCGACGATGATTTCGGTGCCGGTCGTCGTCGACGGGCTGACGCGCAACGCGACCTTGCTCGTCCGGCGCATCCGCGAAGTCTATTCGGGCGATCCGGAGACGCTCAGCCGGCTGGCGAATACCGTCTATCGGCTGCTGTCGATCGAGTTGGAGATCATCCTCTCGCAGATCGCCGTCCTCGAACGCAGCGCCGCCGCACGCAAGCGCGCCGAGGCGAGCGAGCGTTTCCAGGACAGCATCGTCGCGATCCTGGAAGGAACGGTCGCCGATGCGCGCGCCTTGCAAGGCAAGACGGTGACGACGGCGGACGCGACGCGCGGCATGCTGGGCAAGACGTCCGAAGTGGCGGCGGCGGCCGAGCAATCGGCGGTGGCGATGCGTGAGGCGGCACACACCGCGGCCGGGCTGATCCATGCGATCGAGGAGGTTCGCAGCGAAGTCGAGGTGGCGGCGCGGATCGGCAATCGCGGGGCGGACCAATCGCGCGAGGCGGTCGAGATATCCGAGGCGCTGTCCGATCATGCCAAGGCGATCGAGTCGATCCTCAGCCTGATTCGCGACATTGCCGGGCAGACCAATCTGCTGGCGCTCAACGCGACGATCGAGGCGGCGCGAGCAGGCGATGCCGGACGCGGCTTCGCGGTGGTGGCGCAGGAGGTGAAAAGCCTCGCCAGTCAGACCGCGCGGGCAACCGATGACATCGCCGCCAAGATTGCCGCGATCCAGGCCGCGGCGCGCCAGACGGTGGATGCCAACGGATCGATTCGCGACACGGTGGTGGAAATTCAATCGGTTGCGCAGCGTATCCGCGACGCGATGGAAATGCAGGCGCAGACGGTGACGATGATTACCGCGGCGGTGGACGAAACCGCGCTCGCGGCCGATTCGATGTCGAGCACGATTGCGTCGATCCGCACCGATACGGTGGCGGTGGCGGGCGATGTCGATCATCTTGAAGCGCGTTTCCGCGCGGTCGATGCGCAGCTTTCGAAGCTGCAACATTCGACGAGCGATTTCGTCTGCCAGATCAGCGGCTAGCAAGGGCCTTCCGTTCGCGTAGGCCGAAGCCTAATCGGGACGCATGACGCACCCTTTTTCCGAGCCGCGCGGCGACGGCATCACCGGCTTCCCCTTTGACGCCCCCCGCGAGGGCAGTTGGAAGCTCAGCCTGCCCTGTACGCCGGCCGAGGCTGCTATGCTCGCGGGGGATATCAGCGTCCTGGCCACGCTAGATGAACCGCCCGTGCTGATGACGAGCGAGCCCGATCCGGCGCGACCCGACGAATGGCGGCTCGATGCCTATTTCGAAGCCGCGCCCGACGCGGCGCTGATCGCCGCCATTCGCGAACTGGTGCCGAGTGCGGCCGGCGTCGAGCCCGCGATCGAGCATATTCCCGAGCAGGACTGGGTCACGATCTCGCAGGCGGGGCTGGAGCCGATCCGCGCCGGCCGCTTCTACGTCCACACTCCCGCACATGCCGACGGGCTGCCGGATGATGCCGTCATCTTCGCGATCGAGGCGGGGCGCGCCTTCGGCACCGGACATCATGAGACGACCACCGGCTGCCTGATGATGATCGACCGGCTGAAACGGCAGGGGCGGCGCTTCGCCGATATCGCCGATGTGGGCACCGGCACCGGCTTGCTCGCCTTCGCGGCGCGGGCCTGCTGGCCCGCAGCACGCGTCATCGCCTCCGACATCGATCCGGTGGCGATCGAGGTGACGGCGGAGAATGCGGCGGTGAACGGTCTGCGCATCGGCCGTGGCCCGGGCCGCGTCGAGCTCGTGACCGCCCCCGGCCTCGCCCATCCGCGCCTGAAAGCGCGCGCGCCCTACGATCTCCTGATCGCCAATATCCTCGCTGGGCCGCTGATCGAGTTGGCGCCGGTGCTGGCGGGGGCGCTTCTCCCCGGCGGCTCGCTGATCCTGGCGGGCCTGCTCGAATCGCAGGCCGCCCGCGTTGCCGCCGCCTATCGCCGGCAGCATATGCGCCTCGCCGACACGATCACCCAAGGCGACTGGCCGACGCTCAGAATGGTGAAGCGGGGTTAGGGACGGTCATAAAAAAGCCCTCTCCTGTCGTGAGGAGAGGGCTTCCGTTACGTCAGGCCTTCACCTTCGCTTTCGGCGGGGCCTTTTTCTTCTTGGCGCGGCGGGGCGGGGCAGGGACGATCTCGAAGGCCAGCGCACCGTCCTTCAATCGCACCTTCACCTCGCCGCCGTGGACGAGCTTGCCGAACAGCAGTTCCTCGGCCAGCGGTTGCTTGACCTTCTCCTGAATGAGCCGACCCATCGGCCGCGCGCCGTAGAGCTTGTCATAACCGCGTTCGGTGAGCCATGCCTTCGCCTCATCGTCCAGCGAGATATGAACCTCGCGGTCGGCAAGCTGGAGTTCGAGTTGGAGAATGAACTTCTCCACCACCCGCGCGACCACCTCGGTCGGCAGATAGCCGAAGGGGACGATCGCATCGAGCCGGTTGCGGAACTCCGGCGTGAACATCCGTTTCACCGCTTCCTCATCCTCGCCCTCGCGGGTGACGTTGCCGAAGCCCAGCGCCTCGCGCGCCATGTCGGACGCGCCGGCATTGGTGGTCATGATAAGGATGACATTCCTGAAATCGACCGTCTTGCCGTGGTGATCGGTCAGCTTCCCATTATCCATCACCTGCAACAGGATGTTGAACAGATCGGGATGCGCCTTCTCGATCTCGTCGAGCAGGAGCACCGAATGCGGATGCTGATCGACCGCGTCGGTCAGCAGCCCGCCCTGATCGTAGCCGACATAGCCCGGCGGCGCGCCGATCAGCCGGCTGACCGAATGGCGCTCCATATATTCGGACATGTCGAACCGCTGAAGCGGAATGCCCATGATCGAGGCGAGCTGGCGCGCCACTTCGGTCTTGCCGACACCGGTGGGGCCGGTGAACAGATAGTTGCCGATCGGCTTGTCCGGCTCGCGCAGGCCCGCGCGGCTGAGCTTGATCGCGGAGGCGAGCTTTTCGATCGCCTGATCCTGCCCGAAGACAACGCGCTTCAGATCGGTTTCCAGCGTGGAAAGCGACTTCTTGTCGTCCGACGACACCGATTTCGGCGGGATGCGCGCCATCGTCGCGATCACGGCCTCGATCTCCTTCGGCGTAATCACCTTCCGCCGCTTCGACGGCACGACCAGCATCTGCATCGCGCCCACCTCGTCGATCACGTCGATCGCCTTGTCGGGCAGCTTCCGATCGTTGATGTAGCGCGCCGACAGCTCCACGGCCGACTTGATCGCGTCGGGCGTGTAGCGGACGTTGTGATGCGCCTCGAACGCGGAGCGCAGCCCGGCGAGGATCTTGATCGTATCCTCGACGGTCGGCTCGTTCACGTCGATCTTCTGGAAGCGCCGGAGCAGCGCCCGATCCTTCTCGAAATGGTTGCGGAACTCCTTGTAGGTCGTCGATCCGATGCAACGGATCGTGCCGCCCGACAAAGCGGGCTTGAGCAGGTTCGACGCGTCCATCGCGCCGCCCGAGGTCGCGCCCGCGCCGATCACGGTGTGGATCTCGTCGATGAACAGGATCGCGTGGGGCAGCTTTTCCAGCTCGGTGACGACCTGCTTCAGCCGCTCCTCGAAATCGCCGCGATAGCGCGTGCCGGCGAGCAGCGCGCCCATATCGAGCGAGTAGATGACGGCGGGCAGCAGCACGTCGGGCACCTGCTTTTCGACGATCTTGCGCGCCAGCCCCTCGGCGATCGCCGTCTTGCCGACGCCGGGATCGCCCACATAGAGCGGGTTGTTCTTCGAACGGCGGCAGAGAATCTGCACGGTGCGGTCCACCTCGGGGCCGCGCCCGATCAGCGGATCGACCTTGCCGTTCGCCGCCTTCTCGTTGAGGTTGACGCAGAACTGCTTGAGCGCGCTCTCGCCCTTCTTGCCGTCGGGCTTGCTGGCTTTTTCCTCTTCCGCCCCCTTCACGTCGCGCTGCTCCATGGGCTGGCCGGCCTTGCCGACACCATGACTGATGTAGCTTACCGCGTCGAGCCGGCTCATGTCCTGCTGCTGGAGGAAGAAGACGGCATAGCTTTCCCGCTCGGAGAAGAGCGCGACGAGCACGTTGGCGCCTGTTACTTCCTCCCGGCCCGAGGACTGGACGTGCAGGATCGCGCGCTGCACCACGCGCTGGAAGCCGCTGGTGGGCGAGGGATCGGTGCTGCCCTCCACCTTCAGCGCGTCCAGTTCGGTGTCGAGATAGAGGGTTACGGCTTCCTTGAGCTCGCCAAGCTCCACCCCGCAGGCGACCATCACCTTCGAGGCATGCTCGTCGTCGACCAGCGCGAGCAGCAGATGCTCCAGCGTGGCATATTCGTGGCGGCGGTTCGATGCCGCGGTAAGCGCATTGTGGAGAGTCTGTTCGAGCTCCCTGGCGAATGAGGGCATATCATACTCCTTAGGCCCATGCGGGGCATGGGCGCTGTCCCGATCTATGTCGTGATCCGCGCCCCTTTCATCAAGGATGGCCGCTTCCTTGGCGGGTCGAAGCCGTCTGGCGGGCTTTCTTTCCCTCTATCGCTTGAATAGCGCATCGGCGCTTGTCCGATGATTAACGGCGGCATCGATTTTCCGACGGGTGCGCGCGATCTCCGCCTCCAGCGCCGCAATCCGCCCATGAAGCTCTTCCACCGAAAGGGGATCGAGATCCTGCCGGGCCAGCGCGACGAGGGGATCGCCCTCCCGCTTCGGAAAAACATCGTCCACGTCCATGGCCGCAGCGTTGACCCATGCGCCGTCCATGTCAATAAAACCCGCGCACAAAACACGACGGACAGGGGCTTCAGAATGACGATATTGCCCGAGACGATGCGCGCCATCGACCCGGTGGAGGCGGGTGGCCCCGAGGTGCTTCGCCTTGTCGAGCGCCCCGTGCCCGCGCCGGGGCCGGGCGATTATCTCGTCCGCGTCGCCGCCGCGGGCGTGAACCGGCCCGACGTGATGCAGCGCAAGGGCCATTACCCGCCGCCGCCCGGCGCGCCGTCGATTCCCGGGCTGGAGATAGCGGGAACGATCGTCGCGGCAGGAGCGGGAGCCGATCCCGCGCAGGTGGGCCAGCCCGTCTGCGCGCTGGTGTCGGGCGGCGGCTATGCCGACTATTGCGTCGCGCCCGCCGGCCAATGCCTGTCCGTGCCCGCCACCCTGCCGCTGATCGAGGCGGCGGCGATGCCCGAGACTTTGTTCACCGTGTGGACCAATCTGTTCGAACGCGCCTATGCCGTGGAAGGCGACACCGTTCTCGTCCATGGCGGCACCAGCGGCATCGGCACGATGGCGATCCGCCTCGGCAAGCTGTTCGGCCTCACCCTGATCGTCACCGCCGGCAGCGACGAGAAATGCGCCGCCGCGCGGCGGATCGGCGCCGATCATGCGATCAACTACCGGACGAGCGACTTCGTCGAGGAGGTGAAGGCGATCACCGGCGCGCGCGGCGTGCAGGCGGTACTCGACATGGTCGGCGGCGATTATGTGCCGCGGAACATCGCCTGCCTCGCCGACGAGGGACGTCACGTCTCGATCGCGGTGCAGCGCGGATTGAAGGCGGAGGTGGATATCGGCGCGGTGATGCGCCGTCGGCTGACGCTGACCGGCTCGACGCTGCGGCCGCGCTCGAAAGAGTTCAAGACGCTGGTCGCCGAGGAACTGGCGCGCACCGTCTGGCCGCATGTCGCCGAGGGGAAGCTGCGGCCGGTGATCGACACGACCTTCCCGCTCGCCCGCGCCGCCGAAGCGCATGCGCGGATGGAGGCGGGCGGGCACGTCGGCAAGATCGTCCTCGAAATGTGAGGCGCGCATTCGCGCCTTGCCCTCGCCGGATGCGCGCATTACATCGGAATCCTGCACAGGCCGCTCCGTGATGGGGCGGCCCTTATTGTTTCTGGAAGGACGCACATGGCCCAGCCGCTCATGCCCCACGCGACCGCGTCATGGCTGGTCGACAATACCGCGCTCAGCTTCGAGCAGATTGCCGGATTTTGCGGGCTGCACATCCTGGAGGTGCAGGCGATCGCCGACGACACCGCCGCCACCAAGCTTACGGGGCGCGATCCCGTGCGCGCGGGCGAACTCACCATGGCGGAGATCGAGAAGGGGCAGGCCGATCCCTCGCACCAACTCGTCATGCAGAAGGGGCCCGAGCAGGTGCGCCGCACCAAGGGGCCGCGCTATACGCCGGTGTCGAAGCGGCAGGACAAGCCCGACGGCATCGCCTGGATCATCCGCAACCATCCCGAGATTTCGGACGGGCAGATTTCCAACCTGATCGGCACGACGCGCACCACCATCGCCGCGATCCGCGACCGCACGCACTGGAACATCGCGAACATCGTGCCCAAAGACCCGGTGACGCTCGGCCTCTGTCCGCAGCGCGAGCTTGACGCGCTCGTCGCCAAGGCGGCGAAGGCGGCGGGCATCGAGGCGCCGACCGACAACCGCCTCGAAGGCGACCGCGAAGCGCTGATCGAGGAGCTGCGCGCCGAGCGCGACACCGCCCAGCGCGACGCCGACACGGCCCATGACGAAGCCGCCGGCGAGATGGACCCGCGCGGCTTCGTCGATCCGTTCCGCAAGCCAGAGGCGTAGGGGAAGGGAAACCTTCACGTCATTCCGACGAAAGTCGGAATCCACGGACGACGGCTCGCTCTATAGGGAAGCGAGCCGAGTCCATAGGCCCCGACTTTCGTCGGGGTGACGCCCGGGTAGTACGAGAGGTTTCCTTCTTCTCTCGCCGTCATTCCCGCGCAGGCGGGAATCCATAGGCACAGCGTCTCGCCCTTTTTCCGATGGCAACGCATATGGATTCCCGCCTGCGCGGGAATGACGAACGGTGCGGGATAGCGAACCGCCCCCGATTGCTTCGTAATCGCGGGCGGCTTAGGCCTGCGTGCATGACCGATACGAACCCGATCTGGCGAACCGATTACCGGCATCCCACGCAATGGGAGCAGTGCTTCGCGCCGCTCTCGCTTCCTGCGATGTTCGAGGCGAGCGCCGCGCGGGCGCCCGACGCGGTGCTCATCGATTTTCTCGGCCGCCGCTATAGCTATGCCGAGACGCTGGACGGCGCGCGGCGGGTGGCGGCGGGGCTTATCCGGCTGGGGATCGGCAAGGGCGATCGCGTCGGCCTCTATCTGCCCAACGTGCCCCATTATGTCGCCGCCTATTTCGGAGCGTTGATGACGGGAGCGATCGTCGTCAATTTCTCGCCGCTCTACACCGTCGACGAATTGCATCACCAGGTCGAGGATTCGGGGACGAAGCTGCTCTTCACGCTCTCCGCCTCCGCGCTCCTGCCCAATGCGCTCGCGGTGATGGAGCGGGGCGGGATAGAGCATCTTGTCGTCGGCTCGATCGCCGGCGCGTTGCCGCCGGGCAAGTCGCTCTTCTACCGCCTGTTCAGGGGCAAGGAGATTACACCCCGGCCGCAGGACCCGCGCATTCTCGCTTTCTCGACGCTCATCTATAATGACGGGCTGTTCCCGCCGGTGCCGATCGATCCGGAGACGGACATTGCCCTCCTTCAATATACCGGCGGGACGACGGGGACGCCCAAGGGCGCGATGCTCACCCACCAGGCGCTGACCGCCAATGCGCGCCAGATCGCGGCGGTGGATGCGCGTTCGGGCGTGGAGGACCGGATCATCGGCGTCCTCCCGCTCTTCCACATTTTCGCCAACGCCGCCGTGCTCAATCGTACCGTCTTCGCCGGCGGCGAGATGGTGCTGCTGCCGCGTTTCGACGCCGGGCAGGTGCTCGCCGCCGTTCGCCGGACGAAGGCGAGTGCGCTGCCGGGCGTGCCGACCATGTATCAGGCGCTGCTCGATCACCCGGCGATCGGCAAGGCCGACCTCTCGTCGCTCCGCGTCTGCATATCGGGCGGCGCGCCGCTGCCGGCCGAGTTGAAGGAACGGTTCGAGACGGAGACGGGGGCGAAGCTGGTCGAAGGCTATGGCCTCACCGAAAGCGGCATCGCCAGCGTCAATCCTTATGACGGGGAGAATCGCACCGGCACGATCGGCCAGCCGCTTCCAGCCACCACGTTTCGCATCGTCGATCGCGACGATGCGACGCGGCCGGCGCCGGAGGGGGAGCCCGGCGAGATCGTCATCGCCGGCCCGCAGATCATGAAGGGCTATTGGAACCGGCCCGACAGCGACGCGAAGGTATTCGTGGAAGGGGGCCTGCGCACCGGCGATGTCGGACTGATCGACGAGCAGGGCTATATCCGTATCGTCGACCGGCTGAAGGACATGATCGCGGTGGGCGGCTTCAAGGTCTTTCCGAGCCAGGTGGAGGCGGTGCTCTATCGTCATCCCGCCGTGAAGGAAGCACTTGTGATCGGCATCCCAGATTCCTATCGGGGGGAAAGCCCCAAGGCGTTCGTCACGCTGCGCGACGGCGAGAAGGCCGATGGAGAGGCGATCAGGGCCTGGCTCAATCCCCAGCTCGGCAAACATGAGCGCGTCGTCGCGGTCGAGATTCGCCTGAGCCTGCCCAAGACGCTGGTCGGCAAGCTCAGCCGCAAGGAATTGGTGGCGGAGGAGCGGGCGAAGGCGGCTGCCGCGACGACGCCGGCTTGACCGGGCCCGCGCCGCCCGTCAAAAGCCCGGTCATGGGGCAGGACGCGGACGCCATCACCGAGCTTTCCTTCGAGGACGCGTTGAAGCGGCTCGAGGCGATCGTGCAGAAACTGGAAAGCGGCGAGGCGTCGCTTGACGAATCGATCACGCTCTATGCCGAGGGCGATCGGCTGCGCGCGCAATGCGAGGCGCGGCTGGCGGCGGCGCAGGCGCGGATCGAGAAGATCACGCTGGGCGGCGACGGCAGGCCCACCGGAACCCGCCCCTTCGATGCCGAATGACGGCGTGACGGGCGCTGCCCCGTTCGGCCTCAAAACGGAACTCGATCGCATCGCGACCGAGATCGACCGACATTTCGACCTGCTGCTCGCGCTTACCGACGATCCGCGCCGCCGCCTTTATGAGGCGATGCGTCATGCCGCGATCGGGGGCGGCAAGCGGTTGCGACCCTTGCTTGTTCGTGCGGCCTGCGATCTTTTTCACGTCGATCGCGCGGCTTCCTCGCGTGTCGGCCTCGCGATCGAGTGCATCCATGTCTATTCGCTGATCCACGACGATCTGCCCTGTATGGATGACGACGATCTCAGACGCGGCAAGCCGACGGTGCATCGCGCCTTCGACGAGGCGACGGCGGTGCTCGCCGGCGATGCGCTCCAGGCGCTCGCTTTCGAAGTGATCGCCGACGAGGCGACCCATGCCGATCCCTTCGTGCGCGGCGAACTGGCGCTGGCACTGGCACGCGCGGCGGGGGCGGGCGGCATGGCGGGCGGCCAGGCGATGGACCTCGCGGCCGAGAATGCCGCGGCCCCGTTCGATCTCGCCACCGTCACGCGCCTTCAACAACTGAAGACCGGGGCGCTGATCAGCTTCTGCCTTGAGGCCGGCGCGATCATGGGGCGCGTGCCGCCCGAGGGAAGGGGACGGCTGCGGGCCTATGCGCGCGACATCGGCCTTGCCTTCCAGATCGCCGACGATCTGATCGACGCCGAGGGCGACGCCGCGGTCGCCGGCAAGGCGGTGGGCAAGGATGCGGCGGCGGGCAAGGCGACCTTCGTCTCGCTGCTCGGCCTCGATCGGGCACGGGCGCAGGCGACATTGCTGGTCGATCAGGCGATCGATCATCTCCAGGTCTATGGGGCGGAGGCCGCCTTGCTGCGCGCCATCGCCCGCTACATCGTCGAGAGGGAAAGCTGATGGAGCGGATCGGCGTCTATCCGGGCACGTTCGACCCCGTCACGCTCGGCCATCTCGATATCATCCGGCGGGGCGCGAAGCTGGTCGACCGGCTGGTGATCGGCGTCACGACCAATCCCTCCAAATCGCCGATGTTCACGGTGGAGGAGCGGGTGGCGATGGTCCGGCGCGAGGCGGCGGCGGTGGACGGATCGATCGAGGTCGTCACTTTCGATTCGCTGCTGATGGACTTTGCCGAACGCGAGCGGGCGACGGTGATCGTGCGGGGCTTACGCGCGGTCGCCGATTTCGAATATGAATATCAGATGGCGGGGATGAACCAGCAGCTCAACAACCGAATCGAAACCGTCTTCCTGATGGCCGATGTCGCGTTGCAGCCGATCGCCTCGCGTCTGGTCAAGGAAATCGCGCTCTATGGCGGGGCGATCCATCGCTTCGTGCCGCCGTCGGTTGCCGAGGAGGTGCGCGCGCGGGTGGCGACGCTCGGGCGCCGGGGGCAGTGAGTATAGAGCAGGGCACAGGGACGGACGCCACGCGTCCGGCCGGGGAGAGTTGGTGAATCCATGCGTTTGAAGATTCTTGTGGCCGCCATGGCGGGCCTTTTCATGGGCACCGGCGCACTGGCGCAGCAGACCACCACCGGCCCCACCGGGCTTGCCGAACCGGCCGTTCCGCTCGTCGCGGCCGCGGCGCCGGCGGTCGCGCCTGCACCGACGCTCGATCCGGCCAACATCCTCGACCTCGATCTGTCGGACGGCGGGCGTGTCCGCATCTTGCTGCGGCCCGACAAGGCGCCTCTCAGCGTCGAACGGATCAAGACGTTGGTGCGGCGCGGCTTCTATAACGGCCTCACCTTCCATCGCGTTATCGAAGGCTTCATGGCGCAGGGCGGCGATCCCAAGGGCGACGGCAGCGGCGGTTCCGACCTGCCCGACCTGAAGGCCGAGTTCAACGATCTGCCCTTCGTGCGCGGCACGGTGGCGATGGCGCGCACCAGCAAGCCCGATACGGCAAACAGCCAGTTCTTCATCATGTTCATGCCCAATTTCGTCCTGGACGAGAAATATACCGCCGTCGGGCGGGTGATTTCAGGCATGGCTTATGTCGACGCCATTCATCGGGGCGAGCCGCCGGCCGATCCGACGCGTATCCTGCACGCCGGGATCGAGGGCGACGGCAATGTCCCGCCGCCGCCGGCCGGCCCCGTGGAAGCGCCTGCCGCCCCCAAGCCCACACCCGCGCCCGCACTCTGACCAAGGGAGCCGGCCCGATGCGGGTCGATCTGTTCGATTTCAATCTTCCGGCCGACCGCATCGCGCTGCGCCCCGCCTCGCCGCGTGACGCCGCGCGCCTGCTGCTGGTAAATGATGCGGGCCTGGCGGATCATATTGCGCGCGATCTGCCCGATCTGCTGCGACCGGGCGACATGCTCGTCTTCAACGACACGCGCGTCATTCCCGCCCAGCTTGAGGGCCGCCGGGGCGAGGCGCGGATCGGCGCGACGCTCCACAAGCGCGAAGGGCCGCGCACCTGGCGGGCCTTCCTGCGCAATGCGAAGCGGGTGCGCGAGGGCGATCGGATCGATTTCGGGCAGGACGTTGCGGCGCTGGCGAGTGAACGGGGCACCGACGGCAGCCTGCTACTGACCTTCGAAGGCGACGAGCCGGTCGAGCTGCTGCTGGAGCGGGCGGGGCGGATGCCGCTGCCGCCCTATATCGCGGGCAAGCGGCCCGCCGATGCGCGCGATGCCGAGGATTATCAGACGATGTTCGCGCGCGAGGAGGGGGCGGTCGCCGCGCCTACCGCCGCGCTGCATTTTACGCCCGCGCTCATGGATGCGCTCGCCGCGCGCGGGGTCGGGCAGGCGATGCTCACCCTCCATGTCGGCGCGGGGACCTTCCTGCCGGTCAAGGCCGACGACACCGACGCGCATCGGATGCACGCCGAGTGGGGCCGCATCGATGCCGCAACCGCAGACCGGCTTAATGCCACGCGCGCCGCCGGCGGGCGGGTGATCGCCGTCGGCACGACGAGCCTGCGCCTGCTGGAGAGCGCCGCACGCGAGGACGGCACCATCGCGCCGTTCGAGGGGGACACGGCGATTTTCATCACGCCGGGCTACCGCTTCCGGGCGATCGGCGGGCTGATGACCAATTTCCATTTGCCGCGCTCGACATTGTTCATGCTCGTCTCGGCGCTGATGGGGCTCGATCGGATGCAGGCGGCCTATGCCCATGCGATCGCGGCCGGCTACCGTTTCTACAGCTATGGCGATGCCAGCCTGCTGCTGCCGGGTGACGCCGGGGCTTGAAAAGGCGCGTCCGCGCGGGCAAAGGCGCGGCGTCCTTCGCGCGATGGCCTCTTTCGGGTTTCCGGCCGCCGCCTTTTCCTGACGAGCCCGGCAGGAGTCACCCGATGGCCTGGGCCTATCTCGGCATCGCCGTCTTCACCGAAATCGTCTGGGCGCTGAGCCTGAAATGGGCGGCGCTGCGCGGCACCTGGCAGGCATCGAGCGTGCCGATCGTGCTCAGCTTCGTGAATATGGGATTGCTGGCGCTGGCGATGCGCGGCCTGCCGACGGGCACCGCCTATGCTGTCTGGACCGGATTGGGCGCGGTGGGCGTCATCCTGTTCGGCGCGCTCCTGTTCCACGACAAGATCAGCCCGGTCCAGATCGGCTTCATGGCGATGATCGTGGTTGGGGTCGTCGGCACAAAATTGTTCGCGCCGGGCTGATCTGCGCCACTACAGGTTCGCGCCGTCGACGGGATGGAGCGCCAGCTCGTCGAGGTCGATCGACGGCACGCAGCGCAGATTGATCGCGCGCACCGCCGATCCATCGGGATTCTGCCCTTCCGCGAACGCCTCGGTTCCGCATGTTTCGCAGAAGCGATGCGCGATCTTGTGGGTGTTGAAGAGATAGGTGCGCAGCGCGTCCGCCCCCTTGTCCAGCCGGAATTGCTCCGCCGGAAAGAAAGCCAGCAGGAAACCCTTCCGCCGGCAATGCGAACAATTGCACGCGATCGCCGTCGTCGGCGCCTCTGCCTCGACCGTGAACGATACCGCGCCGCAGTGGCAGCTTCCTTCGAACGCCATTGTACTTCTCCGGTTTTGATGGATCTCGCGGCCTGTCATGCGGCCTTTCGGCGGGCTCGACAAGCGGCGGGACAGGCGGCAAGGGGCGGGGGATGAGCATTCCCCCGCGTTTCGCCTTTTCCATCCACGCGACCGACGGCGCCGCGCGCACCGGCACGATCGCGATGCGGCGCGGCGAAATACGAACGCCCGCCTTCATGCCGGTGGGCACCGCCGCGACTGTCAAGGGGATGAAGCCTGCCGATGTGCGCGCGACCGGCGCCGACATCATTCTTGGCAACACCTATCATCTGATGTTGCGTCCCGGCGCGGAACGGGTGGCGCGTCTGGGCGGATTGCACGGTTTCATGCGCTGGGAACGGCCGATCCTCACCGACAGCGGCGGCTATCAGGTGATGAGCCTGTCCGCGCTGACGAAGCATTCGGAGGAGGGCGTCGCCTTCAAGAGCCATCTCGACGGATCGCGCCACATGCTCTCGCCCGAGCGGTCGATGGAGATACAGCGGCTGTTGGGATCGGACATCGTCATGGCGTTCGACGAGTGCACGCCCTTTCCCGCGACTCCCGAGCGCGCGGCGCAATCGATGGAGCGATCGATGCGCTGGGCGCGGCGATCGCGCGAGGCGTTCGACGAGGGGGCTGAGCATGCGGCGAACGCGGCGCTGTTCGGTATCCAGCAGGGATCAATGGCCGAGGATCTGCGCCGCGCCTCGGCCGAAGCGCTGATCGATATCGGCTTCGACGGCTATGCGGTGGGCGGCCTCGCGGTGGGAGAGGGGCAGGAGGAGATGTTCCGCGTCCTCGATTTCGCGCCCGCCATGCTGCCGGTCGACAAGCCCCGCTATCTGATGGGGGTAGGCAAGCCCGATGATATCGTCGGCGCGGTGGTGCGCGGCATCGACATGTTCGATTGCGTGCTGCCCACTCGCTCAGGCCGAAACGGCCAGGCCTTCACGCGCGACGGGCCGCTCAATATACGCAACGCCCGCTTTGCCGAGGACACCGGCCCGCTTGATGCCGACTGCGCCTGCCCCGTCTGCATGCAGTGGAGCCGCGCCTACCTCCACCATCTGGTGCGCGCGGGTGAGATGCTCGGCGCGATGCTGATGACCGAGCACAACCTGCATTTTTATCAGGACCTGATGGCGGGCCTGCGAACGGCCATCGTGGAAAAGCGGCTTGCGACTCATGCGGCGGCCTTTGTCGAACGCTATCGCGGCGGAAAGCGGCGCGGCGCATAACAGGCATTTCAGATATTTCTTTTTGGCTGACTTTGCGCTAGGGTCAGCTTATGCAAGACGATCCGTCCTCGACCGCTTCGCCCCACGCGCAGGCTGCGCGCGAGGCCAAGCGCATGGAAGCCGCCGAACTGGGGATTGACGACCTGTTCGTGTCGCGCCTCGTCGACGATTTTTATGGCCGCGTCCGCGACGATGACGCACTCGGCCCCATCTTCAACAGTCGGGTGAAGGATTGGGATGCGCATCTCGGCCAGATGAAGCGTTTCTGGCGCTCGATCCTGTTCAGCACGGGCGAGTTTTTCGGCAATCCGATGCTGAAGCATATGATGATCCCGGAAATCGACCGGGCGCTGTTCGACCGCTGGCTGTCGCTGTTCGGCGACACGCTCGACACGCTGGGCGACGCCGACGCGCGCGAGCATGTCCATAGCCGCGCGCGGATGATCGCGGGCAGCCTGCTGAATGGCGTCGAATCCTTCCGAAGGAGCCACGCCGCGAGCGCCTAGGATCGTCTGTTCGACGTCCGGCAATCAAAGGTTATGAGCCTCCCTGCGATCGGCGGCCTTCACGCAGCCTCGGCCGGCGACACCCGCGCGGGCGTCAGCCCCTCGGCGCCGATTAGGCCGCAAATGAAAAGGGGCGGCCGGATTGTCCGACCGCCCCGTCTTTCACATCGTTGTCGCCGGTTCAGGATGCAGGCTGAGCGGCGGGTGCTGCGGCTGGCGCGGCGGCGGCCGGGGCGACCGTCGAGGGGTGGTCGAGCCAGACCTGCCAATATTTGGCAAGGCCTGAGCGTGCGCCCGTGATCTTCGAGAAGGCTTCCTTGGCGCCTGCGGTGTCGCCCGAGCGGGCGAGCGCCATGCCGAGGCGGGTGTTCACCACATTGGCATCGACCCCGCCCTTCTGGAGCGCCATGCGATAGAGGTCGATCGCCTTCTGCCACTCGCCATAGCCGAGATAGGAATCGGCGGTGACGAAGGCCGACTTGCCGGTGGGCGATTTGGCGGCGGCGGCGGCGGCGCCAGGAAGATCGGCCTTGTCGGCGGCGACACGTTGCGACGCGCGGTCGAGCATCATCTTGGTATTGCTGCCGGCCGATGCCTTCAGGAAGCCCTTGGCGATGCCTTCGTCGATGACGGCCTTCGCCTCACCCGGATATTTCAGGTAAAGTTGCTCGGCGTAGCTGTAATAATCCGACTCGCCCTTCAATGCGCCGATGGTGCGCAGCAGGCGATAGATGTCGAGTTCCTGATCGGCGTCGACATGGTTGAGGTCGCGATAGGTGATGAGCGAATCGCGCCAATTGTCGATCGTCGGATAATCCTGCAGCCAGGAGAGCGTCAGCGCCTGGACCTGCGGGGCGAGCTTCGCCTTGTAGCCGATCGCGATGCCGCGGCCGTAATAATCGGACGGCAGCTTCTGGCCCGCTGCCTTCTGCGCGGCGGCAGCTTTCACCAGCACGTCGACCGCGCCGGCGGGATTGCCGTTGTTTTCCTTGGATTCGGCGTCGAGCGCATACGCCTCGATCGGCGCGCCACCGAGTTTGATCGATTGGTCGAGCAGCGTTTCGGCGCGCTTATAATCCTTCGCCTGGTAGGCAAGATTGCCCGCGACGAGATAGAATTGCGCCTGCTTCGCCGGCTCCACCTTGCCGCTTGCCAGCATGCCTTCGATCGCCTGCGATTGCTTCGCCTGATCGTTGGTGCCGCGCGCGATGTCGTAAAGCACCGAATTGGCGACATATTTGTCGTCGGGCGTCGATGAGGCGGCGAGCGCTTCATCGATCTTGGCCTGGGCGGTGGCCCAATCCTGCTTCTTCACCGCTTCCTGCGCGGCGCTGACGGATTCGCGCACGCCCTTGGAGATGTTGAAGCTCGGCGCCTTGTCCTTGGCCATTGCCGGCATGGCCCCGCCCATCGCGATCCCGCCGAACGCGAGTGCCGCGCCCAGCGCGACCGTGGATACGAATTTCATTCTCAAGCCTCCTCCTGGCGTCGCAAGGACCGCCTTCGCAGCGTGACTATCGCCTGGCGGGATAGCGCACAAGCCGATCACGGCGCGGCGAAACCCCGGTTGACCGCCCGAATGGCGTCCATGGCGTGAACATTTGTTGAACCATTTGGTGCCGTCCTGCCTCGCGGCCCTTTGACCCCGTGCGCCAGGCTGGCTAGGCAGCGCGCGATGATCGCGCTTCTTTCCCCCGCCAAATCGCTGGACTATGACCGCCCCTTCGACCCGGTCGCGACGACGAGCCCCCGGCTTGCCGAGGATGCCGACACGCTTGCCGCCGCGGCCGCGAAGCTCGGCGCGAAGAAGCTTGGCGCGCTGATGCATATTTCGGAAAAGCTCGCGACGCTCAATGCCGATCGCTTCGCCGGTTTCGCCACCGCGCCCGAGCGGCCGGCGATCCACGCTTTCGCGGGCGATGTCTATGTCGGCTTCGAGGCGAAGAGTCTCGACGCGCCGGCAATCGATTTCGCGCAGGATCATGTGCGCATCCTCTCGGGCCTCTACGGCCTGCTGCGTCCGCTCGATACGATCCGGCCCTATCGGCTGGAGATGGGCACGCGCTGGGCGCCCGGCCGCGCCAGGACGCTCTACGCCTATTGGGGCAGCCGGGTGAGCGACCTTCTCGCCCGCGATCTGGCGGAAGAGGGATCGGGCGTGATCCTCAACCTCGCGTCGAAGGAATATTGGCATGTGGTGGAAACGTGCCCGCCTGCGGCCGCGCGGATCATCACGGTCGATTTTCGCGAGGAGGGGCCGAACGGCCTGCGCTTCAACAGCTTCGCGGCCAAGCGTGCACGGGGCATGATGGCGCGCTGGCTTTGCGAACATCGCATCGCCGATCCCGAAGCGCTGAAAAATTTCGACAGCGACGGCTATCGTTACGCGGGCGAGGCGGCAGACGGCGCGCTCTGGCGCTTCGTCAGGGGCTAGCCCCCGAAATTCTCGCGCGTGCGCGTGCGCGCGAGGCTGGCGCTTTGCCGACGCATGTTCTAGGAAGGGGGAACACGCCGCCCGGCGTGCTTTGCCTCGCAACATCATCGGATAGCCCTCTTGGCCAGTGAACCGCCGTCGATTCTAGAAAGCAGCGATATCTCCCCCATCTCGATCGTCGACGAGATGAAGACCTCCTATCTCGATTACGCGATGAGCGTGATCGTGAGCCGGGCGCTGCCCGACGTGCGAGACGGCCTGAAGCCAGTCCACCGGCGTATCCTCTATTCGAGCCAGGAAGGCGGCTTCGTCCCCGGCCGCCCCTATCGCAAGTCGGCGAAGATCGTCGGCGACGTGATGGGCAATTATCACCCGCATGGCGACGCCTCGATCTACGACGCGCTGGCCCGCCTTGCCCAGGATTGGGCGATGCGCGTGCCGCTGATGGACGGCCAGGGCAATTTCGGATCGATGGACCCTGATCCGCCGGCGTCGATGCGATACACCGAGGCGCGCCTTGCCAAGGTGGCGATGGCGCTGCTCGAGGATCTCGACAAGGATACGGTCAACTTCACGCCGAACTATGACGGCTCGCGCGAGGAGCCGCAGGTCCTGCCGGCGCGCTTCCCGAACCTGCTCGTCAACGGCGCGGGCGGCATCGCCGTCGGCATGGCGACCAACGTGCCGCCGCACAATCTGGGCGAGGTGATTGCCGCCTGCAAGGCGTTCATCCACAACGGCGCGATCACGGTCGACGAACTGCACGAGATCATTCCGGGGCCTGATTTCCCGACCGGGGCGATGATCCTCGGCAAGGGCGGGGCGCGCAACGCCTATCATACGGGAAAGGGCTCGATCATCATGCGCTCGACGCATGTGATCGAGGAAGGGCGCGGCGATCGCCGGTCGGTCGTGCTCACCTCTATCCCCTATCAGGTCGGCAAGAACGGGCTGGTCGAGAAGATCGCCGAGGCCGCCAAGGATAAGCGGATCGAGGGCGTCGCCGATATCCGCGACGAATCCTCGCGCCACGGCGTCCGCATTGTCCTGGATCTGAAGCGCGACGCGACGCCCGAAGTGGTGCTCAACCAGCTCTGGCGGCATACGCCGGCGCAATCGAGCTTCCCGGCGAACATGCTCGCCATTCGCGGCGGGCGGCCCGAAGTGCTGTCGTTGCGCGACATCATCGAGGCGTTCGTCAAGTTCCGCGAGGAGGTCATCACCCGGCGGACGAAGTTTGAGCTGCTGAAGGCGCGCGAGCGGGCGCATATCCTGCTCGGCCTCGTCATCGCCGTCACCAATCTGGACGAGGTGGTGCGGATCATTCGCGGCTCCGAGAGCCCGGTCGCCGCACGCGCCGCGCTGGCCGCGCGCGAATGGCCGGTGGCCGAGATCGCGCCCTATATCGCGCTGGTTGAGGCGGTGGAGCATGCCGTCGAGGGCAACACCTATCGCCTGTCCGACACGCAAGTGCGCGCCATCCTCGATCTGCGGCTCCACCGCCTCACCGCGCTGGGCCGCGACGAGATCGGGGAAGAGCTGGCAAACCTCGCCAAATCGATCGGCGAACTGCTGCATATCCTGTCCGATCGGGTCCGCCTCTATGAGGTGATGGAGGAGGAGTTCGATGCGATCGCCGCCGAGTTCGCGACGCCGCGCAAGACGCTGATCGCGCCCGCTGGCGACGATATCGACGACGAGGACCTGATCGAGCGCGAGGAGATGGTCGTCACCGTCACGCTCGGCGGCTATATCAAGCGCACCCCGCTCGACGCCTTCCGCGCGCAGAAGCGCGGCGGCAAGGGCCGATCGGGCATGGGCACGAAGGATGAGGACGCGGTGACGGAGCTGTTCGTCACCTCGACGCACAATCCGGTGCTGTTCTTCTCGACGCACGGCAAGGTCTATCGGCTCAAGGTCTGGCGCCTGCCCGAAGGCGCGCCGCAGGCGCGTGGCCGGCCGATGGTCAACCTGCTGCCGCTGGCTGAAGGCGAGACGATCTCAACCGTGCTGCCCTTGCCGGAGGATGAAGGCGAATGGGGCAAGCTCCAGGTCGTCTTCGCGACGGCGCTGGGCCATATCCGGCGCAACAGCATGGATGCGTTCGCCAATGTGCCGTCGAACGGCAAGTTCGCGATGCGTTTCGACGAGGGCGATCCCGATAGGCTGATCGGCGTCGCGCTGCTCACCGAGACGGACGACGTCCTGCTGGCGACCCGCAACGGCAAGGCGATCCGCTTCGCCGCCACCGATGTGCGCGAGTTCCAGAGCCGGACGTCGACAGGCGTGCGCGGCATCACGCTGAAAGGGGACGACGAGGTGATTTCGCTGTCGATCCTCGGCGGTTTCGACGCGACGACCGAGGAGCGCGACGCTTATCTGCGCGCCGCCGCCTGGAAGAACGAGCCGGCCGAACCGACACTCGCGCCCGAACGGATGGCGGCGTTCGCGACGGCCGAGCAGTTCATCCTGACGGTGACGGCCAACGGCTATGGCAAGCGCACCTCGGCCTATGAATATCGCCGTACCAACCGGGGCGGGCAGGGCATCACCAATATCGAGACGTCGCAGCGCAACGGCCCCGTGGTCGCCAGCTTCCCCGTTTCGGAGGGCGAGCAGCTCATGCTGGTGACGAACCAGGCGAAGATGATCCGCACCACCGTCGCCGATATCCGCATCGCCGGCCGCAACACGCAGGGCGTCACCATCTTCCGCGTCGCTGACGACGAGCATGTCGTCTCCACCGCGCGGATCGATGAAAGCGACGAGGAGGAAGAGGGCGGCGAGGAGGGCTGATTTGCGTCATTCCGGCGGAAGCCGGAATCCAGGGACGGCGGTTCGATCCGTACTGGAGTGAGCCCGAGTCCATGGGCCCCGGCTTACGCCGGGGTGACGGGAGTACCTTCCCTTCAGGATGTCCGCCTGTCCTTCCCGCGAAGGCGGAATCCATCGAGGCTGTGTTTCGGCCTACTCCATTGGCGGTGCTTATGGATTCCCGCCTTCGCGGGAATGACGGTGAGGGGGTTAGTGGACCAGCCGTTCCTCGTTGCGCCAATAGCGGGCGCGGAGCGCTTTCTTGTCCATCTTGGCGGCGGCGGTCTTGGGCAGGCTGTCGACGAGTTCGACGCTTTTGGGCGCTTTCACGCCGCCCAGTCTCTGCTTGCAATAGGCGATGATCGCCTGCGGATCGATGGTCTGGCCCTGCGCGACCACGACGAGCGCCTTGATCGCCTCACCCCATTTCGGATCGGGCACGCCGATCACCGCAGCCTCCATGATTTCGGGCATTTCCATTATCGCCGCCTCGACTTCGGCCGAGAAGACGTTGAAGCCGCCGGTGACGATCATGTCCTTCTTGCGATCGACGATGTAGAAATAACCCTCGGCATCGCGGTAGCCGACGTCGCCGGTATGGTGCCAGCCGTTCCGATGCGCCTCGGCGGTGGCTTCGGGCAGCTCGAAATATTCGAGGCTGACGAGCGGCCCGCGCGCAACGATCTCGCCCCGCTCGCCGACGTCCAGCAGCTTTCCGTCGTCGTCCATGATGCCGAGCCGGACATGCGTCGTCGCCTTGCCACAGCTTGCCAGCCTTTGCGGCCGATCGCCCTTCGCGGCCGCGCTCACGTCCTGCGGCGGCAGCCATGTCAGGATCATTGGCGATTCGACCTGACCGTAGCATTGGCACATGCAATCGCCGAATATCTCGGCCGCCTGGCGCAGCTTGTCGGGGGCGACCGGCGAGCCGACGACCAGGAAACGCCGTAGCGACGATAGGTCGGTCTCGTGCAGCTTCGGATGATCGAGCACGCCGTATAGCGCCGTCGGCGGCAGATACATGTGGGTGATCTTGTGCTCTTCGATCGCGGTGAGGACATTGCCCGCGTCGAAGCCGGGATGGATGATATTGGTCGCGCCCAGCGATAGCATCACGGTCGAGACGGGGCCGGCCGCATGGGTGAGCGGCGCGACGACGAGACAGACCTTGTCGGGCTCGTTCGTTTCGAACGCCGTCGCGGCGGTGGCGAGCATCGTGCCCCAGCCCATGTTAGTGACCTGCACGCCCTTGGACGCGCCGGTCGTGCCGCCGGTGGCGAAGATGCCGACGATCTCCTCCAGATTGCCGAAGCAGTCGGGCTCATCGACATAATCCTCGGGCGCGAGGCCGTCCATGAACTGATCGAGCGAGCGGTCGCCGGCATTGGGCTTGTCGAGGCAGATGAGCGAGACGAGGCTGGGCACGCGCTGGCGCAGCAACTCGGCCTCGGCGGCCATCGAGCTGTGATAGAAAAGCCGTTCGCACCGCACATAATCGAGATATTCGGCGTTCGCGTCGATCGCGTTGCGCGCATTGACGGGCACCCATTTGCAGCCCGCCCGCCACAGGCCGAACAGCGCGACCAGCACTGTCCAATGATTGGGCGCATAGATGGCGACAGTCGATTGGCGGGGGGCGCCATCACGGACCAGCGCGGCCGCGAAGCGGAAGGTTTCGCGCTGAAGCTCGAGGAAGGTCATGCGCTGGTCGCCCTCGATCAAGGCGATCCGGTCGGGCGTCAGGTCGACGCCCTTGTCGAAGAAATCAATCGAACGCATCCGCTCCCCCGTTTCTCCCCGGCCGTGGACGCCGTCGTGCGGCAAGCCGGAGCGCGGCATATTCGCCGCGCCCCCCGGCCTTCAGCGCGGATCAACCCCAGCGGTTGATCTCGGGCCCCGGCGCCCAAGCCTGCGTCGGCTCGCCCGCCGTGGCAAGCGCCAGCGCACGCTGCACCGAGGGGCGCGCCTTCACCCGCGCCATCCAGTCGGCCGTGCGCGGCTTGTCCGCGAAGGCGGCGGGCGAGAGCAGCGGCATCGCGGCAAGCCAGGCGTAGGTGTCGATGTCCGCGATCGTGAACGGGCCGAGGAGCCATTCCTTGTCGGCCAGCGCCGCCTCGATCTTCTCAACCGCCTGCGCGATCTTCGCATGCGAGTCGGTAAGCTGGTTTTCGGGGAAGTCGTTGGCGACGATGGCGCGCCAGCGATCGGCGAGATCATTGGCGACGATCTTCGACGTGTCCGGCGCCTTGCCCGCGAACTTCGGCGCGAGATAGGCGCGCGTGCCGAGGAAGGCCGCCGCCGGCGCCATTCGCTCGTTCATCCAGCGGCACCAGGTGAGGAGTTCCCAATGGCCGAACGCGCCCGCCGGGCGGAGCGGATTGCCGGGAAAGGCCTCCTCCAGATAGAGGGCGACGAAGAAGCCGTCGGTCATCGCCACGCCGTCGGCGACGAGCACGGGGCCTTCGCCTTCGACGCTCATCGCCACCTCGGTCTCATGCGCGAAGGGCTGCTCGTGCCGCTCGCCCGCCGCGAGATCGATCTTCTTCAGCGTCGCCTCGATGCCCTTTTCGAACAGGGTGGCCAGCACCGTGAGCGACGGGCCGTTGGGTTCGCCATGATAGAGGGTAAGGGCCATCACTTCGCTCCCCGCTCGAGAATCGATACGCGCTTCACCATGTCGGTCCGGCCCATCGCCCATGTTTTCCTGGCGGCGGGGCGCTCATAGATCTTGCGCAGCCACTCCATGATGTGCGGCGTCTTTTCGTCGTTCGACAGATCGGGCTGCGACAGCGGCAGCGCATAGGTGGTGTTGAAACCGTTGATATCGGCCAGCGAATAGCTGTTCCCCGCAAGCCACGGCCGCTTTGACAACGTGTCTTCCAGGATGCGGATGCCTTCGGCCACGCGCCGCTTCGACTCGGCCATCTCGGCCTCGCCGAACTGGCCGTAGATCGCCTTGCGCCACGCGGTGCGCCGCTCGGGAAGGGGGATGCGATCGATCGCGGCTTCCAGCTCCTTCGGGTCGCGGCTGCGTACCGACGGGCCGATGAAAATGCTCCACCCGATCATCGAGAAGGAGGGGGCGAGCCACTGATCGATGAACTTCATCCACCAGCGCGCGCGCCAGCGCTCGACCGGATCGGCAGGCATCAGCAAGGGGCCGTCGAACGCCTCGTCGATATATTCCATCATCGCCGACGATTCGGTGAGCACCTTGTCGCCATGCGTCATCGCCGGGATCGTGCCCTGCGGATTGATCGCCAGATAATCCGGCTTGTGCTGATCGAAGTTCAACAGGTCGAGATAGTGGCTGTCGAAATCGACGCCCTTCTCGACCATCGTCAGCATGGGCTTGCCCGAATTGGCGTTGGGCTCCCAATGATAGAGCGTCGGTTTCAAGGCCGCTTCCTCTCGTTCGTGGTCGCATTTCTCCTAGAGGATCATGCTGCACCTTGCCGTCACGGGAGGGAAGGGCGGCCGCGCGGGAAGCGAAATGATCAGGCCGGATCGACGGGGATGCCCGGCTCGTCCTTCGAGGTACGGATGGTGAGCGACGTCTTGACGCTCGCCACATTGGGGGCAGGCGTCAGATGCGAGGTGAGGAACGCCTGGAAAGCCTGCAGGTCATGCGCGACGATCTTCAGAATGAAGTCGATCTCGCCGTTCAGCATGTGGCATTCGCGTATCTCGGGCAGCGCCGCGACGTGGCGCTCGAACGCGCGCAGGTCCTCCTCCGCCTGACTCTTCAGGCTGACGAGGGCGAAGACCATGATGCCGTAGCCCAGCGCGTTGGCGTTGAGCCGGGCATGATAGCTGTCGATCACCCCCTCTTCCTCCAGCGCGCGCACGCGGCGCAGGCAGGGTGGCGCCGTCAACCCGGCCCGACGCGCCAGCTCGACATTGGTGATGCGTCCGTCCTTCTGGAGCGCCGCGAGGATCAGGCGATCCGTCGAATCGAGCTGCGTGGCGGCCATGGCATTTCCTTCCAGAAGAGTGTGGCGCCATATAATTATCTTTCATCCTCTGGCAATTGTCCCGCTTTATGACGGATGGGGCAGGACAAGCGAAATCATGCTTTCCCCAAGGCGACGAGGCGGCTAACGGTTGGCCGCTTGCGACAGGGGGTTGCCGGCGCCACGCGGATAAGGGAGGTCCTTGCGGTGCGGTTCGACGACAAGCTCGCGACGGTTCTCGCCCAGCCGCTGGATGATGCCGCCGCCCGCGATGCGGCGTGGCGGCAGATCATCGATATTCTCGCGCAGACCCGTGGCGACGATGCCGACCGCTTTTCGGACGAGGCGTTCGATCTGCTGCGCCGGCTGCGAGCACAGATTCCGCTGATGGTACGCGCGGAGGCGGCGCTGGCGATCGCCGATCGGCCGCTGCCCGTCGCCGTCGTTGCGCTGATGGCGGAGGAGCCGCCGGCGGTTTGCGCGCCGCTGCTGCGCTCGACACAGCTCGATGCGGCGCAGTGGATCGCGCTGCTCCCCCGGCTGACGCCGACGGCGCGCGCGCTGCTGCGCCACCGCCGTGACCTGTCACCCGAAGTGGAAGCCGCCCTGGCGAGCTTCGGCCCCAGCGATTTCGCGCTGCCGCACGGCGAAGGGGCGGTGCTGTCCGATCGGACGATCGAGGAGTCGCTTACCGAGGGCGAGACGCAGATTCGCGATCTGCTGGCGCGGATCGCCGACTTCCGGCGCAACGGCACGCCGCCGCCCGAGCCGATCGAAAGCGTGCCTGCCGCGGCCGCCGAACCGGAGGAGGAATTCCACTTCGAAACCGGCCCCGATGGCGTGTTCGCCTGGGTGGAGGGCGTGCCGCGCGCACCGCTGATCGGCGAGACGATCGCGATGGCGGGCGGGCATGATCGCGGCGTGGACGGCCATGCCGCCGGCGCTTTCCGCCAGCGCGCGCCTTTCCGCGACGCGCGGCTCTCGGTGGCGGGCGACGGCCCCGTCGCGGGCGAGTGGCGGATTTCGGCGGTGCCCTTCTTCGATCCGCGTGACGGGCGCTTCACCGGCTATCGCGGCACCGGCCGTCGCCCGCGCGCCGGCGAGAGCGCGACCCATGCCCCGGCCGAGGGCGGGCTTTACGGATCGGGCTTCGCGCCCGATTCGCTGCGCCAGCTCGTCCACGAACTGCGCACGCCGCTGAACGCGATCATCGGCTTTGCCGAGATGATCGAGGCGCAGATGCTGGGTCCTGTCTCGCTCCCGTACCGCACCCGCGCCACCGATATCGTGATGCAGGGGCGTCGGCTGCTGGCGGCGGTCGACGATCTCGACATCGCCGCGCGCGCCGAATCGCGCCGGCCGATCACGGGGCAGGGGTCCGTCGACGGCGCGGCGCTGCTCACGCGCCTGCATGGCGAATATGAGCGAGGGGCGCTGGAGCGGGGCGTGCGGCTCGATTTCCGCATCGCGCAGAGCCTGCCGCCGATCGAGGTCGATCCCGTCTCGGTCGAACGGATGATGGCGCGGCTGCTCTCGGCGACGATCGGCCTCGCGCAGCGGGGCGAGACGATCTCGGCGGTGCTCGATCGCGCCGACGGGCAACTGCGCCTGACGGTGGCGCGGCCGCGCCTGCTCGCGGGGCGCGACGAGCGTGGCTTGCTCGATCCCGGCTACAGCCCCGAGGGCGACTGGCCCGAGGCACCCGCGCTCGGCCTGGGCTTCGCCCTCAGGCTGATCCGCAACCTTGCGAGCGGCGCGGGCGGCAGCCTCGACCTTTCCGGCGAGGCGTTCGTCCTGCGCCTTCCGGCCGAAACCGGGCAGGCGCTCAGCGGCAACGGCTGACGTCTCTTGCCAGCACCGTCGGCGCTCCGCTATCGCGTGCGGCTAGCGCATGGCGGGGCCTGTAGCTCAATGGTTAGAGCTGGCCGCTCATAACGGCTAGGTTGCGGGTTCGAGTCCTGCCGGGCCCACCAGCGCTTCCCGCCATACGTGCCATCCTTCGTAGTTCAGGTGCTGGCGTGGGGACGATAGCCCTCGCGCGCCTTGGCGGGCAGGGGGCTGGGACCCACCTCCGCGCGGACTTCGGTCTGGCGATGGCGCTCGACGACCGGCCGGGGCGAGCCGCCGTTCGGCTCCCCCCACAGAATCGAAACGGCTGTACCCATGGCGATTTCGGATGGGACGAGCGAAAGCGACACCCAGCGCCGCACGTTGGAACTGTAGACCGGATAGGTGGACACACCGACGCGCCGGCCCCCGATCATCACCGAATCGAACGGGAATGTCGCATAGTGCGACGCCGGCATGTCCATATATTTGAAGCGCTGGTCGCCCTCGCTGAATTGCGACCGGAAGATCCGGACCACGTCGTCAATGTCCCATGTGAGCGTGACCTTCTTGAGATGCGGCGCATCCCTGGACGCGAGCAACGCTTCGCGGCCGATGAAGTCGTGCCCGAAATCGACGAAATCATAGCCGATATCCCAAGGCGTCGAATAATAGTCCTCGATAGCATCGGAATAGAAGCTGCCGCCCAGCGACGCCGTCGCCTCCCATGAACCGGCGCCCAGCCACTCGCGATAAGGCCGCAGCTTTTCGCCGGTGTAGATCGCGGGCAGCACCGAGGCGAACCAGCCCGATTCGGTGCTCGCCGTCGAATAGGCGCGGGCGCCGCCCTGAAGGAGCCCGAACTCTCGCCCCGCTTCGAGGATGTGGGCGCGAACCTCCTCGCCTTCTTCGCGCGGCCCCCAGATTTCGAGGCCCGGCGCGGCCGCCATGCCATGTTTCAGCGCCCGGACAGGGCGGCCGGCGATCCTGATCTCGCCCATCGAGAAGAATTTGAAATCCGCAATAGGGCCGCCGTTCACATGCTCCAGAATGGCCCAGGCCTTGGGCCCCTGGATTTCGAAGCGGTAGGTCTTGCGACCGGCGGGATTGGCGATCGAGCGTTCGTCTCGCTCCACCCGCACGTCATAGCCGCCCGCGCCGGCATTGAACTCCACCCAGTCGGGGACGTGCGGCCGGCCAACGATATTCACCCGATCGTCTTTGAGCCCGAAGAGGATGGCATCGCCGATCACCTGCCCGTCATGATTGCAGGCGACGAACTGCTTCGCCTTGTTGCGGCCGAAATTCCGGAAACCGTTGATGCCGAGTTCCGACAGGAGCCGGACGGTGTCGGGGCCTTCGACGTACAGATCGGTCATGTGATTCGATTGATCGAAGAGGATGGCGGTGTTGTTCCACGCTTCCTGCTCGTCCCGCCAGTTGGAGAATTCCGGCGCGACGGGAAAGACATAGGGGCCGACCTGCGAGCTATGCAGCATGGCCGCCGGATTTCCGGCGGCGTCTATCTTGTCCTGGAGTGACTGGGTCAAATTCGCCTCCTGCTATGCGATGATGGCTGGTAAGCATTTTTGGGATACAATGATAAGCCAATTTCTGCTTATTCCACCCATAAATCACATGAATGGGATACAATTTGCATCCCTATGAAAGGGCATCGGTATGGAGCATTCGCCGCTTCTGAACAGAATTCGCGAGCTGGTCCTGTCGGGAGAGCTGGAGCCTGGCGCGCGCGTCACGGAGCAGGCTATGGCGGCGCGCCTCGGCCTCTCCCGCACGCCGATCCGCAACGCCCTTCCCGCGCTGGCGGCGGAGGGCTTCCTCGTGCCCGTCGGCCGCCGGGGATATGCCGTGAAGGGCTTCAGCAGCGAGGAGAGCGTCACCGCGCTGGACATTCGGGCGATGCTGGAGGGCTATGCCGCCCGATCGCTGGCTGAGGAGGGATTGTCGGCGGAGACGCTCACACTGATGCGCCACTGCCTTGACGAAGGAGACAGACTCTTCCGACAGGCGTCGTTCGGCCGCGACGAGGAACAGCGTTATGGGGCGATCAACGGGCGGTTTCATTGTGCCATCGTCGAGGTGGGGGCGCCCGATCTCGTGAAGTCGATGGTTGTGCGGCTGAACAGGGTTCCGTTCGTCTCGCCCGATGTTATCGTCTTCGATCAGGTCGATCGGGAGGAGCGGCGCGATCTGCTGCTCCGCGCCCATCATCAGCATCATGATATCGTTGATGCCCTCCGCGATGGCGACGGCGCGAGGGCCGAGGCGCTCTTCAGGGAGCATGCGCATCGGCAGAAGCGGAGCATGTTCGAACGACACACCCGGCCGCCGGCGTGATCGGCAATCCATCGGCCAAGGTGATACATTGCATTCGCACATTCATTTTCCCGAATGTGCGCCGCTCCATTAGCGTGCCGTCATGAGCAGTTTTCTACCCAATGCCTGGCACATGGCCGCATGGAGCGAGGAAATCGGCGAGACGCTGGTGTCGCGCCGTCTCGTTGGACGGAAGATCCTGATCTTTCGCCGGCAGGATGGTCGGGTGGCGATGATGAACGATCGCTGCCCGCACCGCTTCGCGCCGCTCAGCCTTGGCGAACGCCATGGCGATACGATCGCCTGCGGCTATCACGGCCTTCGCTTCGATGCGGGCGGCCAATGCGTGCACAATCCCTTTTCTGACAAGCTGCCGGCCGGCGCGTCGGTGCGTACCTATCCGGTCGCGGAGAAGGACGGCATCGTCTGGTTCTGGCCGGGCGATCCCGCCGAGGCGGACGAGAGCAGGATCGTCGCGCTGCCGTTCCTGAACCCGCAGACGGGCACCATTTTGCGCGGCTACACGCTGATGCGCGCGAATTACGAATATGGCACCGACAATCTGATGGACCTGAGCCATATCGAGTTCGTCCACAAGGGCAGCTTTGCCGGCGCCGGCGTGATCTTCGCGGGGCGACATGAGGTCCGTCAGGAAGGCGACACGCTCCATTCGAACTGGTGGATGCCCAATGTGCCCGCGCCTTCGCATACCGCAGGCATCTATCCGCCCGATCTGATTACCGACCATTGGCTCGACATGCGGTGGAATGCCCCGGCGACGATGTATCTGCATATCGGCGCGACACCCGCCGGCCAGTCGCGCGAAGGCGGCGTGCTGGTCGATCAGGCGCATATCCTGACGCCGGAGAGCGAAACGACGACACATTATTTCTGGGCAACGACATCACCCTTTCCGCTGGATGATCCGAACGCGATGGCCGAGATTCAGACGCTGTTCCAGCAGGCCTTCGACGTCGAGGACAAGCCGATGATCGAGGCGGCTTTCGACAATATCGAAGGCGGTGATTTCTGGGAGCAGAAGCCGGTGTTCCTCGGCGTGGATGCCGGAGGTACGCGGGCGCGCCGCCTGCTTGAAGCGATGCGAAACCGGAATGTTTCGGCGGGACGCGTCCAGCCGGATCTTCAAGGCACGCAATGAAGTGGCTGCGAAATGCCTGGTATCAGGCTGGTTGGGGCGCCGAATTGAAGCCCGGCGAGCCGCTCGCCCGCACGATTCTGGGCGAACCGATCCTCTTCTATCGGACGCAGGACGACTCGGTCGCGGCCTTGTTCGATCGCTGTCCGCATCGTTTCGCGCCGCTGTCCGCCGGGCGGATCGGGGAAGGGGCGGTGACGTGCGGCTATCATGGGCTGGCGTTCGGACCTGACGGCGCCTGCGTCCGCAACCCGCATGGCCCGATCACTTCGCGGATGCGCGTGCAAGCCTATCCGGTGGCGGAACGCCACACCGCCTTGTGGATATGGATGGGGGAGCCCGGTCTGGCCGACGTCGCCTTGGTCCCCGACCTTTCGTTCGTCGACGAAACCCCGGAGGCCGCCAGAATCGCCGGCTATATGCCGACCAAGGCCAATTATCAGTTACTCGCCGACAATATCCTCGACCTGAGCCACGCCGATTATCTGCATCCGACCACGCTGGGTGGTATGATGACGGAGGCGAAGGCGCGCAGTTGGGAGGAGGAGGGCAAGGTCGTCGCCGAATGGCTGTCCGAAGGGTGCGAGCCGCCGCCAGCCTTCAAGGCGATGGTTCCCGAAGGAAAGGCCGATATCTGGACGCAGGTCGTCTGGTCGGCGCCGGCGCTGATGGTTCTCGGCACCGCGGCCAAGCCCGCCGGCATCGCGCGCACGGCGGAGGATGAAGCGTTCACCCTGCATAATATGGTGCCCGAAACCGCGACGACGACGCATTATTTCTTCTGCTCGACGCGTCGCTTCCTGCCGCACGACGCGGATTTCAGCGCGCTTCTTCGCCAGACGCTGACGCAGGCGTTCGAGAGGGAGGACAAGCCGATGCTGGAGAAGCAGCAGGCGCGGATGGGCACCGACGATCTCTGGTCGCTCGAACCCATCCTGCTTTCGACCGACGCGCCCGCGGTGCGGGCCCGGCGCAGGCTGGACAGGCTGATCGCCGAGGAGGGCATGGTGCGCGCATGAGATCGCCACACGAGCAAGTGCAATAACGCGGAGCGATAGCTTCGATCCAAACAACAAGTTTTACAGCAAGCGGTCCGACGGCGATGCCTGCTCGACAGGACCCGACGGAATGGGACCGATCGTAGCGCATCGGCAGGAGTAATCACGAAAATGGCTCGCGTAACGGAAATCCGCTACGTCGGATATGGAGTGACGGACATAGAGGCCGAACGGGCCTTTTATCGCGACATCTGGGGCTTGCGCGAAGTCGCCGAGCGCGACGGCATGATCTATTTCGCAACGCACGGGCATGACGAGCTGTATGTCGTCCGGCTGCGCCCGGCGGCGGAAAAGCGCATCGACGTGATCGCGCTGGCCGCCGCCAGCCGGGCCGACGTCGATGCCTTGCATGGCAAGGTGATCGAGGCCGGCGCGCGGGTGATCTTCGCGCCGCGCGCGCTGGACGGCTTCGGCGGTGGATACGGCTTCCGCTTCTTCAGCCCCGACGGCCTGTCCTTCGAAATATCGAGCGACGTCGAGCGCGGCGAAGCGCGCGAACTGGTGCGCTGGGAAGGCATTCCGCAGCGGATCAGCCACATCGTCATGCACTCGCCCGACCATAAGGCGGCGACGCAATTCTTCATCGACGTGCTCGGCTTCCGGCTCAGCGACTGGATCGGCGATTTCATGTCCTTCCTGCGCTGCAACGAATGGCATCATCGCATCGCCTTCCTGCCGGGGCCGCCATGCCTCAACCATGTGGCCTATGACATGCTGGGCGCCGACGACATGATCCGGGGCATCTCGCGGCTCCGCAAGCGGGGCGTGGACCTCAAATGGGGACCCGGCCGCCATACCGCCGGCGATAATACCTTCAGCTATTTCACCACGCCCAACGGCTTTGCCGTCGAATATACGGCCGAGCTTGAGCGGGTGGATGAAGCGAGCTGGCAACCGACGGTGTACGAACCCAGCCCCGATATCATGGATCAATGGGGCATCGCCGTCGGCGGCCCGCAGAAAATGCCTCAGGCGGAGCCCGACAAGGGCCTGTTTCAGGCGGCGGAGGCCTGACGCATGGCGCTGTTCGATTATTTCCCCAACTATGTCTGGAATCTCTCGCTGGCGATCGCGCTCGAAAGCGGCGGCAAGATCGGTGAGATCATGGACATGTCGCAGCCGATCCGCGACGCGGCCGAGCGCGGCGAGGATGCGGGGACCGGCGCATTCCTGGAGCAATGGGTGCGCGTTGCCGATACGCTGACGGAATTGGCGGCGGAAGACGAGGCGGGTGGTCACTTGTTCTCCGCCGGGGAGAAGCTGAAGCGCGCCGCGATCTACTATCTGACCGCCGAACGGATGCAGGGCCACGGCCATCCGGGTCGCAAGGAGACTTACGCCAAGGCGCTCGACGCCTTCAGTCGCGGCGTCCGCTTTTCAGGCGATCCGATCGAGCGGGTAGAAATCGATTATGACGCGGGCAGGCCGCTCAGCGCCTTGTTCCATCGCGCACCGGGAGCGGGGCCGAAGCCGGCGGTCGTCTATTGCAATGGCCTCGACAGCAGCAAGGAACTGTTGTTCTTCAGCGGCTTGCCGGCGGCGCTCGCCAGGCGCGGCATATCGACCTTGTGCGTCGATCAGCCGGGGACGGGAGAAGCGCTGCGGCTGCATGGCCTCCCCGCGACGCATGAGAGCGAGCGCTGGGCCTCGGCCTGGGTCGACTGGCTGGAGACGCAGCCCGATGTCGATGCCACGCGCCTCGGCATGACCGGCATTTCATTGGGCGGCTATTATGCGCCGCGCGCCGTCGCGTTCGAGCCGCGCTTCGCCTCGGGCGCGGTGTGGGGCGCCAATCATAATTGGGCCGAGGTCCAGCAGCGCCGCCTCAATCGCGAGGGCGAAAATCCGGTGCCGCATTATTGGGCGCATGTCCTATGGGTGTTCGGCGCCAGCGATATCGATGATTTCCTGGCCAAGGCGGCGGGAATGAACCTGAACGGCGTCATGGAGCGCATCAAGGTTCCCTTCCTGGTTACGCATGGTGCCAAGGACCGGCAGATCGCGCTCGATTATGCCCGGCAAAGCTTCGACCAATTGGCGAACAGCCCGAAGCGCGAGTTGAAGATATTCACCGAGCGCGAGGGCGGCGTGGAACATGTCGGCGCCGACAATATGTCGTTCGGCCGCGACTATATCGCCGATTGGTTCGCCGATACGCTGGGCGGAAGAACATCGCCTTGATGGAAGCGCCTCGCCTCTCGCTCGATCCGTTCGATGATGCCTTCCTCGCGGACCCTTATGCGCATCACGAAACGTTGCGCGAGGCGGGACCGGTGGTCTGGCTCGATCCGATCGGCGCTTATGGAGCCGCCCGTTTTGCCGAGGTGCAGGCGGCGTTGCGCGATCATGCGACCTTTTGCTCAGGGCGCGGCGTCGGCCTTAGCGATTTCTCGCGAGAAACGCCATGGCGGCCGCCCTCGCTGCTGCTGGAAACCGATCCACCGCTGCATGATCGCACACGCGGCCTGATGAATGCCATCGTGAATCTGAAAGCGCTGAAGGCGCTTCGGCCGATCTGGGCCGAACGCGCCGAGGCGCTGGCGGACGAGCTGGTCGAAAAGCGATCGTTCGACGCGGTGGCCGATCTGGGCGAGGCCTATCCGATGCGCGTGTTTCCCGACACGATCGGCGTTCCGGAAGAGGGGCGCGCGCAACTCCTCGCTTATGCGCGCGCGACCTTCAACGCTTTCGGCCCGCGCAATCATATCTTCGAGACTTCGAACGAGGAAGCGGCCAGCGCCATCGCCTGGGTGGCGAGCGCCTGCAAGCGGGAGAATCTCTCCGCCTCAGGCTGGGGTATGGCGGTTTACGAGGCGGCCGATCGCGGCGCCTGCACGCATGACGAGGCCGAGCGGCTGGTGCGCTCCTTCCTCTCGGCGGGCGTCGATACGACCGTGAACGGCATTTCCCACATGATGCTCGCCTTCGCCACCTTTCCCGAGGAATGGCGGAAGCTGCAGACCAGTCCCGCGCTGGCCAAAAAGGCGTTCGAAGAGAGCCTGCGCTGGGATTCGACCGTACAGATTTTCTTTCGGACCACGACGCGCGATGTGGAACTGGGCGGCGTGTCCATCCCTCAGGGCGCCAAGGTGCTGCTGTTCCTGGCGGCGGCGAACCGCGACCCTCGCAAGTGGGAAAATCCGGACAGGTTCGACATCGATCGTTCGGCGAGCGGCCATGTCGGCTTCGGTTTCGGCGTCCACCAGTGCCTGGGGCAGATGGTGGCGCGGCTGGAGGCGGAGCTGGTGCTGAATGCGCTCATCTCGCGGATGAAATCGATCCGGCTTGCGGGCGAGCCGGAGCGGCGGCTCAACAACACGCTGCACGCGATCGCGCGGTTGCCGATCGAGGTGGAGCCGGCCTGAGAGAGGCGGCCATCGGCCATAGTGATAGCTTCTATCGTCAGAAGTACTTTCCCAGGGTCGTGGTGCGGCGCTAACCCTTGGGAAAAGGAGGGGAAGGGAATGAACCGGCGCTTCGTCGATCTTTCGATCTATCTGGAAAATGACGTGATTACCGACCCGCCTTTCATGCGGCCGAAGATCACCTATCAGGCGCACCGTGAAACGGTGGCCGAAGCCGAGCATTTCTTCCCCGGCGTGAAGGCCGAGCAATATCCCGGCGGGGAGGGGTTCGCGGCGGCTGAGATCGTCACGCTGACGACGCACAACGGCACGCATCTCGACGCGCCTTATCATTATCACCCGACCATGGACGGCGGGAAGCGCGCGATCACGATCGACGAGGTGCCGCTAGACTGGTGCTTCCGACCGGGCGTGAAGCTCGATTTCCGGCATCTGCCCGATGGCCATGTCGTGACGGCAGCCGAGGTCGAGGCTGAGCTGGAGCGGATCGGCTATACGCTTCAGCCATTGGACATCGTGCTGGTGAACACCGCCGCCGGCAAGGCGGTGGGCAATCCCGACTTCGTCAATATCGGCTGCGGCATGGGTTATGAGGCGACCATGTATCTCACCTCGCGCGGGGTGCGGGTGACAGGCACCGACGCCTGGTCCTGGGATGCGCCGTTCAGCTACACGGCCGAGCGGGTGAAGGAGACGGGCGATACCTCGCTCATCTGGGAAGGGCACAAGGCAGGCCGCGACATCGGTTACTGCCATCTGGAGAAGCTCCACAATCTCGAGGTGCTGCCGCCGTTCGGCTTCACCGTCTCCTGCTTCCCCCACAAGGTGAAGGGCGCGTCCGCCGGCTGGACCCGCGCCGTCGCCATTTTCGAGGATTAAATGATGATCGAAGGTCTGGATCGCGTGCTGATCGTCGGCGGCGGGATCGGCGGGATGGCGACCGCGATCGCGCTTATGAAGCGGGGCGTCGGCGTGGACGTCGTCGACATCGATCCCGAATGGAAGGTCTATGGCGCCGGCATCACGATCACCGGGCCGACGCTGCGCGCTTTTCGCGATCTGGGGCTGCTAAACGCCATCGCTGAGCACGGATTTCTTTCGGTCGGGTCGAAGATACACCTGTTCAACGGCATGCAACTCGCGGAGATGGAGGAGCTTCCGATCGAGCCCGGCCTGCCTTCGGCCGGCGGGATCATGCGGCCGAAGCTTCATGAAATCATGTCGGGGCAAGTGTTGGCGCTGGGCGCCGATGTGCGGCTGGGCATCACCGTCGATGCGCTCGATCAGGATGGAACGGGCGTCGATGCCACCTTCAGCGACGGCAGCAAGCGCCGTTACGACCTCGTGGTCGGCGCCGACGGCATCTATTCGAAGATGCGTGCGATGCTGTTCGAGCATCCGGCCGAGCCGGTTTATTCGGGACAGATGAGCTGGCGCGTCGTATCGCCCCGGCCGGCCGGGATGGACGTCAGCATGTTCTATTTCGGGCACGAGAATGTTGCGGGCACGGTCCCTTGCTCGCAGGACGAGGTTTATTCGTTCATCCTGCACCCGGAGCCGAACCCCCGGCATATCGCGAAGGCGGAGAAGCCGGCCTTCGTCCGCAACCTGCTCAAGGATTTCGGCGGCGACATGGCGCGCGTCCGCGACGGCATCACCGACCAGTCCTCGATCGTGCAGCGGCCGTTCGAATATGCATTCCAGCCGCTGCCCTGGCACAAGGGGCGGGTGGTGCTGATCGGCGATGCGGTGCACGCCACCACCGCGCATCTCGCCAGCGGCGCGGGCATCGCGGTCGAAGACGCACTGGTGCTGAGCGAGGAGCTGGCCCGGGCGGGCGGCGATGTCGAGCGCGGGCTTGCCGCCTTCGAGGATCGCCGGTTCGAACGGTGCAAGTTCGTGGTCGAAAGCAGCGTCGGCATTTGCAAACGTCAGTTGGAGCATGCGCCGGCGGAGGAGATCGGCCAGCGTATGGGCATGGCGATGCACAAACTTGCCGAGGCGATCTGATGGCGGGCGCCATCTCCACCTGCGGCCATAGGCGCAAACCGATCCCGGTCAGCCAGCGCGGCAGGCATCTCGTCGTCGATATCCATTGTCACCTCAGCATTCCAGCCGCCGAGGCGCTGATCCGGTCGCACATAGCGAACCCGCCGGACCCGCTCGCCTTCACGTCGGACGCGTCCAGGGCGGTGAACGGCAAGCTGTTCGCCGCGATCGGGCCGAAGCTGAACGGCGTCGATCAGCGCATTGCCGACATGGATGCGCTTGGTGTCGATGTACAGGCGATCAGTCCGTCGCCGGGCCAATATTATTATTTCGCTCCGCCTGAACTGGGGCGGGAGACGGCGCGGACGATCAACGACGGCATGGCCGAGGCGGTCGGGCGCCATCCGGATCGGCTGGTCGGCATGGGCACGGTGCCGTTGCAGAATGTGGAGATGGCGATCGCGGAAATGCGGCGCTGCGTCGAAGAACTCGATCTGCGCGGGATCGAGATCAGCTCCAATGTCGACGGGCGCGAGCTTGCCGATCCCGCGTTCCGTCCCTTCTTCGCGGCGGCCGAGGAATTGGGCGTGCTGATTTTCATGCACCCGTTGGGCTTCACGCATGGGCAGCGCCTCGCCGAACATTATCTCGACAATATCATCGGCAATCCGATCGAATCGACGATCGCGCTCAGCCATCTGATTTTCGGCGGCGTGCTCGACGCCCATCCGGGTCTCAAGCTCTGTGTTGCGCATGGCGGCGGCTATCTGCCCGGCTATTGGGGGCGCATGGATCACGCCTTCCGCGCGCGCGAGGATTGCCGGCAACATATCGATCGCGAACCTTCCACCTATTTGCGGCAGGTGTGGCTCGATACCTTGGTGTTCGATCAGGATCAGCTCGACGGCCTCATACGCACACATGGGGCGGACAGGCTGTGCCTCGGCACCGACTATCCCTTCGATATGGCCGAGCCCGATCCCGTCGGCTTTCATGCGCGTCTGGCCGAGCAGGATCGGGAAAAGATTCTCGGGCTAAACGCGGCGGCGTTGCTGGGCCTCGATGCGCCGGTTTCGGCCAGAAACGGGTAAGATCGATCGTCAGGCCCGTCCTTCGGGCTGGTTGCAAGGAAATTGCGGGGGATCGCCGTTCAGAACACGCACCACCTCCTCCGCCGCGCGGCGGCGCAGTTCGGCCAGCGAGGCTTCGGAGGAGAAGGCGATGTGCGGGGTGACGATCACGTCGCGCCGATCGATCAGCGCGCGCGGCGGATCGGGTTCGTCCTCGACCACGTCGAGGCCAGCGCCGCCGATTTGCCCCGTTTCCAGCGCGGCGAGCAGCGCCTGGTTGTCGACGATCGCGCCCCGGCTGACATTGATGAGGAAGGCGCCCGTCCGCATCCGCGCGATGCGATCGACATCGAGCAGGTGGTGGGTGGCTTCTGTGAGCGGCGCATGGACGATCACCACGTCGCTGGCCGCCAGCAGCGCGTCGAGCGTCACCGCCTCGACCGCCGGATCGTCAACCCTGCCACGGCTGTGGGCGAGGATGCGGCACCCGAAGGCGCGCAGCTTCGATGCGGTGCTCCGGCCGATCCGGCCATAGCCGATGATCCCCACGGTGAGGTCGGCAATCCGGCGCAGACGGGCCGCCGCCGGGTCCCAGCGGCCGCCCTTCACATCCATGTCGAAGGCGACGATCCCGCGCGCCCAGGCGAGCAGCAGCGCCACGGCGTGATCCGCCACCTCGCCGACGCAATAATCGGGCACGTTCGCGACCCAGGCCCCTCGCGCGCTCGCGGCGGCGACGGCGATATTGTCGAGCCCGACACCGAGCCGCTGGACGATCCCGAGATCGCTCGGAAGGGCGATCGCCCGCGCTGACACCGGCGCCCAGCAGGTCAGGATCGCCCGCGGATCGTGCGCCGCGACCAGCGCCTCGATCGCCTCCGCAGACGCGGGTGTAGCCGGGCCGGAGACGAGGCGGTGCCCCGCGCCTTCGATCACCGCGCGCTCGACGTCATCGTCGGGCCAGGCGCGATCGGTCTGGACGACGACCGCCATCAGACGGGCGGGTTCCGCCACAGGCAGGACAGCTCGATCCCGCTGCCGATCGGGAGCAGCACCGATTGCAGATCGGGTTTTGCGCGGACGGCCGCGCGATAGGCCTCCGCTTCGGGCCGCGCGATTTCGGGAAGGAGCATGTTGTCCGCCGCAATCACGGCATTGTCGGCGAGCTTCGGATAGAGCTTTTCCAGACAGGGAACGTAGAGATCCTTCCACAGATCAATCAGCACGAAATCGACGTCGGGTCCGATCGTGTCGAGCAGGTCCAGCGCGTCGCCCGTCAGCCACTCGACATGGCCCGCGAGCCCGGCTTCCGCAAGCTGGGCGCGGGCATGATCCTGCTTTTCCTTCGCCAGTTCCAGCGTCGTCACCCGCCCGCCGGTGCGACGTGCCGCCTCGGCCAGGAAGAGGGTGGAATAGCCATAAGAGGTGCCAAGCTCGACGATGTGCCGGGCGCCGCGCGCGGCGGCCAGTGACAGCAGGACTTCCCCCGTCTCAGGCCCGACATGAAGCAGGAATTCGTCCCTGCGTGCCATGATCTCCGACGGTGCGGTCTGCCGCCAAAGCCGCTCCTCTTCCGCCGCGCGGCTCTCATAGCGGGCGAGCACCCGCGCAAAAGCATCATCCATGACCCTGCTTCCTTCGCTGTCGGGCGGCGCTTATGCCTCGCCCCAGATATCCCGCGCGGTATCGACGAGCAAAGCGAGCTTTTGCCATTGCACCGCCTCATCGATGAGATTGCCGTCGGGCCGGTCGTCGTCGCCGGTGGTCAAGGCGGAGGCGAAGCCGCATTGCGGCGAGATGGCGAGCTGTTCGAGCGGGATATGGCGCACCGCGCGCTCGACGGTGCGCTTGATCTGGTCCGCGCTCTCCAACTCGCGATGCCGTGTGCTGACGACGCCCAGAACCACCGTCGCGCCGCCGCGCGGCACCCGGCTCAGGGCTTCATAGTCGGTATCGCTCCGCTCGACCCGCCCATCCCATTCGAGCGTGAACCGATCGTAGGGCAGCGAGAAGAAGGCCGCGCCAAGCTCGCCCAGATTATCATGCTTGACGATATAGCGCGACGCATAATTGCCCCGGCACTGATGCAGGCAAGTGGTGACATGCGCGGGCAGACCGGTCACGACCTTGCGGTCCGCCTCCATCATCCGGGCCAGCAGCGCGTCCACATCCATGCCTTTGGACCGGAGCATCTGGCCGATCGGGCTGGCGGCCATCATCATATAGCCCGACACGTCGAACTGGATGTAGCTGGCGCCGGCGGCGATCGTCTCGTCGACCAGTTCGCGCAGGATGGTGACGAGCGCATCGGCGGCTTCCTCGTGCGAGCGGTAGGCCCCGCTGGCGACGGCCGGCCCCAGCACCGCCTGCGCGACGAGAAAGGAGGCGGTGGGGAACGTCACCTTCACCGTCCGACCGGTATGCGCCGCCGCGAATTGCGCCTCGCGCGCGGCGGGATTGTCGATCTTCCGGAGACGGCCGACGATCGCGGCGGGCCCTTCATGCTCGACGACGGTTCCCTCATCGTCCTGGAAATGGAGCTTGGCGGCGCTGGGCGCGATGCCGTCCACCGCGTCGAAGAAGGAGTTGAAATACATGATCCGGCGAAATTCGCCGTCGGTGACGACGGGCAGGCCGATTTCCTCCTGCCTGCGAAGCACCCGCTCGATCGCTTCATCCTCGATCGCATGAAGCCGGCTCCGGTCCTTCCGCCGCTCCTCCGCCATCAGCGCGGTGTGGCCCGCCTCATAGATGCTGTGGACCTCGTCGAGCAGCGCCTTCGGTCGTTGCAGGCTGCCGATATGATCGGCGCGATACCGCTTCTTCACCATGGTTCCTCCCCGTGCCGTCCGCTATTCGGCGCTTTCCTTGTCGTTCTCGGCTTCGATGACCTGGTCCGGCTGGGCCGGATGCGGCTTCACCTTGCGCGCGGGCGTCGTGCCTTCGACATAGCTGACGTCCCACGGCGCCTCGTCGAAGATCCAGGGCTGCAGATTGTGCATGAAGATCATCGTGCCGAATCGCGCGTTCCACGTGCGCGGCACCCAGCTGTCGTCGAGCACGTCGCTGTCCGCGCCATATTCGGCGTCGCCGCCGGCGGGGCAGGGGAGATACATGAAGATCGAGCTGGCGATGCGATGCCGGCCGAGCCCCCAGACCGACTTCTGCCAGCCGCGCCGCTCCATATAATTGGCGCCGACCATCGCTTCGTCCATATCCTCGACGCCGTAATTGACGTGGTTGAACCGCGTCTGCCCATCGAGGCCGGGGAAGGGCAGGTCCGCTTTCAGCCAGTAGATATTGTGGTGATTGTTGGTGCCCGGCGCGCGCGCGAAGATGCCGAAGTCCTGCTGAACGTCGGAGAGGCGGAAGTCCAGATTGTCGCGATACCAGGCCCAGCTTGCCTCCGGGTCAGGCACCTGGAAAACGACATGCTCGATCGTCTTCGGATTGGCCTTCAGCCGCCACTTGCGATGCGTGTTGATGCGATTGACGTTGCCGTAGCTGTTGAGCGGATCAGGGGCGCCCCAGATCGTTCGCTTCGGATAGACGCGCAGGCCGCAGGCGATGCCGTCGCCATCGAGGAAGCGGGCGGCGCCGTCCCCGTCGATCCTGACGTCCGTCACCTTGCGGAGCCGGGCCACGACCCGATCGAACCATTTGGCGTCGGGCACGCCCCATATCACCTGCTGCACGCCGTAGCCGACCAGCTTCTGCCCCGGCACCGTTGCATTCGCGAGCGGGCGGAGGATGACCGACGAACCTTCCTCAAGCTCGAACAGTGCCTCTTTCTGATCCTGTTCGATCAGCGGCAATCCGAAATCGACGAAGTAACGGACGCAAAGATTCAGGTCTTCGACGCCATAGATGACGCTCTCGACGCCATTGATACCACTCATAGGCCATATCCCTATCCATTTGCGCCAAGGATAGGAGAGGGAGCGCGCCTCATGGAAATCGTTTGAATGAATGCGACCTATCAGCGTTCAAGCGGGGCTGAAGGAAATCTTCTCAGCTTGCGTGGTAAGCAGCCTGATAAGCCATTTGATACCTTCATCATTGGCCCTCAGGCTATGCCATTGCGCCTCTTCCACGATCCTCGGGAGTTGCCAGGGTGGCCGATGCACGGTGATCGGCAGGAAGGTTGCGAAAAACTCCGCGTGGCGCCGCCACATCGTCGCCAGGCGCTCCGTCCCGACGACCGCCTGCGGAAGCGCGAAAAAGGTGGGCAGCCGTATCTCGATCTTCCGGGCGATGCCCTGCTGCGCGAAATGCGACTCGGTATAGGCCGGGTGGCGGTCGTCGCCGAAGAAGGCGATGGCGTGGCCGGCGGCAAGGAAGCTCTCCTCGGTCAGGCCGGCGGCGTGCTTGCTGCCCGACCAGCAGATCACCGCCGGCTCGTCCTCGAACATCGGGATGCGCGGATGCTCCGGGGAGAGATAGCTGGCGATGGTTATCACCACATCGGCCTCGCCCCTTTCCAGCCGCTCCATCGCCAGCCGGTCAGTCCACAGCATTTCGAAGGTGATGCCGGGCGCGATGCGCGCCGCTTCCTCGAAGGCCGGCGCCAGCAGCACATTATAGGCGAAGTCCGACGCGACGATCGTGAACTGGCGCTGCGCCGTCGCCGGATCGAACACGAGCGGGGTGGTGATGCGCGCGCGGATCAGCATCAAGGCTTCGCGCACCGGCCCGCGAAGCTCCTCCGCCTTCGGCGTCAGCACCATCTGCCGGCCCGACTGGACCAGCAGGTCGTCCCGGAAATATTCGCGCAGGCGGTTGAGCGCGCCGCTGAGCGCCGGCTGGCTGAGGAAGAGCCGCCGCGCGGCAAGCGACACGCTGCGATCCTCGATCAGCGCATCGAGCGCGACGAGCAGGTTGAGATCGAGCCTTTCGAAACGCATTTCGGCACCTCTCCAGAGGTGAATGTATCAATCGCAGCGAGCCGTGGGGCGATGAGCTATCGCAATCGCTGATATCTTGCAACCATGCTTCCGATTGGATCGTGGGGCGCGCCGCGGCTTATGAAGCGGGCAGAAGAGGAGCCGCTTCATGCCCGATATATATGCCTTGGGGACATTCACGCGCGCCGATGAGGCGCGCTGGCCGGGCGTCGTGCGCGCCGGCAAGGTCGCGCCGCTCGCCGCCTTGCTCCCCGACGCGCCGAACACTCTTCTCGGCCTGTTCGGTGAATGGGTGCGCTGGGAGGGGCGGATCGCCGAGGCGGTTGCGGCGGCCGCGCCCGATATGTGGCAGCCGGAAACCGACTTCGTCGCGCATCTGCCGCACATGCCGGAAAATTTGTTCGGCGCGGGGGCGAATTACCGCAAGCATGTGATTGAACTTATTGTTGATAGCGGGGCCGGGGGGCTGCAGCATCTCGGCAAGGAAGAGCGCCGGGCCTATGGCGAGCGAGAGATGGACGCGCGTGCGGCCAGCGGCAAGCCATTCGTCTGGGTGGGGCTACACAGCAGCATCGCCGGGCCGGCACGCGCACTGATCCTGCCGCACGACGTGACCGAGCCCGATTGGGAGTTCGAGCTTGCGGCGGTGATCGGCAAGCCGGGGCGGCGTATTCCGGCGGGGCAGGGCCTGGATTATGTCGCGGGCTACACGATGGCGAACGACGTCACCGCTCGCGAACTGGTTTCGCGCACCGATCTCAAGAATCTCGGCATGGACTGGATGGCCTGCAAGGGCGCACCGGGATTCAAGATCATAGGCCCTTATGTGACGCCGGCGCGCTTCGTGCCGGACCCGCAGAAGCTGCACATCCGCCTGATGCTGAACGGTCAGACGATGCAGGACGAGGGGACGAGCGACATGATCTTCGGCGTCGGGCGGGTCATCGAATTCATCTCGATGCACGCGCAGCTTGTGCCGGGCGATATCATCATGACCGGTTCGCCATCGGGCAACGGCACGCATTACAATCGCTTCCTTCGCGATGGCGACGAGATGCGCGGCGAAATCGACGGCCTCGTCGGCGCGCAGGTGGTGCGTTGCGCTGCGGAGGTGGCGTGAGAATAATCGTCACGGGCGCGGGCGGTTTCGTCGGTCGGGCGCTGGTTCGGCGGCTGACGGCCGAACATATTATCGTTGCGCTCGATCGAGCTTGCGACAGTCTCGCGAACATTCCCGGAGCGACCCTCATCGAAGGCGATCTGACCGACGAAAAGGTGATCGCGGCGGCGGTAGGCGAGGGCTGCGATGCCGTGATCCATCTGGCGACGGTGCCTGGTGGCGCTGCCGAGCAGGATCCGGCGGCCGGCTGGCGTGTGAATATCGACGGCACGGCTGCACTGGTGGAGGCGGTCTGCCGGGCGCGGAAGGCGCCGCGCTTCTTCTTCGCGAGCAGCATTGCCGTTTTCGGCGACCCGCTGCCACCCGCCGTCGACGACGACAGCCCGCTGCGACCCCGGATGCTCTATGGCGCGCACAAGGCGATGATGGAGCAATGGCTGGCGACGATGACGCGGCGCGGCGCGTTGGACGCGGCGTCGCTTCGCTTGCCCGGTATCCTCGCCCGGCCGCGCGCGCCCTCGGGAATGAAGTCGGCCTTCATGAGTGACCTCTTCCACGCGGCGCGCGTGCGGGAGATGTTCGTCGCGCCCGTCTCACCCGAGGCGATGATGTGGCTGATGTCGCGCGAGCGGATCGTGCAGAATCTCGCGCATGCGCTGACGCTCGGGCGCGGGGCGGTGGGCGAGCCTTTCGCGCTGACCTTGCCGGCGGTGCGCTGTTCGTTCGGCGCGCTGGTAGGCGAAGTCGCGCGTCAAGCGGGCATCGGGGCCGATTTCGTGCGCTATGCGCCCGACGTGGCGCTGGAGGCGGGTTTCGGACGCCAGCCGCCGCTCACGACCCGCCACGCCGACCGGCTTGGGTTCACGCATGACGGCACTGTGGAGGAGCTTGTCGCCGCGGCCTTCCGTGGCATCGAAGCCGAAGAATCGGAGAAACACGCATGAGCAATTCGGGAGCGGTGCGCCGCGTCGTCACCGGGCATGACGCGAACGGGCGGGCGGTGTTCCGTTCGGACGACGCCTTTCGCCCCGAACGCATAGCGGGCGGAGTCGCGGATTTCGCGCTTATCTGGACGACCGCGGCCGTTCCCGCCGACAATAATGACGAGACGGACGGCCGCGAGCGACAGGCGGGATTGACCATCCATCAAGGGTCTGTGATCCGCGTCGTCGATATCCTTCCGGGGTGCGCGTCACCGATGCACCGCACCAACAGCATCGATTACGGAATCGTGATGTCCGGCCAGATCGAACTGGAACTGGACGACGGGGCGAAGACCCTGCTCGGCCCCGGCGATATCATCGTGCAGCGCGGGACGATGCACCTCTGGCGCAATCCCAGCGGCACCGAGCCCTGCCGTCTTGTCTTCGTGCTGACCGAAGCGGCGCCCTATGTTCATGAGGGTCGGACGCTGGAAGAGGTCCAGCCCTGATGGCGGCTGTCGCGACGGCCTTGATCGTGGGCGGCGGGATCGTCGGCCTCGTCACCGCGCGGGCATTGGCGCTGCGGGGCATCGCCGTCACTTTGCTCGAACGCAAGGACAGCATCGCCGATGAGGGCGGCATCGGGCTTGGCTTGCAATCCAATGCGATGGATGCGCTGGGCGAGATCGGCCTGGCGGCGCGCTGTCTGGAAAAAGGCGTGCCCGTCGAGGCGCTGCATTATTACACAGCCGGCGGCCAACTCGCGGCGACGAAGTGCACGCAGCGTCATGCCGGCTCCTCCTGGCCGGGTTTCACGGGCATGAGCCGCGCAGCGCTTCACCAGATATTGATCAATGGTGCGCGCGAGGCGGGCGCGACGCTCGTCACGGGCGCCGAGGTGTGCGCGATCGACGAAGCGGATGGAGAGGCCGTCGTCCACCTGGCGGATGGGCGATCCTTTGCGGCGGACCTCGTCGTCGGCGCCGACGGCATCCGCTCGACGATGCGTGGCCTGCTGTTTCCCGATCAGCCCGGCCCTGTGCGCACGGGGGAGGCAGTCTGGCGCGGCCTCGTGCCCGGCGTGAGGCGCGGCGATGTGTCCTTCGTCTTCGGCGGAGGCGTCGGCACCGTTGGCTATACGCCGCTGCCTGACGATCTTTATCTCTACATCGTCGACCGGGATGATCGGCCGCCGCCCCGCGACGCGCCCGATCTTGCCGTTCGCATGGCGGCGCTGATCGGCGATATTCCGGGTTTTCCGGCAGAACTGGCGCCCCGGCTGTCGCAGCGTCCGGGCGACATCACCTATCGCAATCTTGAAGCGGTCCAGGTGCCGCCGCCCTGGTATCGCGGCCGTGTCATCCTGATCGGCGATGCGGCGCATGCCGGGCCGCCGACGCTGGCGCAGGGCGCGGCAATGGGGATCGAGGACGGTGTCGTCCTCGCGCACTGCCTTATTGCATCGAATGCTCTGGATGAAGCGCTCGATATCTTCATGCGGCGTCGCTATGCGCGGGTCCGCACGATCCTGGAGGCCAGCGTCACGATTTCACGCGCGCAAATGGAGCCCGACGGCCGTCCGAAGATGATAGCGGCCGAACAGGAGGCGACCGCGATGCTCGCCCAGCCTTACTGAACGGCGCGCACGACCTGCTGATCGATCGCGCCGAACATCGATCCGCCGTCCGTTCCTCGCGCTTCCATCCGGACCCGATCGCCAAAATGCATGAAGGATGTGCGCGCCTCGCCCTGATCGAGCATTTCGATGCCGCGCCGTTCGGCAATGCATGACGAGCCCACATCGCGAAAATTGTCGTTGGAAACCGTACCGGAGCCGATGATCGTGCCGGCGACGAGATCGCGCGTTCGCGCCGCATGCGCGATCAATTGATCGAAGCCGAACGCCATGGCGCCGCCATTCGCCCTTCCGAAGCGGCGGCCGTTCCATTCGACCAGCAGATCGAGATGCACTCGCGCATCGCGCCACGTCGGCCCAAGCTCGTCGGGCGTTACCGCGACGGGCGCCATGCCGCAGGCGGGCTTGGCATGTATCCAGCCGAAGCCCGTCTTCATCTCGATGGGTGCGATGCGCCGCAACGACCAGTCGTTTATCAGAACGATCAGACGGATATGGTCGCGCGCGGCGGCGGCATCGGTGCCCATCGGCACCGAATCCACCACCACGCCGAACTCGCCTTCGAAATCGATGCCGTCCTCCTCGCTCGGCAACGGGCAGTCCGCCGTCGGCGCGAGGAAATGATCCGACAGCCCCTGATACATTAGCGGCGTCGTGTCATAGGCGTGCTTCTCCGTGCCGAAGACGGTCGCCATGAGATCGCCATGGCTCTGGAACGCCGATCCGTCGAGCCACTGCCAGGCGCGCGGAAGCGGGGCGAGCGTCGCGGCGGGATCGAACGGGCGGACATCGCCGTCGCCGCGCTCCAGCCCCTCGGCGATCGACTGTAGTGCCGGCCCGGCTTCGTGCCAGCGATCGAGCGCGTCCTGCAGCGTCGCGGCGACGCCCGAGGCGGGCGCCATATGCGTAAGGTCGCGCGACACGAGCACGAGCGTTCCGTCCCGGGTGCCGTCTGGAAGGGTGGCCAGTTTCACGCGTCTCTCCTTATGATCCGTCCGTTATCAGGGTGCCGCCGTCGACGACGAGCGTATGGCCGGTGACGAAGCCGCCGGCACGGCTCGCCAGAAACAGCGCGGCGCCGGCGACTTCCTCGGGCGTGCCGGGGCGCCGCAGCGGCGTCATCTGCATGCGGCGCGCCATGAAGCCTGCATCCGCCAGTAGCGGCGCCGCAAGATCGGTGCGGATGAAGCCCGGCGCGATCGCATTCGCCCGGATATTATCGGGGCCAAGCTCAACCGCAAGATTGCGCGCCAACTGGGCGAGCGCCGCCTTGGCGAGCGAATAGGCGCCGATGCTCCTGTTGCCGCGGAGCGCCGACAGGCTCGACATGAGGAGGATGCTGCCGCCACCGCGCCGGCGTAGATGCGGCACCGCCAGCGCGCATAGCTCGACGATGCTGTCGAGATTGACGGCCAGCACCTGCCGATAGGCGGAAGGATCGAGATCGACGCTGCCGACCATCGGCCCCGATATGCCCGCATTGGCGACGAGAATGTCGATGCCGCCGAACCGATCGGCGGTCGCCTCGACAAGTGCTTCCTGCTCGGCCCGATCGGTGACGTCGCACTTGCGCCATGCGATCGCATACCCTTTCGCCGCGAGCCGCGATTGGGCGGCGGCGCAGGCATCGGCGTCCTCGCTCGCGATCATCACATGAGCGCCGGCCGCGGCGAAGAGTTCGGCGATGGCGAGACCGAGGCCACGCGAGCCGCCCGTGACGATCGCCGATTGTCCGGCCAGGCTGAAAAGATCGTGCATGACGGGTTCGATACGAAAGAAGGCGCGTCGCGACCAATCCAAAGCCACGCATCGATGGATCGGCGGCGGCAATAGAAGGCGCGGCCTGATCCATCATCAATGCTGATATGAGGCACCGCTTCTATCGATTGGACCGACCTCCGCACCCCAGTTACCGTTCGACGACAGACCCGCGGGAGCATGCCGAGCACGGCAGCTTGAGAGACGGACAAATGACTGTGGGGAGGGGAGTTTTCATGAAAAAGCTGTTACTTGCTTCTACCTGTCTGGTGGCTTCCCTGGCCCCCACCGGTGTCTTCGCGCAGGAGCAGGTGGCCGATGCCGGCGCGGCGGCCGGAACCGCGCAGATGGGCATTCAGGACATCGTCGTCACGGCGCAGCGCCGCAGCGAGAATTTGCAGCATGCGCCGATCGCCGTCTCGGCTGTTTCGGGAGAAGCGCTCGCCCAGGCCGGCGTCAGTCGTCCGACCGAATTGACCTCGGTGATACCTTCGCTTCAGGTGACGCAGGCGGCCGGGCCGTACAATTTGTTCTATCTGCGCGGCGTCGGCAACTTCAACGGCAACGCCTTTTCGGATTCGGCGATCGCCTTCAACTTCGACGGCGTCTATATCGGGCGGCCGTCGTCGAGCACCGGCTTTTTCTATGATCTGGAGCGCGTCGAGGTCCTCAAGGGGCCGCAGGGCACCCTCTATGGCCGTAACGCGACCGGCGGCGCGATCAACGTGATCAGCCATCGGCCCGATCTCAACGCGTTCGAGGGCGAAGGCTCGATCGAATATGGCAATTACGACGCCGTCCGGCTCGATGGCGCGATCAACGTCCCGCTTGGCGAACAGGCGGCCTTTCGCGTGGCGGGCATCTACGTCAAGCATGATCCCTATATGAGCGACGGCAGCGACAACCAGAAGGATTGGGGCCTGCGCGGCTCGTTCCGGGTGGAGCCGGACGACGCGCTGTCGATCAATATCGTCGCCGATTATTTCCATCAGGGGGGCAGCGGCCCCGGCGCGACGATCGTGGGGACTGAGAGCGCGGCCTTCCCGCCGGCATCGGGGATCGTGACGACGCCGGGCTTCGATCCGGACGACCGCATCGGCTTCCTCTCGCCGCAGGGCCAGGCTTATTATACGAGCCAGCCCAATGCGCTGCTCGGGCGGAATTTCTATGGTATTCCCAGCGACCAAAGGGCCTTCCAGGACGATAGTTTCTGGGGGATTTCGGCGACGATCGACTGGCGCACCTCGCTCGGCACGCTGACGGTCATTCCCGCCTATCGCGAAAGCAAGCTCGATTATCTGAGCTATACGCCGGGCTTCTATATCCGGCAGAAGGAATATTCGAACCAGGGCAGCGTGGAGGCGCGCTTCGCGACGCCCGAGGACAAGCCCCTGCGTGCGCTGATCGGCGCCTTCTACTATAATGAGGAAACGAAGGATCCGTTCGTTGCTTACCTGCATCAATCGAACGGAACCTATGAGACGAACGTCCGCCTCAATACCGAGAGCGAGGCACTCTTCGGCCGGCTGACCTGGGCCGTCACGCCCGACCTGCGGCTGAACGCCGGCGCGCGCCAAACCTGGGATCATAAGACCTTCACCGGTGAGGACCTGATCCTCACGCGGATTTGTACGGACCCGCCCTTTGCCCAATGCCCGAACGCGCCGCCTTTGCCATACGATCCGTTCCCGCAGGGGCTTACCGGCCCGGGGCAGATCATCAATCCGGCGCTCGGGCCGGCGCCTTATGGCGGCTTCCCCGACCCGTTCAACACCGGCTTCAATTATATCCAGACCGCGACGCTGATCTCCGACGATCAGCGGGCGAATTTCAAACGCACGACCTATCATCTTGGCGCGGATTGGGACGTAACGCCGCACAACCTGCTTTATGCAAGCTTTGAAACGGGCTTCAAGGCGGGCGGATTCTTCTTCTCGCACGACAACGGCACTTACCGGCCTGAAACGATCACGGCGTTCACCGTCGGGTCCAAGAACCGCTTCTTCGACAATCGATTGCAATTAAATGTCGAGCTGTTCCGCTGGCGTTATCGCAATCAGCAGATCAGCCATCTGACCTATGACAGCAATGGCACGTCGATCTTCGCGACGGAGAATGTCGGGCGCGCCACCTTCCAAGGCGCGGAAGTGGAAATCAAGCTGGCGCCCAGTGACACGACGACACTTGGCGCCGATATCCAGTATCTGGACGCCAAATATAATAATTTCGTCTATACGACGCCGAACCAGAATGGTGGGTTCTTCAATGGCACCGGCTGCGGCAACGCGTCGGCGCCCGGTACGGTCTACACGGTTGATTGCAGCAACCAGCGGCCGCCGAACGCGCCGAAATGGACGCTGAATTTCAGTGCGCAGCAGCGGGTGCCAACGTCGTTCGGCGATTTCGTGATCGATGCGCGCGCGCATCATCAGACATCGACATTGACGGGGCTGGAATTCCTGCCGCTCGAATATCAGCCGGCTTATTGGCTCGTCGATGCCGCCGTGACATGGTACGCGCCTGAGAAACGCTATTTCATTGGCGGCTTCATCAACAACATGTTCGATGAAACGGTGATGTCGGCGACCTTCCCGACGCCCTTCAGCTCGATGATCGCCGGGGCGCTGCGCCCGCCGAGAACCTATGGGGTTCGCGCGGGAGTCAAGTTCTGATCGATCGGCGCGAACTGATGATGGGGGTCGCGGTTGCCGCCGCGGCCTCCGGGAGTGCGGCGATGGCGGATATGCCGAAACGGCTGATCGCTGCTGAGGAAGGCTTTGCGCTTCCCGAGATTCAGGCGGCCACCCGCACCTGGCTGCAACAGCATCCCGGGGAGGAACCGGGCTTGCTCGCGTTGATGCAGGGATTCGGACCCGAGCAAAGTCGGCGCTGGTTTGCCGAACTGGTCGATTTCGCCGGCGCCCGCGAATCCGCCATGAACATGGCCGGCATCACCACGCAAGTGCTGCTGCACGGATCGCCGGGCGTGCAGATCTTCGATGCCGACGAAGGCAGCCGGCTGGCGGCGCTCGCCAACGATCGAATGGCCGAGGTGGCGCGCCGCGATCCGCGCCGTTATGCGCCCCTGACGACAATCGCGCCGCAAGCGCCGGAAAAGGCGGCCCGCGAACTGGAACGCGGCATGCGCCGGCTTGGTCTGCATGGCGGGCTGATCAATTCGCATACGAAGGGCGAATATCTTGACGAGCCTAAATTCTGGCCGATCCTCGAAGCGGCTGAGGCGCTTGGCGCGCCGCTCTATCTGCATCCCCGCGAGCCTGCGCCTGCTATGGTGCGGCCCTTCGTCGATCACAGTCTTGTCGGCCCGATCTGGGGCTTTGCCGCGGACACGGGCCTGCATGCGCTGCGACTGATCATGGCGGGCGTGTTCGATCGCTTCCCGAAGTTACAGATCGTTCTCGGCCATCTGGGCGAAGGGCTGCCGTTCTTCATCGACCGGATCGACATACGCTATCGCGTCGACGGTTCTCCGGGTCGGGTAAAGCTCAAGCGGTGGCCGAGCGACTATCTGAAGACGAACTTCCACCTGACGACCAGCGGGATGAACTGGGCGCCGGCGGTCGAGCAATCGATCGCGGTCATGGGCGCGGACCGGATATTGTTCGCGGCGGACTGGCCGTTCGAGGATGCGACCGACGCGGCGCAGCGGTTCCGGGCGCTGCCGTTAGGCCCGGAGCAACGCGACCTCATCGCCTATCGCAATGCCGAGCGGCTGTTTCACATCGCGCCGCTCTAGATAGAAGGCCTTATCGGTCGATCCGATGCCAAGCATCAGAGAATGCAGTTTGCATTTTACGGCCCGGAGTGACCGTATCGGGCCAACAAGAAGAAGCGCGAACAATTGGCGCGCGTCAGGAGGTGGCATGGCCCCTATGCGAACGAAGACTGTCAGCCTCCTCAAGAATCGAGGCTGATGATGGGCGCGAACCGCATTATCGTGCGCGAAACGGCGATCAGCATTGCGATCAATGTCGCGATCAGCGCGGGCATGTTCGTGGCGCTGTTCGGCCTCGCCGCGCCGGCGCCGCTCAACGGGGTGAGGGGCTACGCCGCCGATTTTGTGCCACAGGCGTTCATGGTTTCGCTGATGGGGGGACTCGTTCCCGGCCTGATGATGGCCGCCAAGGCGAAATCCCATGCCCGGCTATCCTTCGTGGGCGTGCGCGGCGGGGCGGCGATCGCCGTCCGCGCGCTCGCGGTCGCGCTGGCGCTCGCGGTGCTGGCCGGAGGGGGGATTGCCGCGCTGCTGCTGCTCCTGTCGGCGGCGCCTTTCCTCGCGCCGCTGCCCGCGCTCGCGCTCAAGATGCTGTTCGGCGCCCTGATCGCCCTCGCCGCGACGCCCGGCGCGGTGCGCTTCGCCCTCGCCGACGCGCGCAATGACACTCCAACCGTGACGAACGAGAGTCCTTATGGCCACACGCGTTGAATTGAAGCACGAAATGGGGTGGCGTCCGCCTGTCGCGCCATCGGAGCGCAACTATCCCTATAATTGCTGGTGGGTGGCGGCCTTTTCCGACGAGGTGACGCGCGACCTGCTCGGGCGCTGGCTGCTCGACACACCGGTCCTGCTCTATCGCAAGGAGGATGGGACGGCGGCGGCGATCGAGAATCGCTGCCCGCACCGAGGCGCGCCGCTGTCGCTCGGCTGCCTCAAGGGCGACGAGGTGCAGTGCGGCTATCACGGCTTTCGTTTCGACGAAACGGGCGCGAATACATTTGTGCCGTCGATGAACGCGCCGCTCGGCGCCGCGCGCATCCGCGGCTTCCCGCTGGTCGAACGGCCGCCCTATCTCTGGATCTATCTGGGCGATCCGGACCGGATCGGTGAGGTGCCGCCGCCGCCGGTGCTGGAGTGGACGGCCGATCCCGCCTTCGCTGAGGTGCATGGGCGGATGGACGTCAACGCCAATTACATGCTGCTCAAGGAGAATGTGCTGGACCTGACGCATTTCGGCTATGTCCACGCGACCACCTTCAAGATTACCGACTGGGTCGATCCGCCGACGTTCAGCACCGAAGGCGACACCACCTCTTACCGGCAGGTTTTCACCGCTAGTCCGCTGCCTCCCGTCTTTGCCCAGCCAATGGGGTTGCCGCCCGGCACGCCCTATGATCGCGACAATTACGGATCGTTCGTATCGCCCGCGCTCCAACGCGCGGCGGTCGATCTCAAGGACCCACAGACGGGCGAGATCAGCGGCCGTTTCCGCGTGGCGCATGCGACGACGCCGATCGATCGTGGCCGGATGCACTATTTCTGGGTGGCGGCGCGTGATTACGGCACCGCGCCGGAAGACATGCGCGCGCTGGAAGACCTCACCAAGATCGGGTTCGCCGAGGATGAGGAGATGATCGAGGCGATACAGGCCACGTTCGAGCGCGATCCGCGCGGCGGATCGATCCCCGAGATCAGCGTGAAGATGGACACGGCGGGCATTCAGGCGCGGCGCATCGTGCAGCGCTGGATGGCGAAGGAGCCGGCATGACGCTGACGCTCGACCAGGCGTCGCGCATCGTCGATGCCGCGTTGGCGGAAGGGCGGACGCGCGGCTTCCATGCGCTGTGCGTCGTCGTGCTCGATATGGGCGGTCATGCGCTTGCCTTGAAACGCGATGAACGGGCGTCGATCTCGCGGCCGGAGATCGCCACCGCCAAGGCCGCCGGATGCCTCGGCATGGGATTTGGCGGGCGCGAGATTGCGAGGCGCGCACAGGCCGCGCCCGCCTTTATCAGCGCGCTCAACGATATCTTTCCCAAGGGCATCCTGCCGGTCCCCGGCGGCGTCCTGATCCGGGATGCGGCGGGCGCCCTGATCGGTGCGGTCGGCATCAGCGGCGATACATCGGACAATGACGAACTATGCGCCGTCGCGGGTATCGAGGCGGCCGGCCTCTTTGCTGATACCGGCGCCTGAGGAGGACCTATGTCGGCCATATTATTCACCAACGTGCGTGTCTTCGACGGTTCGGGCGATCCGCTGTTCCCAGGCGAGGTGCTGGTGCGCGGCAATCGGATCGAGGCGGTCGCGAAGGGGGACGAGCGGCTCGATCGCGCGGGTGCGACGGTGGTGGACGGGGGCGGGCAGACGCTGATGCCGGGCATGGTGGAGGGCCATGCGCACCTCACCTGGCCGTCTTCGGTGGAGCGCGTGGTCAATACGATGACGCTGCCGATCGAGGAGCATCTGCTGGTCACGGCGCAGAATGCACGAATCACGCTCGATCATGGCTTCACCAGCGCCTATTCGGCCGGTTCGCTGGGCGAGCGTTTCGAGGTGGCGCTGCGCGACGCGATCGATCGCGGCGCGCTGCCCGGCCCGCGATTGCGCGCCTCGGCGCTCGAGAAGGGCGCCGAAGGGGTGATGGGTGTGCCGGCGGGCCATGATCCGACGCATGACCGCACCATCCCCGGCCTGCGCCAATATGTCGCCGACATGAAGGCGCTTGGCTGCGACACGATCAAGTTCCTGATGTCGAGCGACGAAGGCTTCGCCCCCGGCGGCGCGCAGATATTGATGTATTCCGAAGAGGAGGCGCAGGCGATCGGCGAAGCGGCGCGCGAGGTGGATATCTGGCTGGCCTGCCACGCGCAGGCGGCCGAGGCGATCAAACGCGCCTGCCGCGCGGGCTTTCGCGCGATCTTCCATTGCACCTATGCCGACGAAGAAGCGCTCGACATGCTGGAGGCGCGCAAGGCCGACCTGTTCACCGCGCCCGCGCCGGGCCTGCTCTACGCGCGCGTGCATGAGGCGCAGGCGTTCGGCATCGGCCGCGCCGAGGCGGAGCGGATGGGCGCCGTTTCCGGCCTCGAACTGATGGCCGAGGTATATCCGAAGATGAAGAAAAGGGGCATCCGCGTGCTGCCGGGGGGCGACTATGGCTTTCCCTATAATCCGGTCGGCCGCGACGCCCGCGATCTCCAGCTTTTCGTCGAGTTGCTCGGCTTCTCGCCCGTCGAGGCGCTGGTCGCCGCGACCCGTCATGGCGGCGAATTGATGGGGCTGCCGGTGGGGGAGATACAGGCCGACAGACTCGCCGACATCCTGCTCGTGAACGGGGACCCGACAAGCGACGTCCGCATCCTTCAGGACAAGGGCAACATCACCGCGATCATGAAGGACGGCCATTTTTACAAGGTGCCGCACCCGACCGAGGCTGCGGTGGCGCTGGCGGCCTAGAGGCGATGGCTCAGCCGCCCACGCTTTTCCTCACCGATCAGGATGTTCGGGCGGTCTTCGATTGGCGGGACGCGGTGGCCGCGCTGCGCCGGGCCTATGCGGCGGCGGCCGCGCCGGCCCTGTTCCCCCCGAGGACGATGGCGCGCGGCGACGGGCGGTGGCTCAGGACCTTGAGCGGCATCGCGCCCGACGGCGGAATGATGGGCGCGAAGATGATCGCCGTCTCGCTGAAGGCGAAAACCGCCTCTTATCTTATTCCCCTGTTTGATCAGGAGACGGTGGCGCTGGCCGCGCTGCTCGATGGTAATGCGATCACCGGATTCCGCACCGCCGCCACTTCGGCGCTGGCGGCCGATGCGCTGTCGCCCGCTGGGGCCTGGCGCGTGGCGGCGATCGGGTCGGGCTTCGAAGCGAAGACGCATGTCCGGGCGCTCGCATCGTTGCGGCCACTGGCGGGGGTGACGGTCTACAGCCCCAATCCGGCGAGCCGCGATCGCTTCATCGCCGAGCTTGCCGATATCGGCGCGCCGATGACACAGGCAGCAAGCGTGGAAGCGGCGCTCGACGGCGCCAATCTCATCGTCTGCGCCGCGCGCTCGCGCGACGAAGGCCCCACCTTGAAGGGCGCGCTGCTTCGGCCGGGTGTTACCGTCCTGTCGATCGGCTCGACCTTGCCCGAGCAACGCGAACTGGATGCCGAGGCGATCTCCCGTGCCGGCCTGATCGTGGCCGACATGGTCGAGGAGGTCGCCCACGAGACGGGCGACATGATCGCGGCGCGCAACGAAGGCGTGGATTTTGCCGGCAAGCTGGTGGGGCTCGATGCGGTGATCGGGGGCCGTCATCGGGGGCGTACCGATCCCGGCCAGATCGTCCTCTACAAATCGGTAGGCGCGGCGATCCAGGATTTGTCCGTTGCCACGATGTGCGTCGAGCGTGCCCGCGCGGCGGGACGGGGGACACCACTTCCCGTGAGCATCAGCCCCGTGGTCAAGGGCGAGTGAACCCGTTGGGAAGCCGGCCGCAATATTCAGGGAAGCTTGACGATGGCGCTCTATAAACGAAACGAAGCACGCGAATGGGCCCGTGAGCGGCTCGTCGGTGTCGTCAACTGCACGATCCCGTCCTTCACGAGCGATCTCAAGGCAATCAACGAGAAGGCGATCCGCCACGATACGCGGCTGGCGATCGAGCATGGCTTCATCGGCACGCTCGGCGTCTCGGAGGTGTCGATCAGCCTGCCCGAATATCTGGATTTTCTGACGATCATCAAGGACGAGGCGGGCGATCGGCTGGTCGTCACCCACCATGCGAGCTGGAGCGATCTCGCCCAGAATATCGAGGCGGTGAAGGGCGCCGAAGCGGCCGGCGCGGAGTTCGTCCTGCTCTCCTATCCGCCCAATTTCTATCCGGAAAGCGAGCAGGATATCTACGATTATACCAAAGCCGTGTGTGACGCGACCGACCTCGCGGTCATGCTCTTCCCCATGTTCCTGTGGGGCTTTTCCTCGCGCATCCATCCATCGGATATCCCCGTCGGGCTGATCCGCCGACTGCTCGACGATTGCCCGAACATCGCCGCTATCAAGGCGGAAGGGGGCTTCCCCTCGATCCAGTCGGTGATCGAATGCGACCGGCTGTTCGGCAAGGAGGTGGTGATCTCGATGCCGATCGAAGGCGAGTTGCTTCCGCTGTCGCAGCTCATGCCGATCCAGCTTTCCGCGACCAGCGACCATGAATTCTGGGGGCCGCTGATCCCGCGCGTCTTCAACCTGCTGCGCGCCGGCAAGTTCGACGAGGCAACGGCGATCTACTGGCAGATGCATCCCGCCCGGAAGGCGCGCCAGGCGCTCGCGCCGCAACTGAACGGCGGCGCCTTCATCAACCGGCAGGCCTGGAAATTCCAGGGTTGGTTGCAAGGCTATAATGGCGGGCCGCTGCGTATGCCGACGCAGCGCATTCATGATCCGCAGATGTACGCGCTGCGAAAAGCGGCGCAGGATGCCGGCCTCAATCCCAGCATGGAGCCGTTCCGGGAATTCTTCATCGGCCGTAATCCGGCCTGACGGATCGGTTCGGCCGAAGGCGTTATCGGCGTTCGCAGCCGGAACGATCGCCCCGGTTCCTTGGTTTGAGTCCTGCCGACAAGGGTGATTCCGCGCAACGCCATTGCCCGTCCTGGCCATGGGAGACGCCACCATGAAGAGCATTCTGGTCCATATCCGCGACGATAGCGGGCAGGCCGATCGCCTTGCGGTCGCGCTCGACCTCGCCCGACAGCATGGCGCGCACCTGTCCTGCGTGCAGGTGACGCCGTTCACCGCCTTCGTCATCGCCGATCCGCTGGGCGGCATGTTCGTCTCGCCATCGGTGCTCGAGGCGCTTCGGGAACGCGAGGACGCCATGCAGGCGCGGGTAGAGGAGGAGATCCGCGGCGCGGGCATCTCATGGGACTGGCGCCGCTTCGACGGCGAGGCCGCGCGCGCGATCGTCAGCCGGACGCGCCTTGCGGACCTCGTGATCCTGAGCCTGCCCGACGAGGTGACGGAGGAGCGCGCCGCGCCGCTGCCGATCATTCCCGATGTCGCGATCCATGCCGGCGCGCCGGTGCTGGCCCTGCCGAGAGAGGCGGGACGCTTCGCCGTCGAAGGTCCGGTTGCGATCGCCTGGAACGGGACGCTGGAAGCGGCGCACAGCCTGCGCGCCGCCGTGTCGCTGCTGCGCCGTGCGGCCTCGGTCCATATCATCACCGTCCCCGACGATTCGATCGAGGTGCCCGCGTCCGAGGCAAGCGACTATCTCGCGCGCTACGACATCGTATCCCATGCGGAGGAACTGGCGCGCCGCGACGAGGATGTCGCCACGACGCTCGGCGATACTGCTCTCGCCCTCGGTGCGGGCTATATGGTGATGGGCGCCTACGGCCATTCGCGCCTCAGGGAATCGATCCTCGGCAGCGTGACCGCCCACCTCGTCGCCGAGAGCCCGGTGCCGTTGCTGCTCCATCATTGAGGGCTACAAAACCTTCGGCGCTCTCCCACGTGGGGGGCGTTTCATCGCCTCATTACCGCCGGATGGGGTGAGGCGGGCAAAGTTCTCGCTTATGCGGCAAGGACGGGATTGGATTGCGGGCGGGACTTATGCAAAGGTCCCGCCGTCTTGCGGCGTTTCGCAGGAACCCGTGGGGGGCAGGATCGGATTTCAATGCTGAAATATCGTGGCAAGAATCGCCCCCCAGAGATCATGCCATGATGCGGATCGCCTCTTTGCAAACCGGTTCTGCGCTTGCGGCAGCGGCCTTGTTGTCGGCCTGCGCGGTGGGGCCCGATTATCGGCCGCCGTCCAGCGCGTCGCTGAAGGTGCCGTCGCGCTTCGTCGCCGATCGGGGCGTGCCCGTGGAAAAGGACCTCGCGCACTGGTGGACGGGCTTCAACGATCCGGTACTCACCAATCTGATCGAACGCGCGCTGGCCGCCAATCTTGATATCGACGCGGCGGGCGCGCGGCTGCGTCAGGCGCGCGCCTCGCTGCGGAGCGCGCAGGGGGGCGCCCTGCCGACGCTCGACGCCAGCGGCTCCATTTCGCGCAGCATCGGACAGGGTGGGCGCTCGGTCATCGATCCGACGACGGGGCAGACCATTTCCACCGGCGGCGATACCACCGTCTACCGCGCTGGTTTCGACGCCGCTTATGAGGTCGACGTGTTCGGCGGTGTCCGCCGCTCGATCGAAGCGGCGCGCGCCGATTACGGATCGAGCGAGGCCAATCTTCACGCGACGCAGCTCAGCGTCGTTTCCGAAGTCGCGCTCAACTATCTCGACGCGCGGCTCGCGTCCGGCCGGCTGGTGATTGCCAAGCAGAATCTCGCCGCGCAGGACGAGACGTTGCAGATCGTCCGTTGGCGCGTCCAGGCGGGGCTCGCCAGCGCGCTCGACCTCGAACAATCGCGGCAGCTTCGCGCGCAGACCGCCTCGACGATCCCGACGCTCGAAACCAATTATGCATCGGCGGTGAACCGGATCGCCGTCCTGCTGGGTGAGGCGCCGGGCGCCGTCACCGCAGAGATCGGCACGGGGACGACGATTCCGCTGCCATCGCAAGCGATAATCGGCGCGGGGCTGCCGGCCGACCTTCTCCAGCGCCGTCCCGATGTCGCCGCCGCTGAGCGCACCTTGGCCGCCGAGACAGCGCGGATCGGCGTCGCGACGGCCGATCTCTACCCCGCGCTGCGCCTCACCGGATCGTTCAGCGGCTCCGACACGTCGTTCGGCGATCTATTGAGCAGCGCGGTCGGCAATATTGCCGGCGCGATCACAGCGCCGATCTTCGAAGGCGGACAGATACGCGCGCGGATCGCGGGGCAGCGCGCGACGGCGGACGCCGCGCTCGCCGCCTATCGCAGCGCAGTGCTGACCGCGATCGAGGATGTCGAGAATGCGTTGACCTCGCTCGACGCCGCGAACCGGCGCGAGCGCGAGGCGATCACTTCCGCCGAGGCGGCGCAGAACGCAACCACCTATGCGCGCGCCCAATATCAGGCCGGGCTGATCGATTTCCAGTCGCTGCTCGATAGCGAGCGGACCTTGCTGTCCAGCCAGGACAGCCGCGCCTCCGCGCGTGCCGATCGGGCGACCGCGGCGGTGCAACTGTACAAGGCGTTGGGCGGCGGGTGGGAAGCCGCGCCCATGCCCGCCAGTGCGACCGGCTCCTCGGTCGGCGCTTATTCCCACACTTCTTCCGCATCGAGGCCATGATGGACCAGCCCACCGCTCCCGCCGAGAGCGATCTCGACGAATTTCTGGGCGCGCAGCCCGAATCGCGCCGCATGGTGTGGATGAAGCGGATCGGCATCGCGGCGATCGTGATCCTCGCCGCGCTCCTGTTATGGCGCTGCGTGCGCGGCGGCGGCGAGGAGGCGGCCTATGCGACCCAGCCGGTCGAACGGGGCGATCTTACCGTCACCGTTTCGGCGACGGGCAATCTCGCGCCGACCAATCAGGTCGATGTCGGCTCCGAACTGTCGGGCCTCATCACCAATGTGAACGTCGACAATAATGACCGCGTCACGAAGGGGCAGGTGCTCGCCAAGCTCGATACCTCGCGCCTCCAGGATGCTCTGAACCAGAGCAAGGCGGCGCTGGCGTCGGCCAAGGCGCAAGTCGCGCAGGCGGAGGCGACGGCGGCGCAGGACAAGGCCAATCTGGCGCGGCTGGAGGAGGTCTATCGCCTCTCGGGCGGCAAGGTGCCGTCGAAGACCGAGCTTGATACCGGCCGCGCCGATTATGCCCGCGCGGTGGCCGGCGTGCGCACCGCCGAGGCGCAGGTGGCGCAGGCGCAGGCGCAGGTTTCGTCGGACGCCACCCAATTTTCGAAGGCGCTCATCAAGTCGCCGGTCAACGGCGTCGTCCTCTCGCGCCAGGTCGAGCCGGGCCAGACGGTCGCCGCCTCGTTCAACGCGCCGGTGCTCTTCACCATCGCCGAGGACCTGTCGCGCATGCGGCTGGAGGTGAAGGTGGACGAAGCCGATGTCGGCCAGGTGAAGGCCGGGCAGCGCGCCACCTTCGCGGTGGATGCCTTCCCCGGCCGCACCTTTCCCGCGACGATCGAGCGGGTCGATGTCGGCGCCAACGCCAGCGGCGCGGCCACGTCGACATCGAGCAACAATACCTCCTCCTCCTCGAACAGCGCGAGCAGCAGCACCGTCATCGCCTACACCGCGCGCCTGACGGTGGATAACAGCGAATTGCTGCTGCGCCCCGGGATGACGGCGACCGCCGACATCGTGACGACCGAGAAGAAGAATGTGCTGCTCGTCCCCAATGCCGCGCTGCGCTTCACGCCCGATCGGGCCGACGTGGCGAGCGGCAGGAGCGGCGTGACGTCGGTGCTGGTGCCCCGTCGTCCGCGTCGCGGCAACCGCGCCGAAAGGCAGGTCGGTATCGGGCGCGGCAGCCGTCAGACGATCTATGTGCTGGGCGATGACGGCAAGCCGAAGCCGATAGAGGTGACGGCCGGCGACACCGACGGCAGCCAGACCGAAGTGACGGGCGAGGGGCTGAAGCCTGGCATGAAGGTGATAACCGGCAAGCTTGCCGCCGGCGCCCAGTCGCAGTCTGCCGGTTCGTCGGGTAATCGGCGCCGCGGTGGCCGTGGCCAGTCGGGCGGCCAGTCGAGCGGCCAGGCTGGCGGAGGGCAGAGTGGTGGCTGAACCGCTGATCTCGCTGCGCGGCGTCACCAAGACGTTCGGCGAAGGGGCAGCCGCCTTCCAGGCGCTGAAGGGCGTCGACATTGACATCGCGCAGGGCGATTTCGTCGCGGTGATGGGCCCGTCCGGGTCGGGCAAGTCGACGACGATGAACATCCTGGGCTGTCTCGACGTGCCGACCGACGGCGAGTTCCTGTTTCGCGGCCATCATGTCGAGCGCCTGACGCGCGATCAGAGGGCCTTGCTGCGGCGGCGTTATCTCGGCTTCGTCTTCCAGGGCTTCAACCTGCTCGCGCGCACCACCGCGCTCGAAAATGTCGAGCTGCCCCTCCTCTATCGCGGCGAGGACAAGAAGACGCGGCACGACATGGGGATGGCCGCGCTTGACAAGGTCGGGCTGGCCGACTGGTGGGATCATACGCCTGCCGAGCTTTCGGGCGGGCAGCAGCAGCGCGTCGCCATCGCCCGCGCGATCGTCACCCATCCCGACGTGCTCCTCGCCGACGAGCCGACGGGCAATCTCGATACCGAGCGATCGCGCGAGATCATGGACCTGCTGACCGAACTCAACCGCACCAGCGGCATCACCATCCTGATGGTGACGCATGAGGCGGAGATGGCCGCCTATGCGCGCACCATCATCCATTTCCGTGATGGCATCGTCGAAAGCGTCGAGCAAAGCTCGCGCGAGAACAGCCTGGCGGGGGTGATGTAAATGCTCGGCACGACGATCATCCTCGCCATCCGCGAGATACGCCGACACCTCCTCCGGTCCTTTCTCACGATCCTCGGCATCGTCATCGGCGTGTCGGCGGTGGTGACGATGGTGACGCTCGGCAATGGCGCGACGAAGGCGGTGCAGCAGAGCATCGCCAGTCTGGGCTCGAACATCCTCCAGATCCGCCCCGGCCAGGGCTTCGGGCGTGGCGGCGGCGGGCCGCGTCCGCCGGCTTTCAAGATAGAGGATGTGCAGGCGATCGGTTCGCAGATCGCCGGCGTCAAGGCGGTCGCGCCGCAGGTGCAGTCGTCGGGTGTGGCCGTCGCCAACGCCGCCAACTGGTCGACGTCGATCAACGGCACGACGGGCGACTATTTCATCGCGCAGCAATGGCCGCTGAGCGCCGGCCGTCTCTTCACCAGCGCCGAGGAGCAGGCGGGCAAGGCCGTCTGCATCATCGGCAGCACCGTGCAGGACAATCTGTTTCGCGGGCAGGATGCCATCGGCGAGCGTTTCCGCATTCGCGACGTGTCCTGCACCGTGATCGGCACCTTGCAGACGCGCGGGCAGAGCGGCTTCGGCGGCGATCAGGATGATGTCGTCATCATGCCGCTGAAGACCGTGCAGCGCCGCTTCACGGGCAATCGCGACATCAATTTCATCATGGTCGCGGTGGACCCGGCTTATGACACCACCACCGTCCAGAACGGGATCGAGAAGCTGCTGCGCGAGCGGCGCAACATTCTTCCCGGCAAGGAGGACGATTTCAACGTCTTTGATACCAAGCAGATTTCGGACACGCTGTCGGGCACCACGCAGATCTTGACAGGTCTGCTCGGCTCGGTGGCGGCGGTGAGCCTGCTCGTCGGCGGCATCGGCATCATGAACATCATGCTCGTCTCGGTAACGGAACGGACGCGCGAGATCGGCATCCGGCTCGCGATCGGCGCGGTGGCGCGCGAGGTGCTGATGCAGTTCCTGGTGGAGGCGGTGGCGCTTGCTTGCCTGGGCGGACTCGTCGGCCTCGCGCTTGCGCTGATCGCGACGATTGTCCTGTCGCCGATATTGGGCGTCCCCTTCCTGTTCGATCCGCAGATCAACCTGCTCGCCTTCGTTTTCTCCGCGCTGATCGGCGTGATCTTTGGGTATTTCCCGGCGCGCCGGGCGGCCTCGCTCAACCCGATCGATGCCCTGAGGCACGAATGAGGATCGCCCTTCTGCTGTTGCTCGGCGTGGGCGGGCCCGCGCTGGCGGCGAACCGCCTGCCGCCCTGTCCGCCGCCGCATCCGCAGCTTTTCCTCTCGCCGATGGGGGAGCCGTTCCGCGCGGCGGCGGGCGCGGCCGATCCGGTGGGCGCCTGGTTCGCGCGCGCGGATGCCGATCATGACGGCCAGATCACCCTCGCCGAGATGGTGGCCGACGCCGATCGCTTCTTCACCGCGCTCGACGTGAATGGCGACGGCGAGCTGCTGCCCGACGAGGTGACGCGCTATGAGCGCGACGTCGCGCCCGAGGTGCAGCTTTATGTCAGCCGGCCAAACCCGTTCGGCATGGGCGCGCGCTCCGAACGGACCCGCAAGCGCCCGTCACGCAAATCCCTGGAATATGGCGGCGCGATGGGGGCGGGCCGCTACGCCTTTCTCAACATTCCCGAGCCGGTCGCGGCGGCGGACGCCGACCTCAATCGCGCGGTCGACCGTGACGAGTTTCGCAAGACGGCCGTCAGGCGGTTTGGGCAGCTCGACACGGCGAGGGCAGGCCGGCTGACGCTGGCGACCCTGCCCCGCACGCCCGCGCAGGCCGCGGCGAGCGATTGCGATCCGACGCGCGTCGCCGAAAAGACCAAAGGAAGTAGACGGTGAGCGGCGAAACTCCCAAAATCCTCGTCGTCGATGACGATGCCGACCTGCGGGCGCTCGTCTCGGACTTTCTGGGCGCCAACGGCATGGAGGTGTCGAGCGCGTCGGGTGGCGTCGAGATGGATGCGCGCATGGCGGAGAAGCGCTTCGATCTCGTCATTCTCGATCTGATGATGCCGGGCGAGGACGGATTGTCTATCCTCCGCCGCCTGCGCAAACCGGGCGGCCCGGCGGTCATCATGCTGTCGGCGATGGGCGAGGACACCGATCGCATCATCGGGCTGGAGGTGGGCGCCGACGATTATCTGCCCAAGCCCTGCAATCCGCGCGAGCTGCTGGCGCGGGTGCGTGCGGTATTGCGCCGGCAGGCGGGGCAGGGCGGCGGCGCCAACGGCCCCGTCCGCCGCTTCGGGGATTGGACGCTCGATATCGTCGAACGCTCGGTAAGCCGCATCGGCATGGGCTCGGTCCTGCTCACCGATGCCGAGTTCCGGACGCTGAACGCGCTGCTCGATCGCCCGCAGCGCGTGCTGACGCGCGACCAGCTTATCGAGCAGGGCAAGGGCATCGACAGCGACGTGTTTGATCGCGCGATCGACGTCACCATCTCGCGCCTGCGCAAGAAGCTGGGTCCCGACGATCCGATCCGTACCGTGCGCAACGAAGGCTATATGTTCACGCTCAAGGTGGTGGACGAATGAGGCTGCGCGGCCTGCCGGTCTTCTGGCACACATTGCTGCTGCTGCTGGCGAGTCTGATCGCCAGCCAGATGGTATCGATCGCGATGCTGCTGTCGTTGCCGGCGCCGCGCCCCGATTTCAACCGCCTGTCCGATATCGCCGATACGCTCGCCGGGCAGACCGGCGATCCGCGCCATGACTCGCGTGAGCGGGCGTTGCTGGTGCGATGGAGCCCGACGCCGCCCGTGCCTGGCGACCAGATGACGAGCGAGCCGCGCTTCGCCGCGCGGCTGGCGCAACGGATCGGCGTCTCGCCCACCCGCGTCCTGCTTTTCTACGAACCCGATCAGCGCGCCAGCTTTCCGTTTCGCGACAGCCGGCGGCCCGAGCGGATGGTGCCGATGCGGCGTGGCGAGCCGCTTTTCTTCAATACGGTGATCGCCGCGCTCCATGTCGATGGCGGCTGGCGCGTCGTGCAGACGCCGCCGCGTCCGATCGTCTCGACCTGGCAGAAGCGGCTCATTCTCTGGTTCGGCGTCTCGGCGCTCGTCCTGCTGCCCTTCGCTTGGATCTTCGCGCGGGCGCTGACACGGCCGATCCGCAGCTTCGCCGAGGCGGCTGACCGGATGGGGGGCGATCCGCTCGCCCCGCGCATTCCCGAGCAAGGCCCCGCCGAATTGCGCACCGCCGCCCACGCGCTCAACCGGATGCAACAGCGGCTTGCCGACTATGTGGCGGAGCGGACGGCGATGATCGGCGCGATCGCGCATGATCTCAGGACGCCGCTCACGCGCATCGCCTTCCGTATCGAGGCTGCCCCCGAGGCGGTGCGTGATAAGGTGCAGAATGATGTCGAGCAGATGCGCGCGATGATCGCCGCGACGATCGGCTTCGTGCGCGGCAGCGTGACGCATGGCGACGAGGTGGGCGATGTCCATCTCGATCGGCTGCTGCGACGGCTGGTCGCCGAGGAGCATGACATGGGGCGGCGGGTAACGGCCGGCCCGATGGCGCAGATCGTCATCCGCGGCGATCCGGTGTCGCTTGCGCGGCTGTTCCAGAATCTGATCGACAACGGCATCGCTTATGGCAGCGAGGTGGTGGTGTCGCTGGCGCGCGAAGGCCATGAAGCCGTCGCGCGGGTCTGCGATCGCGGGCCGGGGCTGCCCGAGGAGAAGATCGAAAAGCTGTTCCAGCCGTTCGAACGCGGCGATCCCTCGCGCAGCCGCGAAACCGGCGGCATCGGCCTCGGCCTCACGATCGCGCGCGGCATAGCCGGCGAGCATGGCGGCACGCTGACCCTTCATAATCGCAGCGGCGGCGGTATCGAGGCGATCTGCCGCTTTCCCCTGCGATAGGGGGGCGTGTCACCGATCGGTCCGTCATTCCGGCTTTCGCCGCAATGACGGGAAAGGGAATGTGGCGGAATGTCTCGCCCGCCGGCGGGCCGGCCCTCGTTTCTCCCTTAGCGATCCCCCGCCAGGCGCATGTCCAGATAGTCGTCCACCGATTTCATGAGCTGCGGCATCTCATGTTCGAAGAAGTGATTCGCGCCGGGGATCACGTCGTGGTGGATGGTGATGTGGCGCTGGGTACGCAGCTTGTCGACCAGCTTCTGCACCGCGCTGGGCGTCACCACCTCGTCGGCCTCGCCCTGGATGATGATGCCCGAGGAGGGGCAAGGGGCGAGGAAAGTGAAGTCGTACATGTTCGCCGGCGGCGCGATCGAGATGAAGCCCTTCACCTCGGGCCGCCGCATCAGCAATTGCATGCCGATCCATGCGCCGAAGGAGAAGCCGGCGATCCACGTCGTCTGCGCCTCGGGATGGATCGACTGCACCCAGTCAAGCGCCGAGGCCGCGTCGGACAGTTCGCCGATGCCGTTGTCGAATGTGCCCTGCGACTTGCCGACGCCGCGGAAATTGAAGCGCAGAGTCGCGAAGCCGCGCCGCACGAACGTCTGATACAGGCTCTGCACGATGCGGTTATTCATCGTGCCGCCGCCCTGCGGGTGCGGATGGAGGATCATCGCGACGGGCGCGCGCGGGCGCGGGCCCGGGTTGAAACGGCCTTCTAGGCGGCCTTCGGGGCCGGGAAAAATAACTTCGGGCATCGCATACCTGTCGATGAGAAATGTTCGGGCTACGCACGCTGGATGCGGAGAGGGAGTGTCGTTTATATAGAGGGCGCGCACGACGGCGCAATCGTTCGGAAAATGACGGACTTGGCCAACCGCATCTATCTGGATCATGCCGCGACCACACCGCTGCTCCCCGCCGCGCGCGAGGCGATGGGCGAGGCGCTGGCGCATTGGGCGAATCCCTCCTCGCCACATGCCGAGGGGCGCGCGGCGCGTGCCGCGTTGGAGGATGCCCGCGCGCGGATCAAGGCGGCGCTGGGCTGGGATCATGCGCTGATCTTCACCAGCGGGGCGAGCGAGGCGCTCGCGCTCGCACTCACCCGCGCCAAGGTCGTGCGGCGGCTCGTTTCGGCGGTCGAGCATGACGCGCTGTTCCGCGCCGCGCCCGATGCGGAGCGGTTGCCGGTCGGCACAGACGGTCTGGTCATCCTGCCGGAGGCGGTGGGGGATGCGCTGGTCGCGGTTCAGGCGGTCAATAACGAGACGGGGGTGATCCAGCCGCTCGATGCTCTCGCGCCCCGGTTGCGCGATACGGGGGCGCTGCTGCTCGCCGATTGTGCGCAGTCGGCGGGCAAGCTTGCGCTGCCCGACGCCGATTTCATCGCGCTTTCGGCGCATAAGCTGGGCGGACCGCCGGGAATCGGCGCGCTGCTGGTGCGCGATCTCGCCTTGTTGGAGCCGATCGGCGGACAGGAGCAGGGCTACCGCATGGGCACGGAAAACCTGCCCGCCGCGATCGCCTTTGCCGTCGCGGTCGAGGATCGTCGCGCCTGGCTCGCCCGCGCGGCGGAGTTGCGCGATCATCTCGAACGCGCGCTGGTGGCGGGCGGCGGCGAGGTCGTCGCGGCGGGGAGCCCGCGCCTGCCGACGATCGGCGCCTATCGCATGCCGGGTGTCGCGGCCGCCTCGCAACTCATCCAGTTCGATCTGGCGGGCATCGCCGTTTCGGCGGGGAGCGCCTGTTCGTCGGGCAGCGTGAAGCCCAGCCATGTCCTCGCAGCGATGGGCTGGGGTGAGGCCGAGGCGCGCGAGGCGATCCGGGTGAGCTTCGGCGCCGGAACCACGCGTGCCGACATCTATGCCTTCGTCACGATCTGGACGCGCCTTGCCGAGGAGGCACGACGGCGGGCGGCATGATCTATCTCGATTATCAGGCGACCACCCCGCTCGCGCCCGAGGCACGCGCCGCGATGCGTCCCTTTCTGGAGGAGAGCTTTGGCAATCCGCATTCGCCGCACCGGCTGGGTCGCGAGGCGGCGGCGGCGGTCGAGGTGGCGCGTGCGCGTGTCGCCGCGCCGTTCGCGGGCGAGCCGGGGCGCCTGCTCTTCACGTCGGGCGCGACCGAGGCGGCGAACTGGGCCTTGAAAGGGGCGGCGCTCACCGCGCCGGAGGGGCGGCGGGGCATCGTCACGATCGCGACCGAACATGCCTGCGTGCTCGACACGGTGGGCTGGCTCGGCACGCAAGGGTTCGACGTGACGGTGCTACCGGTTGGCGCGGACGGTGTGGTGGACCTTGACCGCGCAGCGGCGGCGATCGACGGGCGAACGCTTCTCGTCGCGGCGATGCTCGTCAATAATGAGATCGGTGTGATCCAGCCGATTGAGACGCTCTCGCGGCTGGCGCACGCGGCGGGTGCGCTTTTCTTCTGCGATGCGGTGCAGGGCTATGGGCGCGTGCCGCTGCCCCTCGCGGCATGCGACATGATCGCGATATCGGCGCACAAGATATATGGGCCGAAGGGGATCGGCGCGCTCTGGCTGCGCGACGGGATCGCGCTTCCGCCCTTGCTCCACGGCGGCGGACAGGAGGGTGGCATCCGTTCGGGCACGCTCTCGCCGGCGCTGTGCGCGGGTTTCGGTGCGGCGGCGGCGCTGGCGGCGGAGCGGATGGAGGCGGACACCGTGCATGTCGAGGCGCTGTGGGGGGGCGCCCGTGCGATGTTGAAGGACTGGACGTTGAACGGCTCGGCCGAGGCGCGCTGGCATGGCAATCTGAACCTGCGCCACGACGGCGTCGATGCGGCGCGACTGATTTCCGAGGTGCGGCAGGTCGCTTTCTCGGCGGGTTCCGCCTGCGCAAGCGGTTCGGGTCGGCCGAGCCATGTGTTGCGCGCGATCGGCCTCAGTGACGCGCAGGCGCGCGCGAGCATCCGTCTGGGTTTTGGCCGCTATACGACGCTGAAAGAAATAGAGGAGGCGATGACGATGATCCGCGATGCCGCCGGACGGCAACGGATATGGGCGGCATGACGCACGTTCGCTTTCTCTCCGCCAACGGCATTGACGTCAGCGAGGTGGATGCGCCCGCCGGCGAACGGCTGCTCGATGTGGCGCAGGCCGATGGCCAACCGCTGGAAGGAACGTGCGAGGGGCAGATGGCCTGCTCGACCTGTCATGTCATCGTCGCGGCGGAGGATTTCGCGAAGCTGCCGCCGGCGAGCGAGATGGAGGAAGATATGCTCGATCTCGCCTCGGGCGTGACGCGCCATTCGCGCCTCGCCTGCCAGATATGGCTCACCGAGGCGCTCGACAGCCTTACCGTGCGCATTCCAGGCGAGGCGCGCGACATGCGCGGCCGCTGATGCTTGCAAAGCATCCCGACACCGCTCATATGCGGCGCGGGAGTCGGGCGGACGGTGCTGTCGCCAACCCGGTCAGGTCCGGAAGGAAGCAGCCGTAACGAATTTGCCCCGGGTCGTTCCGGCTCCCACCTCCCCCTCAATCGGCATAAAAAAACGTGCCCCCACTTGCGCGGGGGCACGCCAGGTTCGAAAGCTCGTCAGGTTCAGGCGATCGAAACTGCTACGCGCGTGCGGCTGCGACGGCGCATCGACAGGCCGATCAGCCCGAAGCCGCCGATCATCATCGCCCAGGTCGCGGGCTCCGGAACGGCCGCCACGTTCATGCTGTCGATTTCGAACGCGTTCTGGTTCGCGTTGAACTGCAGCCCGGTGAAGTTGGTCGCGTCGTCGCCGCTGAAGGTCAGCGTGACGAGCGCGGTGCCGCCCGAACCCTGGAAGCCGTTGGCCGGGTTCAGGATGTCCACGCCGTCATAGGTATAAGCGGCGCCGCCGTTGCTCGGATCGCTCGTGCCGAGAAGCGTCAGCACATTGTATCCGGCATTGCCGTCGACCGAACCCCAGAGGAAGCTGATCTGGCTGACCGGGCCGAGGTTGAACGTTGCGGGCGATCCGTCGCTCGGCCCCACCGAGAAATAACCGCCAGCACCGCCGAAGGGTTGGGCATGGTTGCCGTTCGGACCGACTTCGCCGGGGACGATCTTGCCGCCGGTCAGGCCGGCCGGGCGGGAATCGAACGTGTAGGTGAAGTTGTCCGGATTCGAATAGTTCGCGTCGGTAACCGCGACGGAGGTCAGCGTGACCGCGGCGAGGGCGGGCGTGGCAACGATCGCGGCGGTTGCGGCCAGGAGGCCAATGGCAATCTTTCTCATGATACTATCCCCTACAGTTACGCAAAGAGATCGGTACAACGGGAGAAGCAAGGAGCGTGCCAAGGCAGCAACCTGCTGGAATCGGGTGAAAGCCGAAAATGCCAATATGGTTGCGTGTAAAATCTTCCGACAGTTGGGGCCATCGACGCCTCTTTTCCGCTAACCGGGTTTCGACAGCGCGCGCGGCAGCGGCTACTCTGCCGCTTATGGCCGATTCACCGACCCCCTATCGCGTCCTTGCGCGCAAATATCGCCCGCAGCGTTTTTCCGAGCTGATCGGGCAGGACGCGATGGTGACGACGCTGGGCAATGCGATCCGGCGCGATCGCCTGGCGCATGCCTTCCTGCTGACGGGCGTGCGCGGCGTGGGCAAGACCTCCACCGCGCGCCTGATCGCCAAGGCGCTGAACTGCATCGGCCCCGATGGGCAGGGCGGGCCGACGATCGATCCGTGCGGTGAGTGCGAGCCGTGCAAGGCGATCGCCGAGGGCCGGCATATCGACGTGGTGGAGCTGGACGCCGCCAGCCATAACGGCGTCGACGATATACGCGAGATCAGCGAGGCGGTGCGCTACGCGGCCGTCTCGGCGCGTTACAAGATCTACATCATCGACGAGGTGCACATGCTCTCCAAGCCCGCGTTCAACGCGGTCTTGAAGACGCTGGAGGAGCCGCCCGAACATGTAAAATTCCTCCTGGCCACAACCGAGGTGCAGAAAATCCCGGTGACGGTGCTCTCGCGCTGCCAGCGTTTCGACCTGCGCCGCATTCCGGCCGAGAAGCTGGCCGCCCATTTCGCGGCGGTCGCGGAAGCCGAGGAGATCGAGGCCGAGCCCGAGGCGCTGGCGCTGATCGCGCGCGCGGCCGAGGGTTCGGCGCGCGACGGTCTCTCCATCCTCGACCAGGCGATCGCGAACGGGCTGGGCAGCGTCGCCGCCGATCAGGTGCGCGACATGCTCGGCCTGTCCGATCGCGGGGCGATCCGGCTCCTTTTCGGCCACCTGCTGCGCGGGGATGCGCCCGCCGTGTTGGCAGCGGTGCGCGAGCAGCACGATCTGGGTGTTGAGCCCGCTGCCTTGCTCCACGGCCTGCTCGAAACCTGCCATGGCGTCACGCGCGCGAAGGTAGGCGGAGCGGAGGACCCGGCGCTGTCGACCGAGGAGCGGGACGCCTATGCCGAGTGGGCGGCCAATCTGGGTTTCGCGACGCTGCACCGATTCTGGCAGCTTTTGTTGAAGGGCCATGGCGAGGTGCAGGCCGCCGCGCTGCCGGTCGAGGCGGCGGAGATGGCGCTGCTGCGCGTCGTCCATGCCAGCCAGCTTCCCGATCCGGGCGAGCTGGCGCGCCGGCTGGCGAGCGGCGAAGCGGTTCCCGCCGCCCCGCCTCCTTCCGCCCCGCCGGCGGAGAGCGAGGCGCAGGCGCCGCTTCTGGCGCTGCCCGCCGATTTTCGGGGGCTGATCGAGCTGATCGAAGGACAGGGCAAGCATCTGATGGGCGAGACATTGCGTTCGGGCGTCGGCCTCGTCCGCTACGAGCCGCCCGATCTGGTGCTCAAGCCCACCCGGGCGCTGAGCACCGATTTCGCGCGCGATCTCGCCGCCGCGCTCAAGGCGGGCACCAATCGGGTGTGGGAGGTGACGATCAGCGACGGCCCCGCCGAGCCGAGCCTGCTCGATCAAGAGCGCGCCCAGGAGGATGCGCGGCGTGACGCGGTGCTCGCAACCCCCGTCGTCAAGGCGGCGTTTGACGCATTTGCCGGCGCCGAACTGGAAAGCTACAGCGCCGGCCAAACCCCCTCCCAACGGAGTGCGACCGCATGAAGAATCTCGACGACATCCTGAAGATGGCCGGCAACGTCCAGGCCGAGTTCGAAAAGGCGCAGGCCAGCCTCGATTCGATCGAGGTGGAGGGCGCGTCGGGCGGCGGCCTCGTCAAGGTGAAGGCCAGCGCCAAGGGCCGCATCATCGGCATAGACATCGATGAATCGCTGCTGGCCCCGTCCGAAAAGCAGATGCTGGAGGACCTCGTCACAGCCGCGTTCAACGATGCGCGCGCCAAGGCCGATGCCGCCAGCCAGGCCGAAATGAGCCGGATGACCGCTGGCTTGCCGCTTCCGCCCGGATTCAAGCTGCCTTTCTAAGAGCTTTGCGCCCGGCGATGATTTCTTTCTTTGCGGTCGGCCGGAGGGGGTGGCAGTCTTCGCCTTTACCCTGATGGAGGATGCCCCAATGAAAGTTGCAGTCGTCGGCGCTACCGGCAATGCCGGAACATGCCTGGTGAAGGAACTTGTGTCGCGGGGGCATCAAGTCACCGCGATTTCGCGCCATGCCGACAAGGTGGCGGGGCCGAACGTCACCGTGAAATCGCTCGACGCGAGCGACGGGCAGGCACTTGCCGAGGCGCTCAGCGGGCACGACGCCGTCATCAGCGCGCTGCGCTTTTCAGATACCGACGCCGCCCGGCTGATCGATGCGGTGAAGCGTTCGGGCGTGAAGCGCTATGCCGTTGTCGGCGGCGCGGCTAGCCTGTTCGCGCCGGGCACCACCGAGCGGCTGTTCGACGGCCCGCAATTCCCCGAAGCCTATAAGCCCGAAGCGGGCGCCGGGGTGCGCTTCCTCGATCTGCTGAAGCAGGAGAAGGATCTCGACTGGGTGTTCCTGTCGCCCTCGATGATCTTCGCGGGCACCGACCGGCGCGGCACCTTCCGCCTCGGTAAGGACGAACTGCTTGTCGCGGAGGACGGCAACAGCTCGATCTCCTTCCCCGACTTCGCGATCGCGCTGGTCGATGAGCTGGAGACGCCGAAGCATCATCGCGAGCGGTTCACTGTCGGCTATTGAACTTGCCGGGCGTCGTGCGGGCCTGATTCCGCGCGACGCCCTCTACCGCACGCAGCTATCCAGCCCTGCGCGGTGGATGATCGGCATCCGCCGCTGGATCGTCGCGCCGTAGCGGCGGGTGAAGCCGCGCGGGGCGACGGCGCCGCGCTTCTTGGGCAGCGGCAGGACGGCGACGATCCGCGCCGCCTCGCTTGGTGAAAGGCGCGAGGCATCATGGTGGAAATAGCGTTGCGCGCCCGCATTGGCGCCATAGGTGCCGATCCCCGTCTCGGCGACGTTCAGATAGACTTCCATGATCCGGTGTTTGCCCCAGATCGCCTCGATCAGGACGGTGAACCACGCCTCCAGCCCCTTGCGGACAAAGGAGCGGCCCTGCCAAAGGAAGACGTTCTTCGCGGTCTGCTGGCTGATCGTCGATCCGCCGCGCAATTTTTTGCCGGCGGCATTGTTGCGCATCGCTTTCTCGATCGCGACGAAATCGAAGCCGTGATGGCGGCAGAAATTGCCGTCCTCCCCCGCGATCGCCGCGCGCGCCATGTTCGGGTCGATCTTCGACAGCGGCATCCAATCCTTGGTGATGCCGTTCCCCGCGACGAGATCGCCCAGCATCGTCAGCGTCACCGGCGGCGGCACGAAGCGGAAGACCGCGACGAGCGCGATGGAGCCGCCGGCGAAGATCAGGATGCCGAGCAGCAGCCAGCGCAGTATCCGCGACGATAGCGTCTTCTTTTTTCGGCGAGATGTGGCCATCAGTTCCCGGAAAGGGCGGTCTTGGTAGGTACGTTGTCGATCCGCCTTACCGAATAGAGGACGGCTCTGTCCATTTGCCAGATCGGGGTGAGCCATGGCCGTTGAGGCCAGAACTCGGGCGCGACGTCGATCAGCCAGAGATAATCGAACTTCGCCGGGTCCATCCGCGCCAGATTCGCCTCGAGCGAGGGCCAGCCGATCGGGCAGGGCCCTGGGCTTGTCGTGACGACCGGGGCGGGCACACCGGGATCGCCGTCGCGATAACCGGGCTTCACGCCCAGCAACTGGGCATTGTTCGCGGTGAACTGGAAATTAGTGATGGAGTCTTTTCGAACGGTGGCGATATTGGGCAGACCATCGAGCCGCGAATGCTTCCACCGCTTCGAAATGGCGCTGCAGCTATGGCCGACCATCATGGTGATGGTGCTGCCGCGCTTGACATGATTCAGCGCGGTCAAGTTTTTCCGATAACTGCTGTCATAGGCCGTCGTGCTTGCGGTGGTCACGGCGATCTTCACAAGGAAGGCCAGCAATGCCAGCCCCGCCCAGCGCGCGCGCGTTGCGGCAGGCATCGTCGGCGCTGGCCGGAAGGCGAGAATGATGAGCGCGATCGCATAAGGAAGCAGCCGCACGTCGGCAAAGGCCGAGCCGACGAGGGTGAACGGGAACAGCAAGAACAGCAGGCTAAGGGCAATGCCTGCCGAAAGAAGGGTATCGTCGCGCTTCCATGGTCGCGGATGCAGGAAAGCATAGAGGATGAAGCCGTAGAACAGACAGGCGAAAAGTAGATCGGGCACCGGCCAGCGATCACGTCCGATGCCGATCACCCACTTCATCTTGGTGAGTATGAGTTCGTTGCCATAATGCGGGACGAACCCCGGCGCGCCGGGAGGAGAGGCGAGGAGGGCCGGCACGGGCCATGCCATCGGCAGGCAGGCAAGGAGCGCGCGGCCGAGCGCGGGCGGCCAGCGGGTCGACTGATTGCGGAGCCGTACCACCTCGGCGGTAAAGCATAATATCCCCAATATGCCCCACCCCATCATGTGGGTGATCCAGATCGTCGGGGCGAGAAACGCGAATATCCAGCTTCGCCGAAGCAGCAGGCCGCGCCGTGAAAGGCGGAGCCAATAGCCGAAGGCGAGCAGCGCGAAGGCCACCGACAGCGTGTAGTTCAGGAAGCCGAAGAACAGCGGATAGTTGAACGCCAGCGGCAGCGCGAGCAGTGCCGTCGGGGGCACCTGCTGATGGGCCTCGCGTGCGATCCAGAGGAAGGCGCCTGCGGTGAAAAGAATAGTCGCCACGACGATCAGCTTCACCGCCGTTTCGAGGCCGAAGATCGGTGCCAGCGGAACGACCAGCAAATCCGCGCCGAGATCGGCAATCAGGTGCCAGGCGAAGGTGAAATGGCGCTGCAACTCGGGTGAGGACGCCAGGTCAAGCTCGACATGATAATGGGCGATGTGGGTTGGCAGATCGATCAGCGGCGGAATGGCGGGATAGAGAAAAGGGACCGCCGCAAGCGCGATCATCGCCAACAAAAAGAAACGGCGTCGCCACCAGGGGGGCACGCCATGATCGCTTCGGGGCCTGGCCGCCTGCATGCGATTCCAGCTCCTCTCCCCCGATCGGGGAAGCTAAATGTTTCGCGTCGCGGCGGCCAGCCCTATTGTCCTGGCCGTTTTCGAGGGATGCGACGGGGGATTTTCGTGGGGGAACACAATATGATGCGTGTCGCGTGGGCGCTGTTTCTGGCCGGGATCGCAGGCCCGGCCATCGCGGGCGATCTGCGTGATTATTGCCCCGAGCGCCCGGGGCTAAATACGCCCGCCTGCACGATCGATCCCGGTCACGTCTCGATCGAAACCGGGCTGATCGACTGGACGCAGGACGGGAATGCGGCGTCGCGAACCGATCTGTTTCTGGTCGGCGACACGCTCGTCAGAGTCGGCCTCACCGACAGGGTGGAGGCGCGCATCGGCTGGACGCCGTTCGGCTTCGTGCGGGAGCGGGATCGCGCGAAGGGGACGATATCGCGCGTTTCGCGCGTCGGTGACGTGACCTTGGGGTTCAAGGCCAATCTCGCCCATCCCGACGGATCGGGGGCGTCGATCGCGCTGCTGCCTTATGCCAGCCTTCCCGTAGGACGCCGCCCGATCGGCGCGGGCGACTGGGGCGCGGGATTGTTGATACCGGCGAGCTACGAACTGTCGCCCACGCTGGCGCTCGCGCTGACGCCCGAGATCGACGCGGCGGTCGATGAGGACGGGCGTGGCCGCCACCTCGCTTATGGCGGCGCGGCGGGGATAAGCCTCAAGCTGTCCGAAGCCTTGTCGAGCGCGCTGGAGCTATCGGCGATCCGCGACCGTGATCCTTCCGGCCACAGCAGCCTTCTGCTCGCCGGCGCCTCACTGGGCTGGCAGGCGGAGGAAGGCCTTCAATTCGACATCGGCGCCAATGCGGGGCTCAACCGCGACACCCCTAACATTGAACTGATGCTGGGCGTGTCGCGGCGTTTCTGAGCCCGGTCAGGCTGCGGAGGGCAGCAGCCTCTTCTCGCCCGCAATCCGCATCATCGCTTTCTGGAGCTTGTCGAACGCGCGCACCTCGATCTGGCGCACCCGCTCACGCGAGACGCCGTAGACCTGGCTCAATTCCTCAAGCGTCTTGGGGTCTTCGGCCAATCGCCGTTCGGCAAGGATGTGCTTCTCGCGGTCATTCAGCGCTTCCATCGCCTCTTCCAGCATATGGTGGCGGACGTCCTTCTCCTCCGCCTCGGCGATGCGCTCGTCCTGCAGCGGATCGGTGTCGACCAGCCAATCCTGCCACTGGCCCTCGCCATCCTCGCGCATCGGCACGTTGAGCGACGTGTCGCCCCCCATTGCCATGCGGCGATTCATCGAGGTCACATCCTCCTCGGATACGCCGAGGTCGGTCGCGATCTTCTTCAGGTCCTCGGGCTTCAGGTCGCCATCCTCGAACGCGTCGAGGCGCGACTTCATGCGGCGCAGATTGAAGAACAGCTTCTTCTGCGCGGCGGTCGTGCCCATCTTCACGAGGCTCCACGAGCGCAGGATATATTCCTGGATCGACGCCCTGATCCACCACATCGCATAGGTGGCGAGACGGAAGCCGCGATCGGGCTCGAACTTCTTCACGCCCTGCATCAGGCCGATATTGCCTTCGGAGATAAGCTCCGACGTCGGCAGGCCATAGCCGCGATAGCCCATCGCGATCTTCGCCACGAGGCGCAGATGCGAGGTCACGAGCCGGGTCGCCGCCTCCGGATCGCCATGCTCCTGGAAGCGCTTTGCCAGCATATATTCCTCCTCGGGGGCGAGGAGGGGAAATTTCCTGATCTCGGCGAGATAGCGATTGAGGCCAGCCTCACCGCCGAGTGCGGGAATCGTCGCCGGGACGTTCTTGCCGCTTGCCATGATCTTCACGTTGCTCCCTTGGCCGCTGGGCCATGTAAGTGGGCCGAATCTTCCGACCCGTTTGTCATTCTTATACAGCAAGCCCGCTGAACAATGCCTGCATGTCTGACGGAATCTTGCTATCAAAAGCTAAAGGCCTGCTTGTGATCGGATGGACGAAGCCAATATGGGCCGCATGCAGCGCCTGCCGTTGGAATTTCAAACGTTTGAGCAGGTCGCGATGTTCCGCGCGCGGGCGCCCGTAAACCGGGTCGCCGAGCAGCGGATGGCCGATCGAGGCCATGTGGACGCGCACCTGGTGCGTCCGCCCGGTTTCCAGCCGGCATTCGATCAACGCCGCCTCCTTTAGCGGAGAAATGAGGCGATAATGCGTCACGGCCCGCTTGCCGCGCGCCTCGCGCACGATCGCCATCTTCTGCCGGTTCGCCGCCGATCGCGCGATCGGTGCGTCGACGCTGCCCTCGGCTGGATTGGGCAGGCCCGCCACGATCGCCCGGTAGCGCCGGTCGATGCTGTGCCGCGCGAATTGCGCGGCGAGGCCGACATGGGCGGCGTCGGTCTTCGCGGCGACGAGCAGGCCCGACGTATCCTTGTCGATCCGATGCACGATCCCGGGCCGGGCGACCCCACTGATGCCCGACAGGCTGCCCCTGCAATGGTGGAGCAGCGCGTTAACCAATGTGCCGTCGGGATTGCCGGCGGCGGGGTGGACGACCAGCCCGGCCGGCTTGTCGATCACGATCAGATGCTCGTCCTCATAGGCGATGGCGAGCGGTATGTCCTGCGCTTCGTTGTGGAGCGGCCGCGCGGCGGGCACCGTGACGGCGAAAGTGGCTCCGCCCGCAACCTTCGTGGCGGGATCGCGCACAGGCGCGCCTGCCGACGTGGCCACATGCCCCTCGGCGATCAGCGCTTTCAGCCGCTCGCGCGAATAAGTCGGCAGGGCCATGGCGAGCGCCTTGTCGAGCCGCCAGCCCGAGCCTTCAGGCGGTATCACCGCCCTTTCTATCGACACCCCCGCGTCCATCTTCTACCCAGATGGGGATGCGCGTGACGATATCAAGCGGCCTTCTCGACAGGATTTTCGCGCATGTCGCGGCGGAACCGGGGCGTGAGGTCTGTGGCCTCCTGTTCGGTGAAGAGAGGCATATTCAGGATGCCCTGCCCGCCGCCAATGTCGCGCCCGATCCCGCCCGCCATTTCGAGCTGGATCCCCAGACGCTGTTTACCGCGATCCGGGCGGAGCGCGCCGGCGGGGCCCGGATCGTTGGCCATTATCACTCGCACCCCTCGGGCGATCCGCTCCCCTCCGCCCGCGATGCCGCCGATGCCGAGCCGGGGCGGCTGTGGCTGATCCTGGGCGGCGGGGAGGCCCGCCTCTGGCGATCGGGGCCGGGCGGAACGGTCCAGGGCGTTTTTGCCCCGCTCGATCTCGCGCTGGTCTGAAAAAGCGGCTGCTCCCGGCATTTACCTGTGTTTAGCGGCTTGCCGCGCTTGCATCCGGCAGAGCCAACGGCCAATACGGGCGCGCGGACCGGAGGACGCCTCATTCTATGACCATCGCCGTCGATTTTGCGAGTCTGCTATGCTCGCGCCTCTGCCATGATCTGCTCTCGCCGGTGGGTGCGCTCAACAACGGCATCGAGCTTATGGCCGACGAGCATGACCCCGACATGCGCGCCCGCTGTCTCGATCTGCTCGCCGAAAGCGCGCGGGCCTCGGCGAACAAGCTCAAATTCTTCCGGCTGGCGTTCGGCGCGGCGGGCGGCTTCGGCGATGCGATCGACAGCCGCGAAGCGAAGTCGGCAATCGAGGGACTCTATGGCGCCGACGGGAAGATCCAGCTCGGCTGGATGGTGGCGGAGCCCGCGCTCGACAAGACGGCGATCAAGGTGCTCCTCAATCTCGCGCTGATCGCAGGCGATGCGCTGGTGCGTGGCGGCCGGCTGGACGTCGGCGCCGAAGGGCCCGAGATCGTGATCCGCGCCGAAGGGCCGCGCCTCGTCCTCGATTCCGAGCTGCGCGACGCGTTGCTGGGCTGGACGGGCGAGGAGGCGTTGACGCCCCGCGCCGCGGCGGCCTGGCTGGTGCACCAGCTCGCGACGGAAGCGGGTGGATCGGTGCAGGTGTCGGAGCCGGCAGAAAATGTGCTGGTGTTCGGGGCCACGCTCGCGCGGCGCTGAGACCGTACTGCTCGGTTAAACACATTTTTACCCATTGTTGGGACGATCGGCCTCGCAATTCTGCGCGGGCGGGCCGATGGACGATCTCCTCCAGGAATTCATTGCCGAGACGCGCGAGACGCTGTCGGCGATCGCGGGCGAGATAGTCGCCTGGGAGGCCGAACCGGCCGATCGTGGCCGGCTCGACGCGATCTTCCGCTTTGTCCACACGGTGAAGGGCAGTTGCGGCTTCCTTGATCTGCCGCGGATTGAGCGGTTGAGCCACGCCGCCGAGGAGCGGCTGGCTACGGTGCGCGACGGCAGGAGCGCGCCCGACGCGGCGCTTGTGAACTGCGTGCTCGCCACCGTCGACAGGATCGCGCTGCTCGTTGATGCGCTGGAGACCGGCGAGAGCCTTGCCGAAGAGGCGGACGAGCACCTGATTGCCGCGCTTGCGGGTGAAAGCGGGGGAGGCGATGCGTCGCTGCGCCGGCCGGGCGGCGGCCAGCGGACTGTTTCGCGCACCATCCGCCTGTCGATCGATCTGCTCGATCGGCTGATGGGCGGCGTTTCGGACATGGTGCTCGCCCGCAACGATCTGGCGCGCAGGCTGCGCGATGCGGGCGGCGACGGCGCGGTAGAGGCGGCGTTCGAGCGGTTGTCGCTGTCGATCGCCGAAATCCGCGATACAATCACGCGCACGCGGATGCAGCGGCTCGACAATGTCTTCGCGACGCTGCCGCGCCTGGTGCGCGACCTTGCCGCCGATCTGGGCAAAATGGCGGTGATCGAGGTCGACGGCGGCGATGTCGAGCTGGATCGCGAGATGATCGAGATGATCCGCGATCCGCTGGTCCATATCATCCGCAACGCCGTCGATCATGGCATCGAAACGCCCGATCACCGTCGCGCCGCCGGCAAGTCGGCGGCGGGGCGGCTCACCGTGCGCGCCAGCCAGGCAGGCAATCAGATATCGATCGAGATTGCCGACGACGGGCGCGGCGTGGATGGTGATGCGCTCGTCGCGCGCGCGATGGCGGCGGGTCTCCTCGATCCGGATCGGGCAAGGCAGCTCGGCTGGGCGCAGAAGCTTGCCCTCGTCTTTGCGCCGGGCCTCTCCACCTCGTCCGCCATCACCGCCATTTCGGGGCGCGGCGTCGGCATGGACGTGGTCCGCTCGAATATCGAGCGGATCGGCGGCCTCATAGATATCGAAAGCCAGCCGGGAAAGGGCATGCGCCTCGCGCTGCGCGTGCCGTTGACGCTCACCATCATTCCCGCACTGACCATCGGCGTCGCGGACCAGTGTTTCGCCATACCCCGTTCGGCGATCGAGGAGATCGTGCGCGCGTCGGGCGCGGGGGTTCGCGTGGAATCGATCGGTGGCACGCAGGTTGCGACGATACGCGGGCAGCGCATGCCGGTGGTCGCCTTCGATCGGCTGATCGGGGTGGGCGCCGGCCCGCCGGCGATCCTGGTGATCCTGAAGCCGGCCGGGGGCGAATGTTTCGCGCTGGCGGTGGATATGGTCCACGATCATGAGGAACTGGTGGTGAAGCCGGCGGCGCCGGCGGTGATGGCGACAGGCCTCTATGCCGGCACGACATTGCCCGATACCGGCCAGCCGATGCTGCTGCTCGATCCCGCCGGTATCGCCACGCTCGCCGGCGTCCTCCGCCAGGCCGATGCGCGTGAGGCCGCCGCGCCCGAGCCTGTCGAGCAAAGCGGACCGATGCATGTGCCAACACTGCTTTTCCGCGATCTCTGCGGGGCCGAACGCGCGATCCGGCTCGGGGTGGTCGAGAGAATCGAGGAAGTGGCGGCCAGCGCGGTGCGGCCGAGCGCCGGCCGCCTGCGCCTTGTTCATGAGGGACGGCTTGTCCCGCTGCTGACCTGCGGTGAGACGATCGCGGGGCCCCGTCTTCGGGTCCTGCGGTTGAGCGACGGGGCGACCTCGCTTGCTTATGCGATAGACGAGGTGATCGATATCGTGGCGCTGCCCGAAAGCGGCATGCCCGCGGCCGATCCCGGTCTCATCTCGGGCGTCGTGCTGGTGGACGACCGCCCGGTCGAGTTGATCGATCCCTATTGGCTGTTCGCCGAGGCGGGCGACGGCGAAGTGGCGGGCGACCGGCGGCCGCTGTGCCTGCTTGGGGCAGAGGGCGATCCCTGGACGCGCGAGATATTGCGCCCGCTGGTCGAGGCGGCCGGCTATCGCGTCGTCCATGCCGGTCCGGGCCAGACGATGCGGCCCGATCTCGTCATCGACAATGGTGATGGCGCACCATTATCCGCCGGCCCGGGGACACCGGTGGTGCGCTTGCGCCGTGCGCAGGCCGTCACGCCGGGCGAGGAGGGCAGCGTCTATCGCTACGATCGCGAAGGGCTGCTCGCGGCCTTGCGCGCGCACCGGCGGGAGGGCTGAACGATGACGCTTTATCTGATCGTGATGCTGGCCGGCGAGCGCGTGGTCCTGCCCGCCGATCATATCGATTCGGTGGTGGAGATAGAAAGCGTCACGCCCGTGCCGCTCGCCGCGCCGCACATCGCGGGTCTGGCGGCGATGCGCAGCCGGGTGCTGACGATCGTCGACAGCCTCGCCGCGCTGGGCCGCGCCGTCGACACGCCGCGATCCAGCCAGGCGGTCGTCGTCACGGTGGAGGGGCATCTTTACGGGCTTCAGGTCTGCGAGGTTGAGGATGTGGTGGAATGCCCGGCCGTCGTGCAGCCGTTGAACGGCACGCTGGAGCCCGGCTGGGCGCGCGTTGCGCTGGGTATGATCGAGATTGCGGGCGATGCGCTGCTGCTCGTCGATCCGGTGGCGCTGGTCGCCGGGCCGCCCGCGCTCGCCGCCTGAGCAGGCGTTAACGTCGTGCTTACCTCAGCCGGGCTAGCCCGAATGCCGGGAGTATCGCAGGGTGCGGGGGGCGGCATGAAGACCTGTCTGGTGGTGGATGATTCCAAGGTGATCCGCAAGGTTGCCCGCCATATACTCGAAACGTTGGAATTCAGGGTGGACGAGGCCGGGGACGGCCGCGAGGCGCTGGCCTATTGCGAGGCGTCGCCGCCCGACGTGGTGCTGCTCGACTGGAACATGCCGGTGATGAGCGGAATGGAATTCCTGCGCGCGCTTACGCACAGCAATGTGGCGCGCCGGCCGAAGATCGTCTTCTGCACCACCGAGAATGGCGTCGCGCATATCCGCGCCGCGATCGAGGCGGGGGCCGACGAATATGTGATGAAGCCGTTCGATCGCGAGACGCTGGAAAGCAAGTTGCGGATCGTCGGGGTCGCCTGAGGCATCGCGCCGATGGCCGCCCGGATATACAGGACGCAATCCTTTGCCCGGAAGGGCCATCAACCGGCGATCCGGCTGATGATCGTCGATGATTCGATCGTCGCGCGGATGGTCTTGTCGCGTATGCTGGCGGCGCGGCCGGAGTTCGAGATCGTCGCTGTCGCCACCCATACGCAGGAAGCGCTGGCGATGCTTGACGGGCTGCGCGTCGATATCATCCTGCTCGATGTCGAGATGCCGGGCACGGACGGGCTGACGGCGCTGCCCGAAATCCTGGCGCGCAGCCAGGGCGCGCGCGTGCTGATCGTCTCGTCGGCGGCCGATTGGGGGGCGGAGGCGACGATCAAGGCGCTCGCGCTCGGCGCCGCCGACACGCTGCCGAAGCCCGGTGCGGGCAGCTTCGGAGGCCGCTTCGCCGACATATTGGCCGAACGCCTGCTGCGGATCGGCCGCCCGCCGCCTCCTTCCGGTGCGCCCGCGCCCGATGGTCCGCTTCGCCGGGGGGCGGTGCGGGGCCGGTCGTCCGACGGGCGCGAGAGGCCGGTGCGGTGCCTGGCGATTGGCGCGTCAACCGGCGGAGTGAACGCGCTTTCGGCGCTGCTGCCGACGCTGCCCGCCAGCTTCACCGCGCCGATCCTCGTCACCCAGCATCTGCCCGCGCCGTTCATGCCCTATTTCGCCGTGCAGCTTCACGAGATTGCCGGCCGTCCGGCGAGCGTCGCGCAGGATGGTGCAGCGCTGAGGCCCGGCGAGATATTTGTCGCGCCGGGCGATCGTCATCTCTGCCTCATCCGGACGAATGGCGCGGTGCGGGTACGTCTCGACGACAGCCCTGCCGCTTCGGGCTGTCTGCCCTCGGTGGACCCGATGCTGATGGCGGTGGCGGAAATGTTTGGTGCGACCGGCGTCGGCATGATGCTGAGCGGGATGGGGCGCGACGGCGTGCTGGGCGCCGCCCGGCTGGTGGAGGCGGGCGGTGAGGTGCTGGCGCAGGATGCGGCAAGCTCGGTCGTCTGGGGTATGCCCGGCGCGGTCGTCAATGCGGGGCTCGCCTCGGCGGTGTTGCCGCCCGACCTGATGGCCCGGCATATCGGCGAGAGGAGCGACGCACCGGGATGGCGATGAGCCGATCGTCGGCCGCGACGTTCGCGGCCATCCTCGAGGCGCATACCGGCCAGCAGCTTGGCTCCAGCCGCCATTGGCGGATCGAGATGGCGCTGGCCCCCCTGATGCGGTTGCGCAAGCTGGCTTCGCTCGATCATCTCGCCGATGCGCTGTCGCAGGGGCGCGAGCCCGCGCTGGCCGAGGCGGTGAGCGATGCGCTGCTCAACAACGAAACCTTCTTCTACCGCGAACCGGCAGCCTTCGACCTGCTGGGCGAGGCCATGCTGGCGATGCGTGAGGCGCGGGCGGCGCGGCGGCTTGCCATCTGGTGCGCCGGCTGTTCGACGGGGCAGGAGGCCTATTCGCTGGCGATGCGCTTCGCCGAAGACGCGCGCTGGGAAGGATGGACGATCGATATCCTGGGCACCGACGTCTCGCGCGTGGTGATCGCGCAGGCGCGTTCGGGCCTCTATTCGCAATTCGAGATTCAGCGCGGCCTGCCCGTGCGCGCGATGATGCGCTGGTTCGACAGTGAGGGCGACCGGTGGCGCGCCAGCGCCGCGCTGCGCGGCAGGGTGCGTTTCGCGTGCCACAACCTTCTCGATGTACCCCCGGCTCCGTCCCGTTGCGATGTGATCCTGTGCCGTAACGTGCTGCTCTATTTCGCCGAGGCGCGGCGCACCGCCGTCTTCGAGCGGCTCGCCGGCGCGATCGCGCCCGACGGCATCCTGATGCTGGGTGCGGGAGAGACGGCGCTGCGGCAGACCGACCGTTTCCAGCCCGACGGCGTCCATCGCGGCCTGTATCGCCCACGGCCCTGAGACGGTTCACCGCCGCGCCTTTTGCGATACAGTGCCCGTGCATTCATCCGAAGGGAGGCCCGCGCTGTCCGTCATCATCGATTGTCCGTCCCCCAATTTCGACGCGCGCACGCTGCCCGTCTCCATGGTCGTGCTGCATTATACCGGCATGACCGACGCGGCTTCGGCGATCGCGCGGCTTACCGACCCGGAGGCGAAAGTCTCGGCCCATTATGTCGTGGCCGAGGATGGGCAGGTGCTGCGCCTGGTCGACGAGGACAAGCGCGCCTGGCACGCCGGCCGATCGCATTGGCGGACGATCGACGATGTCAATTCGGCGAGCGTGGGGATCGAGATCGTCAATCCCGGCCATGTCCTCGGCTATCGTCCTTTTCCCGAGGCGCAGATGGCGACGCTGATCCCGCTGCTCGCCGATATCGTTCGCCGCCATCGCATCGTTCCCGCCAATGTCGTCGGCCATTCGGATGTGGCGCCCGCGCGCAAGGAAGATCCGGGCGAATTGTTCGATTGGGAGAAGCTGGCGCGTCATCGCCTTGCGCTCGCACGGCCGCGCGCCAACCTCGCCGATCCGCACTGGACAGCGGAGGGGTTCCTGCTCGCGCTTGGCCGCTTCGGCTATGACGTGTCGGATGGCGAGGCCGCGATCCGCGCCTTTCAGCGGCGTTTTCGGCCCGAGGCGATCGATGGCGTGGCCGACGGCGAATGCCGCGCAATCCTGCTCTCACTCCTCCTCGATCGCGAGCGCGGCATTTCGGCGTGACGCGAAGCGCCGGGCCGGCTAGTGACGGGCCGTGCCAGAGGATCGGGCGGCCGCCGGCGGGGATTTCCCGCGGGAGGAAAGTCCGGGCTCCAAGGAGCAACGGTGCCGGATAACGTCCGGCGGGGGCGACCCCAGGGAAAGTGCCACAGAAAGGATACCGCCGCGTTTCGATGCGGTAAGGGCGAAAGGGTGCGGTAAGGGCGCACCGCGGGCCCGGCAACGGGAACGGCATGGCAAACCCCACCGGGAGCAAGACCGAATAGGGACGGCATATGGGCTGCTCCGCCCTGTCGTCCGGGTTGGTTGCTGGAGACCGGGAGCAATTCCGGTCCTAGAGGAATGGTCGCCCATCCGGCCTCGCGCCGGTGGACAGAACCCGGCTTACAGATCCTCTGGCACACGAATGGCGGAAAACTGCGGGTTCTTTAAAGTGTGCCGTGCCATCGCTGGCACACTTACTTCCATTATCGCGACGAATAAAATGCCCGTTTCGTCACCCGGCACGCGCTGGAATGATGAAGGGAGTTGGGGGCGGAATCGGTCCTGCCGTCGACCGAGCGGCGCTGTATGACTCCGAATTCATCGAATGTAATGAACCCTGCGCGCGCAGGATCGTTACGCGCCAGCAAGGCGAGACAATCGCTTGCCACCCGATGAGAGCTTCGGAGGTTGTGATGAAGATATTACTCTTGGCGGCTGCCCTTTCGCTAAGCGGTGCGGCTTATGCGCAGGCCGGTCAGCCCCCCGACAGCGGCGACGTATCCACGCCCGATGCCACTGCGCCGGCTACGGCACCCGACAGCACCGCCCCCGACACGACGGCGCCCGACAGCACGGCGCCCGCCGCGACGACGTCCGCACCGACGAGCACCGATACGGCGACCGCACCCGAGGCTTCGACCAAGAATTATCCCCCCTGCTCGCGCACTGTCACTGACAATTGCATGCAGGGCGGCGGCCGGCATCACGCCCGGAGGCGCTGACGGGACGGCCGGCGATCGGGCCGTCGCGCCTCTCTCCTTTGGCGCGCGGCTCTGGCCGGCCGGAACCCCTTACTCGGCGAAATCGGCCGCCGGACCCGCGTAGCGGGCGACGCGGATGCGCCAGATTTTGCCGTCCTTCAGCTTGTAGAAGATGAAGCTGACGAACTCTTTCACCGTACCCGCCTGGAAGGAGAGGCCGTTCTTCTCATAATCGCGAAACGGCTCGAAGCGGGACGGCATCGTCACGGCGACGGTATCGCCCGTCATCGCAAATTCGCCAATTTCGACGAATTCGCGGCTATATTCGTGGAAATCGGCGTAGAAATCGGCGATTTGCTGCGGGCTCGACAGCGTCAGGGTTCCGACCTTGTAGCGCACGTCGGGCGCATAATAAGCGACCTGCCGCGCATAATTGCGGCCGTTGAACTGATCGAGATAGTCCTGCAAATCCGCCCGGCTGCGGATTCGCGCATCGCCCGTCTGCCCCTCGTTTCCCATATCATTTCCTTTCGCTGCACGATCTTGTCGATTGCTTTGCTGCATGACAGCCTGCACGAAGCGGCGCAACCGCGGCGACGCAACAGGAGATGATGTGGAAAAGAGAAGGATAGGCGGTTCGCCGCTCGAAATCGCGCCGCTGATGTTCGGCGGCAACGTCTTCGGATGGACGGCCGATGCGCCGACATCATTCGCGCTGCTCGACGCTTTCGTCGATGCGGGCTTCAACGCGATCGACACCGCGGACGCCTATACGCGCTTCCTTCCCGGCCATGTCGGCGGCGAATCCGAAACGGTGATCGGCGAGTGGCTGGCGCGCAGCGGCCGGCGCGCGTCAGTGGTGATCGCCACCAAGGTGGGCCTGCCGATGGGGGAGAATGAGAAGGGCCTGTCGCGTGCTTATATCCACCGCGCGGTGGACGCGTCACTGCGGCGATTGCAGACAGATTATATCGATCTTTATCAGTCGCATATAGATGATCCTTCGGTTCCAATGGAAGAAACGCTGGACGCCTATGCCCGGCTGATCGAGGCTGGCAAGGTGCGTGCGATCGGCCTGTCCAACTTCAGTGCCGGACGGATCAAAGAGGCGCTCGACCTTTCGGAAGCCCAGGGTCTGCCGCGCTATGAGAGCCTGCAACCCTGGTACAATCTCTACGATCGCGGCCAATATGAAGGGGAGAATGAACCGCTCTGTCAGGAGCGGGGGCTCGGCGTTATCTCCTATTTCGGGCTGGCGAGCGGTTTCCTCACCGGCAAATATCGCAGCGAGGCTGATCTTGAAGGGCGTGCGCGCGGCTATCGGGCGCGCAACTATCTGAACGATCGCGGGCTGGGCATTCTCGCCGCGCTCGATGAGGTCGCGGCACGGCACGGGGCGCGGCCGGCGCAGATCGCGCTCGCCTGGCTGATGGCGCGCCCCAGCATCACCGCGCCGATCGCCAGTGCGACCAACCTCGACCAGTTGGCCGAGCTGATGGCCGCGGCGCGCATAAGCCTGGGCCAAGAGGATATGGCCCGGCTCGACGCGGCGAGCGCGCAGGCGCCGGGCACGCCGGTGGCGGGCGCTGGTCAGCCTGCGGGTGGCGGCGCGTCGTAATGGCGATCGAGGTCTTGCTCCAGATGGCGCGAGGCCAGGAAATAATGGACGCCCGCCCAGACGAAGAGCAGCGAGGCGAGGACGATCGCCTGGGTGATCCCGGTGGCCGAAGCCGCGCCACAGGCTTGCGCCAGCGCCGCGCTGCCGCCGGGCAGAGGCGCGCCGCCCGGGCATAGAGCCGCGAAATCGCCCGCCGTGAAGGCGCGGTTCGCGAGCAGGTCGCTGACGATGCCGATCAGCGTCGGGCCGAGACCGATACCCACCAGGCCGAGCACGAGGCTGAGCACGAAAGCAGACGAGGCGCGCATATTGGCCCCCACCATGTTCTGCGCGAGCGCCAGCGTCGGCGTATAATAAACGAATAGCGCGATATGGCCGGCGAGGAGCAGCCACATCGCCTGGCTCACCGTCGGCTGGATGACGCCGAGCACGAAAAGAGGCGTGGCGAGCGCGAGCGCGATCGCCGGCCCCCAGACGAACCAGCGGCGCTGGCGGGCGGCGAGGCGTTCCACCCCGAAGCCGCCCAGCGCCAGGCCGGAGGCCATGGCGACGATGCTGATGAGGCCGATCAACTGGCCCGCCTCGGCCATCGAGATATGGAAGACGGACACGAAATAGCGGCCCCAGAACTGGCCGATACCGTTCATCGCGGTCGCCGCCAGCCCCGCGCCGATCAGCACATGAACCATCGAGCGCTTCTTGAGCAGGAAGCGGAAGGCCTCCCACATCGAAGGGGGCGGGCCGGCATGGGTTGCGGCATCGAACTGGCCGCGTCGCGGCTCACGCAGCGTGAAGAAAGCGAGCGCGGCGATGAGCAGGCTGGGCACGCTCAGGCCGACGAACCAGAGCCGCCAGCTCGCATGCTCGGCCACCCAGCCGCCTATCATCGAGCCCGCCAGCGCACCCAGCGGCGCGCCGAGCCAGATGACGGTCATCGCCGAGGCGCGTTGCCGCGCGGGATAATGATCGCCGATCAGCGAGGAGACGGGCGGGCCGAAACCCGCGTCGCCCGCGCCCACGCCGATCCGGAACAGCAGTATCTGGACGAAGCTGCGCGCCTGCGAACAGAGCAGCAGGAAGGCGGAGAACACCGCGACCGACCCAGCGATGATCTTTGCCCGGCTATGATGTTCGGCAAGGCGCGCGAGCGGCAGGCCCAGCAGCGTGTAGAAGATCGCGAAACCCAACCCCTGGATCAGGCCAAGCTCGGTATCGCTGAGCTTCAGATCGAGCTTCAGCGCGGGCGCCACCGCCGCAAGGCCCTGTCGATCGGCGAGATTGAGCATGTTGACCAGCATCAGGACGATCAGCAGCCAGGTGCGATAGCCGCGCGAATGGCCCTCCTTTTCACGCGCCGCTTCGGGCGGCAGGGCCGTCGCGTCGATACTCTTGTCCATAAGGCTGGCTTTCCCGAAGAGCGGAGGGGCGCCCCCCGGCGGTTCCTCGATGACAACTCAATGAACTGGCCTTTGTCAAGCCGTCAGTGGTGTCGTCAATGGTTCAGCCGCTCCAGCGATCGCTCGGCGATCGTCCACAGAAGTGAGGCCGCCTGCTCGACATCTTCCTTGCCCGACGGCTGGAGCAGGTCGTGGAGAAAGGCGCGGATCGGCTTTTCCAGCCGCATATATAGATCGAGCCCCGCCGGCGTGAGCGAGAAGGTCGGGCTGCGTCTGTCGCGGCGGTTCGGCGTGCGACTGACGAAGCCGTCCGCGACCAGATCGCGCGCCGCGCGGCTGACTTCGGCGCGATCGACGCAGCCCCCTTCGGCAAGGCTTCGCACGGTGCCGGTCTCGACGAGATGGAGCTGCGCCACCACCCGCCATTGCGAGAGCGTCACCGGCGCCTGCTCGTCCTGCAATATCTTCACGAGACAGCGGTCGAACAGCTTGGCGGCGATGCCCAGCCGGTAGCCGAAGAAATGCAGATCATCGAGGCTGTGGAGCGGCAGGATTCGCTCTATCTCCAGCGGTGGGCGCGACGGCGAGGCGCGGCGCTCTTCCTTGGCGATTTCCGGCATGGTGGCGCTATCGTTCGGCATGATGCTTGGTAGCCGACGCCCTTCGCGCCTGTCCACCACTTGCTTCGAATGCTTATCATCCCGCGCCAACGCGGCGCGTCAACGGTCGGCAGCATCCTCATGGCGCGGCATCGGCAGCCAAAGGCCGATCAGCGGCAGCACGACCATCAGTGCGCCCGACGCCGCGATCGTCATCTGTATGCCGTGCCCGCTTGCGACATGGCCCCACAGCCAGCTTCCCAGTGCGATGCCGCCGAAGGTCACGCTGCTGACGATCGCCGTCACCCGGCCGACAATCGCGCGCGGCGACCAGAGCTGGCCCGCCACGCTGAATCCTGACAGCGCCTGCACCCAGCCCGCGCCGGCGACGACGAGCAGCGCGAGCGTCGGCCACAGCCCCGGCTTGAGCGCGACGAGCAGGCAGCCGCAGCCGTAGATCAGCCCCGCACCGCGAATGATCGCCTCGCTGCTATACCGCTGGCGGAACCAGGTGGCGCTGGCCGCGCCGATCACCGCGCCCACGCCGAGGGCGCCGAGTAATAGGCCGAACACCACCGATCCGCCATGGATCATGTCGCGCGCAACGAGCGGCATCAGCGCCCAGGCCGCGCTGCCCGCCATGGTGAAGGTGAAGGCGCGGGCGATGATCGTGCGCACCGGCGATGAATGGAAGACGAAGCGCAGCCCGTCGCCGATCGCCTTGCCCATCGGCGACTTCACGCCGCTGAGCGACACTTTCGGCCGCCACAGCAGGAGGACGACGATCACCGCGACATAGCTCGCCGCGTTGATGACAAATGCCATCGACGAGCCGCCGACGGCGACGATCACGCCGCCGAGCGCGGGGCCGAGGCTGCGCGCGACGTTGAAGGCGAGGATGTTGAGCGCAACCGCGCCCGCCAGTTCGGCGCGCGGCACGATATCGCCGATCGACGCCTGAATTGCGGGATTGAAGAAGGCGACACCGCAGGCGAGCGCGACGGTGAGCCCGATTACCGCCCACGGCGTCGCCTGATGCTGCGAGGCGAGCAGCGCAAGGAGGATTGAGACGGCGAGCATCGAAAGCTGTGCGCCCAGCATCACGCGGCGCCGGTCGTGTACGTCGGCGAAGGCGCCGGCGGGCAGCGCGAGCAGCATGATCGGCAGCGACGCCGCGGACTGGACGAGCGCGATCATGTCGGCCGATTGCCGCAGTTCGGTCAGCAGCCAGGCCGCGCCCACCGATTGCACCGCATTGCCGAAATTGGCGAGCAGGCTGCCGAACCAGATGGCGAGAAACAGGCGATGCTTGAGCGGCGAAAGGGTGGTGGGCCGCGGACCTGGCGTCCCCGCCGGTTGGCTGATGCTGGCAGTCACGAAACGCCCCCTTCCCGATATGCTTGTAGGGCAAAGCATTTCCCTCGCGCCATCGCAAGGGGATATTATGAGACGGCCGGGCGCGCATCCGAATCGGGCACGTCCATGCTATTGCCGAAGAGAGGAGGGCCGCCATGCTCCGTCGTCATTTGCGTGTATATGGACGTGTTCAGGGCGTCTTCTTTCGCGCCTGGTCCGAACGGCGCGCGCGTGTGCTGGGCCTCGCCGGTTGGGTGCGCAACCGCCGCGACGGCAGCGTGGAGATTCTGGTGGAAGGCGATCCGGCGACCGTCACCGCTTTCGTGGCGGAGTGTCGCAGGGGGCCGCCCGACGCGCGTGTCGAGCGGATCGAGGAGGAGGCCGCGCTGGATGACGAACTGCTGTCGGGCTTCGTCTGCCGTCCGACGCTCTGACGAAAAAAAAGGGGCGATGCTGGTGCCGGGGACGTACCCGCACCGCCCCGGAAGATCAGTGATGCAGGCTGTGTTTCAGGTCGCGCATCTGGTCATGCCCCGATTTCACGGACACGAACGCCTGTTCGACGACGTTGCGCGCCATGGTCGAGAGATCCTCGTCCGCCAGCGCATCTTCGAACTTGTGCTTGATATGATCCTCGCCGCGCTCGACCTCATCGACGACGGCGGTGTCGCCGCCGGCAATGCTGTTGCGCAGGTTGGTGAACATGCGGTGCATCGAAGCCAGCGTCGTGCCCTCGTCTTCGGGCTGGCCGCCGAGGCGGACCACCTCGCTCTGGAGCTTGCTGGCCACCGAACTGCGCTCTTCCGCGCGTGTCCGGAACAACTGGATATAGCGCGTATTGTCGGCGTCCTTCGCCGCTTCCGCATAGCCCGCCGCGCTGTCGAGCGTGGTGGCGATCAATCCGTTGAGGACGCTGATGTCGTGGTCCTGGTTAGCCATGGCAGGTGCCTCTCTGTCGTATCAGGGGAACTGCCATAACGCGCGATCATCGCGCCAAGGTCCGACGCCTTGCGACGGATGGCGTCAGGCGCGCCATCGGCCGGTTTCCATCCAGCGCAGCAGCGGCTTCAGCGGCATGATCCAGATGATGCCGAGCAGGATATAGATCGGCGCCTGCGCGAGTGCCGGCAGCCGCCCGATCGGTCCGGCGAAACTTGCCACCAGCACCGCCCAGATCAGGATGAGCAGAAGGATGAGCGCCATGCCCACCGGTTTGCGCCAACTCGGGTTCATGCCGGTTCGATCCATTCCAGTTCGGTGGCGATGCCGTGCAGCGGTACGTCCCAAGGATCGACGGGCAGTGCGTCGACCTCCTGCACCGACCAGGCAAGGCCGATGCGGCGGGCATCGGGATAGCGCGCGAAGGCGCGGTCGTAAAAGGCGGCGCCCTGGCCGATCCGTCCCATCGCCCGGTCGAAACCGACCAGCGGCGTCAGGATCAGGTCCGGTGTTGCCAGGGGGCTGTCCGCGTCGGGCTGACTGAGGCCATAGAGACCGGGATGAAGTGGGTCGCCGGGGCTCCAGAGATGGAAATGCATCGGATCGGTGCGACTCGTGATGCGCGGCAGCGCGGTGGCGAGGCCCAGCGCGGCGGCGGCGGTGAGGATGGGCAACGGATCGACCTCGTCGCCGTCGGACAGATAAGCCGAAACCGTTCCTGCGCCCTTTAGCTGCTTCGTCACCCGCGCGGCGAGTGCCGCGAGCGCGGCTTCATAGCCGCCTTCCGCGCGTAATTGGGCAACACGGTCGCGCCGGCGCTGGCGCAACAGGGCGCGCCACTCCGCTTTGGTCATGCGGGAAGCGGGGTGGCGGGACCACCATGGCCGTTTGCCGGAATATCCACTGACGCCGGTAACGTCAGGTGGGGACCATATGTATCAGACCAGGATCCGATCAGGGACAGCCCCCATGGATGATGAATAGCCTCAGGGATTTTCATGCGGCTCGTACCGGGCAGTGCCCGCCGCCCTCCATCTAGGCATTCGGCGCGGTCGTCTCAACCCTGTTCGCGAGCGTTTCCATCCTTTGCGCCAATCGCTCGAGCGCGGAGGCGAGCATCGCGTCCGACTCGGCGCTCGACGGCGACGCCGGAACGGGGCGGCCAGCGCGCAGATCATGTATCTCGTCCGCCAGCAGCAGCGCGGCGAAGAGGAGCTGGCGCACTTCGCTCAGCCCGCCCACAGCGCGCGCGGCCTCGAACGCCTTCTCATCGACCAGCGAGGCGCTGGCGCGCAACTGATCCTCGTCGCCGTCGCGACAGGAGAGCAGGTAGCGGTGCCCGCCGATCTCGATATCGACCTCGGCCATCGCCCGCCTCAACCCGCCCGGGGCGCTTCGAGGAGCAGGCCGAGCTGGTCGACCGCCTCGTTCGCGCGCGCGCGCAGGCGGCGGTGGCGCTCGTCCAGCCTGTCATAGCGCTGTTGCAGGTCGTTAAGCGCCGGATCGGGCCGTGGCGCGGAGAAATCATGCGATTCGATCCGCGAGAGCGCGCGCTCGATGCGTTCGAGCGCGAGGATGAGGCGTTCGTCGGTCATCAACGGCATGGCATAGCATGGTGGGGTCGTGCGGCAAGCATGTCTTCCGCTCTTATCCCTCATTCCCGCGAAAGCCGGAATCCAGGGACGGCGAGTCGATCGATAAGGAAGCGAGCCGAGTCTATGGTCCCCGGCTTGCGCCGGAGTGACGGACAGGGAGAGTCGCGAGACAAGGCCCAGCCGCATCACCTGCGCACGAAAATTGTCACGAACGGCCCGCAAGCGGCCGCTCAGGTTGACGATCCGGCGGGAGCGCGACAAAGGAGCCGCGCGTTCGCGCGTCTTCAACTCCCTTCCGTCGTAAAGGCCTGCCCGATCATGTCCGTTGCCCCCCAAAAGCTCGCCAACGCGATCCGCGCGTTGTCGATGGATGCCGTGGAGGCGGCCAATTCCGGCCATCCCGGCATGCCGATGGGCATGGCCGACGTCGCGACGGCGCTGTTCACCCGCTATCTGAAATATGATCCGCAGGCGCCCGACTGGGCCGATCGCGACCGTTTCGTGCTGTCGGCCGGCCACGGATCGATGCTGCTTTATTCGCTGCTGCACCTCACCGGCTATGCGCGGCCGACGATCGAGGACATCCGCAATTTCCGCCAGCTCGGCAGCCCCTGCGCCGGCCATCCGGAGAATTTCGAGCTGCCCGGTGTCGAGGTGACGACGGGGCCGCTGGGGCAGGGGCTTGCCATGGCGGTGGGCCTCGCGCTGGCGGAGCGGCATCTGAACGCCACCTTCGGCGACGATCTGGTCGATCACCGTACCTGGGCGATCGCGGGCGACGGCTGCCTGATGGAAGGCATCAACCATGAGGCGGTGGGCCTTGCCGGGCATCTGAAGCTCGGGCGACTGATCGTGCTGTGGGACGATAATCGCATCACCATCGACGGTGCGGTGTCGCTGTCGTCGAGCGAGAATGTGCTGGGGCGCTATGATGCGTCGGGCTGGCACACCGTTTCGTGCGACGGGCACGATCCGGCCGATGTCGCCCGCGCGATCGAGGAAGCGATCGCCGACCCGCGCCCCTCGATCGTCGCGTGCCGCACGATCATCGGCTATGGCGCGCCCAACAAGCAGGGCACGTCGGCGACGCACGGTGCGGCGCTGGGCGCGGCCGAAGTCGCGGCGGCGCGTGAGACGCTGGGCTGGAACGCGGCCCCCTTCGAGATTCCCGAGGACATACGCGCCGCGTGGCTGGAAGCCGGTGCGCGCGGCGGCTCCGTGCGCGCGGCATGGGAAGCCCGGCTGGCGGGCCATGCCGATGGGGCCGAGTTCACGCGGCGGATGAAGGGCGATCTGCCCGCCGACTTCTCGCTCGATACCTATCTGGCGGGGCTGCTGGCCGAACCGCAGAAGGTGGCGACGCGCAAGGCGTCCGAAATGGTGCTGGGCGCGATCAATCCGCAGGTGCCCGAAACGGTAGGCGGGTCCGCCGACCTCACCGGATCGAACAACACCAAGAGCAAGGATCAGACGCCGCTGACGGCGGACGATTATGCCGGGCGCTACGTCTATTACGGCATCCGCGAGTTCGGCATGGCTGCGGCGATGAACGGCATGGCGCTGCACGGCGGCGTCATCCCCTATGGCGGCACCTTCCTCGTCTTTTCGGATTATGCCCGGCCGGCGATCCGCCTGTCCGCGCTGCAGCGCGCGCGCGTCGTCTATGTGATGACGCATGATTCGATCGGGCTGGGCGAGGACGGGCCGACGCATCAGCCGGTCGAGCATCTGATGGCGCTGCGGGTCATTCCCAACCTCGACGTCTACCGGCCCGCCGATACGATCGAGACGGCGGAATGCTGGGCGCTGGCGCTGGCGAAGGCGGACGGCCCCTCGCTGCTCGCGCTGTCGCGCCAGAACCTGCCGCAGGTACGTGATGATGCGTCGGAAAATCTCTCGGCGAAGGGAGCCTATCGCCTGCGCGCCGCGAAGGCCACGCGCCGCGTCGTGCTGATCGCCAGCGGTTCGGAGGTGGAGATCGCGCTGGCCGCCGCCGATCGGCTGGAGGCCGAGGGCGTGGGCGCGGACGTGGTGTCGATGCCCTGCTGGTCGCGCTTCGACGCGCAGTCGGCGGCTTATCGCGATTCGGTGCTGCCCGAGGATGTGCTGCGCGTCTCGATCGAGGCGGGAACCACGGTCGGCTGGGAACGCTATGTCGGCCTGAAGGGGCTGCGCATCGGAATCGACGGCTATGGCGCTTCCGCGCCCGCGCCGGACCTGTATGAGCATTTCGGGCTTGCGCCCGCCACCATCGCGTCGCGCGTGCAGGCGGCGCTCGCTGACACGCAAGGGAGATAGACGACATGGCGAAGGTTGCGATCAACGGATTCGGGCGGATCGGCCGGCTCGTCGCGCGGGCGATCCTCGCGAAGCCGGAGAGCGGACTGGAACTGGTCTCGATCAACGATCTGGGCGACGCGAAGGCGAACGCGTTGCTATTCAAGCGCGATTCGGTGCACGGCGCCTATCCGGGCACCGTCGAGGTGGACGGCAACGACCTCATCATCGACGGGAAGCGCGTCCATGTCACCGCCGAGCGCGATCCGGCCAAGCTGCCGCACGCGGCGAACGGCATCGACATCGCGATCGAATCGACTGGCTTCTTCACCGATCGCGCCTCGGCCGAAAAGCATCTCGCGGCGGGTGCGAAGCGCGTCCTGATCTCGGCGCCGGGCAAGAATGTCGACCTGACCGTCGTCTATGGCGTCAACCATGACAAGCTGACCGGCGATCACAAGATCGTTTCCAACGCGTCCTGCACCACCAACTGCCTCGCGCCGCTGGTGAAGGTGCTGCATGAGAAGTTGGGCGTCGAGCGCGGTCTGATGACGACGATCCACGCTTATACCAACGACCAGAAGATCCTCGACCAGATCCACAGCGATCCGCGCCGGGCGCGCGCCGCCGCGATGTCGATGATCCCGACGACCACGGGCGCGGCGCGCGCCGTGACCGAGGTGCTGCCCGAACTGAAGGGCAAGCTGGACGGATCGTCGGTGCGCGTGCCGACGCCGAACGTCAGCCTCGTCGATTTCACCTTCACCCCGTCGCGCGACACGACCCGCGACGAGGTGAACGCGCTGCTTAAGGCAGCGTCGGAAAGCGGCCCGCTCAAGGGCATTCTCGCTTATTCGGAGGAGCCGCTCGTCTCGATCGACTATAATCACAATCCGGCGTCGTCGACGATCGACAGCCTGGAAACTGCGGTGCTGGAAGGCAAGCTGGTGCGCGTCGTGTCCTGGTACGACAATGAGTGGGGCTTCTCGAACCGGATGGTCGACACCGCGTCGGCGATCGCGAAGCTCATCTGACGGGGCGGGGCATGGCTGGCTTCCGCACGCTCGACGATATCGGCGACGTCCAGGGCAAGAGGGTGCTCGTCCGCGAGGATCTGAACGTGCCGATGGACGGCGCGACGGTGACGGACGACACGCGGCTGCGCGCCGCCGCGCCGACGCTCTCCGAACTGTCGGACAAGGGCGCGATCGTGCTCGTGCTCGCCCATTTCGGGCGGCCAAAGGGCGAGCGGGTGCCATCCATGTCGCTGGAACAGGTGGTCGCGCCGCTCGCGCATGTGTTGGGCCGGCCTGTCCGCTTCATCGGCGATTGCTGCAACGAGGTGGCCGAGGCAGGCGTGGGGGCGATGAAGCCGGGCGAGATCGCCGTCCTCGAAAATACCCGCTTCCATTCTGGCGAGGAGGCCAATCGGCCCCGGCTCGTCGAGGGCATCGCCAAGCTGGGCGATCTCTATGTCAACGACGCCTTTTCCGCCGCGCATCGCGCCCATGCCTCAACCGAGGGGCTGGCGCATGTCCTCCCCGCCTTCGCAGGCCGGGCGATGCAGGCGGAACTGGAGGCGCTCGAAAAGGCGCTCGGCAAACCCGAGCATCCCATTGCGGCGGTCGTCGGCGGCGCGAAAGTGTCGACCAAGCTCGATGTGCTCACCCATCTCGTCGACAAGGTCGATCATCTCATCATTGGCGGCGGCATGGCGAACACCTTCCTTGCCGCGCGCGGCATCGACGTCGGCAAGTCGCTGTGCGAGCATGATCTGGGCGAGACGGCGCGCTCGATCCTCGATGCGGCCGACAAGGCGAACTGCACCGTCCACCTGCCCTATGACGTAGTGGTCGCGAAGGAATTCCGGGCGCATGCGCCCTCGCGCGTCGCCAACGTGCATGAGGTGGCGGCCGACGAGATGATTCTCGACGTGGGCCCCGCCGCGGTCGAGGCACTGGCGGACGTGCTCAAGACCTGCCGGACGTTGGTGTGGAACGGCCCGCTGGGCGCGTTCGAGACGCCGCCGTTCGACGCAGCGACGGCCGCGTTGGCGAAGACGGCGGCGGCACTGACCGCCAGCGGGGCGCTGGTGTCCGTAGCCGGCGGCGGCGACACCGTCGCGGCGCTCAACCAGGCGGGCGTGACCGATGATTTCACCTTCGTCTCGACGGCGGGCGGCGCCTTTCTCGAATGGATGGAGGGTAAGGAATTACCGGGCGTCAAGGCGCTGGAGACGCACTGAACCTTCCGCCCGGCGCCTCGTTCCTGCGGATGCCGGGTGATGGGTTGGGAGCGCGGGCCGAACCGATATCGCTTTTGCATTGGTCCAGTTGCCCGGTGTCTCCGGGCGGGGTATCGGCAGGCCCGAACAGCCGACATGGAGATGATCAGATGAGCTTCACGCCGACCGTCAGGAAAATCCTTTCGCATTATGAGAGCGACAATCCGGGCACCAAGGCCAATCTTGCCCGCATCCTGACCCACGGCCGCCTCGGCGGCACCGGCAAGCTTATCATCCTGCCGGTCGATCAGGGATTCGAGCATGGACCCGCGCGCAGCTTCGCGGTCAACCCGCCGGCCTATGATCCTTATTATCATTACCAGCTCGCGATCGATGCGGGGCTTTCGGCCTATGCCGCGCCGCTCGGCATGATCGAGACGGGGGCGGACACCTTCGCCGGGCAGATTCCGACGATCCTCAAGCTGAACTCGTCGAATAGCTGGGCGACCACGGCCGATCAGGCGGTGACGGGTTCGGTGGACGATGCGCTGCGGCTCGGCTGCGCTGCGATCGGCTTTACCATCTATCCCGGTTCGGATCATGCCTTCGACATGATGGAAGAGATCAGGGAATTGCGCGCGGAGGCGGCTTCGGTGGGCCTCGCGACGGTGATCTGGTCCTACCCACGCGGCGGCAATCTTTCTAAGGAGGGCGAACTGGCGCTCGACGTCGGCGCCTATGCCGCACAGATGGCGGCCTTGCTCGGCGCGCACATCATCAAGGTGAAGCTGCCGACCGCGCATATCGAGCAGAAGGAAGCTCAGAAGGCCTATGAGGGGGGCGACTGGTCCACTCAGGCGAAGCGGGTGGCGCATGTCGTCCAGTCGAGCTTCGACGGGCGGCGGATCGTGATCTTCTCGGGCGGAGCGGCGAAGGGCGCGGACGCGGTCTATCAGGACGCGCGCGACATTCGTGACGGCGGCGGCTTCGGCTCGATCATCGGGCGCAACACCTTCCAGCGCTCGCGCGAGGACGCGCTGGCGATGCTCGACAAGCTGGTCCGCATCTACAAGGGCGAGGAATGAGCGAAACGCCTCTTCCCGAGCCGGAAGAGGAGGGGATCGGCCTCGATCCCCATTTCGCCGATCGGTTCGAGCAGGAGCCGAAGCCGCCCTGTCAACTCTATCTGATCTCGCCGGCCGCGATCGATGACGGGTTCGCGCGCCGGCTGGCGGCCGCGCTCGACGCCGGGCCAGTCGCGGCGTTCCAGCTTCGGCTCAAGGGGATCGGCGAACATGCGATCGCGCGGGCGGCGGAGCCGTTGCAGCGGGTCTGCGCCGATCGCGAGGTCGCTTTCCTCATCAATGACAGCGTCGCGCTGGCGAAGCGGCTGGGCGCGGACGGCGTCCATCTCGGGCAGGGGGATGGCGATCCGCGCGAGGCGCGGCAAATACTGGGCCGCGAGGCGCAGATCGGCGTCACCTGCCATGATAGCCGCCATCTCGCGATGGAGGCAGGCGAGGCGGGTGCGGACTATGTTGCTTTCGGCGCCTTCTATCCCACCACGACCAAGGAAACGCGGCACCGGCCCGATCCCTCGATCCTCTCCTGGTGGAATATGCTGTTCGCGGTCCCCAGCGTCGCGATCGGCGGGATCACGCCGGCCAATGCCTTGCCGCTGGTGAAGGCAGGCGCGGATTTCCTCGCCATCTCGGGCGCGGTGTGGAACGATTCCGACGGCGAGGCTGCGGCGGTGCGGAAGTTCAGGGATGTGCTCGCAGGTGAGTAGCGGCGAACTGGAAAGGTCTTCCGGAGCGCCAGTCCGCCGAAAACATATGTGTACAGGCAGTAGCTCTATACAAGATCGAGCGTCGGCACGTTCTTGAACACGAATCGATGCATTGCAGGCGCTGTTGGATCGTTTCCGGCCGCGCGCGACCATATCTGTCGAGCCTCCCTCCGGAGGTGGATTCGGCGGTATCTCTAACAGTTGCGCACGGATCGGCGGCGCTTCGATCTGACATTTGAACGGGCACGCGACCCGGGTCAACCTGATCCTCCCGGATATCCAGCTATTGAGTTGATTATGTCCTCTTGTGAGTTTAGGTTGCATAAGTCATCTAATTCTGGGTGACGCGCATGATCGCAGGAGAGAGCATGATCAGGCTGCTGCACGTCCAGTCGAGCCCGAACCTCGTGAACTCGGTAACGCGCGGGCTCAGCAGCGAGTTTGTCGAGCGTTGGCAGGGAAGCCACCCCAGCACTGAGGTCGAGACGCTCGATCTCGCCCGCGATCCCCTGCCGCATTGGGGGCCGGAGGCGATCAGGGGTTTCATGACGCCCGAAGGCGAGCGCACGCCCGAGGGGCAGGCCGCGGTCGACCTTTCCGAGCGGCTGATCCGGCAGGTCGAGGCGGCCAGGATACTGGTGATCGGCTGCCCGATGTACAACATGTCGATGCCGACGCAGCTCAAGAGCTGGATCGATCATCTGACGCGCGCGGGGCGGACGTTCAAATTCACGGGGCAGGGCCAGTATAAGGGGCTCATCTGGGACAAGAAGGCCTTCGTGATCCTCTCGCGCGGCGGCGATTACAGCCAGCCGCCCGCCAGCGCGTCGGATTTTCAGGAGCCGCTGCTGCGCGCCAATCTCGGCCTCATCGGTATCACCGACGTCACCTTCATTCGCGCCGAGGGGCAACGGCTGCAGGAGGCCGCCAGCTATGTGGCGGTCGCGCGCGACACCATCGCCTGGATCGCGGGCTGAAGGAGGCCGAGCCATGAGCACCGCCGCGAAAATCGCCTTGCCTGCCGATGATGTCGCCGCACGCTGGGCGCCCGGTTCCACTCTCACCAGCAGGGTGGCGGCCCTCCTGCCGCGTATTGCGGAACTCGCACCCGAAACCGAACGAAATCGCCGCGTTTCGGACGAGATTATCGAGGCGCTGCGCCAGGCGGGCATGTGGCGCGTCTATGTGCCCAGGGAATATGGCGGCACCGAAGAGAGCATATTGGAAGTGGTCCGCGCGATCCGCATGGTCGCGACGGTGTGCGCCTCGACCGCCTGGGTGATCGGTGTGCTCTGCGCCCATCCTTTCATAACCAGCCTGTATTCGCGCAAAGTGCAGGACGAATTCTGGGCGAGCGGGCCCGATACGCTCGCCTCCACCTCCGGTCTGCCGATCACGCGTGCGCGCATCGTCGACGGCGGGCTGCGCATCACCGGGCGTTTCCCCTTCTCCAGCGGATCGGTCAATGCAAGCTGGGCGATGGTCGGCGTCAGCGCGCCCGACCTTTCGCAGAAGAATAGCGAGCGTTTCCGCACGCCCTATTTCTGCCTCGTCCCCCGGACTGACTATGACATAGAGGATAATTGGCACGTCATGGGGCTTGCCGGCACGGCGAGCCGTGATCTTGTCTTCGACGACGTGTTCGTCCCTTCCTATCGGATCGAGATGAGTGCCGCGATGACCAATCGCTATACGAAAGGCGAGGGGCTGCATCAGGGGCCGCTCTGGAACGCGGGCTATGGCGCGACGATCGGCACGGCGCTTACCCCTGTATTTCTCGGGCTTGCCGATGCGATTCTGGCGGCCGTCACCAGGCGGGTCCAGGGCCGGACCGTGCCCGGCACGCGCATACCGACCAACTCGGTTCCCAATTCGATGCGCCTATCCGAATCGACGCTGGAACTGCGCGCCTGCACCTTGCTGTGGGAGGATTATATCAAGCGGATCGAGGATCGCGCCGCGGCCGGCATCCTGCCTGACGAGGACTTTATCGCCAATGCCGGCGCCACCAACGTCTATGTGCAGGAACTGGCGACGCGCACGATCGATCGCCTGTTCGCGGTTGCCGGCGGTTCGTCGATCCGGCTCGACAATCCGATCCAGCGCATGTGGCGCGATGCCCATGCGGGGCGCAGCCATATCGCCAATGAATATGATCCCTCCGCGCAGGCGTTCGGCCGGCATATTCTGGGATTGCCCGCCGGTGGGCGCTGGGGCGGCTGAGAGCGGGCCGTGGACCGGCGCCGCCATTGGCGATAGTCTTCGCGAACAGGAAATTTTCACAGCGGAATCGGAGAATCATGATGACCAATGCGCCCAAACCGACGCTCTATCTGAAGCGCTCCTGCCCGTTCTGCCTGAAACTTCGCATCTTTCTTACCGAAGCGGGACTAGCGGACCGGTTCCACTATACGGTGTTCGATGATGGCGACGAGACGCACAAGGCATTGCGCGCGCGGATGGAGCAGGCAGGCCAGCAGCCGAGTTTCCCCGCGGCCGAAATCACGCCCGGTAAACTGGAAACCGGCACCGACGATCTGATCGCGCGCTTCGCAAAGGATGCGGGCGTCGATCCCGCCTCGATGCCGCTGCTCCAATATTATAGCGAGGGCGTCTTCAAGCGGTATGGCGAGATGTTCCAGGAGCTTCGCTCGCTCAAGGCGGCATAGTCTCGCATCGGCGCGGTGCCGGTGACGGCACCAGCCTCGCGTGGTTTTCAGAGGACTTAGTCATCACGCCGGGAAGATCGAGGGCGGATAGCGTGACCGAATTGGCCGGGTCGGGGGCCATGCGGAGGAATCTCCTTTATTCGCGTTTGATCACGCTGATGCAGCTTGCCGACGAGAGCGCGGCGATCGCCTATCCGCGGCGGCTGCACATGCCCGATCTTCACCGGCAGTTGATCGTGATGATCGGCATGTTCGGTGACGCGATCTCGAAAGACCTCGTCATCGCATCGGGCCGCGAGAAGGCGCAGATCAGCCGGGGTTTGAAGGCGCTTGCCGAGGCGGGCCTGGTCGATCGAAGCGAGAAGGCGCGCGCGATACGCCTGAATGCCGCCGGCCGTTCGTTATTCGCCGATATCATGAAAGTGGCGCGCGAGCGCGACGACATGCTGCGCAAAGGCTTCTCGGATCGCGAGGTCGTCCGGCTTCTGGAGATGACGGCGACGCTCATCGATCGCGCCTTCGCCATTTTCGTCGCGGACGAGCAGGCGGCGGGGCCGCCAGCCGATCGCGCGGTAGTGGCGGCGGATCGGCCCGGTGCAAGCCTTCCCGCGCCCTCTGCGCAGGATCTTGTCCTGCCCTGGCTCCAAAGTCTGCTGACCTATATGCGGCGCAGCGGCACGATCCTGTTCAAGCGCGAAATCGGCCTTTCGAATTTCGAATGGCGGCTCTTGTCGTTGATAGAGGAAAACCAGCCTCTCAATCTTTCCTCGCTTATTGCGCTGGTGGGGCGGGACAAGAGCCAGGTCGCGCGCGTGGTCAAGCAGTTGCATGTCGCCGGGTTGATCGACAGGCATGACGAGGGGCGCATCAACGCGGCGCTCACGCTGACGGCGATCGGCCGCGAACGTTATGACAGGATCTTCGCGATCAGCGCCGAGCGGGATCATTTCCTGTTCGATGCCCACTGCGCTGAGGATCGCGCTTTCTACATGGAAGCGATCGAACGGCTCACGGCCAACGCCGACGAGATTCTGGGCGCGGAAGAGGCAGTACGTCGCGAAAAAGCCCGCGCATCAGCACCGCAGAAAGACGATCCGCGCAAGGAACTCCGCCTGCTGCGGGAGGAGAATGCCCGTTTGAAGCAATTGCTCGCCGAGGCGGCTCTCGAAAATGCAGCGCTTCGGGACAAGGGGCGTCGTCGGGCATAATGGCGCGCGCTCATAGTCTCTCGAAGGAGTCGATCGATGAAAATCCAGGGCAATGCCGAGCGCGAGGGCCGGTTCGATCAGATGGTGCAGCTTCTGAGCGCGCATTGACGCGCCGATCGCCGCGCTCCTACCTTCCACGTATAAGATCGAAAGGAAGAGGCAATGGACGATACCGCGAAAAAGACCGCGCTGCGGATGATCCCCTACGGCATTTATGTGCTGAGCGCGCGTGAGGCGGACGGCACGCCGCATGCCGCAACGGTCAACTGGGTGACGCAGACCTCCTTCTCGCCGCCGCTGGTCGCGCTTGCGGTAAAGAGCGACTCGGGCGTCCATGTCGCGCTCAAGGCATCGCGCAAAGGCGCGCTGAGCCTGCTGGGCAAGGGGCAGGTGGGTGCCGCCTTCACCTTCTTCAAACCCGTGACGGCCGAGGGCGCGACGCTTTCGGGCGAGGCAGTCCACGACGGTATGGGCGGCGCGCCGATCCTCGACAGCGCCGCTGCCTCGCTCGACCTTGCGGTGGTGGAAATCGTCGAAAAGGGCGATCATCACATCTTCGTCGCCGAGGTGGTCGATGCCGCTGTCGCGCGCCCGATCGAAGGGCGCCCCGACGAGGCCGTCCTCGAAATGAAGGACCTTGGCGAGAAGGTATTCTACGGAGGCTGACGAACGATTGATAATTATGAAACGCTGTTGCGAACGATGAAACAATGGACCAAGGTTCGACTCATTCGCGGATGCGAAACTTCGCAATGGAGCCATGAGGAGAATTGATGTCTGACTCTTCGGAAAAGCGCTGGCGTCTCTATGATTCGCACGCGCATCTCGTTTCTGACGATCCGGAGCGCTATCCGCGCAACCCGTTTCATCTCAAGCCGTCGGCCGACGGACTGCCGGCGATCAGGCCGCCCTTCGGCCCCGGTACGGTCGGCATTCCCGGCGGCATGCATGGCCCCAACCCCGTGAACGAAAAGCCCACGGCCGAGCAGATGCGGGCATGGATGGCGGAGGAGAATGTCGTCGGCATCGCGGCCGTGCAGAAGGGCATGATCTACGGCACCGACAACAGCTACATCGTCGATGCGGCGAACCTGTTTCCCGATCGCATGCGCGCGGTGATCATCATCGATCCGCAGGCGCCCGAAACGCCGGGCATGATACGCGATCTCGCCGGGCGCGGCGCTGTCAGCATTCGTTTCTTCCCCGTCAATGTCGAGGACAAGGTCGCCTGGCTGAGTTCGCCGGCGGCGCTCGCCGTCTGGGAACTGGCCGACGAATTGGGCCTTGTCGTGGATCTTGAGGCGCCCCCCTATGATGCGACGCGGATGATCCCCGTCGTCGAGGCGATGGCGGATCGCTTTCCGAAGATGCCGATCGTGCTCGACCACCTCTTCATGCCGGTCGTCACCGATCCCGATTTCGGGATCGATTCCCAGTTCGACGGTTTCGCGGCGCGGAAGAACATCTACGTCAAATGGACCTCGCTCATCATGGACATCATCCGCGAGCAGGGCGTCTCGCCGGAAGCGGTGCTGCGCCGCGCGGTCGATTTCTTCGGCGCGGACAAGGTGATGTGGGGTTCGGATATCGGCACCTCTTCGGGCACCTACAAAGAAATGGTGGAGCGGGCGATCGCCTCGGCGGCGCTGCTCGACGATGAAGAGCGCCGCAAGGTTCTGCACGACACTGGCCGCCGGGTTTTCGCCGGCTGGGACGGGACGAGCGATTGAACCGCGCCCGATGGGGCTTCCGGCTCGGCGCCGGAGCCCCGGTAGCGGGCGGCCTCACAGATGATTGATATTGTCCGTAGCCTTTAACCGCCCTGTCCAACATATATGTGGCCATTGACTCAATTTCATTGACTATGTCACAGAATGGGTGCCCTCAAGGGCGAAGCCGCTGCGCATGAGACGGATACGGGAATGGCCAAGGACAATGTGATTTCGCTTCTGGACCTGCAGGTCGAGACGGGCTGCACGATCAGCCCCTATGTCTGGCGCATCAAATATGCGCTGAGGCACAAGGGCTTCGATATCGACATCATTCCCAACGGGTTTACCGGCATCAAGGAAATTACCGGCGGCTTTTCGGATCGCGTGCCCGTCATCAAGGACGAGGGCGAATGGATCAAGGATAGCTGGGCCATCGCCGATTATCTGGACGAGAAATATCCCGACCGGCCGATGCTCTATGAAGGCCCGAGCCAGCGATTGCTCACGCGGTTCATCGACGGATGGATGTGGCAGACGATCATCCATCCCTGGTTCCTCTGCTACATCAAGGATTATTACGATCATTCGTTGGAGCGGGACAAAGCCTATATCCGCGAAAGCCGCGAGCGCCTGTTCCTCGGCGGCCGGAAGATCGAGGATGTGGCGGAAGGACGCGAGGAGCGCCTGCCCGGCGTCATCCCCCTGCTTCAGCCGCTGCGTAACCTGCTTCAGGACTCAAAATGGCTCGGCGGCGACGAACCGAAATATGTGGATTATTGCGTGCTGAGCACCTTCCTCTGGTGCGGTTCGATCTGCACGATTCCGCCGCTCCATGAGGACGAGCCGCTGCGTGACTGGATAGAGCGCGGCCTCGATCTTTATGACGGGCTTGGCCGCCATCCCGGCATGCACGAGTTGTTCGGCCTTCCCGGCACCACGCCCGAGCCCACATTTCCGGGTTGAAAGGGCGGATGCCGGCCTACCCGAATGTGAAGGCGAAGGCCTGAACGCCGGGATCGAGGAACTCGATCGCGAAGCTGCGGTCGTGGACCGGCCCTTGCTGACGGACAAGCTGGTAGAGGCGCTGGCCGGTGACGGTGCCACGCCCTTCGGCGTCGGTGTCCGCGCCATGGTTCGCGCCGGGCGCCTTGCCGTCGATCGTGACGCGGAAGCGCACCGGCTTGTCTGCCGCGCCCAGTACCAGATGCAGGTCGCGCGCATGGAAGCGATAGACGATGCGTGCGCCTGCACCGGTGGATTGCGCCTGCTGGGCGCCGACCTTCCAGCCGCCCGCCAGTCCCCATTGATTGAGCGCCAGGCTGTCGCCTACCCGATAAAGCGTTGCGCGGTCATGCGCCGCGCCACCCGGCGAAACGAACCGTTCGGCGCGGTCATAGCCGATATAAGTTTCGGGTGACTCGACGTCCGCGCTGGGCGCGGCCAGCGCGCCGGTGCCTGCCACCCGAACGATAGCCTCGCTGCCTATCGAGCCCGGATGCGCTTCTTTGAGCAATGTCTGGATCACGCGCTCGGACTGCGCATAGCCGCCTTCGCCGAAATGATGATGACGGATGCGCCCCTCTGCATCGACGAAATAATGCGCCGGCCAGTAGCGGTTCTTGAACGCGCGCCAGATCGCATAATCATTATCGATCGCGATCGGATAGGTGATGCCCAGGTTGGCGGCGGCACGGCGGACATTGTTCACATCCTTCTCGAACGCGAATTCGGGGGCATGCACGCCGATCACCACCAGCCCCTTGTCGCGATATTTCTCGGCCCAGGCGCGTAGATAGGGGATCGTGCGCAGGCAGTTGATGCAGGAATAGGTCCAGAAGTCGATCAGCACGACCTTGCCGCGCAGCTCTTCGCGCGTGAGCGGCGGCGAATTGAGCCACGTCACCGCGCCGTCGAGCGACGGCATCATGCCTTCTACGGCGAGGCTGGCTTTCCCCCGTCCGGATTTCGGGGCCGGCGCCGCGCCGATCTTGTCGAGCAACCGTTGCTCTACCGCGTTGGTGCCGGAAAGCGAGACGCGCGTTAGGAAACCGGTGTCGAAGCCGAGCGCGATTGCGGCGACCGCGATGAGCACCAGCAGCCCCAGCGCGCGCCGGATCCATTCGCTCACGCCCAGCGATTTCTTCATCGCGCGGAACAGGCGGCCGCCCGCGAACAGCGTGAGGCCGAGCGATGTCGCCGCGCCGGCCGCATAAGCGAAGAGCAGCAACGACGTACCAAGGCTCGCGCCCTCCAGCGCGGCGGTGGTGAGGATCAGGCCGAGGATCGGCCCGGCGCAGGGCGCCCAGAGCAGGCCGGTCGCGATGCCGAGCAGCAGCGACGACAGCACGCCCGCGGCGCCCATGTCCGCGCGCTGCGACAGGTCCGAGCCCAGCCGCACGAGCGGCCGTGTCAGTCGGTCGGCGATCGACGGGAACAGCAGCGCGATGCCGAACAATGCGAGCAGCGCCAGCGCGACGATCCGGCCGAAGCGATTGGCCTCCACGGCCCAGCCGCCGCCGATCGCCGCGAGCGTCGCGACCAGGGCGAACATCAGCGCCATGCCCGCCAGCATCGGCAAGCCGTTGCGCAGGAAGGGCCGGTCGGCGCGCGCGAAGACGAACGGCAGCACCGGCAGAATGCAGGGGCTGACGATCGTGAGCGCGCCGCCCAGATAGGCGAGGATGAACAGGAGCATGGTTTGTCCTTGCCCCGTTATTTCACCAGAACGCTCGCCTTGGTCGCCGTTTCATAAACGCCCCAGGCGATGGGGAGGCACACCGCCGCCCAGGCGAGCAGCGCCGCGATGTCGAAGCGGCCAGCGGAGATCGTGGTCGGTTCGGCCGGCCCGGCGGCCGCATCGGCGGCAACCGCCAACGCCGGCTCCTCGGTCATGTGGAAGCGCCCGTGAACGGGCCGGACGAGCAGGTTGAGAAGGAAGGCGATGATGAGCAGCCCGGCCAGCGTCCAGTAGATAGGCTGATAGACCTGATCGCGCGGAATGCCCTGGGCAATGCGCGCATCGCGCATCGTCGTGACGATATAGGGGCCGAGGACGCCCGCCGTGGACCAGGCGGTGAGCAGCCGGCCGTGGATCGCGCCGACGAAGCGCGTGCCGAATATGTCGGCGAGATAGGCCGGCACGGTCGAGAAGCCGCCGCCATACATCGATGCGCAGATGCAGAAGACGAGGATGAACAGCCCGATCGATCCGCCGACCAGCGCCGGCGCGGCGAGGCCGTAGAGCAACGTTCCGAACGCGGTCATCACCGCGAAGGTCGGCTTGCGGCCGAGATGGTCGGATGAGGAGGCCCAGAAAAAGCGCCCGGCGATGTTGAACAGGCTGATGATGCCGACGAAGCCGGCGCCCACGGCGGCGGCCGCGGCCTTCTGGCTGTCGTCGAACGCCGTGAACAACATATGGGGCTGGTCGATCAGCCGCCCGCCGAAAATCTCCTGCAACATGGGCGAGGCGACGCCGATAATGCCGATCGAGGCGGAGACGTTGAGCAGCAGCACCGTCCAGATCAGCCAGAATTGCGGCGTCCTGTGCGCATTGTCCAGATGGACATGGAAGCGGCTGACCGATGCCTTGGCGTCGGCGGGTGGCGTCCAGCCGGCAGGTGCCCAATTCTCGGGCGGCACGCGATAGCCGAGTGCGCCCGCCATCATGAAAACGAAATAGACCGCCGCCAGCACGAGGAAGGTCTGCCACACGCCGACCTGGGTGGCGCCCGCGAAGTGTTTCATCAGCAGGTCGGCAAGCGGGCTGCCGATCATCGCCCCGCCGCCGAAGCCCATGATCGCCATACCGGTCGCCATGCCGCGCTTGTCCGGAAACCATTTTATCAGCGTCGAGACGGGCGAGATATAGCCCAGCCCCAGGCCGATCCCGCCGATCAGGCCGGTGCCGAGCCAGAGCAGCCAGAGCTGGTGGATCGCGACCCCGATCGCGCCGATCGCCATGCCGCCGCACCAGCAGCAGGCGGCGACCACGCCGGCCTTGCGCGGCCCCGCGCGCTCCAGCCACCCGCCCCAGATCGCGGCGGCGGCGCCGAGCACCACGAAGAAGATCGAGTAGGTCCAGACGAGATCGCTGACCCGCCAGTCGCAGATCGTCGTTGTGACGGCCTGGGCGAGTGTCATTCCGGGGCAGGTGCGGGGTTCGGAAACGCCGATCGCGCGTGACAGGGGCAGCCAGAAGACCGAGAAGCCATAGGCCATGCCGATGCAGAGCTGGATCGCCAATGCGCAGGGTGGGAGCAGCCAGCGGTTGTAGCCGGGGCCGGCGACGGTCCGTTCCCGTCCGAGAAAGCCGCCTCGCGCGGCGATCACGCCTGTCGTCATCGTCTCTCCTTCACCATCGCCGCCATGCGCGGTCTATCTCGATCCGGCGCAATTTGCCGCGTGCCGGATCGGCCTTGTAACCCAAGACCCGCCTGTTGCCAGCAGGGCCGTAACATTTGTGCGGTTGCAACCCGACCGATCTGTCTCGTCAATATTTCAACTTATATATAATAGATTGCGGACTCTCGGCTGCCTGATCTATGCCCGTCGCCGGATATGGTTGCACCGATACGGTGCCGCCGAAGACATGGGGAGGGATGGCCATGCGGGTCCAGCGGGCAGCGATGTCACGGCATATGATCCTGTTTTCGCTGCTCGCGGCGGCTTGCGCGTCGCTGTCGGCGCAAGCACCTGTAAAAGGTGAGGCGTCCCGGCCTCCGATCGAAATCGCACGGCAGGGCGCATTCGAGGCAGGGGGAGGCGTGATCGGCGATCCGGCGACTTCCTCCTCGTCCTGTGATTTCGGCTATGTCGAATATCAGATTCCGACCCGTGCGCGGTCGGTCGGCCTGTTTCTGTGGCACAGTTCCAGCGTGCGTGCCTGGAAGAATCGCTGGGACGGCGGGGAGGGTTTCGAAAGCATCTTCCTGCGTCGCGGCTTCCCCATCTATCTGTGGGATGGGCCGCGCGTCGGCCGCGCCAATCAGCCCTGCGTGCCTGTGCAGACCACGCCGCGCGCCGGGGCCGATCAGACGAGCTTCACGTCATGGCGCTTCGGGCCGAGCTATCCTCACTGGTATCCCGGTGTGCAGTTTCCGGTGAACGACAAGGGCGCCTGGTATCAGGCGGTGCGAGCGCGGTATGAGGAGTTCGACACTGTCGATAACGCGATCTTGCAGGCGCATGCGGCGGCGGCGGCGCTCGAACGGACGGGGCCGGTGGTGCTCGTCACCAATTCGGCCGCGGGGCTGCGCGCCTTGCTGACCGCGATCGAGAGCGACAAGGTGAAGGCGATCGTTGCTTATGAGAATGTCGGCTTCGTCCTGCCCGAGAGCGAGAATGACGGCCGCGTGCCGGGGCCTTATGGCCCTGTCTATGTGCCGTTGGAGCAGTTCAAAAAGCTCGCGAGAATACCGATGCAATTCGTATGGGGCGACCATCTTTCGCAGCCGCGCGGGCCGCAGATGGCGCTGCCGGCCAATCGGCATTTCGTCGACCTCATCAATCATTATGGCGGCACGGCCGAGATATTGGAGTTGCCCAGCGTCGGCCTGAAGGGCAACACCCATCTGCCCTTTGCCGACATGAACAATGTCGCGGTCGCCGATCAGCTTCAGCGCTTCCTGCAACGCCACCATATCGACGATGCGCCGGGCGCGACCCGATAATTAAAATTTAGTAGAATATATTGCCCCCGCAAGGAGGCGCTGTTAGCAACGCGACTGGGTATCGCCGCGCGAATGCGGGGGCCTGGGGAGGATAGGATGACTTCAGCGGTCCATTCGATAGATGCGGTGCTCGAACGCCCGGCCATGGGTCGCTATCGCTGGGGCATCTATCTCCTGTGCGGGCTGGTGATGGCGATGGAAGGCTATGACGCCTATATCGTCGCCAATCTGGCGCCGGTGATCGCGCGGAGCCTCGCGATCCCGATCGCGTCGATGGCCTTCGTGTTCACCGCGCAGGCCGCCGGCATGGCGATCGGCTTCTATACCATTCCCATTCTCGCGGACCGCATCGGGCGGCGCGGCATCGTGCTTGTCGGATCGGCGCTGTTCGGGCTGCTTACCTTGCTGTCCACCGCGGTCACGACCCTGCCGGAGTTCACCGTGGTGCGCTTCCTCGCCTTCGCGGCGATGGGCGGCACAATGCCGAACGTCGTGGCGCTCGCCACCGAATTCATGCCCGAGACGCGGCGCGGCAAGCTCCTGACATGGCTCTATATCGGCCATGGACTCGGCGCCTCGGTCGCGGGCCTCGTGGGGCCGACGTTCGTCGCTTATCATTCGTGGCAGTCGGCCTTGTGGGCCGGCGGCGTGGCATTGCTCCTTTTCGTGCCCCTGCTCTACGTCCATTTGCCCGAAAGCTGCCGCTATCTGTTGACGCGCGACCCATCCGATCCGCGTATCGGCGTGACGCTGCGCAAGATCGATCCGGCGTTCGATTGTCCGGCGGGAACGTCCTTCACGACGACGGAGGCACAGACGCGCGGCTCTCCCATCGTCGGCCTGTTCCGGGATGGCCGGGCGACGATGACGCTGCTCCTCTGGGCCGCGATGGGCAGCACGCTCTGCGTCGTCGCGACACTGACCTCCTGGCTACCGAGTTACCTACATATCTTCGGCGGCGTCGAGGCGAGCACCGCCACGCGCATGTCGTCGGTCTCCGCTTTCGGCGCGATCGCGGGTCCCGTCCTCCTGACACTCCTGATGCGGCGAATGGAATTGGCGACCTCGCTGCTGCTGATGTCGTTCCTCGGCTTCTTCGCCATGTCCGCGCTGCATCTCGTCAGCTCGGCCCATTTCCTCGGCTGGGTCTTTGGCTTCTGCTACGGGCTGCTCGTCATCGGCACGCAGGCGGGGCTGAACTCGCTGGTCGCATCGAGCTATCCCACGTCGAACCGATCGACCGCGATCGGCTGGGCCGGCGGCATCGGGCGTGTCACCTCGATGATCGGCCCCGGCCTTGGCGGCGTGATGCTGGCGGCGCATTGGCCAGCGCTATGGGTCTATACCGCCGTCGCCGCGCCGCTGCTGCTAACGGCCATCGCGATGCTGGGGTTCCGCATTTTCGTCGCACGCGGGATGTTGAAAGCGTCGACGGTTCCAGCGTGACAGGGCGCGGGCGACGCGCTATCGCTGGCCCATCGCGAAGCCGCTTACCAGGGGACCGCGCCCGCTTCCCCGAAATGCCCGCCGGTGGGTCCGTCCGCATCGAGAAGCGCTAGCTTGACCGCGACCATTGCGCCATCCCGGGGCGGGCGTCCCTTGCCCTCCGAAAGGGCTGTGGCGCAGAGGCCCGGGTTAGCCGCGTTCACTTTGATCGGCGTATCCGCCAGCTCATTGGCGAACTGCACGGTCACGGCGTTAAGCGCCGTCTTCGAGCTGTTATAGGCCAATAGCCGGCTGAAGCCCATCGGCGCGTCCGAGCCGCGCGTCAGCGTGAGCGAAGCGAGGCCGGTTGACATGTTGACGATCCGCCCCGCCGGCGATCTGCGCAGCAGCGGGAGCATCGCCTGGATCACCGAAACCACCCCGAACACGTTGGTTTCATAGACCATGCGCATCTGCGCGAGGTCGGCCTCGCTCGGCAGAGCATCCTTGCCCAGCGATATGCCCGCATTGTTGACGAGTATGTCGAGCCGCCCCCATCGCTCCTCGATGGTGGCGGCTGCGGCACGGACCGATGCCGCGTCGGTGACATCGATCCGAAGCGGCTCGGCGGTAAGGCCCTGCTCGCGCAGCGCGGCCGCCGCCGTGGCGCCGGCTTCCTCGCCGCGCGCGCCGATCAGGACCAGCAGCCCCTGTTCGGCCAGCCCTCGTGCGATTTCGAAGCCGATGCCTTTATTGGCGCCGGTGACGAGCGCGACGCGCTGCTCTCCGCTCATTTCCAGCCCTCCGCTTACACGTCGAACGGTGCGGAACGCGGATATTTGCCGAGATATTGCAGGAATTGGCCAAAATATTTGTCGGCGCGGAGCAGGGCGCTCTTGCCGTAACCGCGAAAACGCAGGTTGAAGAGGATCGGCTCATCCTCCGAATAGAGCTTGTGCATGTAGGCGATACGGTTGGCGAGTTCCGCCTGCGTGGCTTCTTCGCCCAGTTCTTCCGCCTGCGAACGACGCATGGCCACTACGAAGAAGGCGTCCGACCAGCCGGGACGCACCTGCGAGCTGCCGGCCATGAACAGGCGCTCCGTTCCGTTCGGAAACTGCATATGCGCGGTGAGCCAGGTGCCGCCCCACAGCTTGGTGTCGGCGATGCGCTCAGCCGATTCCTGGCGGACGGTGATGAGATAGTCCTCGAACACCACGCTGACCGGATTGGGATCGGGAATGCCGTGAACCGTCGAGAGGTGCTGGAAGTCGACCAGATTGGACGAGCCGATCCAGCCCTCGATCTGGCGCTGGCCGCGATGAAAGGCCTGATAGACGAGGTCCTCCTCGGCGAGGTTGGGCATTTCCGGCAAGTCGAACAGGGGCGTTTCGCCATTGAAGGCCCAGATCAGGCCCCAGCGTTCGGCAGTCGGATAATTATAGATACGGGCAGCGCGCGGAATATGGCTCTCCCCGGGAATTTTGGCGCAGCGGCCATCCTTGGCGAACTGCCAATGATGATAGGGGCAGCGCACCTCGCCCTCGATAAGCTCGCCGCCCGAAAGGTCCGCGCCAACATGGGGACAATAGGCGCTTTGCACGACCGGCCGGCCGTCCGCGTCGCGATAGACGATCACGCGTGTGCCCAGGAAATCCTTACCGGCGATTTTCCCCGGCTCCAGCTCCGACGCCAGCATCAGCGGGTTCCAGTTCTTGAGATAGGTGCCGTCATGGACGTGGCCATATTCCTGCCCCGCAAAGGGGCGTTCCGGCGTCGTGACCGGTTCCGGGCCAAACGGCTGCATGACAGACATAGCTTTCCTCCTGACTTTTGTCCTGCCTATCACGCACCGGAAGGAAAGCAAAGTTTTTTATAGATAGTTAGAAATATATTCTGGCTGCGCAGAGCATTGGCCGTTCCGCCGGTTTCTAGCGGTGAAGCGGCTGCGCGCGCGGCTATGTCGGGCCGCGAAGAGAGGGGCGGGCCTGCCGCCGGGAAATTCGCGGTTAAAATAAATAGGAAGCTGTTGCCGTAGAGGCGGCCTTCAACCAGCGGCGGATTGACCCTTCCGCGCGCCGATCCCCTGCAGCATCAGTTCGTAGACGAACGCTTTATATTCGGCCGCTACGTCGCCATGCTCCTTGCCGCCGGCCGCGCTCGCCTGTTCGACGAAGCGGGACGCATGTTGGTACTGTTCGCACAGCCCCATGATCGCGACGAAGGTGAAATAGGGATCGATCGGGCGCAGCGCCCCTTCATCAACGCCCGAATCGATGATGTCGCGATAGATATCGAGCGTCTTGCTCATCCACACGCTAATCAGTTCGGCGGCCAGCGGATCGGTTTCGTCGCCAATGATTTCCATCATCAGCCGGTGGTAGAAGGGATTGAGGAAGAAGAAGTCGACCATCATGTCGATACGGATACGAAAGCGTTCTGGCGCCGTAAGACTGCGCGTCTCGCTTGCTGCCACGCCTTCACCCAGCGACATTGCCAGTGTGCGTGCGACATCCACGAGCAGGCGGGTGCGATCGGTGAAATAATATTTGAACAGCGTCAGATGAACGCCGGCGTGGCGCGCGGCCATCGACAGAGACAATTTTTCGGGTGGAACCGTGCGCAGCAATTCGACGGTCTTGTCGACCAGGAACTTCTTGCCGATGCTGCGCTGTCCGGCCGGCCGGCCGATCGATCGCTTCTTCGTCTTGGAGCCGCGCGCTGCCTTTGTGGTGGCTTTCGTCGCCTTGTCCGATTCCGTCTTCAGAGCCATCTGTCCGCCAACCCCATTCGCGCATCGCGAGAAAATTATCCGTGTCTTCAAAAAGGAAGTCCGCGGTCCTCGCCGCGCTTCTCAATAGCTTCCACCCTATGTTTGGGCAACCGGTGGGAACCGACGGGACGCAGCACGGAACGGGCCCTCGGGCACGAGGGCTTTACAGAATTATAGAGTGATTTAAATAATGTGCCATGTCCCCGCAATGGCGAGGATTCGAGAGCAGGAGGAGGCGAAAGATGGGCACGTTCGTGAAACGCTTGAGAAAGCCGCCCAACAGCCCGGAGTTTCGCGGTGCTCGCCCCCGCCGCTATGAGCGCGGCCTTCGTGACGGCATGCTGATCGAACGTGATGTGCGCGTGCCGACGCGCGCCGGCTTCGATCTGTGGATCGATCTGTTCCGCCCCGCCGAAGCGGCCGGGCCCTTGCCGGTGCTCGTTGCCTGGACGCCTTATGGCAAGCACGATCCCGCGCCGCTCGCCACCATCTATCCCACGTCGGGGGTGAAGGCCGAATGGCAATCGGATCTCACCATCTTCGAGGCGCCCGATCCGGTTTACTGGGTCGATCAGGGCTATGCCGTGATTACCGCCGACACGCCGGGCACCTGGTTCGCCGAAGCCACCGCCAGCTATTTCTCGCGCGAGGAGGGCGATGCGCATTTCGATCTGATCGAATGGGCCGGAACCCAGCCGTGGAGCAATGGCCGGGTAGGGCTGTCCGGTGTCTCCTATCTCTCCTCATCGCAGTGGAATGTCGCCGCGCTTCGGCCGCCGCATTTGGCTGCGATCAATCCGTGGGAAGGCTGGTCGGATACCTATAACGAGATCGTTCGCCATGGCGGGATTCCCGAAACCTATTTCTGGCCACACATTCAGGTGCGCTGGGGCGCGTCCGATACGATGGTCGAGGATTTGTGGGCGCTGACCGCCGAGCATCCTTTCTTTGACGACTATTGGAAATCCAAGGTCCCCGATTTCAGCCGGATCGACGTTCCCGCATATGTCGTTGCGAGTTGGAGCGATCATGGCGTGCATACCCGTGGCACGCTGGAGGGTTTCAAGAAGATCGCCTCGCCGCGCAAATGGCTCGAAGTCCATGGTAGCAAGAAATGGGGCTATTATTATGAGCCCGCGTCGATCGCCCGGCAGACGGCCTTTTTTGATCATGTGCTCAAGGGCGTGTCGAACGAAGTTGGCGCGTGGCCACCGGTAACGCTGCATGTGCGCGAGCGCGCCGGCGTCGCCACTTTGAAGCGCGCCGAGCAGTGGCCGGTCGAGAATACCGACTATCGCCGCCTCCACCTCGACACAGCGTCCGGCACCTTGTCCGAGGAAGCGCCCGTGACGGCTTCCATCTTGCGCTACGACCCGCTGGACGAAGCGGCCGAAGCGCGGTTCGACTATCGTTTCGAACAGGAGACCGATGTCGTCGGGTATATGAAGCTTCAGCTTGCCGTGTCGGTCGAGGACGCCGACGATATGGATCTGTTCGTTGCCATCGAGAAGATCGAGGACGGCAAGAGTGTCGGTTTCGTCCACTGGGCTGTATTCGAAGATAGTGCGGCCGCTTTTGGCTGGCTGAGATTGTCGCGGCGTGAACTCGACCCCGTACGCTCAACCGACTATCAACCGGTTCTGATCAACACGTCCGAATGGAAGGTCGCGCCTGAAGAAATAACCGAAGCGCAGATCGAAATTCTGCCGTCCGGCACGCATTTCAAGGCTGGAGATATCCTGCGTGTCCGGATCAAGGGACGCGACATCCATCATTATCCCAAGCCCCTGCTCTACATGCGGCATGAGGACACGGTGAACAGGGGGATGCATCGCATCCATACCGGTCCCGGCATTAATTCGTTCCTTCTTATTCCGGTCGTGGAGCTGCAGCATGCATAACGGGTTCGATACGCCGCTCGACCCGCTCGAATATGGATGCGCGGGGTGGGACGTTGCGGATTGTGCGCCACCGCCCCGAATATTCTCGTCGATCGCCGAGCTGATCGCCGACGTTCGTATGGGCAAGCCGATCATCCTGGTCGATTCGCAGGATCGCGAAAATGAAGGCGATATTGTCATTCCCGCGCAGTTCGCCACCTATCGCGAGATCAACTTCATGGCGCGCCATGCACGCGGCCTGATCTGCCTGGCGATCACGCCCGCGCGCGCGGCGTCGCTGCGGTTGCGCCCGATGGTGGAGAATAATGGTGCGCCACACGGCACCGCCTTCACCACCTCAATCGAGGCGGCGAGTGGCGTGACCACCGGCATTTCCGCGCATGATCGCGCACGGACGATCGCGGTGGCGATCGATCCGGCGGCATCCGCTGCCGATATCGTCTCACCCGGGCACATATTCCCGCTCGTCGCGCGCGTCGGGGGCGTGCTGGAGCGACCAGGTCATACCGAGGCGGCGGTCGATATCGCTCGGCTCGCGGGGTTGATCCCGGCCGGAGTGATCTGTGAGATCATGAATGACGACGGCAGCATGGCGCGCCTACCCGATCTGCGCCGTTTCGCGCGGAAGCACGGCTTGCGCATCGGCTCGATCGAGGAACTGATCGCCTATCTCCGGGAGGCGGGCGAATGACCGAGCTTTCTCCGGTCGCCATGTGCCTACGCGAAGGGCTACGCCGTTTGGCCAAGGCGGTGGTGGTAATTACCTGCAAGCATGAGGGCCAGCGTTACGCCATGGCCGCGACTGCCGTAAGCGAATTGAGCATGAACCCGCCTTCGCTGCTCATCTGCGTCAATCGCACCGCCAGCCTCTACGGTCCGCTTTCGCAGGGTGCCGATTTTTGCGTCAATATCCTGCACAGCAGCCACAGCCAGATCTCGTCCGTCTGTAGTGGCAAGGCACGCGGCGAGGCCCGCTTCGCGGTGGGCGACTGGGGCACGACAGTGGAGGAATGCCCGCTGCTGGAGGATGCACAGGCCAGCTTTTTCTGCCGAAATGAGCAGGCGATGGATTACGGCACGCACCACATCGTGATCGGCCGGGTCGAGGAAGTGCGGATCGCGGGCGAGATCGATCCGCTCGTCTATGCCGATGGCCGGTATCTCAGTCTCGGTGAACCCATCGACATGAATTGAAGCGCAGCGCCTCTGACGCTTCATTTGTTTTCATTTCGAGTCGTCAGATGATACTATCTGACTTGAAAATACTCTAAACCGCCGCGCAAGGAGGGCTGTTCTCCTCCGCGCGGCGGGAGCGTGTGTCAGATGCGGCGGCCGTCGGCGACAGCCTTGGCGATCGCGGCCTGATTGGCGCCACTGAATTCCTCGCGATGATCGAAGACCCAGTCGAACGAGCGCGTGCGGCGCACATTGGCACGATTGAAGCGTGGCATCACATAGCGCATCATCAGTTCGTAAGAGCGCTTGGTCGCCTCGAAATCCATCCAGTTTGTGCCCGCCATCGTGACATAACCGAAGCCGCCGGTTTTCTCCCACAACGCTTCGAGAAACTCGACCGCATCGTCGGGTGTGCCGACCAGCCCGCCACGCGCGGCGATCAGCTTTTCAGGGTCCGATCCACCCTTGGCACGCGTCTCGGCATAGCTTTTGGGATTCAGCGCCTCGAGATAGGCCAACCATGGCTCCAGTCCGAAACGCATCGATGCGAGCGCATCGGCGCGCGTTTCGGCGAGATGGAAGGAGACGACGACGCGCAGATTGCGGCGATCGAGCTGATTGCCATGCTCGGCCCCGGCCTCTTCCGCAAGTTTCCAAGAGCTGGCGACATCGCCGCCGCCATGCGTCAGGATGCCCAGATCATATTTGCCCGCAAGGCGCGAGCCGATCGGCGTGCGCGACGTGACCACCGCCAGTTCGGGGCGCGGGGCGCTGTACGGCGCCATCTGCAGGCTAGCCTCGCGCAGTGAAAACCAGTCGCTTTCCTGCGTTATGACCTCGCCTTCCAGCAGCCGCACGATGACGTCGAGCCCCTCGATCAGCCGGGCGCGCTGCTGCTCGGGCTTGATATCGAGCATGTAAGCGTCGGAGACGAGCATGCCCGGCCCGAAGCCGAACATCGCGCGCCCGCGCGTCTGGTGGTCGAGCTGGAGAATACGATCGGCGATCATGAACGGGTGGTGATAGGGCACCGAGATCACGCCCGCGCCGAGTTTTATCCGCGAGGTCCGCTCCGCCGCCGCGGCGATGAAGAGCTCGGGCGATCCGTAGACCTGCATGCCGCCCGAATGATGCTCCCCCATCCAGAGTTCGGCGAAGCCGAGATGCTCGAGCCATTCGATCAGTTCGAAATCGCGCCGCATGCACAGCGCCACATCCTCGTCATTGCCGTGATGAGGGGGCAGGAACACGCCTGTGCGGACATTGCGCATTTCGGCCAAGGGCTTTCTCCCAATCTGTTTCTTGCCTTCCGCGACGATGCGCCGTCGCGGAGGCGACCCGACAGCCCCTAACGTTTTATGTTCAGTCGCACAACAAGATTTATAGGTGAATATAAAATAATGAGGTGGGGCGGATGGGTAGGGTAGAGTGAGAGTGGGCGGGAGCGCGGGGATTATGGGTGGAACGGGCAGGGTTGGCGTCGCCATGTTGAAGTAAGCGCATTGTGAAAATGCGTTATTTTGAAAATAAGCCGAGGGGCGGTCCTGTGCTCACACGCTGATCATTCGCGGCTAATGCCTCCTGTCGCTATCGAGGAAGGAATCCATGTCCTCAACGCCCAAAGGATGCCCATCCGTGAGCGCCGGCTAATTTTATCCTATATATATAATTTATAGATTGCCCCGCTCTGGCGTGAGCGCTCACTGTTGAGGAGCCCGCCGCGGCGTCATCACTCGGGCATGAGCGATGGATTTTCGAAGGACTGGAAGCACAATGGTACAATGGGGCCGTAAAACAGCAAAAGAACTATTTTGGTTAGTGGTCGCCACGGTGAAGGCTGCATCTGCGGATGCGGCTACCTTTTATGCCGATACGGCTCGCCGCTCGTGTGGCGGGAGGGGGAGCGGGCTTGACGTTCAATGTGCCTATCCAATCGCGCAGGCGGGGATCCATATGCGCTGTGCTCAGACATTTGGACCGACAGTGGCTATGGATTCCCGCCTGCGCGGGAATGACGAAGAGTGTTTGTCGAGGCGAGCTCTGCTTCTTCCCGTCTGCGGGGCTACATCCGGTTTCTTGGGCTCGCCAATTATCGGTCGACTCGCCGTCCGACTTCGTCGGAATGACAGGCCTAGAGCGCTGGGCTGGCTAGCTTGTCCCTCAAGGCCGCAACACGTTGCACATGCGCGTCACGGTCGCCGAGGAGGCGTTCGAAGAGGCCCAGGCGGGCGAAATAGTGCGCCGCGGGATATTCTTCGGCGAGACCCATGCCGCCGTGGAGTTGGACGCATTGCCGGGCGACCTCGCGCGCCGCGTCACCGACCGCCACCTTGGCTGCCGATGCGGCGCGGGCACGCGTTGCCGCCTCACCCTGCGCGTAGGCGACAAGCGCCGCCTTGGTGATCGAGGCGGCCGCCTCTTCCGCGATCGCCATGTCGGCCATGCGGTGCTGGAGGACCTGAAAACTCGCGAGCGGCACGCCGAATTGCCGTCGCGTGCGCGTGTAATCACGGGTCAGGGCGTTGGCGGCGCGCATCGCACCCACCGCGTCGGCCGAGGCCAATATCACCGCCTCATCCATCGCGCGGGCGAGCGCTTCTGCGCCGCTGGCCAGCCGCGCATCGGCAGAAACCGGTACGTCGGCTGCCACAAGATCGGCGGCCCCCGTCCAATCGAAACAGCCATAGCCGCGCCGTTCCACTGCGTTGGCAGGTAGGAGAAACAGAGCGATCTCGCCATCAGCGCGGGCGGGCACGATGAACAGGTCCGCCGCATCACCGCCGGGGACGACGAGGAAGCGCCCGCTGATCCGCCAGCCGGCGTCGGTACGCGATGCTTCGGCGAAGGCAGGGGCGTTCGGATCGACGGGCACGAGCGCCGCCTTCAGCATTCCGGCGGCCAGTTCGGGCAGCCAGTGCGCCTGTTGCTCCGCCGTGCCAGCCGCCGCGAGAAGGCGCGCGGCAACCATCGTTGCGCGATAGGGCTCCAGCGCCAGCACGCCGCCCAGAAGCTCGGACACCATCGCCACGTCGGCAAGTGCGCCCGGCAATCCGCCGTGCGCTTCGGGTAGGCTCAGCGCCAAGAGCCCGAGTTCCGCATAAGCGGTCCAGGCCTCAGCCGAATGGCGCGCGGGCGAGCGGTAGGCCGCACTCCGCTGTTCGAACGAATAATGGCGTGCGAGCGCGGTTTCCAGGGATTGACGAAGAAGCGCGCGTACTTCCAGCGCGTCGCTGTCTTCCATTTCGGCGGGATTCCCATTCATGACGTGTGGCCTAGCCCGAGCGCGCGGGCGATGATGTTGCGCTGGATTTCATTCGATCCGCCATAGATGCTGGCGACGCGCCCGTAAAAATGGTTCGCGAAACTGTGCGCCGTCCAGTCCTGCCCAGGGGCGGTACGGTCGGGTTGGAAGGGCGCGGCGCGCGGGCCGGCGATTTCGACCAGCAGTTCGGCGAGGCGTTGCTGCAATTCCGATCCCTTGATCTTGAGCATGTTCGCCTCGACGCCCGGTGTTTCCCAAGCACGCGCGCGCTCGATCATCGCTTTCACCATCGCCTCGAGAGTCATCAGGGCGATTTCGGCTTCGGCGATCCGGGCGGCGATCAGTGGCGAACGGAGCGCTCCTTCCGCCTCCGCAACGCGCTTGAGGTGTGCGAACTGGCGCTTGTTCCAACCCACCCGCGCGATCGACAGCCGCTCGGTCCCGAGCAGCGCGCGCGAGTAGGTCCAGCCCTGATTGACCTCGCCGACCAGATTTCCGGCGGGCACGCGGACATTGTCGAAAAACACTTCGTTCGTGTGACGATTGCCGTTCAGCAGGATGACCGGACGGACGGTGATGCCGGGCGTGTCCATGTCGACCAGGAGGATTGAGAGGCCCATACGAGGCTTGGGCGCGTCGCGATCGGTGCGTACCAGCGCGAACATCCGGTTGGCCTCATGCGCCATTGTCGTCCAGATTTTCTGCCCGTTTATGACCCATTCGCCACCGTCACGCTCCGCGCGCGTCTTGAGCGAGGTGAGGTCCGAACCAGAACCGGGTTCCGAAAAGCCCTGGCACCAGAAATCGTCGCCGGCGAGGAGCGGCGGCAGATAGCGCCGCCGTTGCGCGTCGCTGCCGAAACGGATCAACAGCGGGCCGAGCATCTTCAGCCCGAAGGTGCCGAGATCGGGCGCGCCTTCCTCGGCGAGTGTCTCGTTGAAGAGAAAGGCGCGCAGAGCGGGCCATCCGGCGCCGCCATGCTCGACCGGCCAATGCGGCGCCACCCACCCACGTTCGTAGAGCGCACGATGCCAGGCGCGGCGTTCGGTGGCATCGACAGAGACGCCGTTCACCACCTTCTCGCGCACCGTTTCGGGGACTTCGGCGCGCACGAATGCGCGTACCTCCTCGACGAACGCCTCGTCCGAATGCGTCGCGGTTTCCATATCAGTCGAAGCTGTCGAGAATCGTGAGGAAGCGGGTTTGCAGATAGGGCTCAATCGCTTCGGCCCCGCCTTCGACGCCGAAGCCCGAATCGCGCACGCCGCCGAACGGCGTCTCCGCCGCGCCCAAGCCGAAATGATTGACCGAAAGCATGCCGCATTCGATCCGCGCATGGAGATGGCGCGCAAGCGCGGTCGAGCGCGTGAAGACATAGGCCGCGAGGCCGTAGGGCAGGCGGTTCGCCTCGGTTATGGCTTCGTCGACGGTAGCGAAGGGCTGCACCGTCAGCAGCGGGCCGAACGGCTCCTCATTCATCACGCGCGCGCTGGCGGGCGCCTCGGCCAGCACCGTGGGCGGGAAGAAGGTGCCGCTCTCCCCCGTCCGCCTGCCGCCGACGTGCAGGCGCGCGCCCTGCGCGACGGCATCCTCGACAAGCGCTTCGAGCGCGTCGATGCGGCGCATATTGGCCATCGGGCCCATCACCGTCGCCGGATCGGCGCCATCGCCCATCTCCACGCCCTCGAAGGCCGCGAGCAGCGCCTGGACGAAGCGCTCATAGGCTGATGCCTCGATCAGCAGGCGCGTCGGGCTGATGCAGGACTGGCCCGACGTGCGGACCTTGAAGCCCGCGATCGCCCTGGCCGCCGCCGGAATGTCGGCATCGGCGAAGACCAGCACCGGCGCATGCCCGCCCAATTCCATCGTCACGGGCTTCATATACTGCCCGGCGAGCGCCGCCAGATGCTTGCCGACCGCGGTGGAGCCGGTGAACGACACCTTGCGGATCGCGGGATGCGGGATCAGATGCTCCGAAATCTCGGCCGGCGTGCCGAACACGAGATTGACGACACCCGCGGGAACACCCGCTTCGGCAAAGGCCTTCACCAGTTCGACGCAGGACGCGGGCGTTTCCTCCGGCCCCTTGACGATGATCGAACAGCCGGCGGCGAGCGCGCCGGCGATCTTGCGGACCATCTGGTTGATCGGGAAATTCCAGGGCGTGAAGGCCGCGACGGGGCCTACCGGGTCCTTCGTCACGAGTTGCAGCACGCCTTTGGCGCGGCCGGGTATGATGCGGCCGTAATTGCGCTGCGCCTCGCCGGCCATCCAGTCGATGAACTCGGCGCCGCGCTGCACCTCGCCAAGCGCCTCGGCGACCGGCTTGCCCTGCTCCAGGCTCATCAGCCGCGCCGCCTTGTCCGCATCGCGGCGCAGTACCGTGGCCGCGCGGCGCAATATGTCGGCACGGTTCACCGCCGGCATCTCGCGCCAGAGGGCGAAGCCGCGTGACGCGGCCTCGGCGGCGCGATCGAGGTCCGCTATCTCGGCTTTCGCAACGGCGCCGATACGGCTGCCGTCGATCGGATTGACCACGGGCAGCGTGACGCCGCCGGCGCCCCCAACCCACTCGCCATCGATGAAGAGCAGCGTATCTGGATACATTGGACCTGACCTTTCGCGCGAATTTGGTACGGATGGATGTTAGGCGGGGCTGAGTGCCGGCGTGCGGCGCCAGCCCCGGATCGCAAACTGGATCGTGACGATGGGCAGCAGCGAAATCGCCGCCAGCAACAGGAACATGCCGAGCCGTGCGAAGCCAAGTTCGAGCAATAGTCCGCCGAACAGCGGACCGGTGATCGCGCCCAGCCGGGCGATGCCGACCAGCATCGCGACGCTCGCGGTGCGCACCGGCGCGGGATAGTAATTGAGCCCGATCAACAGCAGCCCGGTGAACGCGCCGACATTGCAGAAGGATGTGAAGGCGGCGCTGAGGATCAGCACCCACACCGTCGACGGCAGCAGGCCGAAGAGGAGCAGCGAAATGCACAGCAGGACAAAGAAAGCCATCGTCGAGCGCGCCTCGCGGCCGTCGCGCGATACATAGCCGACAACGATATGCCCCAGGATGCCGGCAAGGCCGCTCGCAAGGCCGCCAATCCCCGCCTGCGTCGGCGTGAGGCCGGCATTCACCAGCACCGTCGGCTTCCAGTTGAGCAGAAGATAGCTGATAAGCGCAAAGGCGAACTGCGCGATCCACAGCAGCAGCGTGGCGTTGCGATGGGTGTCGCCGAGGAGCGCGGCGAGCTTCGCTCTGGCGTTGGCGACGGGGGCGGGGGGAAGCACCGCCACCGGCGCCTGCCCGATCTTCGTCAGCACGCGATTGAGGCGATCAAGCGCGCCCGCCCCGCCACGCGCGACGATGTGGGAGGGTGTTTCGGGCACAAGAAACAGGACGAGCAGGAAGGTGACGACGTTGGTCACGCCGGTCGCCACGAACATCGAACGCCAGCCGAACGGCGCGAGCAGGAGCGCGGCAAAGGTGCCGCCCACCATCGTCCCGATCGAGAAGCCGGTGTGCATGAATGCCACCGACATGTTGCGCCAGCGTGCATTGCTGAATTCGGAAACAGCGACGTTGAGGCAGACCGCGAGCGTGCCGAGGCACGCGCCTGTCAGGAAGCGAAGCACCGCCATCTGCTCGACCGTGGTGGTGAGCGCGGTGAGCAGCATCGCGGTGGCGATAATGCCGGTAGACAAGAGCATGGTCGTCCGGCGGCCGACGCGATCGGATAATGGCGCGAGAACGAAGGCGCCGAGCGCCAGGCCGAGCGCGGTGGCGCCGAACAGGGTCGCCATGACGGCGGGGCTTAATCCCCAGGCCTTGACCAGCACCGGCGCGGCGAAGGCCAGTGACGCGATGTCGACGCCATCGGCAATGTTGGTTAGGCAGCAGACCAGGACGACAACGAATTGCATCGTCCGCATCGGCCTGTCGAAAAGCAGGCCTTGTGACGTGGTGCTGGCCAACGGCGTCTCTCCTCGCTTGCGGCTTCATTCGCGAGCCGCCTCATGACTTCTGAATCGCAGAATAACCGGCCGCCGTCTCCCTTCCTGCGGCCGGGTTCTTCCGCTCAGCCCACCGGTTTGACCCGCATGGCCAGCGATGTGCGCTTGGTCGCGATCTTCCAGCCCTCCGCCGTGCGCCTGTGCGTCTCGATGGTAGGGAAGACGCCGCTTATGCCGCGCGTCCAGCCGGCCGCGTCGGCGCTGCCGCCGCGCGATCCGGGGATGACGATCGTATTTGCGCGAACCTCGGCGTTGTTGTCGTCGATCACCGTTACTTCGACATTGCAGACGAGATGGAAGACGAGGCGCTCTGCCTCGGGAATGTCGGGATTGCCGCGCTGGCGCACCGTATCGACATGCTCGGCGATCTCGGCGCGGCCAGCATAGCCTTCCTCGCTGTTCATCTTGTACCAGATGCCGTCCTCGGCAAACAAAGCGGCCGCCTCCTTGCCGCGTGCGCCGTCAAGCCGGTTATAGAAGCGCACGGTATTCTGCGCGCATTCCCACTCGATCAGCCGCCGCTCGACCTCATCCATGTGTCTCTCCCTCGGGCGACGTCCTATATTCGTCGGCCACCTTCTGCTCGGTCGTTTCCGCGACCTGGCGGACCACATCCGAGAAATTCGAGCCGTTTTCGATCAGTATGTCGAACGAAAGCATATCCTCGAACCGGTTCTGCGCAGCGTTGCGGACCACGCCCTGCGGGTCCTTGCCCGCCTGCACGTCCGCGACAGCGCGCAGCATCAGCCGCCGCGCGGCCGCGATGGCGAGATCGGTCTTGCCCAGATGCTCCTTGGTGCGGTCCTGGATCGGCCCCTGCGATTCGGTGGCGAAGGCGTCGTGCACGCTGAAATTGGGGCCCATGCCGGTGAAGCTTTCGGCGAAGCTGCTCCGATCCTGCAAATAGCGGTTCCCCAGCCGTTGCCGGTGATGAAATTCGTCGACGAAATATTCGGGGTCGCGCGGGCGGATCGACGGCGCGAAGCCATTATCCTTGCGCGCCTCCGTGATAGGCGCGTCGCGGCGCAGCGTGAAGCCGAAGCGCCAATGGATATGATCGTTGATCGGCACATGCCAGATACCGACATGGCCATCGCCGCCCTGCGGCCCCGCGATCACCGAGAAGTTCGGCATGCCGAAGGTCGTCACGCGCAAATAGGTCTTGTCGGGGCCGCCTTCGCGAATCTGGAAGACACGCATGCCGAAGGGCGCGTCCTCGACCTTGATCTGCGGAGTCGAGAAAGGATCGACCGCCGCGTCCGAGATATCGACATTGCCGAACCGCAGCATATCGCCGAAGACGAGACCGGCGCGGTTCAGGGCCTGCGACGAACGATGCAGGAAGCCGACATGCGCGGGATCGTAATTGCCCTCGTTCGCCTGCAGATAGTTGCATTCCTTGAACAGCTTGCGCGCGAAGACATGATCGGGCGGGCACTGGAAGAAGTCATAGGCCGGGAAGAGCGGCGGTTCACCGGGACCCATATAGGCGAATATCGCGCCGCTGCGCTCCACCACCGGATAGGATGTCTGGCATATCCTGTTCTTGAAGGTGGACCCTTCGGGCTCGGCCGGCTGGTCGAGGCACTGGCCGTTCACGTCGAACAGCCAGCCATGATAGAGGCAGCGAAGGCCGCCATCCTCGATACGGCCGAAAGACAGATCCGCGCCGCGATGCGGACAGTGCCGGTCAAGCAGGCCGAGCTTGCCGCTATCGTCCCGGAAGAGCACGAGCTTCTCGCTCAATATTTCGATCGGCAGGGGATCGCCGCCCGGCGGAATCTCGCTCGCGAGCGCCACCGGCTGCCAATAACGGCGCAGCAGCTCCCCGCCCGGCGTCCCCGGGCCGGTGCGGGTGAGAAGATCATTCTGTTCAGATGTCAGCATGCAAAACTCCAGGCTGGTCCTGGCCGGGCGACGCCCGGCTCCCGGCAATCGCCATTTTCATGCGCCGCCGAAACGCATGCGGTTGAAGGTAATCATCTGCAGCAGCGGATCGCGGCGCTCGAGCCCGGAATCGGGATCGACGAGCACGTTGACGACCGCGACGCTTCCCGCCTGAACCGCGGCGATCGCCCGATCGAAGGCCGGCCCCACATCGGCGGGCGTTTCCGCCAGTTCGCCATGGCATTCGAGGCCCTGGGCGACGAGATCGTAGCGGCTCTGCGCGAAATCGGCGCCATAGGTGCCGTTGAAAAGATGCAGGGTGATGTTCCGGCTCGACCCCCACGCGCCGTCGTTCGCAACCATCACGAAGATCGGCAGCCCGTGGAGCGATGCCGTTGCCAGCTCGCCCAGATATTGTCCGAAGGCACCGTCGCCAGTGCCGAGGAAGACCGGCCGGTCCTCGCCCGCCTCCTGCAAGGCGGCGACCGCGCCGATCGCGTGCGGCAGGCCGACGCCCATCGCGCCGAACGGCTCATGATCGATAAAGCCCGGCGATTGCGTGCAGCGGACGATCGCCTTGAACCAGTTGTTACAATTGGCGCCGTCGCCGACGAACAGCGCGTTTTCCGGCATGCGCGTGGCAAGCTCGCGCGCCATCCGCAGCGGATGCACCTGGCCTTCCTCGTTGCGCCCTGCCTCCGCGACGCGCGCGAGCTTCGGGGCCACGGCGTTTTTCAGCCAGCTTGCGTCGCGCCGCGTCGGCTTTCGGTTGGCCAGCGCCTCGCCGATTGCCGCCAGGCTGAGACGACAATCGGCGGCGACAGGCGCTTCCACCGGGCGGTTGCGGCCGATTTCCGATGCGTCATTGTCGATCTGGATGAAGCGCGCATCGGCGGCGAACACGGGGGCCGTCCCGAAGCCGATCGCGCCGGCGATGCGGCAGCCGGCGAACAGCACGGTATCCGCCTCGTGCGCCGCTATGCTCGCGACCGGCCAGGGAAACACCGTCTCCATATCTTCGGGCAGAAGCCCGCGCGAGGAGCCCTGAAGCAGGACCGGAATGCCGAAATCGCGATTGAGCGCGGCCAACTCCGCGCTGGCATCCGCCCAATAGGCGCCGGCGCCGGCGACGATGAGCGGCCGCTCGGCCCGCGCGAGCAGATCGGCGGCGCGCTCGATATCCTCCACTGCCGGCGCGGGCGGGTGCGCGCGCAGCACCGGGCCGAGCGAAGCGCCGGCGATCGCGTCGTCCGCCTCGCCATTGGCCACGTCGCGGGGGATTTCCAGAAGGACCGGGCCGGGCTGCCCTGACAGCGCGATCCGCGCCGCCATCTCGACATATTCGCCGAGCCGCGACGGATCATGGACGACCTGCGCCCATTTGACGATCGAACGAACCAGCCGGGCGTGATCCAGCTCCTGCATCGGGCGCGCATCAAGCATGCGAAGCGGGTTGCGGCCGGCGATAATCAGCACCGGCGCCGAATTGTCGAAGGCGGACGCGATGCCGCCGACGGCGTTGGCGAGCCCCGGTCCCGACGTGACGCAGGCGACGCCGAGCCCGCGCCGCATCTGCGCATAGGCGTCGGCGGCCAGAACGCAGGGGCTTTCGTGGCGCATGTGGATGAGGCGGATATTCTCGCGCTGCAACGCGCCGAACACCGATTCGAGATGGCCGGGCAGGCCGAAAACCGTGCCGACGCCCTGACGCGCGATCGCCTTCGCAATTAGGTCCGCACCAAGCATCGCTCTCCCGTTTCGTATCGTTGGCCTCGGTCCTTCTTAGCCGGGCAGGAGAGACGATCAAGCATTTTTCTCATATTACAGGAAAAGACATTTTTATCATTATATGGCATTGACGTCCTGAATTGAGCGGGTAAGGTGAGCGCGTCGAGAGGATGGTCCTGCGGTTGAAGCCGGATCGTGTCACGCGGATGCGCGGCCCGATCTTTCCTGCTTCGCCTTGCCATGGCTCGAAAATTATACGTCATGGTCAATATGGAAATTGACGATCGACTTGGGAGTAGGGCGGGGGCGTAGGATTGTGCCGATGCGCCGGGCGGCAGAAAGGTGATATAGCTATTCACAGGTTTCAGCCTGCGTTGCGCGGCCAAGCGCATCGCCGGTGTCTATGTGTGGCGCGGGGCGGGTGGAGCATCCGGCGGGATGTCGGCGGCCCGAGTTTTTATATAGACCTATAAATATATTGAGTCGGCGTGGCGGCTGCATTAAGAAGCCACCGGTTCCGTCAGGATAATACCGCCTGAGGCAAGGGCGTTGGTCCCGGGGAGTATCGGGGACTGGCTTCAGCGGCGGAACGATGCCGTCGAGAGCGAGAGGGGAGGACATGATGAATTCGAACACGTCAAAGATGGGTCCGCGCGGCGGGCGCAAGGGCGCCTTGTGGGCGACGACCGCGATGCTGGCGGGGCTGGCGCTGCCGGCGCAGGCCCAGCAAACTGCGCCGCCGGAAAGCGCCGCACCGGATGCGGCCATCCAGCGTAATGACATGAACGAGATTATCGTCACCGGTTCGCGCGCGGCGCTCAGCGGCTTCGCGGCGCCATCGGCCGTGTCGGTCATCGGCAGCGACGTCATCGGGCGGCAGGCGCCGATCTCGGTCGCCGATGTCCTGCAGCAGGAGCCGGCCTTCAAGGCGACGCGCTCGCCGGGCGGCAACGCGAACAACTTCGCCAGCCCTGGCCAGTCGACCGCCGATCTTCGCGGCCTCGGCGGACAGCGGACGCTGGTGCTGGTGGACGGGTCGCGCGTCGTTCCGCAGGCCCCGGCAGTGACGACCGGCGTGCCCGTCACGACCGACCTCAACGTCATTCCCACGAACATGATCGATCGTGTGGAGGTCGTGACCGGCGGCGCATCCGCCCAATATGGTTCGGATGCCGTCGCGGGCGTCGTCAACATCCTGCTGAAGAAGAAGTTCGAGGGGCTGGAATTAACCGGCCAGACCGGCATTTCGGGGCAGGGCGACAATTTCCGCTACAAGGTCGGCGCGGTCGGCGGCTTCAGCTTTGCGGACGGACGCGGCAATGTGGTGGCCAGCGTGGAGGCGACGGGCTTCGACGAGATCGAGGACATCTACCGGCGCGACTGGGGTCGTAAGGAATATATGATCGTTACGAACCCCGATTACGAAACGAACGGCCTTCCCGCCAATGTCGTCGGGCAGCATGTCCGCAACGCGAACAGCATCGGCGGCCTGATCCGGGGACCGGAAGGGTTCAGCCTGAACGGCTATACCTTCAACGACGACGGCTCGATCCGTCCTTATGACGGCGGATCGCTCAACAACGGAACGTACCAGCTTGGTGGCGAAGGGCTCAGCCGGAACAAGGGGTCCAGCCTCGTCCCCGGCGTTGATCGCTTCGTCGCCTATGGACGGGCGAGCTTCGAATTCTCCCCGGCGGTGACGCTGATCCTTGAGGGTGGCTATTCGCGGACCGTCGGCAAATTCACCGGCGGCCTGCCCAATTTCTCGGGCTTCACGATCAAGGCCGACAATGCCTTCCTGCCGCAGGAGGTCAAGGACGCCATGGCGGCCGAGGGCGTGACGAGCATCACCGTGTCGAAGGGCGTCTATGACGTCGGCAACATCAATTTCCGCGTCAAGAACGAGACGCCGCACGGCACGATCGGCCTCGAAGGCTCGCTCGGCGGGTCATGGCATTATGATGCCCATTATTCCTATGGCGAAAACCATTTCCGAAGCGAATTCGACAACAACTTCTCGCCGGTATTCTGGAACATGGCGGTCGATGCGGTCGTCAATCCGGCCAATGGTGAGATCGTCTGCCGCTCGACGCTGACGTCGCCCAACAATCCGCTTGCGGCCGGTTGTACGCCGATCAACATCTTCGGGCCGACCGCTGTCAGCGGATCGGGACCGGATGCGCTCGCCTACGTCAACCGCGCCGATTATAATACTGTGCTCTACAAGCAGCATGCGGCTGGCATCAACATTCGCGGCGAGCCGTTCTCGACCTGGGCAGGCCCTGTCTCGGCGGCGTTCGGCGGCGAATATCGCAAGGAATCGGAATCGCTGACGGGTGGCCCGCTTGCCACGGCCGGCCGGTTCGCGATCGGCAACGCGACGCCTTTCTCGGGCAAGTTCGACGTCAAGGAAGTCTATGGCGAAGTCGTCGTGCCGCTGGCAAAGGACGTTTCGTTCATCAACTCGCTCGATCTGAACGGCGCGATCCGGTACGCGGATTACAGCAGCGCCGGCGGCCAGACGACCTGGAAGATCGGCGGCGTCTATGAGCCGACCGACTGGCTGCGGTTCCGCGTCACGCGGTCACGCGATATCCGCGCGCCTGCCATTTACGAACTGTACTCGCCGGGCTCGTTCATCAACACCGCGCTGACGGTGAACGGCGTTACCGAAGTCGTCCCGCAGAACCGGACTGTCGGCAATCCCGACCTGCGGCCGGAAAAGGCGGACACGCTGACGCTGGGCGTGGTTGTGCACCCCGCCGCGATTCCGAGCCTGCGGGTGTCGGTCGATTATTACAAGATCAACCTGAAGGACGCGATCGACTCGCTGTCGGCGGCGAATATCGGCAATGCCTGCACGGCGGGTGACGCCGAGGCGTGCAGCTTCATCACGTTCGACGGGGCCAGGCCGACTCGTCTGCTGGCACCGGTCCAGAATATTTCGCAATTCGAGACGAGCGGACTGGACATGGCGATTTCACACCGCCTCGACCTGGGTGGTGACAGCAGCCTGACGACGCGTTTCACCGGCACCTACACCTTGCATGCCTATATCAACGGCATCGATCGTGCCGGGGAAAACGGGATGGGCAGCCTCGGTTCGCAGCCGCGCTTCCGTGGCAATCTTTCCGAGACGTATAATACCGGTCCGTTCAGCCTGACGGCGCAACTGCTCTACATCAGCAAGGGCAATAACGATAATCAGTTCAACACCATCCCGGGTCTGACGATCAATCAGAACAAGATCCCGGCGGCGGCTTATGTAAATCTCTATTCCACAGTGAAGGTGATGGAGAATTTCGAGTTGAACATGAGCATCGACAATCTGTTCGACAAGGACCCGCCGGTCAGCCCCTACGCAACGCAGGGCCAGCCGGTGAACGGGCAGCTTTATGACAAGATCGGCCGCGTGTTCCAGGTGGGCGCGAAGGTTAAATTCTGATGACATGGCCGGCGCGGAAGTGGTCCGCGCCGGCCGTCCTATGCGCCGGCCCCGTCGAGCCGGCGTCGCGTCCCGCCGAGGCGCAATGCGAAGGAAGTATTGAACGATGACTGTCACCGCAGCGTTCACGCGGCGAACTTTCCTGGTCGCCGCAACTACTCTTCCCGCCTGGCCGGCGCTGGCTGCGCTCGAAACGCCCAAGCTGTATGACAGCCATCTTCATTTCTTCACCAACGATATCGCGCATTATCCGATCGATCCGCGCAACTCGCGCGAGGGCGAGGTGGTGATGCGGGCGCGGATCATGAGCGACCCGGACACGCCCGAGAAAGTCTTCGCCTGGTGGGCGAAAAACGGCGTCACCGGTGGCACTGGCGTTCAATATAAAGGCGCCTACAAGACCGATAACAGCTATGTCCTCGATCTCGCCGACAAGTATCCGGAAAAGATCCGTCCGGAAATTCTTATCGATGCCCGCGATCCGGCCAGTCCCGACACGCTTCGCCAACTGGTCGCCACGCGCCGAGTGGCCGCGCTGCGCCTCACGGGGTTCATCGATGACAGCGAGGAGATTCCCTGGCTCAACTCTAAGCCTGCGCTGGAAGTCTGGAAGGTGGCAGACGAACTGGCGCTGCCGGTCGGCATCACCTTCCTCCCGCCCAAGGGGGCCGAGGGGCCGTTGCTGGCCACGCGGCGGTTGGCGGATCGGTTCCAGCGCTGCCCGATCGTGCTTGAGCATTTCGGGCGGCTGGTAAACAGCGATCTTTCGGACGCGCATCTCGCCTTGCGTCCTTATTCGCATGTCCATTTCAAATGGACGACCAACGTCATCGTCGAATTGAAGGGCAGGGGCCGTCCGGTGCCGGCCTTCCTCCGCCGGGCGGTGGACAGTTTCGGGGCCGATCGGATCATGTGGGGCTCCGATTGCGGCAACACCCTGATCCCTTATGCCGACATGGTCGCCGACGCGATCGGATCGACGCGCGATCTGACGGCGAAGGAGCGCAGCGGCGTGCTGCACGACAATGGGTTGGCGATGTTCACGCGCCGCGTCGGCGTGCACCCCGCGCGCTGATTGCCTGAACACAAACAGGTTCTGGCCGGCGTCATGCGTCGTCGGCACCGTAATGATTTGGGGATTTGAATGACCGAAGGTTCGAAGCGTGGGGCCGTGACGGGGAAGGCGGCGGTCGAGCTGTTGATGCGCCCGCGCTCGGTGGCCGTGATCGGCGTATCCTCCAAGCCGCGTTCGGCGGGGCGCACGGTGCTCGCGAGTCTTCAAGCCAATAAATATGGGGGCGCGATCCATCTCGTCGGCCGTAGCGGCGGGGAGATTGACGGTTTGCCCGTGCTTCCCTCGGTCGATGCGCTGTCAGAAGGGGTGGACCTTGCGATTTTCGCCTTGCCGGCAGCGGGGGTGAAGGAAGCGCTGGAAGGATGCGCGCGGCGCGGCGTGCGCGCGGTGGTCATCTTCTCCTCGGGTTTCGCCGAGATCGGCAATCGCGCCGAGCAGGAGGAACTGGCCCGCATCGCGCGCGAAGGCGGTGTCGCGCTGCTCGGCCCCAACTGTCTCGGTTATACCAATTTCGCCGATGGCTTTGCGGTGACCTTCTCGGCCGCGCGTGAAGTAGCCAGGCTCAAGCCCGATCGGACTGATCCTGCGGTGGCGATCGTTTCGCAAAGCGGCGGCCTGATGGCGTTCGCGCGCGCATCGCTGGAGGCGGCGAACCTGCCGACCTCCTATCTCGCCTCGACCGGCAACGAGGCGGGCGTCGGCCTTGCCGATTTCATCGAATTTTTCGCGGACGAGCCGTCGACGGGCGTGATCGCGCTCTATCTGGAGGAAGTGCGCGATCCCAAGGCGTTCCTCGATGCCGCGCGCTATGCCCGATCGAAGGGCAAGCCGATCGTGATGATCCATCCCGGCCGCAGCGCGGAGGCGAAGGCCGCCGTCCAGTCGCACACCGGCGCGCTTGCCGGCGATTATGACATGATGCGCGTGCATCTTGCGCATGCCGGCGTGGCGCTGGTCGACACGCTTGAGCAATGGGTCGACGTGACCGAATTGTTCGCCCGCTATCCCGAGCCGCCGACGAAAGGGCCGGGGATCGTCACCTTCTCGGGTGGCTTCGTCGCGATCGTCCACGATTATTGCGCGGATATCGGCCTCGATCTGCCGCCGCTTTCGCCGGCCACGGAGGCGGCGCTCAAGCCTGAGCTGCCCGACTTCATGCACCCGCGCAATCCGCTCGACCTCGGCACGGAGGTGTTGTGGAAACCAGGCCTTACGGGTGTGGGCACGCGCGCGCTGCTCGACGATCCGGCGATCGGATCGGTCTGCATCTGCATCGCCAATGCGCCGCCCGCCGCGCAGCGCAACTTCGGCGGCCATTTCATCGAGGCGCTCAAGACGCATCGCAAGCCGGCGATCTTCTCGCTGCCCAATTCGGAGCTGGACCCCGAGTTCGCGGCTGGCCTGAAGGAAAACCGGATCATCTTCAGCCGCTCGGCCGAGCGGACGGTGCACACGATCGCGCTCGCGACGGTTCACGGCCGCGCGCGGGAACGCGCCGCCCGTGCGATAGCGCCCGAGCCGTTCGCCGGGTTGCCGCTGCTGCTGGGCGAGGGCGTGCTGCCCGAGTGGCAGGGCAAGGAATTGCTGCGCGCGATCGGCATCCGCGTCCCCGAAGGCGGGCTGGCGACGAGCCTGGCGGAGGCCGAAGCAACCGCGGCGCGCATCGGCTATCCGGTCGCGATCAAGGCGCAGGCCGCCCGGCTCGCGCACAAGACCGAGGCCGGTGGGGTGATCCTCAACCTCGCCGACGCGGACGCATTGCGCGCGGCCTGGGCAGAGATCCATGCGAATGTTGCGCGCGTCCAGCCTGACCTGACGCTTGATGGCGTTCTGGTCGAGAAGATGGCGGCAAAGGGCCTCGAACTGGTGGTCGGCGCGCGGCGCGATCCGAAGTGGGGGCCGGTGCTGCTCGTCGGTCTGGGTGGCATCTGGATCGAGGCGATCGGTGATGCGCGGCTGATGCCCTGCGATCTTGCCGAGGCGGATATCGCGGCGGAAATCCGCAAGCTGCGCAGCGCGAAGCTGCTCGATGCTTTCCGGGGCGCGCCGCCGGTGGATGTCGATGCACTGGCGCACACCGCCGCGCTCGTCGGGCGACTGATGCTGACACGGCCTGAGATCGTCGAGATCGACATAAACCCGCTCTTCGCGCATGCAGAGGGCGAGGGCGTCACAGCGGTGGATGCGCTGATCGTCACCCAGGCCGACCGTTGAACGGAGCGAGAGGAATATGAGCGCGCAGTTTGTAACCTATGAGCTGGACGGCCCCATCGCGCTGGTCGGCGTCAATCGCACCGAAAAACGCAACGCGATCAGCCAGGAGGTGATGGCGGAACTCAGCGAAGCCTTTCTTCGGGCGGCGGATGAGGCCCGGTGCGGCATATTGTTCGGCCATGGCGACAATTTCTCGGCCGGCCTCGATCTCGCCGAGGCGGCGGCGCGGCTGAAATCCGGCGTGCCCTCGACGCACAGGACGCGGGGCCGGTGGACCGTGCCGCTCGATCAGCTCGCGCGGGGCGGCCTGCCCTGGATCGCGGCGCTGCGCGGCGCCTGCATCGGCGGCGGGCTGGAGATCGCCAGCGCCTGTCATATCCGCGTCGCGGACGAAACAACCTTCTTCGCCTTGCCCGAGGCCAAGCGCGGCATCTTCGTGGGCGGCGGCGGCTCCGTGCGTATCCAGCGGCTGATCGGCTATGCGCGGATGGCCGACATGATGCTGACCGGTCGTTCGCTGAGCGCCGCCGAGGGCGAACGCGCCAATCTCTGCCAATATGTCGTCCCTGCCGGCGAAAGCCTGGCCAAGGCGAAGGAGTTGGCGAAGGCGGTCGCCGCTAATGCGGCGAGCACGAACTGGGGCATCTGCGCCGCTCTGCCGCGCGTCAACGATATGGGGCATGGCGACGGGCTGTTCTTCGAAGGGCTGATCGGGCTGGCGTCGCGCAGCACCGATGGCGCGGACAGGATTAGCGCTTTCCTTGGCGGGGAGGGTAAGGTCGCGATCCCCAAGGGAGAGGATTGAACGGTGGCGCTCCATGATTCCGCGATCATCGCTTATGGCGAAACCAAGATCGTTCCGGTCAGCGATCGGGATGTGTGGGCGCTGGGCGCCGACATACTCGAACAACTGCTCGGCCGCAGCGGGTTCGAGAAGGGCGAGATCGACGGGTTGATCCTGTCCGCGTCGATGACGGGGGCGAGCAATCCCTTCTGGTCACAGACCACCGCGGATTATCTCGGGCTGGAGCTGGATTTCTGCCAGACGGTCGACATTGGCGGCTCTTCGCCGCTGGGCGCGGTGGCGCGCGCGGCGGCGGCAATCGATGCGGGCCTCGCCTCGACGATCCTCTGCCTCTATGCCGACACGGCAGTGGCGGAGACGAACGCACGCGGCCGCGCCTATAATCAGGAGTGGACCGCGCCGATCGGCTATATCGGCCCGCCGGCCGCCTTCGGCCTTCTCGCCCGTTATTATGAGGCGCATTACGGACTGGATTATCGGGCGCTCGCCAAGCTGGCCGTCACCCAGCGCGCACATGCCCTGCTGAACGATCTCGCCTGCGAGAAATTGCGCAAGCCGATGACCGTCGACGATTATCTCCAGTCGCGAATGATCAACGATCCGATCCGCCTGCTGGACAGCGTGATGCCGTGCGACGGCGCGAGCGGGCTGCTCGTCACCAGCCGGAAGAATGCCGAAAAGCGCGGCCTTACCAAGTGCGTGGTCCCGATCGGCTATGGCGAGCGCACCAATCTGGGCGCGTCGGAGTCGGTCGCCGATCCTACCGTGACCGGCCATGGCGCGGCGGGTGAGAAATGCTTTGCACAGGCGGGATTGAAGCCCGCCGATATCGCGGCTTTCCATCCCTATGACGATTTCATCATCGCGATCATGATGCAGCTCGAAATGCTGGGCTTCTGTGCGCACGGGCAGGGGAGCGCCTTCATTCGCGAAACCGGCTTCGGCTTCGACGAGGACCTGCCGCTCAATACCGGCGGCGGCCAGATCTCGGCGGGGCAGGCGGGATTGGCGGGGGGCGGAACCAACCTGATCGAGGCCGTGCGCCAGTTGTTCGGGGAGGCCGGCGCGCGGCAGGTGAAGAATCGCGACAACGCGCTTGTCACCGGCATCGGCGGCATACCCTATGGGCGGAACTGGAGCACGAGCACCGCCATGATCCTCACCCTCAACGCCTGAGGAGCGGACCATGAGCCAGTTGAACGATCTTATCGACGTCGAACGGCCGCTCCCGGTCGAGCGCAGCTTTTCCAAGCCCTTCTGGAATGCGACGCGTGAGAAACGGCTCCTGCTGCAATATGATCGCGTTGCCGGCGCCTATCAATTCTATCCGCGCCCGACGAGCATCCACACGGGCAAGGCGTCGAACCTCGAATGGCGGGAGGTTTCGGGCCGGGGGACGATCTTCTCCTACACGATCGCCCGCCGCGCCCGGCCGCCGTTCCGCGAGCATGAGCCGTTCTGGCTGGCGCTGGTGACGCTGGAAGAAGGCGTCAACATCATGGCCAATGTCGTCGGATGCACCGAGGAGCAGATGGTAATCGGTCTGCCGGTGCGGCCGCATTGGGCGCCGCTTTCGGACGGCCGCCACCTGCTGCTGTTCGAACCGGTGGCATAGCCGTTGCGCTGCTGGCGCCGGTCAGGGCGTATTCGGGTTCGTCGAGGCCAGTCGGTGTTCTATCTCGCGAACCGCATCGGTGAGTGGCGGGATCAATGTCTCGCGCGGGGGCATCTCCCGCGACTGCTCCATGACGATCGACAGGCTGCCGATCACGACCTGCTGATCGAAGATCGGCAGCGCGATGCCCTGCATGCCGCCCTGCAGATCGCCTTTGGTTTCGACCGCACCCGCGTTGCGCAGTGCGCGGAGGCTGCGTTTCACCTCGGTCCAGTCATTACCGAGTCCAACGGAAGCCATCGCCCCGGGGTCCTGATAATAGATCGGACGGACGAGCCGGAAGTTCATGTTCGCGAGGATCACCTTGGACGGCGCGCCGCGATGCAGGGGCATCGGCTGGCCGCGTCCGTAGCTGACCGGCTGACGATCGAAATCGCGCGCGGGATCGGGCGGATCCAGTGTTTCCAGGTGCACGCAAAGGACCTGATGGCGGTAGAGCCGGCACAGCGGCACCCAGATATGCGGCCCCAATTCGCGCGTAAGCTGCCGCATGACCGGCGTCGCCGATACGATCAGCGGATCGTGCAGGCGCATCTGCCGATCATAGCGGATGATCGCCGGCCCCAGCGTGTAGCGACTGGTGGTATGCGCCGCGATCAGGCCCGCATCGACCAGGCTTTTGAAATAACGGTAAGTCGTGCTGCGCGTCATGCCGAGTTCAGACGCCGCTTCCTCGACCGACCATTCGGGCCGGTCCATGGTGAACAGGTCGAGCACGTTGAGAAGACGATTCGCCGTAGACATTTCAAGCTAATGCAACGCGCTGCGAACAATGCCAAGTGCCAAAATGGTAAAAGGCCGCTGTGATCCGTCGAACGGACGAGCCGGCATGGATTCATCTGCAAACCCGTTTGAAAAACTGCTCGGTGCGAATGCACCGGACAACGCATCCGAAGGAAAACAGATGCAGGATCTTTCCCGTCACACCGCGATCATCACCGGCGCCAGCTCCGGAATAGGCGCGAGCATCGCGCGCACCTTCGTCACGGCGGGCGCGCGCGTTGTGCTAGCCGCGCGAAGAGCGAACCGCCTTGAGGAATTGGCAAGGAGCCTGGCCGTCGGCGGCGATCGGGTACTGGTGCGCCCCACCGACGTCACCGTCGAGGAGGACGTCGTCGGCCTTTTCGCCGACGCGGAAGCCTTTGCTCCCGTCACGCTGCTCGTCATCAATGCCGGGGTTGTCAGCCTGTGCCCGACGACCGACATGACGCTCGACGAATGGCGCAGGGTGATGGACATCAATCTCACCGCGCCCTTCCTGTGCGGCCGCGAGGCGCTGCGCGTGATGAAGCCGCGCGGTGCCGGGCGCATCATCACCGTCGGCAGCCTTTCGGCACAGACGCCCCGGCCGGATACTGCCGCCTACACCGCAACCAAGTTCGGGCTTGAAGGGCTCACCCGTTCGCTCGCGCTCGACGGCCGGCCATTCGGCATCACGGCCTCGATCGTGCATCCCGGCTCCACCGCCAGCGAACTCGTCGGCGATCGCGCGCCCATGGGCAGACCGTCCGAAAAGACGATGGAGGCCGAGCATGTCGCACGGCTGGTCGCCACGATGGCCGCCGTGCCCGACGAGATCAACGTCCTGACCGCGACCATATTGCCGATCGCCCAACCCTATCTCGGCCGGGGATAGGACGAGGCTGGTGCCTCATCGTCCATCCGCAGCCCTCCTTCATCATTCCGGCGGAAGCCGGAATCCATGGAAGCGAGCCGATCGGTAGGCAAGCGAGCCGAGTCCATGGGCCGTGGCTTTCGCCGGGGTGACGGGGAGGGGTTCGGGTTGGCGGCTACGAGGCCCGAATACGGTCTGGTTAAACTTTTTCGAAAAGTTTTGACGCAGCGCAGCATGAGCGGCAAGTCTGTCGTCCGTGGACGGGAGGTGGCCGGTGCGGATTGTCATCGTCGACGATAGCGGACTGCGCGCCTCGGTGCTGGAGGAGGGGCTGCGCGAGGCCGGCCATGACGATATCCATCTCGTGCCGCCGCGCGGCGCCTTCGTCGCGCGGATCGAGCGGATGGCTCCCGACGTCGTGCTGATGGACCTTGGCAGTCCCAGCCGCGACACGCTGGAGGAGATGCTGCTGGTCAGCCGCGCCCTCGCCAAGCCGATCGCGATGTTCGTCGACCAGTCCGACGAGGCGATGATCGGCGCGGCGATCGATGCTGGCGTCTCGGCCTATGTCGTGGATGGCCTGCGCAAGGAACGGGTGAAGCCCGTCCTTGAACTCGCGGTGCGGCGGTTCAACGCCTTTTCCCGAATGCAGGCCGAACTGGACGAGGCGCGCACCGCGCTCGCCGACCGCAAGACGATCGACAAGGCCAAGGCGATCCTGATGGCCAGCCGGGGTCTGGCCGAACCTGAGGCTTATGCGCTGCTGCGCACCACCGCGATGAACCAGGGGCGTCGCATCGTCGAGGTGGCCGAGGCGCTGATTACCGCGAGCGCGCTGCTGGGAGGACAGCCATGACGACGATACGTGCGGCCTTCCTGCCGCTGACCGACAGTGCGGTGTTCGTCGCCGCGCGCGAGAAGGGCTTTGCCGAGGCCGAGGATATCGACCTCGAACTGGTCCGCACGACAAGTTGGGCGACGCTGCGCGACCGGCTGGTCTATGGACAGGTGCAGGCCGCACATATGCTGGCGCCGCTGGCGGTGGCCGTCACGCTGGGGCTGAGTCAGCAGCCTGCCGCGCTGGCGGCGCCATTCAAGCTCAATCTCAACGGCAACATGCTGGTGATGGCGGCCGATTTCGCCGCCGCGCTGGAGCCCGATCCGGCGAAGCGGCTTGCCGATCCACTCGCCACCGCGCATGATTTCGCCGCCGCGATCGGCCTCTATCGCCGCAAGCCGATCATCGGTGTGGTCCATCGCTTCTCCAGCCACGCGCTTGCCCTGCGCTACTGGCTGGCGAGCGCCGGGATCAATCCCGATCGCGACGTGGTCCTGCGCGTGCTGCCGCCCTCGCTGATGGTCGAGGCGAGCCGAGTGGGCGAGATTGACGGCTTCATCGCCGGCGCTCCCTGGCCGGCGGCGGCGATCGATCAAGGGCTGGTCGAGGCGGTTGCGCTCGGCGCGCGCATCTGGCAGCGGGGTGTGGAGAAGGTGCTGGCGTTCCGGGCCGACTGGATGGAAGACCATGTCGGAACGGTCGATCGCCTGCTCGTCGCGCTGACCGCCGCAGCGCGCTGGTGTGATGCGCCCGGCAATAGGGCGGAACTGGCGGCGCTGCTCGCGCGGCCTGCCTATGTCGATCAGCCCGCGGCGATCATCGAGCGGGGCTTGCAGGGAAGGGTGATGCCCCGGCGCGGCGCCACGGAGATCGAGGCGCCTGATTTCCTGCTGTTCGATCGCGAGGCGACCGCTTTCCCATGGCGCAGCCAGGCGCTGTGGATTTACTCGCAACTCGTGCGCTGGAAGCAGGTGAAGCCGGGCCAGGCCGCTGAGCGGGCGGCGGCGGCGGTTTTTCGGCCGGACATCTATCGTCGCGCCTTGGGGGCGAGCAACGTTGCGCTGCCTGGCGCGAGCATGAAGCTGGAAGGCGCTGTCTCGACTCCGACCGGCGTTGGCGCCCATCGTGGCGCGCTGACGCTGGGGCCGGATCGCTTCTTCGACGGCCGGATATTCGATCCGGAGCGCGTCGCGGACTATGTCGCCGGGTTCGGTCTGCCCCGCTGATCGCGCCGGATCCTTTCCGTGTTGCAACAGGAATCGAATCGCGGAATAAGAATGGACAACGCGCAATGACGCGCGCCTGATCGGACGCGTTCCCCAAAGCCGGGGCTGAAAGGCGTCCACCCTGACAAGCAGCAGAGCCGCTGGCCGGATTTCGCATGCGCGAACATCCGGCAGGCGGCTTTTTCGTGTCTTTCGCACATGGGGAAAGCATCATGGCAACGCTAATCAAGTCCCGTCCGGCGCGGGCATCCACCGGCTTTTGGCAGGTCGGCCATTGGCCGACACTGATCGCGGCTTTGCTATATTTCGATCTCGCCTTCATGGTCTGGGTGATGCTGGGGCCGCTCGCGCCGCAGATCGCGCTGGCGCTTGGGCTGAGCCCGGCCGAGAAGGGGCTGATGGTGGCGACACCGACCCTGGCCGGCGCGCTGCTGCGCGTATCGAACGGCCTGCTCGTCGATCGGATCGGGCCGAAGCGCGCGGGCACGATCAGCCAGCTTATCGTCATCGGCGGGTTGCTCTCGGCCTTCCTGCTGGGGGTAAACAGCTTCGCCGGCACGCTGGCGCTCGGCGTTATTCTCGGCTTTGCCGGGGCGAGCTTCGCGATCGCGCTGCCGCTCGCGAGCCGCTGGTATCCGCCCCAGCATCAGGGCAAGGCGATGGGGCTCGCCGGCATGGGCAATTCGGGCACCGTGCTCGCCGCCTTGTTCGCCCCGGCGCTCGCCAACCGGCTGGGCTGGACCAGCGTGCTGGGGCTGGCGTGCCTCCCGCTCGCCCTCGTCTTCATCGCCTATATGCTGATGGCCCGGGACGCGCCCGATCAGCCCGCGCCGAAGAAGCTCGCCGAATATTTCCACCCGCTGCGATCGATCGACGCCTGGTGGCTAATGGGCTTCTATGCGGTGACGTTCGGCGGCTTCGTCGGACTGGCGGCGTCGCTGCCGATCTATTTCACCGATCGGTTCGCGCTAAGCCCGATCACGGCTGGCTATTGCACGGCGGGATGCGTGTTCGCCGGCTCGCTGGTGCGGCCGCTCGGCGGGACGATGGCGGACAGGATCGGCGGCATCAGGTTATTGTCAGCGGTGTTCGCGGTGGCCGCGGTGACGCTAGCCGGAGTCGGGATCGCGTCAGGCGTGGCGGGAGCGCTCGCCCTGTTCGTCGTCGCGATGCTGGCGCTGGGTGTGGGGAACGGCGCGGTATTCCAGCTGGTGCCGCAGCGTTTCGGGGCCGAGATCGGGATGATGACCGGACTGGTCGGCATGGCCGGCGGGGTCGGCGGCTTCTATCTCGCCTCCTCGCTGGGGTTCGCGAGGCAACTCACGGGCAGCTTCGCGCCCGGCTTCCTGGTCTTTGCCGGGCTTGCCGCGCTTGCGCTGGTCGGGCTGGCGCTGGTCAAGCGCCGCTGGCGGACGAGTTGGACGACAGGCGCGCGCATCTGAACAGCGCCATTGCAGAAATCGTCTTGAGCCTGACCCCACTTTCCGGTAATGCTGCAACGCAACAGGGCAGCGACGCCCTCGACCATAGCCGCGACGATCCGCCGTTGGATCGTCAAGGCGCGCATGATGGCAAGGCCGCCATCCAGGCCCCGCTTCGGCGGGGTCCGGATGGCGGCCTTTTTCGTTCTGGAGCGAAATGAATGGACTTTTACGACGTCCCATCGCCCGCCACGCCCGATGTGACAGAGCCTGACGCCGGGCCTGCCCGCCCGCATCTGGTGGTGGTCGGCAACGGCATGGCCGGATGTCGCACGGTGGAGGAAGTGCTGTCGCGCGATGCCGGCCGCTACCGCGTGACGATCGTCGGCGCCGAGCCGCACGTCAATTATAACCGCATCATGCTCTCGCCCGTGCTGGCCGGCGAGAAAAGTTTCGACGAGATCGTCATCAACGGCCACGACTGGTATGCCGATAATGGTATCGATCTGATCGCGGGCGACCCCGTTGTCGCGATCGACCGGGCGGCGAAGACGGTGACGTCGAAAGCGGGCCGCACCGTCCGCTATGACAAACTGCTGATCGCCACAGGCTCGGACCCGTTCATCATCCCCGTGCCCGGCCATGATCTACCCGGCGTCATCAGCTTCCGCGACATGGCCGATGTCGATACGATGCTGGCGGCGGCCGCCGAAGGCGGGGACGCGGTGGTGATCGGCGGCGGGCTGCTTGGCCTTGAGGCAGCGCACGGGCTGACCCTGCGCGGCATGACGGTGACGGTGCTTCACCTGATGCCGACCCTGATGGAGCGCCAGCTCGACGAGGCGGCCGGCTGGCTGCTCAAGACCGCGCTAGAGGGCCGCGGCCAGACCGTCCTGACCGGTGCCGATACCGCTGAAATCTATGGGCGAGGCAGGGTGGAAGGCGTGCGGCTGAAGGACGGCCGCGATATCCCGGCGCGGCTCGTGGTGATGGCGGTTGGCATCCGCCCGTCCGTCGCGCTGGCCCGCGACGCGGGGCTCGCGGTTGGACGTGGCATTCAGGTCGACGATCATATGGTGACGTCGGACCCGGATGTGCTCGCGGTCGGCGAGTGCGTCGAACATGACGGGCAGGTTTATGGTCTCGTCGCGCCCCTGTGGGAGATGTGCCGCGCGCTCGCCGACGGGCTGGTCGGGCGGCCGAGCGGCTATCGTGGTTCGGTGACTTCGACCAAGCTCAAGGTTGCGGGGCTCGATGTCTTCTCGGCGGGGGATTTCTCGGGCGGGGAGGGGTGCGAGGATATCGTCCTGCGTGACGGCGCGCGCGGCATCTACAAGCGTGTGGTGCTGCGCGACGACCGCGTCGTCGGCGCGGTGCTCTATGGTGATACGACTGACGGCGGCTGGTATTTCGACCTGCTGAAGAAGAGCGAAGATGTCACCGACATTCGCGACGTGCTGATCTACGGCCAGGCCTTCGCCTCGGGAGGGGGGCGGGGGGACCCTAAGGCGGCCGTTGCGGCGCTCTCGGATGATGCCGAGATCTGCGGCTGCAACGGCGTCTCCAAGAGGCAGGTCGTCGCCTGTATCGACGGCGGCAGCACCACGCTCGACGCGGTGCGCGCGACCTGCAAGGCATCGGCCTCGTGCGGATCGTGCACCGGGCTGGTCGAGACTTTGCTCGCGCTCACACTGGGCGATGAGTATGCCGGTGAGCGCGCGACCAAGACGGTGTGCGGCTGCACCAGCTTCACCCATGACGATGTCCGCCGCGAAATCATTGCCCAAGGGCTGAAGTCGATCCCCGAGGTGATGCAGAAGCTGCATTGGACGACGCCCGACGGCTGCTCGTCATGCCGCCCGGCGCTCAATTATTATCTGCTGTGCGTCTGGCCGGGCGAGTATCAGGACGATCAGCAGAGCCGCTTCGTCAATGAGCGCCTCCACGCCAACATCCAGAAGGACGGCACCTATTCGGTGGTGCCGCGCATGTGGGGCGGGATCACCTCGCCCAAGGAGTTGCGCGCGATCGCCGACGTCGTGGAAAGATACAATGCGCCGATGGTCAAGGTGACGGGCGGGCAGCGGCTCGACATCTTCGGCATCAGGAAGGAGGATTTGCCTGCTGTCTGGGCCGACCTCAACGCCGCCGGGATGGTGTCGGGCCATGCTTATGGCAAGGCGCTGCGCACGGTGAAGACCTGTGTCGGGTCCGAATGGTGTCGTTTCGGCACGCAGGATTCGACCGGGCTCGGCGTCAGGTTAGAGCGGATGAGTTGGGGCTCGTGGATGCCTCATAAGTTCAAGATCGCGGTGTCGGGCTGCCCGCGCAACTGCGCCGAGGCGACGATCAAGGACTTCGGCGTGGTCTGCGTCGACTCAGGCTACGAACTGCACGTCGGCGGCAATGGCGGAACGAAAGTCCGCGCTACCGACCTGCTCTGCAAGGTCGCGACCGAGCAGGAGGCGCTGGATTATTGCGCCGCCTTCATCCAGCTCTACCGCGAGGAGGCGCGCTATCTGGAGCGCACCGCGCCGTGGATCGAGCGCGTCGGGCTCGCTTATGTGAAGGCGCGGATCGTCGACGACGAGGAGGGGCGCCGGGCGCTCGCCGCGCGATTCCTCTTCTCGCAAAGCTTCAGCCAGGGCGATCCCTGGGCCGAACGCGCCGCCGGGCGGAATCGCGAACATCATGCGCCGATGGCGCGCTTCATCCCGCAGGAGGAAATGGCATGATCGGTGATTGGCTCGATATCGGCTGGCTCGATGAAATTCCGCTACGCGGCAGTCGAACGATAGAGGTCGAGGGTGGTGACGATGTCGCCGTGTTCCGCACCGGCGACAACCGCGTCTTCGCGCTGGCCGACCGCTGCCCGCACAAGCATGGCCGGTTGAGCCAGGGCATCGTCCACGGCAATGCGGTCGCCTGCCCGCTGCATAATTGGAAGATCGCACTGGCGACCGGCGAGGCGCAGGGCGCCGACACGGGCTGCACCCCCGTCGTGCCGGCCAAAGTTTCGGGCGGCCGCGTGCTGATCTGCCGCGCAAGCACGCTCAAGGCGGCCGCGTGAAAAGGCGGAACCGCATCAAGCTCCTCCCTTTCAGGGGAGGGGTTGGAGTGGGGGGTGTTTTAAGGGGCGCGGCATTCGCGAGGGGCGCGGCATTCGCGGCGTCACCCCCATCCCCAACCCCTCCCCTGAAGGGGATGGGCTCATGAGTGTGCGTACCACCTGCGCTTATTGCGGCGTCGGCTGCGGCGTGCTTGCCAGCCCAACTGGCGCGCGGACGGCGACGATCGCAGGCGACCCCGATCATCCCGCGAATCGCGGCCGGCTATGTTCCAAGGGCACGCATCTCGATGAGACGATCGGGCTGGAAAACCGCCTGCTCCACCCGATGATCGGCAAGCGCCGGGTGCGCTGGGACAAGGCGCTCGATCTCGTCGCGAAGCGTTTCCGCGAGACGATCGCGCGGCATGGCCCCAACAGCGTCGCCTTCTATGTCTCGGGCCAGTTGCTGACCGAGGATTATTATGTCGCCAACAAGCTGATGAAGGGCTTCATCGGTTCCGCCAATATCGACACCAATTCGCGGCTGTGCATGTCGAGCGCGGTCGCCGGCCATATCCGCGCGTTCGGCGAGGACGTCGTCGCCGGCAGCTATGACGATATCGACGCGGCCGACCTGATCGTGCTGGTCGGCTCCAATACTGCCTGGTGCCATCCGATCGTGTATCAGCGCATCCGCGCGCGCTGCGAGGCGGGCGCCAGGCTGGTGGTGATCGATCCCCGCCGCACCGAAACCGCCGACGAGGCCGATTGCCACCTCGCGCTCCGGCCCGGGACTGACGTGGCGCTGATGAACGGCTTGCTCGCTTATTGTCGGCGCGAGGGCGTTCTCGACGCGGCGTTCCTGGCCGATCATGTCGCGGTGCCGGAGGGATTCTGGGAGGCGCTTGAGGCAGGGCATGACCTGTGGAGCGTCGCGCGAACCTGCGACCTGCCGCCGGCCGACCTCAAGCGTTTCTACAACCTGTTCGCCGCCAGTCCACGCACCGTCACGCTGTTCAGCCAGGGGATCAACCAGTCGGTCGCCGGCACCGATCAGGTCAATGCGATCATCAACGTCCATCTCGCCACCGGTCGCATCGGCAAGCCGGGCGCCACGCCTTTCTCGATCACCGGCCAGCCCAATGCGATGGGCGGGCGCGAAGTCGGCGGGCTCGCCTCGACGCTTGCCGCGCATCGCGGCTTTGCGGCGGAAGATATCGCCGATGTCGGCCGCTTCTGGGCCGCACCCGCCATGGCGATGAAGCCGGGCCTCAAGGCGGTCGACCTGTTCCGCGCGGCGGGCGAGGGGCGGATCAAGGCGCTGTGGATCATGGCGACCAACCCGGCAGTGTCGCTGCCCGATGCCGGCGCGGTGCGTGCGGCGCTGGCCGGCTGCCCGTTCGTCGTCGTTTCCGACGTGATCGCCGAGACCGACACCAGCCGCTTCGCCCATGTCCGCCTGCCCGCCGCCGCCTGGGGCGAGAAAGACGGCACCGTCACCAATTCCGAGCGCATGGTGAGCCGCCAGCGTGCCTTCCTGCCGCTGCCCGGGGAGGCGCGACCCGACTGGTGGATCGTTGCGGAAGTCGCGCGGCGGATGGGCTGGCGCGCCGCCTTCGCTTATGATCGTCCCGTTGATATCTGGCGCGAACATGCCCGGTTGACGACCTATCGCAACGGCGGCCAACGGCTGTTGGACCTCAAAGGGCGAACGGCGATCGGCAATGCCGATTACGACGCCATGGCGCCGTTCCGCTGGGCGGACGCGCCGTTCGCCGACGGCCGCTTCGCGACTCCCGCCGGCAAGGCGCGGCTGATCCCCGTCGCGCAGCGTGCGGTTGCAAAGCCGTTGCCGCGCTGGCCGTTGACGCTCAATACCGGCCGTTACCGCGATCAGTGGCACACGATGACGCGCACCGGCCTCAGCCCGAAGCTTGCCCGTCACCGCGAGGAGCCGTTGGTCGAGGTCCACCCCGTAGACGCGGAGCGCTTCGGCCTTGTCGATGGCGGACTGGCGCGCGTCGCCACGCCGCAGGGCGACAGCCTGTTTCGCGTCAGCGTCAGCGACGCGCAGCGCCCCGGTGAACTCTTCACGCCGATCCACTGGACTGACCGGCAATCAACCGGCGGCCGCACCGGTCTGCTGCCGCGCGCGGCCACCGACCCGAGATCGGGCCAGCCCGGTTTCAAGATGACGCCCGCGCGGATCGCGGCCGTCGCCACCGAATGGCGGGCCTTCCTGATCGCGCGGGATGCCGCGACGGCGCCCGACTGCCTGTGGGCGACCCGCATCGCCGTGCCCGGCGGCGTGCTGTTCGAACTGGCTGGAGACGGCGACCCGGCGGCGCTCGAAAATGCCCTCCCGAAGGGCAATCGCGTGGAGGTGAGCGATGCCGTGCGAGGCACCCGGCGCATCGCCGTGCTGGACGCCGGGCGGTTGGCGGCCGTGCTGTTCGTGACGCGAACCGGTGCGTTGCCGAGCCGCGACTGGCTGATCGCGCAACTCGGGGTCGAGCATGGCCCGCAGGTGCTCGCCGGCCGCGCGCCGGGCGATCAGCCCGACGGTGGGCCGATCGTCTGCACCTGCTTCGATGTCGGACTGAAGACGATCCTCGCGGCGATCCGCGAGCAACGCCTTGCCGACGTCGCGGCGATCGGGGAGGCGCTCGGCGCGGGCACCAATTGCGGCTCGTGCCGCCCGGCGCTCACCCGGATTCTCGCGGAAGACAAGGTGGCGGCCCATGGATGACGATTTTGCCCCCGGCATGGTCTGGCTGGTCGGGGCTGGCCCCGGCGATCCCGACCTCCTTACCCGCAAGGCGGAGCGGCTGTTGGCTCGTGCCGAAATCGTGTTCCACGACGCGCTGGTCGGCCCCGGCGTGCTCGCGCTCGCCGCGACGGCCGAGTTGATCGGCGTCGGCAAGCGTTCCGGCCGGCATTCGAAGGACCAGGGCACGATCGACGCGCTGATCGTCGCGGCGGCGCTTGCAGGCAAGCGGGTGGTACGGCTCAAGGGCGGAGACCCGTCGATCTTCGGCCGATCGGCGGAGGAAGTAATGGCCTGCGTGGCGCATGGCGTGCCGGTACGCATCTGCCCCGGAATCACCACGGCGAGCGCGGCGGCGGCGAGCGGGCTCGCCTCGCTCACGCTGCGCGGCCGTGTCCGCCAACTCACCTTCCTGACCGCGCACGCCTGCGGCGGCCAACCGCTCGGCCTCGACTGGAAGGCGCTCGCGGGCGCCGACACCACGCTCGCAATCTATATGGGCCGCGCCGCCGCGCCCGCGATCGCCGCCGCGCTGATCGCCGCCGGCCGTTCGCCCGATACGCCGGTGATAATCGCGGTCGATGTCTCGCTTCCGACCGAACGCCTGCTACGCGGCCGCCTCGACGCGCTGGGCTTCCTCGTCAGAACGATCGGTGACGACGATCCGACGCTGTTGCTGATCGGCGACGCCTGCGAACCGCTCCGGCGGATCGCGCTCCACAGCCCTAGGCTGCGAAGCCAGGGTCAAGGCGATATGCCTTTCGTAGTAAGGCAGGCCAAGCAAAGCTGTTGGCAATCGCCTTGACCCCTGCTTTACCCTGTTCGCTCGTGATTTCCGGCACGTCCTGTTTCGGCTTGTTGATGTTCTGCGGCCCGGCTGTCAGGGCCAGAACCTGGGCCTCACACGCTCGCTCGAAGAAATAGAGCCTCAGAAATGCTTCGCCGACGGTTTCGCCTACAGCCAAGGTACCGTGATTGCGCAGCAGCATCGAGTGCTTGTCACCCATGTCCGCGACCAGCCGTTCGCGTTCGTCAAGATCGACAGCTATCCCCTCGAAATCATGGAAGGCCACGTCGTCGCGGATCGCCATCGCCGTCTGGGTGAGCGGCAACAATCCGTCGAAATGGGCCGAGACCGCCTGACCGTAAGGCGTGTGCAGGTGCATCACCGCATGGGCATCCGGCCGGTTCATGTGCAAAGCGGAATGAATGACGAACCCGGCGGGGTTTGTGGCGTAGGGCGTCGGCATCACCGGCTGACCTTCAATGTCGACCTTGACCAGACTCGAGGCGGTGATCTCCTCGAACATCAGGTTCAGCGGATTGAGAAGAAAATGGTGATCCGGCCCAGGCACGCGGGCGGAGAGATGCGTGAATATGAGATCGTCCCAGCCAAAATGGGCCACCAAGCGATAGGCGGCGGCGAGATCGACCCGGATCGCCCATTCCTCGTCGCTCACCTGATCCCGGACTGGTATCGCAATGGTTGGCGTTCCGGCCGTCGTTTGTGCCAGCCCATTAAAAGCATTCGTGCGTGCCATCGATCGGTCCTTCGTGCCGCTGCCCTTCCTCAATGCCGCACACCCAAGGCGACGAAGATCTTCCTCGTCCCGTGGAAGGGCGATCGGCCGTGGGCTCGCAGGATGTTGTCGAGGATGAGCAGTTCCCCTTCCTGCAAGGCTATCCGAAACGTCTGCTCTTCCAGCCGTTTGTGAATGAACAGCGCATCATCGTCGTCCAGCGGCGAACCGTCATCGCGGACAGCCGTATCAAGCGTTTCGGGCGCCTCCGTCATGGCGGCCTGCATTCTGTTCCAGTCATCGACACGCCCGTCCATTTTGGCCAGGTAGGACTGGATCACCGGAAGATAAGCGAAAGCCTGCGTGCACCAGATCTCGCCATGGATCGGGTGCTGACGGAAAAACGGGAACGGTTCCTGAAGAACCTCCAGGAAATCATCGTCGGTCCAGCGCAACTCCCAATTGCGCTCGGCCGCAATGGCGCGCGCCTCATCCCGATCCGACGTGCCGATCATGTCGTTCCAGCATCGCCGCAGCCGGAACATGCCATGGCCGATTCCCCGCGGCGGCATGAACCGGCGCAACCGCGCTGTCCGGCCCCGATATTTCTCAAAGACCCAGTCCGGCAAGGTTCGCGTGAACTGGACCATGTCGCCAACCAGATTGGTCTTCTGATCCTGCGATGCGGCGGAACTGCAGAACAGCGAAATATAGTCGGGAATCATCGCCACATAGGTCATCTCCTGATGGAGCGGGATCGTGACGTCGGGCGGCATCTCGGTGGACTTGAAGACATGCTCCGCCACCGGCGCGGATCGGATCGCCGTTCCCCCCACATAGGAAGAAAAGGGCTTATGGCCGATCGATGAGAGAAAGGCCGACAAATCCGCTGCCGTCCGCATATCCGACCTTATCAGGAGCGCGCCTTCCCGATCGACGACGTCGAAAATCGCGCGTCCGAGTTCCGCGTCGCGGAGCGTGCCACGACGGCTCGGCCCATGGAGATCGAGCGTCGAGATGTACGTGCCAAGCGGGAGGTCAATCTTGCCAAGATCGAGTGCATGAAAGGCCAACGCCGTAGCCATACCGCTCCGCCCTCTCCTATAGTTTGAACAGGTTTTACACTGGGGCGGCGACCATCGTCCAATGATAGTTGTGCATACAACCTAACCGGGCGCGTGTTGCGGCGCCTTCCATGCCTGTCGCCTTGCGTTAATGATGGGGAATGGACGAGGTGGGCGCAATCGTTGTGGGGGCAGGCGTAGTGGGGCTTGCGGTCGCCCGGGCGCTGGCGCTCGCCGGCCACGAAGTGATGATCCTTGAGCGCGAGCGCCAGTTCGGCACAATCACCTCCGCGCGTAACAGCGGTGTGATCCATGCCGGGCTCTATTATCCTGATGGATCGCTGAAGGCGGAACTCTGTGTTGAAGGGCGCCGCCTTCTCTACGATTTCTGCGAGAGGCGAGGCGTTGCCCATCGGCGCTGCGGCAAGCTGATCATTGCCGCAAGCGAGGAGGAATTTCCCGCGCTCGACGCAGTGATGGCGCGCGGCGCCGGGGTCGGGGTCAAGGACCTTGTGCGACTTGGTCCCGCCGAGGCCCGCCTGCTCGAACCGGCTCTGGCCTGCGCGGGCGCCGTCCACTCACCCTCAAGCGGCATCATCGACCAGCACGGCCTGATGCTGGCGCTGCTCGGCGAGGCCGAAGGCCATGGGGCAATGCTGGTGTGCGGCGCGCCGGTCGATGCCATCGCGAAGTCCCAGTCTTGCTGGGCAGTGCGGGTCGGAGAAACACGCCTCGCAACGCCGATCCTCGTCAACGCCGCCGGGCTTGGCGCGCAAGCGCTGGCGCAGACGATCGAGGCGCTCGATCCGAAGCTGGTGCCGCCGCTGTTTCTCGCAAAGGGATGCTATTTTTCCTACGCAGGACGAGTGCCGTTTTCACGGCTGATCTATCCGGTGCCCGGGCCCGCAAGCCTTGGTACCCATTTCACCCTGGATCTTGGTGGACAGGCGCGCTTCGGGCCGGATATCCATTGGGTTGATACGATCGACTATACCGTCGACCCGGACCTGAAGCCGGAGTTCCTTGCCGCAGCACGGCGGATCTGGCCGGATGCCGAGGAAAATCGGCTCCAGCCCGCTTATGCCGGCATCCGCCCAAAGCTGGCCGGGCCGGGCATGGAACCTGCGGATTTCGTCCTGCAGGACGAGAAGGTCCATGGTCTTTCCGGCCTCATCAATCTGTTCGGGATCGAATCGCCGGGGCTAACCGCATCGCTGGCGATTGCCGCGCGGGTGGCGGCGATGGTCGGCGCACCTACTCATCGCTGACAGGAAAGTGGGCATGGTTGACCGGCGAACATCGTCAAGCAGCGGCCGGCATAAGCAGTCGGGTCAGCGGTCGGCGGCGATGATTTCGATAATTAGCGGAGCACCACCAGCGGCGATTGCAAGCAGGCGGTCAATATTCGGATGCGCGCCCGGGCGGTTGCGCGCATCGGCCGTATGCTCCGCGAATACGAGCAAGCCATGTTCGGCCGCCTTCGCATCCAACGCGCCGAAGACCTGTCTCAAATACTGATAGACAGCCAGCGAGCCTTGCTTGCCCGGCTCATTTTCGATGCTGGCCATCACAACGCCCTTCCCGTTGGCGAGGTCGATGCGTTGCACGCCATCGACAGGCGGTAATTGCCGAAGATTATCCTTAAATGTCGCGCTAGGTTGAATCACTGCCAGCATTCTCGAATTCCTGAGTAAGTTGCGCTGGCCTTTAACACCCTCTTTGTATGTCCGCTATGAAGGCGCGGAGATATGCAATTGAATACTAGGCGGCAGGCTTGATCTCGACAGCGCTGCCGAAACGAAGAGCGTCGCGGCGCGGTCAATGCGCTCGGCACGAAACGTTCAATATAATAGCAGAAATCTTACCTCGTCAGGCCTGGGCGAGGGAAGCGCCAGCGCAAAGCACCGAGAATAGAAAATGGCTCCCCGGGCCTGATTCGAACAGGCGGCCGTCCGATTAACAGTCGGATGCTCTACCGCTGAGCTACCGGGGAACGATGCGGAGGCGCGCCTATAGCAGTGGGTTTGCCGGCGTTGCAAGAGGGCTCAGACGGCGAATTGTTCCATCGTTATGCGATCGTCCAGCGCATGCTCGGGATCGAACAGGAGATGCAGCGAATTGGTGCGGTCCATCGACACCGAGACGGTCGCGACGTCGCGTACCTCGCGCTGGTCGGCGACGGCGCTGACCGGGCGTTTCACGGGGTCGAGCACGCGGAAGGTGACGTGCGAGCGGTCGGGCAGGATCGCACCGCGCCAGCGGCGGGGGCGGAAGGGGCTGATCGGCGTCAGCGCCACCATCGCCGATTCGAGCGGCAGAATCGGTCCCTGCGCGGAAAGATTGTACGCCGTCGATCCCGCCGGCGTCGCCACGAGGACGCCGTCACACACCAGTTCGGGCAGGACGATGCGCTCGTCGACTCTGACCTCGAGCTTCGCGGTCTGGCGCGTCTCGCGCAGCAGCGAGACTTCGTTGAGCGCGGGATAGGAGACCTTGTCGCCGTCCACCGTCTGCACATCCATCCTGAGTGGCGTCACCGTGAAAGAGCGCGCCCGTGCGATCCGGTTCTCGATCAGGTCGGGGCTCCACTCGTTCATCAGGAAGCCGACCGTGCCGAGATTCATGCCGAAGACGGGCAGGATGCGCCGCCGGTCGAGCATCGAATGGAGCGTCTGGAGGAGGAAGCCGTCGCCGCCCAACGCAACGATCAACGTTGCCTGATCGGCCGAAACCCATTCGTAGCGATTGCGCAGCACCGAGGCGGCGGCCTGTGCCGCCTCGGTGGGCGAGACGATCAGCGCCAACCGCTGCTCGTCGATCATCCGCCGGTCACGCTCATATGGCGTTCGACGGCGGGCGCCTCGGCCCGCCGGTCGATATGGAAGGCGTGACGGAGCGGTTTTGCGGCCATCGCCTCGTCGAGCAAGGCGTCGAGCGAGGCGCGCCCGCCGCTGCGCAGCGCGGCCTTGAGGTCGACGCGATCATCATGGCCGAGGCACATATAGAGACGCCCAGTCGCGGTGACGCGCACCCGGTTGCAGCCGTCGCAGAAATTATGTGTGAGCGGAGTGATGAAGCCAATTCGTGCACCCAATTCCTCGACGCGATGATAACGCGCGGGGCCGCCCGTCTGCTCGGCAAGCGGCGTCAGCGTGAAGCGCGACGCGATGTCGGCGCGCACACCATCGAGCGGCAGGTAGCGATCGATCCGGTCCTCCTCGACCGCGCCGAGCGGCATCGTCTCGATCAAGGTGAGATCATGCCCCTCCGCCGCGCACCAGCGCAGCATCGGTTCGATCTCCGCTTCATTGAGGCCCTTCAGCGCCACCATGTTGATCTTGACGCGGAGGCCGGCTGCCTTGGCCGCAGCGATGCCCGCGAGGACCTTGTCGACATCGCCCCAGCGCGTGATGTGGCGGAAAAGCGCGGGGTCGCGGCTGTCGAGGCTGACATTCACCCGCCGTATTCCGGCCTCGGCCAGTGTGTCCGCCTGCTTGGCGAGCTGCGTGCCGTTGGTCGTGAGGGTCAGTTCGTCGAGCCCCTGGCCCAGATGGCGGCCGATCATCATCGCCAGATCGGGGACGCCGCGCCGGATCAGCGGTTCGCCGCCCGTCAGGCGAATCTTGCGCACGCCGCGGGCGATGAAGGCATCGGCGAGTTCGGCAATCTCCTCGATCGAGAGGATTTCGGCCTTGGGCATGAAGGTCATCGCCTCGCCCATGCAATAGCGGCAGCGCAGGTCGCACCGGTCGGTGACGGAAATGCGCAGATAGGTGATTCGCCGGCCGAAGCCGTCGATCAGCGGCCGCGAGGCGGGCGTGAAGTCCTGTCCCATGCCGAACAGCTAGGGCGATGTGGCCGTAACGGCAAGGGGATGCCGATTTTTGGCCGCTTTGATAGCCCCTTTGCATCTTCCATCTGGTGCAGGCGGGCCAAGTGGCTGTACGCTTGGTCACGAATTGTCAGGAATTGGCCGGCCAGGGGGAATGTCGGCTGCGATGGATATCCGGAAATGAACCTGACGTGACGAATGCGGCGCAGCCGATCTTCCTGCTGTCCTTCCGCCACCGCGACGAGTTGGCGGCGATGGCGGAGCGCGGCGGATGGCAGGCGATCGCCGCGCGTCGGGCCGAAGGAGCCGAATGGCGCTTCGTCGCGAGCGGCGCCCCCGTCGCAGTGATCGACGCCCGCGGCGCGTTCGAGGCAGGGCTGGCCGTCACGCGCCTGCTGGCCGAGCCGGCGGAGGCGAATGCGGCGGCCTTGGTGGTACTCGTCTCGCGCAAGGACGTGGCGAGGCTGGACCAATTGTTCGCGGCCGGGGCGAGCCATTATCTCGCCAGCCCCTTCAGCGAGGCCGAATTCGTGCAGACGCTTCGCTTTGCCGCGCGCTATGCCGAGCGGATGGCGGGCGGCCGCCGCGCGGCGACGGGCCGGGCGGCGCTGCTGGCGGCGGAGGCGGCGACGTGGCACTGGCTGCCCGGCACCACCACAGCGGCGCTGAGCCCGGTGCTCGCCCGCCGGCTGGGGATCGAGACGGGCGTGGACGGATCGGTGCCGCTCCGCCGCCTGCTCGTTGCCCTCGGGCGCGACGCGCGCCGTCTCGCGCGCGATGCCGTGGTGCGATCGCTGGAGGGTGCGCGGCCGACGGCTTTCGCCCACGGGGTCGATGGCGCGCGCGTTGCCCATCATATTCATACCGGTTCCGACGGAGCGGTGATCGGCCGCGTTGAGGAACTGGAGCAGGCGAGACGTGCCGAAGATCGTGGCAGCCGCGATTCGCTTACCGGGCTGGACGATGGCCCGGCCGTACGGCGCTGGATCGAGCGTTGTCTGCGCGGCAGCGGCGAAGCGGGCACCAGCTCGCGCTGTATCCTTATCCTGCTCTCGGTCAGCCGGTTCGACGCAATCAACGCCGCTTTCGGCAAGGCGACGGGCGATGCGGTGCTGCAGGCAGTCGCCCGGCGGATCGAGAGGGTGGCGAGTGCGACCCGGCCGCGCGACCGATCGATCGCGCGGATCGCCGGGGCCGAGTTCGCGATCGCGCTGGCGGCGCCCGCGACGATCGAGGAGGGCGATATGATCGCAACCCGGCTGGTCGAGGCGGTGGGCCGACCGTTCGTCGCCGATCACCGCATGGTCAATCTCTCCTGCCGCGTGGGCGTGGCGCTCGCCGGGGAGGGGGAGACGGATTCGGCCGCCTTGCTGCGTCGGGCCAGCGCCGCGCTGGCGGAAGCCAAGGGCGGGGAAGCGGGCGCGGTCCGCATCCTCGATGTCGGGGGCGAGGCGGAAAGCGCACGCGAGGACCGGCTGGAGATCGATCTCCGCGTGGCGCTGGATCGTGACGAGATCGAATTGCTGTTCCAGCCGCAGGTGTCGGTCACGACCGGCGCGATCGTCGGGGTGGAGGCGCTGGCCCGCTGGCGGCATCCGCAATTGGGCGAGCTGGGTGCGGCGACGCTGTTCGCGGTGGCGGAACGATCGGACTATCTGGTCCAGCTTTCGGACCATGTGCAGCATAAGGCGGTGCAGATCGCCGCTGCCTGGCCTGATGCGCTGGCGCACCTTCGGCTCGCGGTGAACGTGACGGCGCAGGATATCGCCCAGCCGGGCTTCGCTGCGCGCTTTCTGGAGATGGTCGACGCCAGCGGCTTCGCCCGGTCGCGGCTGACGGTGGAAGTGACCGAAAGCGGCCTGATCGAGGATCTGGCCGAGGCGGCGGCGTTGCTCGCGACATTGCGCGCCGCCGGGCTGCGCGCCGCAATCGACGATTTCGGCACGGGCTATTCGAGCCTTGTCTATCTGAAGGCCCTGCCGCTCGATTATCTCAAGATCGACAAGCGGCTGGCGCAGGACATCGAGGGTTCGGCGCGCGATCGCGTTGTGGTGCGCGGTGTGATTGACATGGCTCGCGCGCTCGGCCTTGCGGTGGTGGCCGAAGGCGTGGAGACCGAGGCGCAACTCGCGCTGCTCGCCGCCGAGGGCTGCAACTATTATCAGGGCTTCCTCTGCGCGCCGCCGATTGCTGTCGAGGAGCTTGCCCGCCGGGTATCGGAGGGGCGGCGGGTGCGTGCGGGCGTTTGAAGGCGGCGCTTCAGCCGGCCGGTACGAGCAGCAGGGCGATCGGCTCGCCCGCGAAGGAGAGGGTAAACGGCTCGGCCGTCCGCCAGATCACTTTGCCCGTGCCGTCGGCAATGTCGGCCTTCAGCGCATAGTGACGGCCGGCGACGATGCGGGCGGGATCATAATCGAGCGTGAAGGCCAGCGGCACCTGCCGTCCCTGGCTTGCGACGCGGGCGATCGCGATCTGCCCGTCATTTCCCTTTTCGACGAGGCGGATCGTCGCCACCGCATCGGGCGGCAGGGCGATACGCTGGCGATAGGTGAGCGTGCCCGACAACTGCTCGAAGCTGCTATTCTCCGCCCGGCTCGGCGCGGTGCTGAACGGCACGCGTATCTGGCAGGCGGTGAGCGCGAGCATTGCCGTCAAGGCGGCGACGATCGTCCGGCGATCCATTCAGGCGCTCCTTTCCTATAGCCGGGGCAGCGTCACCCCGCGCTGGCCCATATATTTGCCCGCGCGATCGGCGTAGCTCGTCTCACACGGTTCATTGCCTTCGAGGAAGAGGAACTGGCAGGCTCCCTCATTGGCGTACACCTTCGCGGGCAGCGGCGTCGTGTTCGAAAATTCCAGCGTCACATGCCCCTCCCAGCCGGGTTCGAGCGGGGTGACGTTCACGATGATGCCACAGCGCGCATAGGTCGATTTACCGAGGCAGATGACGAGTATGTCGCGCGGCACACGGAAATATTCGACAGTCCGGGCGAGCGCGAAACTGTTCGGCGGGATGATGCAGCAGTCGGTCTTGCGATCGACGAAGCTGTTCGCGGCGAAATCCTTTGGATCGACCGTCGCCGAATCGACGTTGGTGAAGATCTTGAAATCGTCCGCCACGCGCGCGTCATAGCCATAGGAGGAGAGGCCGTAGCTGATGCACCCGTCGCGGCGCTGCGCCTCGACGAACGGTTCGATCATCCCGTCGCGCTCGGCGCGCTCGCGTATCCATTTGTCCGACATGATCGACATGGGTGGTCCGTTGCTCCCGTAATGGCGTGGGCGGCCTGTTCCTAACGGTGTCAGCCGCGAATGTGGAGGACGCAGATAAGGGTGAAGAGCCGACGCGCCGTATCGAAATCGACGTCGATCTTGCCGCGCAGCCGCTCGACCAGCATCGCCGCAGCCTCGTTGTGGATCGCGCGCCGCGCCATGTCGATGGGCTCGATCTGTTGCGGCGTGGGCTGGCGGATCGCCTGGAAATAGCTGTCGCAGATCGCGAAATATTCGCGAATCGGCCGGCGAAAGCGGGTGAGGCCGAGGATCAGCGTTTCCAGCTTGCCGCCGTCCTCGCGCGCGATGTCGATCGCGAGGCGCCCCTCCTCGACGCGCAGGCGGATGCGATAGGGGCCCTCATAGCCCTCCGGATAGCGGCGGTGAGGGCGGAAGTGATTGCCCTCCAGCAGATCGAAAATCGCGATGCGCCGTTCCTGTTCGACATCGGCATTGCGCCAGAGGATCGTCCTTTCGTCGAGATCGACGGCGATGATGCGCGGATCGGCCATGTCTGACCCGTGCTGTTATCGAAGGTCGGGAGGATAAGCAAAACATGCCCTCCCCCCGTGAAGGGGGGAGGGCCAGGGGGGGAGATCAGGTGGCTACGCGCACCGTGACATGGGCGCTCCAGCCGGAAACGAGCGGGCGATCGGGCATTTCGTCAAGCTTGAGGCGGACCGGCACGCGTTGCGTGACCTTCACCCAGTTGCCCGTCGCATTCTGCGCGGGCAGGAGCGAGAATTCGGCGCCGGTCCCTGCGCCGATGCCCGTGACGTGGGCCTTGTACGTCTTGCCGGGCAGCGCATCGATCTTCACCTCGGCGGGCTGACCGATACGGATCCTGGAGAGTTGGGTTTCCTTGAAATTGGCGTCCACCCAATAGCCGCCCGTTCCAACGACGCTGACGTTGCTCAGCATCTGGACGGCGAGCGAGCCGGGCTGGAGCTTGTCGGTCTGTGCGACGATGCCGTCGATCGGCGCGCGCACTTCGGTCCGCTTGAGATCGAGCGCCGCCTGGTCGCGCGCCGCGATCGCCGCTTCCACCTGCGGATGCCCGCCTTGCGCCGAGGCGCCGAGCATCGCCCGCGCCGCTTCGGCATCGGCATCGGCGACCGCCCGCTTGGCCTGAGCGGAGGCGAGCGCCGCGCGCGCCGCGTCATAATTGGCGCGCGTAGTGAAGCCTCGGGCGAGAAGCTCCTTCTGTCGCTGGAAATTTTCCTGCGCCAGGGCGACGTCGGCGGCGGAAGAGCCGATATCCGCCGCGCGCGAGGAATAAGTGCCCTGCATCTGCGCGATTTCCAGCTTGGCCTGACCGACCGCCGCTTCCGCCTTCAGCAGCGCGATACGATAGGGCTCGGGATCGATCCGATAGAGCAGGTCGCCCTTCTTCACCCGCTGGTTTTCGGTGACGTTCACCTCGAGGACGCGGCCGCCCACTTCGGGCGAGATATCGACGACTGGCGCGCCGATCTGGGCATTGTCCGTGGAAACCGTCACCCCGCTCGTCAGCCACAGATAGAGGCCGATCGCGACGAGCAGCAACGGCACCGACAGCATAATCGCCAGCCGGCGGCGCCGGGGTGGAGCGGCCGGCACGATATCGGCCATCTCCTCGGCCTCGGCGCGAGTCTTCTCGTTCACGCGACATTCCTTCGGCTGTCTTCGCGCAGGCCGTCGCGAATGCGCTTCAGACTGGCGGCAAGCTGCCGCGCTTCCTCCTCGCTGACGTGCGAGAGCGCCTCCCTCTCTATCGCCGCGCCGAGTTCGGTCAGCTTCTCGACGATCGCGAGTGAAGGGGGCAGGAGATGCAAGCGCCAGACGCGCCGATCGGTGGGATCGGCGCGCCGCTCGACAAGGCCGGCCTCGGCGAGGCGATCGACCATCCGGCAAGCGGTGATCCGCTCGACATCAATCCGCTCGGCAAGCTCCGCCTGCGTCAGCCCCGGCTCATGCGCGAGGTTGAGCAGCGCGCGCCATTGCGGGCGCGTCACACCCAGCGCGCGCGATTGGGCGTCGAACCGCAGCCGGATGAGCCGCGCGACATCGTGCATCAGGAAGCCGATCCGATCGTGCCGATTCGTATCCATGCTTACATTATCGGTGCTTATGGTCGCGATTGCAATAGCACGCTGCGCCGCAACATTGTTTATCCACAGGGGCTTGCCATGACTGGGGATCAATCCCGATTGGGAGTTGAGCCGGGGCGCATTGCGCGCGAAGGTGGGCCATGGCCGAACCAGTCCGACTCATGGCCGCCTCCGCGAGCGAGGCGCCGACGCTGCCGTCCAACGCCGAGGCGGAGGCTGCGCTGCTTGGCGCGCTGATGATCGACAATCGCGTCGCCGAGGACGTGCAATTGAAATTGCGTGCCGAGCATTTCTTTGATCCCCTGCACGGCCGGATTTACGAGCAGATCATGAAGCTCGTCGAACGGAATATGGTTGCCAATCCGGTGACGCTTCGGCCGCTGTTCGAAGCCGATGAGGCGATGCGCGAGAGGGGCGGGCCGGCCTATCTCGCGCAGTTGACCGGATCGGGCGCGGCGCTGATCGGCGCGCGCGATTTTGCCGCGCAAATCTATGACCTCGCCTTGCTGCGCGCGCTGATCGGCGTCGGGCGCGAGATGGTGGAGAAGGCGGTCGATACATCCGACTCGGTCGATCCGAAGACGCAGATCGAGGAAGCCGAGGTCGCGCTCTACAAGGTGGCCGAGGAGGGGGGCGAGCAGGGCAGCGTCAAGAGCTTCGCGCAGGCGACGCGGCTCGCGGTCGAGCAGGCGGAGCGCGCACTCAATTCGGGCGGCCATCTTTCGGGCATCACCACCGGCCTCGAAAGCGTCAATGCGCGGATCGGCGGCCTGCACCGATCCGACCTGCTGATCCTCGCCGGGCGGCCGGGCATGGGCAAGACATCGCTGGCCACCAATATCGCCTTCAATGCCGCGCAACGTCGGCTGCGCGACCGCGAGGACGGGATCGAGGATGCGAAATCTGTCGGCGCGGGCGTCGCCTTTTTCAGCCTCGAAATGTCGGCGGACCAGCTTGCGACGCGTATCCTTTCGGAGCAGTCGGGCATCAGCTCCGAAAATCTGCGCATGGGCAAGATCAGCCAGCAGGATTTCCGGCAATTGGCCCGCGCCTCGGCCGAACTGGCGAATCTGCCGCTCTATATCGACGATACGCCGGGCCTGACGATCGCCGCGCTCCGGACGCGCGCGCGCCGACTGAAGCGGCAGCGGGGAATCGACCTTATCGTGGTCGATTATCTTCAGCTTCTGCAAGGCTCGGGGCGTTCGTCGGAGGCCAACCGCGTTCAGGAAATTTCCGAGATCAGTCGCGGCCTGAAACAGCTTGCGAAGGAACTGAACCTTCCCGTTCTCGCGCTGTCGCAGCTCAGCCGTGCGGTCGAGCAGCGCGAGGATAAGAGGCCGCAGCTATCGGACCTGCGCGAATCGGGTTCGATCGAGCAGGACGCCGATATCGTCCTGTTCGTCTATCGCGAGGAATATTATGTCGCCTCGCGCGAGCCGAAGCGGCCGGCGGACGGCGACGACGCCAAGACGTTCGAAGCGCATGACCAATGGGCGCGCGACATGGAACGCGTCTTCGGCCTGTCCGAGCTGATCATCGCCAAGCAGCGCCATGGCGCGACCGGCAAGGTGAAGCTGAAGTTCGAGAGCAAAATCACCCGTTTCTCCGATTATGCCGACGAGGGATATCGGCCCGATCGGATGTAGCTCGCACGCGAGGCGATCGGGGTGTCGGAAGGATTTACAGTTCGCGCAGGCCCCGAACCGGCGTTAACCACCGTCCGCCTAGGTCTTTGGTCAAATTAGAAAATTGGCAAGCCTCTTGCGACGTGCTCCCCGAAACAACTCATTGGGGGTTTATCATGCGTAAGTGGATGGGAACGGTTATCGGCGCGGCGATGATGCTGGGGGCGGCGCCGGCGATGGCGACGACGATGACGCTCGATCTTACCGGCAATTCGTCGACGTCGGGCAGCTCGGGCAACACGCGGACCTTCCACGCGACGGTCGGCGGACAGACGGTCAATGTGCAGGCGACGGCATGGACGATGTCGCGGGACTGGTTCGGCAATTATTCGATCCAGTCGGCCTATCTGGGCGACTATGACAAGGGCCTGGGCGTCACCACGAACGACGGCTGGTGGTTCGGGGGCGGCAGCGACGATCATACGAACGGCCACACGATCGACAACAAGGACAGCTACGATTTCGTCGTGCTGCAATTCGATCAGCTCGTTCAGATCGATCAGGCGACGCTGACCGCGTTCAAGATCGGTTCCAGCACTGACCTCGACATCAGCACCGGCATCGGCACGACCGGCGTGAACTGGAACAGCATCCTCGGCACCAGCGATATTTCGACGCTGCTCGGCACGCGCACCGACATCGATCGGAACAGCAGCACGAGCAACGGCCACACCTATACCGTCGACATCAACCCCTCGGACATTCAGGGTAATCTGCTGTTCGTCGGCGCGAGCTTCGACAGCAGCGATCGCGATGACGGTTTCAAGCTGGGTGGCCTCACCCTCTCGACTGTCGGCGCCGTGCCTGAGCCGGCAACCTGGGCGATGATGATCGCCGGCTTCGGCCTCGTCGGCGCGGCGATGCGCCGCCGTCCGACGATCGCCCACGTCGCAGCCTGATTTTACGAGGCAAAGAGCGGGGAAGGGCGGCGTGTCCGGTTCGCAAGACCGGCGCGCCGCCCTTTAATCGATGATCTTCGCCAAGCCGCGTGAGAGTTGCAGCGCGCCATGGAGGCGCGCTTTCGCGTCGGGCCAACCGCGCTGGATCACCAGCTTGTTGTCGGGCCGCAGGCGCGCGGTGCTCTTGAGCCGCTGGACATAGGCGATCAGCCCCGCCGGATCGGGGAATTGATCGTTGTAGAAGGTGACAAGCGCGCCGCGCGGCCCCACATCCAGCTTGGCGACATGGGCGCGGCGGCAGTTCAGCTTGATCTGGATGACGGTCAGCAGATTGGCGGTCGGCTCCGGTAGCGGGCCGAAGCGGTCGATCAGCTCGGCGGCGAACGCCTCCACCCCTTGCGCTTCCTCTATCTCGTTCATGCGGCGGTAGAGGCCCATCCGCAGATCGAGATCGGGCACATAGTCCTCCGGCAGGAGGATCGGCGCGTCGACGGTGATCTGCGGCGACAGGTCGCGCGGGCGCGCGTCGGCGGCGGTGAGGCCGCCTGCCTTCGCATCGAGGATCGCCTCCTCCAGCATCGACTGGTAGAGTTCGAAGCCGACTTCCTTGATATGCCCCGACTGCTCGTCGCCCAGCAGGTTGCCCGCGCCGCGAATGTCGAGATCGTGGCTGGCAAGCTGGAAGCCCGCGCCCAGTGAATCGAGATCGGACAAAACCTGCAACCGCTTCGCCGCCGTGTCGGTGATGAGCCGCCCGGCGGGTGTCGTCATATAGGCATAAGCGCGCGTCTTCGAACGGCCGACGCGACCGCGAAGCTGGTAGAGCTGGGCAAGGCCGAAGCGGTCGGCGCGGTGGATGATGAGCGTGTTGGCGCTCGGAATGTCCAGCCCGCTTTCAACGATGGTGGTGGAGAGCAGGACCTCGAACTTGCGGTCGTAAAAGGCCGACATCCGTTCCTCGACCTCGGTCGGCGCCATCTGGCCGTGGGCGACGACATAGCGGATTTCGGGCACCTCGTTGCGGAGGAACTCTTCTATGTCCGGCAGGTCTTTGATGCGCGGCACGACGAAGAAGCTCTGCCCGCCGCGATAATGCTCGCGCAGCAGAGCCTCGCGCAGCACCACCGGGTCCCACGGCATCACATAGGTTCTGACCGCGAGGCGATCGACCGGCGGCGTCTGGATCACCGACAGCTCGCGCAGGCCCGACATCGCCATTTGCAGCGTGCGCGGGATCGGCGTCGCGGTCAGCGTCAGCATATGCACGTCGGTCTTCAGCGCCTTCAGCTTCTCCTTGTGGGTGACGCCGAAATGCTGCTCCTCATCGACGATGACGAGGCCGAGGCGTTTGAAGCTGACCGACTTGGCGAGCACGGCATGCGTGCCGACGACGATATCGATCGATCCGTCGGCCAGTCCCTCGCGCGTCGCCTTCGCCTCGCTGGTCGGGACGAGGCGCGACAGGCGGCCGATATTCAGCGGAAAGCCCTGAAAACGATCGACGAAATTCCTGAAATGCTGCCGCGCGAGGAGGGTGGTGGGGCAGACGAGCGCCACCTGCATCCCCGCCATCGCCGCGACGAACGCGGCACGTAGCGCCACCTCGGTCTTGCCGAAGCCGACATCGCCGCAGACCAGCCGGTCCATCGGCGTGCCCTTGGCGAGATCATCGAACACGTCGGCGATCGCGCGTTCCTGATCGTCCGTCTCCTGATAGGGAAAGCGATCGACGAAGGCGGGATAGCCGCCGGGATCTGGCTCGGCCACCTCGGCCTGACGTAGCGCGCGTTCGGCGGCGGTGCGGATAAGGTCGCCCGCGATTTCGCGGATGCGTTCCTTCATCCGCGCCTTGCGCCGCTGCCACGCCTCGCCGCCCAGCTTGTCGAGTTGCGCGCCTTCGCCGCCCGCGCCGTAGCGCGAGAGGACGTCGATATTCTCGACCGGTACGTAGAGCTTGTCGCCGCCCAGATAGGAAAGTGCGACGCAATCGTGCGGCGCGGCGCCGACCGGGATCGATGTCAGTCCCTCATAGCGGCCGATGCCGTGATCGGCGTGGACGACGAAATCGCCGGGCGAGAGCGTCGCCAACTCGGCGAGAAAGGCGTCAGCCGACTTGCGCCGCTTCGCCCGGCGGACGAGGCGGTCGCCCAGCATGTCCTGCTCGGTCAGGACGGCGACGTCGGGCGTGGTGAAACCATGGTCGAGCGGCACGACCGCCAGCGCGGCGGCGGGCGGGCGGACGCCCTGCGCCTCCTGCCAGCTATCGGCGGGTTGCAGCCGGTCCAGCCCATGATCGCGCAACAGGCCGGTCAGCCGCTCGCGCGATCCGGCCGAATAGCTGGCGAGGACGATCTTGCGCCCCTCGCGCTGGAGCGTGCGGACATGCGCGCCGACCGCCTCATAGACGTTCGCGCCCGATGTCCGCTCGGGCGCGAAATCGCGCGGTCCGGCGACGGCGAAATCGAGCACGATGGCGCTTTCGGGCTCGTGGAAGGGCGTGGCGAGATGGATGGCGCGCGTCGCTATCGCCGCGCGCCATTCCTCCGCGGTGAGATAGAGGAGAGCCGGATCGAGCGGGCGATAGCTGCCCGGTTCGGTCGATTGGGCGCGGACGCGGTTGGCGTGATAGTCGGCGATCGCCTCGAACCGCGCCTCGGCCGCGCCGTCGGTCCCCGCATCGCGGACGATCAGGTCGCCATCGCCCAGATGGTCGAACAGGGTGGCCATCTTCTCTTCGAAGAAGGGCAGCCAATGCTCCATCCCCGCGAGTCGCCGCCCATCGGAAATCGCCTGATAGAGCGGATCGCCCGTGGCGTTCGCGCCGAACGCCTCGCGATAGCGGCCGCGAAAACGCTTGATCGAGTCCTCGTCGAGCAACGCCTCGGAGGCGGGCAGCAGCGTGAAACCGTCGATCCTGTCCACCGTGCGCTGGTCGGCGGGATCGAAGCGGCGGACGCTTTCAATCTCGTCACCGAAGAAATCGAGGCGCAGCGCCAGTTCCTCACCCGCCGGGAAGAGATCGACCAGTCCGCCGCGCACGGCATATTCGCCGGCATCCGCCACCGTATCGGTGCGCATATAACCGTTCGCCTGCAGCAACTCGGCCAACCGGTCGCGGTCGATCCGCTCGCCGGGGGCGAGGCGGGCGACAAGCTGGCGGATGCGAAAAGGCGTCAGCGTGCGCTGGCTGACCGCATTCAGCGTGGTGACGAGCAGTTGCGGCTTGTCGTGCCGGCGCTGGAGCGCGTGAAGGGTGGCGAGGCGCAGCGAGGTGGCGCGGAGCGAGGGCGAGCTACGATCGTAGGGCAGGCAGTCCCACGACGGGTAGCGCAGAATCTCCAACTCGGGCGCGAAATAGGTCGCCGCGTCGGCAAGGCCCTGCATGCCGGCCTCGTCGGGCGCGATGAAGACCGCGCGGCCGCCGCCCTTGCGCATCGCCGCCGCGCGCGCGAGATCGGCGAGGAGCCAGGGCAGGAAGCCCGGCGGCGCGCCGGCAAGCGTCAGCGGCCCGTCGGCCTTCAGCAGGCGATCGAGTTCGATCATGCGGCGGCGGCTCTCACCGTTCCGCCGCGATATAGTCGAGCCGCTGCATCCGCTCCATCATTGCGCCCTGCCAACGCTCGGGCACGGGCTGGGTGCCGAGCGCCCAGGCCATGATGTCGACATCCTGCTCTTCCAACAGCGCCTCGAACCAGTCGATCATCACATCGTCCCATCCGGCCGAGAGGCGATCGAAATAGCCGCCGATCAGCAGGTCGGCCTCCTTCGTGCCGCGATGCCAGGCACGGAAATGGAGGCGTTTGAGACGAATATCGCGGTTCATGTTCTGCCCAAGTGAAAATGGCCGGCGGGCGCTGGCGGCGCCTGCCGGCTCAGGATATGACGGGGGCATCTAGTCATGCGGCCCGATATTCTCAATCCATTGTTCGCCGAGGTGGAGGCGCTGAAGGGGGTCGGCACGGCGCTGGCCCGGCCGCTGCACCGGCTTGGACTGCTCCGCGCGGTGGATCTCCTCTTTCATCTGCCGACCGGCTGGATCGACCGCAAGCGCGTCGCGCGGCTCGATCCGGCGGACGTGGGGCAGGTGGTGACGGTCGCCATCACGCCCACCGATTATCGCAGCGGCGGCGGCACGCGCAGCCCCTTCCGCGTGCAGGGGGTGGACGAGACGGGGCAGGCTATCGCCCTTGTTTTCTTCGGCGGCGGATCGGGCTGGGCGAAGAAACTGCTGCCGCTTGGTGAGCCGCGCGTCGTCTCGGGCAAGCTGGAGCAATATGACCAACGGCTCCAGATGGTGCATCCCGATCATGTCGTGGAGCCGGACGAAGCCGCGAGTCTGCCCGCGCGCGAGCCGGTCTATCCGCTGTCGGAGGGGCTGACGGGGCGCAAGCTGGCGGGGCTTGTCGAGCAGGCCATCGCGCGCGCGCCCGATCTGGCCGAATGGATCGAGCCGAGCCTGAAGGCGCGACATGGTTGGCCGGACTGGCGCGAGGCGGTGGCGCGCGTCCATGCCGATCCGGCCGACGAGAAAGCGCGCGAACGGCTGGCCTATGACGAGGTGTTCGCCAATCAGCTCGCGCTCATGCTGGTGCGGGCTTCCTCGCGGCGGCGGCGCGGTCAGCCGCTTGCGGGCGACGGGCGGCTGCGCGATTCGTTACGGCTGCCTTATGCGCCGACGGGGGCGCAGGCCCGTGCGATCGGTGAGATAGAGGGCGATCTGGCGCAGGCGACGCCGATGCTTCGCCTGCTGCAAGGCGATGTCGGATCGGGCAAGACGCTGGTGGCGCTGATGGCATTGCTGGCGGCGGTGGAGGCGGGCGCGCAGGGCGCGCTGCTGGCGCCTACCGAAATCCTCGCGCGCCAGCATCATGAAACGCTCGTCCGTCAGCTTGCCGGCCTGCCGGTGACGGTGGCGATCCTGACGGGGCGCGAAAAGGGACGCGCGCGCGAATCGACCTTGATGGGGCTGGCGGACGGATCGATCCATATTCTCGTCGGCACGCACGCGATCTTTCAGGAAGCGGTGGCTTATCGCAATCTCGGTCTCGCGGTAGTGGACGAGCAGCATCGCTTCGGCGTCGCCCAGCGGCTGATGCTGGCGTCGAAGGCCGAGCGGCCTCCCCACCTGCTGGTGATGACCGCGACGCCGATCCCGCGCACGCTGACGCTCAGCCATTATGGCGAGATGGACGTGAGCCGGCTGGACGAGATGCCCCCCGGCCGCCAGCCGATCGAGACACGGGTAATGGCGGCAGCGCGGCTGGCCGAGATCGTCGAGGCGCTGGGCCGCCATATGGAGACAGGCGGTCAGGCCTATTGGGTCTGCCCGCTGGTCGAGGAGAGCGAGCTTTCCGATCAGGCGGCAGCGGAGGAACGCGCGGCCTCGCTCCGCGCCCGTTTCGGCGAGGGACGGATCGGCCTTGTCCACGGGCGGATGAAGGGACCGGAGAAGGATGCCGTCATGGCCGCCTTCCAGCGTGGCGATCTTTCTGTCCTTGTCGCGACGACGGTGATCGAGGTGGGTGTCGATGTCCCCAATGCGACGCTGATGATCGTCGAGGGCGCGGACCGCTTCGGCCTCGCGCAGCTTCACCAGTTGCGCGGCCGGGTGGGGCGTGGCGAGGGGCGGTCTATCTGCCTCTTGCTGCGCGGCGACCGGCCCGGTGAAACCGCGCGCGCCCGGCTGGCCCTGCTGCGCGAGACGAATGACGGCTTCCGCATTGCCGAAGAGGATCTGAGGCTGCGCGGCGCGGGCGAGATATTGGGGACGCGCCAGTCGGGCGAGGCGCAGTTCCGCCTCGCCTCGCCCGAGCGACTGGCCGCGCTGATCGGCACCGCGAGCGACGATGCGCGCCTGCTGGTCGATCGCGACGGCGGGCTGGAGGGCGCGCGCGGCCGGGCGGCGCGCACTGCACTCTACCTGTTCGAGCGAGATGCCGCCGTCGGCCTGCTCAGGGGTGGGTGAGGCCGATCAATCGCCGCGCGGCATCTGCGCGAGCAGCCCGGCATAATCTTGCGCCTCAATAGGCGTGAGGAACTCCGCCCCGATCCGACCACCCATCACCCACGCGACGCGCGCCAATCGCCCCGCGCCCTGAGGCAAGGCAATGTCGAGCCGCGTATCGGCCTCCAATTCGGCGGGTGTGCGGCCCATCAAACCGGTGGCCGATATGTTGACGATATCGAGTGCAATCGTGGCGCCATCGGCCAGCCGCGCGGTGGTGCGATAGAAAACCGCGTCGCGCGGGCTGGTCCGGCGTTCGCTGCCGGGCGTTTCCCCGTCTCCCATAAATGCGACCTTTCCTGTTATGGAGACGGGGTGATCCGCTGCTTCTGAAGCGATGTTTAAGAAACATTCTTAATGGCGGCTTTGCCGTTTGCCCTCGCCGCCGAGGCCGAGCCGGGCGAACAGGAGGAAGCCGTGAGGATGTCCATAGGCCCTCCCGAGGCGATCGGGCAGCGCATAGAAGTTTGCCGCCCCGCCCAGCGACAAGGACGCAACATCGCCCAGCGGGACCGTGTAGGCGTAGCCGAGCGTCGCCTTCGCCACCGTGAAGGGCACGTTGTGGAACGGCGAATCGTCGCCGAACAGTTCGTCATTGCGAAGCCGCTCGACCCTCCCGAAAACGGCGTGGTGCGGCTTGAGCGTGTAGGTGGCCTCGACGAAGGCGGCGTCGAGGCTGCGCCCGGGCTGTCGATCCTTGTGCGACCATCCCGCCGTCGCCGCCAGTCGGTCGTCGACATAGGCAATGCTGGCGACGAGGCGCGCCTCATCCTCATTCGGGTGTAGGCGCTCGGGGCTTTGCAGTTCGGCATAGCTGAGTGACGCGGTCCAGCGCGGGGAGGGTGACCAACTCAGCCGTGCGGCCCACGAATCGAGGCGGGGGCTTTCTATATTCCAGCGCCGTTCATCGGGTTCGCGCCCGTTGAAGGCGGAAAGCTCCGCCTGCCAATGCCGGGTCGAGACGCCCGCCGTTACGACGCCGAAGGTGATATGCGTCGAATCGAACCAGTGATGGCCGATCGGGGCCTGGGGCAGGAAGCGGGACGAGGCGCGATGCATGAAGGTCGTGGGGCCGATTGCGGGTTCGCCCGGCAGGCCGGCATAGACGAACAGACTGGTGCCCGGCGCGACATCATGGTCGATTCGTGCCGACAGCTCCATCGCCAGATCGTGCGGGTGCTGGCGGTCGACGAGCGGCGCGCCGTGCGCCGTTTCGCCGGTGGCGAGGAGATTGGGATAGCCGCGCCGCCCCATCAGCGGATCGAGCGAGGCCATCGCGCGCAGTTGCAAGCGCGTGCTGCCGTCGAGGGGGCGACTCGCCTCGACCATCGCCATGGATTGCACGAAGGTCATGTCGTCGCCGCGTCGTCCCGATTCGTGGACGTAGCTGGTCCAGGCATAGCCGTGCGCCATCAGCATCCATCCGCTCGTCTCGACATGGATGCCGGGCATTATCGCGGCAAGTGGCTGGCGGCTCGTCCCCGATCCGGCGGTGAAGAGCGGGCGCGGGGTACTGTCGCTGTGGTCGCCGGTGCCTTGCTGCATGGGCATGGTATGATCCATGTGCTGTGCGGCGGCAGGCATGGCGAGCGTCGCGGCGCAGCCGGCCGCGAACGCATGAAGCGTCTTTTGCATCTGAAAATCCTCGTATGAACGGTGGGCAGTATGCCCGGAGCGGTTCAGGCGAGGCGACGGGGTGGCGGCGGATCGAGGGCCAGCGCGCGGCCAGCGGGGGGAGAGTGCACCGCCGCCGTCAGCAGCGGTGCGGGTGAAACAGGCGGGACGATCAACGGCAGGCGCGCCTCGGCGGCCATGAGCGGGCAACCGGCCGCGCAGCAATGTCGTGCCGGCCCCCGATCGGCCGGCGGCGCGTCCTGCTGCTCATGGCAATCGGCATGGGGCGCCATGGAAGGCGTCACCGGCGCCGAAGGCGCGCAAAGCGCCGACATCGCCAACAAGGCGAAGACCAGCGCCGCCATTTTCGCAACCATCGCCATATCGGCAGACCCTTGAGACACCCCCCTTTACAACCAAACCGCCACCGCGCCACCCTTCGCCGTTCACAGGAGCCGGCTCGCCGGCCACGTCTGACGGGACGTGCGGGCTGAAAGAGGTGTAGCCGGTAAGGATATGCCGAATGCCGATCCTTGCCGGGACTCTCTATTTGGCGGCGGGACGGCCTTTCGGGCCTTTCGCCAGCCAGCGCGCGATCGTGTCCAGTTCGCTGTCGCTGACCTCGATGCGGTTGATTGGCGGCATGCTGTTGAGGCCGTGGCGCGCCACCATCTTCACATAATCGGCGGTCAGGTCGGTCCGGTTGGCGAGCAGCGCCTGTTCGGGGCTCATCCGCCGTTGCAGCGTGACGGTGCCGGGGCCCATCGGCAGGTGGCAATAGCCGCACTTGTTGACGAACAGCGCCTGTCCGTCCGCCGGGGCAGCGGCCGCTGCGCTGGGCTTCGCCGGAGCGGCGATGATCGCAACGGGAGTGGCCGCAGCGGCGAGGAGCAGCGCGGCGCCGGCGAGGGCAGGACGGTTCATGCCTTTTTCTCCTGGCGGAGGCGCGCGGGCCAGATGCCGTTCTTGCCCGGCGCGATGATGCCGTTGGGGTCGATCGCGTCCTTCACGCGCTCGTTCATCCGCATCATCATGCCGCCGTTGAAGTCATAGGTGTCGGCGACCGGGTCCATATAGTCGATATGGGTGCGATACTCGCCATAGCCCTCCTGCTTCGCGTCGGCGATCATCTGCGTGAAGAGCGTCTTCACGCGCTTTATCATCGCCTCGTCGTCGCGATTATAGAGGATCATGTTGACGTTGCAGATGTGGCGGTGGCCCATCGTGAAGCTCGAATAATAATCGAGCCCCGCCGCCTCGAACCGGGCACGCCGCTTCTTGAAGGCCGCCAGCGCCAGATCGCCCGACGGCGGCATCACCGGCGAGAAGCCGATATGGCCGCCGCGCCCGCCCATCCAGTTGACGACGTTCAGCGGCAGGACGATCGGCACGCCGCCTGAGGGGCCGAGCGGATCGGTCGGCTCGCCACGCCGCCAGGGCTTCCAGTCGAGCTTGTAGCCGAGACGCGGTTCCAGAGCCGCATTCACGATCTTCATATTCTCCTCGACGATACGGCCATAGCCGAACAGCGAGAGATGGAAGGTCCACCAGCCGACGTTGAACTTCTTCTGAATCTTCTCGGCGACGTCATCAGGGATCGGGCCTTCGCCCTGATACCAGTCGGCCCGCGTCGTGAAGGCGGAGGCGTCGTGCAGATAGTTGCCGAAGATGATGTTGTGCTCGATCACGCCGCGCAGCCGCAACTCGGCGAGCGCGTCGATCGCCCAGGCGATATCCTCGACCTTCGGCAGGTTGACCTGCACCATCGCCATCATTTCCGGCTCGGGCATCAGCCACATGTTCGCCTTGGTGACGATGCCGAAGTTGGACTGGGCGAACATCTGGTCCCAACTCGGCCCGATGCCGTGCTGATAATGCGCCCAGGCCTTGTTGCCTTCCATCGCGCCCATGCCGGTGCGCACGATCTCACCTGTTGGGGTGACGACTTCCAGTCCGCAGATCTTCGTCGTGTGGTCGCCATAGGGCGTGTAGCCGATGCCGCGTTCCAGCGCGTTGCCGATCACCGCGCCCCAGCCGTTCGCGGGCACCGACATCCACAACGGAATCCGGTTGCTGCGCAGATGATCGTGAAGCTGGTAAAAGCCGACGCCCGGCTCGAGCTGTGCATAGGCGTAGCGCGTATCGACATCGAGGATGCGGTTCATCCGGGTGAGATCGACGATGGCGGTGCCGGCAAGGCGCGGCGCTGCCATGCCGTAACCCAGATTCTTACCGCGCGAGACAGGCCAGAGCGGCAGCTTATGCTCGTTGGCGATGCGGACGACCGCCTGCACCTCCTCCACCGTCGTGGGCGCCAGCGCCATGCTCATCGCATGCTCGTGCCCGTCGCCCAGCGCATAGGCGTCGATGAAGGTGTCGCGATCGAGATCGGTATCGAACACCTTAGCGTCGCCCAGCGTCCGGCGTAGCGCCGTTTTGGCGGCGTCGAATTGCTGCGCCGAAAGGCCGGGTGGCAGCACCCTTTCCATCACTTTCTCCTGCCCACATATAATAACGCCTGTTACGATAGCGTGCACATGCGGCGGTGGAAAGGGGCGCGCCGCGAAAAAAGCACCAGGCGGCGGGAGGGTGGCGATGGGCTGCGGCAAAAGCGCGTGGCGCTTGCCTCGACGCGCGGCCCGCCATAGACGAGCAGGGAAAGGGCCGGGGATGCCATGGCCTGAAACGATTCAGACCAGGAGATACATGCATGGCCTCCGCGCCACCGGCCAACCAGCTTCCGCTTTTCTATAACGAGCTTCAGCCGCTTTCGAGCAACGTGCATGGCGACTGGAGCGCGCGGCGGATCGATGCGGCGCCCTTCCTCGCTTCTGTCCATGCCGTGCCGCTGACGGCGGAGGAGTTCGGCCCTGCTTCGCGCTTTTTCCCGATCGTCTTTGCGAGCGGCGACAATGCGGTGCCCCTCGCGCTGATGGGCCTTAACGAGGGCGTCAACACTTTCGTCGGCGAGGACGGCAAGCTGACCAGCGATGTCTATGTCCCCGCTTATGTGCGCCGCTACCCCTTCATGCTGGCGAAGCTGCGTCCGGACAGCGACGATCTGTCGCTTTGCTTCGATCCGACGGCGGATTCGGTGGGCCAGTTCGACGAGGGGGAGCGGCTGTTCGTCGATGGCGAACCGTCGCAGACGACCAAGGACATCTTAGGCTTCTGCGAGCAGTTCGAGCAGGCAGGGCAGCGCACCGCCGCCTTCGTGAAGGAGCTGGCCGATCTCAAATTATTGATGGACGGCGAGGTGGCGATTCAGCCCGAGGGTGCCGAGCAGCCCTTCATCTATCGCGGTTTCCAGATGGTTTCCGAAGAAAAGCTGCGCGAGCTGCGCGGCGATCAGGCGCGCAAGCTGATCCAGTCGGGCGCGCTGGCGCTGATCTATGCGCACCTTTTCTCGCTGAGCCTGATTCGCGAGATTTTCGGGCGGCAGATGCAGCTCGGCAAGGTGCCCGTGCCGGTGCCTTTGGCGCAAGACGCCTGACGGGATATGGCGAAGGCGGCTGGGTATGCCGCCTTCGCCCCCGCGCCTGCCATGCGGCGGCGCAAAAAATTTTCCTGTAAATCGATGTCCGGGCGACAGAAACGATTCTGACGGCTTGAAAGCCGTTGGGAAGGGCCTTATCTTGGCGTCGATGCGCTGCTCGTGTTCCCCTTTCGCGGGTGCGCATTAGCACGCCTTCGGGTGTGCTTCCTCCCTGAACCTTGGCCACCTCGTGCTTTTGCACGAGGTGGTTTTTTCATGAGTAGGAAACGGGCGGCTATTCGGCGGCGAGGCTCGTCATCGGCGTGCCAAGCTCGTCCGCCATCGCCATCGCCATCCGGGCGAGGAGGGCGCGCATTCGCCCCACGCCGGGGCCGGGGGTGCTCAGGTCGGGCATCAGATAGAGCCGCCGGTCGATCTCCACCTGGATGGCGTGGCGCCCCTCCGCCGGTGCGCCGTGCCGGTCCAGCGCGTAGCCGCCGGCATAGGGGCTGTTGCAGGCCACGCGCAGCCCGTCTCCTTCGGCGATGGCCATCAGCCGCTCGACCAGTGCCGGCGCGGCGCTGCGCCCGAAACGGTCTCCGATCACCACGTCTGGCGGCCCGGCGAGGCCGTGCGCGGTGAGCGGCGGCATCGAATGGCAATCGAGGAGCAAGGCCGCCCCGAAGCGGGCGCGCGCCTCCGCCAGCGTTGCGGCAAGCGCGCTGTGCCAGGGGCGGTGATCCTCCTCGATCCGGCGAGCAATATCGGCCGCGTCGAAACGGCCGCGCCACAGATGCCCGACGCCGTTCAGCCGGCGCGGGATGAGGCCCAGCCCGCCGCGCACCTTGGCCGATCCGACCACATCCTGCGCACGCGGCGTCGGATCGATCATCGCCGGGTCCATCTCTCGCTCATCGCGATTGAGGTCGATCCACGAACGCGCGCGCCGGGCGATGAAGGCAGTGGCGCCCGCGACGACCGCGTCGGCGACAAGCAGGTCGGCGTGCCGATCCTCCAGTGCCTCCAGCCGCGCGACGGGCACCGCCGCCATCGCTCGCAGCGCGTCAGGATAGGCACGCCCGGCATGCGGCACCGCCAGGACGACGGGGCAGGCCGGATGCGCCGGCCCCAGGCGGAGGAAGGGCGAGTCGGAGGGTGGAGCGGACATGCCCCGCGACGCTAAAGCCCGCGATAAGGGCTGGCAATGGCGCGACCCGGCTGGAATTTCTTAAGGGCCTGTCGCATAGGATGGGCCTGCAACGGGGGACGACGGCGATGTGTCGGAAAAGTGGATGATCCGAATCCTGCTCGCCGAGGATGATGATTCGATGCGCGACTATCTGAAGCGCGCGCTCGAACGGGTAGGTTATGTCGTGACCGCGGTCGATCGCGGCACGGCGGCCTTGCCGCTGTTACAGGGGCAGGCGTTCGATCTGTTGCTTACCGATATCGTCATGCCCGAAATGGACGGGATCGAACTGGCGCAGCGCGCAGCGACGATCGCGCCCCAGATGCGCGTGATGTTCATCACCGGCTTTGCCGCCGTAGCGTTGAAGGAAGGCGACGCGCTGGCCGGGGCGAAGGTGCTGTCAAAGCCGTTTCACCTGCGCGACCTGGTGATGGAGGTCGATCGCATGTTCGAGATCGGGAACGTGCGCGATTTGTGATGCATCGCGGCAAAAAGCACGTTCATGACGCTTGCGTCGCGCCGGAGGCTCGGCTAGGGACCGGCGCCTCGGGCGTGTAGCTCAGTGGTAGAGCACTGTGTTGACATCGCAGGGGTCGCAAGTTCAATCCTTGCCACGCCCACCAGAATAAGCCTCGGAAGACATTTGTTTTCCGGGGCTTTTTCGTGCCCGACGCGCGTCGGTTCGGTGACAGATCGAGCCCGAAGCACCCGCCTATCCGTTCCAGAGGTGCCGGTCGGTTGAGTTTGGCGGCGTCGTAGCTATGGGTGCGCGTCTCGCCCACCAAGGAGACGATTGCGCGTGCAGCCCATCAAGACCACCCATGTCGGAAGCCTGCCGCGCGGGCCGCAGCTTACCTCGCTTCTCCTCGCGCGCGATCATGGCGAGCCTTATGATGTCGAGGCGTTCGATCGCGTCGTACAGGCGGCCGTGGACGAGGCTGTCCGCCGGCAGATAACGGCCGGCGTCTCGATCGTCAGCGACGGCGAACTCGGCAAGGTCGGCTATTCCACCTATATCATCGAACGGCTGGAGGGCTTTGGCGGCCATACCGATCGCAAGCCGGCGCTCGATCTCGCCCCTCTGCCCGAACTGCGCAAGAAGCTGGCGGCGATCATGGGCGATCAGGAATTCACCCGTGCCTCCTGTGTCGCGCCGGTCAAGCTGCGCACGCTCGATCCCGCGCTGGAGGACATACGCCGTTTCCGCACCGCGCTGGAGCGGGAGGGGCGGGGCGCGCGCGGTTTCCTGAACGCAGCTTCGCCGGGGCTTATCACCGCCTTCCAGCCCAATGCTTATTATCCGAGCCACGAAGCCTATCTCGCCGATCTCATCGTCGCGATGCGACCGGAATATGAGGCGATCGCCGACGCGGGCTTCGACCTGCAACTCGATTGTCCCGATCTCGCCATGTCCCGCCACACCGGCTATCAGGATGCGAGCGACGCGGAATTCCTGAAAATCGCCGAGGCCAATGTCGAGGCACTGAACGCCGCGACCGCGCATATCGCGCCCGAACGGTTGCGGATGCACGTCTGCTGGGGCAATTATGAAGGCCCGCACGATCATGATATCGCGCTGGAAAAGGTGCTGCCGATTATCCTCAAGGCGCGGCCCGCCACCATTCTGTTCGAAGCGGCCAATCCCCGGCACGAGCATGAATGGGCGGTCTGGCGCGACGCGGGCGTGCCCGACGACAAGATCCTCGCGCCGGGCCTGATCGACACCTGCTCCAACTATGTCGAGCATCCCGAACTGATCGCCCAGCGTATCGAGCGGTTCGTGGGCTTCGCGGGCGCCGATCGGGTGATTGCGAGCACCGATTGCGGGTTCGGAACCTTCGCCGGCTATGGCAAGATCGATCCCGTTGTCGCGTGGAAGAAACTCGCCGTGCTGCGCGAAGGCGCGGACATCGCCGCCGCGCGGCTCAATTCCCTCGGGTGAAGCGATAGCGATCGCGTATCGCGTCGTTGAAATAGGTGCCCTTGGATGTCGCCGCGCGCATCGCCGCAGCGACGGCCGCGGGCACGTCATGATAGCTGTAGCGCCGGCCGCTGACGAACAGAATGTCGAGCCGGTGTTCGCCGGCGTCATAATCGAAGTCGCGGATCACGCTGGACGGCATGGGCGACCAACGCCCGCCGTGGAAGGAGGCTCCGGCGGAACATCCCGGCGCCTCCCGCCGTTGCTAGTTTATGGTGAAGAAATGGTCGCAGGACGTCACCGAACATTCGGATGCGCTCGATCTGGAAGAGGGCGTGTTCACATGGGACGACCCCGCGCGGATCGCCGCCTCGCTCAAGCGCTCCGCCGAGCGGAGCAAGCGGCGCAAGGGAACGGCCTATCAGTCGGCGATGAGCATGCTGACCTTCTATATCAACCGGGCAGGCCACAATCTTTCCGCGCATGACCGCCAGATTCTTGAAAAGGCCAAGGACGAGCTGCGCAAGGCGTTCGGGAAGGAAGAGGCGTAGGCTCGATCGACATTCGGCACGGCCACCCCGTCATTCCGGAAAACCGGAATTCTAGGAGCGAGCCGAATCCGTAGGCCCCGACGTTCGTCGGGGGGACGGGAGGGTGTTGACGATGCTCTTACCGTCGCTCGGGATAGCGTGCGCCTTGCACGCCTTCCATCACGGCGGCGATCCTCGCGAGGGCGTCGGTGTCCAGATTTATGTCGGCGGCGGCGACATTCTCCTCCAGATGCGGAATCTTGCGGGCACCCGGGATGGGGACGATATCGTCGCCCTGATGAAGGACCCAGGCGAGCGCGAGTTGCGCCGCCGTGACGCCGCGTTCGGCGGCCATGGTTTCGAGCGTCTTGACCAGCGCGAGATTGGCTGCCAGCGCGCCGTCGGCAAAGCGCGGCATGCTGCCGCGCAGATCGCCTTCGCCAAGATCGGCGCGGCTGCGTATCTTGCCCGACAGAAAGCCGCGCCCCAGCGGACTGAATGGCACGAAGCCGATGCCCAGCGCGCGGCAGGTCGGCAGGACCTCTGACTCGGGATCGCGCGTCCAGAGCGAATATTCGCTTTGTACGGCGGCGATCGGATGGACGGCGTGGGCGCGACGGATGATGTCGGCCCCCGCCTCGGAAAGGCCCAGCGCGCGCACCTTCCCGGCCTGCACCAGCTCCGCCATCGCGCCGACCGTTTCCTCGATTGGTACGGCCGGGTCCACCCGATGCTGGTAGAAAAGATCGATGACGTCGATCCCCAGCCGCTTCAGCGAGGCATCGGCGACGGCGCGCACATTTTCGGGCCGGCTGTTGAAACCTCGAACTCTGCCGAAATCCTTGCCTTCGGGAGCGATTTCCATGCCGAACTTGGTGGCGATCACCACTCGATCGCGAATGCGGCGCAAACCACGCCCGACGATCTTCTCATTCTCATAGGGGCCGTACACCTCGGCGGTGTCGAAGAAGGTGACGCCGATCTCCACCGCGCGATGCAGCGTCTCGATCGACGCGGCCTCGTCCTGCCCGCCATAAGCCGAGGTGAAACCCATGCAACCGAGGCCGATCGCCGAAACCTCCAGCGGTCCGAGCTTGCGTGTCTCCATGGCCGACTCCTTTCCCGGGAGCGACTATCGGCGAAAAGGACGCGGCAGTTAACCCCGAAGTCAGGCGGCCGGCGCCGGGATATAGACCGCGCCCTTGATATGCTGGATCAACCCGTCCGCATTGAGCTCGTAGAGGATGAGGAATTCCACATCGGCCGTGCCGCCCAGCGGCACCGGCGTCATGCCGGGATAGCCATGCTCGGCAAGGACGGCGGGCGACAGGTCCTTGATGCCCTCGAAACGGATGACGACATTGGCGACGAAGGCGTTCCTGCCCGGGAAAAAGCCCTTGAAGGTAACGGTTTCGCGGCAATAAGCGTGGAAGAAGCGGTAAAAATCGCGAAAAGCGGGCTTTCCCCTGACGATGAAGCCGGCATTTTCCAGCGCGAAATCATCGGCGAAGAATGTTTCCAGCGCCGCATAATCGCGTGCGTTGAACGCCTTGATGTAGCGATGATAGTCTTCTTCGGTCATTGGCACCCCTTCCCACGTTCCCTGGTTGCGGCAACGATAACGGTTGTTATAGAGGGTGCAAGCTCGATGGACAGGAGGGGATGAGGAATGGCTTTGAAGATCGAGGATCGGCTGGCGCTGCAAGACCTGATCGCGGCCTATAGCTGGGCGCTCGACACCGGCGACGTCGAGGCGCTGGTCGCCTGCTTCACCCCCGATGCGCGGATGGTCGAGGAAGTGTTCGACGATCCCGATATCTGGGAAGGACATGACGGGATTCGGGGCATTGCGGAGCATTATCGGAACGCCGAAGGTTTTCCGGGCCGGCAGCATCATGTGACCCAAATCCAATATATGCCGCAGGCCGATGGGTCAGTGAAAATGCGCTCCTTCGCCTTCGTGACGGAGTGCGAGGGCGAGCCGCCTTATGTGCTGCGCTTCGCCGGCTGGTATGACGATCATGCCGTCAAATGTGACGATGGCGAATGGCGCTTCCACCGCCGGACAGTGCGGCTGTGGGATGGCGAGATACTCAAGAACTTCCCTGGGCGCGGCCAATGGGTGCCGCGCAAGCGCCCGGAATCGCTTATTATCCGCCGCTAGGAGGGGGCTGTGACTGCCGGGGGCGTTCCCCCGGTGACACCGCCTCGCGCGTGCGGGGGGCGACCTGTTCGGCACGCTGGCGGGCGGGGCCTTTGGCCCTCAGCAGGTTATGCGCGGTGTTGACGAGGCCGATATGCGAGAAAGCCTGCGGGAAATTGCCCAGCAAGCGCTTGTTTATGGGATCATATTCCTCCGCCAGCAGGCCGAGATCGTTGCGTAGCGCGAGTAATCGTTCGAACAGCGTGCGCGCATCGTCGATCCGGCCACTCAGCACATAGGCGTCCGCCAGCCAGAAGCTGCACGCGAGAAAGGCGCCTTCCTCGCCGCCGACGCCATCGTCGGTCTGGTCGGTGGAGTAACGCAGCACGAAGCCGTCGCGCATCAACTCGCGCTCGATCGCGGATATCGTACCGGTGACACGGGGATCGTCGGGCGGAAGAAAGCCGAGCTGTGGCATCAGCAGCAGGCTCGCGTCCAGCGTAGTGCCGCCATAATATTGGACGAAGCTATTCTTTTCCTTGTTGAATCCGTTCACGCAAATATCGTCGTGAATGGCCTGCCGCACTGTGCACCAGCGGTCGGCCGGTCCCTCCATCTCGTGCCGCTCCACCGCCGTCACCGCGCGATCGAAGGCGACCCAGCACATCATCCGCGAATGGGTGAAGGCCCTGTCATCGCCGCGCACCTCCCAGATGCCGCGATCCAGCGTTTGCCAACTCTTCTCCAGATGATCGAGCAGCACCTTTTGCAGGCCCCACGCCTCCATGTGCGGCTGTAATTCGGCTTCGCGGGCGGCGTGCAGCGTATCGATCAACTCGCCATAAACATCGAGCTGAACCTGATTGGCCGCGGCATTGCCGATGCGAACGGGGCTGCTGCCTTCGAAGCCGGTGAGCCAGGGAATCTCGAACTCGGGCAGCCAGCGTTCGCCGGCAATGCCGTACATGATCTGCAATTGCTGCGGATGACCCGCGACGGCGCGGAGCAGCCATTGGCGCCACGCCTCGGCTTCATCCCGATAGCCGGCGTTGAGCAGCGCATAGAGGGTGAGCGCCGAATCGCGCAGCCAGCAATAGCGATAATCCCAGTTTCGCGCGCCGCCGATCGCCTCGGGAAGCGAGGTGGTGGGCGCGGCGATGATGCCGCCCGTCGGCTGGAACGTCAGCATCTTGAGCGTGATGAGCGACCGGACGACGGGGTCCCGCCAATCCTCCGCGATATCCTCCAGCGTGCCGCGCTTCACCCATTCGCGCCACCACGCCGCTGTCCGGTCGAGGCTCTCCTGGCGGTCCGCCACGAAGTGCGGCGGCTTGTTCGACGGATGATAAGAGAGGGTGAGCGGCACGCTTTCGCCCTCGCGCACCGTAAAGGCGGACATAGTCTTCATGTCCTCGCCGTGCAGCGGCAGGCGGGTGTGGAACTCGATCGCGTTGGGACCTGCCACCGCGCTCAATCCATAATCGCGCCGCTGCACCCAGGGAATCGCCTGGCCATGCTCGAACCGCAGCGCGAGTTCCATTTCCATGTCGACCGATCCAGAAACCCCGGTGACGATCCGCACCAGGTCCACCTTGTCCTGATCGTTGGAGAAAGGCATGAAATCGGTGACGGTGACGACGCCGCTTGCCGTTTCGAACCGGGTTTCGAGAATGGCGGTGTCCGGCAGATAGCGCTGCGTGGCCGCCTTTGTCCCGCCCGTCGGAGCGATCCGCCAGCGGCCATTTTCGGCGGTGCCGAGCAGCGCCGCGAAGCAGGCGGGGGAATCGAAGCGGGGCAGGCATAACCAGTCGATCGACCCGTCGCGCCCGACAAGCGCGGCGGAAATCATGTTGCCGATCAGCCCATAATCCTCGATCCGCAATCCGCCCCGATCGCCCTTCGGGGCCGCACGCTCAACCACCATGGGCGAAATCCGGATAATCGGTCATGCCGCCGTCGACGAAGACGGTGGTGCCGGTCATATAGCCTGCGACATCGGAGGCGAGCACGACTGCCATGTTCGCGACATCCTCGGGCTCGCCGACGCGGCCGAGCGGGATTTTCGCGAGCAGGTCCTTATAACCCGCCGGGTCTTGCCACACCGTCTGGTTGATCGGCGTGCGGATCGCGCCTGGGGCAAGCGAAAGGACGCGCACGCGATGCGGCGCGGCTTCCTGCGCCAATGTCTTCGCCATCATCGCGACTCCGGCCTTGCTGGCGGTGTAGGCGCTGTAGCCGGTCCAGGCGATCACCTCATGCACGCTGCTGGTATTGATCACGACCCCCGATCGCTGCGTCACCATCCGTTTCAGCGCCTGTCGCGCGCAGAGATAGGCGCCCTTCAGATTGATATCGATTACCTTCATCCAGGCGTCGACATCCCCTTCCCAGCCGCGCGCCGGCTTGCCGTCTATACCGGCATTGTTGAGCAGCACGTCAAGACCGCCCCACGCCTCGTCCATGGCCGTAAACAGCGCCTCGACCGCGTCGGCATTGCTAATATCGGCGGACAGGCCCAACGCCTTGCCGCCACGTCCTTCGATCTCGCGCACCAGCGCATCGGTCGCTTCCGGATGGACGATATAGTTGATGGCGACGTTGGCGCCCGCAGCGGCGAAGGCCCGCGCCATCGCCGCGCCCAAGCCCGAATTGCCACCGGTGACAAGCACGCGCTTGCCCGAAAGATCGATCTTCATCGCGTCTCCCCGCTTGCTGCACTCATGAACAGGTCAGGCGGGCAACCGTTCCGTTGTCGATCAGCCGGCGGGGAGATCGTCGGGCCGATCGATGTCCGCGAGCAGTTCCGCAGATGCGCTGACGGTCGCCGCGCCCTTCAACAGCGCCTTGCCGCCGCGGTCACCGTCGAGCGTGACGAAGCGGGCGAATTCTCGCCGCGCGAGGAGGATAGGGGGCGTGACGACGCCTGTTGCGGCATTTTCGGTGGCGACGATCGGGCGTTCGCGTTCGTCGAAGGCGCTAAGCAGCGCCGTCAGATGCGGCGTCGTGACAAAGGGCATGTCGCCGAGGCAAAGCAGCGCCGCGTCGATGTCGAGGCCGGCGGCGTGGCGGATGCCCAGCGAGAGGGCATGACCGATGCCACGCGCGGGGGCGTCATTCATCACGATATCGAAACCCGCCGGGCCGAGCAGGTCGGCCGCCACCCCGTCCCGGCGACACACGGCGAGCCTGTTCGCGAAGCCCGATCGGGCGAGCAGGTTCGCGGTATGCAGCACCAGCGGTTGTCCACGCAGCGGCGCGCCCAGCTTGTCCGCCGCCCCGAAGCGCAACGATCGGCCGCTGGCAAGCAGGATCGCCGCGACGCGATCAGCCGCGATCACGGAAGCTCGCGACCATCCCGGCAGCGATCGAAAGCGCGATCTCCTCGGGCGCGATCGCTCCGATGTCGAGCCCGGCGGGTCCGTCGATGCGCGCCATTGCCTTCTCCGAAAAGCCCAGCGCCGTCAATCGCGAGAGGCGCGCCGCGTGGCTTCTGCGCGATCCCAGCGCCGCTATGTAGCCCGCAGGCGTGCGCAGCGCCGCCGCCAGCGCCGGATCGTCGATCTTGATATCATGGCTCAATGTGACGATCGCGGTGGACATGTCGGGATGGTGCGCCGTCACCGCTTCGTCGGGCCAGCGATCGTCCAAGGCGATGCCGGGGAAGCGCTCCGCGGTGAGGAAGCGCGCGCGCGGATCGATCACGACCGGGCGAATGCCGAGCGTCAGGGCAAGCCGGCCCAGCGCCTGCGCGATCTGCACTGCGCCGACGATCAGCAGGCGGCGCGGCGGGCGGTAGCGATTGACGAACGCGCCGTCCTGCTCGCCCGCGATGCTGCACCCCGTGGCAAGATCAGTCGAAATCGCGATTGCTTCGCCGCGATCGCGTGCTTGCCGCAGCAGGCCGAACAGCGCGGGTGAAAATCCCCCCGCGTCGACCGGCTGCACGAGGACGCTGATCTCGCCACCGCAGGGCAGGCCGACTTCCCATGCGTCGCGATCGGCGATGCCGTACGTCTTGAGCCGCGCCTGCCCGCCCGCGATCACTTCGGCCGAAAGCTGGAGCAGATCGCCTTCGACGCAGCCGCCCGAAACCGATCCCTCGAATCGCCCGTCCTCATGAACGAGCATGTGGCTGCCGCGCGGAACGGGCGCGGAGCCCCATGTCGCAACCACTGTCGCGAGCGCCAGCCTCGCCCCTTCCCATTCCCGCGCCTTGTCGAGAATGCGGGCATGGATCGCCACGTCCTGCCTGCTCACGCTGTCAACAGCTTCTCGATACGGATGCCGGCCGCATGAAGTGCTCTCCCCGGTAGGAATATCGTTCGACGACGCCGACTACGGCATGCACCGGGACCAGATATTCAGCCAAGCCGGCAATGTACTGGCGTGTGCGGCGGCGATCAATCGCCGCCGGCAACCGCCTCGATCATCAAAACATCGAGCAGGAAGGAGCCATCGGCCTCGATCGCGAAATGCTCGACCACATCGCGCGAGGCGGCCTTCTGGAGCGATCGGATCGCGCGCACATGATCCTCGGGCGTCCGCATCCGGGCGATCCATGTCGGATAGTCCATTCGCAACTGCCATGTGCGGATCGACTGCACCTGAAAGCCGGCGCGTGTCAGCGCGGCCAGCCATTCGGCGGCGCTGTAATCGCGCACATGCGACGGATCGCGCAGCAGTTCGACCGCCTGAATGTGCGTGTCGAGCGGCGCGGGGCCGGGCGAGGCGGCATCGATGAAGACCGCCGTCTTGCCGGGCGCGAGGATGCGCCGCGCCTCGCGCAATCCGGCCTCGAAATCGTGCCAGTGATGCGCGGAAAAGCGGCAGCCGAGAAAGTCGAAGCTTTCGTCCTCGAAAGGCAGGGCCTCCGCGGCGGCGGCGTGTGTGGCGATGTTCGCCAGCCCTTTTTCCCGCGCGGTTGCGGCCACGGCGGCCAGCATATCCGACGACAGGTCGCTCGCGACCACCTCGCGCGCGTGACGCGCCAGCCGGTAGGCGACATGGCCGCCGCCCGTGCCGAGATCGATCGCTTTGCCCGGTGCTTCGCGGCGCGCAATCTCCTCCAGCGCGTCGAGATCCTCGCCGCTCGCGTGCACGGCGCTCGCCACATAGGCGCTTGCCTGCGGGCCGAATTGCTTTTCCACATTGGCTTCATGGGAGCGTGTCATGGATATTGCGTCCTTCAGGGCGACAATGACGTCCTCTTAGCCTATTACAATGGGTGCATTTATCCAGTTATAAGAGCACCCATGCAGACCAGCGAACAGCAACGCCTGCTCGGGCAGTTCATCCGCGCGCATCGTGAGCGGGTGCGGCCGGATACGCCCGGCGGTCGCCGGCGGACGCCGGGTCTGCGGCGCGAGGAACTGGCCGATCGCGCGGGGATCGGCACGACATGGTGCGCGTGGATCGAACAGGGACGCGACGTGAACGCCTCGCCGCATACGCTGGCGCGGTTGGCGGTAGCGCTCGAACTCACGCGGGCCGAGCGGGCCTATATGTTCGAGCTTGCCGGACGGCGCGATCCCGATGCGGGGGCGGAGGAGGTTGCCGTAGTCGACGCACCCTTTTCGATCCGAGCCGTGATCGAAACCGTCGCACAGCCGGCTTATGGTCTTGATCGCGCGTGGAACGCCTGTTGCTGGAATACCGCCGCCGAGCGCCTGTTCGTCGGATGGTTGGGGGCGGGGCGGCAGAAGAATCTGCTCCGCTATGTCTTCACCGAACCGTCGGCGCGCGACCTGCTGCCCGATTGGGAGGACCGCGCCCGCCGGCTGCTGGCTGAATTCCGTGCCGATTACGGGCGCCGCCTCACGGACCCGGCGACCAAGGCGATCGTCGATCAGCTCCACCGCGAGAGCCCCGCCTTCGCCGAGGCCTGGCAGAGGCAGGCGGTGGCGGAGCGGGAAGGGGGGCTGCGGGGCTTCAATCATCCCGAAGACGGGCTGCTCCACTTCCGCCAATTGACGTTCAGTCCCGCCGATCGGCCGGATTACAAGCTCGTCCTGCTGCATCCGGCTGACAGGAATGCGCCGGTCAGCCGATCTCCTCATGCCTCACGTCGGGAAGGAAGGCAGTGAGCAACCCGATCGCCGGCAGGAAGGCGCAGACCTCATAGACCGTTTCGATGCTGGTCTGGTCAGCGAGCCAGCCGAGCACGGCGGCGCCCAGCCCGCCCATGCCGAAGGCGAAACCGAAGAACAGGCCCGACACCATACCCACCTTGCCGGGCACCAGTTCCTGCGCGAACACCACGATCGCGGGGAAGGCGGACGCGAGCACCAGGCCGATCACCACTGTCAGCGGTGTCGTCCAGAACAGGTTGGCATGCGGCAGCAGCAACGTGAACGGCAATGCGCCGAGGATCGAAAGCCAGATTACATATTTGCGGCCGAAACGGTCGCCCAGGGGGCCGCCCGCGACGGTGCCGACCGCGACGGCGGCGAGGAAGATGAAGAGGTGAAGCTGCGCACTCTGCACCGACACGCCGAAACGGTGGATCAGGTAGAAGGTGTAGTAGCTCGTCAGGCTGGCGAGATAGACATATTTGGAAAAGATAAGCGCCAGCAGGATCGCGATGCCCCGCCGGGCATGCGGGCTCGTCACCGGCATCGCGCCGCCCCGCCGCCCGCTCCCGTGGAGGCGGACAAGGCCGTGGTGGCGATACCACATCGCGACGTTCCAGAGGATCGCGCCCGACAGCAGCGCCAGCAGTGCAAAGAAGACGATGCTCGACTGTCCCCAGCGGACCACGACCAACGCGGCGGCGAGCGGCCCCAGCGCCTGGCCGGCATTGCCGCCGACCTGGAAGAGCGACTGGGCAAGGCCGTGCCGCCCGCCCGCTGCCATCCGCGCCACGCGCGAGGATTCGGGATGAAATACCGACGAGCCGACACCCAGCAGCGAGGCGCCGACCAGCAGGAGCCAATAGGTGTGGGCGATCGACAGGATCGCCAGTCCCACCAGCGAGAACAATGTGCCGCCGGGCAGCGCCAGCGGTGTCGGCCGCTTGTCGGCATAGAGGCCGACAAGCGGCTGAAGGATCGAGGCGGTGATCTGATAGGCGAGCGTCACCAGCCCGATCTGCCCGAAGGTCAGGCCGAGCCCGTCCTTGAGCCCCGGATAGATGGCGGGAAGGAGCGACTGCATCATGTCGTTTAGCAAATGGCAGAAGCTGATCGCCAGGATTACGCCGAATACGGTTTCGTGCCCCGCGGCCCGTCCGATCTGCGTTGCCGTCCTCATCTCGCTCATGAGTCACTCCTTTCGAGAGGGCAGGCGTCTAGGCGCTTCCGTGTTGTCCCGCTTCGCTATATGGGTCATTCAGTTTTGAGAGCAGGACAGAATGGCTTTTCGCAATCCAGACGATCATGCGGACGTTGCTCGCCCGGTGGTGGCGATCGGCAATGATTATCCTCCCTCCTTTGAATTGCACCAGCACCGGCATAAACGCGGCCAGTTCCTCTACGCTGCGACGGGGGCGGTAGCGGTCAGCACGCCGGAGGGCGCCTGGGTCGCGCCGCCCGAGCGCGCGGTCTGGATTCCATGCGGCACCCCGCATGCGGTACGGATGGTCGGCCCCGTCCAGACCCGCAGCGTCTTCATCGAGCCGGGATTCAGCGCCGCGATCGGCCAGAGCTGCCGGGTAGTCGGCGTGTCTCCCCTCCTGCGCCAGTTGCTGGTCACGGCGGCGGAGATACCGGTGGAATATGATGAGACGGGGCGGGACGGATTGGTAATGGATCTGATCGTCGCCGAGATCGGGCGTGCGCCGCTCATCCCTCTTGCCGTGCCCTTCCCGAGCCATCCGGCGCTCGCCGAGCGCTGCCACGCCTTTCTCGAACTGCCCCGGATCGACGACAGGATCGATCATTGGGCCGACGCGCTGGCGATGAATCGGCGCCGTTTCACCCGGCTGTTCCGTCGCGAAACCGGCATGAGCTTCGCCGAGTGGCGACAACAGGCCTGTCTGTCGGTGGCGCTGCCGAGGCTTGCCGCTGGCGACCCGATCACGACGATCGCGCTCGATCTTGGCTATGACACCCCCGCGAACTTCTCGACGATGTTCAAGCGCGTTCTCGGCGTTCCGCCGACCCGCTATCGTCTGTGAACAAATAGCGACGTCATGGGGCACAAGATGGATGCTGAGAGTTTCTCCATCACAATGGATCATCGTGGATAAGGAGAATGATATGAGCCAGCGTTTCAAGATCGGCGATCACGTCGGCTGGAATTCGGAAGCCGGACACGTCAGCGGCCGGATCATCAATGTCCACACACGCGACACTGACTATAAGGGCCATACTCACCACGCGAGCCCCGACGAGCGGCAATATGAAATCAAGAGCGACAAGACCGATCACATCGCCCTGCATAAGGGCTCGGCGTTGAGGAAGATCGGTTGAGAGCCGCAAGCACTGATCGAAGTGCTCGGCGAGCCGGCCGCACCCTCGCCGCCAACTTACTCGGCTTCGTCAAACGCGCCAGCATCATGCCATGGCTCAATGATTAAATCGTCACTACAGCCTAGCGCAGTTGATCGCCCGGCGCATTTTCCGTCGCTGGATCGCCAAGCCGATGCATAGCGGAAGCTGGGATTTCAGCTGCACCCGCCCCGATCATACCCGCTGGAGAGCGGCCCTATTTCCGGCGGGCGGTTGATCCGCGAACGATGATCTCGTGGGCGAGGCGGCGATGTTCGACGCCGTCTTCGATCGCGAAGAGGAGGCCGGCGGCGGTATAAGCGAGTTCGCGGGTCGGCTGGCGGACGGTGGTGAGCGGGGGCCAGACGAGACTTGCGAGATCGGTATCGTCGAAGCCGGCGACCGAAAGCTGTTCGGGCACGGCGACGCCGCGCTTGTGCGCCACGGCGAGCACGCCGGCCGCCATATCGTCATTGCTCGCGAAGATCGCGGTGGGCGGTTGTGGGAGTGTTAGGAGGGCTTCGGCGGCTTCGGCGCCCGAGGTAAAATCGAACAGGCCGGGGCGCACCAGATTGGGTTCGAACCGGATGCCGGCGCGGTCGAGCGCGCGGCGATAGCCGAACAGGCGCTGGTCGCTTGCCATGTGATTGGGATGGCCGACGACGAAGCCGATCCGGCGATGCCCTTCGTTGACGAGATGCGTCGTCATATCGTCGGCGGCCTGCACGTCATCCATGAACACAGACGAGGTCATCGCGTGGTTGGTGCCCGGCGATATGCGCACGAAAGCGATACCGCGCCGCTCCAGTTCGCGCAGCACCGGCTCGGCATCGGTGACGGGGGAGGAGAGGATGACGCCGTCCACCCGCGTCTCGTCGATCAGTCCGCCTACCTCGGCGGCGAGGTTTGGCGAGGCGACGTCGGTCGGCTGGGCGAGGAGGCGCACCCCTTGCTCACGGCAGCGCGCCCAGACACCCTCCTGAATATAGTGCATGTAATAGGGGCTGTGATTGTCATAGAGCAGCGCGATCTGGAACGAACGCCGCCCGGCCAGCGAACGCGCCGCGAGACTGGGGCTGAACTTCAGCGCCTCGACCGCGGCTTCGACACGCTTGCGCGTCTCCTCCTTGACATATTTCTCCTTGTTGAGGACCCGCGATACGGTCTTGATCGACACGCCCGCGGCGATGGAGACGTCCTTGATCGTTGTGCGCATGGCCCGACTATGCCGTGCGGTCAGAGCGACGCAAGCCCCGCGAACAGCGCGGCATGAGCGCTGCCCTCGCGATGGAAGACCGGCGGCTGGCCGGCGGGGCAGGGGACACGGACTTCCTGCCCGCCCTCATATCGCTCGCCGCCCCACAGATGCACCCAGCGCGCGCCGGCGGGCAGATAGACGGGCCATGTCTCCGCGCCCGCCTCGATCACCGGAGCGACGAGCAGGTCGGGGCCGTAGAGATATTGGGTTTCCACGGCATAGGCGTACTCATCCTCCTCGAAATGGAGGAAGAGGGGACGCTGGAGCGGCAGGCCGGTGGCCGCTGCCTCGTCGCACAGCGTCTCGGCATAGGGGGCGAGCGCGGCATGCACCCGCGTCATCCGCGCGAAATGGGCGAGGACCTGCGGATCGCTGTCGAGCTGAAGGTTTTCGTCGGGTCGGTTGCCTTCATGACTGCGCATGACGGGGGTGAAGGCGGCCATCTCGCTCCACCGCATCAGCAGCTCGGCGGTGCGGATATTGCCGAACAGGCTGGTGTAGCCGCCGAGATCGCTGTGATGATAGGCATTGCCCATCAGGCCCGAGGAGAGCGCGCCCCGAATGACGGTGCCGATCCCGTCATGGCGCGAGAAATCGACCGACTGGTCGCCCGCCCAGAGAAGCGGGCACCAGCGTTGCACCCCGGCCCAGCCGGCGCGCATGAAAAAGACCGCGTCGCCCGTTCGTCCCCGCGAGGCGATCGCATCGGCATTCACCTTCGCCCAGAGCACAGGCCAGGCATTGTGCATCAGCATGCCGTCCACCTCATTGGCGAGGCGCACGTCGACGGGCAGATATTCGCCGAAATCGGCCATCCAGCCCGAAAGACCGATATCGAGCATCTCGCGCCCGATCACGCGTTCGGCGAACCAGTCGGCCGCTTCCGGCAGCGTGAAATCGACGATGCCGCAATCGAACTCGCCGAAATCGACGATATAGGGCGCGTCTTCCTCCTGCCGGCGCGCGAGGAAACCGGCCGCCGCCGCTTCCCGATAGAGCGCGCCATCGACGGCCAGATAGGGGTTCACATAGCCCATGAAGCGGATGCCCCGCGCCGCCAGGGCGGCGATCCGATCGGGCAGATCGGGATAACGCGCGCCGTTCCAGCGCCAGTCCCAGAAGAGCCGCTTGCCGAAGCTCGTCTCGCGCAGCCCCACCCAATCCTCGCACCACAGCGCGGAGACGATCGCGCCCGAGGCAAGGACGGTTTCGAGACGATCGAAGCTGCGCGCCCCGTCCTTGAGGCCGAGGATCGCGCCTTCGAACGCCCAGCGCGGCAGCTTCGGCTGACGGCCAAACCGTGTCGAGAGCGCGCCGACCAGGCCGGTGAAATGCGCGTCGGCCCACAGTTCGATACGCGCCGGTATTTCCCACGCCTCGATCTCGTGGAAGGCGGGATCGCGGAAATCGAAGGCGGCATAGGCGCTTGTCTCGACATGCAGCGCATAGCGGCGCGACGAAATCCAGGTCGGCTGGGGATAATTGGTGTTCCAATAGTCGCCGCCGGCATGGCCCGACACGTCGGCCTGCCAGGTGATGAGCGTCGATTTGTCGCGGCCGACGCCGGGCTCGGACGTCCAGAGTGGAAAGCGGCGACCCGCCATGTCGACATAGGACATCTGCTCCCCGCCGCCCCAGACGCGCTCGCCCGGCTCGGCCGCGATCCGCAACCAGAAACGGTTCAGCCGCGAGTCGCCGCATTCGAACCGCAGCGTGCCGTCGGCGAGCGTGATCGTCAGCAGCGACGGCTGGCCGGGAGCCGGGGCGAGGGCGATGCGCCCCCCGCCGATCGTGGCATGGCGGAGCGCGATCCGTTCGTCGACACGGTCCTCCATGTCGAAATTGCCGCGATACATGAGGACGTGCGGCCGCCCACGCCCGACGAAGAAGGCCGGCCTGTCAACGCGATGCGCGATCAGGAGCCGCCCGTCGAGCAGGAGATCGAAACCGTCGGCTGCCTGCCGGATGTCCATGCCGCGCATCCTCCTGCCCCTTCCTTACCGCGTATAGAGCGTGACGCTATGACAACGGTAGCAGGTTTTGCGTGCCAAGGGCATGGCCGGAAAGCAACAGACGGCATGGAAAATAATCTCTACCATAAAGGTAGTGTTGACTTGCAGGTGTATATTTGATTGGGTAACAGGCTGCAAAGTGGGGCCGCCGCCGGGCGGTGCAAGCGGCCGGCAGGCCGCGAATTCAGGGAGAAGACGATGACGATCAAGCGCACGAAGGCGATGGTCCGCCTGCTTTGTGTGACAGCGCTGGCAGGGAGTTCCGTCCTCCTCTTCCCACGGATCGCCGCTGCCCAGGACGCGCCGGCTGCCGATGCCGAAGGCTATGGCGAGATCATCGTTACCGCGCAAAAGCGCGAGGAAAGCCTGCAGAAGGTGCCCGCCGCGATCAGCGTGGTTTCGGCACAGCAGTTCGACAGTCGCGGCGGCGTCAACATCCAGTCGCTCCAGCAACTCGTCCCCAGCCTCAATTTCAAGGACAGCGCGACGAGCATCGATTCCTCGCTCTTCCTGCGCGGCGTCGGCACGATCAACTTCTCGATCGCCGCCGAGCCGAGCGTCGGCTTCGTCGTCGACGGCGTGACGCAGGCCCGCTCGGGCGAGGCGTTCGGCGATCTCTACGATATCGAGCGGATCGAGGTGCTGCGCGGGCCGCAGGGCACCTTGTTCGGCAAGAATGCTTCGGCCGGCGTCATCAGCGTCGTCACCAAGCGGCCGGGCGATACGTTCGGCGGCTATGTCGAGGGATCGGCAACCACCGACGAGGAATATAAGATTCGCGGCGCGGTCGACCTGCCGATCTCCGACGTCATCAAGAGCCGGATCACCGCGTCTTACGCGCGCTTCGACGGCACGGTGCGCAACATCACGCTCGATCGCACGGTGAACGGCTATGAGCGCTACGGCGTGCGCGGTATCGTCGTCGCCGAGCCGACCGATACGCTGACCTTCACGCTGATCGGCGACTATCGCAAGCAGAAGAGCGATTGCTGCGCCGAGGTGATCGGCACATTGCCCGCCGGTGCGCTGGCCGGTTCGCTCGACGGTGTGGATTTGAAGGGCGACGGCACGCGCCAGATCCGCCAGAATACGCTGACCGAGACGAAGGAGCATAGCTGGGGCGTTTCGCTCCAGGCCGATCTCGATGTCGGTGCGGCGGGCACGATCACGTCGATCACCGCGTATCGCGATTATTATAATTACGGCATCCGCGACGGCGATTTCATCGATACCGTCTATGCCGTTCCGGGCGGCAACCAGCTCGACGATTACGGGCCGCAGCCATCGACCACCTTCACCCAGGAAATCCGCCTCGCCTCGCCGGGCAACCAGAAGCTCGAATATGTTTTCGGCGCCTTCTACTATAACGCCAAGCAGACGCGGACCTTCCAGCGCGACGACATCGTCTGCTCGGCGACCACCCTGCCCGAGGTGGCGCCCGGGCTCGCGCCGTGCGCGGTCGGCTCCTCGACGCTCACCTTCCCGACCGCTGTCGGCACTTTCGGATCACGGATCGAGAACGTCGCCGTCTATGGCAATCTCACCTACAATCTCACCGACCGTTTTCGCGTGATCGCGGGCGGGCGCTTTACCCATGATTGGGTGAAGGCGTTCAACCGGCGCACCCCGGCGACCGGCGGCGAAGGTGGCCCGATCCCGGGGCTCGCGGCGGCCGGCGCGGATTATCGCCTCAAGACGAGCAAGAGCGACTTTTCGGGTCGCGCCGGCGTCCAATATGACGTGACCGACGGGCTGATGACCTATGCGACGTTCAGCCAGGGCTATAAAGGCCCCGCGTTCAACGTCTTCTTCAACCAGAACGCCAATCAGCTCGGCAAGATAGCGGCCGAAACCTCGAACGCCTATGAAGTCGGTTCGAAGTTCCGCACGGCGGACGGGTCACTGACCTTCAACACCGCTCTGTTCTACGCCAAGTACAAGAATTTCCAGGCGAACAGCTTCGTCAACCTGAACGGGTCGGTCGTCACCCAGCTCACCAACGCGGGCAGCGTTTCGACCAAGGGCGTCGAGATGGACGCGCTGGTCCGCCCGGCGCGCAACTTCACGATCAATGCCGGGCTGGCCTATACCGACGCGCAGATCGACAAGTTCAACGTGCCGCCCGGCTCGCCCCCCGGCACGAGCACGCGGCGCGGCGAGCAGCTTCCGCTCGCGCCCAAGTGGAAGGGCAATGTCGGCGCGAACTGGACGATCGAGACGGGCGGCTTCGCCAATGTCGAGATCGGCGCGCAGGTGTCGCTCACCAGCGATCAGGTGTCCTCGCTGGAGGCCAATCCGGTCACACGGCGCGCGATCACGATCGACGGCTATCAGATCGTCGACGGCAATATCGCGCTGGTCGATCCCAACGGCGTGTGGCGGCTGAACTTCATCGGGCGCAACCTGTTCGACACCAGCTATGCCTCGCTCATCACGACGGGCGGGCCGGGCGGCAGCTATCGTTACCTGCTGCCGCGGGATGTCGATCGCTATTTCGGCGTCAACCTGAAGGTCAATTTCGGCCAGTGACGAAACCGGCGGCGCTGTGCTCGGCTTTGGAGCATGCTCCAAGTCCACCTGACTTGAAAATGCTCTAGCCGATCAACAGCGCCGCCGCGGTCGCCGCGAGCACCAGCGCCACCGTCGTCGCGGCGACGATCACCAGCAGCGGGCGGGGGCCGCCCTCAAGCAGGCTCTGCATCGGCGAGCGGATGCCGGTGGCGGTGACGGCGGCGACGAGCAGGCCGGTTGCGGCCTGATTGGCGGCATGACCGACGGCGAGCGGCACGAAGCCCGCCGAATTGATCGCGGCGAAGGCGAAGAAGCCGACCACGAACCACGGCACGCCGACCGACGCGCCGCGCCGGCCGTTCTCGCGCGGGAAGAAATAGCCGACCAGCGCCAAAGTGGGGGCGAGGAGGGCGACGCGGGTGAGCTTGACGATGGCGGCGGTTTCGCCCGCCCCCGTCGAGAAGGAATAGCCCGCGCCCAGCGCCTGCGCAACATCGTGGACCGCCGCGCCGATCATGAAACCGGCCTGCGTGTCGGTGAAGCCCATATGGTGCGCGAGCAGTGGGTAGAGCACCATCGCCAGCGCGCTCATCGCCGAAATGCCGACGAGGACGAGCGCGAGCTGTGCCTGGCCGACGCGCCGCTCGCCCAGCACGGTGGAGAGCGCCATCGCCGCCGACGCTCCGCAGATCGCGACCGATCCGCCCGCGAGCGCGCCGAACGCCGCGCCGAAACCCAGCCAGCGCGCCATGACGATGCCCGCCAGCATCGTCACGCTGGCGATGATGAGGATCGCGCCCAGCGCCACCGGGCCGAGATCGGCGATCTGGCCCAGCGTCACCCGCGCGCCGACCAGCACGATACCGACCCGCAGCAAGGTGCGAGAGGCGAAGGCGAGGCCGGGGGCGAGGCGCGGATCGGCGCTCAGGAAATTGAGCGCGAGGCCGACGAGCAGCCCCATCAGGGTGAGCGGCGCGCCATAGCGATCGGAGAGATAGGCCGCCGCCAGCGAAGCGAGCAGCGTCACCAGCAGACCCGGCAGGTGATCGCGCGGGCGGACGGCGGGCGTCGGCTCCAGATCGCCGTAGAGATCGGCGGCGGCGGGAAGCGGGTAGGTGGGGCTCGTCTGGGTCACGCGCGGGCCTTTCGATGGGAACGCAGATGGACGAAGCTGTAAGACAGCGTTATCATATGGGGGTCGATAATGATCGCGCCGACTGTTCATTCCTCGATTCCGATGGCATATGACAACGATGACATATCTTCCCGCGCCAGAAAAGACCCGCCCCCTCGGCAAGAGCGGACTCGTCGTCAGTTCGATCGCCTGGGGCATGTGGCGTTTCGCCGGCGACGACGTCGCGGCGGCGCGGGCGCGTGTCGAGGCGGCGCTGGCCGCCGGCGTCACCCTGTTCGACACCGCCGACGTCTATGGCCCTGACAATGGCGAGCCCTTCGGCGCGGCGGAAAAGCTGCTGGGCCGCGTGCTGGCGGAGGATCGCGCGCTGCGCCAGCGCATGACGATCGCGACCAAGGGCGGCATTGTGCTCGGCGTGCCCTATGACAGTTCGGCGCGCGCAATCGCGGCGGCGATCGATGCGTCGCTCACCCGCCTCGGCGTCGATCATATCGACCTGTGGCAGATCCACCGGCCCGATATCCTCACCCATCCCGCCGAGGTGGCGCGCGCGCTTGAGGACGCACATCGGGCCGGCAAGATCGGCGCGGCCGGCGTCTCCAACTATACCGCTTCGCAGGCGGCGGCGCTGATGGCCTGCCTCGATCTGCCGCTCGTCAGCCATCAGCCCGAATTTTCCGCGCTCTGCCTCGCGCCCATTCCCAACGGCGTCTTCGATCAGGCGATGGCGTACGATATGGCGGTGCTCGCCTGGTCGCCGCTCGCGGGTGGGCGGCTGGCCAATCCGGGCGATGCACGGGCGCGCGCCGTCGTCGCGCTGCTCGACGCCAAGGCGGAAGAGGCGGGCGTGACGCGCAGCGCGGCCGCCTATAGCTGGATCATGGCGCACCCCGCGCGCCCGATCCCGATCGCCGGCACGCAGAATCCGGCGCGTATCGCCGAGATTGCCGGCGCCTATGCGCCCCGCTGGACCCGCACCGAATGGTATGCGGTGCTCCAGGCTTCGATGGGAGAACCCCTGCCATGACGATGCCGCCTTGCGAAATCAGCTGGTTTTCCGCGCTGTGCGACGACGATTATGAGTTTCTGGGCCAGCCCGACCCGAAGCTCGCGTCGAGCTGGGAACATTGCCGCGATATCGTCCTTCAGGCAGAGACGGGCGGCTTCGACAATATCCTGCTGCCCTCTGGCTATGCACTGGGGATCGACACCACCGCCTTCGCTGCGGCGGTCGCGCCGATGCTGCGAAGGATGCGGCTGCTGATGGCGGTGCGGGTCGGGGAAAGCTGGCCGCCGCAACTCGCGCGCCAGATCGCGACGATCGACCGGCTGCTCGGCGGGCGACTGACCGTCAACATCATCTCATCCGAGATGCCGGGCGAAAGCCTCGCCTCCGCGCCGCGCTACGCGCGCACGGTCGAGGCGATGCATATCCTGAAGACATTGCTCAACGGCCAGCCGCTCGACCATGATGGCGAGTTCTGGAAACTGAAGCTTGATCCGCCGCGCGTCGGCACCGTCTCGGGCAAGGCGCCGTTGCTCTATTTCGGCGGCCTCTCGCCCGACGCGCGCGAGGCGGCGGCGAAGGGGTGCGACGTCTATCTGATGTGGCCCGACAGGCAGGAAGCGGTGGCCGAGATCATCGCCGACATGAAGGCGCGCGCGGCGAAGCATGGTCGCACGCTGCGCTTTGGCTACCGCGCGCATGTCGTGGTGCGCGAGACGGAGGCCGAGGCCCGGACGGCCGCCGAGCGGCTGCTTTCGAAACTCGACGCCGCGACGGGCGCGGCGATCCGCGCGAAATCGCTCGATTCCAAATCAGCCGGGGTCGCGGCGCAGGCGGCGCTGCGCGAGGGCGCATCGGATGACGGCTATGCCGAGCCGAACCTGTGGACGGGGATCGGCCGGGCGCGCTCGGGCTGCGGCGCGGCGATCGTCGGCGATCCCGATCAGGTGCTCGCCAAGCTCGAATCTTATCGCGCGATGGGAATCGAGGCGTTCATCCTCTCCGGCTATCCGCACGCGGCGGAAGCGGACCTGTTCGCCCGGCATGTCCTGCCGCGCATCGATCATGGGCCGCTGGTGTAACCGGATCAGGGCCGCATACAGCGCTTAAACTCGCCCGTCATTCCGACGAAAGTCGGAATCCATGGAGGCGAGTCGATCCATAATGGGACGAGCCGCGTCCATGGACCCCGGCGTTCGCCGGGGTGACGGGACAGGGCGGGTTAGCGGTTCAGCGCGTTCGGCGTTCGCCAAGCGTGGCATGAAGCGGCTCCGCCGGCACCTTAACCCCCTCCGTTGTTCCGACGGAAGTCGGAATCCATGGACAGCGACTCGACTTGCAGGGAAGCGAGCCGAGTCCATGGGCCCCCGCTTTCGCCGGAGTACGGGATTCAGCGGCTCAGCGTGCGGCCCAGCGCGTCCTGCCAGCCGGCGAGGAGGGTGGCGCGTTCCGCATCCGCCATCACGGGCTCGAAAGGCGTGATCGCCTGATCGACGGTAGCAAGCCCCTCGATGCCGTCCCAGATGCCGATATGCATGCCGGCGAGGAAGGCGGCGCCGAGCGCGGTCGCCTCCAGCGCGGCGGGGCGCTCGACGCGAGTTTGCAGGATATTGGCAAGGAAATGGCAGAGCCAGTCATTGCCGGCCATGCCGCCGTCGACGCGCAACGCGGCGGGCCGGCCCGCGCCGTCGCGCGCCATCGCGTCGAGCAGATCATGCGTCTGATAGGCGACCGATTCGAGCGCGGCGCGCGCGATGTGCGCCGCCTCGGTGCCGAGAGTCAGGCCCGATATCAGTCCGCGCGCTTCGGCGTCCCAATGCGGCGCGCCGAGGCCGACGAAGGCGGGGACGAGATAGACGCCGCCATTGCCGGCGACGCGGGTCGCCATGTCGTCGGTCTGCGAGGCGTGGGTGATGAGGCCGAGGCCGTCGCGCAGCCACTTGATCGCCGCGCCCGCCACGAAGATCGATCCTTCGACGGCATAGGTCGGCTTGCCGTCGAGGCGGTAGGCGGTAGTGGCGAGCAGGCGGTTGGTCGATCGGACGGCGGTATCGCCCGTGTTCATCAGCAGGAAGCAGCCGGTGCCGTAGGTGGCCTTCGCCATGCCCGCCGAAAGGCATTGCTGGCCGACGAGCGCGGCCTGCTGATCGCCCGCGATGCCGGCGACGGGGATGGCGCCGCCGAACAGATCAGGCTCGGTCAGCCCGAACAAGGTGCTGCTGTCGCGCACCTCGGGCAGCAAAGCGGCGGGTATGTCGAACAGGGATAGCAGGTCCGGGCACCACATCTGGCGATGAATGTCGAACAGGAGCGTGCGGCTGGCGTTGGTGGCGTCGGTGGCGTGGACGCGGCCGCCCGTGAGCCGCCAGAGCAGGAAGCTGTCGATCGTGCCGAATGCCAGCTCCCCTTTTTCGGCACGCGCGCGGGCACCGGGAATGGTGTCGAGCAGCCAGCGCAGCTTGGTCGCCGAGAAATAGGGATCGATGATGAGGCCGGTCCGTTCGGTGACGAGGGGTTCATGACCCGCCTCGCGCAGTGCGGCGCAATAATCGGCGGTACGACGATCCTGCCAGACGATCGCGTTGTGCAGCGCCTTCCCCGTCGCGCGATCCCACAGCACCGTCGTTTCGCGCTGGTTGGTGATGCCGATCGCGGCGGGCGTCGCGCCGGCCTCGGCAATCGCGGCGCGGGCGGTGGCGAGCGTGTCGCGCCAGATGTCCTCGGGATCATGCTCGACCCATCCGGCCTGCGGATAATGCTGCCGGAACTCGGCCTGCGCGGTGGCGAGTGCATGGCCTGTGGCATCGAAGACGATGCTGCGCGTCGAGGTCGTCCCCTGGTCGATCGCGAGGATGGTGCGGCTTTCGGCCATGCTATCTCCCTTCCAGATAGGCCGTGAGCCGGGCTTTCGCGTCCGGCCCGCCATGGAGGCCGAGTTTCGAGCGCCGCCACAAAATATCCTCGGCGGTGCGCGCCCATTCCTGATCGACCAGATAGTCGACCTCGTTTGTGGTGAGGCCGCCGCCCAAATCCGGGCCGCCGATGACGCGATCGACGCGGGTGCCGTAGGCGCGGGCGAGGCGAGCGGCATTCTCGTCCGCCAGATCGGGCCAGCGGTGGCGCATGTCGGCGGTGAAGGCGGCGAGATCGGCATGCGGCATATCGCCGCCGGGGAGCGGCGCTTTCGCGGTCCAGGGCGCGCTCATCGGCGGGAGGAAGGGCGCGAGCTTTTCCATCGCATGTTCGGCCAGCCGGCGATAGGTGGTGATCTTGCCGCCGAAGACGGAGAGCAGTTGCGGCCCCTCGTCCCGGCCGAGCCGCAGCACATAGTCGCGCGTCACTTCCGATGCCGCGTCGGCGCCGTCGTCATAGAGCGGGCGGATGCCGGCATAGCTGTAAGCCACGTCGCCGGGGGTGATCGCGCGCGTGAAATAGCGGTTGATGCTCTCGCACAGATAGGCAGTCTCGGCCGCATCGATATGTGGCGCGGCGGGATCGCCGACCCATGCGACATCGGTGGTGCCGACGAGGGTGAAGGCGCGCTCATAGGGGATTGCGAAGACGATCCGGCCGTCCGGATTCTGGAGGATATAGGCGTGGTCACCGTCGAACAGACGCGGCACGACGATATGGCTGCCCTTGACCAGCCGGGGCGGGGATTCGGGCGCGGCGTCCGCCACCCAGCCCAGCACCTTGCCCACCCAAGGGCCGGCGGCGTTGACGATCGCGCGCGCCTCGACGCTGCGCTCGCCGCTGCCGTCGGCGATCGTGACGCGCCAGAAATCGTCGTGACGCTCGGCGGTGAGGAAGCGGGTGCGCGTGGCGATCGTCGCGCCGCGATCGGCGGCGTCGCGGGCATTGAGGATGGTGAGCCGGGCGTCGTCGACCCGGCAATCGGCATAGGTGAAGCCTTTGGCGATACCGGGGGCGAGCCCCGCGCTCCATCGCGTGCCTTTCAGCGAAACGCCATGCGAGCCGGGCAGCGTCTTTCGCCCGCCGAGATGATCATAGAGGAACAGGCCGAGGCGGAGCATCCACGCCGGGCGCGTGCCATGCTTGTGCGGCAGGACGAAGGTGAGCGGCTGGATGAGGTGCGGCGCGATGCCGAGCAGGATTTCCCGCTCGATCAGCGCCTCGCGGACCAGCCGGAACTCATATTGTTCGAGATAGCGCAGCCCGCCATGGATCAGCTTGGTGCTGGCCGAAGAGGTATGGCTGGCGAGGTCATCCTGCTCGACCAGCAGGACCGACAGCCCGCGCCCGGCGGCGTCGCGCGCGATACCCGCGCCGTTGATGCCGCCGCCGACGACGAGCAGATCATAGGCCTTGCCGTTCATGCTAATGCCCCATGGCGAGCGCGGTTTCGCCCCCTTCGGCCGGCCCCATGCGCGGAATCAGCAACTGTATCCAGCCGATCGCCACCAGATAGGAACAGGCGGCGAAGAGGAAGAGCGGCAGATAGCCATAGCCCGCCGTCAGCAGCAGCCCGGCGATCTTCGCGATCAGCATGCCGCCGAGATTGCCCGAAAAGGCGCCGAAGCTCGTCACCCGGCCGACCTTGGCGGGCGGCGTCACGTCGGCGATCAGCGCGAAGAGGTTGGTGGAAAAGGCCTGATGCGCGCCGATCGTGAGGCCGAGCAGCGCGACCGTCATCCAGTAATGGCCGGTATAGAGCGCGAGCGGCACCGGCGTGACCAGCAGCGCCGACACGAGCAGCGATCCCTTGCGGACCGCGCCGACGCTGTGCCCCGCCTCCAGCAGGCGCGTCGAGATCGCACCGGCGATGAGCGAGCCTGCCGCCCCGCAGCCATAAGCGATGGCGAGCGGCGGGCCGAGTGCCAGCCCTTCGAGGCCGAAGCTGCGATGGAAGAAATCGGGCATCCAGAACAGCATCAGCCACCAGGTCGCGTCCGACAGCAGCTTGGCGATGGCGATCGCCCAGGTCTGCCTGTCTTTCAGGATGCTGCCGGGCGCGGCGGGCGGCACGGCGGAGGGCAGGGGAGCGACGGGGGCTTTGCGGTCGCCGAAATCGACGCCCCGGCTCGCGATCAGCCAGGCGGCGGCCCAGAGCAGGCCGAGCGCCCCGCCGAGCAGGAAAGCCGAGCGCCAGCCCCAGAGCAAGGCGACGGCGGGGATGATGAGCGGCGTCACGATCGCGCCGACGCTGCCCACCGCGTTGGAGATGCCGAAGCCGGTGGCGCGGCGCGCGGGCGGAAAGATCATCGCGATCGTCTTGATCGCGGCGGGCGTGCCCATCGCCTCGGTCGCGCCAAGGGTGACGCGGCAGAGGATGAACTCGGTCATCGTCCGCGCCCAGCCGTGCGCGAAGGCGGCGAGGCTCCACGCCGCAACGCCGATCGGATTCGCCCATTTGACGCCCAGGCGATCGACCACCCAGCCGGTGAAGAGGAAGGCCACCGCCGCCGCGCCCTGGAACCAGGCGGCAAGCGTGCCGTAATCATTGTCGGTCCAGCCGAGTTCGCCCGCTATCTCGGGCTTCAGGACGGCGATGATCTGGCGATCGATCAGGTTCAGGATGCTCGCGCTCAGCACCAGCGCGAACAGGATATGGCGCCGGGTGGGCGAAAGCGTCATTCCGCCCCTAGCCGACCGTGACCCGGACGCCGTCCTGCAACAGCGGGATCGCGTTGCGGCGCAGCTGGCGCGTGCCGGGGTTCAGCATCGCCTCCACCGTATATTGGGCGAGATAGACGCGGCGCGGCCTGTCCGACAGGTTCGCGCCGGTCGCGTGGAGGAGCAGACTGGAGAAAGCGACGACGCTGCCCGCCGGCACTTCCAGCGTCACGCCCTCGGACTCGGCCGGCGCGCCGACCAGATCGTTGGTGCCGGGCTGGCGATCATGGGGGAGGATGCCGTTCCGGTGACTGCCGGGCACGACGCGCACCGTGCCGTTCTCCACCGTCGCATCGTCGAGCGGAATCCAGCAGGTGAGATAGGGCGCATGATCGGCCGGGCCGCCATTGCCGACGACATAACCCGAATCCTGATGCCAGGAGAAAGGCAGGCCGCCTTCCGGCCCCTTCACGACATATTGGTCGAAGAAGAAATAGACGGTGTCGCCCAGCGTCGCGCGGCAGATGTTCGCCATCGTCTCGCTGAACAGGAAGGTGCGCAGCGCCGGCACCGAACGCTGGCACTCATTGGCGAAATAGCGCTTGCCGCGATGGCTGATGCCGATCGTATCCACCCCCAGCGCGTCCATCCGCGCATCTTCCCGTGCGACGAAGGCATCGCATTCGCCGCGCAGGAGGGCAAGCGCCCCGCCGGACAGTGCGCGTTCGAACACGGCATAGCCGTCGCTCGCAAATTGCGCAGCCTGTTCCTCGAACATCATCCACCTCCGTTCGGACAACGATTCTGACAGCGTTATCCTATAGCGAGGTGTAGGAGGCTGAAAGGGGTTAGTCCAGAGGCGGGACGGCCGTCAGACGACGGGCAGCGCGTCGTGAAATTCGATCCGCATCCGCACCGGGCCTTGCGGCTCCACCCAATGCGTCTGTTCCGGGAGTACGACCCCCGGCCGGTCGCGCGACAGATGCTCAGCCGCGTCGGAATCGGCACGATGCAGTGTCAGCTCGCCCGCCAGCACGCGGATCACGCCCCATGTGCCCGCCTTGGTGCGATGCTCGCGGCGCAGCGCGTCGGGCAGGCTCTCCTCGTCGAAGACGGGGGTGATGCGATAGGGGCGGTAGCTGCGCGGCGGGGAGGGCGCGCGCCGGGTGATGCCCAGCGGCATCTCGCCGGGGCGGAAGCGGATCGCATATTGCAGGCTCTCGCCGATGCGATCGGCCTTGGCCTGAAGCTGTGCCGCCTCCTCGGGCGGGAACATCTCGTCGGTCGTCTCGCGCCATAGGGCCAGCCAGCGTTCGAACATCTCGGGCTTTATCCGACCGGCATGCTTGATATGCGCGGCGGCGGGATTGCCCTTGTAGCGCCCGCTGGTCAGCATCACCGACGACCAGAAGCGGGACAGCTTCTCCAGATGCTCGGGCCAATCGTCCACCGCGTCGTTGAAGACGGGGCCGATCATCGGATCGCGGCGCACCTTGGCATAGAAGCGATCGACCAGCGCCGACAGCCGATCCTCGGTGATTGTCTCATGGGGCAACATGGCACGTCCGCTCGATTCGTTCCTGTGGCGATAATAAGCGACAGGGTTAAAGATGCAAGTAGAATACCTCTATTTACCGCGCGGGCGTGGGGGTAGGGACGGGCGCGAAGCCAAGGGGATTTCTCGTGAACAAGGCAAGGGACATCGCGCCGCAGACGATCGCGGCCTCCTATGGGGTGGCGACGGACAGCGCGTTCGGCGCGGTGACGCCGCCGCTCTATCTGTCGAGCACCTTCTCCTTCGCCGGCTATGAGGAGCCGCGCCGCTTCGATTACGGCCGCGCGGGCAATCCCGGCCGGGCGATGCTGGCCGAGGCGCTGGCCCGACTGGAGGGCGGCGCGGGCGCGGTGGTGACGTCAAGCGGGATGGCCGCGATCGATCTCGTTCTTTCCCGCGTCGGCCCTGACGATCTCATCCTTGCGCCGCACGATTGTTATGGCGGCACGCTGCGCCTGCTGAACGGCCGCGCGGCGAAGCGGCAGTTCCGGCTGAAGCTGGTCGATCAGGGGGACGAGGGTGCGCTGACGGCGGCGCTGGCCGAGGCGCCGGCGCTGGTGCTGATCGAAACGCCGAGCAATCCGTTGATGCGCGTCGTCGATATCGCCGCGATCGCGTCGCTGGCGAAGGCCGCGGGCGCGCGCGTCGCGGCGGACAATACCTTCCTCTCGCCCGCGCTCCAGCGGCCGATCGCGCTGGGCGCCGATTTTGTGATCCATTCGACCACCAAATATCTGAACGGCCATTCGGACGTGGTGGGCGGCGCCGTCATCGCCGCCGATCCGGCCGAGGTGGAGGCGCTCGACAGTTGGGCGAAGACGATCGGAACAACGGGATCGCCCTTCGATGCCTGGCTGACGCTGCGTGGTCTGCGCACCCTGTTCCCGCGTATGGAGCGGCAGCAGCATAATGCCGGACTGATCGCACACTTCCTCGAAAGCCGGCCCGAAGTGAGCGCGGTGCATTATCCCGGGCTCGCGTCGCACGCGGGTCATGCGATCGCCAGCCGGCAGCAGGCGGGCTTCGGCGCGATGCTGAGCTTCGATCTTGCCGGCGGGGCGGAGGCGGTGAAGCGCTTCGTCGCGGCGGTGGAGATGTTCACGCTGGCCGAATCGCTGGGTGGCGTCGAAAGCCTCGTCGCCCATCCCGCGACGATGACCCATTCCGATATGGGCGTCGAGGCGCGGCGCATCGCCGGCATCGGCGACGGGCTCCTCCGCCTGTCGATCGGCATCGAGCATGAGGATGACCTCCTTGCCGGACTGGCGCAGGGGCTGGATGCGATCGGCGCCTAAGCGAAGCCTTCAGCGGGCGGGGACCGGCCGTCGATCCCCCGCGAGGCGATGCACGATGGGCGTGAGCAAAGCGGCCGCGCCGGCGGCTATCCAGAGGCTGCCGACCCCCAGCAGGGCATAGGCCAGCGCGCCGATCACGCCGCCGGCGATCAGGCCCAGCCATAGCAGGAAGAAGGGGAGCCAGCCCCACCGGTCGCCGCCGGCCAGTGCGATCGAGAGGCGCTGCCCGATCTTGACCAGCGTGCCTGTCATGTAGGTCAGCCCGATCCGCACTTCGCCATCGGCTTCGAACACCAGATTTTCCGCACCCATCGCGAAGGCGACGCAGGCGAAGGTGGCCAGCGGCGGCGCGAGCGGCGCGATCGCGGCCGACAGCGCGAGCGAGATGGACACAAGGAGCATCACCGCCCCCTGCCGCCGGTCCACCGCCTTTCGCGTGATGGCCGAGGCTACGATCACCCCTGCCACGAACGCGCCGATCAGCGCGAGAGCCGCGACGGCGAACTCGGCGCTGCGGGCGACGCCGACGCCCAGCCGGGTGGAGTTTCCGCTCATGAACGAGACGAAGAAGCCGCCCGTCCCCAGAAAACCCACCGCATCGACATAACCCGCCAGCGCGGCAAGGCCGCTGGCGAGAAGCCGTGTCCTGAAATCGTATCTCGTCATGCCGCCGTCATGAAGAGCGCGTCGGATCGGTCAGCGGGTCGGCCATTTCGCGGGGACCGGGCGTTCGGCTGAAGGGGAGCGAGCCTGTCTGCCGTTCGATCATGCGATGGACGACCGGCGGGCTGTCGCCGCGATGGAGCGCGCGGACGCGCTGGGTGATCTCGGCATCGGCCTGGGTGATGCGCTGATTATGACGGACATAATCGAGCCAGGTGGGCGTATGGTAGCGCTCCACCCAGAGCATCGGGTCATGCAGATCGCGCAGCAGCGTCCAGTGACGCGCGCCGTCGCGCCGGCGGATGCGGCGACGCTCGGCCATGGCGGCGAGGAAGGCGACGATATCGCCTTCCGCGATGCGATATTCGATCGTGACGACGACGGGTCCGCTGCGCGGTTCGATCGGAACGGCCGTCTCAGGCGCGACAAAGGGGCGCAGCGGATCGAGGTTGAGCGCCTCGGCATCGGGCAGCGGCATGCGCAGGCCGATAACAAGACCGGCGAGCTGCGCGATACCGGCGGCGATCAGCGCTATCGCCACGCCGCCGTCTTCGGCGACGACGCCCCAGACCCAGCTTCCCGCCGCCATGCCGCCGAACGCCGCCATCTGGTAGAGCGCCAGCGCACGGCCGACCACCCAGCGCGGCGCCGACATCTGGATGGTGACGTTGAAGGTCGACAGCGCCAGCACCCAGCCCGCGCCGGCCACCGCCAGCCCCGCCATCGTCAGCGGCAGGGACGGGCTCAATCCCGCGAGGGCCGAAGCGATCCCGAAGGTGATCGACGCGGCGCGCACCAGTTGCTCGGTGGAAAGCGCGCGCCGCAGCCGGCCGCTGAGGAAGGCGCCGCCGACTGCGCCGACGCCGAATGCGCCGAGCAACAGGCCGTAGGTGAGTGGGCCGCCGCCGAGGATATGGCGCGCCACGAGCGGGAGGAGGGCGCTGACCGCGCTCGCGGCGAGGCCGAACAGCGCCGCGCGCAGCAGGACGACCAGCAGCGGCGGGGACATGGCGACATAGCGCAGGCCGGCCGCCATGGCCGTGTCGAGCCGTTCGGGAGGCAGGGTGCGCGGCGGTATGTTCGGCCGCCAGCGCCCCAGCACGACGATCAGCCCGAGATAGCTTGCGGCATTGACCGCGAAGGCCGCCGCCGCGCCCGCCGCCGCGACGATCAGGCCGCCCACCGCCGGGCCGACGCTGCGCGCGATGTTGAAGCCCATGCTGTTGAGCGCAATTGCGCCCGGCAGATCGGCGCGCGGCACCATCTCTCCCACCGATGCCTGCCACGCCGGGCCGTTGAAAGCGGTGCCGCACCCGATCAGGAAAGTGAAGACGAGCAGCAGCCCCGGCGTGATCCAGCCCGACCAGGTGAAGATCGCCAGCAGCGCCGAGACGACCAGCATGAAGCTCTGCGCGGTCAGCATCACCTTGCGGCGATCCATATTGTCCGCGATCGCCCCTGCCGTGAGCGCCAGAAGCATGATCGGCAGCGTCGTCGATGCCTGGACGAGCGCCACCATTGCCGCCGAGCTGGCGATCGACGTCATCATCCACGACGCGCCGACCGACTGGATCAGACCGCCGAAATTGGACGCGAGGCTGGCCCCCCACACGTTGCGGAAGACATGATGCCTGAAGGGCGCCAGCGAAGAGGCGCGCGCGGGCGACGGGTCCGGGGAAATGCCAGCCATGTCAGTTCGATGCCCCGAACGCGCGATGGAGCCAAGATGCTCCCGCCGATTATTTCGTTCAGCTGGCGCGCCGCGGCGTAATCATGCTGTTCACCCGCACGCAGCTACGCCCGGCAGCCTTGGCGGCGTAGAGGGCGGTATCAGCACGCACCAAAGCCGGGTCAAGGCTGTCCTCATCGGGGCGGACCGCCGCTATGCCGATGCTCGCCGATATGCTGAGCCCAGGCGCTCCCTCCATGCGCAGATTGGCGACGGCGTCGCATAATTGCTCGGCGATTCGCAGCGCCGCGTTAAGATCGGCATTGGGCAGCAACACGCCGAACTCCTCGCCGCCCAGCCGCCCCGCGACATCATGCTCGCGCAGTCGCTGCCGGCAGAGCATGGCGAACGCACGTAGCACCTCGTCGCCGACGCGGTGGCCGAACGTGTCGTTGATTCCCTTGAAATGATCGAGATCGATCATCAGCAGCGATAGCGGCCGCTGGCTGCGCGTGGCCCGCTTCATCTCGGCATGCGCACTGGCGAGGAAGCTCAGCCGGTTGGGAAGCTCGGTCAGCGGATCAGTGGAGGCGAGCCGCGCGAGGCTCAACTCCGCTTCCTTGCGATCCGAAATGTCGATGATGCCCACTATGTTGACGCGGCCGCCCGGCATGTCGACCGTCGCGGCCTTGAGCAGGACGACGCGGGGGGTGCCGTCGGCCCTTTTCACCGCAAGCTCGAAATCGTCCACCATCCCGTCGCGATCCAGCATCTCCTTCAGCCGCTGCTGATCGACTGCATCGGCATAGAAGCGCGTCATAGTTCCGGCGTCGATCTCCTCGCGCGGCGCGCCGATCAGCGCCACCGCGCTGTCGTTGATATGAAGGACCGGCCCGCCGGTGCCTGCCGTCACCACCATCGGCACGGGGCTGGCGGCGAACATCGTGCGCAGCATCTCCTGGCTTGCCGCCAGTTCCCGCATGATCTCATCCCGCGCGCGGCCGGCAAGCCATTGCAGGCGCCGGAGCCGGTTTGACCGGGATGTCGCCAGGATCGCCACGCCGTTCAGCATTGCCACGGCAAACATGAGGCCGGTGCCGTGCGCCGACTGGCCATGATAATGATAGCCGAACAGCATCAGCGCGCTCGCCGCCACTCCGCCGAACACCGTCTGGGCGAAGGAAGCGGGCACGAACAGATAATAGGCGACCGGCAGCAGGATCACTAGGAACAAGGCGACATTGTCATGCACGCTGACCAGCACCGCGGCGGCGAGCGCGTTGAGCAGCATCCACGCCGTCATCAGCAGGCCGAGCCGCCCTGGCGTCGTACAGAAGCGCAAGGCGACGAAGAAGAGAAGCGATACGCCAGCGATCGCCGCCGGCAGGGCGAGCATCGGCGAGAGATCGGCCGCGCCGAAGAGGCGGCGATCGTCAACATATAGAAGCAGGCTCATCAGCGCCGAGGCGAGAAGCAGCGCCTTTGTCTGCCGGATCGTCTCGGCGAGCCGCTGCGTGTCGAACAGGGCTTCCTCTTCGCGGGCCACGAATTCGCCGCTGAAGCGGTTCAGCCGCGCCTCCGGCCCCGCCTTTTGCGTCGCTGTCCTAGGGCTGTCGCTCTCAGTCACGCTCGGCCTGTCCTCCGCATCGGGCTTAATCCTTCGGGATTAGGGGAGGGTTAAAGATACAAGCTTTTATAGCGGGACTGCCTCCGCCTGTTTCGCATTGCCATAATGATGCCAGGTGAAAATCGCGGCGGCGCCCCGATGCGGCCGCCACGCTTCCGCCAGTGCGCGCGTCGTCCGCTCGGCGGGCCGTTCGGCAAGGCCCAGGAGCCGGCCCACCTCCACCTGCACCGCGAGATCGCCTGCCGGCCAGATATCGGGCCGGCCCTCGGCAAAGAGGAGGTATATTTCCGCCGACCAGCGGCCGATGCCCTTCACCGCCGTCAGCGCCGCGATCGCCTCCTCGTCATCCGCCGGAAGCGAGCCGAGATCGAGTTCGCCCGAGACGATGAGGTCCGCGAGGCTTTGCGCGTAGCCCATCTTCTGGCGCGAGAGGCCGGCGCCACGCAGCGCCTCTTCGGGCGTGGCGAGCAGCCGGAGGGGATCGGCGATGTCGCCGGTCGCCTGCTCCAGCCGCGACCAGATCGTGTCCGCCGCGGCGACGCTCACCTGCTGGCCGACGATCGTGCGCAGCAGCGTGCTGTAGCCGCGCGGCCGCACGCGCGGCGGCGGATAGCCGATCCGGGCGATTCCGCGCGCGAAAGCCGGTTCGGTGGCGGCAAGCGCATCGAGCGCGGTCTTCAGTTGTGTGGCCGTCAACCCCATTTCGGCGATCGTCCCCTTGATTTCGCGCGCCGGCATCGACATAGCGCCCCGTTGACTCATGCCTTCTGGGGAGAAGCCTTAATGCCGAAGCTGATCGTCGTCACGCGCGAGGGCGAGGAAATGACCTTCGACGGTGAGGCCGGCCTGTCGGTGATGGAGGTCATCCGCGACAATGGCGTCGACGAACTGCTGGCGCTGTGCGGCGGTTGCTGCTCGTGCGCGACCTGCCACGTCCATGTCGATGCCGATTTCACCGGTGATCTGCCGCCGATGAGCGAGGATGAGAACGATCTGCTCGACAGCTCCGATCATCGTAACGAGCGGTCGCGCCTTTCCTGCCAGATTCCCTTTTCCGACGCGCTTGATGGTCTGCGTGTCAAGATCGCGCCCGAGGATTGAGACGATGACGGCCGCGCGTATCTACCAGCGTATGAAGAATGCGATGCAGCAGGGGCGCGCGCGCACCGATCGCTGGATGCTGGAATATGAGCCGGCGGAAGCCAAGCGTCCCGATCCGCTGACCGGCTGGGCGGGATCGGGCGATACACGCGATCAGATACGCCTCGGCTTTCCGTCGCTGGAGGCGGCGAAGGCCTACGCGGAGCGGCAGGGGCTGGATTTCCATATCGTCCCCGCGCCGGTGAAGAAGCTGAAAATTCAGGCCTACGCCGACAATTTCAAATAAGGCTTCACGCCTTCAGAAGGCCGGCGCCGAGGAGAAGCAGAAGCTTCACGTCGATCATCAGGCCGTCGGCGCGTTTCCGTTCGACGAAAGCTGCCACATCGGCGAGGCGCACGCGATGGACCGCAATGTCTTCGCCATCCACGCCCCCGCCGTCGCCGACGCGCGTGAGGCCCTTGGCGAGGACGAGCGTGAAGGTTTCCGATACCATCCCCGGCGAGGAAGCGAAGCAGCCCGCCTCGACGATCTCCGCCGCGCTATAGCCGGTTTCTTCCTCCAATTCCCGGCGCGCCGCGCTTTCGATCGCTTCGCCGGCCGCCTCGTCGCCGACGAGCCCGGCGGGCAATTCCAGGCAGCGCGCGCCGAGCGGCACGCGATATTGCTCGACCAGCAGGATATGATCGCCGTCAACGGCAAGGATCACCGCCGCATGGATATTCCGCGTGCGGCCGACATATTCCCAGCGGCCCTCGCGCATCATGCGCAGGAAGCGGCCTTCCCATACGGTTTCGACCGTGCCGTGGCTCATAGCTCGATCAGCCGATCGGGCAGTTCGTTCGGATCGGTGCCGGTGAAGGGCAGCGCGGTGGCGAGAACCGTGCCGATCGCCCCCACCGCCGCGACCATGCCGTCGCCGGGCCGGCCGTCGCGCACGGCATCGACCAGCGCCGCCATCGCCGCGCCCCATGCCTCGGGCTCCACCTTCGCGTGGATCGTCTCGTCGGTGACGATCTCGGCGCGATGCTCGGCGAGCGAGAGATAGAGGAGGACGCCCGTGCGCGTCGCGGTCCGCCGCTCGGTGCCCGCCTTGAACAGCAGCACCGCACGTCGCCGCACCCGCCGGCTCTTGGTCGCTCCGGGCGTGAGCGCGAGGCGTAGCGGTCGCCAGGCAAGGATCAGGCGCGCGACGAGGAATTTGGCCGCGACGACGAGGAGGAGGATCGTCAGCAGTTCGCGCCGGCTATGCTCATCACCCCAGCCCGCCAGCCGATCGAGCCAGCCGATGAAGAAATCGGGCCAGGCGGCGATCACCGCAAATGCCAGGAAGGCGATAAGCAGCGCCCAATGAAGCGCGACGTCGTGATAGGCGTCCGACTGATCGGCGAGGACGGTCACGATCTCGCCGTCGGTCTGCGCCTCGGCTTCGGTGATCGCGGCGGCGACGCGCGCGCGATCGGCGTCGGTTATCCGCATCACCAGCCCCCCGATGCCCCGCCGCCGCCGAACGATCCGCCGCCGCCGCCCGAAAAGCCGCCGCCCATCCAGCCGCCGCCGGACGAGGAGCCGCCGTGCGACCCGCCGCCCCAGCCGCCGCCCAGCCCCGGGCCCCAGAGGATCACCGGCAGGCCGCCCCGGCGATAGCGCCGGCCACCTCCGCCATTGCGGATAAAGGAAAACAATATGAAGAGCGCGACGATCCCCCAGAAGACCAGGCTCACCGGCGCACCGTCACCAGCGCCCTGGCGATGTGTCTTGTCGAAAGCGGCCACAGCGGCGTCGAGCCGCGCCTTTGCCTGATCGTCGGGCAGCGAAAGCTGCGCGATGATCGCGTCGGCACCAGCGTCGATGCCGCCCGGCATGTCGCCGGCCTTGAAACGCGGCAGAATCTGCGTGTTGAGGATGACGCTGGAATAAGCGTCTGTCAGCACCGGCTCCAGCCCGTAGCCGACCTCGATCCGCACCTTGCGCTCGTTCGGCGCGACCAGCAGGATCGCGCCGTTGTTGACGTCCTTTAGCCCAACGCCCCAGGTGCGGCCGAGCTGATAGCCATAATCGGCTATGTCATAGCCTTGCAGATCGGGAATGGTGGCGACGACGAGCTGGCGTCCGGTCTTCTGCTGAAACGCCTGTAGCTTCGCGGTGAGCGCCGCTTCGCGATCGGGCGGCAGGATATTCGCGGCATCGACGACGAGGCCTGTGAACTTCGGAAAGCCTGGCGCGGCCCGGGCCGGAAGCGCGAGCAGGACAAGGACGGCGAGCAGCAGCGCCGCCGCTGCCCAGCAGGCACCGTCTCGCCACCGGGCGGAACGGGAAAGGGCGGCTGTCCGCACCCGATCAGTCCTGCCCGAAATTCACCGTCGGCGCCTTTTCGGCGTTGGGCGCGGTCGCCTCGAACGGCGTCTTGGCCTTGGCGCCGTAGAATATTTTGGCGCCGATCGCGTCGGGGAAGGTGCGGATGCGCGTATTATAGGCCTGCACTGCCTGATTATAATCGCGGCGCGCGATCGTGATGCGGTTCTCGGTTCCCTCAAGCTGCGACTGGAGCGCGAGGAAATTGGCGTTCGATTTCAACTCGGGATAATTTTCGCTGACGGCGAGCAGCCGGCCGAGCGCCTGCGACAGTTCGCCCTGTGCCTGGCCGAGGCGCTGGAGCTTCGCCGGATCGTCGAGATCGTCGGCCGAGACATTGATCGCTGTCGCCTTGGCGCGCGCCTCGGTGACGGCGGTCAGCACGCTCTTTTCCTGCTGGGCATAGCCTTTCACGGTGGCGACGAGATTGGGCACCAGATCCGCGCGGCGTTGATATTCGTTCTGAACATCGGCCCAGCGTGCTTTCACATTTTCCTCGGCCGTCGGTATGCTGTTGATACCGCAAGCGGAAAGCGCGAGCGCCGCGAGCGGGGCGGCCAGCGCGAGACGGAAGCGGCGAATCGTCGGCATGGTTTTTCGTGCCTCATCAGGGATGAACCGGCGACAGGGATAAGCTGCCACGCGCGGCTGCGCAACGAAGGCCTTGTCATCGCCGGAAAAGCGCCCGAAACAAAGGCCCTCCAGTGGGAGGTTGCACCATGTTCAAGGAATTCAAGGCGTTCATCAATCGCGGCAACGTGCTCGATCTGGCGGTAGCGGTGATCATCGGCGCGGCGTTCGGGAAGATCATCACCTCGCTGACCGAGGACATCATCATGCCGATCGTCGGCAAAATCTTCGGTGGCCTCGATTTTTCGGGCTATTTCATTCGCCTGGGGCCAGTGCCTGACAATTATGCAGGCTCGCTCAGCGATTATGCCGCACTCAAAAAAGCGGGCGTACCGCTGCTCGGCTATGGCGAATTCATTACGCAGGCTGTCAATTTCCTCATCATCGCCTTCATCATCTTCCTGCTGGTGCGCGCGGTGAACAAGGCGATGCCCAAGGAACCGGAGGCGCCGGCGGCGGAACCCGCGGATGTCACCCTGCTGCGCGAGATACGCGACGAGTTGCGCAATCGCGGCTGATCGGGCCCTCTTCTCTTTTTTCGCGGGGCACCTATATTGGCCGGTGCCGGGTTCGCCCGGCTATGGTGATAAATGATGCCGTGGAATAGATGCAGCGGACCCGGGGGCAGTACCCGGCGGCTCCACCATGATCCCAGCCCGGCTGGGACCATGACGGGGCCGAACCAGGATCGACGTGTGTTCAAAGACGGTGTTTTTGCCCGGCCTGAATGCGCCGTAAAACCGTTCAAATCTACAAGTGCCAACGACAACGAGGCGCTCGCTCTTGCTGCGTAACTGAGTCCTCACGGACAAGGTTACAAGGCTTAAGCGCGGTTCGGTCCGCACCGGGCAACAGAAGCGGAATCCAGCGGTTCGGGGAGCACCGGGCAACAGAAGCTCCCCACTTCCTCTCCACCTTTTTCATTTTTCGTTTGGCGAAGATGCGTCGCCTGGGCGACAGGAACGGCATGATGCGCCCGCCGATGATCGCCTGCCTCGCTCTCCTCCTGCCGCTTTGCGCCTGCGGCGGCCATGACAGCATGCCCGCCGACAATAGCGCCGAGGCGTTCGAAAATCGCGCGGCCGAGCTTGAAGCCGCCGCCGAGAATGACAGCCGCGCCGCGCAGCAACAGGCGATCGCCGCCTATGCCGCCGCCCAGAACGCCACCGCCACGCCACCGGACTTGACGAAAATCACGCCGGTGGATCGGGCGCGATAAGGCGCGACGTGCCGTCCCCTCGTATGTTTGTCGTCCCCGGCGAAGGCGGGAATCCTAAACATTCCGGTCGTTAATTTCCCCAGCAGCTGCGCATTTGGATTCTCGCCTGCGCGGGAATGACGGGAGGGGATTAACGCGGTGTCTCTACCTACACCCCATCGAGAATTCGAGGCCGAGGCGTATCTCGGGATCGGCAAGTTCCAGCGGCAGCAGGCAGGGAATCGTCGCACATAAAAAAGGGGGCCGCGAAGCCCCCTTTCCTATTTTCGAGGGGCGAGCCCTCAGTCGTCGTCGCGCTTCAGGAAAGCCGGCGCGAACTCGGGCGCGGGGCCTTCGCCGTGGCGCTCGCCACGGTCGCGACGGGGGCCGCGATCGCCGCCTTCGCCGCGGTCCCGACGCGGCCGATCGCCATCGCGACGGCGGTCGCCGCGCGGGCCGCGATCGCCCCGGTCGCCGCCCTCACGCGGCGGACGGGTGTCCTCCAGCTCGGCCCCGGTCTCCTGATCGACGACACGCATCGACAGGCGCACCTTGCCGCGCTGGTCGATCTCCAGCACCTTGACCTTGACCTCCTGCCCTTCGGACAGGACGTCGGACACCTTGGCGACGCGCTCATTCTTGATTTCGGAGATGTGGACGAGCCCGTCCTTGCCGCCCATGAAATTCACGAACGCCCCGAAATCGACGAGGTTGACGACCTTGCCGGTGTAGATCTTGCCGATCTCCGGCTCGGCGACGATGCCGGTGATCCAGTTCTTCGCCGCCTCGATCTGCGCGGGATCGGACGAGCTGATCTTGACGGTGCCGTCGTCGTCGATGTCGACCTTGGCGCCGGTGGTCGCGACGATCTCGCGGATCACCTTGCCGCCCGTGCCGATCACGTCGCGAATCTTGTCCTTCGGCACGCTCATCGTCTCGATGCGCGGCGCGTGGGCGGACAATTCGGTGCGGGTATGATCGAGCGCCTTGGCCATCTCGCCGAGGATATGGGCGCGGCCCTCATGCGCCTGCGCCAGCGCGACCTTCATGATCTCCTCGGTGATGCCGGCGATCTTGATGTCCATCTGCAGGCTGGTGACGCCTTCCGACGTGCCGGCCACCTTGAAATCCATGTCGCCCAGATGATCCTCGTCGCCGAGAATGTCGGAGATGACCGCGAACTTCTTGCCTTCGAGGATCAGGCCCATCGCGATGCCCGACACGGGGCGCTTCAGCGGCACGCCCGCATCCATCAGCGCGAGGCTGCCGCCGCACACCGTCGCCATCGACGAGGAGCCGTTGGACTCGGTGATGTCGGAGAGCACGCGGATCGTGTAGGGGAACTCCTCCTTCGACGGCAGCACCGGATGCAGCGCGCGCCAGGCGAGCTTGCCATGCCCGATCTCGCGACGGCCCGGAGCGCCGAAACGCCCAACTTCGCCAACCGAATAAGGCGGGAAGTTGTAATGGAGCATGAAGTGCTCGTAGCGCAGGCCGTTCAGCCCGTCGATCATCTGCTCGGCATCCTTGGTGCCCAGCGTCGTGGAGACGATCGCCTGCGTCTCGCCGCGGGTGAACAGCGCCGAGCCGTGGGCGCGCGGCAGGAAGTGGACCATCGCCTCGATCGGGCGGACCGTCTTCGTGTCGCGGCCGTCGATGCGGCGGCCGTCCTTGAGGATGGCGGTGCGCACGATGTCGGCCTCAAGCTTCTTGACCAGCTTCTGCGCGGCCATCTGCTCCTGCGGGGTGGCGTCGGCGAAGGCGGCCTTCGCCTTGGCGCGCGCGTCGTTGAGCGCGGCGGAGCGGGCGGCCTTCTCGGTGATCTTGTAGGCGGCCTCGATATCCTTGCCGATCAGCTTCTTGAGCGAAGCCTTCGCCTTGGTCTGGTCGGGCGCCGCGGCGAGTTCCCACGGGTCCTTGGCGGCCTGCTCGGCCAGCCCGATGATCGCGTCGATCACCTTCTGCGCCTCGCGATGCGCGAACATCACCGCGCCCAGCATCACCTCTTCCGAAAGCTCCTTGGCTTCGGATTCGACCATCATCACCGCGTCGTGCGTGCCCGCGACGACAAGATCGAGATCGCTTTCGGCGATCTGATCGAGCGAGGGGTTGAGGATATATTCGCCGTCCTTGTAGCCGACGCGCGCCGCGCCGATCGGCCCCATGAAGGGCACGCCCGAAATGGTGAGCGCGGCCGAGGCGGCGATCATCGCCAGGATATCGGGCTCATTCTCCCCATCATAGGAAAGAACCTGCGCGATCACATTGATTTCGTTATAGAAACCTTCCGGGAACAGCGGGCGGATCGGGCGATCGATCAGGCGGCTGGTGAGCGTTTCCTTCTCGGTCGCGCCGCGCTCACGCTTGAAAAAGCCGCCGGGAATGCGGCCGGCGGCGGAATATTTTTCCTGATAATGGACGGTCAGCGGGAAGAAATCCTGCCCCTCTTTGACGCTGCGCGCAGCCGTGACGGCGCAGAGCACAACGGTTTCGCCGAGAGTCGCGACCACCGCGCCGTCGGCCTGACGGGCGACACGGCCCGTTTCCAGCGTCAGCGTCTGGCCGCCCCACTGGATTTCCTGCTTCTTTATATCGAACATGCTTGGTCCTTCCTTCCGCCGGCCCTATGCCGGCGGCGGCCTATGCGGGGGCGGTCCTGCCCCCCTTGATCGGGCGTCTCGCCCGAAACCGGTGCGCCGCCGGATGCGGCGTGCCGGGATTTTCCGGAAGCGCGCACCGCGCTGCCCCCGAAACGAAACGACCCCCGACAGGGGGCCGTCCGATCCACGTCGAGGCTTATTTCCTGAGCCCCAGCTTGGCGATCAAGGCGGCGTAGCGCGCCGCATCCTTTTTCTTGAGATAATCGAGAAGACTGCGGCGCCGGTTGACGAGCATCAGCAGGCCGCGGCGCGAATGATTGTCCTTGGCGTGCGTCTTGAAATGCTCGGTCAGGTTGGCGATCCGCTCGGTCAGGATCGCGACCTGTACCTCGGGCGAACCGGTGTCGCCTTCGCCGCGGGCATTGTCCTTGATTACCGCTTCCTTGCGTTCGGCCGTGATCGTCATAGTCTAGTCTTTTCCCTCGACATCCTGGAGATTGAAACCGCGCACCACCCGTGTCTCAGGCTCCGAAACTTCCACCAGCGCGACCGGGACGGTGCCGGCGATCGCAAGATGTAGGCCGGAAGGCGCGGCGATCCCGATCAGCTTGCGTCCCTCGCGGAGCGCCCTTGCCTGATCGGGGCTGACAGGTAGAGCCGGGATGTCGTCCAGCCCCGCCGTCAGCGGCAAGGTAATAGTTTCAAGGGCGTGGGCCATAGCGGCTTCCCCCAGATTGTCCAGCGAAATCGCCCGATCGAGCGTGAAAGGCCCCGCCTTTGTGCGGCGCAGCATCGTGACATGGCCGACCGTGCCGAGGGCATGGGCGATATCGCGCGCGAGGCTGCGTATATAGGTGCCCTTGGAGACGCGCGCGTCGAAAGTGGCGCTGTCCGCGTCGGCGGTTTCCAGGGTGAGCGCATGGATCGTCACGGCGCGCGCGGCGATCTCGAACGCCTCCCCGGCGCGGGCGCGGGCATAAGCGCGCTCACCTTCGATCTTCAACGCCGAATAAGCGGGCGGCACCTGTTCGATCGGCCCGGTAAAGCGGGGGAGGATCGCCGCGATCGCGTCGGGCGTCGGGCGAACGGGCGACGTCGCCGTCTCGCGCCCCTCGGCATCCAGCGTGTCCGTCTCGACCCCGAAGGCGAGCGTGAAGCGATATGCCTTATCGGCGTCGAGCATCCGGCCGGTAAGTTTCGTCGCCTCGCCTATCGCGATCGGCAACACCCCCGAAGCGAGCGGATCGAGCGTACCGCCATGACCGACCTTGCGCCTGGAATAGCCGCCGGTCCTGAGCGCGCGCTTGACCGCCGATACGCATTGCGTTGACGTCGGGCCGACGGGCTTGTCGAGAATGATCCAACCATCCATCGCGGCGCCTTACCGGCACCGCTACGAAAGGGAAATGCCGCCGATCAGCGCGTCTTGTCGCGCTTCTTGGTCTTGGAGGGAGGCGGGCCGCTCGCCACTAGGCTCGACAGCGGACAACGATGGCCCTTTACGATGATCGAGGAGAAGCGATCGAACGTACCCGATCCGCCGCGCACGTCGAAGCCGATGCGAGTGGCGAAAGGCAGATCGAGGCAGGGCCCCATCAGCTTGGCATAATACCAGCGGCGATGGGTATCCTGAACGTAGAGCCCGCTGTCTCCGGCATCCTGCCAATCGTTGATCGAACCTGAATTGGCGAAAGGTATCGACGCCTCCTGTGCGGCAGCCGGGGGTGTCGCCGGGACGGGGGCGGAAAGCGCCGGGGCAGACATCAGGGCGGCGGCGCCTGCGAGGAATAGAGCGTGTTTCATGGGGCGCTTATGCGCTCTCTCGGCTTAACTGTCGCTGAAGGATCGAGCGCCCTTCATGACAAGGAGGCAAGTCCCTTGTCATGTTGATGAAGAGGCGCGCCGCTCTTCTTGCGAACCGGCAAGACGAAAGGGGGAGGGGGAGGTAGAGATTGCCGGGAACGGGCGTCTTTACCGCGATGGCCCTCAATAGAGCCAGTCGCTCCATTGCGCGATCGTGACCCAGTCATTCCCCTGGGGCCGGAGCGCGTAGATCGTGCCCCAATGTTCGGCCTGCACGGTGACGAAGGCGATATTGCGCGCGCGCGCGGGATTGCTCAGCATATAGAGCGGTACGCAATCGCTCTTCAGCCGGTTGATCGGCCACCAGCGCGCCGTCACGCCCCTGGGCGCCCAGGCGCTGCTGATCGTGACCGAGCGATCGGCGACCGGCGGCAGCGAGAGCGCCTGCGCCGCCTTGTCGAGATCGATCTGCGTCATGGCGGGCAGTTTGTCCTGTCGCCCGCCCGGTTCGGGAAGGCGCAGGTCCTTATTCTCGGCGATTGCCCGATCGAGCTGCTGCTGCGTCGGCATGGGCGGCGGGCGCAGCGGCCCGGGCGGGAACCAGGCGAGATCGTCGCGCGAGGGGTTGGGCGCCACAAGATATTCGCGATAGACGGTAAGGCCGCGCCCCGCGGTGCCGCGATCGACGCAGACGGGCTTGCCGTCCGACGCCAGCGTGGCGAGAACCGCGCGCACGATCTTCTCATCGTCGTCGAGCGGCTGGTTCCCCGATCCGCCGCAAGCCGCGAGGAGGAGCAGCGCGCCGAGCGCCAGCCGGTTACGCATCGTCGGTCGATGAAGGGATGTCGAGCGAGCGGAGCAGCGCGTCGATCCGGCCGCCTTCGTCGAAGCTCTCATCGGGCAGGAACTTGAGATCGGCCGCATATTTGGTGTTGACGCGCCTCGCCACTTCGCCCCGCAAATAGCGGACGTGGCGCTTGAGTGCGACGAGAACCGCCGCCTCGTCAACCCCGCCCAGCGCCTTCACGAAGACGGTGGCGTGGCGGAGATCGGGCGACATGCGCACCTCGGTGATCGACACCGGATGGCTGGCGAGCACCTCGTCATGCACATCGCCGCGCATCAGCACGTCGGCGAGTGCATGGCGAACCTGCTCGCCGACGCGCAGGGTGCGCACCGATTTGTCCTGGGCCGCTTCGGCACGCCGCATTGCCTGACTCCGTCCTGCGCCGGGCCCTCGTCAGAGGGTCCGTTCGCGTTCCTCGACATCGAAGGTTTCGACGATGTCGCCGGGCTTGATGTCGGTCGACCCTTCAAGCGTGATGCCGCATTCCAGACCGGCGCGCACCTCGGGCACATCGTCCTTGAAGCGACGCAGCGAGGCGATCGATCCGTTGTAGATGATCACGTCGTCGCGCAGCACGCGGGCGCGCAGCTTCTGGCGGATATAGCCTTCCAGAACCAGCAGACCCGCCGCCTTGCCATGCTTGCCGGCCGAGAAGACTTCGCGGATTTCGGCGCGGCCGACCACCGTTTCGAAATATTCCGGCCCAAGCTGGCCCGCCATCGCCGCCCTGATCTCGTCGAGCAGATCGTAGATCACGTCATAATATTTGAGCGCGACCCCGTCCCGCGTGGCGATCTCGCGCGCCTTGGCGTTGGCGCGGACATTGAAGCCAATGATCGGCGCCTTGGAAGCCGCGGCCAGCGTCACGTCGCTCTCGGTGATCCCGCCGACGCCCGAATGCAGGATGCGCACCCGGATATCCTCGTTCGGGATCTTGTTGAGCGAGCCGATGATCGCCTCGACCGATCCTTGCGTATCGGCCTTCACCACCACCGGATATTCGGCGACCTGCTTTTCCTTGAGCGCCGAGAACATCGATTCGAGGCTCGCCGGTGCCGCGGTGGTCCGTTTCTGCTGGATGATGCCGGCGCGATAGGCGGCGACCTCGCGGGCGCGCGCCTCATTCTCGACCACCGACAGCGGATCGCCTGCCGACGGCACGCCCGACAGGCCGAGCACCTCCACCGGCGCGGAGGGCAGAGCCTCCTTCACCTGCTGGCCGCGCTCGTTGACCAGCGCGCGCACCTTGCCGCTCTCGGCGCCCACCACGAAGATGTCGCCGACGCGCAGCGTGCCGCGCTTGACGAGCACGGTCGCGACCGGGCCGCGGCCCTTGTCGAGCTTCGCCTCGACCACCGTCGCCTCGGCCGCCCGATCGGGATTGGCCTTGAGTTCGAGCAGTTCGGCCTGCAGCTCGATCTTCTCGATCAACTCGTCGAGGCCGGTCTTCTTGAGCGCGGAGACTTCCACTTCCTGCACATCGCCGCCCAGGCTTTCCACCTGCACGTCATGCTGCAACAGCCCTTCGCGCACCCGCTGGATGTTGGCGCCGGGCTTGTCGACCTTGTTGATCGCTACGATCATCGGCACTTCGGCTGCCTTGGTATGGTTGATCGCCTCGATCGTCTGCGGACGGATGCCGTCGTCGGCGGCGACCACGATCACCACGATATCGGTGACGTTCGCGCCCCGCGCGCGCATCTCGCTGAACGCCTCATGGCCCGGCGTGTCGAGGAAGGTGATCTTCTGCCCCGATTTCACCTGCACCTGATAGGCGCCGATATGCTGTGTGATGCCGCCGGCTTCGCCGCTGGCGACATCGGTGCCGCGCAGCGCGTCGAGCAGGCTCGTCTTGCCATGATCGACATGGCCCATGATCGTGACCACGGGCGGACGCGGCTTCAGTGTATCCTCGGCATCGATGTCATGTTCGGTGACGAGATCGACGTCGCTTTCGGACACGCGCTTGATATTGTGGCCGAATTCGGTGACGAGCAGTTCCGCCGTATCCTGGTCGATCGCCTGGTTGACGGTGACGGGCATGCCCATCTTGAACAGCGCCTTCACCAGATCGGCGCCACGCTCGGCCATGCGGTTGGCGAGTTCGCCGACGGTGATCGTCTCGGGCACCACCACGTCGCGCACCTGCTTGACCTGCTGGCCACCGCCCTGATGCGAACGGCGATCCTTCTCACGCGCCCGGCGCAGCGCAGCGAGCGAGCGCGCGCGCGCGCCGCCATCGCCCTCGTCGAGCGCGCGGGTGACGGTGAGCTTGCCCGACTGGCGGCGATCGTCGCCGCCCGGCCGGCCGCGCGCGGGACGCGCCGGTTCGGGCCGCTTGGCGGGCGTGACGGGGGTGAAGCGGCGCGGCGGCGGAATCGTCGCGCGGCCGGATGTTTCGGCCGGCGCGGCCGCTTCGGCCTCGGCCGGAGCTTCGGGCGCGGGCGGCGGGGCGGCCTTCGCCTCCTCCTCGGCCTGGCGCGCGGCCTCTTCGGCGGCACGGCGGGCTTCTTCCTCGGCGCGGCGATTTTCCTCGATGCGGCGGCGCTCCTCTTCGGACGCCTCCTGCTTCTCGCGCTCCTCGCGTCGGCGCGCTTCCTCGAGCGCGGCCATGCGCGCTTCCTCGGCCTCGCGCAGCAGCTTCGCCTGAAGCTCCTGGCGCGAGAGGAGATCGCTGGGCGCGGCGGGGCGCGACGGTGCGGGCGCGCGGGGCGCTGCCGGCGCGGGCTTGGGCGCTGCCGGTGCGGCGGGCGCGGGGGCCGCAGCCTCGGGTGCAGGCGTTTCCTGCGTCGCGGGGGCTTCGGCCTCGCCGGGCTTGCCGAGCACGCGCCGGCGCTTCACCTCGACCACGACGGTGTTCGAACGGCCATGGCTGAAGCTCTGCTTCACCTTGCCCGTCTCCACCGTGCGCTTGAGGCCCAGCGGCGCACGCATTCCCAGCTTCGGCTTGTCGTTATCGCTCATTGAGTACCCGAACCCTTCACATCGTCATTCCGTAGCGCCGATTGGCCTTGCGAATCCGTTCCGCAAGGCGGGGCGCTGCCACCTGTTTCCAGGTCATTCCGTCCAATAAAGCCGCGCCAGCGGCCGAGTGCGTGCGCGACGCGCCCGGCGGCTGCCGGCGCTATCAGGGCGATATGTACCACATTTTCCCGCCCCAGTGCCATCGACAATATGGCGCGGCTTGCCGGGATTACGACCCCCTGATCGCCACTGCCTTCGAGGCCGAGGCCGACACGCAGCGCCTGATCGAGCTTTCGCGTGCCGTCGATCGCGGCGTCGCGCGCGTGCAGCAGCAGCTCGACCGAGCCCTTGCGCGCCGCGTCGGCGATCTTTTCCGATCCGGTGAGCAGCGTGCCCGCGCGCGCCTCCAGCCCCAGGCGGTCGAGCGCCGCACGGCGCAGCGCCGCCTCGATCTGATCGGGCAGATCCTCGGGGACCAGGAAGCTTGCCGTCCGGAAGGCGCGAGCGAGGGCGCCCTTGAGCCTGCCTTTCGCCATCGCGGCTTCGAGCGCGACACGATCGACGCCGATCCACGCGCCGCGCCCGCCCGCCTTCGCCCGCACATCGGGCGCGACGGTGCCGTCGGGGCCGAGCGCGAGCCGAATTAGGTTGGCGCGGCTGTCCTGTGCGCCCGTCAGGACGCATTTGCGCTGGGGATCGTGGCGCGCGCCGTCATCGTTCGCGGTAGGGACCGCGTCGATCGGACGAACGCCCTTGCGGTGAGCCGTCAGGCCCTTGCGCGTCTCATTGTTCGCCATCCGCAGAAGCGTCCTCCTGCGTTTCGGGCTCGTCGTCGAACCAGTGGGCGCGCGCGGCCATGATGATCTCGTTCCCCTGATCCTGGCTCAGGCCGAAATCGGCAAGGATGCCCGCTTTGTCCTCGGGCCGGTTGTGATGGCTGCTCTCGGCCCGGCGGCGCGGCTCGACGCGCTTCTTCTGGATCAGCTCGTCGGTGGCGAGATCGCCCAGATCGTCGAGCGTCCTCACTCCCGCCTTGCCGAGCGCGACCAGCATCGCCTCGGTCAGATAGGGCAGTTCGGCCAGCGCATCCTCGACGCCCAGTTGGCGGCGCTGCTCGCGATTGGCGGCCTCGCGGCGTTCCAGCGCCTCGGCGGCGCGGCTCTGCAATTCGGCGGCCAGTTCGTCGTCGAAACCCTCGATCGAGGCGATTTCGTCGAGATCGACATAGGCGACCTCTTCGAGCGCGCCGAAGCCCTCGGCGACGAGAAGCTGGCTCAGCGTCTCGTCCACGTCCAGCTCGTTCTGGAACATCTCCGAACGCTCGACGAATTCCTTCTGGCGCTTCTCCGAGGCGTCGGCCTCGGTCAGGATGTCGATCGCCGATCCGGTCAACTGGCTGGCGAGGCGGACATTCTGGCCGCGCCGGCCGATCGCCAGCGAAAGCTGATCGTCGGGGACGACCACCTCGATCCGGCCTTCCTCCTCGTCGATCACGACGCGCGCGACATGCGCGGGCTGGAGCGCGTTCACCACGAAGGTGGCGGTGTCGGGCGACCAGGGGATGATGTCGATCTTCTCGCCCTGCATTTCCTGCACCACCGCCTGCACGCGGCTGCCCTTCATGCCGACGCAGGCGCCGACCGGGTCGATCGAGCTGTCGTGGCTGATGACGCCGATCTTGGCGCGGCTGCCCGGATCGCGCGCGGCGGCCTTGATCTCGATGATGCCGTCATAGATTTCGGGCACCTCCTGCGCGAACAGCTTCTTCATGAAATCGGGATGCGCGCGGCTGAGGAATATCTGCGGGCCGCGATTTTCGCGCCGCACGCTGAAGATCAGCGAACGCACGCGATCGCCGACGCGCAGCACCTCGCGCGGGATCTGCTGGTCGCGGCGGATCACGCCCTCGGCGCGGCCGAGATCGACGACGACATGGCCGAACTCGACACGCTTCACGACGCCGGTGATGATCTCGCCGGCGCGATCCTTGAACTCTTCATATTGCCGCTCGCGCTCGGCATCGCGAACCTTCTGGAAGATCACCTGCTTGGCGGCCTGCGCGGCGATGCGGCCGAATTCGATATTGGGCAGCGGATCGACGATGAAATCGCCGACCTTCGCGTCCTTCTGCAGCTTGGCGGCGTCCTTCACCGACACCTGTTTGAAATAATCCTCGACCTGCTCGACCACCTCGACGACGCGCCACAGCCGCATGTCGCCGCTCTTGGGATCGATCTTCGCGCGAATGTCGTTCTCCGCGCCGTAGCGGGCGCGGGCGGCGCGCTGGATCGCGTCCTCCATCGCCTCGATCACGATCTCGCGATCGATCAGCTTCTCGCGCGCGACGGCGTCGGCGATGGCGAGCAACTCGGCCTTGTTTGCGGAAATGGCGGTAGCCATCGTCTTCATCCTTCCACTTGAATCTTGTCCGCGCCGTCGCTCGACAGCGGTGCCGTCGCTTTTATCAGCGCGTCGGTCAACAGCAGTTTCGCGCTGGCGATCTGGGCGAAGGGCAACGTCACCTCACCGCCGACACCCGGATCGAGGCGGACAGCCTCGCCCTCGCGACCCAGCAGGCGGCCGTCGAACTGCTTGCGTCCGTTGAGCGGCGCGGCGAGCCGGATGCGCGCGTCGAAACCTTTCCAATCCTCGAAATCGGCAAGCCGCGTCAGCGGGCGATCGATGCCGGGCGAGGAAACTTCGAGGCGATATTGCTCCTCGATCGGATCGGCGGCGTCCAGCACGTCCGAAATGCGCCGCGACAGCGCCTCGCAATCGGCGAGATCGAGCTGCCGCGTGTCCGGCCGCTCGGCCATCACCTGCAAGGTCGGGTCGCTCTTGCCGCCGAACATGCGGACGCGCACGAGGGCGAAGCCCAGCGCCTTTGCCTCGGGCTCGATCAGTTCGGTCAGCGCGGCGATGTCCGCCATGAAGCTCCTGCACAAATAAAGCGTCCCTGCCGCCGGCCCCGGCGGGACCGACCTCAACAGAGTTACCAATGTCGAGAGAACGCCTCGCATATAAGCCAAGCGCACGGCCCCGGCAAGGGGCCATGCGCCGGCATTGGCATATCGCGCGGCCTTTTTGGCGGAGACGCTCTCCCCTGCCTTGTCATTCCCGCGCAGGCGGGAAGCTATAGGGTCATTCCCGCGCAGGCAGGAATCTATGGGCACTGTCGTCGCCGAAAGGACGAAACGCGCGGCTTATGGATTTCCGTCTACGCGGGAATGACGAGGAGCAGCTATAGGAAGAGCGCATTGATCGGCGGATAGCCGAATAGCGATCCGTCCTACGCCTTTTTCGCGTCGGAATCGGGATATTTCGCAAAACACTCCTGCATCACCGCCATGGGCGAGCCGAGCGGGACCATCTTCGCGAGCGCGCTGCTCCGCAGCTTGTCCTGCGCCTCCTTGGTCGTCGCGCCGCGCCGCTTGAAAGCGAGGCTGACGGCCCCGTCCAGACGGCGGCGCAGCGAGCCATATTCGGCCAGCCTGTCGGGATATTCTGCGCTCTGGCTCTGGAGCGAGCGATTGAGGAAGGAACCGAGTTCGTAGCAGCCCAGCCGGTTGTCGAACGGATCGGAGGGCAAGGGATCGGGCTCAGCCTTCGCTGTGGCCGGATAGGCCTGTTTGCAGGGCTCCACCAGCGTGGTGAAGTCGCCCTTGGTGATATCGCCTTCCATTTCAGGCATCCGTTTGACGACGGCGGCGACCGTCTCCTGCGAGAAGCTGCCGTCCTGTGATGCCGCGAGCATCGCATAGTGGAGAATCCGCCCCTGCTCGTCGAAGGGCAGGCCGCCACGCGCGCTGTTGATCGCCTGACGGGCGTTCGCGGCCTCGACGACGCCGCAGGTCGCCGCCCTGTCCACCACATCCTTGGGCAGGGTCAGCGTCTTCGGCCCGCAGGAGGCGAGCAACGATGCCCCCACGAGCACCGTGATTCTGGTTCGCAATCCCTATCTCCGCTTGTTCATGATAGCGGATATACCGGCGGGGGCGTGTTCCGGTTCCCCCTATTCGTCGCGGATCAGAAGTGGATCGGCTTGCCTCGCACCGCCATCGCCGCTTCCTTGATCGCCTCCGAATGGGTCGGATGGGCGTGGCAGGTATAAGCGATATCCTCGCTCGTCGCGCCGAATTCCATCGCCTGCGCGGCCTGGGCGATCATCGTGCCCGCAAGGCTGGCGACGATCCAGACGCCCAGCACGCGATCCGTGTTCGCATCGGCGATCACCTTGACGAAGCCGTCGGTATCCCGGTTCGTCCGCGCGCGGCTGTTGGCCATCATCGGGAACTTGCCGATCTTGACCGCGCCCTTCTCCTTCGCCTGTTCCTCGGTCAGGCCCACGCCCGCGATCTCGGGCATGGTGTAGACGACGCTGGGGATGACCGCATGATTCACGATGCCGATGCCGCCGGCGATATTCTCGGCCACCGCAATCCCTTCATCCTCCGCCTTGTGGGCGAGCATCGGGCCGGGGATCACGTCGCCGATCGCCCAGATGCCGGGCACCGACGTGGCGAAACGGTCGTCTGTCTCGATCTGGCCGCGCTTGTTGACGACAAGGCCGGCCTTGTCGAGCGCCAGCCCCTCGATATTCGGCCGCCGCCCGATCGCGACGAGCACGCGATCGGCCTCGATCGTTTCCGCCGCGCCGCCGGCGGCGGGCTCGACGGTCAACGTGACGCCCTTCGCGCCGGCCTTGGCGCCTGTCACCTTCGTGCCGGTTCGGATCGTGAAACCCTGCCTGGCGAAGAGCTTGGCGGCTTCCTTGCGCACCTCGCCGTCCATGCCGGGGAGAATCTGGTCAAGGAACTCGACGACCGTCACCTTCGCGCCCAGCCGCCGCCAGACCGAGCCCAGCTCAAGCCCGATCACGCCGCCGCCGATGACGACGAGATGCTTCGGCACCTCGGGCAGTTCGAGTGCCCCGGTCGAGTCGACGATGCGATCCTGATCGACCGTCACGCCGGGCAGCGGCGTCACCGAGGAACCGGTGGCGATGACGATATTCTTCGCGCGCACCGTGCGCCCGCCCACCGTCACGCTGTCTTTCCCGGTGAAGGCGGCCTTGCCCTTCAGCCATTCGACCTTGTTCTTCTTGAACAGATAGTCGATCCCGCCGGTCAGGCCCTTCACCGCGTCGAGCCGCTGGCCGTGCATCGCGTCGAGATCGAGGCCGACATCGCCCAACTTGACGCCGAACGTCGCGAGCGCGCCCGAATGCGCCTCCTCATAGAGTTCGGAGGCGTGGAGCAGCGCCTTGGAGGGGATGCAGCCGACATTGAGGCAGGTGCCGCCCAGCGTCTCGCGCGCTTCGGCGCAGGCCGTCTTCAGCCCAAGCTGCGCCGCCCGGATCGCGGCGACATAGCCGCCCGGGCCCGCACCGATGACGAGGACGTCGAAGTCAAAGTCGGCCATTGCGTTCATCACTCCTCATCGTCGCGCGCCGTTTTCCGCCTTCTCGTCACCCCGGCGAAAGCCGGGGTCCATGGACTCGGTTCGCGTCCTAACAGGCGGCCCGCCGTCCATGGATTCCGGCTTTCGCCGGAATGACGGCGTAGGGGTTCCTTAAAGATCGATCAGCAGCCGCGTCGGGTCCTCGATCGCTTCCTTGATGCGGACGAGGAACGTCACCGCCTCGCGGCCGTCGACCAGCCGGTGATCGTAGCTTAGCGCCAGATACATCATCGGCCGCGCGACGATCTGGCCGTCGCGCACCACGGGGCGCTCCTCGATCCGGTGCAGGCCGAGCACGGCCGACTGGGGCGGATTGATGATCGGCGTCGACATCAGCGATCCGAACACGCCGCCGTTGGAAATGGTGAAGGTGCCGCCCTTCATGTCCTCCAGCTTGAGCGTGCCGTCCTTGGCGCGTTTGCCGAAATCGGCGATCGTCTTTTCGACACCGGCGAAGGACAGGTCCTGCGCGTCGCGAATGACGGGCACGACAAGGCCCTGCGGCGCCGACACCGCCACCGAGATATCGGCATAATCGCGATAGACGATCTCCTCGCCCTCGATCGAGCCGTTGACCGACGGAACATCGCGCAGCGCGAGGCACGCTGCCTTCACGAAAAAGCTCATGAAGCCCAGGCGAATGCCATGCTTCTTCTCGAACAGGTCCTTGTAGCGGGACCGCGCGGCCATGACCTCGGTCATGTCGACATCGTTGAACGTCGTCAGGATCGCCGCGGTGTTCTGCGCATCCTTGAGCCGGGTGGCGACGGTCTTGCGCAGGCGGGTCATGCGGACCCGCTCCTCATGGCGATCACCCGTCGGGCGCGGCGCGGCAGGCGGCGGCGCGAGATCGACGGGCGCGGCGGGAGCCGGGGCAGGCGCGGCCTTGGCCTCCGTGGCGGCGGCGGCGAGCACGTCATCCTTGGTGATCCGGCCGTCCTTGCCGGTGCCACGGATTTTCGACGGATCGACGCGATGCTCCAGAACCGCGCGGCGCACGGCGGGGGACAGCGTCTGCGGCTCCTCGTCCTCCTGAGACTCCTCGCGTTCGGCCCGCGCGGCGGCTTCGGCCTGGCCGACGGCGGTGCGATCCGCGACGGCAGGGGTGGCGCTGGTCGCGGCCGCGGCGCCTGCCTCGATCAGCGCGATCGCCGCGCCGACCTGCACGGTATCGCCTTCGCTTACCGCCTGCTCACCCATCACGCCATCGACGGGGGAGGGCACGTCGACCGCCACCTTGTCCGTTTCGAGGCTCGCGATCGGCTCGTCCGCCTTCACCGGATCGCCCGGCTGCTTGAGCCACTGGCCCAGCGTCGCTTCGGTGATCGATTCGCCCAAAGTGGGCACCTTGACTTCGGTCGCCATGTCTCAGCCTGCCTTTGCTTCGTGTCCCAGTGCCTCGGCGACGAGCGCCGCCTGCTGTGCGGTATGCTTGCGCGCGAGCCCTGTCGCCGTCGCCGCCGAAGCCGCCCGTCCCGCATATAGGGGCCGCTGCGGCGAAACGCCCGCCTCGGCAAGGCATTCCTCGATCAGCGGGGCGACGAAGAACCAGGCGCCGTTATTCTTCGGCTCCTCCTGCGCCCAGACGACCGTCTCAAGATTGGTCATCCGCTTGATCCGCTTCACCAGCGCTTCGGCGGGGAAGGGATAGATCTGCTCGATCCGCACAATCGTGGTGTTCTTGTCGCCTGCCTGATCGCGCGCCTCGGCGAGATCGTAGAAGACCTTGCCCGAGCAGAGCACCAGCCGCTTCACATCCTTGTCCGCCGGGGCGTTCGGATCGGAAAGGATGCGCATGAAATGGCTGTCGCCGGTGAACTCGTCGATCGTCGACACCGCCGCCTTGTGCCGCAGCAGCGATTTGGGCGTCATGATGACGAGTGGTTTCCTGAACTTGCGCAGCATCTGCCGGCGCAGCACGTGGAAGTAATTGGCGGGCGTGGTGATGTTGCACACCTGCATATTGTCTTCCGCGCAGAGCTGGAGGTAGCGCTCCAGCCGTGCCGAGCTGTGTTCGGGCCCCTGGCCTTCATAGCCATGGGGCAGCAGCAGAACGAGGCCGTTGACGCGCAGCCATTTCGCCTCGCCCGCAGCGATGAACTGGTCGATCATCACCTGCGCGCCGTTGGCGAAGTCGCCGAACTGCGCCTCCCAAAGGACGAGCGTGTTGGGCGCCGCCGAAGCATAGCCATATTCGAAGCCGAGCACGCCGAATTCGGACAGTGGGCTGTCGAGCACCTGAAAGCGCCGGTCCAGCGTTGAAAGCGGGATATATTTGTGCCCGTCCTTCTGGTCGATCCAGGCCGCATGGCGCTGGCTGAATGTGCCGCGCCCCGAATCCTGGCCTGACAGGCGAACGGGATAGCCCTCCTGCAACAGTGATCCGAACGCCATCGCCTCGGCGGTCGCCCAGTCGAAGCCTTCGCCCGTCTCGAACATCTGCTTCTTGGCGGCAAGGATACGGCCGAGCGTCTTGTGGAGGTTGAAGCCCTCCGGCGGCGTGGTAAGGACCTCCGCCAGTTGGTCGATCTGGTGCTGCTGAATGCCCGAGGCGGCGGCGCGCCGCTCGGTGATCGGCTCGCGCGGGGCGGCAAAGCCCGACCATTCGCCCTCGAACCAGTCCGCCTTGTTGACGCGGAAGCCGCGCGCCGCGTCGAACTCCTCCTCAAGCATGGCGACGAAGCTCGTCTCCGTCTCCTCGATCGTCGGCTGATCGACGATACCTTCCTCGATCAGCCGCTTGCCATAAAGCTCGGAAACGTGCGGATGCTTGCGAATCGCGTCATACATCAGCGGCTGGGTGAAGGCGGGTTCGTCGCCCTCATTGTGACCGAAGCGGCGATAGCACCACATGTCGATCACCACGTCGCGCTTGAAGGCGGCGCGGAACTCGGTCGCCACCTTGCAGGCGAAGGTGACGGCCTCGGGATCATCGCCGTTGACGTGGAGGATGGGCGCCTGGACCATCTTCGCGATGTCGGACGGGTAGGGCGACGAGCGCGCATATTGCGGCGAGGTGGTGAAGCCCACCTGATTGTTGATGACAAAATGCACGCAACCGCCGGTATTATAGCCAGCAAGGCCCGAAAAACCGAAGCATTCCATGACGATACCCTGGCCCGCAAAGGCCGCGTCGCCATGGATGAGCACCGGCATCACGCGTTCGCGCGCCAGATCGTCGAGTTTGGTCTGCTTCGCGCGCGCCTTCCCGAGGACGACGGGGTCCGCCGCCTCCAGATGGCTCGGGTTCGCCGCGAGGCTCAGGTGGACGACATTGCCGCCGAAATCGCGATCGGTAGAGGTGCCGAGATGATATTTGACGTCGCCCGATCCGCCGACATCCTCGGGATTCGAGGAGCCGCCGGCAAATTCGGAGAAGATCGCGCGATAGGGCTTCGCCATCACATTGGCGAGGACGTTGAGCCGGCCGCGATGCGCCATGCCGATCACGATTTCCGTGACGCCGCTCTGCCCGCCATATTTGATGACATTTTCGAGCGCGGGGATCATCGCCTCGCCGCCGTCGAGCCCGAACCGCTTCGTGCCGACATATTTGCGGCCGAGGAATTTCTCCCACTGCTCGGCCTGGATCACCTTGGTCAGGATCGCGCGCTTGCCTTCGACGGTGAACTCGATCGAATTGTCGCGGCCCTCGATCCGTTCCTGAAGGAAACGCCGTTCCTCCACGTCGCCGATATGCATATATTCGAGCGCGAAATGGCCGCAATAATTGGCCCGCAGGATATCGACGATTTCGCGGATCGAAGCCTGTTCGAGGCCCAACACGCCGCCGAGAAAGATCGGGCGATCGAGATCGGTGCCGAAGAAGCCGTAATATTCGGGCGTAAGATCGGCCGGCAACTCATTGGTGGTGAGGCCGAGCGGATCGAGATTGGCGGCGAGGTGGCCGCGCACGCGATAGGTGCGGATCAGCATCATCGCGCGGATCGAATCGCTCGCCGCGGCGACGATCTCGTCCTTGGAAGGTGCGGCGGAGGCCGGCTTCGCCGCCGCAGCGCGCGCGGCGGGTTTCGCCGCCTCCATCTGGGTCGGGTCCATCGCCGCCGCCAGCGCGTCGGTATCGCTCGGCGGCCAGTTGGAGCGGGCCCAACTCGGCCCGCTCACCGCTGTCTCGACGCCATCGAAATATCCTTGCCAGCCCGGATCGACCGACGTGGGGTCGCTCCGATACCGACGGTACAGCGCCTCGACGAAGGAAGGACTCACGCCTTCCAACCCTTCGAAGTCCATGCCTTCGACACCCATTTCGTTCGGTCCTCGCTTGCGTTGTTTGCACTACTGTGCAGCGCACAACGTTAATCGTCGCTTTCGCTCAACCTTTCAACAGGGCAGCGAGCGTCGTGCCGAGTTCCGAGGGGCTTGCGGCGACCTTGATGCCTGCGGCTTCCATCGCCGCGATCTTGTCCTCCGCGCCGCCTTGGCCGCCCGAGACGATCGCCCCGGCATGACCCATGCGGCGTCCGGGAGGTGCGGTGCGCCCGGCAATGAAGCCTACCATCGGCTTCTTGCGGCCACGCTTCGCCTCGTCCTTCAGGAACTGCGCGGCGTCTTCTTCCGCCGATCCGCCGATTTCGCCGATCATGATGATCGACTGCGTCGCCTCGTCGGCGAGATAGAGTTCGAGGATATCGATGAAGTTGGTGCCGTTCACCGGATCTCCGCCAATGCCGACGGCACTCGTCTGGCCCAGACCCACTGCCGTCGTCTGGTGCACCGCCTCATAGGTGAGCGTGCCCGAACGGCTGACGACGCCGACGGTCCCCTTCGAGAAGATCGAGCCGGGCATGATACCGATCTTGCATTCGTCGGGGGTCATCACGCCGGGGCAGTTCGGCCCGATCAGCCGCGACTTCGAACCCGACAGCGCGCGCTTGACGCGCACCATGTCGAGCACCGGAATGCCTTCGGTAATGCAGACGATCAGCGGCACCTCGGCATCGATCGCTTCGAGGATCGAATCGGCGGCAAAGGGCGGCGGAACATAGATCACGCTTGCGTCCGCGCCGGTCTTCGCCACCGCCTCATGCACCGTATCGAACACCGGCAGGCCGAGATGGGTCTGCCCGCCTTTGCCCGGCGTGACGCCGCCGACCATCTTCGTGCCATAGGCGATCGCCTGTTCCGTGTGGAACGTGCCCTGGCTGCCGGTGATCCCCTGGCAGATGACCCTAGTGCTCGCATTGACCAATATCGACATTCGGTGCGGACCTCTCTTCACTATCCCGGCAGGCGCCGGATTCCTTCCCCCAAGCCCGAAGCGGACCTGCTTACCGACGCGTCATCACTTTGCCGCAGGCTGCTGCGCTGCCCCGGTCGCCTGTGCGACCAGCGCCGTGCCGACCAGCCCGGTACGTTGGGTAATGCCGCTCCCTTTGGGTATATAGGCGGCTTCCACCGTTATGTCGCGCGACCAGCCCGGTTGCCATGTCAGCTTGACGAGCACACCCGGCTGCGCCTGACGAAAGGTGGACGGGCGCTGCATCCAGTTTTCCAGGGCGGTTTCGGGCAATTCGGCGGACGCCGCGAAGTCGTACATGCGGCAGCCATTGCCCCATATCCGCGCATCCTCGTAGCGCGAGAGCACGAGATAGAGGGCATGGCCGCTCACCGTCCGCCGGAAGGTAAGGCCGCTCTTGCGGCCCTCGGGCACCGCCGTCATCCCGATCTCGACCAACTTGGCGAGATGCGGCTCCGCCGATGCGGGCACTTCCTCCCAGCCGGCGTCGCGCGCCGCCTTCGCGGTCGCGGCATAATCGCTCACGCCCCGGCAGGTCTTCGCAAACAAGTCCAGCACCGCAGACACCGGATAGGGTGGCGGCGGCGCGGGCTCCGCGCTTGCGAGCAGCAGGATGGGGAGGAGCGGCACCGTCATCAGCCGAGACTGCTGTCGATCCCCTTGCAGGCGACGACCAGCTCCTTCACGGCATCGACCGATTTCTGGAAATTGGCCTGTGCCGCACCTTTGAGGTCGATCTCGACGACACGCTCGACACCGCCGGCGCCGATCACCACCGGCACGCCGACATAGAGATCGTCGACGCCATATTTGCCGGTAAGATGCGCCGCACAGGGCAACAGGCGCTTCTTGTCCTTCAGGAAGGCTTCGGCCATCTCGATCCCGCTGGTCGCGGGAGCGTAGAAGGCGGAGCCGGTCTTGAGCAGGCCGACGATCTCGCCGCCACCCGAACGGGTACGCTGAACGATCGCGTCGATACGCTCCTTCGTCGACCAGCCCATCTTGATGAGGTCGGGGATCGGAATGCCGGCGACGGTCGAATATTCGACGACGGGCACCATCGTGTCGCCATGGCCACCAAGCACGAAGGCGGTGACGTCCTGCACCGAGACGTTGAACTCCTCGGCAAGGAAATGGCGGAAGCGGGCCGAGTCGAGCACGCCCGCCATGCCGACGACCATATGGTGCGGCAGGCCCGAAAATTCGCGCAGCGCCCAGACCATCGCGTCGAGCGGATTGGTGATGCAGATCACGAAGGCGTTGGGGCAATTGGCCTTGATGCCTTCGCCGACCGCTTTCATCACCTTGAGGTTGATGCCCAGCAGGTCGTCGCGGCTCATGCCCGGCTTGCGGGCGACGCCGGCGGTGATGATGCAGACGTCCGCGCCCTTCAGATCGGCATAATCGTTGGTGCCTTTCAGCGCGGCGTCGAAACCTTCGACGGGACCGCACTGGGCGAGGTCGAGCGCCTTGCCCTGCGGCACGCCTTCCACCACGTCGCACAGCACAATATCACCCAGCTCCTTCGCCGCTGCGAGATGGGCGAGCGTGCCGCCGATATTGCCTGCACCGATAAGCGCGATCTTCTTGCGAGCCATCAAATTCCCTCCGCAGTTGCGAACCACGCGGGGGAAGCTCGCTCAGCAGGGAGCCCCCGGCCCATGCGTGGAGCGGGGTCCGCTTAGTCCGATGCGGCGAGGCGTTCAACCGCTTTTGGGGCGGTTGCGTTCCGCGGGGTGATAGCTGTGTCCTTTCGGCGTCTGCTCGTAAGGGGAGCGATCGCCAGCGCGGCGAACAGCGCGACGAAGGGCATTATCGGCATGTGATAGCGATCCTGGCCGACGACGAGCAACGCCACCGCCGCGAACAGGCCGGGCGTCACCACCAGCGGATCGAAAATCCGCAGCGGCTTTCGCCACAGGAAGAGGCCGACGCCGATCAACGACAGGAGGAAGACCGCCATCCAATAGAGGCTCGATACCAGCTTCAGGACGGGTTGCAGCGCCGGCGAAATCGAATGTTCGTTCCAAACTATGCCGATCGTCTCGCGATCGAAGCTGAGCGCGATCCGCTTTACGCAGAGCCCCAGATAATCAATCGGATGGGTACGGATGAAATCGAGCGCCTGTTCCTTGAAATAGGCGTCGCGGGCAATCTCCGTGGGGGCGTCGATCTCGGGCAGCGGCATATAGCCGCCGTTCGACGCGGGATTGTTGCCCATCCACAGGTTGGCGCCGAAATTGGCCGATATGAGCACTGGCGCGCCGAACAGCGCTCGATTGCGCGCCGCCCAGGGCGCGAGCAGCGCCGTCGCGACCGCAACGGCAAGGACCAGATGCAGCGCCGCCCTTGCCGGTCTGCGGCAAGCGCCCTCGATCAGCGGATAGAGGATGACCAGCGGCAAGATTGTCGGCCGCATGTAAGCGGCGGCGGCGAGCAGCACGGTAGAGAGGACGATCCGCCCCCAGCCGGGCATGCGTGTCTCCATCCGCACGAGTAGCGCGGCGATGAGCAGGAGAGTGAAGGGTAGTTCGCTGCTGAGCGTGGTCGTGAACTGCACCCAGATCGGCCACAGCGCCGCAATCAGCCCGGCGATTGAAGCGACCCGTTCCCCGAAGCGCAATAGAGCGAGTCGGTAGATGCCGGCGACAAGAGCCGTGCCCATGACGATATTGGGCAGCGCGACCGCCCAGCCATGCGTTCCGAACAGCGCATAGAAAAAGCCGTAGAGCGCGGAGGGGCCGACCGGCCAATAGACGGTCGGGCTGCCGTCCGGAAAGACATAGCCGTGGCCCGCAGCGATCTCGCGCGCGAAAATATCGTAGATGGACGCATCCGATATCGGCGACACCGGTACGAACAGCGCCCAGAGCAGGCGCAGGCCGACCGCGAGCAGCAGGATCGTGGCAAGACCCGGCCAGCCGTGTCGCGCGTCGTTGCTCACCATGGCGACCAGCCGCTCGTCGCCAGCAGGAAGGCCGCGCCCATCAGCGCCGCGACGGCAAGGCTCTGCCAGTCACGCGCGGCGAAGATAACCGGGTCCTCGTCCACCTCGCCTCGCTGCGCCTTCGTCCAAAGCCGGGTGATCCAGTAGAGCATTAGCGGCGGCACCAGCCAGAGCCATTCGGGCGCCGGGTACATTTCGGGCACGATCGCGGCCTGCGTGTACATAGCGAGGATGAGCACGCTCACCATGCCGCTGCTCGTGCCGAGGGCCAGCACCACCGGCAGATCGTCGGGGCGATAGCCCCGCCCAGCCAGTGGGACGGCCGAACTGACGGCGAGGCGCAACTCCGAATAGCGCTTCACCATGGCAAGGCAGAGGAAAACGAACATCGACAGCGCGAGCAGCCAGAAGGAGGGTTCGATTCCCGTCGCCGCCGATCCCGCGAGGATGCGGATCGTATAGAGGCTGGCGAGGAGCATGACGTCGACAACGACCTGCCGTTTGAGGAAAAAGGAATAGAGCGTCGTCAGCGCATAATAGAGCAGCAGCACGCCGAGGAAGCGTGTCGGCAGCAAGAAGGCGAGGCCGAGCGCGATCGCCAGCAGCAGCGGCGCCGCGACGACCCCCGCCTTCACCGGCAGCGCCCCCGACGCGAAGGGTCGGTTTCGCTTGCGCCGATGCGCGCGATCCGCGGAAAGATCGAGCAGGTCGTTCATCAGATAGACCGACGAGGCGCACAGGCTGAATGCGAGGAAGGCGATCATCGTCGCCGCGAGGAGGGCCACATCCCCGGCCTGGTGCGCCGCGACCAGCGGCACGAAGACGAGCAGGTTCTTCAGCCATTGGTGAAGGCGCAGCGCCTTGGCCCAGACGCGGACGCCGCCGCCCTTATCGTCGAGGAACGTGATTCCGTCATGGCCGCGGACAGCGGCGCGGCGCAGTCCGCCGTGCGAGGAAATGAGAAAGCCGCGCCGGGCGCGCGCGAGGACGGGCAGGTCGGCGCGGCCGTTGCCGATATAGTCGAACCCCCGCTCGCCATAGCGCGCCACCAGCGCGTCGGCTTTGGCCGCGGCCGATAGATTGGTGCCCGTATCGCTGCTCAGCACCGCGTCGAACAGGCCGAGATGTTCCGCGACCGCCGTCGCGATCGGCGTTGCGGCGGCGGTCGCCAATATCACCGGCCGCCCCGCCGCTCGCGCCTCTTCGATCAGCGCGAGCACGTCGGCGCGATAGGGCAGGGCGGCGGCGTCGATCGCCACGCGCTCGGCCACCAGATGCTTGAAGCCGGCCTTGCCCCGCACCAGCCAACCGGGCAGCGCCGCGAGAGTCATGGGCGATCGTTTGGCAAGGAGCAGCAGCGCCTCATGCAGCATGTCGGTCCGCACCAACGTGCCGTCGAGATCGACGCAGAGCGGGATCGGGGCATCGCCCGTCGCCGTCATGGCGCGATCAGCCGCGCGCCAGGACGACCACGCCGGCCATGATGAGCAGCGTGCCGATGATCTTCGCCGCCGAAAAGCTGTCGTGGAACAGCAGGCGTCCGAGCAGCGCCGTCATCACGAAGCCGAGCGCGACGAACGGATAGGCGAAGCTTACCTCGACCTTCGAGAGGACGAGCAGCCAGACCGCCGCGCTCCCGAAATAAAGGGCCAGGCCGAGGATCACGAACGGATTGAGCGCGACATCGAACAGTGCGGCGATGCGCGAGCCTCCGCCCGTTAGCGCGCGCTGGACCGCGGGGGAGCCCATGCCGGCCTTCAGCGCGATCTGCGCGCAGGCCGAGATCGCGACGCTCAGCAGAATCAGTGGATAGACGCTCTTCGCCATGCCGATTGTGCCCCCGCCTCCCGAGGCTCCCTCTCTATCGGCGGCAAACGGCCTGTCAAACCAAACCGCTCATTCCGCCGTGCCATGCCCTTCGGCCAAGTAGTCGCGTGACTGCATTTCCATCAGCCGCGACACGGTGCGCTGGAATTCGAACGCGCCCGAGCCTGCCGGATAGAGGCCCGCCGGTTCGGCATCGGCAGCGGCAAGCAGCTTCACCTTATGCTCGTAGAGCGCGTCGATCAGCGTCACGAAGCGCGCCGCCTCGTTGCGGTTTTCGGGGCCGAGCACGGGGATGCCGACGATGAAGACGGTATGATAACGCCGCGCGATCGCCAGATAGTCGGGTGCGCCGCGCGGCTCCCCGCACAGCCGCTTGAACGAGAAGACGGCGACGCCCTTGAGGCTCTTGGGCACGTGCAGCGTGCGCCCGCCGGCCACTTCCAGATCGGTGGAGGGGACGTGGGCGCGATCCTCCACCGGAAAGTCGGTCAGGCGGAAGAAGGCGTCGCTTAGCGCGCGCGTCGCTTCGGGCCCGTTCGGCACGAACCAGGTCGGCCCGCCGCCCAGCCGCTCCAGACGGTAATCGATGGGACCGTCGAGCCGCAGCACGTCGAGCCGCTCCTCGATCAGGGCAATGAAAGGTAGGAAATGCTCGCGATTGAGGCCGTCCTTGTAAAGATCGCGCGGCGCCCGGTTCGAGGTGGTGACGATCACTACGCCCGCGTCGATCAGCCCGGTGAACAGCCGGCTCATGATCATCGCGTCGGCCGTATTGTTGATCACCATCTCATCGAAGGCGAGCAGCTTCGTCTCGGTGGCGATCGCGGCGACGACGGGGGCGATCGGATCGCCTTTCTCTCGCGCCCGCTCCACGCGCAGCCGTGCGTGGATCTCCTGCATATATTCGTGGAAGTGGACCCGGCGTTTCGCGGCGATCGGCGTCAGTTCATAGAACAGGTCCATGAGCATCGATTTGCCGCGCCCGACGCCGCCCCACATGTAGATGCCGCGCGGCGCCGGCGGCGGCTTGCGCAACATGCGCCAGAGCACCGATCCCTTGCGGGGGAGCGCCGCCAGTTCGGCGGACAGCGCGCCCAGCCGCTCGGCGGCGGCGCGCTGATCCCGATCCGCGCGGAGTTGGCCCGACGCGACGAGCGCGTCGTAGCGGTCGAGGACATTGCTCATGGCACGCCGTGGATCAGACTTCGCGCTCGACCACCATCTTCTTGATCTCGGCGATCGCGCGCGCGGGCGACAGGCCCTTGGGGCAGACGTTCGCGCAATTCATGATCGTGTGGCAGCGATAGAGGCGGAAGGGGTCTTCCAGCTCGTCGAGCCGCTCGCCCGTCATCTCGTCGCGGCTGTCGGCAAGCCAGCGATAGGCCTGCAACAGGATCGCCGGGCCCAGGAACTTGTCGCTGTTCCACCAATAAGAGGGGCAGGAGGTCGAGCAGCAGGCGCACAGGATGCACTCGTACAGGCCGTCGAGCTTCGCCCGATCCTCCGGCGACTGGAGCCGCTCCTTGCCCGAGGGCGGCGGCGTCACCGTCTTCAGCCAGGGCTGGATCGAAGCATATTGGGCGTAGAAATGCGTGAAATCGGGGATCAGGTCCTTGATGACGTCCATATGCGGCAGGGGCGTGATCCGCACTTCCTTGTCGCAATCGGCGATCGCGTGGGTGCAGGCCAGCGTGTTCGTGCCGTCGATGTTCATCGAGCAGGAGCCGCAAATGCCTTCGCGGCAGGAGCGGCGGAAGGAGAGGCTGGCATCCTGCTCGCTCTTCATCTTGATGAGCGCGTCGAGCACCATCGGCCCGCAGGTGTCGAGATCGATCTCGAACGTGTCGTAGCGCGGATTCTCGCCCGAGTCGGGATCGTAACGATAGACTTTGAAGGTCTTGACGTTGCTCGCCCCTTCGGCGGCGGCGTGCACCTTGCCCTGCTTCTTTACCTTGCTGTTCTTGGGCAGTGCGAATTCGGCCATGTCTCGATCACCCCTCAGGATTGCGGCCGCGAATAGCGAATAGAGGCCCTAGGCTCAATGGTGGAGTTCACTGGGTCAAGGAATGCGCGGCCTTCCGCTCGGCCAACAGGGCGGTGGCGACGGCGTGATCGGCAGCGCGATCGACGTCGATGCAGGCTTCGGGCTGTGGCAGGCGGATCGCGATGGCGCGGAGGCCGAGCCGCCGGCCGGCACGCTCGAGCGCGCGATCGAGGCTGAGCAGCCGCAGTGCGACACCGAGCAGGATGAACGGGCCGAACGCGCCGATCACCGCGCGGGCGCGCTTGCGTTGCTGCTCGATCCGCCGCCACAAGGCGAGCGCGTTCAGCGCGGCGGGGCTTCCCAGCCAGAAGAGATTGGCGCCCGAATAGGCGCCACCGGCGAAACGCAGCCAGGTGCGCCGTATCTCCGGAAAGCGGCGGGCGAAGATGTCGCGGCTGACCACCGCCGCCGCCACGTCGGGGCGCTCGCGGCGCGCGGTTTCGACGAAGCTCGCCAGCATCGCCTTGTCGAGCAGCGGATGATCCGCCGTCGTCAGCACGAACGGATAGCTGCCAGGCGTCATCGCATCGGCCACCGCCTGGCTCACCGAATTGCCGCCGCTCACGAAGCTGACGCGCTCGTCCTGCGCGAGCGCGGCGATGACGGGATCGGCGCGCAGCCGGTCGGGCGTCTGGGTGAGAATGCGGACCGCGCTGACGCCGGGGAAGGCCAGCATCGTTTCGAGGACATGCCCCAGCATCGGCTTTCCGTCCAGCACGATCAGCGCCTTGTCGGTGACACCGAATTCGGCGGCGAGCGGATCGCCGCCGGGCCGCTGTCCTGCGGCGATGAGCACTGTGATCGGGGGAGGGACGGCCATTGCCCCCGCTAAAACGCTTTGCCCGCAATTTGAAGTAAAAGCGCCAGCTACCCGTCACCGCCCCGCAGCGGCAGCAGCGTCATCAATTGCTGCGCGGCGGGGGGCAGGGGCCCGGCGCGGCGGCGATAGACATAGAATTGACGGCGCAGCCTGAGCGCGTCGATGTCGAGAACCACGATTACGCCCGCGGCCTCGTCCCGCGCGAGGACGGGGCGGGGCAGCCAGCCGAGCAGCCGCGATTCGGCAACGAGCGACTGCATCGCCCCCAGCGCGTGGGTCTCGATTGCAACGACGGGCGGTTCGCGGCCCGCCTCGCGCACCGCCGCTTCGAACAAGGCGCGCGGTGTGGCGCCCGGCCCCGGCATCACCCAATGTTCGCTGAGCACATCGTCCAGCCCCACGGGGCCGCCGCCGGCAAGCGGGTGATCGGCGGCGCAGAAGACGCTGAAGACATCGTCGAAGCGGCACTCCGCCAGCCGCATGATCTCCGCGTGCGGCGGGATTTCGGCACCGATCATCAGGTCGATCTCGCGCCCGACGAGCGCGGCGGTCAGGCGGTCCTCGGGTGCTTCGAGCAGCTTGACGCGAAGCCCCGGCGCCGTTTGGGTCAGCGTCGCCAGCGCCGTATTCAGGATGGTGCGCGTGATCGTCGCCACCGCGCCCACCCGCACGACGCCCCGGCGCAGGCCGCCCACCGAATCGAGCGCCTCCATCGCTTGTTCCAACTCGAACAGCAGCAGACGGACATGAGGCAGCAGCGCCTCGCCCGCGCCCGTCAGCATCATGCCCTTGCTATGCCGTTCGAACAGCCGCTGCCCGGCGCGCTGCTCCATGTCGGCAATCACCCGGCTGAGTGCCGATTGGGTCAGGAATATCGAGGGGGCGGCGCGGCCCAGGCTGCCCTTGTCGACGACAGCGAGGAAGGCCCGGAGCTGGCGGATGTCGAAAGTCATTCCTGATTGGAATGCCTTTCAAGGGATTTTGCAATGGCGCTCACGGCCCCGCCAGCGCAGTAAGGGCGCGGACCCCGAGGAGGATGGATGGCTGAGATGACCCATACCGTGCGTAGCGTCACCCTTTCGTTGCTGCGCGAGTTCGGCATGACGACGATCTTCGGCAATCCGGGATCGACCGAACTGCCGATGTTCCGCGATTTTCCGGAGGATTTTCGCTACATATTGGGCCTTCAGGAATCGATCGTGATGGGAATGGCGGACGGTTACGCGCAGGCGACGCGTAACGCCGCGTTCGTCAATCTTCACTCCTCGGCGGGCACGGGCCATTCGCTCGGCAATCTCTTCACCGCTTACCGGAACCAGACGCCGCTGGTGGTGACGGCGGGGCAGCAGGCACGATCGATCCTTCCCTATGAACCCTTCCTGTTCGCCGAGCAGGCCGCCGAGTTCCCGAAGCCCTTCGTCAAGTGGAGCGTCGAGCCGGCGCGTGCCGAGGACGTGCCGATGGCGATCGCGAGGGCCTATTATATCGCGATGCAGCCGCCGTGCGGCCCCACCTTCGTCTCGGTGCCGGTCGACGATTGGGACAGGCCGTGCGATCCCATCACGGCCCGCCGGGTGAGCCGCCATCTGCGCGGCGACGCCCATCTCCTTGCCGAGGCGGCGGACGCGTTGGCGGCGGCGGAGCGACCGGTGATCGTCGTCGGCGCCTCGGTCGCGCGCGACAATGCGTGGGACGAGGCGATCGCGCTTGCCGAACGGCACAAGGCGCCCGTCTGGGCGAGCCCGATGTCAGGTCGCAACAGCTTCCCCGAGGATCATCCCCTCTTCGCCGGCTTCCTCGTCGCGGGACGCGAGGCGATCGTTCAGGCGCTTTCCGGCCATGATCTTATCCTCGTGCTCGGCGCGCCGGTCTTCACCTATCATACCGAAGGCTTCGGCCCGCACGCGCCCGAGCGCGCGACGCTATTCCAGTTGACCGACGATCCGCAGCAGGCCGCCTGGGCGCCGACGGGCACCGCGATCGTCACCAGCCTCAAGACCGGCCTCGTCGATCTGCTCGCCGGCCCCGCGCCGCGTGATCGCGCCAATCCGGCGGCGCGCACCCCCGCGCCGCATCTTTCAGGGCAGCCCTTCACCGATGCCTATCTGCTCCAGCAGATTGCGGCGCTGCGCCCGGCGGGCAGCATCATCGTCGAGGAAGCGGCGTCGAGCCGGGGGGCGATGCACGATTATCTGCCGATCACGATGCATGACGGCTTCTATACCTGCGCGAGCGGCGGCCTCGGCCATGGTCTGCCCGCGTCGGTAGGCGTTGCGCTCGGCCGCCCCGGCGAGCGGGTGATCGCTATCCTCGGCGACGGCGGAAGCATGTACGCCATCCAGGGCCTGTGGGGCGCTGCGCAGCATCGCCTGCCGATCACCTTTGTTATCGTCAACAATCGCCGCTACGAGGCGCTGGTCAGCTTCGGCCGCCATTTCGGGCTCCAGAAGGTCGAAGGCACGCGCCTCGACGATCTCGATTTCTGCAAGCTGGCCGAGGGGCAGGGCATCCCCGCCGTCCGCGTCGAAAATGCGGACACCCTCGACGCTGCGCTGCGCGAAGCCTTCGATGCCGACGGCCCAAGGCTGGTCGAGGTTATGGTGGACTGATCGGAGTTAGGGGCGGTCTTCCACTCCCGTCATTCCGGCGCGAGCCGGAATTCATGGACGCGCGCCGGCTGATAACGAAACGAGCCGCGTTCATGGCCCCCGACTTTCGTCGGGACGACGGTGTATTGGGTTGTGGCTGGCCTCACCGCCGCCGCGTGGCCTTGCCGTCGATCACCGTCGTCGCGGGATGGTGCCGGTCGAGGTGGCGATGGATGATGCGGAGGTTGCGGCTGTTCGACCGGAAGAAATAGTCGGGGATCGCGCCGATGAAGGGGATCGCGCCGAGCAAAGTGTCGATCCCGACATTGGCGGCCATCCGCGTCATCTGCCATTTCGACATGCCGAGATTGCGTGCTTCCCAGACGATCCACGCGCCGAGCGCGGTGCCGACGATGTCGCCGACGAAGGGGAGCGCGTTGAGCAGCACGTCGAGCCCCACCGGGCGCTTGAGCCCAGGTATGACGAACAGCCTTTCGAGCAGCATTTCCATCGTCTCGATCCGCTGGCGCACCGAGGCGGGATCGCGGCCGACGCCGAGATTGTCGGCGATCCGATCATGAAGCGAAGCAGAGGGCATCTGGGATTCCGAAAGGGGACAAGGAAGCCCGATATAGGAAAGGCGGCGTCCGTCCGAAAGGTCAGCGCGGCGGCGCGCGGAGATGATTGAGCGGGTGCACGCCGCGCGCATTCTCCTGAAAGCCGCCGAGGCGCTGCGATACAAGCGACCAGCGAACGGGCGTCGCGATCGGAATGAACGGCGTGATCTGGGCCAGCCGCGCGTCGGCGGCGGCGAGCAGGCGGGCGCGTTCGGCCGGGGTCTTCGCGGCGCGCGCGGCGGCAAGCTGGACATCGGCTTCCTCGCTGCACATCGGCCGCTGCTCGCATGAGAAACGGCGCAGATACCAGGCGGCGCCGTCGATCGGCGCGACCTCGTCGACAAGGCGCAGGTCCGCCTTCTCGTCGTCGAAGGGAACCGCTTCCGCCTCTATGCCGATGCTCCGCCAATCGAGTCGCAGCAGCGTGAACAGCAATTCGGCGCCCGGCCCCGGCGGCATGGCGACGCGGATGTGCGGCGCGGCGTTCTTCTGCGCGATCCAGCTATCGACCGAATCACGACCGAGGGCGCGGCGGATCGCGAGGTTCGTATCGATGAAATCGGGCCGGGCCGGGGCGGCGAGATCGACGAGCGGCGCAGGCACCAGCGTTTCGGTGACATGCCAGCCGGGCACGTTGAAGGCGCGCAGGATCGCGTCACGATCGATCGCCATCGACAGCGCACGCCGGTTCTCCGCGCTGCCGGCGAAGCCTTTGGTGCTGACGATGTCGAGCCCGAAAAGACCCTGCACCGGATCGAAGCGCAGCGCATTGGCGGGCAGCTTCGCGGCGCGCGCGATGCCGAGATCGGCGAAGGTGCCGCCGAGGACCAACGCCGTGCGCCCCGCTTCGAACCGGGCGACCGCGCGCGCGGTCGTCTCGCCACGCAGCAGCACCTCGCGCCGCTCGCGTTCCTCCTCGTCCAGTTCCTCCGGCTCCTCGCTGGAGACGGGGGTGAGGAGCACGATATGCCCGGTCCGCCGGGCGATGCGGAACGGGCCGGTGCCTTCGTTCTTCTTGCCGAGCAGCGCGAATTCGGGCTGGGCGAGAAGCTGGAGCATGTTCGGACGCGGGGCGCCCAGCCGGATTTCCACGACTTCGGGCGTGACGGCGACGACCTCCTCAACTGCGCCGAGCAGATATTTCAGGGGATTGCGGCTCGACTGGCGCATCGTCGCGCGGAAGGCCCTCGCCGCCTGCTCGGCATCGATCGGCGAATCCTCGGCGGTGCGGAAATCATAATAGATGCCGTCGTCCGATACGTCCCAGCGTATCGCCAGCCCCGGCTCAATCTGGCCGGTGCCGTCGAAACGGACGAGGCCCTGTGCCGTCGCCCCCAGCAGGACGGCCTCGGCGGATGAGAGACGGTGCCGATCGGGATCGACGATCTTCGGCAGCGTATCGGCAACCACGCTGACCGTGACGGGGCCGTCGTCGGCCTGCCGGTTGCACGCGACCAGCGCGGCGAACAGGCCAAGGAGGAGGAAAGGATGCTTCATCGACTCGCGAGGCTGAGGGTCCGGCTCGGGTGTACGTTCGCGGGATTGTCGCGCCAACCCTCGACGCGGGGGCCGACGAGCGACCGGCTGACATAATAGGTCAGCGGCAGGATCGGCGCGTCGGCGATCAGGATCGCCTCTGCCCGGCGCATCGCGGCGGCGCGCTTCGCCGGATCGTATAAAGCGAGCGCGGCGTTGAGTGCGGCGTCGTAGCGCGGGTTCGCATAGCCCGAATAATTGATCGCGCCCGCATTCGAACGATGGACCGCCAGGAAGTTTTCGGGCGCGGGCAGATCGGCGATCCAGCCCGAACGCGCGAGCGCGAAATCGCCGCGCGCGAGGCTGGCGAAATGCAGCGTCGCCTCGCTGTTGAGCAGATGCGCCTCGATACCGAGCGGCTTCCACATCGCGGCGAGCGCGATCGCGACACGGCGATGATCGGGATCGCTGTTGAAACGTATGTCGAAGACGAGCGGGCGATCGGGCCCGTAACCCGCCTCGGCCAGCAGCGCGCGGGCGGCGGCGAGGCGGCGATTGCGAGGCCAGTCCGCCCAAGCGGGGCGATAGGCGGGCAGGCCGGCGAGGCCGCCGGGCAGCACGCCCCAGGCGGGCGGGTTGCCGATTCCCAGCAGCGGCCCCGCGATCCAGCGGCGATCGACGGCGAGGCTGAGCGCGCGGCGGACGCGGACATCGTCGAACGGCGGCCGGCGCGTGTTGAAGGCGAAATAATAGGTGCCGAGATAGGGCGCGACATGCACTGCGTCCGGCCGGTCGCGGCGCAGGCGGGTGAGGCGCGCGGCGGGAAAATCGCTCGTCACGTCCGCGCCGTCGGCGAGGAAGAGGCGCAGCGCCGTCAGCGGATCGCTCACCGGCCGCCACTCGACATGTGCTATCGGGGCCGGCCCGTCATGCCAGGCGGGGTTGCGGGTGAGGCGCAGCACGTCGTTCAGCCGCCAATAGGCGGCCCGATAGGCGCCTGAGGTGACGAGCGGCCGCTCGGCCGTCCAGCGTTCGCCAAGGGCGGCGATGCGATGGACCGGCAGCGCGGCGGCAGCCGGGTGGGCGAGCAGCGCGGGCAAGGCAGGGAAGGGATGGCGGAGGCGGATCGTCACGCCGTCTTGCGTCGCTGACATATCGGCGATCGCCTCGAACAGCGAGGCGGTGGGCGAGGCGGTGGCGGGATTGCGCAGCCGACGGAAGCCCGCGACGAAGACCCGCGGGGTGATCGGCACGCCATCGGAGAAGCGCAAGCCCGGCCGCAGCGTGAAGCGCCAGACCAGCCCATCGGGCGACACGCGCCAGTCCGATGCTAGGCCCGACTCGGGCGTGCCGTCGGCGCCGAGGCGGGTCAGCCCCTCGAATTGATCGGTGGCGACGCGCAGCGACGCGACGTCGGAGATCTTCTGCGGATCGAGGCTTTTCGTTTCGGCATCGGCGAGGCGGACGAGCGTGTCGGCGGGCGCGGTGCGCGGCGACGAGGTGCATCCGGCCAGCGTCAGGATCAGGAAGAGGGAAAAGATCAGGCGTGCCGGCATCGTCCGCCCCTGCATAGCGCGATGGCGGGCGCTCTCCTATATAGACCGCTTGTTGCGGGAGAATGGATGATGAAGGTGCCCGGCCCCGACCATCCGATCACGATCGAGCCGGCGACAGGGCCGGTGCGCGTCCTGTTCGGCGGCAAGGTGGTGGCGGCGAGCAGCCATGCGCTGGTGCTGCGCGAAGCCAGCTATCCGGCCGTCTATTATATTCCGCGTACCGATATCGACATGCCGCTGTTCCAGCGCAGCGATCATGCTTCGCACTGCCCCTATAAAGGCGACGCCAGCTATTTCAGCATCGAGGTGGGCGATCGCACCGCGGCCGACGCGGCGTGGAGCTATGAAGAGCCCTATCCGGCCATGTCCGCCATCGCCGGGCACCTTGCTTTCTATCCCGATCGTGTCGACCGGATCGAAACACCCGGATAAGGTGGGTATCGCGGCGCCTGTGGTGCCGGCCGGCAGAACGGAGAATGCGGAGCGTGGCAGGCGAGATCGTTGCGGCCGATATCGGGGGAACGCATGCGCGCTTCGTCATCGCCGAAATCGAAGGGACGATACCCCGGCTTGGGCGATGGGTGACGCTCCAGACCGATGATTATGCGAGCCTCGCCGAAGCCTGGCGGGCCTTTGCGGCACAGGCGGGGCGGCCGCTCCCCAAGGCGGCGGGCATCGCCATCGCGACGCCGCTGGGCGGCGAGACGCTGAAGATGACCAATAATCGCTGGGTGATCCGGCCGGCGACGCTGGCGCAGGAGATCGGCGTCGACAGGCTGACCCTCGTCAATGATTTCGGGGCGATCGCGCATGCGGTGGCGCATCTCGACGTGACATGCTTCGCGCCTCTTGCAGGGCCGGACACGCCGCTGCCGGATGAGGGGGTGATAAGCATCCTCGGCCCCGGCACCGGGCTGGGCGTGGCGATGCTGCTGCGGCGCGGGGGCCATACCCATGTCATCGCCACCGAAGGCGGCCATATCGATTTTGCGCCGGGCGACGCGATCGACGTGCGGATATGGGAGCGGCTGAGCGAGCAATATGGCCATGTCTCGGCCGAGCGGGTCGTCTCCGGGCCGGGGCTGGCCGCGATTTACGAGGGGCTTGCGGCGATCGAGGGGCGCACGGTCGTCCCGATCGAGGACAGCGCGCTCTGGCAAAAGGCGATGGCGGGCGATGACCCGCTGGTGGCGGCGGCGTTCGAGCGCTTCTGCCGGTTGCTGGGATCGGTGGCGGGCGATATCGCGCTGGCGCAAGGGGCGCAGGCGCTGGTGATCGCTGGCGGGCTGGGCGAGCGGATCGCCGACAGGTTGCCGCGATCGGGTTTTGCCGAACGGTTCATGGCGAAGGGGCGTTTTCAGGCGCGGATGGAGGCGATCCCGATTCATCGCCTGACATACCCGCAACCGGGCCTGTTCGGGGCGGCGGCCGCCTATGCGTCCGAACATGGCGGCGTAGCCTAGAAAAGAAAGGTGGTGCGGGCGGGGGGACTCGAACCCCCACGGGCCGAGGCCCAACGGATTTTCTTACCAGCTACGGCTTTCGCCGCCGCCCGGCGCGCCGGGCGTTTGTGGTCTGGACTATCCCTTCACCATGGCCGCTCGCGCGGCGACAGGTGCTGCCCGTCTAGTCTCTACACCTTCCCGTTGCCGGGCTTGGCTCGGGATCGCCATCTGACAGGGTTCCCCGAATTTGGGCAGTTCTGCATCCGGAGTTTCCCCCGGAGCACTCAAATCATTCAAGTCCGGTGCGTCTACCGATTCCGCCACGCCCGCAAACCGGCCCGGTTCATACTGGCGCGGCCGGGCCTCGCCAAGCCTTTCGCGCTTCACATGTTGAGGCGGGCACGCATTTCCTTGCCAGGCTTGAAATAGGGCACGCGCTTCGCATCGACGGCTACGGCATCGCCGGTGCGCGGATTGCGGCCGGTGCGCGCGGTGCGCGCCCGCGTCGAAAAGGCGCCGAAGCCCCGCAACTCGACCCGGCCGCCGCCGGAAAGCCGTTCAGCGATCGTATCGAAAAAGGTCGCTACGACCCGTTCGATTTCCTTATGGGATAAATCGGGATTGTCATGGGACAGCAGCTGGACCAACTCGGATCTGATCATTGCGGGGCCCTCCCTTCCTCTGAAATGGCCATCGAATGTCCCTTAAGAGGGAGTGTCGGCCGTCAAATCCCGCCCTGTGCCCGGGCGGGTGCTCCTGCGGCCCGTGTCCCTATCCTCGTTGTTCCTGAGCCTGATGGTAGCGATTTTAGGGCAATAAGGGTATCGAACGCCACAATTTTCCTTAGATCGATTCGATCGTATCGATTGTTCAAGTCCCGTTATGACACAGTATCGTATGAAGCGCGTCGTCAAGGGCCGGTTCGCCGGCCCCACGTCGCTCCGGAGGAGAGATTAATGCGAAGATTGCGGACTTTCAGTGTGGCGCTGGCGGCGTTCGTCGGCACGGGGCTAGCGACGTCGGCGATGGCGGCGCCGCTGCCGAAGCCGAGCGCGTTCACGGTGTGCAGCGTGTGCCACAAGGTGGGGCAGAACGACAAATCGACGCTGGGCCCCGTCCTGTGGGGCGTGGGCGGGCGCAAGGCCGGCTCGGTGCCGGGCTTCACCTACTCGCCGGCGATGAAGGCGTCGAATATCACCTGGACGCGCGAGACGCTGACGGCGTTCATCGCCAATCCGCGCAAGGTGGTTCCCGGCACGCGCATGGCCTATGCCGGCCAGAAGGACCCCAAGGCCGAGGCCGAGATCGTCAACTATCTGATGTCATTGAAATAACAAGAAGGCGCCGGGCGCGGATGCGCCCGGCGCCGACCTGTCCCTTGCGGGCGGAGCCTCAGGCGGCGCGGGGCGCGGCCTGCCATAGAAGCGCCCGGCCGGATCGCCGCTGCGGCCCCGAACGGACATAGCCCTCCTCGCGCAGGCTTCCTTCGAGCAGGATCGCGTGCGCGGCGTCGGTATAGCCGACCACCTCAGCCCGACCGAGCGCCGGCCGGAGCACGCGCACATGCCAGCGCACCGGATCGCCCTTCGCCTCCAATATCGTCGCGCCCGCCGCCCGTTCGCGTCGCGCGAAGGCGTCGGCCCCCGGCAGGCCAGTCTGCACGACGGCGATCCGCCGCGAGAAGGAGGCGAGGGCGGGCGCCGTCATCAACGCCGTCAGGGTGGTGGCCGCACCGGCCTTGAGGAAATCGCGTTTGGTCATTCCGCGATGATGCCGTGTTCGCGCTACCGTATCAACTGTTATGATACGGATGAGATAAAAGAAGATCGCGCGGGATGGGAGGTTCTCGGGACTTTTTCGAGTCCTGGTGGGGGCGGGTTGATATCGGCCGGTCCTGCCCTCATTGCGTTTCCGTTCCGTCATGCCGACGAAAGCCGGAATCATGGACGGCGAGTCGCTTCTCAACAAGCGAGCCGAGTCCATGGCCCCCCTTTCGCCGGGGGACGGTTAGGGGATCGGAATGATAGCGCCTTGTCGCCGTGACGGTAAGGGCGCCCGTTTATCGTTCAAGGCGGGCGGCTTCTCTCGCTTCGAGAAGGCTCCACAGGCCGTTGTGCTGGAGGAGGAGTTGCTGTGCGCCAAAGGTGATGGCGCGGGCCATGGCGGGGCTTTCGGCCGAGGCTTCTTCGGCCACCGCGCGGATGGCGTCATCGTCGGGCAGCGCGAACGGAATCGGTTCGAGCCCGAACCGCTCGGCGGCGATGTTGAGGACCGCGTGGATCGCGCGCCAGTCATGGAGGAGCGCCAGCGCCGTGCCCAGCGCGCAGCCGAACCGGTCCGACCGGGCGAGCATGTCGAGTGCGTGGCGCTGCGCCGTCAGCGTCGCTTCGCTCTCCGCCTGGCCGGGCGTGCTCGGCAGCGGGCCGGCGGCGGCAACGAGGCGCGTGAGCCAGGTCCGTTCGGTGGTGAAAAGCTCGGCCGCCTGTTGCAGCCAGTTGTGGAGCGAACCGCCCGCCCGCTCGGCAGCGACATCGATCACGCCAGGGAAGGGGCCGTGCAGCTCGCACAGATAATGGACGGCATCGGCGAGATTGCGCGTGGCGTCAGGGCCGGCGAGCAGCGCGGCGGAGCCGACATAGGGATGCCCTGCGCTGCCGCGTTCGCCGGTGTTGCCGAAGGGGATGTCGGCGCTGCGCCCGGAGCCGACCCGTTCGGTAGCACTCGACATCATAAGCATCTCCCCGCCGACAGGCTACATTCCCGTCGCCGCGCACCATGGGCCCAGAAATATAGCAAAGGACGTAAATATCTGGTTGATGCACGCTTAACCATCGCGGCGCGACCAGTTGGTACGATGGCAAGGGGAATTGCAGGGGTGAGGAGGGCGGTGGGGCGACCGCTCTCCTCACTTCATTATAGAGGCGCTTTGCCTACTGATCGAGGAAGCTGCGCATTTTGCGGCTGCGGCTCGGATGCTTCAGCTTGCGCAGCGCCTTCGCCTCGATCTGGCGGATACGCTCGCGCGTCACGCTGAACTGCTGGCCGACCTCTTCCAGCGTATGATCGGTGTTCATGCCGATGCCGAAGCGCATGCGCAGCACGCGCTCCTCACGCGGGGTGAGCGAGGCCAGAACGCGCGTCACCGTTTCCTTGAGGTTGGACTGGATCGCGGCATCCACCGGGATGACGGCGTTCTTGTCCTCGATGAAATCGCCCAGATGGCTGTCCTCCTCGTCGCCGATCGGCGTTTCGAGGCTGATCGGCTCCTTGGCGATCTTCATCACCTTGCGCACCTTTTCGAGCGGCATCGACAGCCGCTCGGCCAACTCCTCGGGCGTCGGCTCACGGCCGATCTCGTGCAGGATCTGGCGGCTGGTGCGGACCAGCTTGTTGATCGTCTCGATCATGTGGACGGGGATGCGGATCGTGCGCGCCTGATCGGCGATCGAGCGCGTGATTGCCTGCCGGATCCACCAGGTCGCGTAGGTGCTGAACTTGTAGCCGCGCCGATATTCGAACTTATCGACCGCTTTCATCAGCCCGATATTGCCCTCCTGGATCAGGTCCAGGAATTGCAGGCCGCGATTGGTGTATTTCTTGGCGATCGAAATGACGAGACGAAGGTTGGCCTCAACCATCTCCTTCTTGGCGATCCGCGCCTCGCGCTCGCCCTTCTGCACCATGTTGACGATGCGGCGGAACTCCCCAAGCGCCATGCCCGTCGCCTGCGCAATCTCGCCGATCTCGGTGCGGATACGCTCCACCGCATCGGCTTCGGCCGCAGCGAAGGCGGCCCACTTCTTGTCGATGGTGGCGACGCGTTCCAGCCAGCCTTCCTCCATCTCGTGCGCCATATAGGCATCAAGAAACGCCTTGCGCGGCACCTTATGGCGCTCGGCAAGCCGCAGCATCTGGCCGCCCAGCGCGGTTAGCCGGCGGTTGAAGGAATAGAGCTGGTCGACGAGATATTCGATCTTCGCGCCGTGGAACTGGACGCTCTCAACCTCGGCGGTGATCTCCTCGCGCAGCTTCTGATATTTGCGCTCCTCCGCCGGCGCGAAATCGTCGCCCACGCCCAGGGCTTCGAGGCGCGCGGCCTGCACCTTGGAGAATTTGCGGTAGAGCGAGGTGATCGTCGCGAACTTCTCGAGCGCGGCGGGCTTGAGCTGCTCCTCCATCTGCGCGAGGCTCAGCGTATTGTCCTCATCATCGTCGTCGCTGGGGCGCGGGGTGCGCCGTTCGGTCATCGACGATTCCTCATCGTCGTCGTTCGACGATTCTTCGACATCCTCCTCTTCCTTGTAGGAAGGGCCGGCGGTCTTTTCGGAAATCTCTTCGCCTTCCTCGGCCGCCTCGACCTGCTCGGCCGTCGGCCCCTTGGACAGCATCGCATCGAGATCGAGGATCTCGCGCAGCTGCATCGTGCCTTCGTTGAGCGCGGTCGACCAGTCGATGATCGCGTTGAAGGTGATCGGGCTTTCGCAGAGGCCGAGGATCATCGTGTCGCGGCCCGCCTCGATCCGCTTGGCGATCGCGATCTCGCCCTCACGGCTCAGAAGCTCCACTGCGCCCATCTCGCGCAGATACATGCGCACCGGATCGTCGGTGCGATCGACGGTTTCCTTCTTCGCAGGCGCGGCGACGAGCTGCTGATTGCCGTGATCGTCGGCATTCAGCTCTTCTTCGGTCGACTCTTCCTGCTGCTCGTCATCGCCGCTGTCCTCATTCTCGACGATGTTGACGCCCATTTCGGAGAGCGCGGACATTACGTCCTCGATCTGCTCCGAGGACATCTGATCCTGCGGCAGCGCCTCATTGAGCTGGTCATAGGTGATGTAGCCGCGCTTCTTGGCGCGAGCGATCAGCTTCTTGAGCGAGGCTTCGTTGAGGTCAATCAGGGGCGCATCGCCGCCTTCCGCCTTGTCCGCCGGTTCCGCAATGTTCGTCTTCGCCATTTACTTCCCGCCAATCGCTACCGTATCCGCGGAGCCGAGTTCGAACCCGCGCTCCCGAAGCCTGAACTTCTTTTCCCTGATCAATTGCCTTGCGGCTTCGATCGCCTCATACCGGCCAAGGCCGGTATCCGCTATCGCCGCAGCATTCAACCGCGCCATTTCCTCATCGAGCTCATGCTCTTCGTTCAGCATCTCGATCAGCGCGACCAGCCGTTCGACGGCGAAAGCGGTATCGCCCCCGCCGAAGGTGAACGGGAAGCGCAGATCATACTGCATGTCGAGGCGCTGAACGTCCGTAAGCGCCGCGGTTTCCAATATGGCCCCGACGCCGTCCGTATCAAGGGAGGGGCGGGTGATCGCGGCGTTGAGCAATGCGTCGCGCCAGCGCAGCAGATCGGGATGGTCCAGCCGGAGGTCCGAAATCTGCTCCATGCGCGGCGCGATCACCGCCGGAAAGCGGGTGAGGCCGTAGAGTGCCGAGCGGACGTAGAGCCCCGTCAGCGCGCGGTGGCCGCGCGGGCCGGTCTTGATGATCGAACTGCCTACATCCTTGCGATCCTGCCGCTTCCAGCCGAAATCGTCGAAGAACAGGCTGGTGAAGGTACGGCGATATTCCTCCGCCACCAATTTGTCGGTGCAGCTTTCGGCGAGGCCGTTGAGACGATGGCGCAGGCCGGCGCGCGCCTCGGGCGAGGCATGGTCGATCCCCTCCATCTCCGCCTTGTAGAGCAAGGAAACGAGGGGCAGGGGGCGGACGACCGCTGCCTCCCACGCCGGCTGCCCGCCGCGCCGGACGATGTCGTCGGGGTCCTCGCCCGCCGGCAGCAGCGCGAATTGCAGCGACTTGCCGATGCGCAGCAGGGGCAGCGCCCGCTCCGCCGCGCGCAGGCCGGCGCGCAGACCCGCTTTGTCGCCGTCGAAGCAGAGCGTGGGCACGTCCACCACACGCCACAGCCGCTCCAACTGATGCTCGGTCAGCGCGGTGCCGAGCGGGGCGACCGCCTCGTCCACCCCCGCCTGCGCCAGTGCAATCACGTCCATATAGCCCTCGACCACGAACAGGCGGCCAGTCTTGCGGCTCGCGGGGCCGGCGCGATCGAGGTTGAAGAGAGTGCGCCCCTTGTCGAACAGCGGCGTTTCGGGCGAGTTCAGATATTTGGGCTCGCCCTCGCCCAGGATGCGACCGCCGAATGCGATCGTCCGTCCGCGCTGGTCGCGGATCGGGATCATCAGCCGGCCACGGAAGCGATCGTAAGGCGCCTTGCCGTCGACCGAAATCAGCAGTCCCGCCTCGACGAGCTTGTCGAGGCCGTGCGTATCGAGCGCGGCCTTGAGCTTGTCGCGCGAGTCGGGCGCGAAGCCGAGGCCGAACGCGACGCGGATCGGCGCACTGACCCCGCGCCGATCAAGATAGGCGCGCGCCTCGGCGCCGGCGATGCCGTTCAATTGCCCGGTGAACCAGGCGGCGGCGGCTTCGGTGACGTCGGCGAGGCTGGAGGCGCGCGCGGCCTGCTCGGCGGCGCGCGGATCGGGGGCGGGCATCTCCATGCCCGCCGCGGCCGCCAGTTCCTTCACCGCGTCGAGGAAAGGAAGGCCCTGCGCGTCGGTGAGATAGCGGATCGCATCGCCATGCGCGCCGCAGCCGAAGCAATGATAGAAGCCCTTGTCATCGTTGACGTAGAAGCTGGGCGTCTTTTCGTTATGGAAGGGGCAGCAGGCTTTGAACTCGCGCCCCGCCCGCTGGAGCTTAATCGAACGGCCGATCAGCCCGGACAACAACGTCCGTGCGCGCAACTCATCCAAAAAGGCGGGAGCAAGCAGCATGGCCTCAGGCGGCGGGATCGGGGTGGCGACTCACGCACGCATTATACCGTGTAGCATGGGGTGAGGATTTTAGGCCAGCCTTTGCCGGTGGGGACGGTGTGTTTGTTGCGCGCCCCCACCCCAACCCCTCCCCTGAAGGGGAGGGGTTCATGGTGCGCCTGTCTTAGCCCCTCCCCTTCAGGGGAGGGGTTGGGGTGGGGGTTCTCAACGCATGAGCCGTGCCTTTAAGCCAGCACCGCCTTCACCCACCCGCTCGCCTTGCTCATGTCGAGCGCGGCGCCGTGACGCGCCTTCACCTCGGCCATGACGCGGCCCATATCCTTGAGCGAGGAGGCTCCAAGTTCCTGGACGATCGCGCCGATCGCGGCTTTCGCTTCGCCCTCGTCCATCTGGCGGGGCAGGAAACCCTCGATCACCGCCAGCTCCCCCTTTTCGGCTTCGGCCAGTTCGGCGCGGCCGCCTTTCTCGAACATCTCGATCGACTCGCGGCGCTGCTTCGCCATCTTCTGGAGCACCTCGGTGACGGTGAGATCGTCGTCGGCGGGCGCGGTGCCGGTCCGCATCTCGATGTCGCGGTTCTTGATCGCGGCCTGAATCAGCCGGATCGCGGCGGTGGTCGTCGCGTCGCGGGCCTTCATTGCGCTCACCAGCGCGGCTTTTATGTCGTCTCGGATCATGTTTTCTGGCGCCTTTGCGTAAGGTGCCAAGAAGATAGACGAGGCGGCCAAGCTTTAATAGGTTGACCCTCGCGCTCATGCCTCCTATCGACCCGGCCGTTTACCCGCTAGCCGAACCATAAGGAGAGCCCGACCGTGGCCGAAGACCCTCACGCGCGTCCACCCGAAGGAGCGACCGGCGTGCTGGTATTGGCGGACGGATCAATCCTTTGGGGCAAGGGTTTCGGCGCCGAAGGCTCAGCGGTTGGCGAGCTGTGCTTCAACACCGCGATGACGGGCTATCAGGAGGTGATGACCGATCCCTCTTATGCCGGCCAGATCGTCACCTTCACTTTCCCTCATATCGGCAATGTCGGCGCGAACGCCGAGGATATCGAGGCGATCAATGCCCATGCGCTGGGCTGCATCGTCCGCGAGGACGTGACCGATCCCAGCAATTTCCGGGCGACCCAGCGGTTCGACGGGTGGCTGCGCAACAATGGCCGCATCGGCCTTGCCGGTGTCGATACCCGCGCGCTGACCCGCGCGATCCGCATCCACGGTGCACCGAACGGTGTGATCGCGCATTCGGAAAAGGGAGTGTTCGATATCCCGGCGCTGCTGGAACAGGCGCGTAGCTGGCCGGGGCTGGAGGGCATGGACCTCGCGAAGGAGGTTTCCTCCACCCAGAGCTATGCCTGGGACGACGGGCTGTGGACGCTGGGCGAGGGCTATGCCGCCCACGCCGCCAATCGGGAGGGCCCTCACGTCGTCGCAATCGATTATGGCCTGAAGCGCAATATCCTGCGTAACCTGATCGCTGCCGGCGCGCGCGTGACCGTCGTGCCCGCGACCGCGACGTTCGACGAGGTGATGGCGCACCGGCCCGACGGCGTATTCCTGTCGAACGGCCCCGGCGATCCGGCGGCGACGGGCGAATATGCCGTGCCGGTGATCCGAAAGCTGCTGGAGGCGGGCAAGCCGATCTTCGGCATCTGCCTTGGGCATCAGATGCTGGGCATCGCGGTGGGCGCGAAGACGTACAAGATGCACCAGGGTCATCATGGCGCGAACCATCCGGTGAAGCGCACGTCGGACGGTACGGTGGAAATCACCAGCATGAACCACGGCTTCGCGGTCGATGCCGGGAGCCTGCCCGCCAATGCGAAGGCGACGCACGTCTCGCTGTTCGACGGCTCGCTGGCGGGGCTCGAACTGACCGACGCCAATGCCTTTTCGGTCCAATATCATCCCGAGGCGAGTCCGGGCCCGCAGGACAGCCACTATCTCTTCGAACGGTTCGTGGAAGGGTTGAAGAGGACGGGATAGCCTCCGCAATCACGTCTTAGCCGCCGTCTCGCTTTCTCTCATTGGACTGAACAGCCCCAGATGCCCAAACGCACCGACATCGCCTCCATCCTCATCGTCGGCGCCGGCCCGATCGTCATCGGACAGGCGTGCGAATTCGATTATTCGGGCACGCAGGCGATCAAGGCCCTGCGCGAGGAAGGCTATCGCATCATCCTCGTCAATTCGAACCCGGCGACGATCATGACCGACCCGGACATGGCCGACGCCACCTATGTCGAGCCGATCACGCCCGAAGTGGTCGCCCGGATCATCGCGAAGGAACGGCCCGACGCGATCCTGCCGACGATGGGCGGGCAAACCGCGCTCAACACCGCGCTTGCCCTGTTCAACAACGGCACGCTTGAAAAATATGGCTGCCAGATGATCGGCGCCGACGCCGAGGCGATCGACAAGGCCGAGGATCGGCAGAAATTCCGCGAGGCGATGGACCGGATCGGGCTCGAAAGCGCGCGTTCGGCGGTCGCCCACACGCTGGAGGAGGCGCTGGCCGCGCTCGACCATACCGGCCTGCCCGCGATCATCCGGCCGAGCTTCACGCTGGGCGGCACCGGCGGCGGCATCGCCTATAATCGCGAGGAATTCATCGAGATCGTGACCGGCGGGCTGGACGCCTCGCCGACCACCGAGGTGCTGATCGAGGAATCACTGCTCGGCTGGAAGGAATATGAGATGGAGGTCGTGCGCGATCGCGCCGACAATTGCATCATCATCTGCTCGATTGAGAATGTGGATCCGATGGGCGTCCATACCGGCGACTCGATCACCGTCGCGCCGGCGCTGACGCTCACCGACAAGGAATATCAGGTGATGCGCAGCGCGAGCATCGCCTGCCTGCGCGAGATCGGCGTCGAAACGGGCGGTTCCAACGTCCAGTTCGCGGTCAATCCGAAGGACGGCCGGCTGATCGTGATCGAGATGAACCCGCGCGTCAGCCGGTCGTCGGCGCTCGCGTCGAAGGCGACGGGCTTCCCGATCGCCAAGGTCGCCGCCAAGCTGGCGGTGGGCTACACGCTCGACGAGATCGAGAACGACATCACCGGTGCGACGCCCGCCAGCTTCGAGCCGACGATCGACTATGTCGTCACCAAGATTCCGCGCTTCGCCTTCGAGAAGTTCAAGGGCGCCGAGCCGCTGCTCAGCACGTCGATGAAGAGCGTCGGCGAGGTGATGGCGATCGGCCGCAACTTTCCGGAAAGCCTGCAGAAGGCGCTGCGCGGGCTGGAGACGGGCCTGTCGGGCCTCGACGTGGTCGAGAGCCTGAAGGGCGCGTCGCGCGACGAGATCGCCGCCGAGCTGGCCCGGCCGACGCCCGATCGGCTGCTGGCGGCGGCGCAGGCGTTGCGCGAAGGCTTCACGGTGGACGATGTCCACCGCATCACCCGCTACGACCCCTGGTTCGTCGAGCGGATCGCCGAGATCGTCCGCGCCGAGGAAATGGTGTGCCGCGAAGGGCTGCCGCGTGACGCGGCGGGCCTGCGCCGGCTGAAGGCAATGGGCTTTTCGGACAGGAGGCTGGCCTGGCTCGCGCTGCAATCAGCCAATCTCGCGGGGCAGAAGGACGCGCAGGCGGCGGGCGGCGGCATCGTCCATGACGCGGTGTCGGCGCTGACCGGCGGCGTGACCGAGACCGAGGTGCGCGCGCTGCGTCACAGGCTGGGCGTGCGGCCCGTGTTCAAGCGGATCGACACCTGTGCCGCCGAGTTCGAGGCGAGGACGCCCTATATGTACTCGACCTATGAGGCCCCCGCCTTCGGCGCGCCCGAAAATGAGGCACAGCCCAGCGGACGGCGCAAGATCGTGATTCTGGGCGGCGGCCCGAACCGGATCGGGCAGGGGATCGAGTTCGACTATTGCTGCTGCCACGCCTGCTTCGCGCTGGCGGATGCGGGCTATGAGACGATCATGGTCAACTGCAATCCCGAGACGGTGTCGACCGACTATGACACGTCTGACCGCCTCTATTTCGAGCCGCTGACGATCGAGGACGTGTTGGAAATCCTGCATGTCGAGCAGGAGGCGGGCGAGCTGGTGGGCGTGATCGTCCAGTTCGGCGGGCAGACGCCGCTCAAGCTGGCGGAAGAGCTGGAGGCGGCGGGCATCCCGATCCTCGGCACCTCGCCCGACGCGATCGACCTTGCCGAGGATCGCGAACGCTTTGCGGACCTGGTCGTCCAGCTCGGCCTCAAGCAGCCGCGCAACGGCATCGCGCGCAGCCGCGACGAGGCTTTGGCTGTTGCAGAACGCGTGGGATATCCGGTGCTTATGCGGCCGTCCTATGTTCTGGGCGGACGGGCGATGGAGATCGTCGACGGGCCGGCGCAACTCGACACCTATATCGCGACGGCGGTGAAGGTGTCGGGGGATTCCCCGGTGCTGATCGATCAATATCTGCGCGACGCAATCGAGGTGGACGTCGACGCCATCGCCGATGGACAGGACGTCGTCGTCGCCGGCGTGATGGAGCATATCGAGGAGGCGGGCGTCCATTCGGGCGACAGCGCCTGTTCGCTGCCGCCGCGCAGCCTCTCGCCCGCGATCGTCGCCGAGATCGAGCGTCAGGCCGATGCGCTCGCGCGTGCGCTGGGCGTGCGCGGGCTGATGAATATCCAGTTCGCGGTCAAGGATGACGAGGTCTATCTGATCGAGGTCAATCCGCGCGCCAGCCGCACCGTGCCCTTCGTCGCGAAGGCGATTGGCGTGCCGGTGGCGAAGATTGCGGCGCGGGTGATGGCGGGCGAGAAGCTGGCCGACCTGCCGACGATCGACCGGGCGATCGATCATGTCGCGGTGAAGGAAGCGGTATTCCCCTGGGCGCGCTTCCCCGGTGTCGATCCGGTGCTGACGCCGGAAATGAAATCCACCGGCGAAGTCATGGGAATCGATCGCGATTTCAACACGGCTTTTGCCAAGGCGCAGCTTGGCGGCGGCACGATCCTGCCGCAGGGCGGGACAGCCTTCGTCTCGGTCAAGGATCGCGACAAGGCGGTGGTGCTGCCGGCGGTGTCGCTGCTGCTCGCCATGGGCTTCAAGGTGATCGCGACGGGCGGGACGGCGGACTATCTGCGCGCGAACGGCCTGGCGGTCGAGACGATCAACAAGGTGCAGCAGGGCCGGCCGCATATCGTCGACCGGATCAAGGATGGGGAGGTGGGGCTGATCTTCAACACCACCGAAGGCTGGCAGTCGCTCAAGGATTCGCAGTCGATCCGCGCCTCGGCGCTGAGCGGCAAGATTCCTTATTTCACGACCGCGGCGGGCAGCGTGGCAGCGGCGCATGCGATCAAGGCGCTCCGGGAGCGGGACCTTGAAGTGCGGGCCCTCCAATCATATTATTCACCGGCGCACGCCTGATCCCGACATCTTTTGGATGAGCGCGGGCGGCCTCAAAGCGGGGCCGTCTGATACACTGGTTTTGACGAAGGGGTACGCCGAATGTCGACGGCCGAGAAGATGCCGATGCTGCAGGAGGGCTATCAAATCCTCATGGAGCAACTGCAGGCGTTCAAACTGGAACGCCCGCAGGTGATCGACGCGATCGAGGAGGCGCGCGCGCATGGCGACCTCTCCGAAAATGCCGAATATCACGCCGCCAAGGAGCGCCAGGGCCAGATCGAGGCGATGATCGCCGATATCGAGGACCGGCTGAGCCGCGCGCAGATCATCGATCCCAAGTCGCTCTCGGGCGACAAGGTGGTGTTCGGCGCGACCGTCCATCTGCTCGACGAGGATGACAAGCCCGTCAAATATCAGATCGTCGGGCAGACCGAGGCCGACGCCAAATCGGGCCGCATCTCCTATAATTCGCCGCTCGGCCGGGCGCTGATCGGGCGCAAGGTGGACGACGAGGTGGAGGTGACGGTGCCGTCGGGCGACCGTTATTACGTCGTCTCCAAGATCGAATTCATCTGAGCCGCCGGCGCGCGGCGGAAGGCTGACCGGAATGCGGCTTCCACCCGCGCGTGCAACGGGCGCGATCATCGGCGTCACCGTCGCCGCCTGGCTGCTGTTGATGCTGTCGGGGCTGGACGAATATGCGATCCTGGGGGGCGGCTTCATCCCCGAACGGCTGGTGGGACACGCCGCCGAGATCGCGATTCGGGCCGAGGTGCCCGGAATTTGGTTCGTGCCCGTCTGGGCGACGCCGCTGACCGCGACCTTGCTCCATGCCGGGCTGCTGCACATCGGCTTCAACATGCTGATCCTCGGCTTTTGCGGCCGCTTCGTCGAAGCGTCGCTCGGCCCACGCCTCACCGTTCTGCTCTATCTGATCGGCGCCTATGCCGCCGCGCTCACCCATTTCCTGTTCAGTCCGCACGCGCTGATGCCGATGATTGGTGCGAGTGGGGCGGCATCGGCGCTGCTCGGCGCCTATGCGCTATTGTTCGGCCAGCGGCGCACTTTTTCCGTCCACCCGCGCCTCAGCAAGGCGATCAATGTCGTCTGGCTCGCGGCGGGCTGGATCGGGCTCCAGCTTCTCCTCGGCGTGGCGTTGCGTGGCGAGACGTTCAGCATTGCTATCTACGCGCATATCGGCGGCTTTCTCGCCGGCCTCATCCTTGCGCAGCCTTTGCTCCTGCTACGCTACCGCCGCGCCTGAGCCCGCTCAGGAGGTCGAGGAGGGGTCCAGTTCCGGTTCGAGCAGGCGGTGGAGGTGGACGACCACATATTTGATTTCGGCATCGTCCACGGTGCGCTGCGCTGCGCCGCGCCATGCGTTCTCGGCGGTTTTGTAGTTGGGATAGATGCCGACGACCTCGATCGTCGCCGGATCGAAATCGAGCGACTGGGGGTCCTTCACCCGTCCGCCGAAGACGAGATGCAATTTGCTCATGCGCCATGCCTTTCCGTGCAAGCCGGATTCGGGCCTGCTCTAGAGCATGATCCGACCGGGTTGAATCGGATCATGCTCTATTTGTTAGTTGTGTTCCGCTTTTTTCGAATCGTAAGGAGACGCTACCTGACGTGAAAATGCTTTAGCCGCGCGCCTTCATGAAGGCGACCAGCTTGTCGAAGCCGTTGCGCTGGATATAGGAATCGAAATCCGCCGCCTGGGTAACGGCAAGATTGATGCCCGCGACGGTAAGGTTCGTTACCTTATATTCGCCACCGATCTTCTCGACCGTCCAGATCGCATTGATCGGCGCCGCGCCGGGCTTGATGACCTGCGTCATCACCGCCGCGCCATTACCCGCCTGCTGCGTGCGGATCACCTTCACCGTGGCGTTGGCATATTCGAACAGCCGATCGGCATAGGTGCCGATGATGAAATTAGGGAAGGCGGCCTTGTAGGCGGCATGCTGCGCCGGTGTGATTTTCGGGGACCAGCGGCGGATCAGCCGCTCACCAATCTGATCGACGGCGAAATGCTGCGCCAGAAGCGTGCGGAACTGCTTCTTGGCGGCATCCTTATTGCCCGAACGCAGCGCCGCGAAGCCCTGCTCGGTCAGGCCGCTGATGAACTGCGCCGGGTCCTGCGTGTTGATCGCGGCGGCAGCGGCCGGCGTGGTGGCGATCGGCGCGGCCGCCGTCATCAGCGCGAGCGCAATTGCCGTCAGACCGGTACGAAACGACGTCATGCATATATCTCCAGTTGAATAGATAGGGGGCGAGGGCGGTGGATCAATCGCGCACCGACTTCGCCGCGGCATCGCCCGCCGACGATGCGGTCTGCACCACGGCGTCGACAAGCTTGCTCAATTGCTCGCGCGCCGCCGCCTCGTTGATGCCGAGCTGGTCGAGCGTCTCGCGCCCGGCGTCCTTCGCGGCGGAGAAGGCGGTCTTGCCTGCTTCCCGAAGCTTGCCGCCCAAGGGGCCGAGCGCGCCCGATTCACGCTCGCTCGCGGGGAGCAAGGCGCCGGCGAGAATGCCCACCGCCGCCGCGCCGAGCAAGGCGACCAGCGGATTATCCTCGATCGAGGCGGCGGTGCGCTGGCCGGCCATCTTGGCGCCCTCGCGCGCATTGCCATAGGCCTGCCCGGCCTTTTCGCGCGCGCTGGCATAGGCTTGTTCCGCCTTCTCGCGGGCCTGATCGGCGGCGGCACGAATCTTTGCGGCGGAATCTGTGGTCGCTGTGGTCATCGCGGTTGCTCCTCATTCGCGCCGCCGACGGAAGCCGGGGCGCGCGGCTTGGCCTTGTGAAGTCGTTTCCAGCTGCGGCAGGCCCAGCGGCAAAGCGGGCCGCGCGCGAAAAAGAGAAGGATCGCCGCGACGATTGCGCCGGTGGTAAAAGGCCGGCGCCGGGCGCCAAGCAGCGCCTCGCCCGCCATGTCGCGCCCTCGTTCGCGCACCGTGTCCCAGGCATTGCGCGCGAGCGTGTCGGGCGCGAGCCGCTGCTGGATTTCGGCAAGCGTTGCGGCCAGCCGTTCGCGCGCGGCCTGCGCTACGCGCTCGCGACGTTCGATCTCGCGCGATCCCATCATAGCGCTTCCTCATCCGGCATGTCGCCCAGGCGCTGGAAAGAACGAACCGCCAGCCAGAGAAGGAGAAGCCCGACGACCACGCCGCCAATGCCGACCACAAGTGCCGCGCAGAAGGGCCCGATCAGCCGCGCAAGCGCCATCACGAAGCCGACCAGCAGAGCCGTCACCGATGCCAGCATCAGCACCAGTGCCGAGCCTGCAAGCAGCAGGACGCGGCGGGAGCCGGTGAGCCGGCGGACGACGATGCTGCGATACAGGTCCAGCTCGGCCCGGGCGAGCGCGCGCGCGTCGCCGATCAGCCGGTTGAAGAGACTGCCCAGGGATTCGCTTTCACCCTCTTGCGTCTCATTCCCGTCGTCCGCCTCGGCCAAATCAGGCCCCCGGTGCGTGGGTTTCTACATGGGGCGCCTTGCCGGTGCGCGGCGGCGTGAGCGGCTCGTCTCCCCCCTCCGCGCCCGAATCGGCGCCCACCTTGATTGCACGGGCGATGAGAAAGCCGAGCGCCGCCGCCGTGCCGAGCGCGATGGCCGGATGCCGGCGCACCGTTTCTCGCGCGTCGCGCAGCAATTCGTCGACATCGCGCGAGCGCAGGGTGGAGGCGAAGCCCTGCACCGCCTCCGCCGCGCGGCGGGCGTAGTCGCCATATTGATCGCCCACCTTGTCGTCGATCGTGCTTGCGGCATTGCCGACCAGCTTTGTTACCCCATCAAGCGCATTGGCTGCCCGCGCCTTGCCCTCGGTGGCAAGGCCGCGCGCCTTATCGGCGGCTTGCCCGCCGATACCAGCGGCAGCCTCGCCGGCCTTTTTGATTGCTGCCTTGCCGCGGCTGGCGGCCGATTCGGCGCGCTCCTTCGCTGCGTCACCGGCGCCTTCGCCGAGATCCACGACCTCTTCGATGATGGTGTCGGTTCCCTCGGGAAGCGGGTCCTTGCCTGCGGCCATCGTCAACCTCCGTGAAAACATTTCCCCTATCGCGACGACAACATGCCGCACCAAGGGATGTTCCCAATACCGCCCGCCGCAGGATTTGCCTATCCGCGAGCGGCCGGATAGAGCGCGGCCGTTCCATCGTCTACAACAAGGTATCCGCTGTTATGACCCTCATCGTCGACGTTCACGGCCGCATGATCATGGACAGCCGGGGGAACCCCACCGTCGAGGTGGACGTGACGCTGGAAGATGGCAGCCGGGGCCGTGCCGCCGTGCCGTCGGGCGCATCGACCGGCGCGCGCGAGGCAGTGGAGAAGCGGGATGGTGATGCCGGCCGCTGGCTCGGCAAGGGCGTCGACGAGGCGGTCGAGAGCGTAAACGGCGAGATCGCCGAAGCGGTGCTGGGTCTGGAGGCGGAGGACCAGCGCGCCATCGACGCGCGGATGATCGATCTGGACGGCACCGCGAACAAAGGCCGGCTGGGCGCCAACGCGATCCTGGGCGTCAGCCTCGCCGTGGCGAAGGCGGCGGCGGAATCGCGCGGGCTGCCGCTCTATCGCTATGTCGGCGGCGTCTCGGCGCATGTCCTGCCGGTGCCGATGATGAACATCGTCAATGGCGGGGCGCATGCCGACAATCCGATCGACTTCCAGGAATTCATGATCATGCCGGTAGGCGCGGCCAGCATCGTCGAGGCGGTGCGCTGCGGCGCGGAGATCTTCCACACGCTGAAGAAGAAGCTGCACGACAAGGGGCTTGCGACAGCGGTGGGCGATGAAGGCGGCTTCGCGCCCAACCTTGCCAGCGCGCCGGCCGCGCTCGACTTCATCATGGAGGCGATCGCGGCGGCGGGATACCGGCCGGGCGACGACGTGATGCTCGCGCTCGATTGCGCCGCGTCCGAATTCCACAAGGATGGCGCCTATCGGTTGGAAGGCGAGGGGCGGACGCTGTCGTCGCGCGAAATGGCCGATTATCTGGCGGACCTCGTCGGCCGCTATCCGATCGCGTCGATCGAGGACGGAATGGCTGAGGAGGATTGGGAGGGCTGGAAACTGCTGACCGACGCGATCGGCGGCAAGGTGCAGCTTGTCGGCGACGACGTGTTCGTCACCAATCCCGAAATCCTACAACGCGGCATAGAGGCGGGCATCGCCAATTCGCTGCTCGTCAAGGTGAACCAGATCGGGACGCTGACCGAGACGCTGGAGGCGGTGTCGATGGCGCAGAGCGCGCGCTACACCGCCGTCATGTCGCACCGTTCGGGCGAGACGGAGGATGCGACGATCGCCGACCTCGCCGTCGCCACCAATTGCGGGCAGATCAAGACAGGCAGTCTTGCCCGATCCGACCGGCTGGCCAAATATAACCAGCTCATCCGCATCGAGGAGGAACTGGGCACGGCGGCGCGTTACGCGGGACGCGCGATCTTCCGCTGAGGCCCGGCCTCACCCGCCCACGGCGCGGAGCAGCGCGCCGTTGAAGGCGGGGATATCCTGCGGCTTGCGGCTGGTGATGAGATTGCCGTCGATCACGACGGCTTCGTCCACCACTTCCGCGCCGGCATTGCGCAGATCGGTGCGGATCGAGGGCCAGCCGGTCAGGCGACGGCCCTTGATCACGTCCGCCTCGGCCAGCAGCCAGGGGCCGTGGCAGATGGCGGCCACCGTCTTGCCGCTGGCAAAGAAATCGCGGACGAGACGGATCGCATCCTTTTCGGTGCGCATCGCGTCCGGATTGGCGACGCCGCCGGGAAGGACGAGCGCGTCATAATCGTCCGCGCGCACCTCGTGGATCGAGGCGTCGGGCGTGATCGTCGCGCCTTTCTCATGATGTTCCATGCCCTGGATCGGCTCGCTCTTGTTGGACGCGAGCGTCACTTTCGCGCCTGCGTCGATCAGCGCCTCGCGCGGCTTGAACAGTTCCGATTGCTCGAAGCCGTCGGTGGCGATGATGAGTATCTTCGCGTCGGCAATCTCGACCATCTCATTCCTCCGGCGATAGGGACAGGCCGAAAAAACGGCCGGCGCGGAGGGGCGTTCCGTCGGCGAGACAGGCCGGGAAAAGCGCACGCCGGAACGACCGCGACGATCGCGGGTTCCCCCCTCTCGGGGGCAAGAGGAGGCTTCGCGTGGCGGCACGTCCCTATTGGCGCGGACAGATCAGGCTGGCGCTCGTTTCGATCCCGGTGGAGATATTCTCGGCGGTGAAGAGCGGCGCGACGATCGCCTTCCATCAGATCCACGAGCCTTCGGGCAAGCGCATCAAATATGAGAAGGTCGTCCCCGGCATCGGCCCGATCGATACCGACGAGATCATCAAGGGCTATGAATATGAGAAGGGCGAATATGTCCTGCTCAACGAGAAGGAGATCGAGGGCGTCAGGCTGGAGAGCAAGAAGACGCTCGCGCTCACCCAGTTCGTGGACGTGCGCGATATCGATCCGATCTATTTCGAAAAGCCTTATTATGTGGTCCCAGCCGACGAGCTGGCCGAGGAAGCCTTTATCGTCCTGCGCGAGGCGCTGAAACGGAGCGGCAAGATCGGCCTTGGGCAACTGGCGATGCGTGGGCGCGAATATGTCGTCAGCATCAAGCCTTGCGGACGCGGGCTGGTGATGGAGACGCTGCGCTACGCCGACGAGGTGAACAAGGCGGCGAGCTATTTTCGCGGAATCGCCGACGCGAAGCCCGATCCCGAACTGCTCGACCTTGCCGAGACGCTGATCGAAAAGAAGACCGGCAAGTTCGACGCGAGCGAGTTTCACGACCGCTATGTCGATGCGCTGAAGGCGCTGATCGAGCGCAAGAAGAAGGGCAAATCGATCACGATCGAGGAAGAGGAGGAACGGCCGCGCGGCACCAACGTCGTGGACCTGATGGCGGCGCTGAAGAAATCGCTCGATACGCCCAAGGCCGAGGGACGCAAGCCTGCCGCGAAGAAGACGCCCGCCAGGAAAGCGCCCGCCAAGGCGCCGCAGCGCAAGCGCGCCTGAGGAGAGAGCCGCCATGGCGCGAACCACCTCCGCCCGTGCTTCGGACGACAGCCTCGCCACCTATCGCGCCAAGCGCGATTTCAGGAAGACGGCCGAGCCGTCCGGCGCGAGCAAGGCGACGAAGGGCAATGGCTTCGTCGTCCAGAAACATGCGGCGACACGTCTCCATTATGATTTTCGCCTCGAACTGGACGGCGTGCTCAAAAGCTGGGCGGTGACGCGCGGCCCGAGCCTCAATCCCGACGACAAGCGGCTGGCTGTCCGGACCGAGGACCATCCGCTGGATTATGCGGGCTTCGAAGGGACGATCCCCAAGGGCGAATATGGCGGCGGCACCGTCATGCTGTGGGACAAAGGGACGTGGGAGCCGATCCCCGGCAAGGACCCGCGCAAGACGCTGGCCGAAGGGCATCTGCATTTCATCCTTCATGGCGAGCGGATGAAGGGCGAATGGCTGCTGATCCGGCTGAAGCCGCGCGCGAAGGAGAAGAACGAGAACTGGCTGCTGCGCAAGATCGCCGACGATCGGGTGGGGGGATCGGACGATCTGGTCGCCGACTATCTTACCAGCGTGGAGAGCGGCCGGACGATGGCCGAAATCGCGGCGGGCGGGAAAGCGAAGAAGAGCGCGGGCAAGCGCGGCAAGGCGAAAGCGGGTGACGCGCCGCCGCCCTTCCAGCCCGTTCAGCTTGCGACATTGGTGGATCATGTTCCGGCGGGCGCGCGCTGGCTGCATGAGATGAAATATGACGGCTACCGGACGCTGGTGGCGGTCGGCGGCGGCGAGGCGCGTGGCTATACGCGATCGGGGCTCGACTGGTCCGATCGCTTTCCCGACATATTGGCCGAGGCGACCGGCCTCGATTGCGGATCGGCGCTGATCGACGGCGAGGCGGTGGTGCTCGACGAAGAAGGCAAGAGCAGCTTTCAGGCGCTCCAGGCCGCGCTCAAGGGCAATCGAAAGGCGATCGTCTATTATGCGTTCGACCTGCTCGCGCTCGACGGCGAGGATCTGACGCGGCTGCCGCTTGTCGAGCGCAAGGAGAAATTGCGCGCGCTGGTCGGCGAGGGGCAGGGACCCATCCGCTATTCGGATCATATCGTCGGGCGCGGCGAGGAACTGTTCGATCGCTTCTGCGGCGCCGGCCTCGAAGGCGTCGTCTCCAAGCGCGTCGACTCGCGTTATGTCGGCACGCGCGGGAAAAGCTGGGTCAAGACGAAATGCATCCGGCGGCAGGAATTCGTCATCGTCGGCTGGACCCCCTCCGACAAGGCGCGGGGTTTTCGTTCGCTGCTGCTTGGCATCAACGAAAAGGGCGCGCTGCGCTACGCCGGCAAGGTCGGCACCGGTTTCACCGCCGACGAGATCGAGCGGCTGTCGGCGCTGATGGAGAAGCTGGCGGTGAAGAAGGCTACCGTTGCGGCGCCGCGCGCGGCGGTGCGCGGCGCGCACTGGATCAAGCCCCGCCTCGTCGCGGAAATCGCCTTCACCGAATTCACCGACGAAGGCGTGCTGCGGCATCCCAGCTATCTCGGCCTCCGCGAGGACAAGAATCCCGAGGCGGTGGTGGTGGAGAGCGAGGCGCCCGTCGAGGAGATGGCCGAAACGGCGACGGTCGCGGTGAAGATCAGCAATCGCGACCGCGTGATCTTCCCCGAAGGCGGGATCACCAAGGGCGAGCTTGCCGATTATTATCAGGCGGTCGCGCCGATCATGCTTCCCTGGGTGGGCAGCCGGCCGATCAGCCTGGTGCGCTGTCCGCAGGGGCGGGCGCGCAAATGCTTCTTCCAGAAACATGATGCCGGCAGCTTCGGCGAGCATGTGAAGCATATCGGCATTCGCGAAAAGGACGGGCATGAGGAGCCCTATCTCTTCATCGACGATGCCGAAGGGCTGCTGACCTGTGTCCAGATGGGCACGATCGAGTTTCACGGCTGGGGCGCGCGGATCGAGGATATCGAGAAGGCGGACCGGCTCGTCTTCGATCTCGATCCCGACGAGGGGCTGGCCTTCGCCGACGTCGTCTCCGCCGCATTCCATGTGCGCGAGCGGCTGGCCGAAATCGGGCTCACCACCTTCGCGATGGTGACGGGGGGCAAGGGCGTCCACGTCATCGCGCCGCTGACGCCCGAGGCCGAATGGCCCGCCGTCAAGGATTTCGCGCACCGCTTCGCCACCGTGCTCGCGCAGGCGGAGCCGGGCCGCTTTACCGACGCGCTGCCCAAGGCGAAGCGCAAGGGGCGCATCTTCGTCGATTATCTGCGTAACCAGCGCGGCGCGACGGCGGTGATGCCCTATTCGGTCCGCAGCCGCGAGCGCGCGCCGGTGGCGACGCCGGTGACGTGGGAGGAGTTGCGCGATCTCGATACGGCGGCGCGCTGGCATGTCGGCGATGCCGAGGAGCTGCGCCGCCGCGCGGGTTCCAAGGGCCTCGCCGGTTGGGGGCGGGCGGGGCAGACCTTGCCGGACGTGTGAGGGCCCTCCTTGCGGGCGACGACTCAGGCGAACGCGCTTTTCGGAACGTGCGTGATGCGGCAGGCGAGGTCGGCCTCTCCGGAGGCGATGACATAATGATCGCCCTGATCGACGATGCCCGTGGTGAAGACGACGTCGCGCACATACATCTGCTTTTCGAGATGCCGGGTCAGCTCGGCGTTCGGCTCAAGCAGCGGCGTATGATCGCTGCGGATCACCTTGCTGGGATCGTTCCGGTCGAGGATTGACCAGTAGGTGCGATAGATGCCGACGATCTCCTTCGGCTCTACCCCGTGCCACAGCGTCAGCCAGCCTTCGTCGGTCAGGATCGGCGGGGCGCCGCCGCCCATCCGCGCGGTGGCAACCGTGCCGGCATGCGGGCGGATGCCGGGCTTGCGATAGGGCTTCCAGTGGAGCGCATCGGGTGACGTGGCGAGATTGATCGAGGGGCCGGCGCGCCACTCGCTGCCCGGCGGATAGGCGAAATAGAGTTCGCCCAGAGGCCGCGTCTGCGCCCAGTACCGGTCCTCGATGCGCCCTTCGAAGATCAGCATGTCCTTGTTCTGATGATCGAGGACGATATCCTCGAACCGCCAGTCGAGCCCGTTGTCCGAGGAATAGAGCGTGGTCGAATGTCGTTCCGGGCTGACTGAGCAGGTCGTCATCAGCCAGCGGCCCTCCACCTTGCTGATGCGGGCATCCTCGATCCCGTAGCATTGGAAATCGCCCTGCGGGGCGATCGCCCTCTCATAATGGATATCCACGATCCGCAGGCCATCGGGGCTCAACTCGACAGGCAGCAGCCAGGCGAGCGAGGTGAGCGCCATGACGCGCCAGCCGCCGCCGTGGATCAGGAACTTGCGCGGATCGGCGGTGTCGGCCAACTCCAGCGGCCAGGCATCGAGGACATAGCGACCGCCCCGGCCGCCCTCTTCCCACCGTATGGCATGGACATGATCGTCGCGGATCGGGGTTTTCAGCGCCTCGGCGACGCGCACCATCATCAGCAGATTGCCGCTCGGAAGGCGCGTCAGGCCCGGATTGAACGCGCCCAGCACATAGGTTTCGGCGTCGAGATGGCCCGCGAGCGGCGAGCGGGAAAGATCGATATCGTCGGGAACGAGAATGAGCCTGTCGATGGCGAAGCCGTTCATCGGCACCTCCCGTTTTCTGCGCGTGCGCTGGATGGTGCACACAACATTCGGATGAACAATCGGTTGCGTTCGGCGGATGCGGCAGGAACGCGTTCGCCGCCGGCTCGTTACATCGGGCACCTTCACGTTTCGGCGAGGAAGGATGCAACGGACTCGGAGATGGAACATGGGGAAACGCCTAGGCACCTTGACGCTGCTCGTGATCGCGACCTCGCTCACGGCATGCGGCTCAAAGGGCGGCAATTCCAGCGCTGTCGCGACGGATAATATGGCGGCCGACAATCTCAACATGGCTGACAACAATGCCGCCATGGAAACGCCGCCCGCGGCTGCCCCGATGAGCGGGCAGGATTTCGCGAATGCCGCCGCAGGGAGCGATGCGTTCGAAATCGCCTCCTCGAAGCTCGCGCTCGACAAGGCCCAGTCCGCGGACGTGAAAAAATTCGCGCAGCAGATGATCGACGCGCATACGGAGTCGACGGCGAAGCTGAAAAAAGCCGCCAGCACCGCCAGCCCGGCGGTAACGCCCGATCCGACGCTGCCGCCCGATCTGCAATCGAAGCTGGACGCGCTAAAGCCGCAGAGCGGCGCGGCATTCGACCAAGCCTATATCAACGATCAGATCACCGCGCATGAAACCACGCTCGCCGCGCTGCAAAGCTATGCGGTGGCGGGCGATGTGCCGCCGCTCAAGAGTTTCGCGACGGAAATGGTGCCGATCGTTTCGGGGCATCTGGACATGGCGCGCGGGCTGAAGCCATAAGCGCCGGGCCGGACGGTCGCGGCATCGATGGCTGCCACCAGCGGACAGCGCGTCATCTATGCCGCGCTTGCCGGCAACTTCGCGATCGCGGCGACCAAATTGGCGGCCGCCGCGATCACCGGCAGCTCGTCGATGCTCACCGAAGGCGTCCATTCGCTGGTCGACACCGGCAATCAATGGCTGTTGCTTTACGGGCTCAAGCGGTCGCGCCGGCCGCCCGATGTGGTGCATCCGCTCGGCTATGGGCGGGAATTGTATTTCTGGAGCTTCGTCGTCGCTCTGCTGATCTTCGCGGGCGGCGCGGGCGTTTCGGTCTATGAAGGCATCCAGCATATCCGTAAGCCGGAGGTCATCAGCCGGCCGCTGGTGAACTATGTCGTCCTCGGCTTTGCCCTGCTGTTCGAGGGCGGTTCCTGGCTGATCGCGCTCAAGGAGTTTGCGCAAACCAAGGGCGATGACAGCTGGTGGCGCGCGATCCGCCGCAGCAAGGACCCGTCCACCTTCGCGGTGCTGTTCGAGGATAGCGCCGCGATCGTCGGCATCCTGATCGCCGCCCTGTTCATCACGCTGGCGGTGGTGATGGAGGAGCCCCGGCTGGACGGCGTGGGATCGGTGCTGATCGGCGTCGTGCTGGCGATCGTCGCGGTGCTGCTGGCCCGCGAAAGCAAGGGCTTGCTGATCGGCGAGCGGGCGAGCGTCGGCGTGAGCGGCGCGATCGCGGCGATCGCACGCGAGGAGCGGGGGGTGTGCGCGGTCAACGAGGTGCTGACCATCCATCTCGCCCCCGATCAGGTGGTGGCCGCGATCAGCCTCGATTTCGACGACGGCTTCACCACGACGCAGATCGAAAAGGCGGTCGAGGCGATCGAGCGGCGGGCGCGTGAGGCGCAACCGACGGTGCGCCAGATATTCATTCGGCCGCAGGCGCGTGCCACGCCGCCTCGCGCGCAGACCGCGGCTCGCGAATCCTGAGCAGGCGGGCGACCGCGCCGACAAGCTGCCGGGGATCAAACGGCTTGCCGAGCACGGGCACGTCGCCGAAGGCCGATGGCAGATGATCGGCGCCATAGCCGCTGACGAACAGGAAAGGCACGTCATGATCGACGAGCGCATCGGCGATTCCGTCCACCTGCCGCCCGTGGAGATTGCCGTCGAGCAGCGCGCCGTCGATCGCGTCGCTTTCGATCATCCGCATCGCCTGGGTGGCATTACCGGCCGGCCCGACGATCTCGGCCCCGGCCTCCTGCAGGATCGTCGCCAGCTCCACCGCGACGAGTGATTCGTCCTCGATCACGAGGATGCGCTTGCCCGCGAGGCAGACCGGCGGCAGGCCGGCGGGCGCAGACTCCTGCGGCGCGGCGGGCGTGAAGGCGCGGGGAAATGCTTCCGATCCCGAATAGCGGCCCTCGCCGATCGGCAGCTCGATCTCCCAGCATATGCCGTCCGCATCATAGCGTGGACGGGCCTTGCCCCCGTCCGACTTGATGCTGCGTTCGATCAGCGTGGTGCCGAAGCCGCGCCGCGAGGGCGGCGTCACCGGCGGGCCGCCCCGCTCGACCCAACGCAGCGTGAGCATCTCGTTCTTTATCGACCAGTCGAGCGTGACATGGCCTTCCTCGACCGACAGCGCGCCATATTTGTTGGCGTTGGTGCCCAGTTCATGAAGGATCAGCGCGAGATGGAGCGCAAGCTGCGGCTCCAGATCGATCGCCGGGCCGGAAACGCTGAGCTTCGTTTCGTCGATCGCGCCCAAGTCGATCTGGTCCTGGATCAGCTCCGTCAGCCGGGCGCCCTTCCACGTCGTGCTGCTCAAGAGCGAATGGGCACGGGCGAGCGACTGGATGCGGCCGGAGAATTTGGGCGCGAAATCAGCCGGACTTTCCACATGACGCAAGGTCTGGTTCGCGATCGCCTGCACCGAGGCGAGCGTGTTCTTCACCCGGTGATTGAGCTCGCCAATCAGCAGATGGCGGGTTTCCTCGGCGCGTTTGCGTTCGGTGACGTCCAGAATCTGCGTGTTGATCGAGAGGGGATTGCCCGCCGAGTCGAGCAGCACTGAGCAATAGCATTCGCAATCGAGGACGGTGCCGTCCTTGTGGCGGAAGCGGTGATGATGAACGGTGCGCGGTTCGCCGCCCGCGAACATCTCCCTGATCGAGGCGGAGATGGCGGGCGCATCCTCATCGTGAATCCAGCCGAACGTATCGAGCCGGCTGCCCACTATCTCGGCCGCCTCCCAGCCGAACATCCGCTGCGCGCCCTGAGACCAGGACATGAAGCGCAGGGCGGCGTCGAACTCGACCACGGCGAGCGGCGAATTGTCGCCATGTGCCTGCAACCTTGCCAGCGTGGCGGCGAGCGTGTCGGCGGTGCTGCGCAACTCGTCGCGCTGCCGCGCCAGTTCCTTCCGCTGGCGGTTCAGCTCGAAAAATATGTCGGCCTTGTTGGTCAGCATCCGCGTGTCGATCGGCTTCAGCAGATAATCGACCGCGCCCGCCTCATAGCCCCGGAAACGCCGGCGCTCGTCGGTGGCGACGGCGGTGAGAAAGATGATCGGGATATTGCGCGTGCGTTCGGTGCCGCGCATCAGCTCGGCCAGCTCGAAACCGTCCATGTCGGGCATCTGGACATCGAGCATCGCCAGCGCGAATTCGTGGACGAGCAGCAGCTCAAGCGCCTCGGGGCCTGAACGCGCCTTTAGAATCTCCAGCCCGTCACGACGCAGCAGTGCTTCCAGCGCGGCCAGATTCTCGGCCACGTCGTCGACGAGCAGGAATTTGACGGGTTCACTGGATGGCATGGATGATCTCCTTGCCGGCGGGGTATAGTCCTCCTGCCCGGTAGATGCGGTCGGCACGGGCGAAATCGGTAAAGCTCCCGGCATGGGCCGAAAAGCGCAGGCTCTCCTTCGCGCCGAGCCCGATGAAGCCGCCGCGTACCAGCGAATCCTGGAACAGGCCTATCGCGCGATCCTGCAAGCCCCGGTCGAAATAGATCAGCACGTTGCGGCAGGAGACGAGGTGAACCTCGGCGAACACCTCGTCCGACACGAGGCTGTGTTCGGCGAACACAGTGCGCGCGCGCAAGCTCTTGTCGAAGACGGCGGCGCCGTAGGCGGCGGTATAATAATCGGAAAGCGAGGTCGGCGCACCCGTGCGGCGGTGATTCTCGGTGAAGAGGGGCAGGCGGTCCAGTTCGTAAATGCCCGCTTCCGCCTTCCGCAGCGCCGCCGGGCTGATGTCGGTCGCGTAGAAGATCGTGCGCTCCTCAAGCCCTTCCTCGCGGAACAGGATGGCGAGCGAATAGAGTTCCTCGCCCGTGCTGCACCCGGCCACCCACACCTTCAGCGAAGGATAGGTGCGAAGATGTGGCACCACCTCCTCCCGCAGCGTCCGGAAATAGGCCGGATCGCGAAACATCTCGCTCACCTGTATCGTCAGGAAGCCGAGCAGTTCGGGCAGCAAAGCCGGCTCGTGCAATATACGTTCCTGGAGTGCCGACAGGGTGGGGCAGCGGAAATGCTGCTGCGCGCGCGCCATCCGGCGGCCGACCGAAGCCAGTGAATAACCCCGAAAATCATATTGATAGCGCCGCCACAGCGCCTCTAGCAGCAACGCCAGTTCGATCTCCTCGGTCGTTTCGGGCGTGCGTCGATCGTTCACCGGGGCATCCAGACCCGGACGAGCGAGAGCAGCTTGTCGATGTCGAGCGGCTTGGCGAGATAATCGCTCGCGCCCGCCGCGATGCATTGCTCATGGTCCTGCGGCATCGCCTTGGCGGTGAGGGTGATGATCGGCAAGTCCTTCCATTGCCCCTGACGCCGAATCTCCTTCGTCGCGGTGAGGCCGTCCATTTCGGGCATCATCACGTCCATCAGCACCAGATCGACAGGTTGGCCGCCGTCGCGCGCGGCCTCCAGCGCGGTCAGCGCCTCGCGTCCGTTGCGGGCGATGCGGATCGTTGCGCCGTGTGATTCGAACAGGCTGGTGAGCGCATAGACGTTACGAATATCATCCTCGACCACCAGGATATGCCGTCCTTCGAGCGCGGCGTCGCGATTGAGCGATTTGGCGAGCATTTGCTGGTGCTGCTCGGGCAGATCCGACACCACCTGATGCAGGAAGAGCGTCACCTCGTCGAGCAGCCGCTCGGGCGATTTCGCGCCCTTGATGATGATCGATTTCGAATATTTGCGAAGCTGCAACTCCTCGTCAGCCGAAAGCGCGCGACCGGTATAGACGATCGCCGGAGGGAAGGAGATCGACTCGTCGATGCTCAGCCGTTCGAGCACCTCGAACCCCGAAGCGTCGGGCAGATTGAGATCGAGGACCATGCAGTCGAACGTCTCCAGCGCCAGCCGTTCGAGGCACTCGGCGGCGGTGCGGGCGTCCACCGCCTCGACATCGCGCGAGGCGAGCAGGTGGCGCAGCCCTTCGAGCTGCCTGGCGTCGTCGTCGACCACGAGCACGCGCCGCATCCGCTGCGCCATCCGCGTCTCGAGCCCTTCCAGCACCTGGACCAGTTCCTCGCGTCGCACCGGCTTCAGCATGTAACCCGCCGCGCCATAAGCGAGCGCGGCCTGCGTATAATCGCTGACCGAGACGACATGCACCGGGATGTGCCGGGTGCGCAGGTCGCGCTTGATACGGTCGAGCACGACGAGGCCGGTATGATCGGGCAGGCCGATATCGAGGATGACGGCGTTGGGCAGATATTGGCGCGCCATCAGCACGCCTTCGTCCGCCGTCTCCGCAATCAGGCATTGAAAGCCCATTTCGTGCGAGAGATCGCACAGGATGGAGGCGAAAGCCGGATCGTCCTCCACCACCAGAATCACGCGGCCCTCGCCGGTCAGTCGCTCGCGATCGTCCTCGACCGGGGAACGCCTGACCGGCAGCGGCGGCGCCTGCTCGGCGGCGCGGGGGCGCGTGTGCGGCTGCGGAGGCGAGGGTGGGGCGGGGCGGGCCTGCGCGGCAGCGGCGTCGTAGGCGGGCGGCAGCAGCAGGGTGAAGGTGCTGCCCTGGCCCACGGCGCTTTCGACGATGATGTCGCCGCCCAGCAGCCGCGCCAGCTCGCGCGAGATCGACAGGCCGAGGCCGGTGCCGCCATATTTGCGGCTGACCGTTCCGTCCGCCTGGCGGAAGGCTTCGAAGATATTCTCCTGCTCCTCGGGCGGGATGCCGATGCCGCTATCGCGCACCGACAGGGCGATACGCCCGTCGGCGGCGGCGCCGATCCGCAGGCGTACCTCGCCCGTGTCGGTGAACTTGATCGCGTTGGACAGGAAATTCTTGAGCACCTGTTCCAGCCGCTGCGGATCGGTTTCCAGATCGTCGGGCGTTTCCGGCAGGATTTCGAGGGTGAAGAGCAGCCCCTTATCGGCCGCCGCCGCGCCGAACGCGGTCTTCAGCTTTTCGCCGATCGGCGCGATCCGCACCCGCCGCGGCTGCAATTCGAGCTGGCCCGCCTCGATCTTCGATATGTCGAGGATATCGTTGATCAGCAGCAGCAGGTCGTTGCCCGACGTTTCGATCGTCTCGGCGAACTTCACCTCTTCGGCGCTCAGCGTGCCATGGCGATTGTCGGCCAGCAGCCGGGCCATGATGAGCAGCGAATTGAGCGGTGTACGCAGTTCGTGCGACATGTTGGCGAGAAATTCGGATTTGTAGCGGCTTGCCTGCTCCAATTCCTTCTTCTGCGCCTGGAGGGCAGACTGGGCGCGGGCGAGATCGTCGCGCTGCGCCTCCAGCGCCTGCATATGTTCTTCCAGATTGGCGTTGCTCTGCTCCAGCTCGACCTGTTGCTCCTCCAGCCGCGCCTGCGAATCCTGGAGCGAACGGGCCTGCTGCTCCAGCTCCTCATTCGCGGCGCGCAGCTCCTCGCTCTGGACCTGCAGTTCCTCGGCCTGCTGCTGCGTTTCTTCGAGCAGTTCCTGGAGCCGCAGCCGGAAGCGCGTCGACCGGATCGCGACGCCGATCACTTCGGCGACGCTGGCAAGCAGGTCCGCGCGCAATGGGCCGGGCCTGTTCGCGAAGCCCAGTTCCAGAACCGCGTTCGCGTGGCCTTCGACGGTTATCGGCTGGATCAGCAGGTGGCGCGGCTTCGCCTGTCCAAGGCCCGAGCCGTAATAGAGATAATCATCGGGCACGACATCGAGGCGGAAGGCGCGGCGCTCGCGAAGGGCCTCGCCGAGCAGGCCGTCGCCGGGCTGCACATGATCGGGAATAGCGGCCTCGGCGGGCACGCCGAAGGTGGCGCGCAGGCGATAGGATTCGCCGTTCTGGATGAAGATCGCGCCCGCCTGCGCCCCGACATAATCGGTGAGGAAGCCCAGTACGTTGCCGCCCAGCTCGTCCAGCCCCTGTTCGCCGCTGATCGCCTCCGCAATGCCGACCTGACCGGCCTGAAGCCAGTCCTGCCGGCGGACTGCCTTCCGGTGCCGCACGAACAGAAAGCCGATGCCGCCGACGATCCAGCAGGTAAAGGCGCCCAGCAGCCGGTTGATCGCGGCGATGTCGGCGTTCACGCCCGCCGGCCCGAAGATGTAGCCGATAATCATCAGCACCGTCCCCACCGCGGCGAGCGCGGGAGGGATGATCGGGCGCATCGCCAGATAAGCGAGGACGACGGGGAAGATGTAGAGGACCCATACCGCCGTACCGAGCGGCAATATCATATCTGCGAGAAAGGGCAGCACCGTGGCGGCGGCGAGGGCGCCATAGAGGAGCGGATCGAAAGCCTTGTCCGGTGCAGACGCCATCCTGGCAGAATTCCTCCCAATGCCGTCGGAGCGCAGCGTCCGCCGCCGACAAGGCGCGCCGGCCGCCGTCCTGGAAAGGATGGCGACGGGCACATGAAATTCGGTCGGCGATCGGCTCGCCGTCCAAAGTCGCGTTTCTACCCGGCCCCCCTTGTGTAAGCAAGGTTTCATCGCCTCCTTGCCATGCGGGCGAGGCCCCTCGAAACCATATGCCCGCACCCCATCTAAGCGCATGTGGAGGACGATGCGATGACGGGCAAATGGGACGCGATGCTCCGGCTGGGCGATGGCGCTCTGCTGCTGGGCGGCTTTGCGCGGGAGGGGGCGGGGGCGCTGTTCGCCGCGATAACCGATATCGCCGCCGCCGCGCCCTTTCGGCACATGGTGACGCGCGGCGGCCTGCGCATGTCGGTGGCGATGACCAATTGCGGAGAGGCGGGGTGGGTATCCGATCGGTCCGGCTATCGCTACGACGCGCGCGATCCCGCGACCGGGCAGCCGTGGCCCGTCATGCCCGGACTGTTCCGCGATCTCGCGGCCGGCGCGGCGGCGGCGGCGGGTTTCGCCGGCTTCGCGCCCGACGTCTGCCTTATCAACCGTTACGCGCCGGGCACGCGCCTGACGTTGCACCGGGATATCGACGAGCGCGATTTCGCGCAGCCGATCGTCTCGGTGTCGCTGGGTCTGCCGGCGACCTTCCTATGGGGCGGACAGGCGCGCGGCGAACGGCCGCGCCGGCTGCGCCTGACACAGGGCGATGTCGTCGTCTGGGGTGGCCCCTCGCGCCTCGCCTTCCACGGTATCGACACTCTGAAGCCCGGCGATCACCCCCTGACGGGGGAGGCGCGTTACAATCTGACGTTTCGCAAGGCCTTGTGACGGTCAGCCACGCAGTGCCGAAAGCAACTCGTCGGTGGGCATCACGTCCGCGAACAGCGCGCACATGTTGGCGAGCGCGGCATTATGATCGGCGTCGCTGCGGGCTGCGTTGGCGTCCTCGACGAACAGGACCTTGTAGTTGCGCTGCATCGCGTCGCGCGCAGTGGACTCGCAGCAGCAATTGGTGAGCGTGCCCGTGACGATCAGCGTGTCGATGCCCCGCGCGCGCAACGTCTCGTCAAGATCGCATGTCCCCGGCACGAAGGCGGAAAAGCGCCCCTTCTCGACGATCACGTCCTCGTCGCGAATATCCAGTTCGGGCCAGAATTCCCAATAATGGGCACCCGGCGCGAACGCAGCCTGATGCGCCTGCCGCGCCTCGACCGGCAGCCTCGCATAGAAGTTCGACCAGCTTTCGAGCGCGTCGACGGGTGTCGAGAAACGAACGAAAATGTTCGTGCCGCCCGCCTTGCGCAGCGCCTCGCCGATCGCGTTGACATGGGGCACGATCTCGCGGGCGAAGGGCACCTCGACCGGCGCGCCCGGCTCCATGAAGCCGTTCTGCATGTCGATGACGACCTGCGCCGTCCGCTCGGGCACGATATCGCCGAAGATCGACCGCCGCCCGCCGCGCGCCTGATTCCGCTGCGCGATCAGTTCCGGTGCGATATCGATCTGGTGCATGGCCTTCCTCTCCGCTGTGTCGCGCCGACCCTTAATGCGGTTCAGTCCACCCAATCCAGCCCGATCTCGCGATAGAGGCTGCGATCCTCCTCCCAATCGGGCTTCACCTTGACGTGGAGGAAGAGGTGCACCTTGCGGTCGAGCAGGGCGGACAGCTCGGCGCGGGCGCGGCTGCCTATCTCCTTCAGCCGTGCGCCGCCCTTGCCGAGGATGATCGCCTTCTGGCTGTCGCGCGCGACGAGGATCTGTTGGTGGATGGCGACCGATCCGTCGCGGCGCTCCTCATATTTCTCCGTCTCGATCGCGCTGGCATAGGGCAGCTCGGCGTGGAGCTGGAGATAGAGCTGCTCACGCGTCACCTCGGCGGCGATCATCCGGTCGGTGGCATCGGATACCTGATCTTCGGGGAAGTGCCAGGGGCCGGCGGGCATCGCATCGGCCAGCGCTTTCTTAAGATCGGCGATGCCGTCGCCGCTGGTCGCGCTGACCATGAAGATGGCGCGCGGATCGAGCATCTCCTGAAAGGCCACCGCAAGCTCGAGCAGCTTTTCCTTCCGGACGAGATCGACCTTGTTGAGGATGACAACCTTCGCCTCGGGCCGCGCCTTCAGCGTTTCGGCCAGAGCCCTGACGCGGGCGGTGGCCCCCGTCTTCGCATCGACGACGAGGGCGATCAGGTCGGCATCGGTCGTGCCCTCCCAGGCGGCGGCGACCATCGCCCGGTCGAGCCGGCGGCGCGCCTCGAAAATGCCGGGCGTGTCGACCAGCATGATCTGCGCCGTCCCTTCCAGCGCGATGCCCATCAGCCGGACGCGCGTCGTCTGTGCCTTCGGGCTGACGATCGCGACCTTCTGGCCGACGAACGCATTCACCAGCGTCGACTTGCCCGCGTTGGGCGCGCCGACGACGGCGACGAGGCCGCAGCGTTCCCCGCTCATGCCAGTTTCTCCAGCAGTGCCTTGGCGGCGGCGGTCTCGGCCTCCTGCTTCGACGTGCCATCGGCGCTCGCCTCGGCATCGGGGCGGCCGGGGAGGGCGACGGTGACGGTGAAGCGCGGCGCGTGGTGCGGCCCGGTGCGCCCGGCAAGCGTGTAGACAGGCGGCTTGCAGCGATGCGCCGCCGCCCATTCCTGCAACGCCGATTTGGGATGGCGCGGCGCGCTGCCCTGCTGGATGACGCGATCGCCCCAGGCGCGGCGGATGAACGCCTGCGCGGCATCGAACCCGCCTTCCAGATAGAGCGCGCCGAGCAACGCCTCCACCACGTCGCCCAAGATATTGTCGCTTTCCACGCCACCATCGTCGCGCGCCTGCTTGCCGAGGCGCAGATAGGCGCCGACGCCGATGTCGCGTGCTATTTCGGCGCACGTCTCGCGGCTGACGAGCGCGTTGATGCGGCGTGACAGCGCGCCTTCCGGTTCGTCGGGAAAGCGCTCGTAAAGCCAGTCGGCGGCGACGAGGCCGAGGACGCGGTCGCCGAGAAATTCCAGCCGTTCATAGGTCGCCCCGCCATGGCTGGAATGGGTGAGCGCGCGCTGGAAGAGTGCTGGGTCGCGCGGCGCGTGGCCGAGCGTGTCGGAAATCCATTGGTCGAGTGGAGCGGTCATCGCCGCTGCCTAGAGCATTTTCAAGTCGGGTGGTATCACCTGACGACCCGGAAAATGCGTAAAACCAAATAGCCGGTAAAGTTTCGCGCCGCTCGAAACCCATCGACAGCGGCGATGCGGCGCGCCATGATTTCGCCATGGGCGATGTCATCAACCTGCGCCGCGCACGCAAGGCGAAGGCGCGCGTCGAGGCGGAAAAGCGGGCGGCGTCCAATCGCACGCGTCACGGCCGCACCAAGGCCGAAAAGGCCGCCGAGGCGCAGGAACGCGCGCGTCGCGACGCGCTGCTCGACGGAGCCCGGCGGGACTGAGCGGCGCTCAGGCGGTCGCGGTCACGAACCAGGCGGCGCCTTCCATGACGATGCTGCCGCCGCGCTGATGCCGCGCGAACAAAGCCGTCAGATCATCGCGCACTTGCCGGCCGACCTCTTCATCCTGCTCGGCGATCGTTGTCGCGAAGGACAGCGAGCCAAGCACGAAGTCCACCGCCTCCGCCGGCCTGATTCCCGCGCCGCCGATATGTTGCTCGCCCTGCCAGCGGGTGAAGTCGACGGTGCGGAAACCCGCGTCGAGGAGGAGCGGGCGGACATAATCGGGATCGTCGAGTGCGAACGGCCCCGGCGCATGCGGAACGGGCGGGGGCAGGGTGACGTGACGGCTGACGCTTTCCATCATCCCGGCTATCCAGCCATTCTCCTTCGCCGGCGCCCATACCGCGAAATCGGCGCGGCCGCCGTCGCGGACCATCCGGCGCAGATTGGCGAAGGCGGCGGGCCGATCGGCGAAGAACATCGATCCGAAGCGCGAAAAGAGGCGGTCGAATGGCGCGCCTTCGGGCCGAATGGTGGCGGCGTCGGCGTTCACGAAGGCGATGTTGGCGATCCCCGCCGCCCGCTTGCGCGCCGCGGCGACCAGGGCGGGCGAAATGTCGACCCCCAGCGCCGTGCCTGACGGCCCAACCGCACGGGCGATCGCGATCGTCGTGCCGCCCCCGCCGCAGCCGATGTCGATGACATGCTCGCCGGCCTTGAATCCGGCATGGTCGAGGAAGGCAGAGCCTACCGGCGCGATCATGCCCTCGAAGCGATCGAGATTGGCGAGCCATTTCTCGCCCATCGCGCCGCTCCATTCCTCGGCCTCGATAGTCTCGGTCGCGCCGTCGCTCATCGCCTGTCTCCCAGCCTGTCAGAACCCCTTGCCGATTCGGTGCCACCGTGCCGCGGTGAACCATGTCCACGGCAGCAGCCAGGAGGCGGAGCCGTCGGTGGACCAGAAGGTGACGATCGCGCGGCCGACGAGATCATCGGCGGGCACCATGCCGATCGCGCCGCCGACTTCGGCGGGGAAACGGCTGTCGGCCGAACGGTCGCGATTGTCGCCCATCATGAAATAATGACCTTCAGGCACGATAAAGACCTGCGTATCGTCCGCGCCGGGCACGTCGGCGATGTCGAGCACAGTATAGCTCTTGCCATTGGGCAGTGTCTCGCGGAATTGGGGATAGCGGCAGACCGCGCTCCCATCAGGCCGCTTTTCCAGCCTGATCTTCGTGCCAGGCAGCGGATGGCAGGGGCTGTTGGGCGTCACCGGCTCGACAAAGTCGGCGACCCGTACCTTCGGCACCGCGACGCCGTTCAGGAAAAGCTGCCCGTGCCGCATCTGCACGAAATCGCCCGGCAGGCCGATCAGCCGCTTGATATAATCGGTGCTGTTGTCGGCCGGATTCTTGAAGACGACGACATCGCCGCGCTTCGGATCGGCGCCCCATATCCGCCCCGATATCGGCGCAAGCGAATAGGGAAAGCTGTGCCGCGACCAGCCATAGGGCCATTTTGCGACGAACAGATAATCGCCGACGAGCAGGCGGGGCAGCATCGATTCGGACGGGATGCTGAACGGCGCGGCGATCAGGCTGCGCAACAGGATCGCAATCACGAAGATGATGAGGAGCGACTTGACCGTCTCGCGTGCGCCCTCGGGCTTTTTTGCGGTGGGGGCGGGCCGTTCGGCATCGGTATCGGACATGCAACAAGGTCTGCGGCGCGGCGCAGGCAAGGTCAAGCGGGCCGTTTCGATCTCCCGATCATTTGCGTTAGGACAGAGCCCGGCATGGAGATTCGAGATCATGGACGACAAGAGCGCGGCCTGGCGCGAGGTTGAAGCGGCGACGGGGCAGGAGACACTGGCCGGCCTCTTCGAGAGCGAGCCGGACCGGCTCGCCCGCCTGACGATCGAGGAAGCGGGCATCCGCTTCGATTTTTCCAAGACGCATCTCGACAAGCGGCTGGTCGCCGCCTTCGTCGCGCTCGCGGATAAAGCGGGCTTCGCCCGTGAGCGCGATCGCCTGTTCGCGGGCGAGGTGGTGAACGCCACCGAAGAGCGCGCGGCCGAACATACCGCCGAACGCGGGCAGGGCGCGCCCGAAAGCGTGCAGCAGGCGAAGGCGCTCCACGCCCGGATGCGCGCGCTGATCGATGCGATCGAGGCGGGTGCGCTCGGCCCGATCCGTCATATCCTGCATGTCGGCATCGGCGGTTCGGCGCTGGGGCCGGACCTGCTGATCGACGCCCTCGGTCGGGAGGCTGATCGCTATGATGTCGCGGTCGTCTCGAATGTCGACGGGGCGGCGCTGGAGGAGGTGTTCCGCCGCTTCGATCCCGAAGCGACCTTGCTCGTCGTCGCGTCGAAGACCTTCACGACGATCGAGACGATGATGAACGCGGACAGCGCGCTCGCCTGGATGACCGGGGCGGGCGTCGAGGATCCTTATGGCCGCGTCATCGCGCTTACCGCCTCGCCCGAGAAGGCGGTGGAATGGGGCGTGGACGAAACCCGGATATTGCCTTTCTCCGAGAGCGTCGGCGGCCGCTATTCGCTCTGGTCGTCGATCGGCTTTCCCGCCGCCCTTGCGCTCGGCTGGGACGCGTTCGAGACATTATTGGAAGGTGCGGCGGCGATGGACCGCCACTTCCGCCTGAAGCCGGCGGAGAAGAACGCGCCGGTGCTGGCGGCGTTCGTCGACCTTTATTATGCGGTGCTGCGCGGCGCGGAAACGCGCGGCGTCTTCGCTTATGACGAGCGGCTGCGGCTGCTGCCTTCCTATCTCCAGCAACTCGAAATGGAATCGAACGGCAAGCGCGTGACGGTGGACGGAGAGCCTGTCGGCCGGTCGACCGCGCCGATCATCTGGGGCGGCGTCGGCACCGACGCGCAGCATGCCGTCTTCCAGCTTCTCCATCAGGGCACGCACCTGGCGCCGGTCGAGTTCGTCGCGGCGATCGAACCGGGGCATGCGCTGGACGAGGGGCATCACCGGCAACTGCTGATAAACGCCTTCGCGCAAGGCGCGGCCCTGATGGCGGGGCGGGCGCATGATGATCCGGCGCGCGCCTATCCCGGCGACAGGCCCTCGACGACGATCCTGCTCGATCGCGTCGATCCCGCGCGGCTGGGTGCGCTGCTTGCCTTTTACGAGCATCGCGTCTTCACCAACGCCGTTCTGCTGGGCATTAACCCGTTCGATCAATTCGGTGTCGAGCTGGGCAAACAGATCGCCCGATCAATCGACGCCGAGGGCACCGACGCCTTCGATCCGTCGACACGCGCGCTGATCGCGCGGGCGTTCGGGTAAGCTTTGGTGCGCGCCAAGAAAAGCTGTTTGGCGAGCGGGGGCTAGGCACCCTAGATCGAAGAGGTCGCGGGATCGCGACCGGGATTATGCAGGAAAGGCGCGAGATGCCCAGTTACGACTATGATCTTTTCGTCATCGGCGCGGGCTCGGGCGGCGTGCGCGCGGCGCGCGTCTCAGCCGCGCATGGTGCGAAGGTGGCCGTGGCGGAGGAATATCGCGTCGGCGGCACCTGCGTCATCCGCGGCTGCGTGCCCAAGAAGCTGCTCGTCTACGGCGCGCATTTCGCGGAGGATTTGCAGGATGCGCGCCGCTTCGGCTGGAACGTGCCCGATTGCTCGTTCGACTGGACGGTGCTGCGCGACAATGTCCTCGCCGAGGTCGATCGGCTGAACGGGCTCTACACCAACACGCTCAATTCGCATGAGGTGGAGATTTTCCACCAGCGCGCCACCGTCGCCGGGCCACACGAGATCGAGCTGGCGGACGGGCGCCGCGTGAGCGCCAAGGTGATCCTGATCGCGACGGGCGCGTGGCCGGTCGTCCCCGAATGCCCCGGGGCCGAACTGGGCATCACTTCGAACGAGGTCTTCCACCTCGACGCGCTGCCGAAGCGGGTGGTGATCGCGGGTGCGGGCTATATCGCCAACGAGTTCGCGGGCATCTTCCACCAGTTCGGCAGCCAGGTGACGCTCGTCAACCGATCGGACAAGATATTGCGCGGTTATGACGAGCAGATTCGCGATCGTCTGCTCCAGATCTCGACCACCAAGGGCATCGAGTTCCGCTTCAACGCCACCTTCAAGTCGGTGGAGAAGCAGGCCGACGGATCGCTGATGGTGCATATGACGAATTGCGATCCGCTGCCGGCGGATTTGCTACTGTTCGCCATCGGGCGACGGCCGCACACGTCTGGCCTCGGGCTGGAAAATGCTGGGGTCGAGCTGAACGAGAAGGGCGCGATCAAGGTCGATGCCGACAATCGCTCGACCTGTGAAAGCCTCTATGCGGTGGGCGACGTCACCGATCGCGTGCAGCTTACCCCCGTTGCAATTCGCGAGGGGCAGGCCTTTGCCGACACGGTGTTCGGCAACAAGCCGCATCAGGTGGATTATGCGTCGATCCCGTCGGCGGTGTTCAGTCATCCGCCGCTCGCCGGCGTGGGGCTGACCGAGGCGGATGCGCGCAACCAGTTCGGGTCGGTGAAGGTCTATACGTCCGATTTCCGGCCGATGAAGAATGTGCTGGCCGACCGGAACGAGCGCGCGCTCTACAAGATGGTGGTCGATGCCGACAGCGATCGTGTGCTGGGCCTCCACATGATCGGGCCGGACGCGCCGGAGATATTGCAGGCGGCGGCGGTCGCGGTGAAAGCGGGGCTTACGAAGGCCGCGTTCGACGATACGGTCGCGCTCCACCCCTCGATGGCCGAGGAACTGGTGCTGCTGAAATAGGTGGGTTGCCCGTCACCCCGGCGAAAGCCGGGGCCGATGGATTCGGCTCATTCCATTACGAGGCGATCCGCCGTCCATGGATTCCGACTTTCGTCGAAATGACGAAGGGGTCGGAATGGCGGGGGAGGTGGCCGGAATCGAAAATCCCGCGAAAGCCGGGCCTTCGCGGGATTGACGAAAAACCGTAAGCGAAACGCTTAACGCTTCGAGAACTGGAAGCTGCGGCGGGCCTTGGCCTTGCCGTACTTCTTGCGCTCGACCGCGCGGCTGTCGCGGGTCAGGAAGCCGGCGGCCTTGACCGGCGCGCGGAGCACCGGCTCGTAGCGGGTCAGCGCCTGGGCGATGCCGTGCTTGACCGCGCCCGCCTGGCCCGAAAGTCCGCCGCCCTTCACGGTGCAGACCACGTCATACTGCCCGTCGCGGCCGGCGACGCCGAACGGCTGGTTGATGACGAGACGCAGCGTAGGACGCGCGAAATAGACTTCCTGATCGCGGCCGTTGACCGTGATCTTGCCCGTGCCCGGCTTCAGCCAGACGCGCGCAACGGCATCCTTGCGGCGGCCGGTGGCGTAAGCGCGGCCCTGCGCGTCAAGAATCTGTTCGCGCAGCGGGGTTTCCGGCTGGAGAGAAACAGGCGCGGCGGGGGCTTCGCCTTCGGCCTCGGGAGCGGCCGGGGCCGCGGCGGGCGTAGCGGCGGCGGGCGCCGGCTGCGTCTGCGTCAGCGCAGCGAGATCGGAAAGCGATTGGCGGTTGTCGGACATCAGGCACCAACCTTGTTCTTGCGGTTCAACGACGCAACGTCGAGAATTTCGGGGTTCTGGGCTTCATGGCTGTGCTGCGGGCCGGAGAAGATGCGCAGGTTGCGCATCTGCTGCCGGCCGAGCGGGCCGCGCGGGATCATCCGCTCGACCGCCTTTTCCAGCACGCGCTCGGGAAAGCGGCCCTCAAGCACCTTCTCGGCAGTGATGCCCTTGATGCCGCCGGCATAGCCGGTGTGGCGATAATAGACCTTCTGCTGCGCCTTGCGGCCGGTGAACTGCACCTTGTCCGCATTGATGACGACGACATTGTCGCCGCAATCGATGTGCGGGGTGAAGCTCGGCTTATGCTTGCCGCGCAGGATGTTCGCGATGATCGTCGCGACGCGGCCGACGACGAGGCCCTCCGCATCGATCAAAAGCCACTTCTTCTCCACGGTCGCCGGCGTGGCCGACTTGGTGGTCTTCATGAGCGCCTTCATGGCACTATCTCCTTCGAGGGGCGTACCCCGTCGCAAAACGAACCGCGCCGCCCGGTGAGGGGCGGCGCTGACGAACGGCCTAATGATCGGGGAGGCCCCGAAAGTCAAGCAAAAGCGCGGTTCCCGGAGAAGGTATTAAAATACCTCTCCGAAACGCGGCGGCTTACGCCTTCTTCGTCTGCCGGCTCGTATCATAGGCGCCGAGGCCCGGCTTGAAGGTCTTTTCGTCGAGGAACTGGCGCGTCGCTTCCTTGCGGCCTTCGGAATCGAAGCTGTCGGCCGCTTCCTGTGCGCGGATCAGATAATCCTCGGCATTCTCATAGGTCATCTCACGGACGCGGCGGATCGCATCCTTGGTGGCCTTGAGCGCGACCGGATTCTTCTTGAGCAGCACTTCGGCCACGTCGGTCACGCGCGCCTTGAGCCTGGCGAGCGGCAGCGCCTCGTTGACGAGGCCGGCTTCGGCGGCGTCCTTGCCGCTGAGATTCTCGCCCATCATCGCGTGGTACATCGCCTTGCGGAAAGGCATCAGCTCCACCGCGACCTTCGACGCGCCACCGCCCGGCAGGATGCCCCAGTTGATCTCGGACAGGCCGAACTGCGCCTCCTCGGCGGCGAAGGCGAGGTCGCAGGCGAAGAGCGGGCCGTAGCCACCGCCGAAGCACCAGCCGTTGACCATCGCGATCGTCGGCTTCTGATACCAGCGCAGGCGGCGCCACCAGCTATAGGCCTCGCGCTGCGACTTGCGCGTCCCGCCCAGCCCCTTGGCGGCGCTTTCGCGGAAATATTGCTGGAGATCCATGCCCGCCGACCAGGCGGTGCCTTCGCCGGTGAGGACGAGAACGCCGACATCCTCGCGATATTCCAGCTCGTCGAGGATTTCGCCCATGCGCCGGTTGAGGTTCGGCGACATGCAGTTGCGCTTCTCGGGCCGGTTGAAACTCACCCAGGCGATGCCGTTCTCGACATGATATTTGGCGACATTAGGGTCGTCAGTGGGTTCGGCGGTCATACTTAAAATCCTTCTTTGGGTTTTGCGAAAAGCGCGATCGTCAGATCGGATAATGGCCGGGCTCGGTGGCGACGGTGATCCAGCGCAGCTCGGTGAACTGGTCGATGCCCGCCTTGCCGCCGAAGCGGCCGTAGCCGCTGGCGCCGACGCCGCCGAAGGGCATCTGCGCTTCGTCATGCACCGTCGGCCCGTTGACGTGGCAGATGCCCGACTTGATCCGGCGCGCCACCTTCAGGCCGCGCGCGATATCCTTCGTGAAGACGGCGGCGGAGAGGCCATATTCGCTGTCGTTCGCCTTGGCGATCGCCTCTTCCTCGTCCTTCGCGCGGATCACGGCGACGACCGGGCCGAAGCTCTCCTCGCTGTAGAGCTTCATGTCCTTCGTCACCTTGTCGACGACGGTGGCGGGCATGACGACGCCCTGGCTCTCGCCGCCGGCAAGCCTGGCCGCGCCCTTGGCGACCGCGTCGGCGATCAGCCCCTCGACATGATCGACCGTCTTGCGATCGACCACCGCGCCGAGCGGTGTGGTGCCGAGGCCTGGATCGCCCGCCTTCATAGAGGCGGCCTTGGCGGCGAACTTTTCAACGAACGTGTCCGCGATCGCGTCGACGACGATGATCCGTTCGGTCGACATGCAGATCTGGCCCTGGTTCATGAAGGCGCCGAACGCGGCGGCGGCAACCGCTTCGTCGAGATCGGCATCCTCCAGCACGAGGAAGGGCGCCTTGCCGCCCAGTTCGAGCAGGACGGGCTTCAGATGCGTGGCCGCGCGCTGCGCGATGATCCGGCCGACATGCGTCGATCCGGTGAAATTGATCCGCCTGACCGCCTTATGATCGATCAGCGCGCCGACCACGTCGCCCGCGTCGACCGGCGCATTGGTGACGACACCGACGACGCCCTCGGGCAGACCCGCCTCGGCGAAGCTCTCAACGATCAGCGCATGGGTGCGCGGGCAGATTTCCGACGCCTTGAACACCACCGCGTTGCCGCAGGCGAGCGCGGTCGCGATCGAGCGGACGCCCAGGATCACCGGCGCATTCCACGGCGCGATGCCGAGGATCACGCCCACGGGCTCACGGATCGCCATCGACAGCGAACCCGGCGTGTCGGAAGGGATCACCTCACCCGCAATCTGCGTGGTGATCGAGGCGGCCTCGCGGATCATGCTGGTGGCGAGCATCACGTTGAAGCGCGCCCAGCCCTCGGTCGCGCCGATTTCCACCTTCATCGCCGCGACGAAATCCTCGCCCCGCGCGGCGAGCGCGTCGGCGGCCTTGCTGAGCAGCGCGCGCCGTGCGTTCGGGCCCATCGCCGACCAGGCGGAGAAGGCGGCGGCGGCCTTGTCGGCGACGGCTCCGGCCTCGGCGGGAGTCATCGCGACGGCTTCGCTTGCGGGTTGACCGGTCAGAGGGTTGAGGCGGGTGAAGTTGGTCATGGCGAATCCTCACAATTTCACGAAACTTGTTATACAGTATAACAATCCCTCGCAAGGGAATCGTCAAGGCCCTTGCCTCGACACGACGGACGAACAATGAGCGGAAGCGCGATGGACGACAAGCGGGACAAGGTGGTGGCGCTGCTGGAGGAGACGGGCCTGATCGACCGGCTCGGCTTCGTGCTGCGCTTCGCCCAGAGCCGGGTGTGGAGCGATCTCGTCACCGCGTTCGAGCCGTTCGGCCTGCGGCCCGGCCATTATTCCGCGCTCCTCATGCTGCGCGCCCGCCCGGGTTGCCGGCAGCAGGACATAGGCGAGGCGCTGGGGGTGCAGCGGCCCAATCTGGTGGCGATGGTGGAGATGCTGGAGAAGCGGGGGCTCGTCGCGCGCGCCGTCAACCCGGCCGACCGTCGTTCCTACGCGCTCAACCTGACCGATGCGGGGCTGGCGCTGCTCGACGAAATGGACGAAGCGCATCGCGCGCACGAGGCACGGCTCGCGGCGATGCTGGGGCCGATAAATCCGGCCGTGCTGCTGCCGGGGTTGAGGCGGTTGGCGGGGTTTGGGGAGGAGGGTGACGCTTAAGAGCGTCTCTTTCATTCGGATCGGGCGGTATTTCTTCGTTGCTGGTCATTCCCATTCGTCGGGATGACGATGGCGGGATTTACCGCCTCGCCGGCACCCAATGATCGAAGCTTACCGTATCGACGACCTTGTAGGGCACGCGATTGCGGTTGAGGAACAGCTTCTCCATCTCCGGCCGGGTGAAGGGGCGGGACCCCAGCCGGCCGAAGATCGCGATCTGACCGCCCGTCTCGTCCACCGCGCGATCGCGCGCGAGGCCCTTGGAGAGCGCCAGAGCCGGGGCGGAGGTGCGCGCCCAGGCGATCAACTCGGGCTTGGGCGCGGGCGAGAAACCGTAGAAATTGGGCTGGCTCTCCGGACTGGTGAGCTGGAGCACCTTCAGGCCGTTCCGCCCGTCCGCGACATAGGCGAACAGCGACGCGTTGGTGCTGGCGACGATCACGTCCTCGGCATCGTCGAGTTTCCCGCCGAACGTCACCTTCTGATAGATATGCGGCTTCGTCGGGTTCTTGATGTCGAGGATGACAAGCCCGTCCCGCTTCGCCGCGACATAGGCATAGGTGCGCGCGACATAGAGCTTGCGGGCGTCGGCGAGCGGCACCGTCGCCCCCGGCACGGCCTGCGGATCGCCCATGTCGGTGATGTCGAACACTTCGACGCCGCGCGCGGTCGTCACCCACAGATAGCGGAACTGGACGGCCGAGGCGCGCGCATCGGGCAGTGGCACGACCTTCATCAGTTTCGGCGCGAGGACGAGCTGGTTTTTCGGATCGGCGAGGCGCACCACGACGAGACCCGCATCGGCGGTGATATAGGCATAGTCACCCGCCAGCGTGATGTGACGCGCGCCCTTGAGAACGTCCTTCTCGTTCCAGGTGAGGCTGCGCTTCAGGAAATTGTTGCGCGGCTCGCCATCGGCCAGCGTATCGACATTGACGGCGATCAGCCCTTCGACCGCATCGGTGATGAACGCGTATCGGTAGATAGCGTGCATCGGCTGTTCCTGATTTTCAGGATAATTCTTGATGATGTTGTCGTTGCGCTCCGGGCTGATCGGCTGATCGGTGGGCAGCGCCATGCAGGTCGCGTTGGGGCTTGCGATGTGCAGGTCCTGACCGAGCGGGGAGACGGGCGCGGTGACGATCCGCTCCGAAAAGCCCTTATTGCCGATCGAGGCGACGTCATAGACGCGGAAGCCGCCCTTGCCGCCTGCCGTGAATATATATTCGCCGCGCAGCTGCAGGCAGCGGATCGCGTCCGGCGCGCCCTGATGGATCGTGCCGAATTCCTCCACCGAATCGGTTTCGCCGGACCCCTTCCTGTCGAACGTCTTGCCGCGCCGCCAGTTGATCAGTTCGCGTCCATGGTCCTGATGCATCTGCCAATAATCGGGATAGGCATAACGCTGGAGATAGGAGCCGATCACCGCCTGCGGCTCCTGCCATTCGGTGACGCGGGTGGCCGCGAAGCCGTCCTCCAGCCCGGTCCAGGCGTTCAGCCCCACGAAATTGACCGTGTTGGTGCCGAGCAGCAGGAGCTGCGCCATGATCGCATTATTGTCGTCGGCGGCCGAGAGGTGGCAGTCGGTGCAGGTCTTCGTCTCGGTCTTGCGAACGGTATGCGGGAAGTGCGGCGCGAAGGCCTGGCTCGAATAACCCGCGGCCGAGATTGGCGGCTGCTGGATATAGATGCGCTCGCGGTTGATGTTGGTCGACGACAGGATCAGCGCCGAACTGGAGCGGACGGGCGTGACCTCATTGCCCTTGCTCGTCTGGTGCCGGCCGAGCTGGAACATGTCGTCGCGCGCTACCTGCGGATTGTAGGTAGCGAAATTGCGCGTCTCGATCCCGTCATAATGGTGCGAATTGGTCTTCCAGTTCGCTTCGATCGGCAGGTGGCAGCCGCCGCACGACGTCGTCCAAGACAGATGACAGGTGAAGCAGGCCATCTGATCGGGCTTGTGCGCGCGATTTTCGGGCGCGATGCCCGGTCCCCACGCATAATCGCCGGTATCGCCGCCATCGGCCGACATCAGCTTGGCGCGCGCCGCCTTCGCATTGAAATGGGCCGATCCGCGATCGACCGCCTCCTTGACGAGGCTGACCTTCCATTCAAGCTTCGGATCGACGATCGAGCGTTGGACGAGCACGCGTTCGCCGTTGGCGTCGGTACTCCATTCGAAGCGGCGGCGGCCGTCGGCGTTGCGAAGCAGCGACAGATCGGTCCCCCCCGGCGGCGCGGCGGGGCCGGAGGTGCGCAGCGTCGGGAACGCGTCCGCCGTGCCGTGGCAATCCTTGCACCCGATCTCGATCGCGTTGGCGACCTCGCCATAGACGAGGCCGCTGCCGTGGCTGTCGCGCGCGAAATGGCAATCGGCGCATTGCATGCCCTTTTCGGCATGAATGTCCATCATGTGGACCGCCTTGCCCGGATTGATGCCGGGCGGCACGAACTTCGGCTCGCGCCCGTCGGTCGAGGCGCTGTAGCAGAGCGCGCGCTGTTCCTCTGTCGGCTCGTCGGCGCAGGGCTTGCGGAACTTGTCGGGATCGTCGTTCGCGACGATGTTGCCGTCCGCGTCGAGCAGATTGCCGTCGCGATCGCGCTTGAACACGGCGCGGAAATTCCAGCCGTGGCCGTGATAATCGGCGAACTGCGTGTCTTTCGCGAGGCGGTTCACATCGTCATAGACGTTGCGCAGGAAATCGAGGTCGCTCCACAGACCACGCGGGGACGCGCCCTCGGGATTGCGTTCCAGAACCTTGTGGGTTTCGGCGGCGGTGGGATATTTCTGGCGGCTGTCGGGCGCCAGCGGGTTGCCCTTGTGCGGCCACATCAGCGGCGCGTCCGCCTCATAATCCCACATCGTGTAGCCGAGATAGCTGTTCAGGAAGATGTTGGGCTGGTGCATGTGGCAGGTCATGCACTGCGAGGTGGGGATGGCGCGCGTGAAGGCGTGGCGGATCGGGTGGCCCTTCTCCTTCTCGCCCGCGATGCCGATGGCGTGCGGCGGCTTTTCCATGCGGCTGGCGATCGTCGGATCGTCGGTCGCGCTCTGCCCGTCGCGGCCGAACGGTGCGTAGGTCAGGCTGTGGCGCGGCTCGCGATCATTGGCATAGACGACATGGCAACCCGCGCAGCCCGAATTGCGATAGTCGCCGGGCTGATCGTTCGTGCCCATGAACCACATGTAGGGATCGTTGAGGCGGGTCTTGTGCAGGTTCAAGACGGCGATCGCGACGCGCAGGCCGGTCGCCGGGCCGCGATTGGATTGCCTGAGATCGGGCCGCCCCGGCTCCTCCAGCCGCTGGACCGTGCCGCCGATATTGGGCAGGCCGATTTCCGGGAAGGCAGAGCTGATGTTGCGCCCGCCGCGCTCGAACACGCGGAACACGTCCGCCGGCGGCACGACATGCCAGGTGGGCAAAGGATAGAGGGCGGCGAGCGCGCCACGCGCTTTCTCCGCATCGGTGACGGTGCCCGGCGGCGACCCGGCGGAAACGACCTTCGCGGGCTGGCCGGTGTGGGTATAGGCCTCCCCGAACATGTAATTCTTATAGGGCAGCACGCCGTTATTGTAGGAGCCGCCGCCCCAGAACATCGCCGCCGTCGACATCAGCGAGCGTTCGGCCGCCTGGATGATGTCGAGATGGCACGCCCCGCACGCCGCGCGCGCGACCCGATAGTCGGACGGGTTGACGAAGCGGATATATTCGGGCGCCTCGCGGTTGAGCAGGGTATAGCTGCGCTTCGGATTGGCGGGGCTGGGCCAATGCCATGCCTCCGGATAGCGCGGCAGGACGTGCGCCGCGTCGCGCTTCGCTACATATGCGGGCGCGTCCTTTGGCAGCGTGGGATCGCCCATCACCTTCGGATTGCCGCCATGGCAATCGACGCAGCCCAGCTGCACGGCGGGGGTGACGTGCATCGTCGGCTGGTCGCTTTTCGTGTGGCAGCTGACGCAGCCGACGCTCTTGGCGTCCGCCTCGGCTTGAGTCTGGCTGAGCGGCGCGGCGGGGGCGCGGACGAGGCTGTAGTCGCGCGCGACCGGCTTCTCGCCCCCCGACGCCGAAAGCCGCGCCGTGCCGGGCAGGACGAGCGCCGCCGCCAGCCCCGTCAGGGCTAGCAGCGCCCGCGTGATCCGCCGTGTCTGAATCGTTGCCCCCATGGTCGCGTCAATAGGTCAAAATGGTGTTGAACAGGACGGAATAGTAACGATCGTCGCGCTTCTGGCTGGAGAAGTTGGCGGCGTTGGTGAACAGGTCGCGCAAGCCCGCCCCCGGCTCCAGCATCGCGGCGGAGAGGCGGAAGACGACATTCTGGATCGCCTTCGGCCGATAGATGGCGGCCAGCGAATAATCGAAGCCGATCGAACGCGGAATGCTGCCCTCGTTCCGCAGCGCGCGCAGGGTGGCGGTGTTGGCGAACCACAGATGGTTGATATTGGCCGACAGGCGGAATTTCGGCGTGATGTCGAAATCGCCGCCGACGCCCAGCAGGACCGTGCCCGGATTGTTGAAATTCGACTGCCCTTCCTCCTTCGAGGAGCGCAGATTGTTGAGGATGCCGTTGCGCTGGCTGACCGCCACCGCGCGCCCGCCGCCCGCGAACGGGATCGACTGGCGGATCCAGTAGCTGGTGTCCGCGCCCGCGAAGATCGGGTTTTCGAAGATGGCGTCGAAGCCGCCTTCCTTGTCGTCATAGGGATCGCCGTCGCCCGAGGCGTAGAGACCCGAGACGCGGAAGCGCATCCAGTTATAGTCGTAGCTCAGCTCCGCCGCGCCGAACCATGCGCGGATATCGGCGGGTTCGCCGGTGAAGAGGCTGTTGTCGTCCCGCCCGAACGCGCCGTGGAAGGACGCGGTCAGGTTCAGCCGGCCGATATGGCCGTCGGCGTTGTAGCCGAGATAGACGACATCGTAATCGCGCGGCTCCAGATTGCCCAGCAGCACGGGGCGCACCGGAAATCCATTGTCGTCGATATGGATTTCACCCTTCTCGCGATTGCGGTTGTAGATCAAAGTCACCTGGCTGGTCAGCCCCGTCACCGGCAAATCCTGCCGATAGAGGTTGGCGATGAAGACGAAATCCTTGCGCGGGCTTTGGACGACGCTGTTTAGCCCCGAATTGGTGTCCTTCTCCAGCCGCCAGAAGGCCGCCAGATTATATTGGAAGCGGTTGTCGTCGCGATTGCCGAACAGGCGGATGCCCAACTGGCTGTCCTGAAACAGAAAGCCCCGGAAATCGGCGTTGAACGGCTGGATGCCCACCCGGATCGAATCGAAATCATAGCGATCGGACACATTGCGCAGGTGATAATCGATGAAGGCTTCCTGCACGCCGAGGAACTGGTCGTAGCGATGTGTCTTCTTCGATGGCTCGACGAACAGGACGCGGCGCTCCTCCACGTCGGCATAGCTCATATTATAGGCCAGCGTGACGCGATATTCGATCTCGGGCGGCTTATAGGCGGTCGATCCCTTGGTGAGCGCCGCGCCGAACAGGAACGTCTGTGAGGCGACGAAGCTGTTGTCGCGGCCGAACACGTCGAGCGACCGGGGATCGGAGGTGAGCTGCCGGTTCACGGGCGTGGGGAAGGAGCGCGGCTCTATCACCGTGTCCGACACGGCATTGAGCGTGAAGAACCAATTGTCGCTAGTGATAGGGAGCCACGCCGGCTTCTTCGCCAGATCGATCGGGATATCGCCCTTCAGCACGCTGGGGTGATAGGGATCGAGCTTCGAATGGCAGACCGCGCCTATATTGGGAAAGCGCGCCTTGTCGGCGCAGAGCGTTTTCACCAGCCGCCAGCGATCGGGCACCGGAAAGGCGGCGTCGGCCGGAAAGGCTTCGGGCGGGGGCGCGCGCACCGCGCCGGGATTGTCCTGCACCACCTTGTGTGGCAGCGGCTTCTCCGCGCCGGGCCGGCGGCGGCCGGGCAGCAGCGCGTCTTCCGCGTCGACCGGCGCCACCGCTTCGGGCGCGGGTGGCCCGGGATCGGCGGGCAGGGCCGTTGCTTGCGCCAATAGCAGGGAGAAAGCGATCACCCTTTATTTCCCCTGACACGCATTCTGTTCGCTGGTGTCGAGGAAGGGTGCGACGGGGCATTGCGCGTAGGGGAGGAAGCCGCCGTTCGCCGCCGGTATCGCGACGCTGCTGATCCGCATCGCCTGCGCCGCGTGGCCCACGGTGCCGACGCGCAGACCGCCCTTATAGAGGCCGAGGAACGACACCATATCGTCCTGATCGATGCCGTCGCCCGAGACGCCGATCGCGCCGACAAGCGTGGTGCCGCGATAGATGGGCATGCCGCCGGGAAATATCTGGATGCCGTTCTGCAGGCGGTTCGCCCCGCTGCCTGCGACATCAGGCAGGGTGGTGCAGCGCGCGGGCGTATCGGCGGTGCCGTTCTGCACATAGCCGATATGCTGCGCGAGATTGCCGATGATGAGCGCCGATTGCAGGCCGGTGGAGAAGGGATTGAAATTGGCGATCGGGCGCGAGAGCGGCCCGTTGGGCGTGCCCACCTCGCCATCGGGAAAATAGGGGCGGGCGAGCAGGCCGATCGGCCGGTTGGCGAAGGCGATCCCGCCGGTGAGTGCATTCTGGTTGGCGAGGAAATCGCGCAATTTCTGGACGTAGCCCGCGACATCGGCCGATCCGCTGGCGGTGAGATCGGCCGCCGCATGGGGATCGGAGAAGAAGGCGACCGTTCGCGCCTTCTGGAGCGCGACGTCGGTGCCGAACACGGGCGCGTCGGGCGCGCGGGCGAGGGCGAGCACCTGTCCGCGCGTGTCGACGAGCGCGATCGTCGCCTGCATCCGGCTGTCCTGCGGCTGGCGGATCGCGCCGCGCGCGCGGGACATGACCGTGAAGGCTTCCTCCTGTATCGCCTTCACCTCGGCGGCGGTCAGCGGCTGGGCGACGTCGCCGCCATCGGTGCCGGCGCGGATCGGATAGCGATTGTTGCCCGCCTGATCCACGAGGATGAAGGCGTCGGGATTGGCGATGACGGCGCCGGCCGCACGCTCCGCATCGGTGGCGTTGCGATAGCCTGAGGCAGCGGTTCCGAACGGCGTGCCCGCCAGCATCGCCGTGCCGTCATAATAGCCGCGCACCGGGATCAGGTTTCCTGTGCCTGCCAGGGCGGGTGGCGAGGCGGGGTTGCTCTTCAGGTCGCTCGCGCGGGCATCGATGAAGCCGAGTTGGGTGCCGTCGATCGATATCCGGTTCGCCTGGATCGTCGCGGGCGCTTCGAAGCCGTGGCTGGCGGCGAGCGCGATCACTTCCTCGTCATTATTGGCGTCGGGCGCGATCGCATTGTCGTCCGCGCCATAGACGCCGTCGCCCATGATGCCGACCGCGCCGACGACGAAGCCGTCCTTGTAAAGCGGCACCGAACCCGGATCGGCGGAAAGGCCGAGCGGCGACCGCTTCGGCCCCGTCATGCCGTCCACGCCGAAGCGGCGGGTGAGGTCCGAACAGGGCAGCGAGCTGAACTGCACGCCGAACAGCGGCCCGCTTTCCAGGCCGACGGTGTTGGGCGCCAGCGGGAAATGCTGCTGGACGATGTCGCTCGCGGTGCGCGAGGTGAAGGCGTTGCCCGCGCTGGAGAGATATGCGGCGGTGATCGCCTTGGCGATGGCGCCCATCTCTGCCGGGATGGTGACGCCCTGCGCGTCGAAGGCGACCCCGCCCGCAGTCGCGGGGATGGGGATCGTCGCGGTCGGGTTCGCGCCGTTCATGCGATAGACCGCCAGCACGTTGCCGACGCGATCGACTACCGAAATCATCGAGGGCAGGCCGCGCGCCTGCGCTTCGCCCACCGCCTGCGCGACGACGCGGCTCACCTCGTCGCTGGTCAGCGCGACCGCTTGCGGACGCGCGTAGAGATCGGTCGGCGTCGTCGGCGTGACGGGATCGGAAGGCGTCGCGTCATTGCCGCCGCCGCCGCAGGAGGCGACAAGCAGCGACGTCGCGGCGACGAAGGCGGGGATACGCAGCCGAAGCATCAGCGCAGCGCCCGGATCGCGCCGACCGCGCGTGCGAGGGCGGCGCGGAATTCGGCCGGGCGATAGCTGTTGGGATCGCGTACGGAGGCATAGGCCAGATTGATCTGGCCGCGAATGGCCTTCGCCGATCCGCCGCCGATATAGCCCGCGTCCACCATCGCGTTGAGCAGGGTGTCGGTGGCCATCACCGCCTGCACGCTGCCTTCATAATCGGTGAAGCGCGGCGCAATGGCGGGGGAGGCGACCGCATCGACGATCGCGAACGTCTCGTCACGCCCGAAGGAGCGGGTCGCGAACTGGTCGCCCAGCGCATTGGCCGATGCGCGCAGCCTTGCCGCCGCCGCCACGGCCGAGGGGCGATCCTTCGCCAGCGCGGCATGGAACGCCTTGCTGTCCGCGTCGAACCGCTGCGCGGCGGCGGGGGCGACGACATGGGCGGCGGCCGAAAGCATGATGATATTCTCGTCGTTGAAGGCGGGCATGCCGCTGGGGATCGGCCGCCCCGGATTGGCGACCCAGGTCGCGCGGAACCCGGCCTCGTCCGAAATGCGGCGATGGCAGGTGTGGCAATCGAAGAAATAGAATTCGGGGAAGATGCCGTCCTGCGCGATCTTCGCATTGGCGAAAAGCGACAGCGCGCGGTCGATCGCCATCGCCTGCCCCACCGCCCACAGGCGGACATGATCGGGCCGCCCCTTGCGCCGGATATAATCGGCATCCTCGTCATGATGGGCCTGAAGCGTCGAGAAGAGATCCAACTCGAACGAAACACGCGGGTGGCCGGCGGCCATGATGCGGTGATTGACGAACTGGCCCTGCCGATCGCTGCCGAAATGACAATCGAGGCAGAGCGCGGCGCGCCGTTTCGGCTGTTCGAGCGGGACGAGCCCGGCGGCGAGCGAGGCGGCGTGATTGCCGGTCTTGTGCGTTTCAAGCCAGCCCGAGGCCGGCCCGTGGCAACTTTCGCATCCCACCCCGTCGCTCTGTTGGAAACGCGGGCCGCGCGGCCCCGCCGGCTCGGCATGGCAGCCGAGGCACATGGGCGCGCTGGTGGCGGAGGCGAGGCCCAGCCGCTGGGCGATGGCGCGGCCGCGCGGCTCGGAAAGGACGCGAAAGGCGCGGCTATGCGCGCCGGAGGGCGAGGATTCCTCCTGCCAGCGCATCATCTCGTCCTGCCGGACGATCGCGCCGGTCGGTTCCGAACGGCCGTGGCAGGTCGAACCCGCGCAGGAGGCGACGCCCAGATGGATACCGCTCATCGGCGGGGAGGAGGACGCGGCGACCGCCGGATCGCCGCCCATGCCCGCGCTGACGCCGATCAGAAGGGCGAGGAGACACAGGCAGCCGAACAGGCCACCGGCCGCCCTGGCCAACCAGGGCGTTTTTCCCGCCGTCTTTCCCCCCGACATGGCGCTCCCTTGCCCGGCCTCACTTGCCGGATCGCTCTATTGCCCCTGTGGCGCGAACCCCCGCCGTTTCGCGCGCGTTTATCTTCTGTCCCGGCTACTTAGGCAACCCGCCAATCGCAGCCGATCGTTTCGCCTGTCGTTAATCCTCGGCCGGGCGACGACGGATCACGAGATTGCGTATCTCGGTCATGTCCTCCATCGCGAACCGAATACCCTCGCGGCCCAGCCCCGAATCCTTGACGCCGCCATAGGGCATGTTGTCGACGCGATAGGAAGGCACGTCGTTGACGACGACGCCGCCGACTTCCAGCGCATCCCATGCGTCGAGCACCTTGAAGATGTCGCGCGTGAAGAGGCCCGCCTGCAAGCCGAACTTCGAATCGTTCACCATCTCCAGCGCTTCTTCCCAGCGCGAGAAGCGCTCGAAGAAGGCGACGGGGCCGAATGCTTCTTCGCGATTGAGCGCGCTGTCCGCCGGCACGCCTTCGAGCAGGGTTGCCTCCAGCATCGCGCCCTCGCACCTGCCTCCGCACAGCAAGGTCGCGCCCTTGGCGATGGCCTCCTTGACCCAGCCGTCGAGGCGCGCGGCTTCCTTCACGTCGATCATCGGGCCGACGAAGGTCTTCTCGTCATGCGGATCGCCCGCGACGAGTGTCTTCGTCTTCGCCACCAGCCTGTCGCGGAACGCTTCATAGACGCTGTCGTGGACGATGATCCGCTGGACGCCGATGCAGCTCTGGCCCGATTGATAGAAAGCGCCGAAGACGGTGCGCTCCACCGCGTCGTCGAGATCGGCGTCCTTGTCGATCACCACCGCCGCATTGCCACCCAATTCCAGGATCACCTTCTTCTTGCCCGCACGTGCCTTCAGCGCCCAGCCCACATCGGGCGATCCGGTGAAGGACAGCAGCTTCAGCCGATCATCGGTGGTGAACAGGTCGGCCCCGTCACGGTGCGCGGGAAGGATCGAGAAAGCGCCCTTGGGCAGGTTCGTCTCGGCCAGCACTTCGCCCATGATGATTGCGCCCAGCGGGGTGCGGCTGGCGGGCTTCATCACGAAGGGGCAGCCCACCGCGATTGCCGGCGCCACCTTGTGCGCGGCGAGGTTCAGCGGGAAGTTGAACGGTGAGATGAAACTGACCGGCCCGATCGGCACGCGCTTCCATATGCCCTGATAGCCCCTGGCGCGGGCTGAGATGTCGAGCGGCTGCACCTCGCCCGTCATGCGCACCGATTCCTCGGCGGCGATGCGGAAGGTATCGATCAGGCGGCCGACCTCGCCGCGTGAATCGCGGATCGGCTTGCCCGCCTCGATGCAGAGTGCGTCCGCCAGTTCATCCGCCCTCTCGGTGAAGCGGGTGACGCAATGCTGGAGCACGGCCTGCCGCTCGTAGGAGGCCATGCGCGCCATCGGGCCGGCCGCCGCCACCGCCGCGGCGATGCCCGCGTCGATCGTCGCCGCATCGGCCAGGGCGACGCGCGTGGCGACCTTGCCGCTGAACTTGTCGGTCACCTCCAGATCGGTGTTCGGCTGTTGCGGCTCGTTGGCGAGATAGAGCGGATAGATGTCCTTGAGGCCGGTCATGCGGGGTTCCTCCTGGTTCAGAGCTTCGCGCTCAGTTCCTTGAGTTCGTGATTGAGAATGCGGTCGTTGTCCGAATAATCGACGGGGCAGTCGATCAGGTGGACCCCCGGCGTGTCGAGACAATGACGGAGCAGCGTGGGCAGCCCTTCCGCGCTTTCGACACGATGTCCGTTCGCCCCATAGCTCTCGGCATATTTGACGAAGTCGGGATTGCCGTAGGTCAGCCCCCAATCGGCAAAACCCATGTTCGCCTGCTTCCAGCGAATCATGCCGTAGCTGCCGTCGTTCAGGATCAGGACCGTGATGTTGACGCCGAGGCGAACCGCCGTTTCCATCTCCTGACTGTTCATCATGAAGCCGCCGTCGCCGCAGACCGCGATCACTTTGCGATCGGGATAGACCATCGCCGATGCGATCGCGGACGGCAGGCCCGCGCCCATCGAGGCGAGCGCATTGTCGAGCAGCACCGTGTTCGCCTGCCGCGCGGCATAATTGCGGGCAAACCAGATTTTATAGACGCCATTGTCGAGCGCGACGATGCCGTCCGCCGGCATCGCCTCCCGGATCGCGCGGACGAGGCAGGGCGGATAGATCGGAAAGCGATCGTCGCAATCGATGCCGGCGGTATGCGCCTTCTCCGCCTCGCGCGCGGCCAGCATGCGATCGAACCGCCAGGCGGGGGACGGGACGATATCCTCCTTCATCTGCCAGATGGCGTTGGCGATATCGCCGATCACCTCGATCTGCGGGAAATAGACGGGGTCCACCTCGGCCGAACGCGAGGAGATGTGGATCACCTGCGTGCCGCCCTGCCGCATGAAGAAGGGCGGCTTCTCGATCACGTCGTGGCCGACATTGACGATGACGTCCGCCGCCTCGATCGCCTTATGGACGAAATCGCCCGACGACAGCGCCGCGCAGCCGAGGAATTTGGGGTGCAGTTCGTCGATCACGCCCTTGCCGAGCTGGGTGGTGACGAAGGGGATGCCGGTCTTTTCGATGAATTGAAGGAGCATGCGCCCCGTCATCGTCCGGTTCGCGCCCGCGCCGATCACCAGTACGGGCGATTTCGCGCCCTCCAGCTTCTTCACCGCCGCGCGTACCGCCTTGGGATCGGCCGAGGGACGGCGCACGAGACTGCGCTTCAGCGGCACGCTGTCCGTGGTTTCTTCGGCGACGTCCTCGGGAAACTCGATATGGGTGGCGCCGGGTTTCTCCTCCTCGGCGAGGCGGAAGGCTTCGCGCACGCGGCTGGGAATGTTGTCGGCCGAGGCGAGCTGGTGGGTGAATTTGGTGATCGGCCGCATCATGTCGACCACGTCGAGGATCTGGAAGCGACCCTGCTTCGATTTCTTGATCGGCTTCTGCCCCGTAATCATCAGCATCGGCATGCCGCCCAGATTGGCATAGGCCGCCGCCGTCACGAGGTTGGTCGCCCCCGGCCCGAGCGTGGAGAGGCAGACGCCCGTCTTGCCGGTGTGGCGGCCATAGGTCGACGCCATGAAGCCCGCGCCCTGCTCGTGCCGGGTGAGGATCAGCTTGATCGATTTCGATCGCGACAGGCTGTCGAGGAAGTCGAGATTCTCCTCGCCGGGAACGCCGAAGACATATTCGACCTCCTCTTCCTCCAGGCATTGGATGAGCAGATCGGATGCCTTCGTCATATTTCCCCCCTATGTCAGCCCGCCGTCCTTTGCCGGGCGACCAGGCGTGTCTGGTTGACGATCCGTAACGATATGGGTCAGTCCGAAAGATCGACCCGCCATTCCCAACGCAGCGGATCGCCATCCATCAGATCGATGCCCGCCGCCGTCAGCCTGTCACGGATCGCGTCGCTTTGCGCATAATCCTTTGCCGCGCGGGCCGCCTGCCGCTCGGCCAGCGCGGCCTCCACTTCGTCCTCGCGCAAGGTTGCGTCCGTGGGCCTGATCCGCAGCGCGGCGCGATCGAGCGTCACGAGACCGAGGCCGAGAACGAGATCCATCGTCGCGATCAATCGCAGCCGTTCCGCGGGCTGGATCGTCTTCGCGGCCAGCGTCTCTTCAAGCAGGGGCAGCGCGCGCGGGATCATCAGATCGGCCGAAACCGCTTCGTCGAACCGGGCGAGAAGGCCGAGGGCGGGGGCCGACAGCCCCGTTTCGAGCGCCTCGCGCTGGAAGGCATAGCTGGCGCCGCGCGTTGCGTCGGCTTCTTCGATCAGCCGCTGCCAATCCTGTGGTCCGGCCTTGTCCCGCAACTGCGTCACGCCGATCGCGAGCCGTTTCAGCCGGGTCATCGCAGCGGCGAGACTTTCGGGCGAGAATTCGAGTTCGCTACGGTAATGGGCAGAAAGGCAGAGCAGGCGATAGGCAAGCGGCGGCACCCCGCGATCGACCAAAGATTGCAGCGTCGCGAAGCCACCCTTGGACTTGGACATCTTGCCGCCGCGATCGATCAGGAAATTATTGTGCATCCAGATGTTCGCGCCGGTCTTCCCCGTGCCGGTGAACGCCTGGTTCTGCGCGATCTCGTTGACGTGATGGATTTCGCGATGATCGATCCCGCCGGTGTGGATGTCGAACTGCTCGCCCAGATATTTCATGCTCATGACCGAGCATTCGAGGTGCCAGCCCGGCGCGCCGACGCCCCAGGGCGATGCCCATTCCATCTGCCGCCGGCTTCCTTCGGGGGAGCGTCGCCAGATCGCGAAATCGGCGGGGTTGCGCTTGCCCGCGACGACATCGATCCGGCCCACCTCGCCATCGCTGCGCTCGCCCGCCAGCCGGCCGTAATCGGGCACCTTCGACGTGTCGAAATAGAGGCCGCTGTCCAGCTCGTAGGTCACGCCCCCGATCGCACGGGCGAAGCCGATCATGTCCTGGATATGGTCGGTCGCGACGCTCCACAAAGTCGGCTCGCGAATGCCCAGCCGCTTCAGGTCGGTCTTGAAGGCGTCGGTGTAGAAGGCGGCGATTTCCCAGATGTCCTTGCCCGTCCGCTCGGCGGCCGCCTCCATCTTGTCGTCGCCTTCGTCGGCGTCGGAGGTCAGATGTCCGACGTCGGTGATGTTGATGACATGGGTGGTCGGCCAGCCCTTCCAGTTCAGCGTGCGGCGCAGCGTATCAGTGAAGACATAGGCGCGCAGGTTGCCGAGATGGGCGAAATTATAGACCGTTGGCCCGCAACTGTAGAGCCGCGCCATCGCCGGATCGATCGGGGCGAAGCGCTCCATCGCCCGTGTCAGGCTGTTGAAGAGCGTCAGGGGCTGGCCGGCAGGGAGAGGGGGGGGCGTCATTCCGCCCGCCCTAATCGCCGGCAGGGCGGCGGGCAAGCGGGCGGGTGGCGTCCGGTCACGGGGCGTTGCCGTCCTGCTCGTCATCGTCGCGACGCGTGCTCGTCACCTGCTGATCGATATCGCCGGGCATCCCCAAGCCGTCGCCACCCGACCAGAATTGCTCGTTGCCGGCGCCCGTCACCGGATCGTCGATCAACGGCGTGACGCCGAGGCCGTCAAAGTCGGGCAGGTCGATCAGCGGTGTGCTGAGCCGTTGGATCGTGCCCGGTGCGTCGCCCGAGGGATCATTCTCGTCGGCCGGCGTGAGGACCGTGCCGATCACGTCCTGAACGGGGGGCAGCACTCCGTTATCGATCGCCTGACAGGAGGTGGAGACGATCAGGCAGCCATTTGCGGTCGAGGTCCGGTCGAAACGGGCTGCCGTGCCGTCCGGCGCGCCGACCGTCAGCAGCGGGATCAGGTCGCTCCCGGTGACAAACGTTCCCGTCGCGCCCAACTGGCGTCCGTTGATCGCGATCTGGGTTTGCGGCGCCGTGGTGATGATGGTGACGCCGCCGGCGCCGACCGTGAAGCCGGCATGCGAGGCGGCATCGGATGCCGCGCCGCCGCTATTCTGGATGAGCAGACCAATTCCCGCGCGAAACTCCATCGCATTGGCCTGTAGATAGCCTTCCGGTTTCACCTCGCCGTCATTGGTGTCGAGACGATCCGATTTGGCGCTGGCCGAGGATAATCGGCCGAGCGCGTCGATTGCCTGCTGGCTGGCGACAGTGATGGTGTTCGCCGCCAGCGAGAGGCGACCGGCAAGATTTTCACTCTCGCCGAAGAGGCCGATCGATCCGGTCGGCGTCACCACATCGATCCGGTCGGTTGCCCCGATCGCGAGCGTATCGCCCGCCGCCGCGCCGTGCATCGTCACCGCGCCCTGAACACGCACGGATCGCCCCCCCTGGATCAGGAAGGCGGCGTTGTTCCCAACGAGATTGCCGCCATTCGCCGCTGCGCTGCCGAGCAGGTCGAGCGTGTCGATCACCGTGTCACCATCGGCATCGGGGGCGATGATGCTGATCCGGTTCGCCCGCGTCCGCGCGACCTCCGCATTGGAGAGCGAATAGGCGTCGTCATGCTTTTCGCCGCCGATGAACGTCTGACCGGCGCGATTGGTGAAGGTTAGCGTCTGCGTATCGGTGTTGCCGACGCTGCCCCCCGGGCCGATGGCGATGGCCGCCGATCGCAGGTCGATCGCCAGCCCCTGAACGGTGCCGTCGATTTCGATGCTGCCCGCGTCGATCGAGACATTGTCGGTGGGGCCGCCGGCCAGCAGCAGGGAGAAGGCCCCCGGAGAAACCGGAGCGGTCATGCCCGATCCGACGCTCGATCCCTCGGCCAGTCTCACCGCATTCCCGGCGGTGAGGCCCACACCCGAATTGGCATCTATGCTTGCGCCGCCCAGCAGTTCGACATCGCCGTCGGACGCGATCTCCACCGATCCGCCACGCACCACCTGGGCGATGCGGACGAGCGGCGTGGCCGATGCGTCACCCTGGTCCGATACCGCCCGCAGCCGGACGACGCTGTCGCTGCCGCTTGCGGTTACGTTGTTGACCTCGAGCGTGCCGCCGGCTTGCAGGTCGATCCCGGATGCGGCCGCAAGCTGGGAGGCCGACAGGTTGCCCGCTGCAGTCGTCGTGATCCCGCCGCCCGCATTGGCGGTGCCCACGGTCAGATCGTTGGTGGCGCCGAGGAGGATATCGCCCGTCGCCGTCGCGCTCTCTACGTTCAATTCCGTCGCGTTGATCGACAGGTCGCCGACGGTCGCCTCGGCAGAAGCGATGGTGACGGCATGGGAGGCGTTGACGCTGACGCTCGATCCGCGCGCGCTCAGCGCACCGCCGATCTGCGCATCGTCGCCGATCACAAGCGCGCCATCGCTGCTCAGTGCAGCATCGCCCGTGAGGACGAGACGACCCAAGCTGATCGCGCCGGCGTCGATCTGGAACGATCCCTGACCCACCGACAAGGTGTCCGCGATCGTTACCGCGCCCGACACGTTCAATCCGTTTGCAGTGATGAGTGTCCCGGCGGCATCGAGCTGATCGAGCGCCCCGCCGGTGCGGATCGAAGCGAGCGTGAGGCCGCCATCGCCCAGATAAAGCCCCGCATCGCTGGTTGTTTCGATCGTTGCCGCCGCGCCCATGATTCCGTGTGCGGCGAGGAGCTGGACGCTGCCATTGCCCGCCAGCGTGATGGTGCCGGGGAGAAGAAGGCGGCCGCCGCTCGCGTCGAGACGCAGCGGGCCGTTGACCTCGAACCGGTGCGTTGCCCCGTCTGCCTTGCCAATCGCGATATCACCCTGCGAAAGGACCGTCGCGCTGCCGACTGTGCCGTCGGCAATGCGAACCGCACTCGGCGGCGTCGGCGAGTAAGAGGTGTCGCCAATGCTGAGCCCGCCCGTCAGGTTGACGGTGCCGAGGCAGACGTTGCCCTGTAGGCAATCCGCCGATAGCTGGCCCCCGTCATTCGATTGGCTGGCGTCTGATACGGGCGCGTCGTTCACTTCGACGAGCAGGCTGCGGCCGCTGATCGTCCCTTCCACCTGAATCGCGCCGGCGGAGAGCAGGATCGGGCGATCCCCCGCGTCGATCGAGCCGTCGGCGATGATGGCGCTCACATTGCCGGGATCGGGTTCATAGCCGATCGGCGTCTGCCCCGCCGTGATAAACAAGCCCGCCGCGGTGCCGAGGTTGTCGGGCTCCAGGCCGGTCGGGTCGGGCAGGGGGTTCGCCGCTGCCACGATGGCGCCATGGATCAGGACGTCGTCGCCCGCGTCGATCGTCACGCGATTGTCGGACTGGATGCGCCCGGTCGCGGCGACGGTGACGTCGCGTCCCGCCTTTATGTCGATCGTGCCTGCCGTGTTGAGCGTGCCGGTGACGGTGATGTTGCCATCGGCATAGATAGGCGAATCGGTCGCGCCGGCGAGAAGCAGGATCGACGGCGCCACGGGCGGTGCGGCCGGATCATCGCCCGTCGTCACCGGCGCCAGCGTCGTTGCATCGCTGATCGTCATATATGCGTGTGATATCGCGGTGATCGAATTGCCGGCCTCAAGCGCCGCGGCATTCAGATTGTCCGCGGTGATGTCGATCGAATCGGCCGCGCGGAGCAGGCTGCCCGGCGAGGAGAGGAGGTCGCCATAGGCGCTCGCAACGATGGATTGTGCCGACAGGGTGGGCGTCGGAATCGCCGTCTGCCCGGCATGATCGACCCGGATCGAATCGCCGAAGAGATAGAGCTGCTGCTCGCCGATTATGCCGGCCGCGCCGGTGCCGTGAACGGCGATGTTGCGGTCGGTCGAGAAGGTGGCATCGCCCTGAAACCGGACTGGCCCGCCCTGTGCAGTGAGCTCGATTGCCGCCGGGCCGCCGGCGACGCCGCTGACCGTTGCGTAGAAGCTGAGCCCCTCTGACGGGACTTCCGGATTATAGCCGAAGAGGATCGCACCCGCCGGATCGGCGCTTGCGTTTCGAATGCCGATATATCCGGCCGTGTCGCCGCTCGCGTCGAGTGAGACAAGGCCGGTCGTCAGCGCGCCATAAGCGCCCGAAGCGGCATCGGCGATATCGATCAGGATCGTGCCGCCATCGCCTTCATTGTCGCCCGTCGCTGTCGCGGAAAGCGTCGTGTCGCCGGTTTTGAGACTGCCGCCCGCGGCACCGATGCGGACATAGCCGCCTTCATTCGATGCGGTTGCGCTGGCGGTCGTCGTGCCGACGCCGTTTGCGCCGCCTTGGCCGTTTGCCGATGCGGTGAGCGACGCCAGCGTGATTTGGCCGCCATCGCTGACTTCGACATGCACGCCTTCATTGCCACCGCCCAGCGCGCCGCCACCGAGACCTTGTCCACCCGCCGCGCCGACGGCGAAATCGGAAGTGCCGCCGTTGCCGCCCAGGCCGTCGGCCGAGAGGGTGGCTGAGTCCACTTCGATCGTGCCCGTGCCCGTGGCGAGGATCGCTGTCTGTCCGCCCTGGCCGCTGCCAGCCAGCCCACCATTGCCGCTGGTGCCCGTGCCGTAGCCGAACTCGTCGGTGAGTTCGAGCGCATTACCTCCCTGGCCGCCTGTGCCGACTGCGTCGAGCGTCAGCGTGCCGAGAGCGATCGCGCCGCCGCCGGTTTCGAGCCGGGCAAAGCCGCCCGTTCCAGCGCCGCCGCTCCCGCCATCGATGAAACTGTCGGAGCCATAGCCAAATTCGTTGCCGCCGCCGTCTGCGCCCGTCCCATTCGCATTGATCGTCGCGCTGTCTGCAATGATGCTGCCGCCATTTGCGATGATCGCTGCGTTGCCACCGATGCCCGCCCCGCCATTGCTGACGCTGAAGCCTTCGCCGCCGTCACCGCCGCCGGTGCCTGCGGCCGACACGGTGATGATGCCCGCCTGGAATGTACCGCCATTGTCGGTTTCGAGGCGCGCCGTACCGCCCCGGCCGATGCCTCCGGTCGCGCCTTCGCCGCTCGCTCCGCCGCTGCCGTCGGCGGTGAGGGACGCATTGCCGCCCACCGTGATCGTGCCGCCATCGGCGAGGATGGTGGCCGTGCCCCCCGTGCCGTCGCCACCGTCACCGCTGAAGGCATAGCCGCCATAGGCCTGTGCATCGAGCGCGAGATCGCCGCTGATGGCGAGCGTGCCGCCTGATCCTGCCCGGATCGAGGCGCTGCCGCCGACGATCGGCGGAGGCGTCGTGTCGCCCGACTCACTGCTCAAATAACCATAGGTGGTCAGCGAAAGATTGCCGCCGACGGTCATCGAGGCGCCATCCTGCACGACGGCCGCGACGCTGCCGACGATCGCCTCCCCCGATGCATCATACATGTTCGACGTCAGTGAGACATTGCTGGCCGCGGTGACGGAGGACCCCGTAAAGGCAGTGAGCGTGGCGTTTCGCCCCGCATAGAAATCGACGGCGCGATCGAACGCCAATGTGGCGCCGCCCAATGTATGAGCATTGATATCCGTTACCGCATTGACGTTGAGCGGGGACAGGAAATGGCCGCCGGCAATCTCTATATTGGCGTCCACGCCCGGCGTCGGCTGTCCGCTCGCATAAACATAGGGGGCGGACGATGAAGAGAAGCTGTAGCTGCCGACGTCATTGCCGGCAGAAAGGATGATGCCGCCGTCGACGAGGGTCGCGTCGCTCGCGTCGAAGCCGACATCGCCGCCGACCAGCATCGTGATCGCATTATTCTTCGGAATGGCGACCATGTAGATCTGGCGCGCGTCGCCATAAGAGGAGGACGCAGCCCCGGTGGTGGCGCCGGTATGCGAGAATGTCACCGAATCAGCCGCGCTGCCGTCGGTTTCGGAGCCCGACTGGACCGAAATGTCGAACAGGCCCTGGTGGATCGTGATGTCCACCGCCTCGGCCGCGACATAGGCCGCCGACCCGTTGACGTTTACCTTGCCCGCCATGTCGATGCGCGGCGACACCAGCGCCACATAGGCGTTTGCGCCGGTGGCGCGGATCGAGGATTCGCCCGCCGCATCGGGCGCCACGATGCTGATCTTCGCGCGGCTGCCCGGCGTCGCGGCGAAGGAATAGCTTCCATTGCTGGCGAGGAAACTGTCGACATCAGTATCGAGCGTGGTGAGGCCGAGGCTGCCGACGTCGAAGCGGCCGGTGGCGCCGACGATGATGCCGCCGGGGCTGTAGAACCAGATATTGCCGCCGGTCTGCCCGCCGGCCGGGCCGATGAAGCTCTGCGTCGTCCCGTTGAACGAGATGCTGTTGGCCGGATCGGTGGGGACGATGCGGTTCAGCACCGTATAATCGCCGCCGCTGCTCTGGAAAATGGCGGTGGTGCCGGCATTCTGAAACGAGATCACGCCATTGCCGTCAGGCGTGCCGGTGGGCGTCCAGTTGATCGCGGCAGTTGGCCCCGTCACGGTAACGACCGTCTGGCCCGGCGTGCCCTGATTGACGGTCGCCCCCGAAATCGGATTGGCCGTGCCGAGATAGGACTGCGCCGCCGCCGGACCCGGCCGGCCCAGCGCGACGAGCGCGGCCGCAAGGGCGCAGGTGGACAGGAGCGGGCGCATTCGTCCCGATCGTCCATGCGTTCCGCCTGTCATCGCCGTGCCCCTCATGCCCCTTGTCCCCCGAAACTGATCTGTCCGCATGTCGACCCGCTCCCCTAACGCGACCAGGGCACCAGCCGTGTCGAGAAGGAGAGCAGGACGCGCGGATCGCCCCGCTTCGCCTGATAGGTCGCGCGCTCCAGCGGTGCCGCCACCATCAGGTCCAACCGCGCATGATCGCCATAAGCAGCGCGCAGGCCGACACCTGCCGACGACAATTGCTGCGGATCGGGGCGGGGTGGGGCCGCGAACCGATTCTTGTTCCACACCCAGGCATGATCGAAGAAGATGTAAGGCTGAAACACGAGATCGCTGCGCGAATGCGGCGCCAGATGGCCGTAGCGCAGCTCGGCGGAAAGGCCGACCCCGCTGTCCCCGATCACCGCGCCCGGATCATAGCCGCGCCCGACGGTGAAATTGCCGCCCGAAAACTGCTCGTAGCTGAGCAGCGGATCGGCGGCATATTGCGCACGCGGGCTGAGCGAGAAGGTGATATCGGGGACGGGGCGATATTCGCCCGCGCCCGAAAAGCGGATCAGGAAAGCGTCGGACTTCGCGCCGAAGCGACTCAGCAGAATGTCGCCCGAATCGCTCGCGCCCAGGATGTTCAACCCCTTGCGCAGCTCGATCGAGCCACCCGCCTGCCAGCGCGGTTCGGCAAAGGAATAACCGGCGATATTGCCGATGCTCGCCGGGTCAACCGCCTGGAGATCGATCCGGCCATAGAGGGTGCGCAGATGATCCTCGCTGAGCGGCAGGTTGCCGCCCGAATCCGGCGCCAGCCGTGCGCGCTGGTTGACGATTTCGAGGCCGATTGCGCCGCGCACATTGGCCGATTGGCTGCGCAAAAAGGGATAGCTCGCCTCGCCCGCCGCGACGAGGGTGCGCGAGAGCAGCCGGGCTCCAGCGTCGGCGCCGAGATCGGGTTCGGTCCACGCATAGGCGAAGCGGCCGCCCAGCGTCAGCCCTTCATGCCCGGCGCGCAGATCGTAGCCCACCTGTACGACGTGCTGCTCCTCGAAATCGGGCGTACTGTAAAGGCCTGCGGTCAGCCGGTCGCCGAAACCCAATATGTCGTAAGCTTCGCCCCGGATCATGCCGCCGAACCGGCCGACCGAGCGCGAGCCGTAATTCTGGACATTCGCTTCGATCGTGAAGGGTGTCCGCACGACCTCCACCTCGCCGATCACCTCGCCCGGTTTCGTTCCGGCGGGACGCAACGTCAGCCGCACGTCGAAACCCGGCAGATCGCGCGCCAGCAGCAGATAGCGTTCGGCATCATGCTCGTTGAAAACGGCGTCGCCCTTCAGCGCCTCCAGATAGCTGGCGATCAGGCGCTCCGAACGCCCCGCGTCGCCGCGGACCTGAATGGCGACGATCTTCGCCATCAGCACGTTGAAATGCACGATGCCGCTGCTGATTTTCTGTGCAGGCACCTGCACCGCCGCCAGATAGCCGGCGCGGCGCAGGATCGTGGCCGCAGCATCGCGTATCTCGCACACGACCGCGATCGGCATTTCCTTGCCGAGATAGGCTTCATAAGCGGGGCGTAGCGTCGCGGCGGGCACCGCCTGCAGATTGTCGAACACCGCCTCGCGCAGTGTGACCTTCACGTCGGCGAAGCGGGGATTGGCGAGCGGGCAGGGCGCGCGCTCGATCCCGCCCGAGACGGTGAGCCGCGAGGGCGCGCGCACGTCGGGGCCGGGGGCAGCGCGGTTCACCTCTTCGCGCGTCGGCAGGCTGCTCGACGACGGCGGTGCGACCTGCGCGGCGACGGGGCCGGCGGCCAGCACCGTCGAGAAGCCGAGAACGGCAAGCCGGCTGTTGCGTCGCAAGGATATCATTCGCGCGTTTCCCCCCAAATGCGCCTTTAAGGCTCCGGCCGCGCCGGTCCGCGCCGCCGGCGCAGATGGCCCGTTTCTGGTTATGTCTGCGTCCCCCGTGGGTTGGCGGTCTCCGGAAAGAGCCGGAAATCCGCGCTTGCCCCGCAGCCCGACGCGCTACCAGCGTGCCCCACCGCTTTCAAGATTAATGCCCGGGAAACCTTGGCAAAAACGTCAGCTGGCCGGCTCCGCCGCACTGCCCGGCACCGAAATGGTTTCGACCAGAAGGTCGAGTTGCGCCTGGCAGCCGTTGCGAATCAGCAACGAAGCGGTGTCTTCCAGTCCCGTTGAACGTGACTCGATCACCAGGAAGCGGAGCGTCGTCGCCGGACGCCCTTTTTGCGAAATGGTGTAGATCGCGCCATCGATGATCGGCAGCGATTGGGGCCAATCCTTCACCGACTGGTTCTGGACCCAGTTGATCCTGTCGCTCTTGCCGTTGCTCGCGATCGTCATCGTCGCCGGCGCGCGATCGCCGCCGCGCCAGAGCGTGAGGCTCTTCGGATCGGTGACGCAGATTTTCGCGCTCTTGTCGACATCGATGAACCAGATGTTCGGATTGCGGGTAGAATCGCCGATGCCGGCGATGCCTCGCACAGCCCCGATGCGCGCGCGCGTGCCGCTCGCCTGGACGGGAGCGCGGCGTGTCTCGGCCAGCGCGGTGGAGGGCGCTTCCGGGCTGAACGTGCCCGGGCCACGCAGGGTCCGCGTGCCGCGCCCGTCGAGGATCACCACCGTGTCGCCCGCTTTCAGCGTGATGCGGCTATTGTCCGCCAGCGCCGTGCCGGGCTTGAAACGGGCGGCGGAAGGGCCACTCGATTTCACGACCAGCGGATTGGCGATCGCCACGCCCGCGCCGAACGCAAGCGCAATTGCGAAACCAACGGGTTTCAAGACGCTATTCCAAGACAAAGCTACCTCCTGCCCCGACTTTGCGTAAACGATAGACCAGATTGGTCATCGCCGCATCCTCGTCACGCTCCTCGCAATATTTCTCCAGCTCTTGGAGAGCAGAGACATCACCCTGATCGAATCGATCATATAATGCTGTGAGGTAGGTCACATCGGCATTTACCATGTTCGTGACCGGCTCATAGACGGCGATGGGGGTCGCACGCCCGCGCACGACGACGCGACCCATCGGGCGGAAGGCGACGCTCGTCACGCCCGCGATCGCGGGTTCGCTGACGAGGACGCGCGTGCTTAGCGCCTTGTTCGCGCTTTCCAGCCGGGCGGCGAGATTCATGCTGTCGCCAAGCGCGGTATATTGGATGCGCCCCTCGCCGCCGAAATTGCCAACGATCGCCTCGCCGCAATGCAGGCCGACACGGGTGCGGCCGATCGGCGGCACACCCTCAGGCACCTCGCGGCGAAAGGCCTCGCCTGCCTCATACATCGCCACGGCGGCGCGCGCGGCCCTGTCGGCGTCGTCGTCGCGCGCGATCGGCGCCCCCCAGAAGGCGACGATAGCATCGCCGACGAACTTGTCGATCGTCCCACCGTGGCGGAGCACGACGTCGCTCAGCAGGTCGAGGTAGCGATTGAGCAGGAAGGCGACGATCTCCGGCTCGATCGCGTGCGACAATTTGGTGAAGCCTTCGAGGTCGGTGAACAGCGCATGGATCGGGCGCTTCTCGCCATGCAGCGCGAGGCGGCCGGGATCGCGCACGATCTCATTGGCGATGTCGCGCGGCAGATATTTGCCAAGCGCGGACTGGGCGATCTTCTTCTGCTTCGCGCCGACCGAGTTCATCGCCATGCTCACCGCGACGAAGGCGGCGAGCCAGCCGGCGGCCCAGCCGAAGACGGGCAGGCCCTGCGTGTCGATGCCGTGCGCCTGTATCCAGAAGGGAAGGATGGCAGCGATCGCCGCCTGCGCCGCGAAAAGCGGTACGGAGAGCCAGAGCCGGCTGCCGAGGAGGCGGGTGACCGCGCCGCCGATCGCGAAGCACAATGCCGCCAGCCAGAGCGGCGGTGCCGGCACCCGGGCGTAGCGCACGCCGTCCAGCAATTGCGCGAGCATATGCGCGTGGACCTTGAGCCCGGCGATCGTCAGGCCTGTCGCGCGCGTCTCGGGCGTCTTGAACTGATCGACGTCGTCGAGGTCGCCGCCGATCAGGACGTAACGCCCCTCGACGAGCGGCTTGAGCGCGGCATCGGGTATCGCGGGATCGGCGAGAAACTGGAGCGTGATTTCGGGAAAGACCGCTTCGTCGCGATACAGCGGATCGCGGAAGCGGATCGCGCCCTGATAGGCGCGAAACTCGGGATGCGCGCCGCTCAGTGCGTTGGAGAGGAGCGGGGGCAACCCCGCCGGCTGATCGGGCCAGTTGCGGATGACGTTGTCGGCCGCGTCGGTGAGCAGGCGGATACTCGTCGGGTGGACGTTCGGGTTGTCGATCCGCCGGAGGAAGCCGCGCAGGAACTGTTCGCGCGGCAGCGGCATATTGTCGGGATTGGTCGCGTGGGTCGCAAAGCCCAAATAGGTCGGCACCGTCATTCCGTGTAACGCGGCGATCAGCGCCGGATCTTCGGGTGTCGCCTGATCGATCAGCATGTCGATGCCGATCGCGCGAGGGCCGAGCCTGTCGAGCCGGGCGAGCGCCCGGGCGAGGATCAACCGATCGAGCGGGGAGATACGGCCGGTCTGAATACGCGTATCATCGTCATAGACGACGAGCGCGATGCGATCATCCTGCGCCGTGCGCGGCACGCTCGCTGCGGCGCGCAGATCGTAAAGGAATTTCTCCGCATCGCTCGCATAAGGCAGGCTCCAGGCGTAGCGCGCGAGCAGGAAGGCGGCGAGCAGGACGGCGAGCGTCGCCGCCACGCGCAGTGGCCCCACCTGCCGGAGCAGCCGGGCGACCCCGTCTTTACCCCCGCGCGTTCGGGGCGGGGCGCTGGCATTGTCCGCAAGCCCGGCCGTCGTCGCCATCGTCAGCCCTTCAGCGGGTCTTGAGAACGGGTTGGTCTCCGTCGCCGATCACGACGAAATCGGCCCAATAATAAGGATGCGACGTTTCGGGGGCTGCCATGAGCGCCAACTGGCCGTTCTGGATCGCCTGCGCGACGGTGGTGCCCGGTGGCGAGCTGAACAGCTTGCCAATCAGCCGCTCGGTCGCGTGATAATCGTCGGGGGCGGGCCAGTGGCTGGCGATCACCGAACGACCGCCCGCGCCGATGAAGGCGCGCACGAGGCCGTCAAGCGCCTCGCCGCCGCCGTTCGTGATGCCCGCCTCGCGCGTCGCCGCGACGGTCGCCTTGCCGGCGGTGTCGCAGGCGGAGAGGATCACGAGGTCCGCATCCAGCCGGAGATCGTAAATCTCCTTGAATGTCAGCAGCCCATCCGATGTGGCGCCGCCGAAGGAGGTGACGAGTGCCGGCCGCGCGGGGCATTCGGGGCGCGGCGCGGTGACGAGGCCGTGCGTCGCGAAGTGGAGGATGCGATAGTTTGAAATATCGTCGCGCTGCTTGATCGCGGTGTCGCTGAATGCTCCGCCAGTGACGACAGCCGATCGGTCGTTGCCAATGATCGCCTGCGCCGTGCGTAACTCGGTCGCCTTGATTGGGCGATCCCAGGCGGCGAGCGGCCATTCGCAATCGATCGCGCCCTGGCTTAGCGCGCCACGCGTCGAGGCGAGATGCACGATCGGGGAAACCGGGGCATTCTGGCCGAAGCCCAGATATTGCTCCTTCGCCGACGAAGGCGGGCTCTTGCGCACATCACGGAAGGCGCGCGCCGAAACCGATGTCGAAACCTGCAATTTCCTGCCCAGCCAGTCGATCCCGGTGAAATCGAATTCGTCGGCGCCGGCCTTGGCGGTGCGCGCGAGATAGCGGTCCACGCCCGTCTGATCGGCGATCAGCAGATTGATCGGCAGGCGGAGCATCGCGCCGTCGGGCTCGAAGATCAGATGGCGTATATGGCCAAGCCGCGGTTGAATCGGCGCAACCAGTTCGACGTACAGCGCGCGGGCACGTTTCACGTCGAACGGGTAGGTGAGAACCTGGCCATTCTCCTCGACCGATATCGTGTTGCGCAAGGCGGTGACGTCGCGGTCGAGCGCATCGGCGGTCGTCGGCGCGCGAAAAGCGGTCGCGTCACTGGCGGTGACGAGGATGCCGTAAACCGCGTTGCCGACGACGGCGAGCTTGAAATAGGCCTCGTCGGGCTTGAGCGTCGCCTTAAGGTCGGCGAGCGTCATCGCGTCGGTCGAGAGCGCGCGATAGCGGGGAAAGGCGGACAGTTTCGCCTGCGTTGCGACCTGCTCCGCCTCCAGCGCCTTCAACGATTCGCGGAGCGCCGCCAGCTTCGCCTGCTCGGTCGCGGACGCATCGGGCAGCGAGGCGAGGCGGGCATATTCTATGCGATCGCGCTCGACATCGCGCGTCAGGCTGACCGACTGGCGAAACAACCGCGCCGCCTCATCGCTGCCGCCCGACAACTCGCGCGCCAGCACCGCCTGCGTGTCGGCGACACCGGGGCGGACGAGCGTCTGGCTCGCGCGGAAGAAATCGCCCACCAGCGCGGGATGCGCCGGAATTTCGCGGGCGAGCAGGGCGAAATAGGGTGCGAGCAGATTTTCGAATCCTGTCGTCGTCCCGCCATTCGCGGTCATCGTCGAGACAACCTCGCTGTAGAGATCGAGCGCCGCCTGCGTCTGACCACGCCGCGCGAGAAAGGCGGCCAGCCGCGCTTTCGAGGCGTGCACCGCCGCCGAACCCGGATATTCGCTTTGTAGCAGGGCCACGGCGCGACGCAGTTGGGCCTCGGCGGACCCGAACTTGCCCTCCACCTCGTCGATCGCGGCCAGTTCGCCCAGCGTCTGCGAGCGCAGGCGAATGATCGAGGTGACGCGGCCCTGCCGAATCGCCAGCATCTGCTGAAGGCTGCCTTCCAACAGCATGCGTCCGCCCGTCAGGTCGCCGCGCAGCCGCTTCACGGTACCGCGTAGCTGCTCGGCCTGCGCGTCAAGTATTTCGGCTTTCTCGACCGGCGTCAGGCTGAGATTTTCGGTGATGCCGAGCTGTCGGTTGAGCGGCGCGCCCGAATTGATCTCGGCGGATGCACTGGCATCGATCACCGGCGCGTCGACATTGCCTCCGAGACGGACGATCGGGGCCAGCGGCGCGTCGAGTTCGCGTGCCGCATCGTCGAGCTTCCGCTGGTTGATGAGGTGCATCACGTGGAAGTTGCGGCGCAGGCGCAATTGCACGGGATCGGCCGTCGGGATGAGCGCGGCCTGCGCGAAGAGCGCGTCGGCCTCGGCGAACTGGCCGAGATTGGAGATCTGCAACGCGCGGTTGACGGTATATTCGCCAAGTTGCCGTTCGCTCAGCCGGTTGCCGTCATGCTCGGCCCGCGCCAGCAGCGCGTTGAAGAACTCGGCCGCTTCGGCATAGGAGCCGCTATTATTGCGACGATAGCCTTCCGCCAGCGCCTGATCGAGATCGAGGCTGCCGGCCTGGACGCGGGCGAAAGCGGCGGCATCGCCGACGTCGGTCGTCGCCGCCTCGATCGTGCCGGACACCGCCCGGTCGGCAACGATCGTGCGCAGGCCGAGGCGGAGCGCGCTGTCGTAGCCGGCCAGCCCTTCGGCGACATAGGTGGTGCGGCCCTGCGGCGCGATATAGACGCGATAGTCGACATCCGCCGCCGTCAGCCGGCATTCCTGCCGCCGGACCGGCCCGACATTATCGAGTCGCGTTGATTCTTCCGGTCCGGTGCAATTGACACGATCGCGGCGCAGCCCGGCGAGGCGGATGGCGGGATTATCGTCCCCGTTGCGCAGCGCATAGACCTGTCCGACGGGCGCGGCGGCGTCGCGGCAGACGATATTGTAGGCGCGATCGAACATGCCGTGGAAGGATTTGTCGCTTCTCTTCGCCTGAAGCTGACACAGCGCGCCTTTCGCGTCGCCGATCCGGAAGGTGTCCTGAAGGCTGGGACGCTCCTGGGGGGACAGCGCCCAGGCCGGCGTAAGCGCCGCCAGCGCGGCGCCGGCCACCAATGGACGCGCGACTTTCCCGAATATACCCACTGTTGCCTCCCCCCAACGCACCAGCTACGCGACATGCGCGAAGGGGGAGTGCTGTAACGACCTGCCGTCGCCCCCTTCGTTCCGGCCGCGACCCTATCCTACCTTCTGCGCGTCAGGGCAAGTAGAGCCAATATCGAGGGATTGCGTACGCCCGCTTATCGGGCACGGCTATTACGCCGTGGGCGGCGTAGACGGCAAGACGGGCGCATCCCCATGTGGGGACGCGCCCGTTCGCCAAAATCAGGCCGCGTCCGAAAGGACGCGGGCGCCGATCAGTTGGTGTTGCCCGCAGCGTCGGCCGCGTCGGCAGCGTTGTCGGCCGCCTGGTGCAGGTTGTCGGCCGCGTTCTCGAGAACGGCCTCGTCCTGCGCATTGGTGGCGTTGTCCGCCGCAGCCTCGAGGTTGTCGGCCGCGGTGTCCAGATTCTCGACAGCGTTCTCGGCCGCGGTATCGGGCTTCTTGTTGCACGCCGCCAGGCTCACCAAGCCAGCGGCGGCGAGAACAAAGACGATCTTCTTCATGCGAGCAGCTCCCGTAGCATTATCGTTTGGGCCCGGCCGAACGCCGTCCCAGAAGCCCCCCATAACGACGCGAAATGCACCGTCAACGGGGAAATTTCATTTAGATGAACGTGGGATGCTGGAATATGTTGCGCCGCACAAGCCAAAATCGCAACTTTTTAACGCGTGGAGCATTCTTGATCGTAGATGCGAAGTCCGTCCGGACTTCGATTTCAACAAGCCTTGGGCCAAGGCGGCTGACCGGAACGAGGGCGAGCCATGAGTCGGGAGAGCGGCGTGCGTAAAGTGCAGCGGATTGCGCTGATCGGAAATTATCCGCCGCGTCAATGCGGTATCGCTACTTTCACGGCGGATGTGCATGCCGCGCTGATCGATGCCTTCCCCGAAATGGCGGTCGATGTGTACGCCATGGACGATCCTGGCGCCGATTACGCCTACGGCCCCGCGGTCGTCTGCCGGATCCGGCAGGAGGAGGTGGCCGACTATCAGGCCGCCGCGCACCGCATAAATGGCGAAAACACCGATGTTGTGCTGGTGCAGCACGAATATGGAATATTTGGCGGGGCGGCCGGTTTGCACCTTTTGCGGCTGCTCGACCGTATCGACGCGCCGGTCGTCGTCACGCTTCATACCGTTCTAGAGGAGCCCGCGCCCGATCAGCGCGCCGTCCTCGACGCACTGGCGCGCCGCGCCTCGCGCCTGATCGTGATGGCGGAAAAGGGCCGCGAGATATTGGAGCGGGTTCATGGCGTGCCGGGGGACCGGATCGCGGTGGTGCCCCATGGCGTGCCCGATCGGCCGCTCCTCGACCCCGACCAGATGAAGCCCCGCTTTGGCTTCGAGGGACGGCGGGTGCTGCTGACATTCGGCCTGCTATCTCCAGGCAAGGGGATCGAGACAATGATCCGGGCGATGCCGGCGATCGCGGCCGCCCATCCCGACAGCCTCTATGTCATTCTCGGCGCCACCCATCCGCATCTCGTCGCGCGCGAAGGGGAAGCCTATCGCGAAACGCTCCAGACACTCGTCGCCGAAGTCGGCATGATCGATCATGTCGTGCTCGTCGACGGCTTTGTTGAGCAGGAACGGCTGCTCGACTATCTCGCCGCCGCCGATATCTACGTCACGCCTTATACCAATCCGGCGCAGATCACGTCGGGCACATTGGCTTATGCGGTCGGCCTCGGCAAGCCGGTGGTCTCGACGCCTTATTGGTATGCCAGCGAATTGCTGGCCGATGGGGTGGGCGCGCTCACTCCTTTCGGCGACAGCGCCGCGCTGGGGCGGACGATCAACGATCTGCTCGGCGATCCCGCGCGGCTGGAGGCGATGCGCGAACGGGCGTGGCAGTTGGGGCGGGGCATGACCTGGCAGTCGCTCGCGCGCGCTTATGTGGCGATTTGCGAGGAGGCGCTGGTGCGGCGCCCCGTGCGGCTCGTGCCCGGCGCACGCGATCCGCATGAAAGGATTGCGCCGCGCCTCGACGCCATCGAACGGCTCACCGACGATTGCGGGATCGTTCAGCACGCTATCTTCAACGTGCCCGATCGGAGCCACGGCTATTGCGTCGACGACAATTGCCGCGCGCTGATGCTGATGCACCGTCTCGACGGCGATCTTGCCCCGCGCGCCGACGAGCTTGCGGTCGATTATGCCTCGTTCGTCCAGCATGCCTGGAATGGCGAGATCGGCCGCTTCCGCAATTTCATGGCCTATGATCGCGGCTGGCTGGAGGAGGAGGGGTCGGAAGACAGTTTCGGCCGATCGCTCTGGTCGATCGGCGTCACGGCCGCTGAGGCACGTCGGCCCGAATTGCGGCGCTGGGCCTCGCACCTGTTCGATCAGGTCGCGCCGCGCGCGCTGGCGCTTGGCAGCCTGCGTGCGCAGGCCTTTTCCTTGCTTGGGGCGGATGCTCTGCTCGATGCCCATCCGGGGCACAGGCTGGCGATCACCGTCGTCGCCGATTTCGCCGGACGGCTGCATCAACAGCTCGCCGCCACCCGTCGCGCGGGCTGGGTCTGGTTCGAGCCGGTGCTGGGCTATGACAATGCGCGTCTGCCCGAGGCGTTGATCCGCGCCGGCCGGCGGCTCGGCAATGAGCGGCTGCTGACGGAGGGGCTGGAGGCGCTTACCTGGCTGGACGGTATCCAGCGTAATGAGGAGGGACGATTCCGGGCGGTCGGCACAGACAGCTTCGGCCGCGCCTTCACCCCGCCGATGCCGTTCGATCAACAGCCGCTCGAAGCCTGGGCGACGATCGACGCCGCGATATCGGCGCACGACGCGACCGGCGAGGGGCGCTGGCTGGAAAGCGCCTGGCGGGCGTGGCGCTGGTATCTCGGCGCCAATGATCTCGGCCTGCCGCTCGCCTCATTCATCGACGGGGGATGTTTTGACGGATTGATGAGCGACCGCGCAAATCTTAATCAGGGTGCCGAATCGGTTCTCTCCTATCAATTCGCCTGCTGCGCGATCGCGAAGCTGGCGACGCACGAAGCGGATAGCGGGGAGCAGCCGAAGGGCGTGGCGGCGTCCTAGCCCGCCAGGCTCGTGTCGGGGAGTACGGAATAAGGTGGGTTACGCTTGCTTGATGTGATCCACTGGCCCTTGCGCCTGGAAGCCGATCCGGCGCGTGTCGTTGTGCGCCCGTTTCACATCCCGATCGATGCGAAATCGGTGCCGGGAAGGCCGGGGCGCGTGCGACGCATCGTCGATGCAGTGCTGGCGATGGAACTGGACGCCGCCGATGCCGAATTGCAACTCGTCATGCGCGATTTCGAGGCGCGGCATTGGCAGACCCGTGCGGTATTCATGGCGCGCTACGGCGTGCTGGAAGAGGCACTGAAGCTCGACGGATCGTCGATTCCCGAAATCAAGAAGCAACTCATCGGCGCCTATTTCTGCCATGAATATAGCTATGCGGCGGCCGCGCTCACCAATCCCAGCATCATTCCGCATCCCGACCAGTCGGGCCTGACGCACGGCGCCGTCCGCATCATCATGTCGCTGCGCGCCGTGGGCGAGGGGCATATTTCCTCGGTGGCCTTTCGCGAGGGGATATTGGGCCCGGGCCGCGCCTTCGAATTGATGCCCGTGCCGCCCTTCGCGACGGCCGCGGACAGCGCGGTCGAGCTTGAGGACGGGGCGATCGAGGTGCATCGCCATCGCGACAGTTCGTTGTCGGGCACCGTTCTCTTCCCGATGACGGCGGCGCAGCGCAACGGCCTGGAAGATGTGCGCTTCGTCAAATTCACCCACAGCAACGGCGAAGTGGAGTGGATCGCGACCTATACCGCTTATTCGGGCATGACCATCCGTTCGGAAATGCTGCGCACGCGCGATTTCCGCACCTTCGTGCTGGAGCCGATGAACGGTCCGGCGGCGCGCAACAAGGGCATGGCGCTGTTCCCGCGCCGGGTGAACGGCCATTATATGATGATCGGCCGGCAGGATGGCGAGAATCTCTTCCTCCTGAAATCGCGCGAGCTTGAGCATTGGGGGGAGGGGCAGTTGCTGCTCACGCCCAAATATCCCTGGGAACAGGTGCAGATCGGCAATTGCGGATCGCCGATCGAGTTGGACGAGGGCTGGCTGCTGCTCACGCATGGCGTGGGCGCGATGCGCAAATATTCGATCGGCGCGGTGCTGCTCGACAAGGAGGACCCTTCGCGTGTCCTCGGCCGGCTGCGCGAGCCGCTGCTTTCCGCCGCGAATGAGGATCGCGAGGGCTATGTGCCCAATGTCGTCTATACCTGCGGCGGGATCCGCCATGGGCCACTGCTGTTCGTGCCCTATGGCGTGGCGGACAGTTCGGTAGCGTTCAGCTTCGTCTCGATCGCCGATCTGCTCGCCGAAATGAAATAACCCCGGCTGACGCGGCCGGGGCTACTTTCTTCGAGGAGGGGGCGCCCTCAGCAGGGCCGTCCGTCGGACTTGTCGATCGCGCGCCCGGCGAGTGCGCCCGCGCCCGCGCCGATGATCGTACCCAGCGTTTTGTCACCCCGGCCTGCGACTTCGTGGCCCAGCAAGCCGCCGGCGATTCCGCCGATCGCAAGGCCGCCATTGCCCTTGTCGTAGCAGCGGTGGTTGGACCGATAATGCCGCTTATGGGTACGATGATGGCCGCGCTTGTAGGCGACCGTCTGATAGCCCGCGCGATTATAGCCCGGATTGGCGGAAGCGGCGGCTGGCAGGACGGTGGCAGCCATGGTGGCCGAGACGGTGGCGGCGGCGATGATGCGGGCGAGGATCATGGTTCTGTCTCCCTGACAATGTCGATGGCCTGGCTTGTGGCGGGGAGGGGGTGACAATGTTCTGAATGACGCTGTCAGCCTCCGTTCAGATCGCGCGGCCGGCTTGAAGAAGCGGCGCCAGCGCCCCAGATGGGGAAGCGCTGCGGCATCGCCGGTTTGCCAAGCGCCTTGCGCTCCGCTAGGTGCGGCGACGACTTTTCAGCATCAGAATCCAGACCCGGAGACCACAGCCCATGGCCGTGCAGTACAGCTTCGTCATGAAGGGCTTGACCAAGACCTTCCCCGGCGCGCCCAAGCCCGTGCTCAACAACATCCATCTTCAGTTCCTGCCGGGCACGAAGATCGCGATCATCGGCGTGAACGGCGCCGGCAAGTCGACGCTGATGAAGATCATGGCGGGCATGGACACCGAATATTCGGGCGAGGCCTGGGCGGCCGAGGGCATCCGCGTCGGCTATCTGCCACAGGAGCCGCAGCTCGATCCCGACAAGACGGTGAAGCAGAATGTGATGGACGGCGTGCGCGGCGTCGCCGACATGCTCGATCGCTTCAACGAGATTTCGAACCTGATGGCCGATCCGCCCGAGGATGCCGATTTCGACGCGCTGCTGGCGGAGATGGGCGACCTTCAGGAAAAGATCGACACGGTGGACGGTTGGACGCTCGACAACCAGCTTGAGATCGCGATGGAGGCGCTGCGCTGCCCGCCGGGGGATTCGCCGGTGGACAAGCTGTCGGGCGGCGAGCGTCGCCGCGTCGCGCTCTGCAAGCTGCTGCTGGAAAAGCCCGATATCCTGCTGCTCGACGAGCCGACCAACCATCTCGATGCCGAGAGCGTCGCCTGGCTTGAGAATCACCTCATCAACTATGCTGGCAACGTCATCCTCGTCACCCACGATCGCTATTTCCTCGATAATGTCGTCGGCTGGGTGCTCGAGCTTGATCGTGGGCGCGGCCTGCCTTTCGAAGGCAATTATTCCGCCTGGCTGGAGGCGAAGGCCAAGCGGATGGAGCAGGAAGAGCGCGAGGAAGCGGGCCGCCAGAAGGCAATCAAGGAAGAGCTGGAATGGATCCGGCAAAGCCCCAAGGCGCGCCAGTCCAAATCCAAGGCCCGTATCCGCGCGTTCGACGAACTGGTCGAGAAGCAGAATGCCCGCGCGCCCGGCAAGGCGCAGATCGTCATCCAGACGCCCGAGCGGCTGGGCGGCAAGGTGATCGAGGTCAAGGGCGTCACCAAGGCTTATGGCGACAAATTGCTGTTTGAGGATCTGAGCTTCAGCCTGCCGCCCGGCGGCATCGTCGGCGTGATCGGACCGAACGGCGCGGGCAAGACCTCGCTCTTCCGTCTCATCACCGGCCAGGAGAAGCCGGACGCGGGCGAGGTGGACATCGGCCCGACGGTGCGGCTTGGCTATGTCGACCAGAGCCGCGACGCGCTCGATCCCACCAAGAATGTGTGGGAGGAGGTATCGGGCGGCCATGACCTGATGACGGTCGGCAAGTTCGAAATGTCGACGCGCGCTTATGTCGGCGCGTTCAACTTCAAGGGATCGGACCAGCAGAAGAAGGTCGGCCAACTTTCGGGCGGCGAGCGCAATCGCGTGCACATGGCCAAGATGCTGAAGGAGGGCGGCAACGTCCTCCTGCTCGACGAGCCGACCAACGACCTCGACGTGGAGACGCTACGCGCGCTGGAGGAGGCACTGGAGAATTTCGCCGGCTGCGCGGTGGTCATCAGCCACGACCGCTTCTTCCTCGATCGTCTGGCGACGCATATCCTGGCGTTCGAGGGCGACAGCCATGTCGAATGGTTCGAAGGCAATTTCGAATCCTATGAGGAGGATAAGCGCCGCCGCCTCGGCGACGCCGCCGACCGCCCGACGCGCCTCGCCTACAAAAAGCTGACGCGATAGGATCGACATTCGGCATTGGGGGTGCGCGCGTCCTCTCCGTCATTCCGGCGGATGCCGGAATCCATGGGTGACGGTACATAAGGAAGCGCACCGGGACCGTGGGCCCCGGCTTCCGCCGGGGTGACGGGGAAGGGCATCGGTTCATTTTGAGACGCTTGCCCGCTGTCCTCGTCATTCCCGCCTTCTGGCAATGACGGAGGAAAGGGTGGGGCCGGTCTCTCGCGCTCAATAATAATCGGCCGGATCGGGCGTGGGCATGTTGCAGGCTTTCGTGTGCCCTTTCTTGCAGGAGGCGACCTGCCTGCGCCACACCGCCATCGCGTCGGCGTAGGCGCGCTGCTGACGGGCGTAGCGGCGGGCGTCGCGCGCGACGACCTGATTATGCTGCTCGACCGAGGCGCGGTATTGCGCCATGTCGGCTTCATATTGGCCCTGATTGGTGGCGTTCACCACCTTGGTGGCCTCGATATTGCCTTGGATATTATTGTTGAGCGACTGGGTTTCGGTCTGTTCGCGCGCATTGGCGACAGCCTGGCCGGCGGCGTCCTGTGCGTGGGCCGCGCTGATCGCAAGGGGCGCCGCCAGCAGGAACAATAGGGGACGGGGCAGCGAAACCATGATCTTTTCTCCATCGCTATGGCGGAGGGACAACGTTTCGGTCCCAGGCCGCGTTCCCGGCGAGGTCTGTCGTTAGCGCACCCGTTTCACGTACATTGCGCCGCCCTCGCGCCGTTCGGTAGTGAACTGAGGCAAGGCCTCGATCAGATCCGACAGGCGCGCATAGCCATAGTTGCGCGCATCGAAGGAGGAGCGATTGCCCGCGCGCTGGCCGATCTCCGACAGGCTGGCAAAGCCCCGCTCGTCGCGTTTGGACGCCTTGAAGGCGGCGCCCAGCAGCTTCATCAACGCATCGTCCGCTGCGGCCGATCGCGGCTCGTCCGGCTTGGCCTCGGCCGGGCCGGCGACGGGCTCCGGCTCTTCCGGGTCCACGGCACGCGCGATAACGTCGATATCGATGAAGCGCGTGCAGGCCTGCCGGAAGCCCTCGGGCGTCTTGGCGGTGCCGAAGCCGTAGACGGGCAGACCCTCCTGCCGAATACGCAGCGCCAGCGGCATGAAATCGCTGTCGCTGGACATCAGGCCGAACCCGTCGACCTTGCCGCGAAACAGAAGGTCCATCGCGTCGATGGTCATCTTCATGTCGGTGGCGTTCTTGCCTTTGGTGAGATCGAACTGCTGTTGCGGCTCGATCGCGTAGCGATGCGTCATATCCGCCCAGCGGCGAAGCTGCGGCTTGCTCCAGTTGCCGTAGGCGCGGCGCACGTTCACGGTGCCGAGTTCGGCCAGCACGGTCAGCACGGGATCAAGTGCGGCGGGCGACGCATTATCGGCGTCGATCAGCAAGGCGATGTTGGCGACGGGGGCGACGTGGCTGTTCACCATGCGGATCGCACCGTTCCGGCCTGCAATGGGTTGCGCATCTTTCCTCCCCGGTCAGGTCGCAGGTTCGAACGCCCCGCTCTTTTCGTCAAGCAGATGGAGGATGCCGTCGGCGATCGCGAAATAGGCGCCGTGCAGGCTGACGAGGCCGAGCGACTCGCGCCGGGCAATATTGGGGAAGGTCCGCAGGTTGGCGAGGCCGACGCGCACCGTCTCATGCTCCATCGCACGCCGGGCGGGGCCGTGGATGTCGTCGCCATGCTCGGCAACGATCCGTTCGCGCGCGTCATCCAGAAGATCGATCCAGTGGGCGATGAAGCCGCCTTCGCCCGGCTTCGCGTCCTTGAACGATTGACTGAGCGCCGCGCCGCAGCCGCCGCACATGCCGTGGCCCATGATGACGATGTCGCGCACCTCCAGCTCCATCACCGCGAATTCCAGCGCCGCGGAAACGCCATGACGGCCGCCACCCACCTCATAAGGCGGCACCATGTTGGCGATGTTGCGGACGACGAAAATCTCGCCGGGCGAGGTATCGAATATCTCGGCCGGATCGCACCGGCTGTCCGAACAGGCGATCACCATCGTGCGTGGATGCTGCCCTTCGGACAGCTCGGCCCAGCGGGCCCGCTGCTTGGCCCAGCCATTGGCCCGGAAGCGTCGGTATCCGGCAAGCAGATTGGTGTAATCGGTCATGAGTCGCCGCCTGTTCTGTGGTTGCGGGTGCCGCATGACTCCGAAAGGGTAGGGGTGGCAACCCCTGACCATCGACGCTATTTGCCACCCATGAGCGAAGCAGACCCCATCATCCGCCCCTCGCGCGCCCGCAAGCCTGACTGGATTCGCGTCAAGGCGCCCGTCGGCAAAGTCTTCGCCGAGACGCGCGACCTGATGCGCCGGCTCAATCTCGCCACGGTCTGCGAGGAGGCGGCCTGCCCCAATATCGGCGAGTGCTGGACGAAGAAGCACGCAACGGTGATGATCCTCGGCGATACGTGCACGCGGGCCTGCGCTTTCTGCAACGTCAAGACGGGCATGCCGCGCGCGGTGGACCGGCTGGAGCCGCAGCATGTCGCCGACGCGGCGGCCGAGCTGGGGCTGGAGCATATCGTCGTCACCTCGGTCGATCGGGACGATCTGCCCGATGGCGGCGCGTCGCAATTCGTGAAGGTGATCGAGGCGTTGCGTCGCACGACGCCCGTGACGACGATTGAGATTCTGACGCCCGATTTCCGCAACAAGGCCGAGGCGGCCGTCGAGTCGATCGTGGCGGCGCGGCCGGACGTCTATAATCACAATCTGGAAACGGTGCCGCGCCTTTACCCGACGATCCGGCCGGGCGCGCGCTATTATGCGTCGCTGCGCCTGCTGGAGAGCGTGAAGCGGCTCGATCCGTCGATCTTCACCAAATCGGGGATGATGGTGGGCTTGGGCGAACAGCGGCTCGAAGTGCATCAGGTGATGGACGACATGCGATCGGCCGGCGTCGATTTCCTGACGCTGGGCCAATATCTCCAGCCGACGCCGCGCCATGCGAAGGTGGAGGAGTTCGTGACGCCGCAGACCTTCGGCGCCTATGCCGCGATCGCACGCGCCAAGGGCTTCCTGCTCGTCGCGTCGAGCCCGCTGACCCGGTCCAGCTATCATGCCGGCGACGATTTCGCGAAGCTGCGTGCCGCGCGCGACGCGCAACTGGGCCGCGCCTGATGCCTCGGCACAGCGAGACGCGGCGGCTGCCCTACACGCCCGGTCAACTGTTCGATCTGGTGGCGGACGTGGCCCGTTATGGCGAGTTCCTGCCGTGGGTCGCCGCCGTCCGCGTGCGATCGGACAGCGAGACGGAAATGGTGGCGGACCTCGTCGTCGGCTTCAAGGCGATCCGGGAGCGCTTCACCTCGCGCGTGATGAAGCACCGGCCCGATCATATCATCGTCGATTATGTCGACGGGCCGCTCGAATATCTCAAGAATGAATGGCGTTTCCGCCCCGACGGGGCGGATGCGACGCTGGTCGATTTCTGTGTCGATTTCGCCTTTCGCTCGCGTCTGTTCGAGGCGCTGGCGGGGCAGGTGTTCGACCGGGCTCTCCGCAAGATGATCGGCGCGTTCGAGGAGCGCGCCGCCGTCCTTTATGGCGCAGGCACCGCCGATGGGGCCGCGTCGGGCGTCGGCATCAGCAGATCGAGCGCGCACAACGCCGCCTGAAGGCGGATCGTGCCGCGCCCCAGATCGCCGAACTCGCGCTTGTCGGCGGTCACTTCCTGCGGATCACCGCCCTTCTCGGCGCGGGCGAAGACCACGGTGCCGACCGGGCGCTTCTCCGATCCGCCGCCCGGCCCCGCGACGCCGGTGATCGCCACCGCGACATCGGCGCGGGTGCGTTCCAGCGCGCCGCGCGCCATCGCCCAGGCCACCGCGATCGAGACGGCGCCGAAGGTTTCGAGCACGTCGAGGCTGACGCCCAGCAGCTCCAGCTTCGCCTCGTTCGAATAGGTGACGAAACTAGCGTCGAGCACTTCGGACGAACCCGGAATCTCGGTCAGCGCCGCCGTCACCAGGCCGCCCGTGCAGCTTTCGGCGACGGCAACCATCCGGCCCACCGCACGGTTCGCCTCGATAACGCGCCGAGCCGCGTCCACCAATATGTCGGGAAGCGCCTGTTCGGCAGGCGGGAGCGCTGTGCTGTCCAGATCCGTCATGCTTCGTTCTCCGGCAGGCGGACCGTCGCGACCGCCTGGGCCGCGATCCCCTCGCCACGGCCGGTGAAGCCCAGCCGCTCGGTGGTGGTCGCCTTGATGCTAATCCTGGCCTCGTCGACCTGCAACAGCGCCGCGATTCGGGCGCGGATCGCCTCCCGGTGCGGGCCGACCTTCGGCGCTTCGCAGATGATCGTCACGTCGATATGATCGATCCGGCCCCCCGCAGCCTCGACCAGCCCTCGCGCATGATCGAGGAACAGTGCCGAATCGGCGCCGCGCCAGCGCGGATCGGACGGGGGGAAGTGGCTGCCGATATCGCCTGCCGCGATCGTGCCCAGCAGCGCGTCGGTGATCGCGTGAAGCGCGACGTCGGCGTCGCTGTGGCCGGCCAATGCGCGGTCATGCGCTATGTCGACCCCGCCGAGGCGGATGCTCGATCCCTGGGTGAAGCGGTGGACGTCGAAGCCGAGCGCGGTGCGCGCGGTCATCCGCACGGCAAGGCGGGCGTGGGCGGCGGTCATGTCTTCCCCCCAGGTGATCTTGTCGAGCGCGCTGTCGCCGGCCACGATGGCGACGGCGATCCCGGCGGCGCGGGCGACCTGCGCGTCGTCGGTCGCCTCGCGATCGTCGGGCCAGAGGCGATGGGCGCGGACAATCGCGTCATACTGGAAAGCCTGCGGCGTCTGGACGCGAACCAGCCCGTCGCGGGGCACCGGATCGCCCAGCGCCTCCCCGCCTTTGGCGAGGCTGTCGGCCACCGGCAGAACGGGCACCGCGCCCTGTGCGGTGTCGAGCGCCGCCAGCAGCCGGTCGATCACGGCGGCGGGCAGCAAGGGGCGGGCGGCATCATGGATCAGCACGCGCCCCGCCCGCGGGATTGCCGCCAGCCCGGCCAGCACCGAATCCCGCCGCGTCGCGCCGCCGGTGACGGGCGGGAGCAAAGCGCGCTCGCCGATCGCGGCGCGATAGGCGTCCTCCTGCCCGGCGCCGATCACCACCTGCACGCTGTCGATCGCCGGATGCGCCAGAAAGGCGTCGATGCTGTGCGCCAACAGCGCCTTTCCGCCCAGCGGCAGATATTGCTTGGGCGCGCCGCCGATCCGCTCGCCACGGCCGGCGGCGACGATCAGCGCGATAATAGGGCCATCGACAGACATCGCGCGGGCGCTTAGCCGAGCCGGGGCGGCGCGTCCATCTTGCCCGGCGACGGCTTTAGGTTTAGGGCGTCGTGCTGAATTTTTAGGCAGGCTTTGCGAGTATGACGCGTCTTTCCCCGATCCAGATCGGCCCCGTGCGTATCGATACGCCGGTGATTCTCGCGCCGATGACGGGCGTGACCGACCTGCCGTTCCGCAAGGTGGTGCGCGCCTTCGGCTCGGGCCTCAATGTCACCGAGATGATTGCGAGCCAGGCGGCGATACGCGAGACGCGCCAGTCCATCCAGAAGGCGGCGTGGGACTCGATCGAGGAGCCGGTGTCGATGCAGCTTGTCGGCTGCACGCCCTATGAGATGGCCGAGGCGGCGAAGCTTTCGGCCGATCGTGGTGCTGCGATCATCGACATCAACATGGGCTGCCCGGTCCGCAAGGTGGTGAGCGGCGACGCCGGGTCCGCGCTGATGCGCCAGCCCGAGCTTGCGACCGCGATCATCGATGCGGTGGTGAAGGCGGTCGACGTGCCGGTGACGCTTAAGATGCGGATGGGCTGGGATCATGCCAGCCTCAACGCTCCCGAACTGGCGCGCATCGCCGAGGATCTGGGCGTGCGGATGGTGACGGTGCACGGCCGCACGCGGTGCCAGCTCTATAAGGGCGTCGCCGATTGGGCCTTCATCCGGCGCGTGAAGGAAGCCGTCTCCATCCCAGTCATTGCGAACGGCGACATCTGTTCGATCGAGGATGCCGAAGCGGCGCTCGACCAGTCGGGCGCGGACGGGGTGATGATCGGCCGCGGCGCTTATGGGCGGCCTTGGCTGCTTGCACAGGTGATGCGCTGGCTGGAGACAGGCGAGCGGGCGGACGATCCCTCGATTGAGGAACAATATTGCCTGATTGCAGAGCATTATGAGATGATACTCGCCCATTATGGCACGGTGACGGGCGTCAATATGGCGCGTAAGCATATCGGCTGGTACACGCGCGGCCTGCCCGGATCGGCTGAGTTCCGCAATCGCGCGAACCAGGAGCCGGACCCGAAAGTGGTGAAGGCCATGCTGGCGGATTTCTACGCACCGTGGCGCTCGCGCGCGGCGGCCTGATCCGCCGCCGGCGGCGCGGCCCCGGCGCAGACGAGCTTGTCGCGGCGCTGCCGATGCCGCTGCTGGTGATTGACCCTGCCGGCAATGTGCGTGACGCGAACGGCGCCAGCGAAACGCTTTTCAATCTTAGTCGCGCCGGGATCGTTGACCGTCCTATTGAGGAACTGCTTGGCCGGCCGCTCGATACCGTGACGATCGACGCGCCTTTCGCGGCTTATGATCTGGAGGTTGTCCTGCCCGTCAATCGCCCGCAGCGCATCGATTTGCACGTCGCGCCGATGCCCGAGCGGCCCGGCTGGCGGGTGGCGACGCTTCACGGTCGGGGGCCGGCACATCTCGCTGGCCGGCGCGGCGAGCGCGGCACGCTCACCGCCGTCGGTGCGGCGGCGATGCTGGCCCATGAGATCCGCAATCCATTATCGGGTATAAGCGGTGCGGCGCAACTACTTGAAAGTAATGCCGGTCCTTCTTCGCGCGACCTGATCCGTCTGATTCGGGGCGAGGTGGACCGTGTCGCCGCGCTGATCGATCGCATGGAAGGCTTCACCGACACCCGCCGGCTCGATCTGGCGCCCCAGAATATCCATGCGATCCTCGGCTATGCGCGCGAGGTCGCCGGGAACGGCTTTGCGCGCGATATCCGCATCCGGGAGATTTATGATCCGTCGTTGCCGGCGGTGCAGGGCGATCGCGACGCGCTGATCCAGATCTTCATAAATCTTATCAAGAATGCGTCGGAAGCCATGACGAATGAAGAAGGCGATCTATCCTGCAAGGGGGGCGTGATTACATTGCGTACTGCCTATCGCCATGGCGTTTCGGTGCGCCTGGGCGAGGAGGGGAGCGAACGGCGCCCCTTACCGATCGAGGTCTGCGTGATCGATGAAGGGCCCGGCGCTCCACCCGAACTGGCCGAGCATCTCTTCGATCCGTTCGTCACCTCGAAGCGGCGCGGCGGCGGGTTGGGGTTGGCGCTGGTCGACAAGCTCGTCACGGACCATGGCGGCATGATTGAATATGCGCGCGAGGGCCGGCCGCCGCACACTGTTTTCCGCCTGCTCTTGCCGCGCGCCGAAACGGAGGCGGAAGCGTGAGTGCGGGCCGTATCCTGGTCGTCGACGATGATGCCGCGATCCGAACCGTCGTGCGTGAGGCATTGCGCCGCGACGGCCATCTCGTCGAGACGGCGGCCTCACTTGCGGAGCAAAAGCGGCTGATGGCGCGCTTCACGCCGCAAGTGCTCGTCACCGACGTGGTGCTGCCCGATGGCAACGGCCTCGATCATGTGCCCGATTTGATCACGGCGCACCCCGGCATGCCGATCATCGTCCTCTCCGCCCAGAACACGTTGGCGACGGCGGTGCGGGCGACCGAGCAGGGCGCGTTCGAATATCTGCCCAAGCCCTTCGACCTCGGCGAATTGTCGCGCGTCGTCGGCGATGCGCTCGCCACCACCTCCGCCGACGACGCCGTCGAAGAACGCAAAGCACCGGCCGACGAACTGCCCCTGATCGGCCGATCGTCGGCGATGCAGGAGGTCTATCGCACGATCGCGCGCGTCGTTCCCAACGATCTCACCGTGTTGATCCTGGGCGAATCAGGGACGGGCAAGGAACTGGTCGCGCGGGCTATCCACGATCTCGGCCGCCGCGCGGGAAAGCCGTTCGTCGCGGTCAACATGGCCGCGATCCCGCGCGACTTGATCGAGTCCGATCTGTTCGGCCATGAACGCGGCGCCTTCACCGGCGCGCAGGCGCGCACCGCCGGCCGCTTCGAGCAGGCGCAGGGCGGTACCCTGTTCCTCGACGAGATTGGCGACATGCCGATGGAGGCGCAGACGCGGTTGCTGCGGGTGCTCCAATCGGGTGAATATTCGACCGTGGGCGGCACGCGCGCGATCCGCACCGACGTGCGCATCATCGCAGCCACCCATAAGGATCTGCCCCGCCTCATCGCAGACCATGCCTTTCGCGAGGACCTCTATTATCGGCTGAACGTGGTGCCCATCCGCCTGCCGGCGTTGCGCCAGCGGGGCGAGGATATTGGCGAGCTGGCGCGCCATTTTCTCGATCGCGCCGCCGCCGAAGGGCTACCGCGCAAGCAACTCGATCCCGCCGCCATCGTCCGGCTCGCGCATCATGGTTGGCCGGGCAATGTACGCGAGCTTGAAAATCTGATGCGCCGTCTGGCCGCGCTCGCGCGGGAGGATGTCATCACCGCCGCGCTGGTGGAGCAGCAGCTCGACGGCGGGCACCCGCCGGCCGATCCGAGGACGGCCACGTCGGAAAGCCTTGCGGACGCCGTGGAGATGCACCTCGCGCGCTATTTTGCGGTGTTTGGACAGGATTTGCCGCCTGAGGGATTGTTCGACCGGGTGCTGGCCGAGGTTGAGCGCCCGCTGTTGCAGCTGACGCTCGCCGCCGTGAAGGGCAATCAGCTCAAGGCGGCCAGGTTGCTCGGCATCAACCGCAACACGCTGCGCAAGAAACTCACCGAACGCGGTATCGATCCCGGCGACGTTCGGCGTAACATCTAGCCACGCCAAACTCGTCATCTCGGCGGAAGTCGGAATCCATGGATTGCGGGTCGCCTAACGATGAAGCGAGCCGCGTCAATGGATCCCGACTTTCTTCGGGGTGATGAAGGGGGGTACAGGAATCCGAAGCGCCGCTGCGAACTTCGGCCGCCTGTGCGAGAGCGGTGTTTATGTGCAACGGGGATGTGTTAAAGTCGCCACGATGGATGTCGTGACTCCCCACGCGAACGCCGTTCCACGATGGCGGCGTCGTCTCGCTTTGCACGGGCGACGGCGGCTGATGCCGCTGCTGGAGATCGGCACTCCGCTGGTCGCCATCGCGGTGATGACAGCGACCTATTTCATCGTGACGGGGCAGGGGGCGCCGCAGCGGCTATTGACCCCAGCGCTGGTCGCATTGCTCCTCGTTGCCAATCTCGTGCCGCTGATGGGGCTGATGGTCCTGCTCGCGCGGCGTGTCGCCAAGGGGCGAGCGGCGCGTTCGCCGGTCGGCGGCAATGGACGGATGCACGTGCGGCTCGTCGCGGTCTTCTCGGCGATCGCCAGCGTGCCGACGCTGCTCGTGGTGATCTTCGCTTCGCTCCTTTTCCAATATGGTGTCGAATTCTGGTTCTCCGATCGCGCGCGCACCGTTGTCGAAAATGGCGACATGGTGGCGCAGGCCTATGTCCAGGAGGCGAAGCAGCGGATCGTCGCCGACATCATCGCTATGGCGGGCGACGTGAACGGCTATGCCGCTGAATTCGGCGTCGATTCGCGCAAATTCGCCGAAGGACTCGCCTGGCAGGTGCAGGCGCGCAACCTTTCCGAAGCAGCGGTCATAATGATCGGCAAGGACGGTACGCGCCGCCTGCTCGCCGGCGCCAATCTCGATTCGCGGCCGATCGCGCTGCGCCTGCCCGAAGCGTCGGTGAGCGAACTGCGTCAGGGACGCGCGCGCGTTGTCACCGATGCGGGCGATCGCGTCGAGACGGTGGTGCGTCTCGATCCCGATGCGGAGGTTTATCTCTACGCCTCGCGCGGCGTGTCCCCGACCGTACTTGCCTCGGTCGCGCGGACGAAGGCGGCGCGTGGCGATTATGATACGATGGTGCGTCGATCGCGCTCGTTGCAGCTTCAGTTCAACGCGGCGCTGCTGATCGTATCGCTGCTGATCGTCGGCATCGCCATCTTCATCGCGCTGAAGATCGCCGACCGGATCGTTCGGCCCGTGTCGCAACTGGTCGGCGCGACGCGGCGCGTGGCGGACGGCGATCTGTCGGCGCGCGTCGAATCGCCCCGCACGCAGGACGAGGTCGGGATGCTGGCGAGCGCGTTCAACAGGATGGCGAGCACGCTGGAGGAGCAGACTGGTGCGCTGGAAAGCCGGCGCGCGCTGACCGAAGCGGTGCTGTCGGGCGTCAGTGCCGGCGTAATCTCGGTCACTGGCTCAGGAAAAGTAAGACTTATCAATACGTCAGCGGCCTCCTTGCTGAAAACGGAAGAGGAAAGTCCGGTCGGCAAGCGCCTGTCCGAAATCGCGCCCGAGTTCGACGCGCTACTCGCCGGGCCTGAGCGCGAGGCTGTGATCCAATTCTCCAGCGGCGGCGAGCCGCGCACGTTGGCGGTGCGGATCGTGCGGATCGGCGCAGGCCATGTGCTGACGTTCGACGATATCACCCAGCAATTGCTCGATCAGCGCCGCGCCGCCTGGTCCGATGTCGCGCGCCGTATCGCGCATGAGATCAAGAATCCGCTGACGCCGATCCAGCTCGCCGCCGAGCGGCTCCAGCGCCGCTATGGGCGTGAGATCGCCTCCGATCCCGCGACGTTCGAGCGATTGACGGGCACGATCATCCGGCAGGTGGGCGACTTGCGACGGATGGTCGACGAATTCTCTTCCTTCGCTCGCATGCCGAAGCCGGTGTTCCGCGCCGAGGCGATCGTCGATATCGCACGTCAGGCGCTCTTCCTCCACGAAGTCGCCCATCCTGCCATTCGCTTCCGGCTCGATGCCCCCGATCCCTCGCCGACCATCGTCTGCGATCGCCGTCAGCTGGGACAGGCGCTGACCAATATCGTCAAGAACTCGGTCGAAGCTATTGAAGCAAAAGGTGAAGGCGTCGAAGGGCGTATCGAGATGCGGATCGCCGAGGAGGAGGGGAGGCTGCTGATCGACCTCTCCGATGATGGCATCGGCCTGCCCGCCGAGCGCGAGCGCATCACGGAGCCTTATATGACGACGCGCAGCCGGGGCACCGGCCTCGGCCTCGCGATCGTGATGAAGATCGTCGAGGAGCATTTCGGCTCGATCCTCTTCACCGATCGTCCTGGCGGCGGCACGATGGTGCGCCTGTCGTTCGATATCGCCACGCTCGCTTCGCTCGTCGTCGATGGCGACGGCCGCGCCGACGGTGACGATCCCGGGCTTCCCGCCCTTACCCGCATGAAGAGTTGAGGCAGAAATGGCGCTCGATGTTTTGATCGTCGACGATGAGCAGGATATTCGCGAACTGGTCGCCGGCGTATTGGAGGACGAGGGCTATATGCCGCGTACCGCCGCCGATTCCGATGCGGCGCTGGCGGCGCTGGCGGACCGGCGGCCATCGCTCGTCCTGCTCGACGTCTGGCTTCAGGGCTCGCGGCTTGACGGGCTCGATCTGCTCGACGAGATCAAGCGGCGCGACCCCTCGCTGCCGGTGCTGGTGATTTCGGGCCATGGCAATATCGATACCGCGGTCGCGGCGGTACGCCGGGGTGCGAGCGATTTCATCGAAAAACCGTTCGAGGCGGAGCGCCTGCTCCACCTTGTCGGCCGCGCGACCGAGACGGAGCGGCTGCGGCGCGAAAATGCTTCGCTGCGCGCCCAGATCGGCCAGGACGACGAACTCACCGGTAACAGCGCCGCGATCAACGGCGTGCGCGCGACGCTGAAGCGGGTGGCGGCGACGGGCAGTCGCGTGCTCCTGTCGGGCCCCGCCGGCGTTGGCAAGGAGGTTGCCGCGCGGCTGCTCCACAAATGGAGCCAGCGCGAGCGCGCGGCCTTCATCGTCGTCAGCGCCGCGCGGATGACGCCCGATCGAGTGGAGGATGAACTGTTCGGCGTGGAGGAGGGGAGCGAATTGGTGCGGCCCGGCCTGCTGGAGCAGGCGCATGGCGGCACCTTGTTCCTCGACGAGATCGCGGACATGCCGCTGACCACGCAGGCCAAGATATTGCGCGTTCTAACCGATCAGAGCTTCACGCGGATGGGTGGGCAGCGCGTCGTCAAGGTCGACGTGCGCGTGGTATCGTCGACCTCGAAGGATCTGATGGTAGAGATCGGGGAAGGGCGGTTTCGCGAGGATTTATATTATCGTCTCAATGTCGTGCCGGTCCACCTTCCCGCTCTATCTCAACGGCGCGAGGACATTCCCGCGCTCGTCGACCATTATGTCGCGCGCTACGCTGCCGAACGGCGGGTACCGACGCCGACCATCTCCGCTGAAGCGGTGGCGGCGCTCCAGGCCTATGACTGGCCGGGTAATGTCCGCCAGCTTCGCAATGTTGTCGAGCGGACGATCATCCTCGCCCCCGGCGACCGGCTGCATACGATCGATATCGACATGCTGCCGCCCGAGGTGATGAGCGATCAGGCGCGGCTTGCGCCCGGCGATGCGGCCAAGTCGATCATGGGCACGCCGTTACGCGAGGCGCGCGAGACGTTCGAGCGCGAATATCTGCGCGTCCAGATTCGCCGCTTTTCCGGCAACATATCGCGCACAGCGACGTTCATCGGCATGGAGCGATCGGCCTTGCATCGCAAGCTCAAGTCGCTGGGCCTGGCCGAGGCGAAAGGCGAAGTAGAGGAATGAGAGGCCTAGGAGGGTTGAAGCGAACGGAGGTAGACGGCTTCATTCGTCCACTATAGATTACGCGCGCCTCCGCAGCCGGCGGGGGCGAGCACGACGCCGGCAAGGGCGCGTTTGCGGGGCTACGCCCCCGCCAAGAACCGGAGGCCCCAGATCATGGCCGATAAGGTCAACAATCTTCAGGATATTTTCCTCAATACGCTGCGCAAGTCGAAGACGCCGGTGACGATGTTCCTCGTCAAGGGCGTCAAGCTCCAGGGCATCATCACCTGGTTCGACAATTTCTCGGTACTGCTACGCCGCGATGGTCAGGCGCAGCTTATTTACAAGCACGCCATCTCCACGATCATGCCCGCCCACCCCCTCGACCTCGACGAGAATGAGAAGGGTTTCGCAGAAGACCAGCGCAAGCCCACGCTCTTGCAGGAAATCTTCCTCGGTGCGGTGCGTAGATCGCGCGAGCCGGTGACGATGTTTCTCGTCAACGGCGTGATGCTGCAGGGCGAAATCGCGGCCTATGACTTGTTCTGCATGCTGCTGCGCCGCGACGGGCTCAGCCAGCTTGTCTACAAGCATGCGATCTCGACCGTGCAGCCGGCCAATCCGCTGGACCTCAGCGGCGTGGATGATGCGGAGGAAGATTGAGCGTTTTCGACAGGGCCGATGATGATGGCCTGAGCCGTGGCGCGCGGGCGATTGTGGTCCTGCCGGACCGCCCGGGCGATTCGATCCGCGACGCATCCGCCCGGCTGGAGGAAGCCGCCGGGTTGGCGCGCGCGATCGGTATCGACGTGATCGAGAAGCAAGCCTTCCGGCTGCGCGAACCGCGCCCGGCTACCTTGTTCGGGGCGGGGCAGGTGGAGCAGATTGCAACCGCAACGCGCATGGCCGAGGCCGCGCTTGTCATCGTCGACGCCGCGCTCACGCCAATCCAGCAACGCAATCTGGAAAAGGCGCTTGACACCAAGGTGATCGACCGTACCGGCCTGATCCTTGAGATTTTCGGGGAAAGGGCCGCGACGGCGGAAGGGCGGTTGCAGGTCGAGCTGGCGCATCTCGACTATCAGCAGGGGCGGCTGGTGCGAAGCTGGACCCATCTCGAACGGCAGCGCGGCGGCTTCGGCTTCCTGGGCGGCCCCGGCGAGACGCAGATCGAGGCCGACCGGCGCATGATCCGCGACCGGATGGCGAAGCTGCGCCGCGAGTTGAGCCAGGTGCGCCGCACGCGCGGCCTCCACCGGGCACGGCGCAGGCGCGCGCCTTGGCCGGTGATCGCACTGGTAGGTTACACCAATGCGGGCAAATCGACGCTGTTCAACCGGATGACGGGCGCGGGCGTGATGGCGGAAAATCTGCTGTTCGCCACGCTTGATCCGACGATGCGGCAGATTTCGCTGCCCGGCATCGACAAGGCGATCCTGTCGGACACGGTGGGCTTTGTCTCCGATCTGCCGACGCAACTCGTCGCCGCCTTTCGGGCGACGCTCGAGGAAGTGACGGCGGCCGACCTGATCGTCCACGTCCGCGATGTCGCGCATTCCGACAGCGAGGCGCAGGCCGCCGATGTCGAGGCGGTGCTGACCGAACTCGGGATTGGTAGCGAAGAGGGTTTGGCGATCCCCATGATCGAGGCATGGAACAAGATCGACCTGCTCGATCCCGAACGAGTCGCGCGCGTCACGGCAGATGCCGCCCGGCGCGACAATGTCGTGGCGCTGTCGGCGCGCGACGGCGAGGGTGTCGAAACGCTGCGCCGGTTGCTCGCCGAACGGCTGAGCGCAGGCAGCCGCCTTCACACCGTTCGCCTCGATGCGGCGGATGGCGGCGCGATCGCCTGGTTGCACGCGCATGGCGAGGTGCTGGCGCAGGCCGAGCAGGGCGATCGCATCGTCCTTGACGTGCGCCTGAGCGATCTCGAATGGGCGCGTTTTCAGGCGCGATAGCACCACTCGATCATCTGAGGTTCAGCTTTCCGGGATAGAGTCCCACGCTCCATTCACACCGATGATGGAGGACGATTGATGCGAAAATTTCGTGCAGCCGTCTTGGCGGGCGCGGTGCTGGCCGCAACAGCTGGCACGGCAATGGCGGCGGAGCAAGGCAGCCATTTCCTGAACGTCGCTCTGCCGGACGGATCGGTCGCGCGTATCGAATATAAGGGCGATGTCGCGCCCAGAGTGGTCGTCGCGCCGGTGCGCCAGGCGACGCCGATAGCTTTCTTCGATCCCTTCTTCGAACCAGCGTCCTTCGCGATGTTCGACAGGATCGCCGCCGAGATGGATCGTCAGGCCGCCGCGATGATGCGGCAGGCGAGCGCGCTCGAGGCGCAGCCGATGGCCGTCGCCGATGGCAAGATCGATGCCGCTTCCTTCCGCAACATGCCGGCGGGCACCGTCAGCTACAGCTTCGTCTCGACGAGCTCGGGCGGTGCTACGTGCAGCCGGAGCGTGCGAGTGACGTCGCTCGGCGCGAACGAGCAGCCCAAGGTGGTATCGAACAGCTCGGGCGACTGCTCCGCCATGACGCGCAAGCCGCAACCGGTGGCGCAGAATGCGAAATCCCAAGCCCCGGCCGTAACGACGGTGAGTCTCCCCGCCGCGTCGGCGGCAAAGGCCGCGCCATCGGACGACAAGACGATCTGACTCGGGACCGTTCCAGCAATCCCGTCATGCCAGCGCAGGTCGGCATGACGGTGATTTTTGCGGCCGAATTGATCCGGCCCGACCTTATTCGAACAGGTCGAGCGGGATGGCGTTGGCCATCGCCTGATAGCCGGCGTCGCTGCCGTGGAGGTGGTCGCCGGCGTGGAAGCCTTCGCGCATCCTTTGCGGATCGGCGGGATCGCGCGTTGCGGCGTCGAAATCGATCACGCCGTCGAACGCGCCTTTCGATCGAATGAAGGCATTGATCTCCTGGCGCGCCGCCTCCCCCTCGGGCGACCAATAGGTCGCGCCCTTATAGGGCAGGATCGTCGCGCCGTAGACCTTGATGCCGCGCGCATGGGCGCGGGTGACGATCTGACGATAGCCCGCGATGATGCGATCGGCGTCGATCCTGTCCTTCGCGCTCTGGTGCATCGCCTTGGCGAGGGGCGAGTTCGGCCTGGCAAAGGCGATTCCGAGGTCGTTGACCCCTTCCAGAAGGATGATCGCCTTCACACCGGGCAATGCGAGGGCATCGCGATCGAGACGGGCCAGCGCGTTGATGCCGAAGCCGTCGTTCAGCACGCGATTGCCGCTGATCCCCGCATTTGCGACGCCCCAGCGGCCCTTCAGCCGCTCGGCTAGCAGATCCGGCCAGCGCCGGTCCGCGCCCGCCGTCGAGCCGACCCCGTCGGTGATCGAATCGCCAAACGCAACGATCGTGCCCGCGCCCGCCGGGTCGTCGAGTTCGACGCCCATCAGGAAAGCCCGATAGTGCGCCGTTGAAACGGGCGCGAAGGGCGCCGCCGAGTGATTGCCCGGCGCCGACAACTCGATCGGTTCGAGCCCGGTCGTATGACAGGTGCAGGGTCCCGTATCGCCGGGGAGATAGAGGCTTACCGCCAGTCTTGCGAAGGCCGGCACGTTCAGTGCGACGGCGTCGCTCACGAACGGGGCGCCCTGTGGAATGATCGCCGAGGATTGACCGTCGAAGGTAATCCATCGGCTGCTGTTCGGCTGTTCCTTTCCGTCCGGCCCGAGGATCGCCACGCGTGCGCGGCCGATCGCGAGCGGCCCTGTGCCGAAGGCGTTGCTCAGACGAAGGCGGATCGCCTCGCCGCCAGCGGAGACACGCAGGATCTGGCGGATCGTCAGGTCATGGAAGGAGGGCGTGGCCGGCATCGGCCCCATCGCGGCGGAAGGGGGAATGGGCGAAGCGGCCCAACTTGTGATCCATTCGGCATGGGCTGGTGCGCCGGCCATGCCGGCGGCAAGAGAGCATAGCAAAGCCTTCGTCAGCCACCGCATTCATTCCCTCCCGTTTTTCGGCGCCTTTACCGGCTAGCCTTATGGCGACCCCGGCAGGATTCGAACCTGCGACATTCGGTTTAGAAGACCGATGCTCTATCCAACTGAGCTACGGGGCCCCTTGCTGTTGCGCTAGACGGTTCGTCGGTGCGGCGGCAATCCCTAACCGCAATTCCCACTCAGGTCGAACGCTTCAGGCAGGTACGGAATGTTCATGGTCAGCTGGTGGCATTGGGGCTTAGTATCCGCCGCGGAACGTTGCAGGGGAGAATGCCATGAAGCCGATCGCCGTCTTGCTTGCGGCCACCGCCCTCGTCGCCGGTGCGCCATCGTTTGCACAGATCACCGCTGTTTCGATTACGGGCGGGAAGGTGGAGGGCGTCCGGCAGGACGGTCTCGGTATCTTCAAGGGTATCCCTTTCGCCGCGCCGCCGACGGGGGCGAACCGCTGGCGCGCGCCGCAGCCGGTGGCCGGCTGGTCGGGCATCAAGAAGGCCGACGCCTTCGCCCCCGGCTGCATGCAGGATACCAGCTTCGCCGCAATGATGGGCGCGCCCACGAACGTCAGCGAGGATTGTCTTTATCTGAATGTCTGGACGCCGGCCAAAGCGGCGGGCGAGAAGCTGCCGGTGATGGTGTGGATCTATGGCGGCGGCTTTGCCGGGGGCATGACGGGAATCCCGACCTATGACGGCGCCAATCTGGCACATAAGGGAGTCGTCCTCGTCAGCATCGCCTATCGCGTGGGGCCGTTCGGTTTCCTCGCCCATCCCGCGCTCAGCGCCGAGAGCGGCCAAGGATCGGGTAACTACGGCTTGGAAGACCAGATTGCCGGCCTGCGTTGGGTCCGCGACAATATCGCGCGGTTCGGGGGCGATCCGGCCAATGTGACGATCTTCGGCGAATCCGCCGGCGGCATATCGGTGAGCATGCTGGCGGCCTCGCCGCTCGCCAAGGGGCTGTTCGCCAAGGCGATATCCGAAAGCGGCGGCAATTTCGGATCGGCGAAGAAGGACGATGAAGGCGGCCTCAACATGCCTACGCTACCGGGCGCGGAGGCGCAGGGCGCGCGCTTCTTCCAGACGCTGGGCGCGGCCGACCTCAAGGCTGCACGCGCGCTGCCGGCCGATGCGATTCAGAAACAGGCGGGGCCGATGGGCACCTTCTGGCCGAATTTCGATGGCTATGTGCTGCCGGGCGACCAATATCGGCTCTATGAAGAGGGGCGCTTCAACGACACGCCTATCCTGATCGGCACCAATTCGGATGAAGGCGCGCTCTTCGCGCGGCCCGGCGTGACGGCGGCGAACTTCGTCGCCGACGTCCGCAAGGGCTATGGCACCAAGGCGGATGCGATCCTTGCCGTCTATCCGCACGCGACCGATGCCGAGGCGGTACGATCGAGCAAGGACCTGTTCCGCGACACGGCCTTTGCCTGGCATACATGGGTCTGGGCGCGGCTCCAGACGAGCAAGGGCAAGGGCCGCGCCTTCGTCTATTATTTCGACCATCGCACGCCCAAGTCGCCCGACGGATCCAACCATGGCTCCGAAATCGCCTATGTGTTCGACAATCTTGGCGGGCCTTCGGGGCCGCCGTCGGATACGGACAAGCGGCTCGCCCATCAGTTCAGCAGCTATTGGGTGAATTTCGCGAAGACGGGCGATCCGAACGGGGGCGGTCTTCCGGCCTGGCCTGCCTTCACCGCCGCCAATGAGCAGGTGATGGGGCTGGGCGACAAGACCGGGCCGATGCCGGTTCCCCATCTCGACAAGCTGAAGACGCTTGACGGTTATTATGCCTGGCGGCGAGGCGACGCGGCGGCGGGGCAGTGAGCCTCAGGCGATCGCGGCGATCACGCCTTTTTCGGTGATATAGCCGGTGACGAGGCGCGCGGGCGTGACGTCGAAGGCGGGATTGTAGGCGGGTGAGGCGGTGACGCGCACCGTCTCGATCCCGTCCGCCGCCGGGCCGGTCAGCAAGGCCAGTTCGTCGGGGGAGCGTTCCTCGATCGGGATGCTGTTTCCGTCCGGCATCGCGCGATCGATTGTGGTGTAGGGCAAGGCGACATAGAAGGGCACGCCATTGTCGGCCGCCGCCAGCGCCTTCAGATAGGTGCCAATCTTGTTGCAGACATCGCCGTTCGCCGTCACCCGATCGGCGCCGACGATCACCAGATCGACCTCGCCGCGCCGCATCAGCAGTCCGCCGACATTGTCCGCTATCACCATATGGGGCACGCCATGCCCCGCCAGTTCGAAGGCGGTAAGCAGCGCGCCCTGGTTGCGCGGCCGTGTCTCATCCACCCAGACATGGATCGGCAGCCCCTCATCCTGCGCCAGATAGAGCGGCGCGAGCGCGGTGCCGTAATCGACCGTGGCGAGCCAGCCCGCATTGCAATGCGTGAGGATATTGAGCGGGCGGCCCGGCGCGCGGGCGTGAAGCGCGCGGAGCAGGTCCAGCCCGTGCCCGCCGATCGCGCGGTTGAGCGCGACGTCCTCGTCGCACAAGGCGGCGGCGCGGGTGTAGGCGGCGCGCGCTCGTTCGGCCGGTGGGAGTGAGATCGTCGCCGTGCGCATCTCGTCCAAAGCCCAGCGCAGGTTGATCGCCGTCGGCCGTGTGGCGAGCAGCAGGTCGTAGGCGCGGGCGAGCGCGGCGTCGGAGGGATCGTCGCGCAAGGCCATGGCAAAACCATAAGCGGCGGTCATCGCGAGGAGCGGGGCGCCGCGTGTCCACATCTCGGTGATTGCGCGCGCGGCATCGGCGGCGGTGGTCAGTTCCACCCAACGCGTTTCCCAAGGGAGCAGGCGCTGGTCGAGAATCCGTACCGTCTTGCCCGACGAAGTTGGCTCGATCGAGCGGCGGTGAATGCCGTCGAGCTTCACGCGAGCGTGCTGAGATCGATATCCGCGAAGGAGCCGATTCCCCCTGTCCCTTCGCGATCGATCAGCAGAGTGCACAGCCCCGCCTCGCGCGCGGCCTCGATCTCGGCCGGGTGGTCGGACAGGAAGAGGATCGCTTCCGGCGCCTCGCCGATCGAGCGGGCGATACCGGCATAGGACGCGGCGGCGCGCTTCGGCCCGATTGTCGTATCGAACCAGCCCGAGAAAAGCGGCGTGAGATCGCCTTGTTCGCTATGGCCGAAAATCAGCTTCTGCGCCGTTATCGATCCCGACGAATAGACGTGGAGGCGATAGCCGGCGGCGTGCCAGGTCCGCAGCGCTTCGGCAGCGTCGGGATAGATATGGCCGCGAAATGCGCCGCTCGCATAGCCATGCGCCCAGATCCGGCCCTGTATCTCCTTGAGCGGCGTCGCCTTGCGATCCTCGTCGATCCAGCGTTCGAGGATCGCGATCACCTGCGCGCGATCGGCGTCGAGCGCTTCCTCCATCGCGCGCACCTCGTCCAGTAGGGGAAGAAGCTCGCGCTCGTGCAGTGCGACATAGGCCTGGAGCGCGGCGCGCGCATAGGGGAAGAGCGTGTCGGTGACGAAGGCGATGCTGGTGGTCGTCCCTTCGATGTCGGTGAGGATGGCTTTGATCTGGGTCATGCGGCAACGGGCTCGAAACGGGGAAAGACATCCGCGATGGGATCGCCCGTAAAACGCGCAATCCAGCCCTCGGGGTTCGTGAACAGGCGGATGGCCGTGAAATGCGGCGCCGGACCCATGTCGAACCAGTGGCGAATGCCGGCGGGCACGCTGATGAGATCGCCTGCCTCGCACAGCGCCAGATGCACCTTGCCGCCCTCGCGCAGACAGAAGAGGCCCGCGCCCTCGACGAAAAAGCGCACCTCATCCTCGTCATGGCGGTGCTCCGACAGGAATTTGGTGCGCAGGGCGGCCCTGTCGGGATGATCGGGGGCGAGGCGGATCACGTCCACCGCCCGGTAGTCGCCGATCGCGCACAGGCGATCGATATCGGACGCATAGGCGGCGAGCACCGCCGCATCGTCGGCATCGGCAGCGAGCGTCGCCCCGGCCGGCCAGCGTTCGAAGCGCACCCCGATCGTATCGAGCGCGGCAGCGATCTCGGCGCCGTCCGTCGTGTCGATTTCGGGCGCGGCGGGATCGGCTTCGGAATAGACGGTAAGACGGCTCATGCTCGGGCTCCTGCGCGGAACTGGCGTTCGGTGAGTTCGGCGGCGAACAGCCATTCGATCGCCTCGACCACGCGTTCGGCCTCGGCCACGTCGCGGCCCCAGCCATAAAGGCCATGACCACGGATGAGATAGGCCGGCGGGGAAGGGGTGACGCGCAAACTCGGCTCGATCGCGGCGGCGAGCGCATCCATGTCCTGATCGTTGGCGACGATCGGCAATGTCACCCGCGTCGTGTGAGTGGTCGTGCCGGGCAGCGCCTTCAGAAGCTCATGCCCTTCGATCGTCCAGCCGTCCTCATCTGGGAAGGCGCGGCTCAGGGCCACGGCGCCGGGCGAGTGCGTATGGAGAACGGCGCCGATCGCCGGGAAAATCCGGTAAAGTTGCGTGTGGAGCGCGGTTTCCGCCGAAGGCGTGCCTTCGCTGAGCGGCTTTCCTTCCGCATCCACCGTCATGATATCCGCGATCCCGAGCCGGCCCTTGTGGCGGCTCGAAACGGTGACGGCGATGCGCCCATCGACCAGCCGCACCGAGAAATTGCCGCTCGTCGCAGGCACCCAGCCACGCGCATCGAAGGCGCGGCCGATCTCGACGAGCTGCGCCCGCGCGGTTTCATACTCCGGTCTCTCCATCGTTCCAGCAGGATAGCGCGGATTGCATCGCGGCGGAACCGCGATAGTGTCGCGCCATGACAGATCAGGACAGGGGGGCGCCGGTCGCCATCGGGGCGGGGGCGCTAGGCCGGCGCAACCTGCGCTATTTCGATTTCGTGATGGCGGCGTTTGTCACCATCCTGCTGCTCTCCAACGTGCTGGGCGCGGGGAAGGTGGCGGTGGTGGACCTGCCGGGCATCGGCCCCTGGCCCTTCGGCGCGGGCATCCTCTTCTTTCCCGTCGGCTATGTGCTGGGCGACATCATGACCGAGGTGTACGGCTATGCCCGCGCGCGCCGCTGCATCTGGGCGGGGTTCGCGGCTTTGTTGTTCATGGCGTTCATGTCGTGGGTGGTGGTGGCGCTGCCGCCGGCGGCCGACTGGGGCGGGCAGGCGCATTATGAAGCCGTGTTCGGGCAGGTGCCGCGCATCGTCTTCTCCTCGATCGCCGCTTTCTGGGCGGGCGAGTTCGTCAACAGCTTCGTCATGGCCAAGATGAAGCTGTGGACCGAGGGACGGCACCTCTGGACGCGGACGATCGGATCGACGATCGCGGGGGAGGGGGTGGACAGCCTGATCTTCTACCCGCTCGCTTTTCTGGGCGTCGAGGGCTGGACGACCGGGCTGGTCTTCACCGTGCTCGTCACTCAATGGGTGCTCAAGGTGAGCTGGGAGGTGATCCTGACGCCCGTGACCTATATCGTCGTCGGCTGGCTCAAGCGGCGCGAAGGCATCGACGTGTTCGACGCGGGAACGAATTTTACGCCGTTCCGAACGCGGGTGTGAAGCCCGCCGGGGCGCCGGCGTGACGACAGTTGGCGAGTGAGAGGTTCGCGCCTATATCGCGGCCGGATGACTCGTCCTGCCCCTAAAAGCTATTTCGTGAAGTCGTTCGGCTGCCAGATGAACGTCTATGACGGCGCGCGCATGGCGGAGCTGCTCGACTCCGAAGGCATGAGCGCGGCCGAGGACGAGACGACGGCGGAACTGGTTGTCCTCAACACCTGCCATATCCGCGAAAAGGCGGCCGAGAAGGTCTATTCGGACATAGGCCGGATGGTGAAGCGCGGGCGCGAGAGCGGCGCCACCCCGATGATCGCGGTGGCGGGCTGTGTCGCGCAGGCCGAAGGGGCGGAGATATCGCGCCGCGCGCCTGCGGTGGACGTGGTGGTCGGCCCGCAGGCTTATCATCGTCTGCCTGAACTTATCCGCACCGCCGGGCGCGAGGGGCGGGCGGTAGACACCGACATGCCGACGGCTTCGAAGTTCGACGCGCTGCCGAAGCGGCGGCGGCCGGGCGCGAGCGCCTTCCTGACCGTGCAGGAAGGATGCGACAAATTCTGCACCTATTGCGTCGTTCCCTATACGCGCGGCGCGGAGGTGTCGCGGCCGTGGGGCGCGGTGATCGACGAGGCGAAGGCGCTGGTCGATGCCGGCGTCAAGGAGATCACGCTGCTCGGCCAGAACGTCAACGCGTGGGAGGCCGAGGACGAGGCGGGGCGGATGCAGGGATTGGACGGGTTGATCCGCGCGCTCGACCGGCTGCCGGGCCTGCGGCGTATCCGTTACACGACCAGCCATCCCAACGACATGACCGACGGCCTGATCGCCGCGCATGGCGATGTCGAGACGCTGATGCCTTTCCTTCATCTGCCGGTGCAGGCGGGGAGCGACCGTATCGTGAAAGCGATGAACCGCAGCCACAGCGTCGACAGCTATTGCCGGCTGATCGACCGGGTGCGCGCGGTGCGGCCCGACATTGCCGTGTCGGGCGATTTCATCGTTGGCTTCCCCGGCGAGAGCGAGGCCGATTTCGTCGCGACGCTCAATGTGGTGGCGCGGGTGAACTATGCGCAGGCCTTTTCGTTCAAATATTCGCCGCGTCCGGGAACCCCTGCCGCGACGATGGACGGAAAGGTGCGGCCCGAGGTGATGGACGAGCGGCTTCAACGGCTCCAGGCTCTGCTCAACGAACAGCAGGCGGCGTTCAATGCGGCGAGCGTGGGACAGCGCACCGAAATCCTGATCGAACGTAACGGCCGCCATCCCGGCCAGCGGATCGGAAAATCGCCCTGGCTCCAGTCGGTCGTCGTCGAGGATAGCGCCGCGCTGGGCGAGATGATCGCGGTCGAGATCGTGTCGGCGGGGCCGAACAGCCTTGGCGGCAAGGCGCTGGCGGGCGCTTGAAGGACTCGATGGACATTGAGGCGAAGGCCCTGCATCGTGGGGCGATCCGGGGCGCGCTCCGTTCCCCGGCAGGGAGCATGAATGTCGCGTAAAGCCACACCGGCACAGGCCGGAGATCGCGTGCGGCTGGAAGTCCTGTTCGACAGGCCGCAATTGCTGGGGCGCCTGTTCGGCGAGTTCGATCAGAATCTGGTGGCGATAGAGAATCGGCTGGGCGTCTATATCGCCGCGCGGGGCAACAAGCTCCAGATCGAGGGCGAGGCGGCGGCGGCCGCGCGCGCGCGCGACGTGCTCACCGGCCTTTATAATCGTATCGTGCAGGGGCAGGATGTCGATACCGGATCGGTTGAGGCAGTGATCGCCATGTCGGCTGAGCCGACGCTGGACGGGATCATCCGCCGCGATGTCAGCCAGCCGCCGACGGTGATGATCCGCACGCGCAAGAAGACGATCGTCCCGCGATCGGCGACGCAAATCACCTATATGGAGGCACTGAACCGCGCCGACATCATCTTCGCGCTCGGCCCGGCGGGGACGGGCAAGACCTATCTGGCGGTGGCGCAGGCGGTGCAGCAGCTCGTCGCCGGATCGGTGGAGCGGCTGATCTTGTCGCGCCCGGCGGTGGAGGCGGGCGAGCGGCTGGGCTTCCTGCCGGGCGATATGAAGGAGAAGGTCGATCCCTATCTGCGCCCGCTATACGACGCGCTTTATGACATGCTGCCGAACGAGCAGGTCGAGCGGCGGATCGCGAGCGGGGAGATAGAGATCGCGCCGCTGGCCTTCATGCGCGGGCGCACGCTGGCCGATGCCTTTGTGATTCTTGACGAGGCGCAGAACACGACGCCGGCACAGATGAAGATGTTCCTGACCCGCTTCGGCATGAACAGCCGGATGGTGGTGTGCGGCGATCCCAAACAAGTGGATCTGCCCGAGCCGGGGCGGTCGGGCCTTGCCGATGCCGTCGCGCGGCTGGAGGGCGTCGAAGGAATCGCGACGATCCGCTTCGGCGCGTCGGACGTGGTGCGGCACCCGATCGTCGGCCGGATCGTCGAGGCTTATGAAGGCGAGGACGCATGATCGACGTCGCCGTTCAGATTGAACGTCCCTGGCCGCTTTCGCAGGAATGGGAAGCCTTGGCGCGGCGTGCGGTGCTCGCGGCATTACGGTCGAGTCCTTGGGCCGAGCTGGAGAGCGAGGCGGTCTGCGCCGAAGTGTCGGTGAAATATGCCGACGATGAAGAGGTGCAGGCGCTGAACGCCGCCTATCGCCAGAAGGACAAGCCCACCAACGTGCTGTCCTTCCCGATGGTGCCGCGCGATCTGCTCGATGCGATCGCCGATACCGACGATGGTGAGGTGCTGTTGGGCGACATCATCCTTGCACATGGCGTCTGCGCGCGCGAGGCGGCGGAGAAGGGTGTCGATGTCGCAATCCACGCGACGCACCTGATCGTCCACGGCATGTTCCACCTTCTGGGCTTCGATCATATCGACGATGCCGAGGCAGAGGCGATGGAGGCGCTGGAGCGCGCCGCGCTCGCGACGTTGGGCATCGCCGATCCCTATGCGGTGGAAGAGGCATAGCGAAACGCGTCCCATGCCGCTATTCATCCGGCTGTTCGGCCACGGCCGGTCGCGCGAGCCATGAACAGGGATTGATAATCGACCGTCATGCCAGATGATTCCAGTAGCGTCGCCGCTTCGGGCGGTGGCCGATGGTGGCGGGGCCTTTTCGGCCTGATCTTCGGCGAGGACGCCGAACCCTCCCTGCGTGCCCAGATCGAGGAGGCGATCGAGGAGCATGAGGGCGAGCCGGCATCGAAGGGCGACCTGTCGCCCGTCGAGCGGCAGATGCTGCGCAATCTCCTGCATTTCGGCGAATGCACGGCGGACGATATCAGCGTGCCGCGCGCCGATATCATCGCGGTGCCCGAGACGATCAGCTTTCCCGATCTGGTCGCGGCCTTTGTCGAGGCGGGGCATAGCCGGCTACCGGTCTATCGCGATAATCTGGACCATGTCGTGGGCATGGTGCATGTGAAGGATGCCTTCGCCATCCTCGCGGCCGGCGGGCCGCATCCTGAAAATCTCGAAGGACTGCTGCGCGAGCCGCGCTATGTACCTGAATCGATGGGCGTCCTCGACCTGCTCGCCGAGATGCGTGCGACGCGCACGCATCTCGCGATCGTGGTCGATGAATATTCCGGCACCGCCGGCCTGGTCACGATCGAGGATATCGTCGAGGAGATCGTCGGCGAGATCGAGGACGAATATGACGAGGAAGCCGTCGACATGCTCGTGCCGCTCGACGGCGGGCTGTGGGATGCGGACGCGCGCGCGGAGCTTGACGAAGTGGCCGCGACGGTCGATCCCCGTCTAGGCGAGGTCGAGGAGGACGTGGATACGCTGGGCGGGCTCGTCTCGGTGATCGCGGGCCATGTGCCGCAAGTCGGTGAAACGGTGACGCATGCGAGCGGCTGGGCGCTGGAAGTCACCGATGGCGACAGGACGCGCGTGACGCGGCTGCGCCTTCATCCGCCGGTGGCAGTGGCGCCGCAGGAAGAGGACTGATGCGAATGAGCCGGAAGCGGGTGCTCCTCATCATCGTGCTGGTGCTGATCGTCGCGATCGTCGCCGGCTGGTACGCAGTCGTCAACAGCGGCAAGGCGACGATTCCGATGGCGGTGCAGATGGGGCCGACACCGAAGATCGTGCCGCCGGCGACGCCGCTCGTCACAACGGTCAATATCGCGAAGGTCGTCGGCTGGAAGGATGACGAGACGCCGACGCCGGCGGCGGGTCTCAAGGTCAATGCCTTCGCCACCGGCCTCGATCATCCGCGCTGGATATTGCCGCTGCCGAACGGCGACGTGCTCGTCTCCGAGACGACGGGGCCGAAGCGCGCGGCGCCGAAGAGCATCCGGGGCTTCATCCAGGGCCTTATCATGCGCCGCGTCGGGGCGGCGGGTGAGAGCGCGAACAAGATCCTGCTGCTGCGCGACGCGAATGGCGACGGCGTCGCCGAGGCGCGCACGGTGCTGCTTTCCGGGCTCGATTCACCTGTCGGCATGGCGGTCGCCAATGGTCAACTCTATGTCGCCGAGGCTGGCCAACTCACTCGTTTTCCCTTCACCGTCGGGCAGACCACGATCACCACGCCGGGCGTGAAGGTAACGGACCTGCCGGCAGGGATTAATCATCACTGGGTGAAGAACGTCATCGCCAGTCCCGACGGGACGAAGCTCTACGTTTCGGTGGGATCGAACAGCAATATCGGCGAGAACGGCATGGCTGTGGAAAAGGAGCGTGCGGCGATCTGGGAAGTCGATCCCGTGACGGGGCAGCATCGCATCTTTGCCGCGGGGTTGCGCAATCCCAACGGCATGGCCTGGAATCCGGCGACCGGCGAATTATGGACCGTCGTCAACGAGCGCGACGAGCTGGGTTCGGATATCGTACCCGATTATCTGGCAAGCGTCGGGCTGGGCGACTTCTTCGGCTGGCCCTGCTTCTATTGGGGCGGCTATGTCGACAAGCGCGTCGAGAATTGCGACGTGCAGCAGGCGCAATATGTCCGCCGGCCCGAATATTCGCTGGGGCCGCACACCGCCTCGCTGGGTCTGGCTTTCGCCACCGGGCAGATGCTGGGGACGCGCTTCGCCGAAGGGGCTTTCATCGGCCAGCATGGTTCGTGGAACCGGCGGCCCAAGTCCGGCTATCAGGTGATCTTCGTCCCCTTCGCCAAGGGCAAGCCCGCGGGCAAGCCGCTCCCGGTCCTGACGAGCTTCCTCAATGAGAAGGGGGAGGCGCGCGGCCGTCCGGTGCAGGTGGCGATCGATCGGACGGGCTCGCTGCTCGTCGCCGACGATGCGGGCAACCGCATCTGGCGGGTGAGCGCGAAATAGCGCTTGGGCGCGGCTTTCGTCCTTCCAATGTCCTGTCATTCCCGCGAAGGCGGAATCCAAGGGCATTGTCAGTGCCGAAAGGACGAAACACGCAGCTTTATGGATTCCCGCCTTCGGGAATGACGATGGGGTTGACGTAAGAAGGGAATGCACATGCGGCGTCGAAAGACGTCGTGCGGCTACGAGCCGATCCCGTCCTTTCGCTATCGCGCGAACAATTGCCCAAGATCGGCGAAAGCCTTGAATTCCAGCGCGTTACCCGAAGGATCGCGGAAGAACATCGTCGCCTGTTCGCCCGGCTCGCCCCGGAAGCGGACGTGGGGCGCCACGCCGAAGGGAACGCCCGCCGCCTCTACTCGCTTCGCCAGCGCTTCCCAGTCCTCCAGCGTCAGCACCACGCCGAAATGTGGAACCGGCACGTCATGGCCGTCCACCGCGTTGGTCGCCGCGCGTGTCGCCTTGTCGATGCCCGGCACGAGGTGCGCGACGATCTGATGCCCGAACAGATCGAAATCGATCCAGTCGGCCGAACTGCGACCCTCGGGGCAGCCGAGGATGCCGCCATAGAAAGCGCGCGCGGCGGTCAGATCGTGGACGGGAAAGGCGATGTGGAAGGGGCGCAGGCTGCTCATCCCTTTTTTCCTATCCGCCGATCGTGGCGAAAGTCGAGTGGCGAGGGCGTTGAAAAGGCGTCCGGTCCGGGCGATAGCGCGGGGGTGAAGAATCGTCTCGTCGCCCTTGCTCTGGGAGCGTTCGCCGCGGCGGGTTTCGCGCCGCTCGATATATGGCCTGCCACTTTCGTCGCCTTCGCGGCTTTCCTCTGGCTGCTGGGCCGCGCGGGGAGCCTGCGCGGCGCGTTGGGGCTGGGATGGCTGTTCGGCGTCGGCCATTTCGTCTTCGGGCTGAACTGGATTGCGACCGCTTTCTATTATCAAAGCGCGATGCCGCATTGGCTGGGCTGGATCGCCGTCCTGTTACTCTCGCTTTATCTGGCGATCTATCCGGCGATCGCGGCGGGGCTCGCTTGGTGTTATGGTCGCGGCGATCGCGTGGCATTGGCGCTGCTCTTCGCGGCGAGTTGGACGCTCGGCGAATATATGCGGGCGACCTTCTTCACCGGCTTTTCCTGGAATCCGGTGGGGGTCATCTGGCTGTCGCTGATGCCCGTCGCGCATGCCGCCGTCTGGATCGGCACCTACGGCTTGTCGGCGCTGGCGATCCTGACGGCGGGGGCGTTGCTGCTGCTGGTCGAACGGCAGTGGCGCGGTGCGGCGCTGCTGGCCGCCTTGCCGGCGCTCGCGGCGGTGCTGGGATTGCTCGCTCCGGCCGCGCCGCAGGGGCCGGGGCCGGCGCTACGTGTCGTCCAGCCCAATATCGGGCAGCAGGAGAAATGGTCGCCCGCTTTCGACGCGCGCAATTTCCTGCGGCTGGCGTCGTTGTCGGGCACGCCGGGCAGCGAGCCCCGCCTGCTGCTCTGGCCCGAAGCGGCGGTGAGCGATTATCTGGAGGACGATCCCGCCGCGCGCGCGCGGCTCGCCCGGTCGCTTGGCCCGCGCGACCTGCTGCTGACGGGCGGCACCAAGGTGGAATGGGGGCCGGGCGGGCGGCCCGTCGGTGCGCGCAACAGCCTGTTCGTTCTCGATTCGGCCGGCCGCATTCTTGCGCGCTACGACAAGGCGCACCTCGTGCCTTATGGCGAATATCTGCCGATGCGGCCGATTCTCTCGGCGATCGGTCTGTCGCGCCTCGCGCCCGGCGATCTTGATTTCTGGCCGGGGCCGGGGCCGCGCAGCTTCACGTTGCCGGGTTTCGGCACGGTGGGCATCCAGATTTGCTATGAGATCATCTTCTCCGGCCATGTAGTGGACGAGGCGCACAGGCCTGCTTTTATCTTCAACCCCTCGAACGACGCCTGGTTCGGACCGACGGGACCGCCGCAGCATCTGGCGCAGGCGCGGCTGCGCGCGATCGAGGAGGGGCTGCCGATTGTGCGCGCGACACCCACCGGCATTTCGGCGGTGATCGATGCCGATGGGCGGCTGCTCGCCAGCCTTCCACTCCATACGGCCGGGGTGATCGATCGTAACCTGCCGTTGCCGCATGCGCCGACCGCGTTCGCGCGCTACGGCAATAAACTGCCGGCGCTTTTTGTCGGCTTTCTGGTTGTCGTCGCAATTGCGTGGCGGCGTCGGGCGCGCTAGTCACATAAGGATTCCTTTATATCATCGGGGCGGTTGCCCCACACACCGAAAGGGCAGTGCTTCGATGCGTCAGGATTATTTATTTACGTCGGAGTCGGTATCTGAGGGTCATCCGGACAAGGTGTCGGATCAGATCAGTGATGCGATCGTGGATTTGTTTTTGTCGAAGGATGCGGAGGCGCGTGTTGCGTGCGAGACGCTGACG
>DATMRS010000023.1:0-359614 GCA_035566015.1 Sphingomonadaceae bacterium
CGCAGCCGCCCGCTCCCGCAGATCATTCGAATAGGGTCTCGCCATCCCTGCTGGCCTCCTACCCAGCCAGCAGGTTGAATCAGAACTCCCCCAGCTTGGAAATCCCCATTCCGATTCAATCAATCAGAAATCGAGTCTAGGAGCGGGGCCGACACTGCGGCTCAGCTTTTCCAGCCGCTCTTCCACATCGCGCATATCTTGTTGCCGTCGGGGTCGCGCAGATAGGCGATATAGGGCTGGCCGGGGCTGCCTTCCCGAACGCCGGGTGCGCCATCATCGCTGCCGCCATGCGCAAGGCCCGCCGCATGAAAGGCGTCCACCTCTTCCGTCCCCTTGGCACGAAAGCCGATCGTGCCCCCATTGGCGCAGCTCGCCGGCTCCCCATTGCGTGGCGCGCGCACCGCAAAGCCCTGCTCGCCACTGCGGTAGGACAATAGGGGGCCCTCCGCCGCACTCTTTGGATAGCCCAAGGCGCCGAGCACCGCGTCGTAGAAGCGCCGGGATCGCTCGAGATCGTTGGTGCCAACCATCACATGATTAAACAGCATCTTCTTCTCCATCGCCGCCAGATCGGCCTCGGCCATAGTTATTCCAGCGGCACCCCGGCGACCGAAATCCGCTGCATGCTGCGGCGCTCGCCATGATAGTCGTTCACGGCATAATGAAGAACCTGAAGATTATCCCAGAAAGCGACCGTCCCTTTTTCCCAATGGAGGCGGACCTGATATTCGGGGCGCTCGCTCTTCTGGAAGAGATATTGCAGCAGCGGCGCGCTTTCTTCCTCGGTCCAGCCTTCGAAATTGGTCGTATAGCCGCGATTCACGAAGAGGATCTTGCGGCCCGAAATCGGATGCCGGATGACAGCCGGATGGTTGGCCTTGACGACTTTCAGCGTCTGCCCCTCATATTGCGGCAGCTTCATCATCGATGTGATGACGCGCTCATTATTATGTACCGCGCGCATCCCGTCGAGCTGAGTCTTGAGCCCGTCGGACAGGTCGTCATAGGCGGCGCCGAGGCTTGAAAAAACGGTATCGCCGCCGGCGGACGGTATCACCTTGGCCGCGAGTATCGAGCCCCAGGGCGGCACGCGATTGAAGGTCTGATCGGCATGCCATCCGCCGCCGACATTCTTGAGCTGCTGCTCCTCCTTCTCGATCATGATGACCTTCGCTTCGAGAGAAAAATCGACGCTCTCCGTGCCGTCTTCCTTGTCGGCAAGCCGGAAACGGCTGCCGAAGGCGCTCTGCCGCTCGCCACTCAAATCCTGATTGCGAAAAAAGATCACTCCGTGCTGCGCGAGCGCGTTGCGGATCGTCTCTATCTCCAGGTCGCTCAGGTCTTTCGATATATCGACATTGCCGATTTCGGCACCAATATAACCGCCAACCTTCCTGACCGTTACCGAACATTCGCCCATAGGAGTTCTCCCGCCCTGTTCAAAGAGGCGTTCAAATTCTTCGTGCCATCTGGCACATCGATTAACCGGAAGATATTCCGGTATAGACTCGCACTACCGGAAAAACATCCGGTTTGCAAGGCAGACGCCGTTGGAAAGAGGGCTCCCCGGCGAACCGACACGCGGCCCCGCAGACAAGAGATAAGGAGGTTGACGATCTCGCAACGGAAGCCTCCTCGATTGCGAACAGGAGGAATGATCGGGCGAATTGTGATCGGACAGTTGTCGGCGTCTCCGGACGGCTCAACATTATCGAAAAATCCGGCAATGCGCATTCACGTCCAAATAGGCGCGCCTTCCGCTATCGTCGTGACGCTGCTGAATCCAACCTATCACCTAGATAATTAGTATATATGAACAGCAGCCGCAATGGTCTTGCCGCCAGCCATCTGATTCAGGCACTGCAGGAATCTGACGACAGGAGGGGAGCGCTCCATGCCTTCCCGACTTCGCACTGCGATCAGGATGGATCGGCCACCGCGCGCTGATGCTCCTTGTGCAGGAGGTGCCCCGCCCCGAACAGCATGAGCGCCGATCCCGCCGGGAACAGCGTGATCGCGAGAAGCGAATAGCGAACCGACTGCGCCCCGAAACCCTGGAGGACATAATCGTTGAGATAGCCGACGAGCAGCGGCCCGAGGCTGGTGCCGACCAGGCTCGACGACAGCAGCAGGATCGAAACCGCGAGCGCGCGGCGCTGCGGCCCCGCAATCTCCATCGCCACCGCATAGACCGGCGCCATATGCGCCAGCAGGAACAGACTTTCGAGGCCGATACCCGTCATCCAGGCCCAGCGCGGTTCGCCGAGCAGGAACAGTGCCTGCGACGGCGTGACCGCAAGGCAGCAGAGCGCGGGAAGCCACAGCCGCCAGCGCGCATCCCTTTTGCCGAGCTTATCCGCGAGATAGCCCGCCATCAGCACGCCCACCGCGGTCAGCACGCCGCGGAATGGCCCCAGTGCAACGGCGATTTCCGTGATGTCGAGACCGTGGACACGCGTGAGAAAGATCGCGCCCCACGCCGAGGCGGCGTTGAGATGCGCGCCGATCAGGGCCGAGCTGCACGTCAGGAGAATGAAGGGAAGCTTCATGAAGCCGAAATCGAGGAACTTCCCGCGTTCCTTCGGCAGCGACCTTTCCGCCGGTGCCTCGAATGCGCGCCGGGGCGGCTCCTTCACCGTCAGAACGACGAGCGCCGCCAGAAGGAGGCCGGCCAGACCGGAGACGATAAAGGTCGTCCGCCAGCCATAAGACTGGCCGATCCAGCCCGCGATCGGATAGAAAATGATGCTGCTGATCGACGTCCCCGCCGCAAAAAGGACGGAGAGGGCCCGCGCACGCGAGCGCCGGCTGAACATGTCATTGATCATCGCGTTGGAGGGCGCGGTGCCGCACGCCTCGCCCGCCCCCATGAGGAAGCGTGTCGCGGCTAGTTCGAAAGCATTGGTCACGAAGCCGGTGAACATCGTCATCAGGCTCCACGCCGCGAAGCCGACTGCGATCACCGCGCGGCGGCTGACCCGATCGGCCAATGCCGCCATCGGCACGCCGAGAAGCGCGTAGAAGAGAACGAAGGCAAATCCTGAAATCAGCCCGTAAACAGTATCGCTGATATGAACGTCGACCCGGATGAGCGGCGCCAGAAGCCCCAGGAGCCCGCGATCGAAATAGTTGAATGCCGCGATCAGGATCAGGATGAACAGCGTATAGCCCGTCCGCGCCTTCGAAAAGGGCGCGGCGACGCCTCCCTCCTCTGTAATTCCCGCAAAAGAGCCGCCGGCTGGCGGAGTTCGCCCGCCCCCCGGCGCTTCTTCAGCCAGACCCGGGAGCGGCGACGAAGCCGGCTTCATGCCGCGCAGATCCCAGAGAGCCGACAAAGGATGATTTGCGACCCGGGGGGGCCCTCATGCTCTTCCGCGAAAACCGGGGCGACCATCCGCATATCCTTCTCTCTCCTGCTGCACATATGCGTGGCGAATCCCGAACACAGCATCAACAGGAAGGCGAAGACAGGGCAGACCATAATGTGCCGGCGGCCCCCAAACCGTTCAGAAACGCGGTTTGGAGGCACAAAACACCGGCATCACCAAACATCCTTGCGGCTTTCGTGCCAACCGGACATTTTTCCGCCCAGACCACAATCTTGTCAGCTACCTACGTCGGACCCCGCCCTCCCTCACGCGCGCACAATGTATCGGCAATATCCCAGAGTGTTTCAGAACGCCGATTTGATGTCAATATTCTATGTTTTTATGTGTTGTAGGCCGGAGCGTTTGAGCGGCCGCAAGGCTCCCCCGACTTTCGAAGTTCGCCACATCCTGGCGGCCACTCGTCCGCTTGCGAATCCTAACGGGGACTCATACAGTACCTATTATGGCTTATATCGGAACCGGCATCGAATATGCCCTGCATTGCCTTCTCTGGATCGCCGGCCCGATCGAGCAACCGGCAAGCAGCCGCGATCTCGCCGAAATCCAGGGGATTTCCCCCGCTTTCCTGAAGAAGATCTTCCCGAAGCTGGAGAAAGCGGGGATCGTCGAGGCACTCGGCGGCATACGCGGCGGCTATCGCCTCGCCCGGCCTGCCGAGGATATCAGCGTCCTTGACGTGGTGGATGCCGTCGAGGGGCGGAAGCCGCTTTTCGACTGCCAGGAAATCCGGGGACGATGCGCGCTGTTCGAAGGCGAGCCGCCCGAATGGTCGGCACAGGGCGTCTGCGGCATTCATGCCGTGATGCTCCGCGCCGAGAAGGTCCTGCGCGACGAGCTCTCCCGAACCAGCCTCGCCGCGCTCCTGGGACGCGCGCGCGGCAAGGGTATGCCGGCTGATTTCCCCGAGCAGGTACGCGCCTGGTTCGCCGCCCGTCACAGCGCCCGCGAGAAGGCGCGTCTCACGGCCATGCGCTCGCGCGCCGACGCCGAAACCCAATGAAAGGTGAAGAGCATGAAAAGAATCCTGATCGTCGGCGCCGGCTTTGCGGGGGTCTGGAGCGCCCTGTCCGCCGCGCGGCTTCTGGACAAGCATGGCATCGGCCCTGACGAGATCGAACTGGCGGTCGTCGCGCCGCGCGCGTCGCTCGACCTTCGCCCCCGCTTCTACGAGCCCGACGTGGCGACGATGACGAGCCCCGTAGGCCCCCTGTTCGATGCGGTCGGCGTGAAGTTCGTCGCGGGAACGGTGGAAGCGATCGATCCCGAAGCGGGGCAGGTCAGCATCGTCGACAGCCGGGGCGAACGGAGCGCGATGGCTTATGACCGGCTGATCCTGGCGTCGGGAAGCCGCCTCGTCAGGCCGGCGATTCCGGGCCTTGCCGACTATGCGTTCAGCATCGATCAGATCGACGAGGCCGCACAGCTCGAAACCCACCTGCACGGCCTCGCCGCTCGTCCCGACAACCCGCCGCGCAATACGGCGATCGTCATTGGCGGCGGCTTCACCGGCGTCGAAATCGCGACCGAACTGCCGGCCCGGATGCGCGCGATCCTCGGCGACGACGCGCCCGTCCACGTCATTGTCATCGAACGGTCGGACGTCATCGGCCCCGAACTCGGCGCGGGACCGAGGCCCGTCATTGTCGAGGCACTCGCGTCGCAAGGCGTCGAATGCCTCCTTGGCACGTCGGTGACACACATTGATGCCGGCGGCGTGTGCACCACGGCCGGCGAGCGGATCGATAGCCTGACGGTCTTGTGGACCGGCGGAATGCATGCAAGCGCGCTGACCCGCCTTCTGCCGGGTGAGCGCGATCCGCTCGGGCGGCTGCGGGTGGATCGCGATCTGCGCCTGCCGGCCGCGCGGCACATTTTCGCCGCGGGCGACACCGCCTGCGCCGCCACCGACGATGAGGGCAATCATTCGCTGATGTCCTGCCAGCATGCGCTGATGCTGGGCCGGTTCGCGGGCCATAACGCCGCCGCCGATCTGATCGGCGCCGATCTGCTGCCTTATACGCAGGAGCGTTATGTGACCTGCCTCGATCTCGGCCCGTGGGGTTCGGTGGTGACGGCAGGCTGGGAGCGCGCCGTTCAATTCGCCGGCCCGGCCGCGAAGGAGCAGAAGCGATATATCAACTCGGTCGCCATCGCGCCCCCGCCGCCGGTTCGTAGCGAAGCGCTGGCCGCAGCCGATCCGCTGCTGAAGCTCGCCCCGTCCGCGCGTTGATTCCCGGGCGGCGCGGTCACGCAGGACCGGCTGGCGGCCGCCGCGCACCCTTTCGCCACAGGCCGAGGATGACGACCTGCCAGGCAACCGCGATCGCGCCGATGATGAACACCACGTCGCCGAAGGTGCGAATCCAGCGCAAGGTCTTGAGGAAACCTTGCTGTAGGAAGGTGTCGCTGCGCGCATACCACATGCCCGTCGTCACGCTCGCCTCGAACTGGAACAGGCCGACGGGCAGCAGGCTGGTGAAGATCATCAGAACCAGTCCCGCGTTCAGCCCCCAGAAGCCGATCCGCATCAGCCGTTCGTTGAACGCGATCTGGGGCCGGATGTAGCGCAGCACCAGCAGCGTGAAGCCAAGCGCGAGGAAGCCATAGACCCCGAACAGCGCCGCATGGGCGTGAACCGCCGTGGTATTCAGCCCCTGAAGATAGAAGAGCGCGATCGGCGTGTTGATCATGAAGCCGAAGACGCCTGCGCCCAGCATGTTCCAGAAGGCGACCGCGACGAAGCACATCAAAGGCCAGCGCACCGCGCGCATCCACGGCGCGCGGTCACGCAGGCTCCAATGCTCCCACGCCTCATAACCGAGCACGATCAGCGGCACGACCTCCAGCGCGCTGAACGCCGCGCCTACCGCGAGGATCGGTGTCGTCGTTCCGGAGAAATAGAGGTGGTGGAAAGTGCCCGGCACACCACCGACCATGAACAGAGAGGCCGAGGCCAGGCTGGCGGCCGTCGCAATTTGTCGCGACACCAGCCCCATCGACGCGAAGATGAAGGCGATGGCGGCGGTGGCGAATACTTCGAAAATGCCTTCCACCCACAGATGGACTACCCACCAGCGCCAATATTCCATGACCGTAATGTTCGTATGCTCGCCATAGAATAGGCCCGAGCCGTAGAAGAGGCCGATGGCGATGGTGGAGACGGTGAGCAGCGCGAGCAGGCTCTTGTCCCCTTCCCCGTTTCTGAGCGCCGGCAGCATACAGCGCAGCATCAGCGCCAGCCAGAAGAGCAGACCGCCGAACAGGGCGAGCTGCCACACGCGGCCGAGGTCGAGATATTCATAACCCTGTTGCCCCAGCCAGAACCCCAGCCCGGCGGGCATCACCTGCGCGATCGAGAGATAATTGCCGATGAATGATCCCGCGACGATGAGGATCAACGCCCAGAACAGGATATCAACGCCCAGCTTCTGATATTTGGGGTCGCCGCCATGGATGAGCGGCGCCAGGAACAGGCCCGCCGCCAGGAACGCCGTCGCGATCCACAGCAGTGCGCTCTGCACATGCCAGGTACGGGTCAGCGCATAGGGAAACCATTGCGACACGTCGATCCCGTAAAAGCTCTGCCCTTCGACCGTATAATGCGCGGTGAAGCCGCCGATAAATATCTGGAAGATAAATAGCGCCAGCACCACGAACAGATATTTGCCCAGCGCCTTTTGCGAAGGCGTCAGCACCAGCGTCAGCGGGTCCTCCTCCGCCGCCACCAGCGGGCTGTCGTCATGGCGACGCAGGAAAGCCCAGCCCCAGATCAGCGTGCCGACGCCAGCCACCAGGATGACGACGCAGGCGAGCGACCACAGGATATTTTCCGGCGTCGGGTGATTGCCGATCAACGGCTCGGGCGGCCAGTTGTTCGTATAGGTGGCGGCTGTCCCCGGCCGTTCGGTCGAGGCGGCCCAGGCTGTCCAGAAGAAGAAGTCGGTCAGCGCCGCCCGCTTGGCGGGATCGGGCAGCGTCCCTTCCTTCATCGCATAATGGCCGCGCATCGCACGCAGCGCCGGATCGTTGCCATAGAGCCGCTCATAATGATCGGCGGTGAGCGCCATCGCGCGGGCGCGCCGATCCGATACAGTGATCACGCCCGTCGCGGCGTCATAGCTGTTATGCCGATATTCCTCCTTCAGCCGATAGGTCAGCGCCGCTTTCTGTTCGACATCGAGCGTATCGAACGCCTGGCCGTAGGTTTCGTGCGCGGCGAGGCCGAGCCAGGCCATCAATTCGCGGTGCAGCCAGTCGGCCGACCAGTCGGGCGCCTGATAGGCGCCGTGTCCCCAGATCGAGCCGAGTTGCATGCCGCCCATGCTCTGCCACGCCGTCTGCCCCGCCATGATGTCGTCGCGCGTCATCAGCACCTTGCCCGAGGCGGTGACGACCTGCGCGGGAACCGGCGGCGCCTTGCGATAGATTTCGACGCCCGACAGCCCGAGGATCGTGAACGTCACCGTCAGGACCGCGATCAACGCCCACCAAAGCTTTCGATACTCGCCCATAGGCCCCCGCCTCCCGAACACGCCGCGCAGATTGCGTCCGCTGCGCACTCCATAAGGCGGCGCAGCCCCCCCCCAAACCGGCCATATCCGACACGATCGAAGAAGGCGGAGTCAATCCCGGCCGATGCCTCTGTAAAACACCCCGAAGACGCCCACCATCATCCACTCACCCGAGCAGATGCACAGTCGGACAAAATCGAATTGTTGGATGGTGCGTGCTGGGCTTGGAATGCCGCGGCTCGTTAACCAATAGGAAAAATGCGATGTCGCCGTCCATAAACAAAATTGCCCCCGCGGTCGTGATTCTGGCCGGAGCGCTGGGATTGGGTGGTTGCGCCACCAAAGGGTATGTCCGGGATCAGATCGCTCCGGTGAGCCAGCGCGTCGATGCACTCGAGACGAAGCTGCAGGAGACGGATGGCACCGCGAAGTCGGCTCTGGCCGAAGCGCAGGCGGCGTCCGGGCAGGCGCAGAATAACGGTCAGCGTCTGGATCAACTCAATGGTCGGGTGGACAGCATCGAGCAGCGGATGCAGGAAAACCGGCGCAAACGGCCGCGTAACTGATGCTGCAAGACGGTAATTATTGATAAATCGTGATTTCTCCTGTCGGCCGCCTTCCTGCAAGGCGGCGACTGTTTCAATGCAAGTGCCTTAGACAATGACCAAAGCCGTTCTGGCGCTTGCCGGACTATTATTGGCTGCCCCCCTCCCCGCGCAGGCGAAGGCGGGCGCTCCGCCGCCTGAGTCAAAGGCGCCTCAATCGGGAAAGCTGGAAACGGACGACGGACCGCGCCGATCGGCGGCCGTTAAACGCGTCGCCGCCTGGATTGCCTCGTCAAAGGATAATGGCTCGCTTCCCTATATCATCGTCGACAAGAAGAACGCTTCGCTCTTCCTGTTCGATGCGAAGGGCAAAGCGATCGGCAAGGCGCCGGTATTGATCGGCGTCGCGGTCGGGGATGACGCCACCCCGGGCATCGGCAGCAAGAATCTCGCCGAGATCGGCCCTGCGGAGAAGACGACGCCTGCCGGGCGCTTCCTTGCGAAATATGGATCGGCCGCCGGCGGGCAAAGGGTGCTGTGGGTCGATTATGCCACGTCGGTGGCGCTCCATCCGATCCCGCCCGGGGCGAGCAAGAAGGAACGGCGGCGCCAGCGGATGCTTTCGCGGACATCGGACGACAATCGCATCACATTCGGGTGCATCAATGTGCCCAAGGCGCTCTACAGGAAAAGTGTGCGCCCTCTTTTCCGGAAGAAGGGCGGATATGTATATGTGCTGCCCGATACGAAGCCGCTTGAGGTCGTTTTTCCTCGCCTGCGGGTTCACGCCCTCACCAGCGATCACCAGCGCTGATTACGAATCTCTTTGATTGAAACGGCGTGCGCCGCCCCGCCTCAAGGCAGGGCGGCAGCCGGTCAGAATGCCAGCCGCACGCCGGCGGTGCCCTTGAAGCTGTAGCCTCCGCCGAAATCGCGCAGTGAGGTGTTGCCCGACGCTTCGGTATAGAGCGTCAGGCCGCGCCCGAGGGTGAGGCTCCCGCCCAAGGCGAACTCGCCCCACAAACGGTCATCGGCGTTGCGGATCGGTGTGCCGGAAACATCGACCCGCGCATCGCCAAGCCATTCATAGGAGAGGTTGACCAAGGCGTAGAGGTGGCTGCGCCGGACGGCTCCGTTGTCGCCCCAACTCTTCTGATGATCGATCGAAAGGCCCCAGCGCGATTTCAGGCTTTCGCCGCTAAGCGCCGAGACCGAGGCTTCGGCCGGATCGGCGAAGCGGTCGAAACCGACATGGGTATAGCTCATCTGCACCTGCGGCGTGACGGACAGGTTTCGATCGACCTGCGCCCGTTTGCCGATTTCCAGGCTGAATGCCCTGCCTCGGCCCTTGTTGCCGTCTACCAGCGTACCCAGCACCGACGATTCCAGATCGCTGTCGAACCAGCTCAGCTGTGCCTGGCCGTCGACATACAGTCCCTTCGGTCCGTACCAGGTCAACGTCGCGCCAAAGCCATAGCCTCGGGTGTCAATCGTGCCATTGCCGAACAGCGAGGTCACGCTGCTGTCGGCCTTGCCATAATGCGCCGTAAGGCCGCCGATCAGCATCGCGCCGTCCGCGCGCTGGTGAAGCTGCGTGTCGGCCCCAATCTGCATCTGCCAGCTATTGACCTTGCGATCGAGACCGGTGGTCGAAACAAGGGCCTCGGGCCGATTGCGTTCGGATTCGATCCTCCCCCAGATGCCCGTGCCGGCCGTGGTCGGCGCCCCGGCCCAGGCGCGGTTGCCGACACGCTGCTGAAGGGTCGGCAAGCCGTTCAAGGCCCGCAGCGCCCCGACATAGGCTTCGTATACCGGCACGCCCGGCTGATACAGCGGCCCCGATTCCTCGGGCTCTGCAGGATTCAGCAGCGACGAGCGCAGATACCAGTCGCCGTCCTGCGGATCGGTGATGCCATTCTTGTACAACCGATAGCCGTAGGCGCCCGCGATCACCGCCTGATCGCCGTCGAACAGATAGTCGCCGTCAAGCAGAAACTGGCCGTCGGACGCGCCGGTGACGTCGACGATCTTGATGCCTTCCACCGTCTGCGCGCCGAGCCCGCCACGGTTGATCACGGTGACGCGGGTGGACCCCGATGTCGCGCCGCCGACCACCAGCCGATCGGCGTCCGAACCGTCGTCACCAAGTTCGGCCTCGATCTCCAACGTGCCGTCATTGCCCTTATAATCGCCGGCAACCGTCAGCGTGCCGATGCCGCGACCCGGCGCGACGACGCCGGCATTGACGATGCTCCCCGCCCGGCCACGGCCTTCGAGACGGCCCTCGGCGCCGACCTCGATGCCTCCGCCCAGCACGCCCTGAAGCGCGAGCGTGCCCGCCGTCACCTTCGTATCGCCGGCAAAGCCGCTATTATCGGCGGTTACGAGCAATGTCCCCGAACCGGCTTTGGTCAGCGCCCCCGTCCCGGAGAATTGGCCGTCGAAGGTGAAGGCGGTTCCGTCGGAAGTGGCAATCGTTCCGTTGCCGGCCAGCACGATGCGGCGCGCGCTCGTCATGTCCGCGCTCGTCTCCAGCGCGCCGCCGTTCAGCGTCACGTCGCCGTTCGCGTCGCCGAGATTGGCGTCGCTGGCGACACGAACCGCGCCGCCGGTAATCAGCGTGCCGCCCGTATAGCCGTTGCTGCCGCCCAATATGAGGGTTCCCGCGTCGGTCTTGACCAGTTGGGCCGCGCCGCCGATCGCCGAATTGATCGTCGCGACATAATCGGCACCCCCGATGCTGCCGTCGCCGACCCGGATGGTCGCCGTCGCGCCGGTGAGCGTTAGGCCGTCGCCGCCAATCACATAACCGCCGGTGCCGAACTGCATGCCGGATGCCGTCACGTCGCCCAGGCTGTTATCGACCGTAACGGTTCCCGCCGTGCCGCCGAAGATCGCGAACGAACCGTCCGCATAAGCCGCATTCAGGTTGCCCGCTTCGTCGGTCCAACGATCGTTGTCGGTGCCGCTTTGCCAGATGCCGTCGCCGCCGTTGACCACGCCGTCATTCTGCGGGCCGGCCGCGCCGTCCCAGAAATTGAGCGTCAGCCCTTCGGCATTGACGAGATTGACCTGCCCCGCGATCGAGGTCTGAACGGTAACGTCGGCCCCTGCGGGAAGCGCCCCCAGCGTCAGGCCGTTGTCGGTGAGCACGCCGCCATAGTTGAATACCCGGTAGAGGCCGGGCCCGAACGTCCCGCCCGCCGTCTCCGCGACATCGAGGACGCCATCGAGCGTCAGGTCCCCGCCGACATTCACGAGATCGTTGAGGCCGCCGCCGGCCGCATTGGCCTCACCGAACTCGAAGTCGAGCTGCGACGCCGCCGAGAGCGACAGATTGCCGCTAATGGTCAGCATACCCGCCGATCCCGTGCCGGGTGCCAGGGTCGCGCCGTCCGCGATCGCGACATTGCCGCCGATCGTGCCGGTGCCGCCCAGCGTCGCGCCGCCCAGCACATCGGTCGTCCCGGTCGCACCGGAATAGTCGCCATCGACGAACAGGACTCCGCCGCCGATCGTCGCGCCAGCATAGCTGCCGCTGCCGCCCAGCACCAGTGTGCCATCGCCGCTCTTGCCGAAGCCGCCCGGTCCGGCCAGCGTGCCTGTCAGCGTCAGCGTTGTCCCCGCATCGGTGCGGAAGCCGCCGCTGGAGGCGAGATCGATGCTGCGCGCCGAGGCGATGTCGGCCGTCGTCTGAAGCGTGCCCCCGTCGAAGCGCAACCCACCGCCGAGATCGCCGAGATTGGCATCGCTCGCGATGCGCAGCACACCGCCGCTGATCGCGGTGCCGCCGGCATAGCTGTTGACGCCGCCCAGCACGAGCGTGCCCGCATCGGTTTTCACGAGCTGCGCCGCGCCGACAAGCGCCGCATCGATCGTGGCGGTATAGCCCGCGCCGGCCGCGCTGCTGTCCCCCACCTGGATGATGGCCTGCCCGCCGGTCAACGTCAGCGGATCGCCGGCAATCACATAACCGTCGCTCGCGAACTGCATGCCCGTGCTCAGGACATCGCCGCCGCTATTGTCGATAGTGACGGTGCCCGGCGCCGCCGAGAAGATGGCGAAGCTGTCCTGCATATAATCGCCGTTCACCGCGCCGGCAGCATTGGCCCAGTTGTTGCCGCCGCCGGCGACGCGCCACACGCCGTCGCCGCCATCCACCAGGCTGTTGTTCTTCGGCCCGGCCGCGCCGTCCCAGAAGCTCAGCAGCAGGCCGCCGGTGTTGACAAGGTTGACCTGCCCCGCGACCGCCGTCTGCACCGAGACATCGCCACCCGGCATCGTGCCCAGCGTTAGCCCGTTGTCGGTCAGCGCACCATTATAGTTGAACACGCGGTAGATGCCCGGCCCGAAGCTGCCGCCCGTCGACACCGATACGTTGATCGTGCCGTCGAGGGTGAGGTCGCCGCCCACATTCACGAGATCGTTGAGCGCGCCGCCCGCGACCCCCGCCTCACCGAACTGGAAGTTGAGTATCGAGCCCGAGGCGAGCGCCAGATCGCCGTCGATCGTCAGCGTGCCGGGGCTGTTGCCCGGCGCGAGCGTGCCGCCGTCGGCGATCGCAACGTCGCCGCCGAGCCTGCCCGAACCGCCCAGCGTGCCGCCGGACGTCACGTTGACGGTGCCGCCAAGGCTGCCGACGCCATCGGAGTCGCCGACCAGCAGCGTGCCGCCCGAAACGGTGGTGGCCCCGTCAAAGCGAGAGCTGTCGCCCACCAGCAGTGTCGTGCCGGCAAGATGCTCGATCGCGTGCGTACCCGCGCCGTCGCTCTGCAAGGCGGTCGAGAACCTATAATCGGCATCGGTGTGGTTGAAGACCAGCGTACCGTCGCCGTCGTGGAAGGTGAGCGTCGGCGAAACCAGAGTGCCTGCGGTCGCCGGGCCGTCGCCGGTCGCCGCGCCGATATTGATCGTGCCGCTGCTCCCGGCAAAATATCCAATAAAGGAGAGCGGACTGGAAACCTCCGCGCCATCGGCGATGGTCAGCCCTCCTTCGCCCGCATTGCCGACGAAGAGCGCGGACGCGGTCGTCGCCTTGGAGCCCGCGCCGGAGATCGTCGCCGTACCTCTGGAACCGGCATTGATCCCAAGGGCGATGTTGGCGGTGGCGGCTGCAATCCCGCCAGCTTCGACAGTAAGCACCCCGTCGCCGAGGGCGCCCACCCGGATATCCTGGGAATTGGTCCAGATGGAGCCGGAGCCCGAAACGGTCACGACACCGCTGCCGCCGCTGTTGAGCCCGATGGTTCCGGCGGCGTTCGACACCGCGGCCCCATCCGCGATCGTCAGGGTGCCTTCGCCACTTTCGCCAACATAGATGTGGCTGCTGTTGGTCCAGCTCGAGTCCGGCCCAGAGACGACGACCGTGCCGGTTTGCCCGGCCGCGCTGCCGATATGACCGCGATAATTGGCAACGCTGCCGCCGTCCGAGACGAGGACCGTTCCGCCATCGACCGTCATGCTCCCGTCAAAAGCGCTCACGCCGTGCAGCGCCAGCGTGCCGGTGCCGATCTTGTCAAGGCTTCCCGCGCCCGAAATCGCGCCGTTCAGCGCGAGCGTGGTGCCCGCGTCGGTCAGGAACGTCCCCGCTCCGACGAGATCGACCGCGCGGTCCGATGTGATGTCGGCGGTCGTGTTGAGCCGGCCCCCGTCGAAGCCGAGCCCGCCCGCCGCGTCACCCAGATTGGCGTCGGTCGAAACCTGCAACGTGCCGCCGTTGATCGCGGTGCCGCCGGTATAGCTATTGGCGCCGTTCAGGATGAGCGTGCCGATATCTGCCTTCGCCAGCTGCGCAGAACCGGTCAGTTCCGCATCGATCGTGGCGCTGATACCGGCGCCCGCCGCGGTGCCGTCGCCGGTGCGGATTACCGCCTGCGTGCCGACGAGCGTGATGGCGTCGCCGTCGATCACATAGCCATCGGCCAGGAACTGCATACCGCCTGCCGTGACATCGCCCTTGCTACCGTCCACCGCGACGTTCCCCGCCGTGCCCATGAACACCGCAAAGGCATTGTCGGCGAAGGGCGCATTGGGAATGCTGCCGTCGTCCACCCAGTTGTCGTTGCCGGTGGAACGCTGCCACACTCCGTTCCCGCCGTCGATGACGCCGTCGTTCTTCGAGCTGGGGCCATCCCAGTAGCGGAACTGGAGGCCGGCGGTGTTGACCAGATTCACCTGCTTGTCGATCGAGGTCTGGACATAGAAGTCCGGCGAGGGAATGGTTCCGATCGTCAGGCCGCTGCCGGTGCGGACCCCGCTATAATTGATAACGCGGTAGATTCCCGGATCGAAGCTTCCGCCCGCCGACGTCGCGACATTCAGCGTGCCCTCAAGCACGAGATCGCCGCCGACTTCGATCAGGTCGTTGAGGGCGCCGCCCACCGCATCGGCTTTCCCCAGATTGACGTTGATCGTGGAGCCCGCCGCGAGAGCGAGGTTGCCGTTGACGGTCAACGTTCCCGGCGCGTTGCCGAGGTCGCCCGGATTGAGCGCGCCGTCGGCCACGGTCACATTGCCGCCAATCGTGCCGATACCGCCAAGCGTGCCGCCCGTCGCAACGGTGACATCGCCGCCCAGCGCGTCGTTGACATAGAGTGAACCGCCCGAAACCGACGTCAGGCCGGAGAAGCCCGAACTGTCGCCGCTCAGCAGCGTGACGCCCGCAAGCTGGTTGATCGCACCGGCGCCCGACATGGCAGAAGCGAAGTCGTAAGCCGTATCGGTATGATTGAAGTTGATCGTGCCGACACCCGGACCGAAAGCGATGTTTGCCACATCGACCGTACCGGGCGCAGCAGCGGTGTCACTCGCCGCCGCACCGATATTCAGCGTACCGCTACCTGCTGCGATGTTAGCAAGGGTCAGCAACCCGCCCGCATTCAGTTGCCCGCCGTCGGCAACGGTGACAATTGCCTCTTTTCCGGTCCCGCCGATATCCAGGGTGCTCGCAATCGCAAGCTCCGAGCCTGTGCCGGAGATGAGAACGCGGCCTTGGCCATCTTGAGTAGCGCTCGCGGCGGTGATCCGCCCAGTGGCGGCGTCGAGGCGGCCGCCATCCAGCAGAGATAGTGTTCCACGGTAGACGGAAAGGCCGCCTGTCGTCCAGCTGGAACCTGCACCGGAGATTGTAACATCCGAAGGATTTGTCATCGACAGGAAGGCAGGGCCCATCGTAAGGCTACCCGAACGGACCATCGCGCCATCGGTGACATTTACGCGCGCGGTTGACGCAGTGTTGAAGCCGACGGTCACATTGCCGCCCACCTCCCACAGCGAATCCGCGCCGGACACATTCACGGTGACATCGAGCGGAGCCCCTATAGTGGCTCCGCCCAGCGACACCTGGGACGTTCCCGTCGCGACAACCTGCCCGCCATCCTCGATGTTGAGCGTGATGTTCCCGCCGGTCGGGTCTCCAAGTCTCAATTCGGTCGTAGTGAACGATGAACCGTCGCCGGTGACGGTCAAGGTCGCGCCCTCGCCAACAAGCCTGGTTTGGCCGCTGTTGATGCTTCCGCCGTTCTCCAGCCGCAGCTCGCTGCGCTCGATGCGGGTGGTGCCGCTGTAATCGCTGCTGCCGGTCAGGTGCAGAACGCCGCCGCCTGTCTGGGTGAGACTGCCCGTGCCGGTGATCGTGCCCGCGAAGCTGGTGTCGTCCGAGCGGTTGAAGACCAGCGCGGCGTTGTTCAGCACATCGCCGGTCAAGCTGCCGGCGGTCCCGCCATTGCCAACCTGAAGCGTCCCCGCCGCAATGATCGTGCCGCCCGTATAGGTGTCGGCAGCCGCCAGCACGAGCGTGCCCGCGCCCGCCTTGGTGAGACTGCCGGCGCCGCCTATCGCTCCGCTCGCGAGGAAGCTCGTGCCCGTGTCGGTGAGGATCGTGGCCGTGCCGTTGAGCGTGATGTGCCGGCTGCTCGTCAGGTTCGCGGTGGTCCGGAGCGTGCCCTGATTGATCGCGACGACCCCCGCCGCATCGCCGAGGTTCGCGTCACCCGAGATGCTGAGCACGCCGTCATCAATCAGCGTGCCGCCGGTATAGCTGTTGGTGCCGGTGAGAATGAGCGTGCCGAGATCGGTCTTGACCAACTGGGCCGCGCCGGTGAGCGCGCTCGCGATCGTGGCGGTATAGCCAGCACCCGCCGCGGTGCCATCGCCGACGTGGATGACCGATTGTGGCGCGACCAGGGAAAGGTCGCCCCCAGTGACGAGATAGCCGTTGCTGGCGAACTGCGCGCCCGATGCGCTGACCGCGCCCAGGCTGTTGTCGATCGTCACCGTGCCGCCCAGGCCCGCGAAGATCGCGAACGCCCCGTCGGTATAAGCAGCGTTGATCGCCCCGGTCGCCTCGGTCCAGTTATTATTGCCAGCGCCGTTCTGCCAAATACCGTTGCCGCCATTGACGATAGTGTCGAATTTCGGGCCGGCGTCGCCGTCCCAGAAGTTGAGCGTCAGGCCCCCCGAATTCACGAGATTGACCTGGCCCGCGACCGACGTCTGGACCACGACGTCGCTGCCCGACGGCATGATGCCGAGCGCAAGGCCGTTGTCGGTAAGCGTGCCGCCATAATTGAACACGCGGTAGATGCCCGCGCCGAAGCTGCCGCCCGGCGTCTCGGTGACATTGATCGTGCCGGCGAGCGTCAGGTTGCCGCCCACATTGACGAGATCATTGAGCGCGCCGCCCACCACGTTCGCTTCGCCGAACTGGAAATCGAGAATCGAACCGCTGGCGAGCGAAAGGTTGCCGTTGATCGTCAGCGTACCGGGACCGCCAACTCCGGCTGTCAGCGTGCCGCCATCGGCGATCGTCACGTCAGCTCCGATCGTGCCGATGCCGCCCAATGACGCACCCGAGGCGACGCTCGTCAGCCCGGTCGCGAGCGACTGGTCGCCGTTCACCAGCAGCGTGCCCGTCTCGACGCGCGTCTCGCCGGCGTAGGCGTTCGCACCGCTCAGGATCAAAATGCCCGCGCCGGTCTTGGTCAAGCCACCGGTGCCGCCGAATTGGGCGGCAATGCCGATGTCATGGTCATTCGTGTCGATAACGGCGCCGTTCGCGCCGATGAATGCCTCCTGCGTGCCGAAACCGGCGATAAAATCGGAATTATCCTGCGTCGCGCGCACTATGCCGCCGTCGATCGTCAGGTTCGCCGTACCAAGGCCGGCCCGAATATGGCTGGTTTCCAGAATGGCGCGCGTCGCCGGCGTGCCACGCAAGGTCAGGGTGCCGCTGGCGTCTGTTGCGGAAAAGCCGAGTTCCACACCATCGCCGGCCTGGACGCGGGCCCCATCTTCGATGAGGAGCGCGCCGGTTCCGTAATTCCCGATATTGATATTGAGCGCCGTGCTCCAGTTCGATCCCGGCCCGGTTATGGTGACGCTGCCGTTGGCGGTGTCGCCGCTGCCGATATAGCCCTGGTTGCTGGTTACGACCGCGCCGTTTTCGATAGCCAGGGTGCCGATGTCGTAGCTGCCGACCGCCAACTGCCCTGTGCTGGCCCATGTCGTACCCGGACCGGTCACGACGACGTCGCCGCGGGCGGAACTGCCGATCACGGCATCTGCGTTCGAAACCGTCGCGCGGTCTTCGATGCGCACGCTGCCCGCGCCATAGGCGCCGACGGTCAATCTTCCAGTGTTTTCCCAGGACGAATCCTGTCCGCCAACGAGCACTTCGCCGGTGTCGCCGCTACCGATCGTGCTCGAAGCGGCCAAGACCTTGCCGCCATTGGCAATGGTCAGCGTTCCGGCGCCCGCGTCGCCGACCGTCAATTCCCCCGCATTGACCCATTCGCTGCCCGCGCCATCCACCAGAACGGCGCCCTGACTTTCCTCGCTCAGGCCAATGGTGCCCCCGTCCGTCGAAATATGGCCGCCATTGCTCACATTGACGCTGCCGACGCCGGTCGCATCTAGGCCGACGTGAAGCGCCGTGAGCGCGGTCAGGGCGGAGCCGGCGCCATCGACGTTGATGGTGCCCAGCCCGACATTGATCGGCGATCCGCCCGTGACGTTGACCGTGCCACCGCCGTTGATGTTCAGGATGCCTGAATCGCCGGACATATCGGCAACCGCGAGCGCGCCCGTGGTCAATGACGAAGTCCCGCCCGCCACCGTCATGACGCCCGCGCCACGAACAGCCGTGAGGCTTGTGTTGCCGATGGTCCCGCCACCGGAAAGCACCAGCGCGCCCGCATCGACATGCGTCTCGCCACTATAATCGTGATTGGCGGTGAGCGTGGTTATGCCCGTGCCGATCTGGCGGACGTCGCCGGTGCCCGAGATGACATTGGCAAATGTCACATTGTCGGATCGGTTGAACGCCAGCACGCCATTGTCGGTCACATCGCCGACGATGCTGCCACTCGTCCCGCCATTGCCGAGCTGAAGCGTTCCCGCCTCGATCGTCGTGCCGCCGGTATAGGTGTTGGTGCCGGTCAGGACGATCGTGCCCGTCCCCCGCTGCACCACCGCGCCTTCCCTTGAGATGACGCCGCCATAGGTGTAGCTGTCGGAACGGTTGAAGACGAGCGTGCCGAGGTTGGTCGTATCGCTGACGATCGATCCGGTCGTGCCGCCATTGCCCAGCACCAGCGTGCCGTCATTGATGACGGTATTGCCGCTATAGTTGTTCTCGCCCGTCAGCACCCAGGTGCCGGCGTCGTTCTTGGCCAGGATGGTCGCGCCGGTGCCGGCGTCGCCAATTGATCCAGCCAGCGTATTGTTGCCGGTATTGGTGCCGCCCAGCGCAATGGTGCGGGTCTGGTTGTTGCCGGCGAGAGTCACCGGGCCCGTATCAGTGAAGACGATCGCGCCGGTGCCCGAGGATTCGATGAAGGTCGTGCCCGCCGCCAGCGTGAACAGGCGATTGGTGGTGTCGCCCGTTCCGGTATAGCGCAGCGTCGAATTATTGCCGATGATGAGATTGGCGGCGGCGGCCGAGGATGCGCCGATGCTGCTCGCCAGTCCGCCGTCGGCGAGCTTGTCGACACCCAGCACGCCGCCGTTGATCCGGGTCACCCCGGTATAGTCGCTCGTCGCATTGGTCAGGATCCAGGTGCCGACCCCCGATTTGGTGAGCGAGGTTCGGCCCGTACCATTGTCGGTGATCTGCGCGGCGAAGCTGTTGTCGTCCTGGTTGGTGCCACCCAGCGTAAGGGCTTGGGCGACGTTGGGCGTTAGGAATGACACCGCGGCGGTGCTGGTGAAGTGAACAGCGCCTGTTCCCCAGGACTCGATCGAGCTGCCACTCGGCGCCCCCAGCGTGAACTGACGATTGGTGCTATCGCCCGTGCCGATATATCGGAATGCGCCACCATTGATGACGAGGTTGCTGGCGTCGGCGGCCGACGCGCCGATCGAGCTGACCGCGCCTCCATCCTTCAGGCATGATACCTCAAGATAGCCGCTATTGATCGTGGTGCTGCCGGTATAGTCGCTGGCGCAACCTGTTAGCCTCTGAATCCCACTGCCATTTTTGACGAGGCCGCCAATGCCACTGATGGCACCGCCATAATAGGAGGTGTTGGAAGAGTTACCCGCCGCAATGGTCAGGGTTGCATCGCCCAGATCGATGTCGCCGCCGCTGGCGCCGCCTCCGGACAAGTAAAGAACGCTCGTGTCGAACCCGTTCAGGTCGAGAAGTACGCCCGCCGTGTTATTGAGCCCCATGGCACCGGTGCCGAACGCATTGACTGTGCCGGCGCGCAGCGTTCCGTTGCTGATCTGCGTGGTGCCGTTCCGGGTGCTGACTCCCGACAGGACGAGCGTGCCCGAACCGTTTTTGGTGAAACCGGCGCCCGCCGTGGTGCCGGTGAACTCCAGCGTGGCGGCCGCGTTGGAAACGGAGATCTGGCCGCCCGTGCTTGTGAAGCCGCGATCGGTCGTCACCGAGCCGCCAGTATAGACGAGCGTTCCGTTGATCAGGAGGTTGGCAGGATCGCCGCTCGCCGCGCCGATGCCGCTCGCCTGCCCGCTATCGGCAAGACAATCGACACTCAGCGTGGAGGTGATCGACGTCACGCCGGTATAGCTATTGCTGCAACCGGTCATCGTCTGCGTGTAGCGCGTCACCGAAATGCCGCCGTCGCCGCTGATCGCGCCCGCGAAGGTGCCCCCGCTATTGATGTTGAGTGTGGCGGTGCCCAGCAGCACCCTGCCCTCGCCGTACAGCCCGCCCACGAAGAGGCTGTTGTTCGCAAGGTCTGCGGTCGCGCCCGAATTGACGGTCAGCGATCCGACGCCGACGCCGCCCTCGGCGCCACCAAATGCCCTGGCGGACCCGGCGACGAGCTTGCCCCCGGCTACGACGGTGCCGCCGGTATAGCTGTTGGTGCCCGTAAGCACGAGCGTGCCGTCGCCTTCCTTGATCAGCCCGCCGCCAACGGCCGTGCCGTTGATGGTCAGCGTCGTGTCGGCTTGCGCGACGTCGATACGGCCGGTCCCGCTATCGAGCGTGAAGCCGCGGTCGATGGCGACCGTATCGCCCGTATAGCGCAAACGGCCGCCGGAACTCAGAACAAGGTTGCTGGAATCGCCGCTCGCTGCCCCGATCCCGCTGGCGACACCGCCATTGGAGAGCGTGTTCACGGCAAGCGTGCTGGCCCCCACACCGCCGCTGCCGCTGACGGTCGTAACGCCGACATAATCGTTGGCCGCATTCGACAGCACCAGCGTGCCCCAGCCGGTCTTGGTGAGGCCGGCATCGTCCGGGCTTGTCACCCGGCCGGAAAATTCAACGCTTTGCCCGGAATCGACCTGGATTGTCGGCGCCTTCGCTCCGCCATTGACAAGCGTAAATCCACGATCGGTGACGGCAACCGCCCCACCAGTATATTGGAGCGTACCGCCTTCCAGCACGAAATTGGAGGAGTCGGCGCCCGACGCGCCGATCGAACTGGCGATGCCGCCATCCGCCAGACTGTTTACCTGGAGCGTACCGCTGCTCAGCGTCGTCACACCCGTATAGGTGTTCGCCCCCGTCAGCGCGAGGCTTCCTTCCCCGCCTTTGGTGAAACCGGTCGCGCCGCCATTGTTGACGATCGTCGAACCGATGGTGAAGGTGCCGCCGCCATTCTGAAGGACGCCGAGAACACCGTTGGCCGAACCGGTGATGCTGCCCCCGGTGATCCGCTGATTGTTGGTCCCGACATCGGGCGCGACGATGATCGCGCCGTCCACGCCAAGGGTAGCGGCGGAGTCGATCGTGACGGTCGAAACAGCCGCCGCGGTGTAGCGGAGGCCGCCCAGTTGCACGTCTCCGGCGACGATGCCGGAAAAGGGTGTATTAGGTGCATTTGCCGTGTCGCTGACGATATCGCCGCTCACCCAGTCGCCGGCATTGTCCTTGTCGACATAATCGCTCGCATCGAAGGCAATGATGCCGCCGCCGACCACCTTGGCATAATCGGATCCGTTGATCGTCGCCCAGCCGCCGAGCGCGCCGTCGGCATTGTCGGTCCTGATGGCGCCCGCCCCCGGAAGCACGAAATCGACGAGCCCGCCGGTACGCGTAATCGTGCCCAGGTCGAGATCGACGCTGCCGCCCGCGCCATCGGTCGCGCGGATGCTGTTGCTGCCGGCGGCGATCGTGGTGCCGGCGAAGCTTTGGCTGTTCGCTTCTCCATCGGCGCCGATCACGTCGAGTTTGCCGCCCGCCAGAACCAGCGTCGACGCGGCCGATAGCAGGTTGCTCGTCGGAGCGGCGGAGCCGGAGAAATCGAGCGCAAGCGTGCCGCCGCCCAGCGTCGTCGCGCCGGCATAGCTGCTCTGCCCGGTCAGCGTCAGCGTGCCAGCGCCGGCCTTGGTCAGGCCGCCCGTGCCGGTGATGCTGCCGCCATAGCTCTGGGCGGTGGTCGCGTGGACGGTCAGCGTCTTGCTGCCCAGCGCGACGCTGCCGCCGGTGCCGGAGAGCGACGGCGCCGTGAGATCATAGCCGCCGAGATCGAGCGTACCGCCATTGACGAGGAAGCCAGTCGCCGCGCCGAAAGCGGCGGCATTGCCTGCCTGGAGCGTCCCGTTCTCGATCGTGACCGAGCCCGCGAAACTGTTCGCGCCGCCGAGCACCCAGGTGCCCGCGCCATCGCTGATCAGGTTGCCGGCCCCGGAAATCTGCCCGGATATCAGGCTGGACCCCGTGAAGCTGCCACCCAGCGTCAGACTGTCTGGCTTGGGCTTGGCAGGATCGAAGACAAGATTACCGCTCAGCGTCAGGGCGCCGGTGCCGTCGTTCAGGATGGCGCTGGCATCGTTGACCGTCCACGCGCGATCGCTGCTGTCGCCGGTGCCGGTGTAGCTCAGCATGCCGTTGTTCAGTTGGATGCTGGAGCCGGTCCCCAGTGAACTGACCGTGCCGATATCGGCCAGCACGGGCGCGTGCACCAGGCCGCTGATCCCGACGTCGCCGGTGAAGCTATTTGCCCCACCCAGCGTGATCGACTGCCCGGCCAGGGCGGTGAAGTTGTAATTGACGCCGCTGAGAATGCCGAGCAGGTTGATATCCGCTGTTTCGGCGCTGAATATCCCGGTCCCCGATGCATCGATATTGCCGGTGATGGTCAGCGCGCCGGTGCCTTGGTTGCGGATGACAGCGGCGGCGCCGTTCACATCCCAGTTCCGGTTCGAGCTGTCGCCGTCGCCGATGTAGATGACGTTGTCCGAATATTGGCTCGATTGCTGGAACAGGATCGTGCCGCTGGCTTCATCGGTCGGCGCACCGAGCGAACTCACTTCACCGATATCCGCAATCGACGAGAAATAGACCGAGCAAACGCCGTTGCATCCGTTGAACCGGGTCGTGCCGGTATAGCTGCTGGCGTCGTTGGTAAGCCGGACGATCCCGTCCTCATTGTTGGCGGCAACCACATTGACATTGCCATTGCCGCTTATCAGCGCGCCGCCGACTCCCGAGCCGCTGACAGAGAGGGTGCCGCCGTCCCCGATGGTCACCGACCGGCTGGTCGGATCGCCATTGATTCGCAGCGTGACGCTGGCCCCCGCCGCCGTCGTGATGGAATTGCCTGCCGCTCCGAGACCCACATCGGTCAGAGCGTATAATGTGCCGCTGAGCAGCGAGATGTCGCCGCTAAATATATTCGTCCCGTCGAGGCGAAGCGTGCCGTTCCCCGCCTTGACCAGGCCGTGCGATCCATCAATGGACGATTCGATAAAAGTCGTGCCGGTCGCGGCGATGATCGTCGGCGTATCGCCGTCGAGGGTGAGCGTGCCCCCGGTAAGCGTATAGCTGCCCACGCTGAAGTTCAGGTTATGGACGCGGATCGGCTCGGTCAGCGTCACGGTCCCCGCCGTTCCGCCGAACAAGGCGTTATCGAGCGCGAGATTGTTCCACGGCGCGACATAAGGCCCGCTCACCCCGTCGCCACTGGGGCTCCAGATGTTGGTCGATGTGTCCCAATTCCCCGATCCGCCGCTGCCGACGCTGGTACCGTTGACGTCCCAATAGCGATTCTGGTCCTGCGCGCGCGTCACCGTCGGCAGCGTCATCAACATCAGGGCGGCCATCGACGCCCCGCACAGCAGACGCTTCGAACTCTGGCGAGCACCATGCCCGCGCCGACCCGTCGAACCCACCATTTCGCCCCCTCGCCAACAGTGCCGCCGGCCCCTCGAAGAACGCGGCGGCCTCGCGTTCCGCCGTCATCGGCGGCTTTCGCCGGGTTCCTGGCGGACCCCGAACGATGCGCTGGACCGGCCACGGGGCCGCATCCCGCACTCGGTCACCGTCGCATGCGGCGCGCGTTCACGCTTGCCCTGGCGTCTCATTTTTTTATGCGAGGTGTCTCATTCTCGTTTCAATTCCATGCTTTAACCCTTTGTTCATATTGATTAATGAGGGTAGCCACATGGGGCTCATGGACGATGGCATCTTCCTGTCGACCGATCAGGTCGAGCCGGCTTTGCGCAACAATTTCTGGCGCGGGGTGCTACGGCCGCTATTCGATGCCTTCCCGACGGAAAGCGATGGGCAGTTGCAAGGCTCCGCCCTCGTGCGGCCGATCGGGGGGCTGACGGTCGCTTCCGTCAGCTTCAATCATCAGCGGCATGTGCGCGACAGCATGACCATCGCGACCAGCACGCTCGACAATTATCTGTTGCACTTCATCGTCGCCGGCAGGTGCCAGGCGGAATGCGACGGCATCAGCTTTGTGGCCGGTCCCGGCGACATCTGCCTGTTCGATCTGGCCCGACCCTATACGAGCAGGGCTCAGGCAGGCGAGCGCATCTCGCTCGCGATCCCGCGCCAGCGGATCGACAGGGCCGCCGGCGGCCAGCGGATACACGGCCTGCATCTGCGCTCGGATGATCCGCTGGCGCACATGCTCGGCCAGATGCTCCAGAACATGCAGCGCCGGGCCGGTGATATCGGCGCGGACGACATGGTGGCCGAAACCGCCATCGTCGATTTCATCGCGGCGATCGTTGCGGATCGCGCGCGCCGTCTCCTCCCGGTCGAATCCGGTCAGGAGCGCAATCTGCGCCTGCATATGATGAATTTTATCGATGCCCATCTCGGCAGCCCCGAGTTGGGGCCGGCGATGCTGATGCGACAGTTTCAGATTTCGCGCGCACACCTGTATCGGGTCTTTGCCGCAGAGGGCGGCGTCGCGACGGTGATACGCGACAGGAGGCTCGACTTCGCTTATCGCCGCCTGGCCGCAAGGAGCCCCTACCCTCCGTCGATCACCGAAGTGGCCTATGAAATGGGCTTCGCCAGCAGCGGCCAATTCTCCCGCGCGTTTCGGACCCGCTTCGGCATCACGCCGCGTGCGATCCGGTTCGTCGAGCGCGCCGGCGACCCGGCCGATGGTGACAATGTCGGGGGCACGTTGCTGCAACGGCATTTCGCGCGGCAGGCAAAATGCTGGGCGGCGCGGTGCGCGGTGTGGGCGGACGCGCGTGTGTCCCGGCGCGAGCAAGTCATGGCGCTGGCTCTGGACCATGCCGCCTCCGCCTGACGTGCCCGCCCTGCCTGCCGAGCGCGCGCCGCGCGAGACGATCGGCCTCTCCCCCGGTCGGGCGCAGGCGTATTTCGATCTCGCCGCCTTGCTCGCGCCGCACGAGCGAAGCGGCGAGGTCATCCCGCTCCTCGATACGCTTCTGGCCCGGCGGCCCGCGACCTTCTGGGCGTTGTCGCTGAAGGCCGAATTGCTCGCCAACGAACGCCGTCTGCCCGACGCGCTGGCCGTCCACGAGCGTCTGCTGGCTTATGTCCCCCGCGCCGCAATCCCGCTTATGAACTACGCCCATGCGCTCAAGGCCGTTGGGCGCGTCGGCGACGCGGTCGCCGCCTATCGCGCCTCGCTGCGTCTCGCGCCCGCGAACGGTTTCGCCTGGTGGGGCCTTGCCAATCTGCGAACGATCCCACTCGACGCCGCCGACGTGACAGCCATGACGGAGGCGCTGCCCGCCGTCACCGACGGCCTCAGCCGCATTCAACTCCATTTCGCGCTCGGCAGGGCGTTGGGCGATATCGGCCGCTACGAACGATCCTTCCGCCATTATGAAGAGGCGAACCGATTACGGGGCGCGCTCGTCGCCTATGATGCCGAGGGCGCGGACGCCTTCGTCCGCGAAACTGAAAGCCACCTGACCGCCTCCTTCTTCGAGACGCGGAGGCCGGTCGGGATGAACGGCACCGGCGCTATCTTCATCGTCGGCATGCCGCGATCGGGCTCGACCCTCGTCGAACAGATATTGGCCAGCCATCCGATGGTGGAGGGCATGGGCGAGTTGTTCGCTCTGCCCAATGCGCTTCGCCATATCCTCGGCACGGACATGGCCGAAGCCGATCTACCCCGACGCATCGCTGCGCTCACCGACGGGGAACGTGCCCGGATCGGCGCCCTCTATCTCGACATGGTCGGGCGGCGGCGCGAGACGGATCGCCCCTGTTTCACGGACAAGATGCCCTCGAACTGGCGCCTTGCGGGGCTCATTCCCCTCATCCTGCCGGGTGCGCGAATCCTCGACGTTCGCCGGCAGGCCCTCGCCTGCTGCTGCTCCTGCTTCATGACCTATTTCAACCGCGAAACGGCGATGCCCACGAACCTGCGGGATCTGGGTCGGCGCTATCGGGCTTATGTCCGCACGATGGATCATTTCCACCGGGCGCTCCCCGGCCGGATCGACGATCTCCGCTATGAAGACCTCGTCGACGATCCCGAAGGCACGACGCGCCGCCTGCTCGCCCGCCTCGATCTTCCCTTCGCGCCCGCCTGCCTGTCCTTCCACGACAACCCACGCCCGGTCCACACACCCAGCGCACAGCAGGTCCGCACCCCGATCGGCCGCGACGGCCTCACCTTCTGGCGCAACTATGAACCCTGGCTGCATCCCCTAAAGGACGAACTCGGAAAACTTTGCCAACCCACCGCAATTGCCGGCGAGTGAACGGCAATCTGCCCCGGCACCGATCGGAAACAATGGCTGAGCGTAGGCTTCCGCCAGTTCCAAACTGGCGCACCCGACAGGATTCGAACCTGTGACCTCTGCCTTCGGAGGGCAGCGCTCTATCCAGCTGAGCTACGGGTGCGTTGCAGGGCGCTTAGCAAAGCAATCGGAATAGGGCTATAGCGATTTCGCGCTCATTGACTCATCGCGGCGCGCCGTTTCGGGTCGCGCAGGATCAGCCGTTCGAACAGGAAAAGCAGCGCGATGATAGTGAGCGGCAGCACCGCCGCGAGCAGGAACGCTTCATGCAGCGCCAGCGACATCGAGAGCGCGATGCCGCCCAGCACCGGCGCGAAGACGCCGCCGAAGCGGCCCATGCCGAAGGCCCAGCCCACGCCGGTCGAGCGGATGCTGGGCGGATAGGCCTGCGCGCACAGTGCGTTTATTCCCGCCTGTCCGCCTGCCTGGCAGTAACCCCAGACGGTGAAGGCGATGAGCGAGGCGATGCCGCCGAAGGGCAGCATGCCGATCAGCGCCAGCCCGATCGCATCGATCAGGAACAGGATCGTCAGCACGCGCACGGGTGCGAAGCGGTCCATGATGAAGCCGACGGTCATCGTGCCTGCGAGCCCGCCGACGAACGAGATCAGCGACACCGCCGCATAGCGCGCGAGCGAGATGCCGCCCAGTTCGTTGAAGAAGGTCGCCATCCACGAGGCAAGCAGCGTGATCGTGCCCAGCGCCATGAAATAGATCGACCAGAGCAGGATGGTGAGCGGCGCCCGCCCGTCCCGGAAGACCTGCCACACCCCGCCTTTGGATTTCTTTGCCGTCGAGCCGAGGGTGAAGTGGGTGATGCCCGTGAAATCGAGATCGGGCCGCAGCCGCTTCAGCGTCCGGGCGATCTTGGGGTCCGCGGGGTTGCGGCGGGCGCGGAATTGCACCGATTCATGCGTGAAGAAGAACAACAAGGGCACGATCAGTAACGGCAGCAATCCGCCGATCCAGAAGCCGCTTTGCCAGCCATAGGCGTCGAGCAGCCACATCGCCACGAACGCGCCCGCCGCTCCGCCCGCCGTATAGCCGGTGAAGGCGATCGCGACGAAGGAGGCGCGGCGATGCGCGGGTGCGAACTCGGTGAGGAGCGCGGTGGCGTTGGGGATGACCGCCGCGAGGAATATGCCCGTCAATCCACGCAGGATCGCGACCTGCAGCAAGGATTGCGCCCAGATCGTCAGCAGGGTGAAGGCCGCAAAGGCGATGATCGACCAGATCAGCACCGTCTTGCGTCCATAGCGGTCCGACAAGGGACTGATGAGGAAGGCGCCGGCGGTCAGGCCGATCTGCTGGAGGACGAAGACCATCGTGAGCTGGGTCGAAGGCTCGCCATAGCTGTGTGCGATCGCGGGGGCGACCTTGCCGACCATGAAGATGTCGAAGCCATCGAAGAACATGATGACGGCGCACAGGGCCAGGAGGACGATGTGGACGCCCGAGACTTTCTGCTCGTCGATGACGGTCTGGACGTCGAGGCTTTTCACCGCCGCTCCTTCTTCCGCGAGGGGCCGGCTCATGCGCGATACTCGGGCAGCGGAGCCTCCAGCAGGGCAAGGCAGGATTGCCAGAAGAAATCATAATGGGCGGGCGGAATCCGCTGCATCCGGTCCGCCGTCTTCCGCGCGATATCGATCGGCGGCAGGTTGAGTTCGGCGCCGCTCGCCTGCGCATCAAGCTGCGCCTGGCAGGCGCGTTCGAGATGATAGGCCGAGTGGAACGCCTCGCCGATCGAGCGGCCGGCGACGAGCATGCCGTGGTTGCGCAGGATCATCACGTCCTTGTCGCCCAGGTCCGCCGCGATCCGCGCGCGCTCCTCCTCCTCGCTCGCGAAGCTTTCATAATCGTGGAAGGCGATCCGTTCGTAGAACATCATCGCATGCTGGGTGATGGGCAGCAGCCCCTCCCCTTTCAGCGCCGAGATCGCCATGCCCGCGACGGTGTGCGAATGGATGACGCAGGTGAGGTCGTGCCGCGCCATGTGCACCGCCGAATGGATGTTGAAGCCGGCCGGATTGACGCGCGTCCCGGGCGGCACATGCTGATCGACGATCGCGCCCGTCCGGTCGATCCGGACGAGCGCGGAGGCCGTCATATGCTCGAACAGCATGCCGAACGGGTTGATGAGGAACATGTCCTCGCTGCCCGGCACGCGCGCGCTGATATGGGTATAGATGATGTCCGACATGCCGTAGCGGGCGGCAAGACGGTAGAGCGCGGCGAGGTCGCAGCGCACCTGCCATTCCTCGGCCCCATAGAGGGCCTGGCCCGCCTCGTCGCGCGCCGAGATCTGTCTGGACATCATCCGCTCCTTCACCTGTCCGTTCAGGCGGCGGCCGGCGCCTTGATCTTGAAGATGCGCTCGGCATTTCCGCCCGCCAGCTTGGCCTTCACGTCGGCCGGAAGGTCGAGCGCGCGCAGCCAGTTCACCGACTCATGCGTCTCCTGATAGGGATAGTCGACCGCGAACATCACATTGTCCGCGCCCAGCACGTCGAGATTATATTTCAGCGGCGGGTCCCAGTTCACGCCGCTCGTCGTGATCGCGAAGTTGCGGCGGAAATAGTCGCTCGGCTTCATCTGCAGCTCGGCGCGGACCATGTCGAGCGACTTGGTCATGTCGTGCATCCAGTCGATGCGGTAGAACCAATAGGGGATGCCCTCGCCCATATGGCCGAGGATGACCTTCAGCTTGGGGAAGGCATCGAACACGCCGCTGGTGATGAGGCGCAGGCCGTGCAGGCCGGTTTCGGCCTGATAGCCCCAGATCGCATGTTCCAGATGATCCTCGCGATAGGCCGGCGCCATCAGCGGCGTCGGCGAGCGTGGGTGGATGTAGAGCGGCGCGCCCAGTTCGGCGGCAGCTTCCAGGATCGGCCAATATTTACGGTCGCTCAGATATTCGCCGTTGGTATGCGAATTGATGACGAGGCCGTTGAGGCCCAGCGTGTTGATGGAGCGCTCCAGTTCCTTCACCGCGCGCGCCGGGTCCTGCGGCGCCACCGTCGCCAGGCCGGCGAAGCGCGTCGGGAAACGCCCGATCAGCTCGGCCAGCCGATCGTTGGCGACTTCGGCGACGGCGACAGCGGTATCGGGATCGAACATCTGCACGCCGGTCGAGGTCAGCGACAGAAGCTGCATCGCGATGCCCGCCTCGTCCATGATCTGGATGCGTTCTCCGTCCAGATCGAGCAGGCGGCGGGTAAGCGGGCTGCCGCTCAGCATCTTTTCCCACAGGAAGATGTCGGGATCGTAGCCGCCGGACCAGTTCTCCACCACCTTGCGCATCTCGGCCATCTGCTCGGGAACGGCGAAGGCCTCCTCGGCGGGGATGATGCGCAATGCGTTCGTATCGGTCATATTTCGATCCTGTCCTTGGTAAGCCAACTGTCGAAGCGTAGCGCCGCCGCGCGCAACGCCGTGGCGATGTCCGCGTCCAGGCGCTCGTCATATCGGCTGGCGGGCAGCGCGACGCAGATCGCCCCCATCACCTCGCCGTTCAGCCGAAGCGCGGTCGCCATGCCGACGACGTCCTCGATCACCTCGCCGCGCGATCGGGCGATGCCGGTGGCGCGTATCTCGGCGATGTCGCGATGCAGTTCCTCGCGGGTGCTGATGCCGAATCGCGTCCGCACGCTGAAATCGGTGCGGTCGGCATAGGCGTCGATCTCGCTGTCCTCCAGCGTGGCGAGCAATATCTTGCCCGTCGAGACGCGGTGCATCGGCGTGCGCGCGCCGACGCGCAGCATATAGACCAGCGGGCGCTTGCCCGGCTGGGTCGCGATCACCTCCACCTCGTCGCCGCGCCGCTCCGAATAGCCCGCGGTTTCGCCCAGCTCGTCGCGCAGGTCGGCCAGCACCGTCTCTATCCGGTCGACCAGCGTGGTCGATCGCCAGAAGGCGTGGGTCAGCCGTTCGATGCCCGGCCCCGCGCGATAGCCCCCGCGCGCGCCCTCATGGATCAGATAATGCCGGTCGACGAGCGTGGCGAGCAGGTTGGAGAGGCTGCTCTTGGGTATGCGAAGCGAGCTGGCGAGGCCGGCGAAGGTCGGCGGCGTCTCCATCCGCGCCACATATTCCAGCACGTCGAGCGCGCGCGCCGCCGATTTGACGGCGTCCCCCTCGCCGCTCACGCCCGAGCGTCCCCCGCCAGCCATATTCCCCTCCGGATCACTTCCTTGTCTGAAGCCGGAATACAGTCTCCGCGTTGGTCTGCATCAGCATTTTCTTGTGCTCGGCCGGGATGTCGAGCGCATCATAGGCCGCCACCTCGTCGGCCGAGACCTGATAGGGATAGTCCATCGCATACAGCACGCGATCGGGGCCAAGAACCTCCTGGCAGAATTTGATCGCCGGCGCCCACGGCACGCCGCTCGTCGTGATCCAGATATTGTTACGGAAATAATGCGAGATCTTGTGCTTCAGCTTCACCGCCGGCTGGCCGCCGCGCAGGCCCGCGCGCCCGTCCGCATTGCTCTGCATCCAGTCGAGCCGGTAGAGGATCAGCGGCAGCGCCTCGCCCATATGGCCGATCACGAGGCGCAGCTTGGGGAAGCGGTCGAACGCGCCCGACAGGATCAGGCCCATCGTGTGCATCCACACCTCATGCGGGAAGCCGCCGAGCGCGCCCGTCATCGAACGATATTCGTAGGGCTGCACCCATTGCGTCGGCGGCGATGTCGGGTGGATGTAGAGCGCCGCATCGTTCGCCTCCAGCGCCTCCAGGATCGGCAGGAATTGCGGCTCGTCCAGATAGCGGCCCTGCGTATGCGAGTTGATGACCGCGCCGGCGAGGCCAAGCTCCTTCATGCCGCGCTCGATCTCGGCGACGGCGCCGGGCACGTTCTGCGGCGCGAAGGCGAGCGCGCCCGAAAAGCGGTCGGGATATGTGCGGCAGGCTTCGGCCAGCCGGTCATTGGCCAGCCTCGCCAGTTCGGTGCCGGTGCGCGGGTCGAGCACCTGGACGCCGGGCGCGGTGAGCAGCAGCAGCTGATGGTCGATCCCCATTTCGTCCATCCGCGCGATGCGGTGCTCGCCGATGTCGCAGAGTTCGCGCTGAAGGTCGGGCAGGCCGGCGAACATCGCGCCCATGCGCAGCGAGGAATCATTGGGCGGGCAAGCGCTGTTGTAGAGGGCAAGCTGCGCCTCGACGATCTCGGGGATGCTCCAGGCTTCCTCGGTCGCGATCCGCTTATAGGGCGGGTTACGGTCGATCGGGCGGGACGGCAGCACCAGCGCCGAGGGCGACTGATCGGGTCCGCCGTCGTTCATTCCGCCTACGCTTCTTTGTGTCACCGCCATCACCCGTCTCCCGTTTGTCGAATAATCCTTTGAAGTCGAAGAGGGCGGCACGTGGGGCGCCCTCTCCTTCGTCACGTCAGAAGCGCTTCTTGACGGTCAGCGCCCACTCGCGCGGCCGGCCCGGCTGCGCGCTCGACACGCCGCCATTGGCGATCGTCAGGTCGAACTCGGTCAGATAATAATATTTATCGAACAGGTTCGTGACTTCGGCCGAGACTTCCAGGTCCTTGTCGGCGTTGGCCCAGGTGAGCCGCGCATTGGCAAGGGTGTATGCTCCGATGCGGTTGGTGTCGCGATTGGCGGCGTTGGTCCACAGCGTATCCTGGTAGGACACGTCGATGCGCGGCGTCAGCGAACCGGTATTGCCGAGATCGACCTCATACTGCGCGCCGATGCTCCACTTCCACGCCGGGACGTAGGGCGGAACGTCGCCATATTGCGGCCCGTTCGGACGGCCGGGGCCGCCCGCATCCGGATTGATCGAGCCCTTCTTGTAGTCGAAGTCGGTGTAGCTCACCGCCGCGTCGATCAGGAAGCCTTCGATCGGACGGGCCGAAGCCTCGACCTCGAAGCCCTTGATCCTCGCGTCGCCCGCGTTCGAGATGAGCGCGCACGGCGTCGCCGGGAAGCCCGAGTCCGGGAACGGGCAGTTGGACAGCGAAAGCTGGATGTCCGAATAATCGGCATAGAAGCCCGCGACGTTCAGGCGCAGCCGGCGATCGAACAGATCGCTCTTCACGCCCACTTCATAGGACTTCAGCGTCTCCGGCCCGAACGACTTCACCTGCGAGGGGAAGAACGGACGCGGGCTGATGCCGCCGCCCTTGAAGCCGGTCGAGAACTGCGCATAGGTCATCAGCTCCGGCGTCCACTGATACTGGACGTTGGCGCGATAATCGACGCGCGAGCCGTTATAGATGCCCGTCGCCCCGTCGACCGCGCTGTTCGGCGTGCCGTCGGGATTCTTCCGGCTGAACGTATAGTCCTTATGCTCGTCGGTATAGCGAATGCCGCCGTTCAGCGTCAGCTTGTCGGTGGCCTTGTAGCTGACATGCGCGAACACGGCCTTCGAATCGGCATTCACCGGATCGTTGCCGAGGAACGCGGTGCCCGCCGGCGTGGCGTAGCGCAGATTCTGCCGCGTCTTGTAGACCGAGCGCTGGTCCATGTAGAAACCGCCCAGCGTATATTCGATCTCGTCATTCGCGCCGAACGAGCCGTTGAGGCGCAGTTCCTGGCTGAACGACCAGAAGGTCAGCTTGTTCGGGCCGCCAAGGCTGTGCGACATCGGCGACAGATCGTCGTCGTTGCTGAACATGGTGTTATAGGCGCGATAGGCTGAGATCGACTTGACCGCCAGCCGGTCGCTCAGGCGCCAGTCTACGATTCCCGAGAAGCCATAGCCTTCGAAATGGCTGCGGCCGTCGGCGCGCGAGCCCGGCCGCACCGTGCCGTTCGGCAGTGTGTCGGGCAGGATTTCGAACGTCGAATAGTTGCAATATTTGCCGCAGATGAAGCGCTCGTCATAGCGGATCGACTGGTTGGGATAGGGATTGATCTGCCCCGCGCCGGTATAGTTGGCGTAGGTCAGCACCGAACCCGCGATCACGCGATCGTCATAGGTATAATCGCCGGTCAGGTTGACCTCGATCGCGTCGGAAGGCTCCCAGCGCAGTTGACCGCGCACCGCCTGATAATTGACCTCGCCTTCCTTCGCGAGCACGCAGTTCTTGTCCGCGCGGCCGGTCGCCGGAATGCCGCCGACCGGGTTGTTCGCCGATCCGATCGGATTGACGCAGCCGAAGTCGAGCCGCTTGATATAGCCGTCCTGCTTCTTCGACACGCCCGAAATGCGCGCCGAAAGCGTGTCGGCGATGCCAAGGTCGAAGCTGCCGCGGATTTCCATGCGGTCGCGGCTGCCATAGGTGGCGGTCAACGACCCGGTGTTGCTGCCCTCGGGCTTCTTGGAGAAGAGCTTCACCGCGCCGCCGATCGAGTTACGGCCCGAAAGCGTGCCCTGCGGCCCGCGCAGCACTTCGACGCGGTCGAGGTCGAGCAGGTCGAAGATCGATCCCGTCAGCGTCGCATAATAAACATCGTCGACATAGACGCCGACGCCCGGCTCCAGCGCGGGGTTGAAGTCGAACTGGCCGATGCCGCGGATCGATGCGCCCAGCGACGGGCCATAAGCCGCGCCCTGCGGCTTCAGCGTCACCGACGGGGCCTGCGCCGCCACCTGTGAAATGTCGGTCTGGCTGCGCGCCTGCAGCATGTCGCCGGTCACGGCCGTGATGGCCAGCGGCGTCTTCTGAAGGTTCTGGTTACGGAACTGCGCGGTGACGACGATTTCCTCGACGCCCGCATTATCGCTCGCCGGCTGCTCGGCATCCTGTGCCCAGGCGGCCGAGGCCGTCATCACAAGGGCAACGGCAAGCGCCATGCGGCTCCCGCTATTCCGGGCAAACTTGCCCACGATATCCTGCATTCTTCATTCCCCACTGATGGAACATCCGGCGCACGGCGGCACCGGCCGGATCACCCGCCCGTCGTCGCAACGCCTTCGATTTTCGGAGCGCCCCGCTGGGAGGCTGGTGCAGGACGCGCCGTGTTCGGCTGCCGTCCCATGCTTTCATTCCGTAGTGTCGCGGATCGCATCACTCCCTTTGCGGCCGTTTACGCCCGACGGCGGCAGCGACATCGAATCGCCCCGCGCCTGACCAGCTCGTATCGTTCCTATTTGTGAACTGTTCTCATATTAGAACTACACGGGCAAGCCATTTTCTTGAGGCTTCAATCAATTCGGCCCGGCGTGTCCAATGCGCCACACCCAGCGTCCCCACCGTAGCTCCAGTTCCTCACCCCTTACTCCGTCACCCCGGCGAAAGCCGGGGCCATGGACTCGGGCTCGCCTCGTTACGGATCGGGCCGCCGTCCATGGAGTCCGGCTTTCGCCGGAATGACGGATTTTTTGGCTACCCGGATGCCGAAACGGGGAAGGCCCCAGCCCTACAGCAATGTCGGCGCCGAATCCTGCGCCGCGCCCGCCCGCGCCGTGCCCGACGTCGCCGGTTCGCCCGGCGCGGTCGTCCAGCCGAGCCGCGCGATCCCGATCGATCGCCGCCCGCGCAGATCGGTGCGCGGCACGAAGATGCCCTGCGCCTCCATATAGCCGAGCAGCCGCCGCGCCCGGCCCACCGAATGGGTGCCGTAGACCGCCGCCACCTCGGCATCGGACGGGCAAGGCGCATTCTCCCGCGCCGCCCGCGCGATCAGCAGGAACACGCCCAGCATGTCGTCGGGCAGATCGCGCGCGATCGCCAGCGCCTCGCCCCAGCCCTCTTCCTCGCTCGTTTCGGTGAAGAAGCCCGCCCGCGCCATCGCCAGCCGCCGGGTGAACAGCGGCAGGTCGAGCGGCGGCTGTCCCGCCCCCTTCATTCGGCAGCGCACCGTAAAATCCTGATAGAGCAGGCTTGCCGTGCGGCAGGCCGCGTCGGGGTCGGCGACGATATCGGCCAGCACCTCGGCCACGATCGCCGCGCGCGCTTCGTCGGCCATCTCGGGTTCGGCCTGCCCTGCTTGCGTCGCGACGCCCAGCGGGCGCGGCGTCATCGCCCGGATCAGATCGTTCGCGGGCACCGGCGAGGGCGGTGGCGGCGGCGCGGGCGGGCGTTCGGCGGGCTCACCTATGTCGAGCAGCAGCGCCTCCGCCGGCTCTTCCGGCGCGTCGGGCAGCGGGATCAGCTTCGGGCTGCCGCCGCGCGCCTCGGTTTCCACCGCGCCGATCCGGATCGCCACCGGTCGGCGCGACAGGGCGGGGCCGAGCGCCAGGAAATGCCCGCGCTCCAGATCGCGGATCGTCTCCGCCTGCCGCCGTTCCATGCCCAGCAGGTCGGCCGCGCGCGCCATGTCGATATCGAGGAAGGTGCGCCCCATCAGGAAGTTGGATGCCTCCGCCGCGACATTCTTCGCCAGTTTGGCGAGCCGCTGCGTCGCGATCACCCCCGCCAGCCCGCGTTTGCGCCCCCGGCACATCAGGTTGGTCATCGCGCCCAGCGATGCCTTGCGCGCGTCCTCGGCCACCTCGCCGCCCACCGCCGGCGCAAAGAGCTGCGCCTCGTCGACCACCACCAGCACCGGATACCAATGTGCCCGGTCGGCGTCGAACAGCGCGTTGAGGAAGGTCGCGGCGCAGCGCATCTGCGCGTCGATGTCGAGCCCTTCGAGGTTCAGCACCACCGAGACGCGCTGCGCGCGCACCCGCGTCGCGATCCGCGCGATCTCCGCCTCGCTATAGCCCGCCGCCTCGACGCTGACATGGCCGAAGCGGTCGGAGAGCGTCACGAAATCGCCCTCGGGATCGACGATCACCTGTTGCACCCATTTGGCGCTGCCCTCGATCAGCCGGCGCAGCAGGTGCGATTTGCCCGATCCCGAATTGCCCTGGACGAGCAGGCGCGTGGCCAGCAGCTCCTCGAGGTCGAGCAGAGCGGCGGCGCCCGAAGCGTCGGTTCCCATATCGATGCGGACAGTCACGCCCGCGTCTGTGCCGCACCCCTCGGGGCCAAGGCAAGGCCGCGAATCGCCGCCGCGCGAATTGCGCTCTGGTGCGCGCCCGGCCGCGCCGTTAAGTTCGCCCGCAAACCGAGAGGGAGGATTGCAGGATGAAATATCGCATCGCCGCGCTGGCGGCTGTTCTGCTCGCCGGCACCGCGCAGGCGGCCACGCTCACCCCCGCCGACATCGCGAAGCGCCATGTCTCGGCTGGCGGCAATATCGATACGATCATGGCCGATTATGCCGACGACGCCGTCGTCCTGCAGGATGGCAAGGCGTTGCAGGGCAAGCCGGAGATCCGCGCCTTTTTCGAAAAGATGTTCCCCGCCAAACCCGCCGGCGCGGCCGCCGCCCCTGCCGCGGCCCCCAAGATGCAGGTGAAGCGCATCTGGCAGGAAGGCGATATCGGCTATCTGACGTGGGAGATGGGCCCGGTCAGCGCCACCGAGGAGTTTCTGGTGCGCGACGGCAAGATACTCGTCCAGGCCGTCTTCATGCGCGGCGGCCCGCCCGCCCCCGCGAAATAACGCGTCAGCCGCACGCCGTCGCCGGCCTTTCGGCGGCGGCCCGTTCCCCGAACATCGCGCGCACCATCGGCTGGAGCGCGGCCTCGTAGCGGGCGACCACCCGATGCGGTTCGGCGCTGTCGAAATGCGTCACCAGCCCCTCGCCATTCCAGTAATGGAGCGCATAGGCCGGCGCGTCGGCGACGATCATCGGCCGCCCGTCGGGCCGGTCGGGATCGATCGGCGCGAGTTGCAGCGCCACCTGCGGCGCGGTCGACGGGCAGACGATCAGCGGCCGCCCGTGCCAGCCGCTGACGATCGGGCGGTGGATATGGCCGCTCATCATGCCGACCACCTGATCCTGCCCCTCCAGCGTCGCGGCCAGCCGCCGGACCCAGGGCTCGTCGGGCATCGCGGTCATCCAGCCGATCCCGGTTTCGATCGGCGGATGGTGCAGCACGATCACGGTCGGCCGCCCGCGCCCTTCCGCCAGCCGCGCCCTGAGCCAGGCCGCGCGCGCCGCGCAGAAGGCGCCGCCATGGCGTCCTTCCTCCAGCGTATCGAGGACGATGAAGCGCAGCGGCCCCTGGTCGAGCACATAATGGACGAAGCCGCCCTCGACCGGCACCTGATCGAACACGGCGCGGAAAGGCGCGCGCAGATCATGGTTGCCAAGGCAGGGCCAGACCGGGAAGGGGCAGGCGGCGAACGCCTTGCGCAGCACCTCGTAACTTTCGCGATCGCCCCGATCGGCAAGGTCCCCCGTCGCGAAGAGAATATCAGGCCGCCGATCGAGCGCCGAGAGCGCCGCGAGCGTGTGGGCCAGCCGCTCGCGATTCAGCTCGACCGGATCGGTTGGATCGTAACCAATATGGGTATCGGTGATCTGCGCAATGAGCATGGACGGCAGATCTCCCCTATTGCCACCCCGCCGGGATCGAGCCACCCGACTGTTATCGTTAACGCATACGCAACGCGGAACGCTCCTTATTCCTGTCGAAAGCCGGCCGGGAACGCTGTGACACGCATCACACCCGGCACGCCCCTCGTCGGAATGGGGCCCGCCTGTCGCACAGGCGGATTAAGAACCGGTTCCTTTCATCGCATCGGCGGCGCGCCGACGTGGGCTGTCGAGCACCTCTCCGCGCACCCATCCCGCGCGCACCGCATGCGGCGCGACATCGCCCTGATGATAATCGTGGCACATCGCGCAGGAGGAGGGCACCGCCTTATGCGCGTCCTCGCCGCCATGGCATTGCTGGCACGACGCGATCTTGGGCAGCAGGACATCGGATGCGCTCTCAGACGTCTTTGCCGCGTGGCAACTTTCGCAGCTTTCGGTCGCATGCGCCTTATGATCGAACCAGCCCTTCATCATGTAGCGATCGGGCAAACGGACGGGCACGATATGGAAATCGTCCGGCCCCGTCCGCGTGATCCTGTGGCAGTCGTAGCAGGCGCCGCCTTCGGAGAAGACCGCGCGGATCGCCGCATCGGCGCTGGCGGCGCGCGAAGGCGGGCGCGTCGCACCGAAATCGCCCGGCCGGCGGCGCATCCCGTCGAGCCCGAACGGCCGTGCCGGCCCGCCGCTGCGATAGAAAGCGCGCAGTTCGGCCACCACCTGCGCCGGATCGCCATGGCGCAGCGTGCGATAGGTGGGGCCGACCTTGTCGAACGCCAGATCGTGACACATCTGGCAATTCTTCTCCATCGACACCGGCTGGAAGCGCGCGCCGCCGGCGTCGGGCACATGGCAGTCGGCGCAGACGAGGCTCTTGCCGAAGCCGTAGCGCGCACCCACCGTCGTCGCCATTCGCGCGACGCCGTTGCTCGTCGACAGATGCAGCGCGTGCGGGAATTTCAGTCCATTATCTTCCAGCGGCCGCGCATCGAGCGAGAGGCGCTGGACGGTGGGCGTCTCGCCGGCACGCGTGGCGATCAGCGGCCGGAACTGCGGGTGGCCCTGCGGCGTGCCGAAATCGGACGCATCGAGCAGCTTGGTGTCGGTCAGCCGCTTGCTCAGGTCCGTATGGCAATCGGCGCAGAATTTCTGCGGCGTCACCGGCATCGCGGTGCGGCCCTCATGCTCGATATGGCAATCGGCGCAGCGCCCCTCCGGCCGGTTGAACGCCGTTGCGATCGCGCGTCCCGCCTGCCCAAGCGCGCCCGGACGCGCCGGCGCCGCGGCCAGGCGGCGCGGATCGGCATGGTCGTGGACATTGGTATGGCAGGCGGTGCAGGCATCGTCGGCCACCACCACGCCCGGCTGGACGTGGCACGCCTTGCAATTATTCTCCAGCCCCGCATGCGCGATGCTGAGCTTGCCCGGCGACCAAAGCTCGTCGCCATGGAACGCCGTCGGCCGCGCCTCGCCCGCCTTCGCGTCCTGATTCGCGTAGAAGGCGGTGATCGGCCAGAGCAGGCCCAGCGCCACGACGATCAGCGCCAGCGTCCAGGCCATCCGCCGCTTGCTCGGCATCGCGGCGGCGAGCGAGAAGACCTTCTGCTCGTCCTTCGCCTCCGATGCATCGGAGAGCGCCCCCACCCGCTCGATCGAGAGGATGACCGCGCCCGCATCCTCCCCCTCGCCGTGCGAGACGGAGAGCATATGGCCGCCGATCCGGATATTCGCGCCTTTCGCCGGATCGACGTCGGCGCGCTCGGTCTGCCGTCCGTCGACATCGAAGGGCAGGCCGGCGGTGGCCGCGATCTCGATTGTGCCGTTCGCGCCTTCGCGGACGAGTGCATGCTGCAACGTCACCGCCAGATCGGGCAGGTGGATATCGCAGGACGGATCGCGCCCGATCGACAGTTCGGCCTTGTCGAAGCGGCTGGGGCGGACGATCTCGCGGCCCTCGGCGGTGCGCGAGATCTGGCGAACGATGAAGCTCACGCGCTCAACCCCAGTAGAAGAAGACGGCGACGATGTGCGCGGTGAGCGCGGCGAGCAGCGCGAAGGTCAACGGCACATGGACATAGAGCCAGACCTCCAGCAGCGCCTTCAGCCGCAGATGCTGGCGGATGCGCGACAGCGCCGCCTCCTTGCGCCCCAGCAGCATATCGACCTTTTCCAGCGGATCGCCGCCCAGCGCCGGCCTGTCCCCCGTCACCTCGCGGATCGCCGCCTGCGCCGCGCGCGTGCCGCATCGCGGATAGCGCCCCGTCAGCCGCGTCATGAACGATCCGGCGAACGGGTCCTCGTCGAGCGACAGGCGCACCATCTCGGCGAAACGGTGGTCGAGCGGCTGGGCCGCGTCATGGAGCTGGCGGTCGAGCGTCCGCAGGCTTTCCAGCATCTGCATCTGCGTCATCTCGCCACGATTGTCGCTCAACGCGCGCGGCAGCGAGGCATAGGCGCCGATCCCGTACAGCCCCGACAGGATGACGAGCATCATCAGCACATAAGCGAGCGTATGGATGTTCCAGCCGAACTGGAATCCGGTGTGCAGCGTCGCGATGATGACGAGGCTGAGCCCCAGATAGACATGCGCCGATGTCCACGCCTTGAGCGACCAGCTTCCGCTCGTCATCGCCCGCTTGCGCACCCCCAGCATCGTCAGCCACAGGATCAGCAGCGCGCCGATCGTGCCCAGCGTATAGCCGTACCAGCTTCCCCCATTGGGGCGCGGCTGCGGATTGTGGAAGCCGTAGATCAGGATCGCGACGAACGAGACGATCAGCGCGATCTTCAGCCAGCGATAGCCGGCATAGCGCAGGAATCCTTCATGCCGGGCGCCCGCCGGCCCCGCGATCCGTCCTGTTGCCCCCCGCGACGCCACCCTATGCTTCCCCCTGCTCCAGCTTCGCGACGGTCAGGAACCGCTCGGGCGAGACGCGGATCGCCGCGCCCGTCGGGCAGGCGCGCACGCAGGCCGGGCCGCCCTCTATGCCCGAACACATGTCGCACTTGATCGCCTTCTTGGGCTTTTCGATGCTATGGTCGGCATGGGCATAGGCCCAGGCCTTGTCCGGCTCGCCCGGCCCCGGCCCCCGGCCGAACAGCAGCCAGCTCAGGAGCGACGGCTTCTTCGGCGGCGCCTTGTCCATGCGGATCACGCCATAGGGACAGTTGCGCTGGCAATTGCCGCAGCCGATGCAGCTATCGTCGATGAACACCTCGCCGTCCGGGCCGCGATGGATCGCGTTGGGCGGGCAATCGGCCATGCAGTGCGGATGCTCGCAATGGCGGCACGATGTCGGCACGTGCAGATGCGCGTAGGTGCGTCCCGCTTCGCGATCGAGCCGCGACAGCCCTTCATGGCTGTCGGCGCAGGCTTTCTCGCAATTGTCGCAGCCGACGCACAGATTCTCGTCGATCAGCAGCACATCGGTCGCCTCGCCGATCCCGTTCTCGACGAGGAAGTTGGCGACCGAGCTGTACATATCGACGACGGTGGAGAAGCTGTCCTTCTTCGCCTCGACAAAGGCGTTGAGGTCCTGCCGCGCGGCCATGTCGCGCTTCGCCTTCTCGAACAGGTCGGGCTTGCGGTCCAGCACCTTGCGGAACGCCTCGCCGTCGAGGCGGATCACTTCGGACTTGATCGCCGCGCGGACGGTGGCGGTGCGCTTGCCGCCGTCGATCAGCGCCATCTCGCCGATATAGCTGCCCGCCGGCAGGTAGGAGAGGAACACCGGCCGCCCGCCGATCGACTTCTCGACCACCATCGATCCGACGCGGATCACATAGATGTCGAGGCCTTCGTCGCCTTCGTTCAGGATCGCCTGACCGGCCTTCACCGTCTGCACCTCGGCCGTCTCGACGATCTCCTTCAGGTCCTCGGGCGTGAGGCCCGATCCGAACATCTGGAGCAGCTGCCGCTCGGTGGAGATGCGCGTGACGACGCGCCGTGCCGCCGCGTTCGACGCCATCAGCCGCAGCGCGGCGGTACGTGAAATCTCCACGAGGATCGCGTCCTCCGACGCGCGGATCGTGGCGCCGCGCCGCCGGCCCGATATCAGCCCCACTTCGCCGAAGATCGATCCCCGGCCGATGCGGATGCCCGGCCGCCCCGGAATCGAGACTTCCACCGATCCCATCGCGATGCCGAACAGCGAGGAGCCGGGGTCGTCCTTTTCGAACACCGTCTCGCCGATGCGATAGGCGCGCACGTCCGAATCGAGCATGAACTCGCGCATCTGGAGCGGCGAGAGGTCGTTCAATATCTCCACGTTCGCGCGCAGATAGTCCAGCCACTCGTCCACCGGCCGCCGGCGCGGCAGCGCGTTGAACTTCGCCTCCAGGATCGGCTCGTCGGCGGGCTTCAGGCCGGTGTTTCCGTTAATGAATTCAACGACATCATAGCCCTGGTTCATACAATGCTTGATGAGCGGATAGCCCGCCAGCGCGCCGATCACGTAGATGCCCGGCGCCGTCGTCTCGAAGGCGGGCGACAGCTTGGGATAGGCGGCGCGGTCGGCGCTCGTGAACTCGATGCCGCATGCCTCGATGAAGGCGCGGGGCGGCGCCGATCCCATCCGCGCGATGATCCGGTCGCAGCGGATGCGCGCCTCGCCGTCGCGCGTGTCGAGCGTCAGCCAGCCCGGCTCCACCTTGGCCGGCGTCGTCTCGGTCATCACCGCCAGCCGCCCGCTGTCGCGCATCGCCAGCAGGCCCTTGACGTTCGCGTCCTTCGCCCGGCTGAAATCGGCCGACCGGTTGAGGATGGTGACGCTGTTGCGCTGCGCCGGATCGGTGGCGAGGCCCACCGCATTCTCGATCCCCGCGTCGCCCGATCCGATGACGGTGATATGCTCGTCGACATATTCGCCGGGATCGTCGAGCTGATACTGGATATGCGGCAGATCGCCGCCGGGCACGCGCAGCAGGTTGGGATTGCCCTGCGTGCCGATCGCCATCACGATCTGCTCGGCCCTCACCTCGCTGCCGTCGGCCAGCGTCAGGGTGAAATCGCCCTTCATCCCGGCGATCGCCTTCACCTCGGCATTCAGGCGGACGTTGATGCCCTGCGCGGCGGTCTGCTCGTCCCAGATGCCGAGCACCGCCTCGCGCTTGCCCGCGTCGAAGGCGAGGTCCGAGCGCAGCACAAGCTGGCTGGGCGTCGCCATGACGTGCTTGCCCTTCTGATATTTGTAGATCGTGTCCGAGAGGTGATCGGTCTTTTCGAGCAGCAGGTGGGTGATGCCGAGTTCGGCCGCGCGCGCCGCCGCGCTGAGCCCGGCCGGCCCCGAACCGACGATGGCGATGCGATAGCCCTCTGCCATTATCCCCCCATTGCCCGGCATCGATCCGCATTGCCGGACGATCGTTCCGGGGTAGCGCCCCCGAGCCACCCCTTAGCATTTCGAACGGCCGTCGCCAGTCGTCGCGTCGTCCGCCGGCGGCCATGTAGCGGAAATCGGGTAGGGAAATCCATTCCCTCCCGAAAAAGGCGCGCGGCCTAGAGCAGCACCGCGACCACGCGGCGGTTCTCCGCCGCATGGGGATCGACATGGTCCAGCGGCCGCGTCGATCCGTAGCCGACGACGTCGATCCGCCCCTTCGCCACCCCGGCGGCGATCAGATAATCCGCGACCGATTGGGCGCGGCGGCGCGACAGGTCCAGATTGGCGCTGGCCGATCCCGACGCATCGGTATGTCCTTCGATCCGCAGCCGGCGGGCCGACAGGCGCGGCGACACCAGCACCGCCGCGACATTGCCGAGCCGCGCGCGCGCCTCGGCGGTCAGGTCCGCCGAGCCGGGGGCGAAACTGACATGCAGGTCCACCGGCCGCCCTTCCGCCCGGCGCGCGACGGGCGCGGCATCGGACGTCGTCGCCCGCGTGAAGGTGAAGCCGCGCGTGGCGGAACTGCGCGGCTGTCCCTGTGCCGGCGCCGTCGTTTCAGGAGTCCCTCTATCATTGGCAGGCGCCGCGCAATCGGCGGTGAACTCGCACAGCAGTTCGGCCTGTTCCGTATCCGGTTGCTGCGCCTGCACCGGGACAACGGTCGCCAAGAGGCCTCCCAACACTCCCAAGCCGACGAACATCCTCATCACACTCCCCCTTTTTTTCGATCGTCTCTGCCGTCAGCGGCTCCGTCGCATCAACGCGTTACCGAACCGTGAGCATCGATTAGCCCCGGCCCCCGCACCCGCCAGTGATCGTCATCACTGGCTGCAAATTTATCGAAGCGTCCCCTAGAAGGCGTCGGCCGGCAGCGCCATCAGGCTCTCCGCGCCGCCCTCGATCTTGCGGCGGAGCGCGCCGGCGTCAGGCATGATCCGTTCGGCAAAAAAGCGCGCGGTGACGAGCTTCGCCTCATGGAAGCCCTTGTCGCCCTCGGCCGCCGCGATCGCCGCGGCCGAGGCGCGCGCCATCTTGAGCCACATCAGGCCGAGCGCGACGATCCCGGTCAGCGTCATATAGCTATAGGCGGCGGCGCCCGCATTGTTCGGATTGTTCATCGCGTTCTGGACAAGCCACATCGTCGCCTTCTGCAACTCGCCATTGGCCTTTTCCAGCCGTTCGGCGAAGTCGGCGGTGGCCGGATCGGCCTTGCCGCCCTCCACCTCCTCACCCACCAGCTTGAAGAAGCGTTGGATGGCGCGGCCGCCGTCGCGCGGCAGCTTGCGGCCGACGAGGTCCATCGCCTGGATGCCGTTCGCGCCTTCGTAGATCATCGAGACGCGCGCATCGCGGACATATTGCTCGACGCCCGTTTCGCGAATGTAGCCGTGGCCGCCGAACACCTGCTGCGCCTTGGTCGCGCATTCATAGCCCAGATCGGTGACATAGCCCTTGATGACAGGGGTGAGCAGCGAAATCAGGTCGTCCGCCCGCTGGCGCTCATCCTCCGTCTCCGCCTTGTGCGACAGATCGACCTGCAACGCGCCCCACAGGCACAGCGCCCGCGCGCCCTCCAGCCCGGCCTTGCACTCCATCAGCATGCGGCGCACGTCGGGATGGACGAACAGCGGATCGGCCTTCTCGTCCGGCTCGGCAGGGCCGGTGAGCGCACGCCCCTGCCGCCGCTCGCGCGCGTAGTGGACGGCGTTCTGGTAGGCGATCTCGCCTTGCGCGAGCCCCTGCAGGCCGACGCCGAGGCGCGCGGCGTTCATCATGATGAACATTGCCGCGAGACCCTTGTTCGCCTCGCCCACAAGATAGCCGGTCGCCCCGTCATAGTTCATCACGCAGGTCGCGTTGGCGTGAATCCCCATCTTCTCCTCGATCGAGCCGCAGGAGACGGCGTTGCGCGCGCCCAGCGACCCGTCCGCCTCGACGAGGATCTTGGGCACGATGAACAGTGAGATGCCCTTAACATTATCCGGCGCGCCGGCGATCTTCGCCAGCACCAGGTGGACGATATTCTCGGTCAGGTCCTGCTCGCCGGCCGAAATGAAAATCTTCGTGCCGGTGATCTTGTAGCTGCCGTCATCCTGCGGCACCGCCTTGGTGCGGATCAGGCCGAGATCGGTGCCGCAATGCGGCTCGGTGAGGTTCATCGTCCCGCCCCACTCGCCGGTCGCCATCTTCGGCACCCAAGTCGCCTGCTGCTCGGCGCTGCCCTTCGCCATGATCGCCGAGATCGCCCCCAGCGCGAGCTGGTTGTACATGGCGAAGCCCATGTTCGCGCTGATCAGATATTCCTCGAAGGCGGTCGAGACGACATGGGGCAGCGCCTGTCCGCCATGCTCGGCCGGCGCGGCAAGCGTGGGCCAGCCCGCGTCGGTGAACGCCTTGTACGCCTCCTTGAAGCCCTTGGGCGTCGTCACCGATCCGTCGGCGTTGCGCGTGCAGCCTTCGGCATCGCCGCTCTGGTTGAGCGGGAAGAGCACCTCCTCGCAGAATTTGGCGCCCTCGGTCAGCACCGCCTCGACCATATCGGCGCCGGCATTCTCGAACCCGGGCAGATTGGCGTAGCGATCAAGGCCGACGACGGCGTCGAGCACGTAGCGCGTATCACGAAGAGGCGCGGCATAAGTCGGCATGGGATACTCCTGGGTGAAGGACTATGCGCGCCTGTCGAGCGTCTCGACCAGCGCGGTGAAATGTTCGAGTTCGTCGATCGCGGCGTCGACATCCTCGCGCTGCCTTTTCAGAAAGGCGATCCTCTCCCGGCATTTCTCGATCGCCGCCCGGCGTTGCACCGCGGAGGCGTCACCGATATCGTACAGATCGATCATCTCGCGAATGTCGGCAAGGCTGAATCCCACCCGCTTCGCGCGCAATATCCAGACGAGCCGCGCGCGGTCGCGCCGTGAATAGATACGAGCCAGCCCAAGCCGCTCGGGCGCGATCAGCCCCTCATCCTCGTAGAAACGCAACGCGCGCGCGGTGATGCCGAACTCCTCGGCCAGATCGGAAATGCTGAACTTTTCCCGATTGCGCGCGTCCGGCATGTCGATGGCGGCTTGGACGAGCGGTGACATGCCCGCACTGTAATTGCCGTTCACGTCAGCATCAACAGCGGCGGCCGGATCATCGCTCGTCCACCAGCGCGCCGTCCTTCAGCACGCGATAGAAGCAGGAGCGCGCGCCCGTGTGGCAGGCGGGCCCGGCCGGATCGGCCTTCACCCACAAGGCGTCCTGATCGCAATCGATGCGCAGTTCACGTACCTTCAGCACATTGCCCGACGATTCGCCCTTCTTCCACAGTCGCCCGCGCGAGCGCGACCAGAACCAGGCATCGCCGCTCTCGATCGTCCGGGCCACCGCGTCGGCATTCATGTGTGCCACCATCAGCAATTCGCCCGTCGCCGCATCGGTAACTACAGCGGTGACGAGGCCGTTCGCATCATACGCCGGATCGAGCCGGCTGCTGTTTTCACGCCTTTGATCCATGGTTTATCCATGGTCCTTGAAAGCCTTGGCGACAAGATGCGGAATGCATCGTGACAAAAGGGCGACAAATCCCGCAAGGCTTCCTATATGCGCGGCATCCAGCCACGGCGGGTTCCCACATGCTCACCACCAATCCGTTTGATTCCGACTCGAGTGGAGACACGCTCCACGAAGAATGCGGCGTTTTCGGCATCTGGGATGCCGACACCGCGGCGGCGATGGTCGCCCTTGGCCTTCATGCGCTCCAGCATCGCGGCCAGGAGGCCGCCGGCATCACGAGCTGGGACGGGCGCCAGTTCCACACGCATCGCGCGATGGGTCATGTCGCCGGCAATTTCGACAAGCCCGATGTGATCGACATGCTGCCCGGCCGCGCTGCCTGCGGCCATGTGCGCTACTCCACGACGGGCGAGACGGCGCTGCGTAATGTCCAGCCTCTGTTCGCCGAGCTGGCGTCAGGCGGCTTCGCGGTGGCCCATAACGGCAATATCTCGAACGCGGCCCGGCTCCGCCGCACGCTGATCCAGCGCGGTTCGATCTTCCAGTCGACCAGCGACACCGAGACGATCATCCATCTCGTCGCCACCTCCAGCTACCGGACGCTGCTCGACAAGTTCATCGACGCGCTGAAACAACTCGAAGGCGCCTATTCGCTGATCTGCCTGACGCCCGAGGGCATGATCGCCTGCCGCGATCCGCTGGGCATCCGGCCGCTCGTCATGGGCAAGGTCGGCGAATCGTACATCGTCGCCTCCGAAACGGTGGCGCTCGACGTGGTCGGCGCCAAATATCTGCGCGATATCGAGCCCGGTGAGCTTGTCATCATCTCCGATCGCGGTGTGCGGTCGCATCGCCCCTTCGCGCCCGTCAGCCCCCGCCCCTGCGTTTTCGAGCAAGTCTATTTCGCCCGGCCCGACTCGATCGTCGACGGATCGTCGGTCTATTCGGTCCGCAAGCGGATCGGCGCGGAACTGGCGATCGAAAGCCCAGTGGAGGCCGACCTCACTATCCCCGTGCCCGATTCGGGCGTGCCCGCCGCGATCGGCTACGCCCAGCAGTCGGGCATCCCGTTCGAGCTAGGCATCATCCGCTCGCATTATGTGGGGCGCACCTTCATCCAGCCGGGCGATCAGGTCCGCCATCTCGGCGTCAAGCTGAAGCACAACGCCAATCGTGCGCTGATCGACGGCAAGCGCCTCGTCCTCATCGACGATTCGATCGTGCGCGGCACGACCAGCGTGAAGATCCTCCAGATGCTGCGCGAGGCGGGCGCCGCCGAGGTGCATCTACGCATCGCCAGCCCGCCGACGCGCCATAGCTGTTTCTACGGCGTCGACACGCCCGAGCGGGCGAAGCTGCTCGCCGCGCAGATGACGGTGGCGGAAATGGCCAATTATATCGGCGCCGACAGCCTCGCCTTCATCTCGGTCGACGGCCTTTATCGCGCGCTGGGTGAGCCCGGCCGCGATGCCGAGCGGCCGCATTATTGCGATGCCTGCTTCACCGGCGACTATCCGACCCGCCTCACCGATCATGAGGATATCGCGCCGGCCGACCAGCTTGCACTGCTCGCCGAGCGCGTCGTCGTCTAGCCAGACGCCTTACACGAACCAAGCCTTACACGAACCAAAACGTATCTCGTTCAGGGAATTCCGATAAGCATGACCGACAGACCTCTGGAAGGCCGGCTGGCGCTCGTCACCGGCGCATCGCGCGGCATCGGCGCGGCGACGGCGGAAACGCTCGGCAAGGCCGGCGCTCATGTGGTGCTGACCGCGCGCACCTCCGGTGGGCTGGAGGAGGTCGAGGAGCGTATACACGCCGCCGGCGGCACCGCAACGATCGCGCCGATGGACCTGGCCGACGGCGACAGCATCGGCCGGCTCGCCGCCGCGATGGCCGATCGCTGGAAGGCGCTCGACATTCTCGTGCTCAATGCCGCAATGCTCGGCTCGCTGAGTCCGGTGCCCGCGATCGATCCAAAAGAATTCGCGCGGCTCATCACGCTCAACATCTCGGCGCAGCAGGCGCTGATCGCGGCCTTCGATCCGATGCTGCGGGCGAGCGACAAGGCGCGCATCATCGCGCTCACCTCCACCGTCGCCGCCGAGCCCCGCGCTTATTGGGGCGCCTATGGCGCGTCGAAGGCGGCACTGGAAACACTGATGCTTGCTTATGCCGAGGAAATGCGCGCGATCGGCAATATCCGCGTCGCTATCGTCAATCCCGGCGCCACCGCTACACGGATGCGCGCGCTCGCTTATCCCGGCGAGGATCAGACGCAACTCCGCCAGCCCGCCGATGTGGCCGAGGCGCTGCTATCTTTGTTGTGTAAGGATTTCCCGACCGGCGCGCGCCTGCGTGTCGGCGAAGAGGGATTGTAAGGATCAACAAGCTCGCGGCTTTCACAGGGCTAGCGGCCGACCCAAAGAGACCTTGGCCCGAACGTTAACCATCAGAGAATACGCAACTTTAGGCCGTCGCCATCCAGCGCATCCGTCTCAATCTCACCCCGTAATTCCGGCGAAAACCGAAATCCATGGACAGCGAGACGCTCCGCAAGAAAGCGAGCCCTACTAAACGGCGCTCCGCCCTAGCGCACCTTCTCCAGTGTCACCTGCGCGACATCGATGCCGTGGCCGCGAAAACCACCTTCGCAATACATCAGATAATAGCGCCAGAGCCGGTTGAATGCGGGATCGAACCCGGCCGGCAGCCGCTCCTCTCTGGCCGCGACGTCGAACAGGGCGCGCCAGCGACGCAGCGTTTCGGCATAATGAAGACCGAAGCCCCGCCGGTCGCGCCATGCCAACCCCGCCGTCTCGGCCGCCGCGCGGAAGCGGCTTTCGGACAGCAGCATGCCGCCGGGGAAGACATAGGTCTGAATAAAATCGGCGCTGGCCGCATAGGAGGCGAAGATCGCATCGTCGATCGCGATATACTGGATCGCCGCCCGCCCGCCCGGCTTCAGAACGCGCGCGATCGCGGCCATATAGTCGCGCCAATAGGCTTGGCCCACCGCCTCGACCATTTCGACGCTCGCCACCGCATCGAATTGGCCTTCGACGTCGCGATAATCGACAAGCTCAATCGACACCCGATCGGCATGCCCCGCCTTCGCCAGCCTTTCCTCGGCATAGGCCTTCTGCTCGGCGGACAGGGTGATGCCGACCACCTCGACACCATAGTCGCGCGTCGCGATCTCGGCGAGGCCGCCCCAGCCGCAGCCTATCTCCAGCAGCCGCTGTCCCGGCAGCAGCGCCAGGCGATCGAGCAACGCGCGCACCTTGCGCTCTTGCGCGGCGGCAAGCGGCTCCGCTTCGTCGATCGGCTCGGCGAACAGCGCGCTCGAATAGCTCATCGTCGGATCGAGCCAGGCGGCGTAGAAATCGTTGCCGAGATCGTAATGGAAAGCGATGTTGCGCCGGGCGCCCTTGCGGCTGTTGCGCCGGAAGGCATGGGCAAGGCGATTGGCGAGCCGCGCCGCCCCCTTCGCCCGCGCCGCGCCGCCCAGCGTCCGCCGATTGAGCATGAACAGTTCGAACAGCGCGACCGGATTGGGGCTCGACCATTCGCCCTCAGCCCAGCCACGATACCAACCCACCGAGCCAGTGGTCATCAGCCGCAGCAGCGGTCGCCAGCTATGCAGCTCGACGATCGGTAGCGGCCCCGGCGCGATGCCGCCCAGCAGGCGGCGGGTGCCGTCGGGCAGGATCGCATCAATCGCGCCCGCCGCCAATCCGCGATCGATCCGATCGAGCAAGCGGTGAAAACCCGGCGCGACGAGCCTCGCAAGCCGGCCCGCCCCGGTGGCGAAACCGCGATCGGCCGTGACGAGATGCTGCCCCCGCACAGGCGGATAGCCGCCCATCCGCTCCCCCTGCGGTCGTTTCAGATCACATGCGGCTGCTTTTCGACCTGCCAGGTCTGCCCCTTCGAGATCAGCGCCTGGAGATCGGCCGTCTTGCCCTTCGCCGCTTCCGCATTCTGGGCGACGACCGCGCTGTCAAAGGTGGGACGCGGATCATTGTAGATCACGCCCAGCGCCATCGGTTGACCACGCTGCGGGCTGAGATCGATCAGCATGCGGGCTATGCCGGGATTGGTCTGGTCGTGCCGGATCACGCCGGCCGCCTCCCAGTTCCCATCCACCACGTCGACGACGTGGAGGCGCAGGTCGCTCTTGTCGAGCGCCAGCCCCTTCGTGCCGTTGGCGAACAGCATCGGCTCGCCATGCTCGAGCCATATCTGGTTGTCGGGCGCGGCCTTCTTGTCGGTGAAGCCGGCGAACACGTCGTCATTATAGACGATGCAGTTCTGGAATATCTCGACGAAGCTCGCGCCCTTGTGCGCGTGCGCGGCCTTAAGCACGTCGGGCAGCTTCTTGTGCGTGTCGATGCCCCGCGCGATGAAGCGCGCGCCCGATCCTTGGGCGAAGGCGCAGGGGCTCGCCGGCCGGTCGACCGATCCGAACGGCGTCGAGGGCGAGCGCGTGCCCGCCCGGCTGGTGGGCGAATATTGGCCCTTGGTCAGCCCGTAAATCTCGTTGTTGAACAACAGTATCTGGCAGTCGAGATTGCGGCGCAGCAGGTGCATCGTATGGTTGCCGCCGATCGACAGCGCGTCGCCGTCGCCAGTGATGATCCATACGTCGAGTTCGGGATTGGCGAGCTTCACCCCCGTCGCGATCGCCGGCGCGCGGCCGTGGATCGTGTGGAAGCCGTAGGTTTCCATATAATAAGGAAAGCGCGAGGAGCAGCCGATGCCCGACACGAACACGGTATTTTCCGGCCGCACGCCCAGTTCGGGGAGCGTGCGTTGCACCGCTTTCAGGATCGCATAGTCGCCGCAGCCGGGGCACCAGCGAACTTCCTGGTCGCTCTCCCAATCTTTCGGCGTGGTCTTCAGCGTCGTCATCTCGTTCATGCCAGCGCCTCCTCGATGGCGGCCTCGATCTCGGCGATGCGGAAGGGCTGGCCCGATACCTTGCTGAGCGATCGCGCATCGACGAGGAACTGGTCGCGCAGCACCGTCTTGAGCTGGCCGCCGTTCATCTCCGGCACCAGAATCTTCTCATAGCCCTTCAGCAGCGCGCCCAGATTGCGTGGCATCGGCCAGATGTGGCGGATATGGATGTGCGAGACGTCCAGCCCTCGCGTCCGCGCGCGGCTCACAGCCTGGCGGATCGGCCCATAGGTCGATCCCCAGCCGACGACGGCGAGCCTGCCGCTCGTTTCGCCCAGTTCCACCGCCTGCTCGGGAATATGATCGGCGATGCCGTCGATCTTCGCCTTGCGCAGATCGGTCATCTGCTGGTGGTTGGTAGGCGAATAATCGATGTTGCCGGTCTTGTCCTGCTTCTCGATGCCGCCGATGCGGTGGAGCAGGCCGGGTGTGCCAGGCTTCACCCACGGCCGCGCCAACTTCTCGTCGCGCGCATAAGGCTGGAAACCGCCCTCGGGCACGCTCGTCAGAAACGCCGTCGGGAAGGGCGCATAAGCCGCCACGTCGGGCACCTTCCATGGCTCCGCCGCATTGGCGATATAGCCGTCGGTCAGCAGGATCACCGGCGTCATGAACTGCGTGGCGAGCCGCACCGCTTCGATCGCGCAATCGAAGGCGTCGGCGGGCGAGCGCGCGGCGATCACCGCGAGGGGCGCGTCACCGTTACGGCCATAGACGGCTTGGTAAAGGTCGGACTGCTCGGTCTTGGTGGGCAGGCCGGTCGAGGGGCCGCCGCGCTGCGAATTGATGATGACCAGCGGCAGCTCGGTCATGATCGCAAGCCCGATCGCCTCGGTCTTGAGCGCGATGCCCGGCCCCGAGGAGGAGGTGACGCCCAAGCTTCCCGCATAGGAGGCCCCGATCGCCGAGGCGACCGCCGCGATCTCATCCTCCGCCTGGAAGGTGGTGACGCCGAACTCCTTCAGGCGGGCGAGATGATGGAGGATCGCCGAAGCGGGCGTGATCGGATAGCCACCGAAGAACATCGGCAGCCCGGCCAGTTGCGCGCCCGCGACAAGGCCGAGCGAGATCGATTCCGCGCCCGTCACCGTGCGGTACAGCCCCGCCTCCGCCGGCGCGGGGGCGATATGATGCTGCTTCATCGGGCCAGACAATTCGGCCGTCTCGCCATAGGCGTGGCCGGCATTGAGCGCGGCGATATTCGCCTCGGCCAGTTGGGGCGCCTTGGCGAACTTGGTGCGCAGCCACTTGATAATCGGCGCGCGATCGCGATCGAACATCCAGAGCGCGAGCCCCAGCGTCCACATGTTCTTGCAGCGCAGCGCCTCCTTGTTGCCAAGGCCGAACGGCTTCACCGCGTCGAGCGTCAACTGCGAGATGTTGAACGCCAGCAACTGCCAGCGGGCGAGCGATCCGTCGGTAAGCGGGCTCACCTCATAGCCCGCCTTGGCAAGATTGCGCGCCCCGAACTCGCCCTCGTCGGCGATGATGAGGCCGCCAGGCTTCAGGGCCGCCACATTGGTCTTGAGCGCGGCTGGGTTCATCGCGATCAGCACGTCAGGCTGGTCGCCGGCGGTATCGATCGCGGTCGATCCGAAATTGATCTGGAAGGCTGAGACGCCGAAGGTCGTCCCCTGCGGCGCGCGTATCTCCGCCGGAAAGTCGGGGAACGTCGCCAGATCGTTGCCGGCCAGCGCCGTCGAAAGCGTGAACTGACCGCCGGTAAGCTGCATGCCGTCGCCGCTGTCGCCGGCGAAGCGGACCACCACCTCTTCACGAGGCGGACGCGCCTCCGCCTCGCGGGGAGTGAGTTCGCGTGCGGCTGAAGCCATGGGGATAGAAACCTCTGACATTGGATATATCATGCAGATGGCACTCCCCTACGCTTCCGCAAGTGGCGTCTCAACGAAGAAAATGTAGGCGCGATGCAGCTTTTGGCTGATCCGCTCGACTTGGCCCCATGCCCGTGGCTAATGTTTCGCGGCAGCCTGGGAGAAAGCGCGTCCATGGCCAAACCTTTCCACCAGGAGGCGCGCATGGTTCCGCCTCGCCTTATTGCAGCCGATGATCGCCGAAGCAGGACGTGTAATTGTATGAAAGAACTCCCCTATCGCCCCGCCGCGGGCGTGATGCTGCTGAACCCGACAAGGCAGGTCTTCGTCGGCCAGCGTCTCGATAACGCGCTTGAGGCGTGGCAGATGCCGCAGGGCGGACTCGATCCGGGCGAAAAGCCGGAGGCCGCCGCGCTGCGTGAGCTGGAGGAGGAGACGGGGATTTCCCCCGCGCTTGTCGAGATCGTCGCCTGCGCGAGCCGGACGCTGCTTTACGATCTGCCCGAGGACCTCATCGGCAAGCTCTGGCAGGGACGGTATCGCGGGCAGCAGCAGACATGGTTCCTCGCGCGTTTCCTCGGCACCGATGCTGACGTGAATCTGGCCACGCCGCATCCCGAGTTTCGCGCCTGGAAATGGGCCGAGCCGAAAGATTTGCCCGATCTGATCGTGCCGTTCAAACGCAAGCTCTATGAGGATGTGCTAAGCGAATTCGCGTCCTATCTCTGATCGTCCGGACCCATATCTATGATGCTTCTCAGCCTGGCCGCGCTCGCGGCCTCGCCCCCGCCGCCCCCGCCACCGATCCCGACCGTGACGGACGACGCCTCGCTCCTGCCCTTTTCGGTCGAGGTCGCGCCACCGCCGCCGCCCGAGCCGCCGATCATCGATGCGCCGGACGCGCCGATCGTCGTCAACATGCCCTCGCCCGAGGCGGTCGCGCTGCCGCCGCCCGCGCGCCGGATGGTGGAAACCGCGATCAAGGAAGGGAATGAAGCGGCGATCAAGTCGGTCGCGACGCTCGCGCGCAAGCTTTATCCCGACGGCGTCGCGCAGATAGACGCGCTCGTCGCGCAGCATGATGCCGAGGTGGCCGAGGCGAAGGCGATCGCTGCACGCGAAAAGGCCGAAGCACTGGCCAACGCCGCCCTGCTCGACAATTGGAAGGGCCAGATCGAGGCGGGTGCCTCGCGTTCCACCGGCAATACCCGCAGCCTGGGCGTCTATGGCTCGCTCAAGCTCACCAAGGAGGGCCTTCACTGGCGGCACGAAATTTCCGCGCGCGCCGATTTCCAACAGACCGCCGGCGAAACCACCGCCGAGCGGTTCAACGCCGCCTGGCAGCCCAACTACAAGTTCGGCGACCGGCTCTACGCCTATGGTCTCGGCCAATATGAGCATGATCGCCTGCTCGGCTATGACAGCCGCTACACCGCCGGCGCGGGCATCGGCTATACCGTCGTTTCGGAAAAGGATCTGAAGGTCGATTTCGAAGGCGGCCCGGCACTGCGACTGACCGACTATATCGACGAACCCGAGAGGACGACGGTCGCCGGCCGCGCCTCGATGAACATCAAGTGGAAGATCACACCGACGCTCGATTTCTCACAAAATGCGGCGGTTTACCTTGAATCCGGCAACAATAACGCCGTCGCCACCACCGCCCTCGACACAAAGCTGATCGGCGCGCTCAAGGCGCGTTTCTCCTACAATCTCACCTATGAACGCAACGCCCCCGCGCCACGCGACAAGCTCGACACGCTGACACGCGCGACGTTGGTCTACAGCTTCTGAAAGGGGCGGCGCTCTCCCTGTCACCTCGACGAAGGTCGAGGTCCATGGACTCGGCTCGCTTGCCTTTCGATCGACTCGCTGCCCATGGATTCCGACTTTCGTCGGAATGGCGAAGTCGACGGACCTAAAGCATCGCCGTGAGCGCGGGCGAAAGATATTCCGCGAGGCCTCCGCGCTCACGCATGACGATACGAACCGCGATGTCGCGCGCGGTGGCGAAGGCCAGCCCGTCCTCCACGCCGAGGACGGTGATCGCGGTGGCCAGCGCGTCGGCCATCATGCAGCTTTCGTGCAGCACGGTGACGGCGGCCGGCGCTTCCCCGATCGGGGCGCCGGTGCGAGGGTCGATCGTATGGGCGAAACGCCTGCCCTCCCGCTCGAAGAAGCGGCGATAATCGCCCGATGTCGCGACACATATCTGGTGCAGCGCCACACGGAGAGGCGGCAGGGCCATGCCTGCGACCGGCGCCTCCATGTCGACCCACCAGGGTTGTCCGTCGGGCTTGATACCTTCGCCGCGCAACTCCCCGCCGATCTCGACGAGGAAATGGCGGCAGCCGCGCACGCGAAGCAGCGCGGCGAGACGGTCGACCGCATAGCCCTTGGCGATGCCCGACAGGTCGAGCGCCACGCCGCCCGGCTGCAACGCCCGCCGCGCGGCGCGGTCGAGCGTCACTGCGCGCCAGCCCTGCCGCTCGCAGGCGGCGATCTCATCAACATCGGGTATGCCGGCGAAGGGTGCGGGGCCGAAACCCCACAGATCGACCAGCCTGCCGATCGTCGGATCGAAGGCGCCGTCGCTATCGGCCGCCAGCGCCAACGCTGCTTCCAGCACCGTGAAGAAACCCGGAGGCAGCATATGCCAGCTTCCCGCCGGCGCGCGGTTGAAGCGGCTGACTGCGGAATCCGGCTCCCAGTTGCTCATCTCCGCGATGATCGTCGCGAGCAGCGCCTCGATCTGCCCCTCGATGCCGATCGGCGGCGAGACGATCCCGACCGACCAGCGCGTCCCCATCGTCGGTCCGCCCAGCGTCACCACCCGGCCTTGCGCCTCCCGCTCCGCAAAGGCGGTTGGCGAAACGCCGGGCGGTATGGCGATGCGTGGCGCCTGATCCATCAGGGGGCCTGCACCTCCAGCGTGGTCACATAGCTCATCCGCCGTTCGGTCGCGCGCGGGATGCCGGTGTTCGTGTCCTTGGCGGTCGCGTTCAGCCAATAGAAACCGGGTTCGGGCCAGGTGAAGGCCAGTTCGCCCTTGGCGTCAGTCTTCAGCGTCTTGTCGTTGAGCTGGTTGCGATAGCGGATACCGCCGGGAATGATCGTCACGTCGATGCCCGGCGCGGGCTTGCCGTCGATCAGGAAGCGGAAGCGGGCTTCCTCGCCCGCGATCAGATCGTCGGGATGGGTGATCGGCTCCAGTTCCAGCCCCTTGCCGGTCGGCTTCAGCACGCCGTCGCTCGGCTCGCCCGAGGTCACGAAAATCTCGTTGCGGCCGACATGCTCGGAAATCTTGACGTCGCTCGCCCCCGTCGGGATGGCGCTGGCCAGCTTGTCGGCGGTCGTGCCACGCGGCAAGCGTTTCTCCTCGCCGTTCAGCGTGTAGCTGCCGCCGATGCCGTCGCTGAGCGAGGCGATCTTATACGTGCCCTTCTGTGTCAGATGGACATCGAACGTGCTGCGATAGCGACCGGTGGAGGCATTTTCGAGCTTCGCCTCGCTGCCGTCGGGCGCCCAGGCGCGGATGGTATCGAGGCGCATCGGGAAATGTTCGAAATAGAACAGATCGTTGGACACGGCGGCGTCCACCGTCACCCATACGTCGTCGCCCGAGACGGTGGTGGCCGACGGCAGCATCCATTGGCGATGCGCCAGCGCCGGCGTGGCGAGGAGAGTGACGGCGGCCATGCCGGCGACGAGCAAAGCGAAACGGCTTTTCATGGCTGTAGCTCCCGGATTCAAGGCTTGATGACGGCGGTGATCGCGCCGAGTTCGGTGTTGCCGGTGGCGCGCACCGTCTGCGGGGTTTTGGCGGGCCATTGGAAGGGCAGCCGCACCAGTTCGCGCCCGCCCACCTCGCGCGCCGCCTCGACGACCAGCTCATAGTGGCCCGGCGCGAGCGTACCGAGCGGCGCACGACCGGCGGTGAAAGAGATTTTCTGCGGCCCCGGCGCCCGCGTCGCGCCGGTGATGCCGTCAGCGGGAAGGGTCAGGGAACGGCCGGCCTTGCGCCACCACATGCGAACGTCGCGAAGCCACTTGGTGCCTTCGCCCTTCTTCATATCATAGTCGTACCAGATGCCGAGGGTGCGCACGTCGGGCTTGTCCTTCGCCTCGATCCACATCGCCACATAGGGCCGGTGATATTCGGCGACGTGCAGCCGCGGGATGGTGACGGTGAGGTCGATCCCCGCTGCCTGCGCCGGCAGCGCGAGCGTGCCGGTGCCGAAGGCGGCGAGGGGCAGCCCGGCGATCACGGTATGATAGCGGATCTTCATGCGGCAAGGCTCCTCAATGAATGAAGATGATGGCGATCAGGGCGGGAAGGGCGAGGCCGAGGCCGACCAGCGGCCAGGTCGAACGCCGGCGCACCGAGTGGATCTGAAGCAGGACGAGCCCGGTCAGTGCGAAGATGAGGAAGGCAGCCGCGAAGATGTCGATCGCCCATTTCCACGCGACGCCGGCATTGCGGCCCTTATGCAGATCGTTGAGGTAAGAGATCCAGCCCCGATCGGTCGTCTCGCTGGTGACGGCGCCGCTCGTCCGGTCGATCGAAACCCAGGCGTCGCCGCCCGGCCGGGGTAGCGCCAGATAGATTTCATCGGCCGACCATTCAGCCATTCCCTGCGCCTTCAGGCCAAGCTGGGTGCCGATCCAGGTCGCGATCGGCGGCGGCAGCGGTTTCTTTTCGTCAGCATCGTCGTGCGGCGCGAGCGGGGCGAGAAGTGCGGCTGGCAATTGCGCCTGCCGATCCCGGACGACAGGCGAGCCCTCGATATCCGCCGCATGATTGAGCGTGATGCCGGTAACAGCGAACAGCAGCAGCCCGATCAGCGAAATGGCGGAACTCATCCAATGCCATTGGTGCAACTGCTTCATCCAGAAGGCCCGGCGGCTCTTCCGGCGTTTCTCCATTCCCGACATCGACGTGCGAATCCCAAGACCGGGCCTCGCATAACGCGAAGGCTTCGCAATTTCAAAACATTTGCGAATAATTATCATTATGGCATAAGTTAGTGCAGGCGCGCGCCTCCAGCAGGCATCGCGCAAGCAAGCGCCATCATGATCCGCGTCGAGCACAGCGCGCAATCGAGCGCGGTCGCGATTCCTTCACCACAGACGAAACAGGCGCCCGACGGCCTTACCCCGCCGAGCAGGTCGAGCAGAAGATGTTCGTCCGCCGAAACACCGGCGCCGTCGCCAACTTCCAGCGGACGGCCGAGCGCCGATTCGCAGAGCGTCATCAGACTGTCGAAGACCGGCGCGAGGATATCGCAGTCGTGGACGCGCAGCGCCGCGAAGAGGCAGGGCTGCACCGGTTCGCCCACATCCCGCGCGGCGCGCCAGCACCGGACCGCGTCGATCACGATATGCGGCGCGGCCAGGGCCTCGCCGCCGGGGGAAGGAATCATGAAACTCATTGACTACCTTTCTCATCCGACCTGCCCCTTGTTCGCCTTCTTGCGAACCTTTCGCATTTAGTAGCAGCGCGCCGCGAAGGCGGCAATATGTTGCGCTTCGCTTTCGGCGGAAGGACGCCTCGCTTTGCCTCGGGGCCGCCGCGCCGGAATGGTGAACAAGGCTTTCAACGCCCGATCTCCGCCGGTATCGAACGGCGATGACGTCCTTCGACAAACATGAAACGGGGTGGGCCGATCTGCTCGGCGAAGGGCGGTTGCCGCGATTCATCCTCATCTGCCTCGGCGTCTGGATCAATGCCGCCGACAGCCTTGTTACCGCGACGATCATGCCCAGCGTCGGCGCCGATCTGGGTGGCTACGCCTATTTCAGTTGGGCAGTCGCCGGCTTTCTGATCGGCGCGATCATGGCGGGGGCGAGCGCGGGCCGCCTGTCCGAAATCGTCGGCCTGCGTCGCGCCACGGTGCTTTCCGGCCTTGTCTTCGCGGGCGGATGCTTGTTCAGCGCGCTCGCTCCGAACATGACCTTTTTTCTGATCGGGCGCGTCATCCAGGGCGTCGGCAGCGGCTGGATATCGGGCCTCGCCATGGTCGCGATCGCCTTTCTTTTCCCGGAGCGTCATCTGGCGCGTGTGTTCGGCGCGGTCGCCGCCGTCTGGGGGGTCGCGACCATATTGGGGCCGCTGCTAGGCGGCGTCTTTGCCGAACTCGGCGACTGGCGCGCGGTTTTCTGGTTCTTCGCGGCGCAAGCAGTAATCTTCTCGCTCGCCGCCACCCGCCTGCTCGGCCGCAACATTGTGCCGGCCCGCTCGGTTGGCGTCGCGTGGCGACAGCTGACGATACTCGGCCTCGCCGCCGTCGCGCTGGCTCTGGCCGATATCAGCGGGTCGCCGGTCAAGGCGCTCGGTCTCGCCGCGCTGGCGCTCGCCATCCTGTTCGTGGTGCTGAAGATCGACGCCCGCGCCGCGACGCATCTGCTGCCCCGCCACGTTGCCGATCTAAGCACCGTCGGCGGGTCGGGCTATGCGGCGATGTTCGCGCTGATGGCGACATCGGTGGGTTTCCTGATTTATGGACCCGCTTTCCTGCAACAGCTTCACAGCCTTTCGCCGCTGGAGGCGGGCTATGCCGTCGCGGCGCACGCAATGGCCTGGACGATCGCCGCGCTCTACGTCGCGGGCACAGCGCCGGAGACGGCGAACCGCTGGATCAGGACGGGCGCGGCTTGTGTGCTCGCCGGCCCGATCCTGCTCGCGCTCACCATGCGCGACGGGCCGATCATCCTCATCATCCTCGCGGCGGCGACCATGGGCGCGGGTTATGGCCTTTCCTCGGCGCTGATGAACCGTCGCGTGCTCGCCTCCCTGTCCGACGAGGATCGCGCGATCGGAAGTTCGGGCCTGATCGCGGTGCGGCAGACCGGCGAGGCGATCGGCGCGGCGATTGCCGGCGCCGCCGCCAATTTCGCCGGCTTCTCGGCCGGGCTCAGCACCGAAGCGGCGCGTAACGCCGCCGTCTGGGTCTATGTGACGGCGATTCCGCTTGCGCTGATCGGCCTGCTTGCCGCCTGGCGGATGACGCGGATCGCGGGCGTGCGCTGACTTAGCTTTCGTCGTCCGTCGATGCCTGCGCCGGCGGACAATTTGGCTTCGGCCTGGTCTTCCGCACCACGCGCGTGGTGGCAAACTCGGCAGGCGTCAGCGCGCCGGAACGATCGGCATCGGCCTTGGCGAACTTCTCCGCCGTCTTCACCGCATATTCCTCGAACGAGAGGCGGCCGTCGCCATTCACGTCCAGCTTCTCGAACGCACGACGGCGGCTGCGCAGATATTCGTCGCGCACGATCTGGCCATTCTTGTCACGGTCATAGCGGGCGAAGCGCCGCTCCTCGCGCGTCTTCTCACTGGCGGCGGGCGGTGCAGCCAACGGCTCAGCGGCCGCGGCGAGAGCGCCAGAAGGCGCTGGCGGCACGACCGGGCTGTCGGCTTGCGCGAGGCTCTTCCACCAGAAGAGCCCGCCCGCCACGAGCAGCAAAGCCGCCAGTCCACCCGCCAGAAACTGTCGCATTCCCCCCCCTCCCCTTTTTGGTTCATCGCCCGCAAATCGAAAGCCATAGCGCACGCGCCAGCCGCCCGGGCGCGCCCGGCTGCCGCACATCACCACGACGAAGATCGCGCTGCGCGAGCACTGTCAACATGCCCAGCGCACGCAGCGGCTTCGGCCAATAGCGGCCCGCGAGCGGCGCGAGGCACACCTTGGCACGCGCGATCGCCGCCGCACGCGCCTCCCCATCCTCCAGCCGTGGCAGGATATCGACGAGCGACCAGCCCTCGCCGGCATCGGCGATGTCGGACGCGGCCTCGCCGGAAAGCAGCCGTGCGGCGAGCGTGAAGAGCGGCCGTCCCCGCCGTTTGCCATGCGCCAGCACCGCCGCCGCATCCACATCGTCGGCCAGCGCCGCCCAGCCCGCCTCGATCGCCGCCAGTTCCGCGCCGCCAATGCCGAGCGGCAGGATCATATTCGTCACCTCAACCAGTAGCGGCTCGGGCGAAGCGATGCCGGCGTCGAGCTTCTCCAACGACTCGCGCCACCAGGCGAGGCGGATCGCGCGGATCAGCGGCTCATGCGCGAGCCGCAGCACCTCGCCCAGCCGCTCGTCGAGCCGCCAGAGCGCCGCCAGAGCCTCGCGCCGCGCCGCCGGAGCATAGACGAGCGCCAGCGCGCGTTCGGGATCAGCGATATCGGCCATGGCCGCTGCTCTAGAGCAGTTCGCGGGCGTCCGGAACAGCACGAAATCCGCATGGCGCTTGAGCCTTTCTTAACGGGCGTCATGCGAAAGAACCGATTCAGAGCTATTTTTCCAAGTGGATCATCGATGAGGTTCGCGCGACCACCGCGACTTTGGGCCCGGCTGAAGCCGCTCCGCCGCCATGCGCGCGGCGCGACGCTTGTCGAGTTCGCGGTGATCGCAGCGCCGCTGATCGCCTTGCTGATCGCGATCGTGCAGACCAGCCTCACCTTCTTTGCCCAACAGGTGCTGGAAACCACCGCCGAGAAGGCCGGCCGCCTGATCCTGACGGGCGCCGTCCAGCGGCAGGGCATGAAAAGGGCCGATTTCAACAAGGCGGTGTGCGATTCGCTGCCCGCCTTCCTCAAATGCGCCAACGTATTGGTGGACGTACAGACCGCGAACAGCTTCTCAAGCGCGGACACGACTGCACCGACGATCACCTTCGGGTCGGACGGCAAGCCGACCAACGCCACAGCCTATGATCCGGGCAATCCGGGCGACATCGTCGTGATGAAGGTGATCTATCTCTGGTCGGTCGCGCCCGGCCCGCTAGGCTTCGACCTGTCGACCTTGTCGAACGGTCAGCGCCTGCTGATGGCGACGGCGGTGTTCAAGCGGGAAGCCTATACATGAGCGCCGCCCATTCGCTGAGGCAGGACCGGCGTGGCGTCTCGGCGATCGAGTTTGCGCTGGTGCTGCCCTTCCTGATCCTGCTCTATCTGGGTGGTTATCAGCTTTCCGATGCGATCGCGGCGCAGCGCAAGGTGACGATCGCCACGCGATCGATCGTCGATCTGACATCGCGCTACACCTCGGTGACGAACGCCGACCTTGCGACGATCCTCAACGCCTCGCGGCAGGTGATGGCGCCCTATTCGACGGCCCATGCCAGCATGAGCGTGTCGCAGATCGCGATCGACAAGGACGGCAACGGCACCGTCATGTGGAGCTATCCGACCGATGGCGACGGCCTTACGCCAGGCGAAAGCTTCGACGTTCCCGCCGAAATCCGCCAGCCCAACACCTGGATTCTCGTCGGCGAGATGACCTACGACTATACGCCCGTCGTCGGCCAGGGCCTGATCGGCCGGATTCCCATGCGCGACGAGATCATCATGAGCCCGCGCGCCTCCAATTCGGTCGAGCTCAAGACATGATCGTCGGTCGCTCGCGAGGCCCGGCATCCAGGGACGCCATCTCATGCGCATCGCATCGTTGAAAGCCCTGCTGAGCCGTTTGGGACGCGACCGGCGGGGCAATGTGCTGCTGCTCGTCGCCTTCTCGATCGTGCCGCTGGTGCTGGCGACCGGCGTCGGCATCGATTATTCGCGCGCCGCACGCCTTCAGACGCGGCTGAACGCCGCCGCCGACGCCGCCGCCCTCGCTGCCGTGACCCAGCCGATGATGAAGCGAACCGAGGCCGACGCGCGCGCGGCTGCCACGAACATGTTCAACGCACAGGTTAAGAATCTCCCTGGGCTGATCTACGATCCGGCGGACCTCAAGGTGGACATCGCGGCGGGAACGCCGGGGACGACGAACGACCGTACAGTGACCGTTTCCTATAGCGCGCAATCGGTGAACTCCTTCGCGGGCATATTGGGAATGAAGACGATCGCGATCGGCGGCTCGTCTCAATCCAACGCGATCGCCGCGCCCAATATCGATTTCTACCTGCTGCTCGACACCTCACCGTCAATGCTGCTGCCGTCGACCTCCGCGGGGCTCAAGAAGATGCGCGAACTGACGAACTGCGCCTTTGCCTGCCACCTGTCGCAGCCGCATGACGAAGGCATCTATGTCAGCAAGCAGAACGTCTCGACCAACCTGCCCAATTGCAGAAACCCGTTGCGGCAGGACGTTCCCGCCTGTTTCGACGGCAGCGGCAACGTCAAGTTTCCGGACGGAACCTTCGCCGACTCCTATTGGCTCGCCCAGAATAAGGGCATCACGATGCGTATCGATGCCGAGCAGGTCGCCGTCCGCGACCTTATGGATGTCGCCAAGGACATGGCTCAGGCGAACGAAGTGACCTATCGGATGGCGGTCAGTCGCTTCGACTATGCGCCCAATTTCAAGACCGTGGCAACACTCACTACCGATCTCGACAGCATCAAGACGAGCGCGACGGGCCTGCCGATCACGCGCTGGTACAAGAACAGCTACATCACGAGCAGCAAGAATATCGACGACAAGTCGAGCGAGTTCCTCGACGCCTTCAAGCAAATGGACAGCCTGATGCCCGATCCGGGCAACGGATCGGCCGACAGCACGCCGCAGGAAATCCTGTTCATCATCACCGACGGCATGAGCGACGAGGATATAGGCGGCGGCCGCACCCATCGCGAATTGCAGAAGGCGCATATCGACAAGTGCAACGCGATCAAGGCGCGCGGCATCCGCATCGCCATCCTCTACACCGAATATCTGCCCGAATCGCTGGAGGGCAACGCCTGGTCGCAGACCAACGTGAAGCCCTATCTCGACAAGGTCGAGCCTGCGCTGCGGTCCTGCGCCTCACCCGGCCTGCTCTATACGGTGACGACCGACGACGACATTTCAGCCGCCCTCGCCGCTCTGTTCCGTCAGGCGGTCGCGACCGCGCACCTCGTCCAGTAAGAGGGAGTCGGGCGGCCCTCCTCAGGGCCGCCCTTGCGCTCAATCCTTGTAGCAGACCTTGCGCGCGGCAGCGACCACGTCGTCCACGTTGAGGAGCGCCTGCTTCTCGAGATTGGCCGCATAAGGCAGCGGCACATCCTCATTCGTGACGCGCAGCACCGGAGCGTCGAGGTCGTCGAAGCCCTCGGTCATCGCGATCGCGATGATCTCCGACGAGATCGAGCAGACCGGCCAGCCTTCCTCGACGACGACCATGCGGTTCGTCTTGGCGAGACTCTTCAGGACCGTTTCCTTGTCGAGCGGGCGCAGCGTGCGCAGATCGATCACCTCGGCATCGATGCCTTCGCCCGCCAGCGCCTCTGCCGCCTCCAGCGCGACGCCGACGCCGATCGTGTAGCTTACCAGCGTCACGTCGCGGCCCTCGCGCACGATCCGCGCCTTGCCGATCGGCAGCACATAATCATCGAGCTTCGGCACCTCGAAGCTCTGGCCGTAGAGCAGTTCATTTTCGAGGAAGACCACCGGATCGGGGCAGCGGATCGCGGCCTTGAGCAGTCCCTTCGCGTCGGCGGCCGAATAGGGCGCGATTACCACGAGGCCGGGGACGGCGGCATACCAGGGCGCATAGTTCTGACTGTGCTGCGCGGCGACGCGCGCGGCGGCGCCGTTCGGCCCCCGGAACACAACCGGGCAACGCATCTGGCCGCCCGACATGTAATTGGTCTTGGCGGCCGAATTGACGATATGGTCGATCGCCTGCATCGCGAAGTTGAAGGTCATGAACTCCACGATCGGCTTCAACCCGCCCATCGCCGCGCCCGTGCCGACGCCGGCAAAACCATATTCAGTGATCGGCGTATCGATCACGCGCCGGTCGCCAAATTCCTCAAGCAGGCCCTGCGTCACCTTGTACGCGCCCTGATATTGCGCGACTTCCTCGCCCATCACGAAGACGGTATCGTCGGCGCGCATCTCCTCGGCCATCGCATCGCGCAGCGCCTCGCGCACCGTGGTCTTCACCAGTTCGATGCCCTCGGGCACCTCCGGATCGTCATGCGTCTGGGCGACGGCGGCAACGAGATCGCGCGCGGCAGTTTCCATCTGATGCGGCGTCGCGGATTCGGGCGCGGGCGCCTGCGGCTTGGCTTCCTCCTTCGGCGCCACCTCCTTCGCGGGCGCGGATGCGGCGGCGGAGGCGTCCTCGCCTTCTTCGGCGATCAGCGCGATCGGCGCCCCCACCTTCACCCCATCGGTCCCCTCGGCAACGAGGATCTTCGCGACCGTCCCTTCGTCGACCGCCTCGAACTCCATCGTCGCCTTGTCGGTTTCGATCTCGGCGAGAATGTCGCCGGATTTCACCGCGTCGCCTTCTTTCACCAGCCATTTGGCCAGCGTGCCTTCCTCCATCGTCGGAGAAAGCGCGGGCATCTTGAGTTCGATCGGCATCAATATTGCCCCACCAGCACGTCAGTATAGAGTTCCCCGGCTTCGGGCTCGGGCGATTGCTCGGCGAAATCGGCCGCGTCCTGGACGATGCGGCGGATATCCTTCTCCAGCGTCTTCAGTTCGTCGTCGCCGACGCCCATTTCCTCCAGTCGCTTGCGCGCATGCTCGATCGGATCGGATTTCTCGCGTACCGCCTGCACCTCATCGCGCGAGCGATATTTGGCCGGATCGGACATCGAGTGGCCGCGATAGCGATAGGTCTTGAGTTCGAGTAGCACCGGCCCCTTGCCGGCACGCACCCATTCCACCGCCATCTCCGCCGCGCCGCGCACCGCGAGCACATCCATCCCATCGACCTGGAGGCCAGGGATACGGAAGCTTTCGCCGCGCCGGTAAAGCTGATCCTCGGCCGAGGCACGATTGACGCTGGTGCCCATCGCATATTGGTTGTTCTCGATCACGAAGATGATCGGGAGCTTCCATAGCTCGGCCATGTTGAAAGTTTCGGAAACCTGGCCCTGGTTCGCCGCGCCGTCGCCGAAATAGGCGACGCAGATGCCGCCGTCGCCGCTATATTTATGCTTGAAGGCAAGCCCCGCGCCCAGCGGCACCTGCGCGCCGACGATGCCGTGCCCGCCATAGAAGCCATGCTCGACCGAGAACATGTGCATCGATCCGCCCTTGCCGTGGCTGATCCCGGCCTGCCGGCCCGTCAATTCCGCCATGATGATCTTGGGATCGATGCCATAGGCAAGCATGTGGCCGTGATCGCGATAGCCGGTAATCACCGAATCCTTGCCCACGGTCAGTGCCGACTGGACGCCGACAGCGACTGCCTCCTGCCCGATATAGAGATGGCAGAAGCCACCAATCAGGCCAAGGCCGTAAAGCTGGCCTGCCCTCTCCTCGAACCGGCGAATGAGCAGCATCTGCCGATAGAATTCCAGCATCTCTTCCTTGCTGGCGGCATAGGGCTCCGGCTCGGGCGGACGGGGACGATTCGGGATAGCGGGCGCCTCGGCGCGCGGGCGTTTCGCGGCGCGCGAGGGTGCGGCCTTCGCGGCTCGCGGCTTTGCTGCTCTGGCCAAGCGTGGCCTCCTTGCTGGAAAGCGGCTTCGGAAGTGGGCTCTATAGGCCGCCGCGCAACGATTAAGCAACGGCCCGGACGCCGCCTGTGAAAGCTTCCTAGCGCGTGATCAACACATATTGATCGTTGCCGATCATATCGGTCGCGCTGCGCACCATTTCGTCGGCGATATCGGGGTCGCCTTTCTCGATCAGCCGCTTGCGGTTGAGCAGGCGCGCCCGCTCGGCGTCGATCTTCGCCAGTTCGACCTGCTTGATCCGGATCTGGCGCTTGTAATCGCCAAGCTGGAGCAGGCCGTTGGTGCCGAACAGCGCATAACCGGCGAACATCGCGACGACGAGCAGCGCCACCGCCGGGCCGGCGGCGGAGCGGATCATCGCATGCGTGGGTTGGGAACGCGCCATTCCGTCACCGAATCACCAAACCGCCCGCGAATCAAGCGGCATCGTGCCCGGACGATCATTTCCCTCGCCGAGCCGCCCCAATCGGCCCTTCTGAACCCGCTCGACACTGCGATTGATTATTATTCGTATAAACCCGCCACACGCCCTTGACTATCGCGAGTGGTTCGCATTAGCGGATGCGCCATCGATACGAAAAAGGGGTGAACCAGTGCTTCGTTCAGATCTTCGCAGCCGTACCGCGGCCTCGTCTCCCGCCTTTCTCGCGCTCGGCTGCGTCGGCTTCATCGCCACCGCCGCCTCCGCCCAGGGGATCGACCAGCCGCAGCCTGACGCGGACAAGGCGACCCGGCTCGGCGGCGTCACCGTCACCGGCACCGCGATCGACGAGCAGGGCTACAAGATCGATCGGCCGGCTTCCCCCAAATATACCGCGCCGCTGCTCGACACGCCGAAATCGGTGACGATCCTGCCTGCCCAGGTGATCCAGGAAAGCGGCTCGACCAGCCTTGTCGAGGCGCTGCGCACCGTGCCCGGCATCACCTTCGGTGCGGGCGAAGGCGGCAATCCGCAGGGGGACCGTCCCTTCATCCGCGGCTTCGACGCGCAAGGCAGCACTTATGTCGATGGCATCCGCAGCACCGGCGGCCAATCGCGCGAGATCTTCGCGATCGACCAGATCGAGGTGGTAAAGGGCAGCGATTCGGTGATGGGCGGCCGTGGCAGCGCGGGCGGCAGCCTCAACATCATCAGCAAGATGGCGCATCTCGGCACCGAGACCGAGGCCGATCTCAGCTACGGCACTGACGATTACAAGCGCGCGACGCTGGATGCCAACTATCAGATCGGCGACACCGCCGCGGTGCGCCTCAATGCGATGTGGCACGATGCGGACGTCGCGGATCGCGATGTCGTCACCTATAATCGGTGGGGCATTTCGCCCTCGATCGCCTTTGGGCTCGACACCGGAACACGCGCCTATCTCAATTATTACCACCTCGAGAGCGACGACATTCCCGATTCGGGCATTCCGTTTGAAAGGACGCAGGCGCAGGCCGTCGCCTCGGGCCTTCTCGACATCGGCCCGGCGGAGGAGGTCAATGGCCAGAAGGTCGCGCGCGGCAACTTCTACGGGATCAAGGATCGCGATTTCCGCAAAACGAATGTGGACGAAGCGCTCTTCCGCTTCGAGCATGATTTCGGCGACACTTTGACCGTCCGCAACTCGGCCAAATATTCGAACGCCGCCCAATCCTATATCCTCACCCAGCCCGACGACAGCCAGGGCAATGTCACCAACGGCAAGGTCTGGCGACGCATCAACAGCCGCTATGGCTTCACCGAGAGCTTTGCCGATCATCTTGACCTGTCGGGCAAGTTCGAGACGGGCGCGCTCCGTCACAGCTTCTCGGTGGGCGCCGAGGCGAGCTGGGAGCAGAGCCGGCGCGGTTCCTATGTGGTCAACACCTCTCCGCGCTGCGCCGCCGGCACGAGCACGGCCGAGATCGGCGCGGGCAGCAATTATAATTGCACCAGTCTGTTCATCCCCGATCCCGATGCCCCTTGGGTGAACTATGCCGACGACGGGGTGACGCCGACGCCGATCACGCGCAGCCCGCTCGCCACGATCACCGAGGCGACGACCTATTCGGCCTATGCTTTCGACACGGTGACGATCACCGACGCGCTGCTCGTCAATCTCGGTGCCCGCTACGATCATTACGACACCCGCGTCCGCACCCGCGCCACCGCGACAGCCGACGAATCGCGACTGAGCCGGACCGACGACCTGTTCACCTGGCAGGCGGGCCTGATCTTCAAGCCCGCGCCGAACGGCAGCATCTATGTCTCCTACGCCACCTCCGCGACGCCCCCGGGCAGCATGCTGGGTGAAGGGAGCGAGAGCAGCGGCCTGACGCCCGGCCGCGGTCAGGTGGCGGTCAGCCCCGACGATCTCAAGGTCGAAAAGACGAAGTCCTACGAGATCGGCACGAAGTGGGAGATGTTCGACGCCGCGCTCGCCGTCAATCTCGCCGCCTTCCGTACCGAGACGAGCAACGCACGCACCACCGACGAAAATGGCTTCCCCGCCTTCGTCGGCGATCGCCGCATCGATGGGATCGAGCTGGGCTTCAACGGTCGCATCCTGCCCTTCTGGAGCGTCTTCGGCGGCTATACCTACATGGATTCGGAGGTGCGCTTCGCCGGGCCGGACAATGCGAACAACGGCCGGCCCTTCCCCAACACGCCGAAGCACAGCTTCACCACCTGGACAACGGTCAACATCGGCGACCAGTTCACGCTGGGCGGCGGCGCCATCTACAACTCGCGGCAATATGGCGGTTTCGGTGCGGACGGCGTGACGCGCTCGATCCCCGGCTATTGGCGTTTCGACGCGACGGCCTCGGTCCGCCTGACCGATAATGTCACGCTGCGCGCCAATGTGCAGAACCTCTTCGACAAGCGCTATTATGACCGGACCTACTCGACGCACTTCGTCTCGATCGCGCCGGGCCGGTCGGCCTTCGCGACGCTCAGCCTGAAATATTGAGCGTTCGGGCGTAAGGGATGGGGGCTCGCGTCTGGAAAGATGCGGGCTCCTCCCGTTTCGGAGCGGACATGCCCCTGTCATTCGATGAAATCCGCGCCTTGCCGGCCGGTCAGCTTGCCGAAAAACTCGCCGGATCGCCCGAAGAGGTAGCCGCGATCCTCCAGGTGGCGGCGGAGGCGGGCGTGGCCGAGGCGCAGGCGCTCTATGGGCAGATATTGCTCGACGGGCGCGGCATCGCAGCCGATCCGGCCATGGCGCTGCGCTGGTTCTCCGAAGCGGCGAAGACGGGCCACGCAATGGCGATAAACATGGTCGGCCGCTGCTGCGAGCATGGCTGGGGCACCCGCATCGACAAGGGGCTCGCGGCGCAGTGGTACAGGGCGGCGGCCGATCGCGGGCTCGATTGGGGCCTCTATAATCTGGCGACACTCCATTGCCTCGGCGAAGGCGTTCCACTCGACCGCGCCGCCGCGCTCGACCTATACCGGCGCGCCGCCGCCCTCGGCCACGCCAAGTCGGTCAACATGATCGGCGGCTTTTACGAAGACGGCTGGGTGGTGGAGCGCGACATGGCCGCCGCGGCCGATTGCTACCGCCGCGCGGCCGAGGGCGGCGATTTCCGGGGGCAGTTCAATCATGCCCGGATGCTGCTCGACGCCCAGGAGGCCGAGGAGGCCGCTATCTGGCTCGCCCGGATGCGCGAGACGGCGACGCCCGCTTTCCTCGCCAAGGCCGATGCGTGGCTCAGCGCGCGAAGGTCGCCGCCAATTCCACATGGGTCGACCAGCGGAACTGGCCGACCGGCCTGACCCGTTCCAGCCGATAGCCGCCGTCGATCAGCGCGCGGGCATCGCGCGCGAATGTCGCGGGGTTGCACGAGACATAGGCGATGCGCGGCACCGGCGAAGCGGCGAGCGCCGCCGCCTGCTCGCGCGCGCCGGCACGCGGCGGATCGAGCACCACCGCGTCGAATCGCGCGAGTTCCTTCGCGTCGAGCGGCCGGCGGAACAGATCGCGATGCTCAACGAACAGGGGCCGCTCCGCCCTCGCCCCCGCCGCCTTGAGCGCGAGCACGGGATCGCGCGCGCCCTCCGCCGCATAGACTTTCGCGCCCGCCGACAGCGGCAGCGCGAAGGTGCCCAGCCCTGCGAAGAGATCGGCGATCGCCGCCGCACCGCCCACCGCATCGCGCACCGCGGCGACCAGCGCCGCCTCGCCATCCGCCGTTGCTTGAAGGAAGCCGCCGATCGGCAGCGGCACGGCGATGCCGCCCAGCGTCACCGTCACCGGCTCGGGCTCCCAGCGGGGTTGCGGGCCATAGCCGTCGTCGATCGACAGCCGCGCAAGGCGATGTTCGCCGGCAAAACGGGTCAGCGTCTCGGCCGCCGCCAGCCCTTCCGCCTCGACCTTGTCAAGCAACAGGTCGACACCCTGATCGGTCAGGGTAAATTGCACGCCTGCGGCTCGCCTGTCGCGCACGAGCCCAAGGAGCAGCACCCGCAATGGCGCGAGCAGCGCGAACAGTTCGGGCAACAGAATGGGACATTCGGTGAGGTCGACAATGCGATGGCTCGCCCCCTCGTTGAAGCCGAGCACGACCCGCTTGCCGATCCGCTCGGCGCGCAGTGAGGCGCGACGGCGCGTGCGCGGCGGCGAGAGATGCGGCGGCGCGATATCCGGCCGGTCGATGCCCTGCGCGGTGAGCGCGCCTGCGATCCGATCGACGATGAAGGCCGCATAGGCCTCGTCATCCACATGCTGGAGTTGGCAGCCGCCGCAGCGGGCGAAGTGCCGGCAGGGTGGCGTTGCGTGATGCGGCCCCGGCATCACCGCGCCCTCAGCGGTGATGCTATCGCCCGGCGCGGCGAGCGCAATATGCCGCCCGTCCCCGGTCACGCCGTCGCCGCGCCCGGCAATGCGCACGATCGTCGCCGCCTCGGTCACAGGCAGGCAGCGAGCGCGGGCGTGAGATGGGCCGGCAGATCGTCGGCGATGAGATTCGGCCCGGCATTCTCGGCGGCGGCGGCATGCAGCCAGAGCGCCGCACAGGCCGCGTCGAACGCGTCGAGCCCGCGCGCGCGCATCGCGCCGACGATGCCCGCCAGAACGTCCCCCGTCCCGGCGCTCGCCAGCCAGGCCGGGGCCGGCGGGGCAATGGCGACGCGCCCGTCGGGATGGGCAACGACGCTGTCCGCGCCCTTGAGCAGAACCACTGCCCCGCTTCGCACGGCCGCCGCCCGCGCGCGACTGACCTTGTCGCCCTCGATATCGCCGAACAATCGCGCGAACTCGCCTTCATGCGGCGTCAGGATCGCGTGATCGTGCAATTCCTTCAGGCGAACGACACCGCCCGCACCGATCAGCGTCAGCGCATCGGCATCGAGCACCAGCGGCCGCCCGCTCGCCAACGCCGCCTCCAGCCGCGCCCGCGCCGAGTCATCGGTGCCGAGCCCCGGGCCGATCACCAACGCGCCGGTGCGCGGATCGGCAAGGCCCGCAAGATCGCCCCCGCCTCGCCGCACCAGTGCCCACGGCGCACCCGGCGGCACGGCGGCGCTCCACAACTCGACATAGCCGGCGCCGGCACGTTGCGCGCCCAGCGCGGCGAGATAGCTTGCCCCCGCCATGCGCCCGGCGACCACCGCCACCTTGCCGCGTGTATATTTGTAATCGGCCGGCCCCGGCGCGGGCAGATGCGGCCGCGCCACCTCGTGAAGATCGCTGCGAAGCGCCCCCAATCCGATATCGGCGACCGCCACGCGGCCGCAGTGCAGCGCCGCCGGCTGGAGCCGATGCGCCGGCTTCAACGCGCCGAGCGCGACGGTGAGATCGAAGCGCGGCGCCGGCGACAATAATCGCCCCTCGTCGGTCGACACCCCACTCGGCAGATCGACCGCCACACGCAGTTGCGCCGCCGCCGACAGACGGCCAAGCCGGTCAGCCAGCGAAGCGTCCAGTCCTCGCGTCAGCCCGGTTCCAAACAGGCAATCGAGCAGCAAGGGTGCTGGCGCGGCCTCCCCGATCGGCTCGACTGGTCCGCTCCACGCCGCGCGCGCCGCCTGCGCGGCGGGAGTACGCGGCTCGCCCGTTGCTGCGACCCGTACGGCAAGCCCGCGCTCGCGGAGGTAGCGCGCGGCGACATAGCCATCGCCGCCATTATTGCCCGGCCCGCACAGCACCAGAGTCGCCGGCGAGGCGGCGAACCGCCACACCGCCTCGGCAACGCCCGCGCCGGCACGCTCCATCAGCGTTTCCACCGATACGCCACCGGCTATCGCCTCTTCCTCGGCCGCGCGCATCGCCGCGGCGGTCAGGATCGGGCGGCCGATCATCGCGGACGACGATCGGCGAACGGGCGCTCAGATATCGGCATAGACGTGCGTTTCGCTCCGCGCGCCGGGATGCGTGACCGCGCCCTTCCAGGCCGGACCGACATTCTGTGCGTAGCGCCACAGCGCGCCCGCCTGATAATCGTTGCGGCGCGGCCGCCAGCGCGCGCGCCGTTCCGCCAAAACATCCTCGGGTACGTCGAGATCGATCGTGCCCGCCTCGGCGTCGATGACGATCCGGTCGCCATCCTCGACGAGCGCGATCGGCCCGCCATCGGCCGCCTCGGGGCCGACATGGCCGATGCAGAAGCCGCGCGTGCCGCCCGAAAAGCGCCCATCAGTGATGAGCGCCATCTTCTCGCCCAGCCCCTGCCCGTAGAGCGCGGCGGTGGTCGAGAGCATTTCGCGCATGCCGGGGCCGCCCTTCGGCCCCTCGTAGCGGATGACGATCACCGATCCTTCGGCGACGGTGCGCTCCTCGACAGCGGCGAAGGCGTCCTCCTCGCAATCGAACACGCGCGCCGGCCCTTCGAAGCGCAGCCGGTGCATGCCCGCGACCTTCACGATCGCCCCGTCGGGCGCGAGGCTGCCGCGCAGGCCGACGACGCCGCCCGTGGGCGAAAGCGGGGTCTTCGCATCGTGGATCACCTTCTGATCGGGGTTCCACGTCACCTCGTCGATATTCTCGCCCAGCGTGCGGCCGGTGACGGTCAGGCAGTCGCCATAAAGCAGCCCCTCGGCGAGCAGCGTCTTCATCAGCATATAGACGCCGCCGGCCTCATACATATCCTTGGCGACATAGTTGCCGCCGGGCTTGAGGTCCGCGATGTAAGGCGTCGATTTGAAGATGTCGGCCACGTCGAACAGGGTGAACTCGATCCCTGCCTCGTTCGCCATCGCGGGCAGGTGCAGTGCGCCGTTGGTCGATCCGCCGGTCGCCGCGACGATCCGCGCCGCGTTCACGAACGCCTCGCGCGTGCAGATGTCGCGCGGGCGGATATTCTTCGCCAACAGCTCCATCACCTGCACGCCGGCGGCGTGGGCGATCTGTTCGCGCGTCGTATAAGGCGCGGGCACCATGTTGCTGTTCGGCAACGAGAGGCCGATTGCCTCGCCGACGCAGGCCATCGTGTTCGCGGTATATTGGCCGCCGCATGCGCCATGGCCGGGGCAGGCCACCTTTTCCAGCTCATGCACTTCGGACAGCGGGCAGGCACCGGCGGCGAATTTGCCGACCACCTCGAACACATCGACGACGGTCACGTCCTTGCCGTGGAAGCGGCCGGGCAGGATCGATCCGCCGTAAACGAAAATCGACGGGACGTTGAGGCGCAGCATCGCCATCATCATGCCGGGCAGCGACTTGTCGCATCCCGCGAAGCCGACCAGCGCGTCATAGCAATGGCCGCGCACCGAAAGCTCCACCGAGTCGGCGATCACCTCGCGGCTGACGAGCGAGGATTTCATCCCCTGATGCCCCATCGCGATACCGTCGGTCACGGTGATGGTGTTGAAACGGCGCGGCATGCCGCCGCCCGCGATCACGCCTTCGCGGCAGACGTCGGCCTGCGCGTCGAGCGTGGTGTTGCAGGGCGCGGAATCGTTGCCGGCCGAGGCGACCGCGACGAACGGACGCGCGATCTCCTCCTCGGTCAGGCCCATCGCATAATAATAGCTACGATGCGGCGCGCGTTCGGGGCCGACGGAGACGTGGCGGCTGGGCAGACGGGACTTGTCGAATATGTGGGTCATCGGGCTCTCTTTCCGTCGGCGTCTTTGGCGCTTTGGGCGGCCTCGCGCAATCCCGTCAGCGTTTTCGCGATCACCGGCGCCAGTATTTCGGCCCAGCGCGCCACCCCCGCCGGGGTGTCGATCAGGTCCTGCCGCACCTCGATTCCCAGATAGGGGATGCCGTTCGCCTCGCCGTGGCGATTCATCGTCGCGTTGAGCAGCCGCCCCGAATAAGGCTGGTTGTCGCCGGTGACGACGCCCGCTGCTTCCAGCAACGGGATCGCGACACGCGCCGCGCGCTCGTCCTGATTATAGAGGATGCCCACCTCCCACGGGCGCGGCACGTCCGATGTGGCAAGGCGCGGCGTGAAGCTGTGGAGCGAGATCAGCATATCGGGCGCGAGCATCCGCACACGATCCGCGACTCGCGCATGATAAGGTCGCCAGAAACGATCGATCCGCGCCGCGCGGCCCGCCTCGTCCAGCGCCGCATTGCCCGGAATGTCGTGTCCGTCGCTCACCACCGGCACCAGTCCGGCGGCGTCCTCCTCTCGATTGAGATCGGTGACGAGGCGCGAGATGTCGCCTAATATCGCGGGGCAACCGAGCCGGGCGCAGAGCGCGCGGGCGAGCGGATCGACGCCGATGTCGATCGCGACATGCTGATGCAGCAGGTGGGGGGCGACGCCGAGGTGGATATCGCCCGGCACATGATTCGAGGCGTGATCGGCGATCAGCAGCAGGCTGCCCTTTCCCTCCAGCTCGACGAACGACTCATCCATCACGCTTCTTTCGCCTTTCTTCCGCCCGTTTACGATCGCCCTGTTGCCGCCGGACGCGTCCGATGTCACGACAGGACGAACGAAAAGGGGCGATGATGCGAGCGACCAGGCGGGAGGCGGGGGGCATGATCGGCGGCGCGCTTGTCGTGACCGCCTTCGCCTCGCGGGCCGCCGCGAAGCCGCCGCCGCCCTGCCCGCTCGCCACCCCGCTCGACGGCATCGCCGACGACCTGCTCGCACTGATGCCCGAGGCGGCGACCAATGCCGGCGTGCTCGCCGCGCAGGATGGCGGGCCGCTCGCCCGGCGGATGGATGATTATTCTCCCGAGGGCGAGGCCGCCCGCCGCGCCGCGCTCGCCATCGCGCGCGACCGGCTGGCGCCGCTCTCCTGCGCCGAAGATCCTGTGGGCGCGCTCAATCTCGATATCGCCCGTGCGCTGATCGCCAATGCGAACCGATCGGCGCAAGTGCCTTATGGGCGGATCGATGTGTTCGGTTTTTCGGGTCATGTCCCCTATCTGGTGACACCGATTGGCGGTCCGCACATCGACACGGCGGCGATCATGGCGGAACAGCAGTCGCTCGCCAGCCCGGCAGCGGTGGACGGCTGGATCGAGAAGCTCGACGGTTTCGGCAAAGGCTTTGCCGGCGTGATCGAGACGCTGCGCGCGGACGAGGCGGCGGGCTGCCGCGCGCCCCGCATCCTGCTGGAGCATAGCCGGCCGGTGATCGCGGCCTTTCTCGCCGGGCCAGCCGGGCAACATCCGCTGATCGAAGCCATGCGCCGGCGCATGGCTTCGGCCGGGCTTGATCCGCGCCTGCGCGCGGCGGCGGAGAAGCGCGCGGTCGCCGCGCTGGAAAAGCGCGCGCGCCCGGCGCTTGCCGCGCTCGACGAAGCGGTGGCCGACATGATCCCGCGCGGCCGCGAGGAGGCGGGCCTGTGGGCGCAGCCGCAAGGTGACGCACTCTACGCCGCGAACGTCCGCGCGCTGGGCGATACGCCGCTCGACCCGGCGGCGATTCACGCGCTGGGCGAGGCACAGGTGCGCGAAACGAGCGCGGCGATGGACGGGCTGCTCCGCCGCCGCGGGCTCACCAAAGGAAGCGTCGCCGCGCGGATGGCCGCGCTCGCCCGCGATCCGGCCAATATCTATCCCGACGATGCCGCCGGCCACGCCCGGCTGCTTGAAACCGTGGCCGAGATCGTCCGGCGCATGGAGGATCGCTATGCCGAGATCGTCCCCGCCGCGCTGATCCCGCGCCAGTCGATCGAGGTGCGTCCGGTGCCCGATGCGGAAGAACAGGGCGCGGCGAGCGGCTTCTACGACGGCCCGACGCTCGACGGCGCGCGCCCAGGCACCTTGTGGATCAATCTGCGCGACATGGCCGGCATGCCCCGCTTCCGCCTGCCGACGCTCGCTTATCATGAGGGCGTGCCGGGACATCACCTGCAAGGCGCGGTGGCGCTGGCGCTGACCGATCGGCCGCTGCTCGTCCGCCTCGCCCGGTTCAATGCCTATCAGGAGGGCTGGGCGCTTTATGCCGAGCAACTGGCCGCCGAGATGGGCGCCTACACCTACGACCCGCTCGGGAATCTCGGCCGGTTACAGGACGATCTGTTCCGTGCGGCGCGGCTCGTCGTCGATACCGGGCTGCACCATAAGCGCTGGACGCGCGACGAGGCGATCGCGTGGCTGCGCGACACGACCGGCGTCTCCGAAACGCGCGTCGCCGCCGAGGTGGAGCGCTACATGGCCTGGCCGGGGCAGGCGCTGGGCTACAAGCTGGGCGAGTTGCGGCTGATTGAGCTGCGCCGCCGCTGGCGCCGGGCCAAGGGCCGCCACTATAATCGCAAGGCGTTCCACGGCCTCGTGCTCGGCTCGGGCGCGATGCCGCTCGACCTGCTGGAGCAGAAGGTGCTGCGGGTGTAGCAAAGAAACGGCGGCCCTCCGGGGAGCGCCGCCGTCAGCTTTTACGATGCACACGATCCATCGATCGGCGGACCATAGCCGAATGTCGCCTTGCCCTGCCGACAAGCGCTCGACTCAACCGCACCGGTCCAAGCAAGGTCCATGCCAATGCAAAGCAGTGGCGCAACTCCGTCCCGTGCACCCGATCGCACCGCCCCATAATGGGACAAGCGGGTCAGCGCAGTCCCGTTGCGAGACTCCACCAGCCGGGACGAACATGAGCGGCCGCCGCATCACGCGCCGCGGCGTCGGCGAACAAAGCGAAGCAGGTCGCCCCCGATCCCGACATGCGCGCCAGCAGTACGCCCGGCGCGGCGGCGAGCATCTCCAGCACCGCGCCGATCGCCGGCACGCAGCCCAGCGCGGCGGGCTCCAGATCATTGCGCCCGGCACGCGCGGCCGCCAGCGGATCGCCGTCCGGCAGCGGCCCGCGATCGATCCCGTCCCAGCCGGCGAACACGGCGGCGGTGCCCAGCGGCTCACCCGGATTGACGAGCAGCAGCGGCAGGCCCGACAGCTCATCGCCCGCAACCGGCGCCAGCCGCTCGCCTACCCCCTCGCCCCGCATCGTCCGCGAGACGAGACAGGCCGGGACGTCCGCACCCAGGCTTGCGGCAATCGCGGCAAGGCGCGGATCGGCCGCCTCTACCCCCCACAGCCGGGCAAGCAGCCGCAGCGCCGCCGCCGCGTCGGCCGATCCACCGCCGATTCCCGCCGCGACGGGCAATCTCTTGTCGAGCCGCAAGGCCGCGCCGGCCCGGATTCCACACGTCTCGCGCAGCCTATGCGCGGCCCGCAGCACCAGATTATCCTCGTCCGCCGTCAGCGCCCTTCCGAACGGGCCATCGATCGTCAGCGACAACGTCCCGGCCGGCGCAGCCTCCAGCCGATCGCCCGCCTGGGCGAAGGCGAACAACGTTTCGAGGTCATGATAGCCGTCCGCGCGTCGCCGCCGGACGTGGAGGGCGAGGTTGATCTTGGCATAGGCGATTTCGCTGTCGGCGGCGCCGGGATTCAACGCTTCACCGTCTTCGAAAGGCCGTTCTCGATCTTGTCGCGCAGCCGCGTCGCGTCCTGCTCCTCCGCGAAGACCAGTGCGGCGCGCCATTCCCAACGCGCCTCGATCCGCCGCCCCGCCGCCCAATAGGCATCGCCCAGATGCTCGTTGAGGGTCGATTGGCCGGGGTCGGCGGCGACGGCGCGTTCCAGCGCCTCGATCGCGGCGGGAATATCGCCTTGCAGATAATAGGCCCAGCCGAGCGAATCGGTGATCGCGGCGTCGTCGGGCTTGAGCTTGCTCGCCTGCTCCACGAGCTTCATCGCCTCCTTGAGGTTCTCGCCGCGTTCGAGCTGGGCGTAACCCAGATAGTTGAGCAGCACCGCCTGATCGGGCGCGATCTTGAGCGCGGCCTTCAGCGCCTGCTTCGCTTCGGGCCATTTACCCGCCTTGTCGAGCATGCTCGCCTGTAGGAGCAGGATCGGCCAGCGCGCGTCGCCATCGGCCTTGTCCGTGAGCGCGAGCGCACGGCCATAGGCGTCGGCAGCCTCCATATAGCGTTCGAGCGCGGCATAGACGCCGCCCACACTCGTCCAGTCGCCGGCGTCCGCGCGCGGTCCGTTGGCGCGTGCGAGGGCGATCTTTAACGCCCCCTCCAGATTGCCGTCGCGCGCCAGCAGGCGCACGCGCATCGCCGAGGCCGCATCCGCCAGCGGATCGTCGGCCGAGATGCGGTCCAGCGTGGCGAGCGCGGCATGCTCCTCGCCATTGGCGCCCAGCAATTCGCTCGTCACCAGCCAGCCTTCGGCATTGTCCGGCGCGAGGAAGGTCGAAAGCCGCGCGAAGCTGATTGCGAGCGGCGGCACATGTTCGCGATTCACGTCGATCGCGATGCGCACGAACAATTCGGCGATGCCCCGCGCCGGCGTGTCGATCGCGCCAGGCAACGGCTTGCCCGCCGAAAGCCGCGCGCGCGCCGCCGCCGAAACCGCATCGTCGCCCGCCAGCAGCGAAAGCGCCGTGTCCCTGTCATTCTTCGCGACCTCGGCCGCCGCCGCGAGCCGCAGCCGCGCCAGCCGGGCATTGTTTGTCATCGCCAGTGCCCGGATCGCGGCCACGCCCTCCTGCTGCCGCCCCTTCATCAGCAACAGCAACAGCGCGCGATGTTCGGTCGCATAAGCGGTGGCGAGCCCGCCGGCCTTGCGTGCGCCGTCCAGCGCCGCGAGCGGATCGCCCTGGTGCGCGCCATAGGCGATCCACGCGCGCAGCACCGGCACGACGAAGGCGAAGACCGCCTCCTTCTCGATCTGATCGGCCAGCACGCTGGCGCCTTTCCAGTCGCGCCGGCCGACCGCATCGGCGAGGAGGAGCAACCGAGCGTCGGGCGGAACGGCGTTCTGCGCCTCCAGCGCCTTGACCGCCTTCAGCGCCAGCGCACGATCGCCCGCCACCATCGCCTGCCGATAGGCGCGCTTGGCGACGCCGGCATTGTCGGGCGCGGCGGCGAGCACGGCGGCATAACCCTTGGCCGCCGCCTCGGTATAGCCGTCGGCATCCGCCGCGCGCGCCTTGACATATTCAGCCATGATCGTGCGCTGATCGGGCGTGGAGGCAGCGGCGGGCACGGCCATCGCCAAGGCAAGGGCAGAACCCAGAACAGTCTTCGTAAGGGACATCAGCGGCACTCGCGGATCGGGCATCGGGCGGAGCATAAGCAGGCTTCCGGCGTCATGCCAGTGGCGTGCCGTCGCTCTCGCCCCAAATCACATGTTCGGATAATTGGGCCCGCCTCCGCCCTCGGGCACCACCCAGTTGATGTTCTGCGTGGGGTCCTTGATGTCGCATGTTTTGCAGTGGACGCAATTCTGCGCGTTGATCTGAAGGCGGGGCGTGCCTTCCTCCTGCCCGACGATCTCGTAGACGCCGGCGGGGCAGTAACGCTGCTCCGGCGCGTCATAGAGGCGCAGATTCACGTCGATCGGCACCGACGCGTCCTTGAGGGTCAGGTGGACCGGCTGGTCCTCCTCATGATTGGTGTTGGACAGGAAGACCGAGGAGAGCCGGTCGAAGCTGATGACGCCGTCGGGCTTGGGGTAGGCGATCTTCGGCGCGATGTCGGCGCGCCACAGCCCTTCATTGTCGGGATGATGGCGCAACGTCCACGGCAGGTTCAGCCCCAGCGTGTGCGCCCACATGTCGAAGCCCGCATAAAGCGTGCCGACGACCGGGCCGAACTTCGCCAGCGCCGGCTCGGCATTGCGAACCGCCTTCAGCTCTGTCGCGATCCAGCTCGCGTCCAGCGCCTGCGGATAGGCGGCCAGTTCATCTCCCGCCCGGTCCTCGGCGATCGCCGCGGCGGCGGCCTCGGCGGCGAGCATGCCCGATTTCATCGCGGTATGGCTGCCCTTGATCCGCGGCACGTTGACGAATCCTGCCGAGCAGCCGATCAGCGCACCGCCCGGAAAGACCAGCTTCGGCACCGCCTGCCACCCGCCTTCGTTGATGACGCGCGCGCCATAGGAGACACGGCGCCCGCCCTCAAGGATCGCGCGGATCGCCGGATGCGTCTTCCAGCGCTGGAACTCCTCGAATGGCGAAAGATGCGGGTTGCGATAGCCGAGCCCGGTGACGAAGCCGAGCGCAACCTGATTGTTCGCCTGATGATAGAGAAAGCCGCCACCGACAGCGTCCTTGAGCGGCCAGCCCTGCGTATGGATAACGCGGCCCGGCACATGCTTGTCGGCCGGGATGTCCCACAATTCCTTGACGCCCAATGCAAAGACCTGTGGTCCGCTTTCGGCGCGCAGATCGAACAGGCGGGTCAATTCCTTGGTCAGATGGCCGCGCGCGCCTTCCGCGAAGAAGGTGTAGCGCGCGTGCAATTCCATGCCGGGCTGATAATCGGGCTTGTGCGTGCCGTCGCGCGCGATGCCCATGTCGCCGGTCGCGACACCCTTTACCGATCCGTCCTCATTCCAGAGGATTTCGGCGGCGGCGAAGCCGGGGAATATCTCGACGCCCAGTGCCTCCGCCTGGGTGGCGAGCCAGCGGCAGAAATTGCCGAGGCTCACCGTATAGGTGCCCTTGTTGCTCATCAGTGGCGGCATCAGCAGGTGCGGCATTTCCCATTTGCCGCCCGCCGTCAGTATCCAATGGTGATTTTCGGTGACGGGCACCGTCAGCGGGCTGTCACGATCGCGCCAGTCGGGCAGCAACTCATCGAGCGCGATGGGATCGACGACCGCGCCCGACAGGATGTGCGCACCCACTTCGGAGCCCTTTTCGAGGATGCAGACGCCAGCCTCGGGCGCGAGCTGCTTCAGCCGGATCGCGGCGGCCAGTCCCGCCGGCCCCGCGCCGACGATCACCACGTCATAAGCCATGGATTCGCGTTCGGACACTCGCTGCTCCCTCATAAGTTCCGGTGCTCGTTTCGGGCCTGTCATCCGATCGTCGCATTCGCCGAACGGCCCGCCAGATAGCGCGTGCCCGCAGATTGACCCCGGCGTCAACTCTCCACCTTATACGCCCGTGCGGGTGGAGCATGGTATGGAAGCGCTGAGCGCTCTCGACTGGTGGCAGCTTGCGGGGGTCGATTCGCTGGTCGAGGACGAGCCCCGCGACTGGCTGGCGCGCGTACGCGCGCCGGCGACCGAAGCGGTCGCTCCCGTCGTCGCGCGTTCCGAGGCCAGAGCGCTTCCGGCCACGCTGGCGGCGATGCACGCCTTGCTTGCCGACGATCCGCTGTTCGGCGACGTGGGAACGCGCCTCGCGCCGGAGGGCGATCCCGCCTCGGGCCTGATGGTCCTGATCGGCATGCCCGAGGCGGAGGACGCCGAGGGCGGCCACCTCCTTTCGGGCCGGATCGGCCTGCTGTTCGAACGGATGCTCGCCGCGATCGGACGCGACCGCGCTTCTATCTATCTCGCCGCCGCAACGCCCGCGCGCCCGATCGGCGGCCGGCTGACCGCGGAACAGGCGGAAAGCCATGGCCGCCTCGCGCTGCATCATGCCGCCCTCGCCGCGCCGCGCGCGATGTTGTTGCTCGGCGACGGGGCGAGCGGCGCGATACTTGGCGCGGGCCTGCACGAAACACGCGGACGCGTTCATGAGGTGCATCAGGGCGACGCGACCTTCCGGGCGGTCGCCAGCTTCCATCCGCGTTTCCTGCTCCGTCACCCGATCCGTAAGGCGGCGGCGTGGGACGATCTGCGCCTGCTGGCCGGAGCATTGGCCCAATGAAGCCCGCACGCCTCTTGCTTGCCGTGCTGGCGCTCGGCGGCGCCGCACCTGCTTTCGCCGCGTCGCAGGGCGCGCCCGCCCACGCCACGACGGCCTCCGCCGACGCGATACCGAACCAGCTCGATGCGGCGGCGCGCAGCAATTACCGCGCCGTCTTCGCCGCGATCCGCGCGGGCGAGTGGAGTTCGGCCGCCGCGCGCCTCGATGCGATGCCGAACGGCTTGCTGACGCCGATCGCGCGCGCCGAACTCTATCTCGCGAAAGGCTCGCCGAAGGTCGACGCGGCCGATCTGGTCCTTCTGCTCACGAACAATCGCGAACTGCCCGAGGCGGATCAACTCGCCCGCCTCGCCCGCGCGCGTGGTGCCGATTCGATCCCCGCTTTGCCCACCGAGAATGATCTCTATCGCATGCCCAGCGCGCCGCGTCGGCAAACGGCCCGCTCGTTGAAAAGCGACGCCGCTGCCGCCGCGCTCGGCGCGAAAATCGTGCCGCTCATCAAGAATGACAGCCCCTCGGCGGCCGAAGCGCTGCTGATCGATGCCGAGGGTCAGCTCACGCCCGAGGCGCGCACCGAATGGCAGCAGCGCGTCGCCTGGTCCTATTTCCTCACCGGCGACGACGCCTCCGCGCGCCGCCTCGCCGCTCGCGCCGCCGCCGGCAGCGGCGACTGGACGGTGCAGGCGAACTGGGTCGCGGGCCTCGCCGCCTGGCGCCAGCGCGATTATGCCGCCGCCAGCGCCGCCTTCGGCGCGGTCGCCGCGCACTCGCGCGATCCCGAGATGACGGCAGCCGGCCTGTTCTGGGCGGCGCGGTCGGACATGGCGTCGGGCCATCCCGAATGGGTGGAGGCACGGCTGCGCTCGGCCAGCCGGCTCGGCGAGACTTTCTATGGCCTGCTTGCCTCCGCCTCGCTGGGGATCACCCCGCCGGCGCGCGCGCTGCGCCCCACCTTCGATGCCGCCGACTGGACGAAGCTGTCCACCCTGCCCAATATTCGCATCGCCGCCGCGCTGGCCGAAATTGGCGAAGACAGCCTTGCCGACAGCGTGCTGCGCCATCAGGCCGCGATCGGCAAGGCGCAGGAGCATGAAGCGCTGCTCCACCTCGCCGCACGGCTCCGCCTGCCTTCGACGCAGATATGGCTCGCCCAGCATGCGCCGGCGGGGGCAAGCCTCTCGCCCAACACGCGCTATCCCGCGCCCGCCTGGACGCCGCAGGGCGGCTGGCGGGTCGACAAGGCGCTGGTCTATGCCCATGCGCTTCAGGAATCCCAGTTCCGCGCCGATGTGGTGAGCCCCGCCGGCGCGCGCGGCCTGATGCAGATCATGCCGGCGACCGCCCAGCTCATTTCGCGCCGCCGGGGCGTGCCGCTCGGCTCGCTCGACGATCCCGAAACCAACATGGAATATGGCCAATTCTATCTGGAGCAGCTCCGCGACGCCGCCGGCACCGGCGGGCTGCTGCCCAAGGTGATCGCCGCCTATAATGCCGGGCCGGGCGCGGTGATGAAATGGAACGACCGTCAGCGCGACCGGGGCGATCCGCTGCTCTTCATCGAATCGATTCCTTATTGGGAAACGCGCGGCTATGTCGCGATCGTGCTGCGCAACTATTGGATGTATCAGCGCAGCGAGGGCGAGGCGACCAACAGCCTGAAGGCGATGGCGCAGGGCCTCTGGCCGCGCTTCCCCGGCCTGCCCGGGCGGCTCGCGGTGCGGCTCGACGGCATTGGCGGCATGCAAAGTGCCGATTGATCCTGACCGGACGTTCCTTCCCGTCCGCATCGCCATCCTCACCATTTCCGATACGCGCGAGGCTGCTGACGACCGGTCGGGCGACACGCTCGCGGCGCGGATCGAAGGCGCGGGCCATGTCCTCGCCGATCGCGCGATCGTGAAGGACGAGATCGACCTGATCGTCGCGCGCCTGCATGGCTGGATCGACGACCCGCAAGTGGATTGCGTCATCACCACCGGCGGCACCGGCGTCACCGGCCGCGACGTGACGCCCGAGGCATTCGCGCGCGTACAGGAAAAGGAGATACCCGGCTTCGGCGAGCTGTTCCGCTGGCTCAGCTACCAGACGATCGGCACCTCGACGATCCAGTCGCGCGCCTGCGCCGCCGTCGCGCGCGGCACCTATCTGTTCGCGCTCCCCGGATCGACAGGCGCGGTGAAGGACGCCTGGGACGGCATCCTCGCCACCCAGCTCGACAGCCGCCACCGCCCCTGCAACTTCGTCGAACTGATGCCCCGCCTGCGGGAATAGGATCGTCCGTCGAGCGGCAGCGGCGCGGCGAGGATGCGCCACGGCATCACCCCCGACGCAACGATGCCCGCCAATCCGGCGAGCATCGTGCGGGCGGGGACAGGGGCCGTGGCGAACGCGGCCGGCGTCACGCGCCTTGTGGCGCCGGATCGCCCCAGCCGCCGCCGGGTCGCCTGCTCTTGGGGATCGAGGAACCACCCGTCCCCATCTCGATCGGGCGGCGCTTGCTCGCATCCTCGCGGCCGATATCCTCGCCGCGAATGGCGCGCTTCGCCTCGTCGCCCGTCAGCGTCTCATATTCGAGAAGCGCGCCGGCGAGGCGATGCAGCTCGTCCAGATTGTCGGTCAGCACGCGGCGCGCGGTCGCCTCCGCCTCTTCGATCAGGAAACGGATTTCCTGATCGATCAGCCGCGCCGTCTCCTCCGACATGTTCTGCGCGCGCGACACCGAATGGCCGAGGAACACCTCATCCTGATTGTCGCGATAGCGCAGCCAGCCGAGCTTTTCGGACATGCCATATTCCATCACCATCGAACGGGCGAGGTCGGTCGCTTGCTGGATGTCGTTGGACGCACCGGTATTGAGCGCTTCCTCGCCATAGATGAGCTGTTCGGCGATCCGGCCGCCGAAGCAGAGCGCGAGCCGCGCCTTCATCTGCTTCATCGTCATCGAATAACGGTCGCGCTCGGGCAGGTTCCACGTCACGCCCAGCGCGCGGCCGCGCGGAATGATCGTCACCTTGTGCAGCGGGTCGCAGCCGGGAACGTGCAGCGACACCAGCGCATGGCCCGATTCGTGATAGGCGGTCGCCTTCTTCTCGTCCTCGGTCATCGCCATGGACTTGCGCTCTGCGCCCATCATCACCTTGTCCTTCGCCTCCTCGAACTCGCGCATGGCGACGAGGCGCTTGCCCTTGCGGGCGGCCAGCAAGGCGGCTTCGTTGACGAGGTTGGCGAGATCGGCGCCCGAAAAGCCCGGCGTCCCGCGCGCGATGGTGCGCGCATCAACGTCGGGAGCAACCGGCGTCTTCTTCATATGGACGAGCAGGATCTTCTCTCGCCCCTCGATATCGGGACGCGGCACGACGACCTGCCGATCGAAACGGCCCGGACGCAGCAGCGCGGGATCGAGCACGTCGGGCCGGTTGGTCGCCGCGACGATGATGATGCCCTCATTCGCCTCGAAACCGTCCATCTCCACCAGAAGCTGGTTCAGCGTCTGCTCGCGCTCATCATTGCCGTTGCCGAGGCCTGCGCCGCGGTGACGGCCGACGGCGTCGATTTCGTCGATGAAGACGATGCAGGGCGCGTTCTTCTTCGCCTGCTCGAACATGTCGCGCACGCGGCTCGCGCCGACGCCGACGAACATCTCGACGAAATCGGAGCCCGAGATGGTGAAGAAAGGCACGTTCGCCTCACCCGCGATCGCGCGGGCGAGCAAGGTCTTGCCGGTGCCGGGTGAGCCGACCAGCAGCGCGCCCTTCGGAATCTTGCCGCCCAGCCGCGCGAAGCGCGTCGGGTCCTTCAGGAAATCGACGATCTCCTGCAATTCCTCGCGCGCCTCGTCGATGCCGGCCACGTCGTCGAAGGTGACACGGCCCTGCTTCTCGGTCAGCATCTTCGCGCGGCTCTTGCCGAAGCCCATCGCGCCCGATCCGGCATTCTTCTGCATCTGGCGCATCACGAAGAAGGCGATGCCGAGGATCAGCAGGAAGGGCAGCGACTGGTAGAGCATAATCATCCAGAAGCTGGTCTGCTCCTCCGCCTTCGCGCGATAATCGATCCCCGCCGCTGACAGGCGATCGACCAGCCCCGGGTCCTTGTTGACGATGATCGTTGAGAAGGGCTTGTCGTCGGCCAGCTTGCCGGTGATGACGTCGCCGCTGATGACGAGCGACTTGACCGAACCGTCGCGCACGCGCGCATTGAAATCGGAATAAGCGATCGTGTTCGCCTCGCTCTGGCGTGCGGCGCCATCGAACATCGACACGAACAGGACGAGCGCGAGCAGAATCCCCACCCAGATCAACAGGCTCTTCATCCAGGGATTGCTGCCCCCGCCTTGCGGTTGCTTGTCGTCGTTCATGCGTGCTCCAGCCTTTCCGCCCTGCAAGATAAGCGTTCGCAGGTTAATGGCAATGCAACGCCGTCAATCCTGATGCTTTTGTGAGCCCCGGCGTGGCGGCGCAAGGGTGAAACGCCAGCGTTCGCCGGGTGTTGCACGCACGCCCGCCAGCGTTCCCGCCGCGCCCGCATCGAGCCGATCGACCAGCCGGTCGAGCCCGTCGCCCTCCCAGACCGGAGAATCGCCCCCTTCGCCGCTGAGCTGGCCGAGCGCGCGCGCCACCAGTCGGCGGCGCGTCTCGCGCGGCAGGCCGGCGGCGTCGACCGTCACCGCGCCGCCGGGCGCCTGGATCGCGCGGCTGCGCCACGCTTCGTCCGCGAGCCATTGCAGCGCCGTCTCCGCCTCGCGCAGATTGGTCGCCGCGCGCGCCAGCCGGTCGGCATGAAGCCAGTCCTGCGCAGCGAGCAACGCGCGCGCATGGGTGCGCTCGTAACGCGGATCGGCGTTGGACGGATCGGTGGCGGGGGCGAATCCGTCGGCGATCGCGGCAAGCTCCGCCCGGCTCCAGCCGAGCAGCGGACGGATCAGGCGGGCGCGGCTCGCCCCCCGCACCGGCCAGGGCGCCACCGCGCGCATCGCCGCCAGCCCCGCGACGCCCGATCCGCGCGCCGCGCGCATCAGGAAGCCTTCCGCCACATCGTCGCGCTGATGCGCGGTCGCGACATAGGCAAGGCCCAGTTCGTCGGCCCAACGGCCGAGCAGGGTGTAACGCAGGTCCCGCGCCGCGCTTTGCCCGGAGACGGGCCAGTCCGCCGGGCGTTCGAGGATGCGGTGGGGAATGCCACGCGCGGCGCACAACACCGCGACCGCCGCTGCTTCGGCCGCCGATCCGGCGCGTAACGCATGATCGACCGTGGCGGCGCTGATCGTCCCCGGAAACGCCGCATGGGCGAGGAGCAGCAGCGCCAGGCTGTCGGGCCCGCCCGACACCGCGATGCCCAGCCGCTCGGGCGGGCCGACCAGCGCCTCGACATCGGCGCGGAAACGGGCGGCGGCGAGCATGTCGCCCGCGCCGCCGTTCGTCAGGCCCGCGTCACTTGGCACATTTGGCGTCCGCCTGCCCCCGCGTGACCTTGCTCTTCAGATCGGCGCTGATCTTCGCGCCATAGACGTCGAGCAGTTCGCCATAGACCTTGCAGGCGTCCGCCGGCTTGGGCGGCTTCAGCGCCATCAGCGCCTGCCCCAGATAATAGAGGCTGTCGGGCGCCCGCTCGCCGCGCGGCATTTTCTGATAATTGCTGTAGAAGGCTTCTGCCGCCTTCGCCGGCTGGCCATCGTCCAGCAGCGCGCGGCCGTACAGATTCTGCGCATAGCTCGCCCGCCGGTGATCGGGATATTTGGCGACGACGTCGCGCAGCGTCTTCTCCGCGCCGGCATAATCCTTCGCCATCCACTGCCGATAGCCCGACAGATAAAGGTCCTCCGCCGGATCGCCCGTCGAGGCGACCGGTGTGGGCGCAGCAGCCGGACTCGGGGCCAGCGCGGCAGCCGGCGGCGGGGGATAGGAGGTCACGCCCGGCGGCGGGCTGAAGGGCGGCGGCGGATGATTGGGGCTGGCCGCACCGAGCGGAACCGGCGTCGGCGCGGCGGCCGGCGGCGGCGCGCCCGCGGCGGCCGGCGCGGGCGCGAGCTTCGCCATCGCCTCCTCAAGCTGGCGCAGCTTGAAGCTGTTCGTCTCCACCTGCCCCGTCAGCCGGGCGAGCGCCTGTTCCAGTGAGCTGACCCGCGACGTCAGGTCGACGATCGGCCCGCTGGTGGAGGCGCCGGGCAGCGGCGGCGCGGCGCTCGGCGGCGCGATCTCCGGCTCGAAATATTCCTGGTTGCCGCCGGGGAAGACCTTGCGCTGCACGGCGCGCATCTGCTTTTCCAGCTTGTCGACCCGCTGGCCGACGTCGGCGGGGCCGCGTTGCGCCATGGCGGGGGCCGCCACCCCCGTCAGCAGCAGGGCCGCCATCATCGTCAATCGCATGGACACCGTCGCGCGTGCTCCTTTGTTCGATCAGCCACTAAGCGGAAGAACCACCCGCGTCACTCCGTCGTCGGTGAAACCGCCCCGGCGGGCGACGGAGCGGGCGTGGGCGGCGTTGCAGGCGCGGGAGCCGCCGGCGTCACGCCAGCGGCCGGTACGGGAGAGCCGGCAGCCGATGGGCTCGCCGGGACCGGCGCGGCGCCGGGGAGGCGCGCCAGCAAGGCCGCCGGGGCAAGGCTCACATCCTTCACCGTCCTTTCGGCCGGGCCGAGCGGCGGGATGGTCGTGCCGCCGACGCTGATATGCAGCGCCTGCGGACGGCCGGTCAGGATTCGCGGGTCCTTCGCGGTTTCGGGCAACTGCCAGCTTTCGCCCACCGCCATTTCCTTCTCCAGCAGCCGCTCGCCATCCTTTTCATAGACGCGCAGCCATACCGGCTGGGTCGCGGTCAACAGAACCACGCGACTGGCGGGTGCAGGCGCGGCGGTTCGGGCGGCGGTACGCGGCAAGGCGGCCGGTCGCGCCGGCTGTCCCTCCAGCCCGGCGGCGAGCGTCGCACGCTCTTCCGGCCCTTCGCCAGAAAGGAGCCCGCCGCGCCAGACGGCGTAGCCGGCGAACAGAAGGACCGCGATCGCGACCGCCACATAAGCGAGCAGCCGTGAAGGCACCCGCGTCGGGTCCGCCGGCTCGAACGGTTCATAAGCGTAATGATCCGTCGAGCGTGCGCCGATTTCCGCGCGGAAGTCGCGGGCGAGCGCGGCGCTGTCGAGCCCCAGCAGTTGCGCATAGGTCCGCACGAAGCCGACGCTGTAGGTGGCGGCAGGCAGCGCCGTATGGTCCCCCCGTTCGATCGCCTCCAGATGGCGCAGCGGCACGCGCGAGCGCGCCGCTATGTCATCGAGGCTGAGCTTCTGCGACCGGCGCGCCTCCGCCAGTCGCGCGCCCACGTCCGATGGGCTGCGTCCGACCGGCTCGGAATGCCTTTCCTCCATGCGATCTCCCGTCGCTTCGCGTGAATTTCCGCCGCTTTCGCCGCGTCAGACCTTGTCACAAAAGGGCGCGCGCACGTCAAATGCTAAGGCGTTACGGTTTCATCCGATATTGACGCCTTGTTCGGCCGCCCATTCAGCCAGTTGCTCGCGCATGTCGCGCGGCGCGAGCGCCAGCCATTCGGGCATGCGCCGGCGCAGCGCCGACGCGTCGAGCGACCGGATCATCGCCTTCACCGGCCCGATCGCCGCCGGCGTGATCGACAGCCGCTCGATCCCGAGGCCAATCAGCGCCATCGCCTCCAGCATACGCCCACCCATCTCGCCGCACACGCCGACCGGCACGTTCGCCGCCCGCGCCTGCGCCGCCACGCGCGCGACGAAGCGCAGGATGGCGGGGCTCAGCCAGTCGTAGCGCTCCGCCAGCTTGGGGTGGGCGCGATCGGCGGCGAACAGGAACTGGGTGAGGTCGTTGGTGCCGATCGACAGGAAATCGAGGCGCGGCAGCAGGATGTCGAGCTGTTCGGCAAGCGCCGGCACCTCCAGCATCGTGCCGTAGCGGATCGCCTTGGGCAGCATGCGATTATGATCGGCGATCCACCTGCGCTGCGCTTCGAACAGGTCGCGCGCCTGGTCGAACTCCCACGGCTCGGACACCATCGGGAACATGACGTGCAGCACGCGGCCCGCCGCCGCGTCGATCAGCGCGCGCGCCTGCGCCTTCATCAGCGCGTCGCGTTCCAGCGCGAGGCGCAGCGCGCGCCAGCCCATCGCCGGATTTTCCTCGTCCCACGCATCGTCGCTGTTCATGTAGGGCAGCGCCTTGTCGCCACCGATATCGACGGTGCGGAAGATGACGGGGCGGGTGCCCGCCGCGTCCATCACGTCGCGATAGAGGCGCTGCTGCCTCTCCCGTCGCGGCAGTGTCGCCGAGACGAGAAACTGGAATTCGGTGCGGAACAGGCCGATGCCGTCGGCGCCCGTCACGTCGAGCGAGGCGACATCGTCGCGCAGGCCCGCATTCATCATCAGCGTGATCCGCGTGCCGTCCTTCGTCACCGGCGGCAGATCGCGCATCGCGGCGAATTCGGCGCGGCGCTTCTGGCCGATCGCCAGCTTCGCGTCGAACGCCTCGGCCACCTGCGTGCTGGGACGGACGAAGACCGCGCCCTGAGCGCCGTCGATCAGGACGAGATCGCCTTCCGACACGCAATGCCGGATATCGCGCACGCGCCCCACCACCGGCACGCCCATCGCCCGCGCCACGATGGTGACATGCGCGGTCAGCGATCCTTCCTCCAGCACCACGCCCTTCAGCCGGCGGCGATCATATTCCAGCAGCTCGGCAGGCCCCAGATTGCGCGCGATCAGGATCGAATCCTGCCTGAGGCCGAACTGCGCCGCCGTGCCGACCTGTCCCGCGACGATGCGCAGCAACCGGTTCGACAGGTCTTCCAGATCGTGCATCCGGTCGGCGAGCAGCGGGTCCGATATCTCGCGCATCCGCATTCGCGTGCGCTGCTGCACGCGCTCGATCGCCGCTTCGGCGGTCAGGCCCGAGTCGATCGCCTCGTTGATCCGGCGGCTCCAACCTTCGTCATAGGCGAACATCTTGTAGGTTTCGAGCACCTCCTCATGCTCGCCGCCGCCGCCGAATTCGGACTGGAGGGTGATGCGCTCGATCTGCTCGCGCATCTGGCGGAAGGCGGCGTAGACGCGCTGCCGCTCCTCCTCGACGTCCTCGGCCACCGTATGCTCGATATGGACGCGCGGCTGGTGGAAGACGACATGGCCGCGCCCCATGCCCTCGACCAGCTTGAGCCCCTGAAGCCGGACCGGACTGCCGTCGCGCGTCGCGCCGCCCCGCACATGATCGTCGATCAGGCCCGCGCCCGCGATCAGCTCGGCGAGCACCATCGCCACCGTCTGCAGCGCCTCTATCTCCACCTCGTCATAGCGATCGGAGGCGATGCGCTGCACCGAGAGGACACCCACCGCCCGCTCGCGCCGGACGATCGGCACGCCCGCGAAACAGTGATAGAGTTCCTCGCCGGTTTCGGGCTTGTAGGCGAAATCGGGATGGCTGGTGGCTTCGTCGAGGTTGAGCGTCTCGACCTTCGCCGCGATCGTGCCGACCAGCCCTTCGCCCAGCGCGAGCTTGGTGACGTGCACCGCCTCCTGCTTCAGCCCGCGCGTCGCGAACAGTTCCAGCACACCATCGCGCAGCAGATAGACCGACACGACCTCGCTCGACAGCGCCTCGCCGATGATCTGGACGACCTTGTTGAGCTTCGCCTGCGCCGCCGAGCGCGACGCCATCACGTCGTGCAGGCGGGTCAGTATCTCCCGGGCGGCAGAGGTTGCGGATGCGGCGGCCATGCTACAGCGCTAACAGAAAGGCGGTGGGCTTTCCATTCGTCCCGCATGCGGGACGGGAGGCCACCCGCGCCCCCACCTAGCCCGCGCGCCTGCCCAGCGCGGCCGCCGCCTCGTCCAGCAAGGTGGCGATGATATCGGCGACCGGCTCCTCGCGCGTCACCATGCCGACCGACTGGCCCGCCATCACCGATCCATGCTCGACATCGCCGTCGATCACCGCGCGGCGCAGCGCGCCCGCCCAATAATGCTCGATCTGAAGCTGCGCCTCGGCGTGGCTGAGCCGTCCCTCGTCCAGCGCCTGCGCCACCTCGCGCTGCTTGGCGATGAACAGGTCGGTCGAGGCGTTGCGCAGCGCGCGCACCGGGATCACCGGCAGGCGCGGATCGATCTGGACGCTGGTGATCGCGTCGCGCGCGGGCGCGCGCAGGAACGCCTTCTTGAAATTGGCATGCGCGATCGATTCGTGCGCGCAGACGAAGCGAGTGCCGAGTTGCACGCCCGCCGCGCCCATTTCCAGATAGGCGGCGATCGCCTCGCCGTGGCCGATGCCGCCCGCGACGAAGACGGGCAATTGCTCGCCGATCACCGGCAGCATCTCCTGCGCCAGCACCGAGGTGGAGACCGGGCCGATATGGCCGCCCGCCTCCATCCCCTCGATCACCAGCGCGTCGATGCCCGACCGGATCAGCTTGCGCGCCAGCGCCAGCGCGGGCGCGAAGCAGATCACCTTGGCGCCCGACGCCTTGATCCGCTCGATCGCGCCGCCCGGCGGCAGGCCGCCCGCCAGCACGATATGACCCACCTCATGCGCGATGCATCGATCGATCAGTGCGTCGAGATCGGGATGCATGGTGATGAGATTGACGCCGAACGGCTTCGTCGTCAGCGCCTTCGTCCCCGCAATCTCGGCATCCAGCAGATCGGGCGTCATCGCCCCGCAGGCGATCACCCCGAAGCCGCCGGCGTTCGATATGGCGGCGACCAGATGGCGTTCCGACACCCAGGACATCGCCCCGCCGAGAATGGCGTATTCGGTGCCCAGAAAGACCGCGCCGCGCTCCATCAGCGCGGCGAGGCGCGCGCGCCCCGCGCTCATCCGGCCTTCGCCGGAACAGCGGACGCGCGGCTCACGCGGCCTCGGCCCCGTCGAGGCCATAGGCGGTGTGCAGCGCGCGCATCGCCAGCTCGGCATAATCCTCGTGGATAAGGACGCTGACGCGGATTTCCGACGTGGTGATGGCGAGGATATTGATGCTGCGCTCGGCCAGCGTCTTGAACATCGTCGCGGCTACGCCGGCATGGCTGCGCATGCCCACGCCCACCACCGAAATCTTGGTGACGGCGGTGTCGTGGATCACCTGCTTGTGGCCGATCGTCCCCTGCTCGCGCGCCAGCACGTCCAGCGCGCGGGCCAGCTCGGCCTTCGGCACCGTGAAGGTCACGTCGGTCGCGGCGCTGTCGCGCGCGATATTCTGGACGATCATGTCGACATTGATGTTCGCGTCCGCCAACGGCGAGAAAATCGTCGCCACCGCGCCCGGCCGGTCGGGGACCGCCGCCAGCGTGATCTTCGCCTCGTTCCGGTCGAGCGCGATACCTGTGATGACCTGCCGTTCCATCCTGTTTCCCTCGATCTCGTCCTCGCCGACGATCAATGTTCCGCGATGCCCTTCTTCGTCCTTCGTGTCGTCGAAGGAGGATAGTACGCGCACGCGCACCCTCTCCTTCATCGCAAGTCCCACTGAGCGCGTCTGGAGCACCTTGGCGCCAACGCTCGCCAACTCCAGCATCTCTTCATAAGTGACCTTGCCCAGCTTGCGTGCGCGCGGCACGATGCGCGGATCGGTGGTATAGACGCCGTCGACGTCGGTATAGATGTCGCAGCGATCGGCCTTCATCGCCGCCGCGACCGCTACCGCCGACGTATCCGATCCGCCCCGCCCCAGCGTCGTCACCCGCGTACCGCCGGCGATGCCCTGAAAGCCTGGAATCACCGCCACCTGACCCGAGGCGAGCGCGGTGTTGAGCCCGTTCGTGTCGATCGTCGAGATGCGCGCGCTGCTGTGCGCGTCGGTGGTGTGGATCGGCAATTGCCAGCCGAGCCAGCTGCGCGCGTTGACGCCCATCGCCTGCAACACGATCGCCAGCAGGCCGCTCGTCACCTGCTCGCCCGCCGCGACGACCACGTCATATTCGCGCGGATCATAGAGCGGCGACGCCTCGCGGCAGAAATTGACGAGCCGATCGGTTTCGCCCGCCATGGCGGAGACGACGACGGCCACCTCATTGCCCTCGTCCACCTCGCGTTTCACTCGGGCGGCGACGTTGCGGATGCGTTCGATCCCCGCCATCGAGGTTCCGCCGAATTTCATCACGATACGGGCCATGGGTCACGAATCTCGATAAAGTGCGTTGAAATGCGCCCGGGACAGGCGCGCGCCGTCCTGATAGGGAGGGGGTCCGATGAACGCAAGCACAGCCGATATGCCCGCAACGATTGATCCCGCCGAAGCCGCCCATTTCGGCGCGCTCGCCGCCGACTGGTGGGACCCGAAAGGCCGTTCGGCGATGCTCCACCGGCTGAATCCCGCGCGGCTCGGCTATATCCGCGCGCGGATAGACACGCATTGGCCGGGCGATCCCGCCGCTTTCCGTCCGCTCGCCGGCAAGACGGCGCTCGACGTCGGTTGCGGCGCGGGTCTGCTCGCCGAGCCGCTGGCGCGACTGGGCGCCAGCGTCACCGGCCTCGATGCGGCGGCGGAAAATATCGCCGTCGCGCGTGCGCATGCCGAACCTCAGCGCCTAGCGATCGACTATCGTGTCGGCGGCATAGAGAGGTTGCGGGACGAGCGCTTCGATCTCGTCACCTCGATGGAGGTGATCGAGCATGTCACCGATCCCGCTGTCTTCGTGCGCGGCCTCGCGGCGGCGCTGGCCGATGGCGGGCTGCTGATTCTTTCGACACCGAACCGCACGCCCTTCTCGCGCCTCGCGCTCATCACGATCGGCGAAGGCAGCGGCCAGATTCCCCGCGGCACGCACGACTGGTCCAAATTCCTGAAGCCCGAGGAACTGACCGCGCTACTGGAGGAGGCAGGGCTACAGGTGGTCGACCGCACCGGCCTCAGCTTCTCGCCCGGCCGGGGCTTCGCCGCGGGCGGGAGCGAGGCGCTCGACTATCTGGTAAGCGCCATCCGCGCCTGATCTGCCGCGATCCTACTCCCAGAAATCGACCTTGTCATAATGGCCGGGCGGCGAGACGATCTCCATCCGCTCGCCCAGCAGCGGGCGGAAGCTGGGGCGTGATTTGAGCGCGGCGTACCATTCCTTCGTGCGGTCATGCCCGCGCCAGTCGAGCCCGCCCAGATAGTCCGCCACCGACAGATGCGCCGCCGCCGTCAGGTCCGCGAGGCTGAGCACCGCCCCCCCGATCCAGCGGCGATGGTCGAGCAGATAATCGACATAATCCATGTGCGCATTGGCAAGCTTCATCGATTCGCGCAGCGCCTTGGCATCCGGCGGGATGCGATGGACGATCCGCTTCAGCAAGCGTTCGTGCATCAGCGGCGCCACCACCTCGGCAAACATCTTCTCGTCGAACCAGGCGATGAGGCGGCGTATCTCCGCCCGGTTGGCCGCCGTGCCGGGCAGCATCGAGCTGCGCTCCACCGTCTCCTCGAAATATTCGCAGATCGCCGACGAGTTGATGAGCGTGATGCCGGCCGCTGAATCGACCATCACCGGCGTCTGCCCCATCGGGTTCATGTCGATGAACTCGTCACGCTGGAGCCAGGGCGATTCGCGGACGAGTTCGTAGCCGACCGCCTTCTCGCCAAGAAGGAGGCGGACCTTGCGCGAGAAGGGACAGAGCGGGAATTGGAAAAGCTGCCACATGGAATGCGGACTCTTAACGCGATCGGCGGGGGATGCCAGCGCGATCAGGAAAATCGCGCTGGCATGGCGTCGGATTCACGCGCCTTTCATTCGGCGGCCTGCAATTCCCCTTCCTCGTCGCTGAGCGGATGATCCAGCCGGCCGACCATCTCCTTCGGGCAAATCTGCCAGAAGCGCCCCCGCCAGCGATCCCAATCATCGAGCACGCTGTTCGACCATTGGCTGTCGGTCGCCACCGCATGCTCCGCGATCAGGCCCTTCAGATGCTGCTCCCACCAGGCGGAATTGAGCCGCTGCCAGACGATGCTGCCCGGATTGGCGCGACGTTCGAAATCGCCATCCTCATCGAGGACGAAGGCCATGCCGCCCGTCATGCCCGCACCGAAATTCTCGCCCGTGCGGCCGAGGATCACGGCGGTGCCGCCCGTCATATATTCGCAGCCGTTCGCGCCGCAGCCCTCGATCACCACGGTCGCCCCCGAGTTGCGCACCGCGAAACGCTCGCCCGCGCGGCCGGCGGCAAACAGCTTGCCCGCCGTCGCGCCATAGAGGACGGTGTTGCCGATGATCGTGTTCGATCGCGTATCGAGTGGTGAGGACACCATCGGCCGCACGACGATGATGCCGCCCGACAGGCCCTTGCCGACATAATCGTTGGCGTCGCCGAACACTTCGAGCTTTAGTCCCTTCACCGCGAAGGCGCCGAGCGACTGGCCCGCCGAGCCGCGCAGGCGGACCTGAACGTGCCCGTCGGCCAGCTTCGACATGCCGAAAGTGCGCGTGATTTCCGACGAGAAGCGCGTGCCCACCGCGCGATGCGTGTTGCGCACCGTATAGGTAAGCTGCATCTTCTCGCCGCGTTCGAACACGGCGCGCGCATCCTGAATCATCTGCGCATCGAGGCTGTCGGGCACCTCGTTGCGCGGCGTCTCCAGGTTGAAACGGCGCATATGATCGGGCGCGTCGACCTTGGCGAGGATCGGGTTGAGATCGAGATCGTCGAGATGCTCGGCGCCGCGGCTGACCTGGCGCAGCAACTCGGTGCGGCCGATCACCTCGTCGAGGCTGCGGACCCCGAGCTTCGACAGGATCTCGCGCACCTCCTCGGCGATGAAGGTCATCAGGTTGATGACCTTCTCCGGCGTGCCGACGAACTTCTCGCGCAGCTTCGGGTCCTGCGTGCAGACGCCGACCGGGCAGGTGTTCGAATGGCACTGGCGCACCATGATGCACCCCATCGCGACGAGGCTGAGCGTGCCGATGCCGAACTCCTCCGCGCCGAGGATCGCGGCTATGACGATGTCGCGCCCCGTCTTCAGCCCGCCGTCGGTGCGCAGCTTCACCCGATGGCGCAAGCCGTTCAGGGTCAGCACCTGATTGGTTTCGGTCAGCCCCATTTCCCAGGGCGTGCCGGCATATTTGATCGATGTCTGCGGCGACGCGCCGGTGCCGCCGACATGGCCCGAGATCAGGATCACGTCGGCATGCGCCTTCGCGACCCCCGCCGCCACCGTGCCGATGCCGGCCGAGGAGACGAGCTTCACGCAGACCCGCGCGCGCGTGTTGATCTGCTTCAGATCGTAAATAAGCTGCGCGAGGTCCTCGATCGAATAGATATCGTGATGCGGTGGCGGCGAAATCAGCATCACGCCGGGCGTAGAATGACGCAACTTGGCGATTTCCACCGTCACCTTGAAGCCGGGAAGCTGCCCGCCTTCGCCGGGTTTCGCGCCCTGCGCCACCTTGATCTCGATCTCCTCGGCGGCATTCAGATATTCCGCCGTCACGCCGAAACGCCCCGACGCGATCTGCTTGATGACCGAATTGGCGTTGTCGCCATTTTCATAGGGTTTGAACCGCTTACGGTCCTCTCCACCCTCCCCGGATACGGCCTTGGCGCCGATCCGGTTCATCGCGATCGCCAGCGTTTCATGCGCCTCGGGGCTGAGCGCGCCCAGCGACATGCCTGGCGTCACGAACCGCTTGCGGATTTCGGTGATCGCTTCGACCGTGTCGATCGGGATCGCCTCGCGCGCCCAGTTGAACTCCAGCAGATCGCGCAGGTAGACGGGCGGCAGGTCCTTCACCCCGCGCGAAAATTGCAGATAGGTAGAGAAGCTGTCGGTCGACACCGACGTTTGCAGCAGATGCATCAGCTGCGCCGAATAGGCATGCGCCTCGCCGCCCGCGCGCTGGCGATAGAAGCCGCCGATCGGCAGCATCGTCACCGCGCTGTCGAACGCCGCCTCGTGCCGCACGATCGCGTTATGCTGGAGCGAGGCATAGCCTTCGCCCGAAATCTTCACCGGCATGCCGGGAAACATGTCGTTCACCAGCGCGCGGCTGAGGCCCACCGCCTCGAAATTATAGCCACCGCGATAGCTGGAGATCACCGCGATCCCCATCTTCGACATGATCTTGAGCAGCCCGTCGTCGACGGCCTTGCGGTAATTTTTCAGGCACTGCTCATAGCCCAGATCGCCGAACAGCCCGCGCGCATGGCGATCCGCGATCGTCGCTTCGGCCAGATAGGCGTTCACCGTCGTCGCGCCGACGCCGATCAGCACCGCGAAATAATGCGTGTCGAGGCATTCGGCCGACCGCACATTGACCGACGCATAGGAACGCAGGCCCTTGCGGACGAGATGCGTGTGAACGGCGGCCGCCGCCAGCACCATCGGAATGGCGACACGATCCGGCCCGACATCCTCGTCGGTCAGGAACAATTCGGTGTGGCCTTCGCGCACAGCCTTTTCCGCCTCGGCGCGGACATGGGCGATCGCGGTGCGCAGCGCATCCGTGCTACCGCCGACCGCGAAGGTACAGTCGATCGAGGCGGCGTGCGGCCCGAAATGCCCGCGCAGCCGGTGCCAGTCGGCGCTCGTCAGCACCGGCGAGTCGAGCACCAGCACGTTCGACTGCGTGCCTTCGCAATCCAGAATGTTGGCGAGATTGCCGAACCGCGTCTTGAGACTCATCACATGCGTCTCACGCAGCGAATCGATCGGCGGATTCGTCACCTGGCTGAAATTCTGCCGGAAGAAATGGCTGATGAGCCGCGGCTTGGACGAGATGACCGCGAGCGGCGTATCGTCCCCCATCGAGCCGACCGCCTCCTTGGCATCCTCGACCAGCGGGCTGAGAATCAATTCGACGTCCTCGATGCTCTGGCCGGCCGCTACCTGGCGGCGCATAAGTTCGGCGCGATCGTAACGGGGCGTCGTATCCCCTTCCGCCTCAGGCAGGTCGGCGATCGTGCGGAAGCCCTTCACCCATTCGCCATAAGGCTGCTCGGCGGCGATGCGATCCTTGACGGCGCGATCATTGTAGAGGCGTCCCTCCTCCAGATCGATCGCGATCATCTCGCCCGGGCCCATTTGCCCTTTGGCGACGATCGAGGATTCGGGGACGACGACCATCCCCGTCTCCGATCCGACGATCAGCAGATTGTCCGCCGTCAGCGTGGTGCGCAGCGGACGCAGCGCGTTGCGATCGACGCCCGCCACCACCCAGCGGCCGTCGGTCATCGCCAGTGCGGCCGGCCCGTCCCACGGCTCCATCACCGAGGCGAGATAAGCATACATGTCGCAATGCGCCTGCGGCATCGCCTTGTCTTCCTGCCACGCCTCGGGAACGAGCATCAGCTTGGCGGTCGGCGCGTCGCGGCCCGAACGGCAGATCGCCTCGAACACCGCGTCCAGCGCCGCCGTGTCGGACGCGCCGCCGGGGATCAGCGGCTTGATCTCTTCCGAATGCTCGCCGAAGGCGAGGCTCGCCATCTTGATCTCGTGGCTCTTCATCCAGTTCTTGTTGCCGCGGATCGTGTTGATTTCGCCATTGTGGGCGAGGCAACGGAACGGCTGCGCCAGCCACCATTGCGGGAAGGTGTTCGTCGAATAGCGCTGGTGGAAGATCGCCACCCGGCTGACGAAACGCTCGTCGGTGAGGTCTGGATAGAAGACCGACAGCGCCTCGGCGAGAAACAGCCCCTTGTAGATGATTGAACGGCAGGAGAGCGAGCAGATATAGAAGCCCTGTATCTGGGCCTCGATCACCTTGCGCTCGATCCGGCGGCGGATCAGGTAGAGTTGCTTTTCGAACTCGGCGACCTCGGCCGCGTCATTGCCTTCGCCGCCCGGCAGGGGGCCGGCGATCATGATCTGCTCGATTTCGGGGCGCAGCGACATCGCCTTCTCGCCGATCACCGAGACATCGACGGGCACCTGCCGCCAGCCGTAGATGGTGTAGCCGAAATCGATGATCTCGCTCTCGACGATCGTGCGGCACAATTCCTGCGCGGCAAGGTCGGTTCGCGGCAGGAAGATCATGCCGACGGCGAGCCGGTTCTGGCGCGGCTTATGCCCCGACGCTTCGATCGAATCGTCGAAGAAGCGCACCGGGAGGTCGACATGGATGCCCGCGCCGTCGCCCGTCTTGCCGTCCGCGTCGACCGCACCGCGATGCCAGACCGCCTTCAGCGCATCGATCGCGGCGGTGACGACGCGGCGCGACGCCTTGCCGTCGGTCGCGGCGACAAGGCCGACGCCGCAAGCATCGCCTTCGAATTCGGGACGATACATGCCCTCGGCGGCGATCCGCTCACGCTCGGCCTCGGTGCAGGAATAGGGAATAAGCGTCATCAACGTGGTCCCTTGCGATCCGAACGGTTCGGCTGGGTCAATGAAAGGGCGGACGGCGCGCGCATCAGCGGCCTTCCTTCTTCTTCGGCAACAGCGGCTCAAGCTCGGCCTGGATGGCGGGCTGGAGCTGCCGCATCCGGGGAGCGAGACGCTTGGTCATCATCGCCTGCGCGAACACCATCACATTGCCCATTACCTTGGGTAATTCGTCGAGCAGCTTCTTGCCGACCGGCGTATGATAGAGCTTCGTCAGCTCCTGCAGGTCCTCCGCACTGAAATTGCGGGCATAAAGCTCGACCGCCATCGCCTTGATCTCGGGCATGGTGGCCTTGATCTCCTCCTCCGCCGCATCGGCCTGCATCGCGCCGATCTTGTGGAGGGCCTTGTCCCACGCCTGCGGATTCTTCGAGCGTTCGAGGCGGAGCTGCGCGTTCGAATCGAGCTGACGACCGATCACCTCGCCCGAGCGCATGGCGCCCAGCGAGCCGCGCATGCCGTCCTCCATCATCTTCTCGAAGCCCATCAGCTTCAGCAGCTCTTCCGCGCCGCTCTTCGCGGCGGGATCGAGCGGCGGCGGCGCGGGGGGCTTCGCCGCCGGCGCGTCGGCCGCCAAGGCCTGCCCGCCAAGCGGCATCAGCGCCAGCGCGAACGCGGTCGCGGCGGAGAGGACCCGCCGGCTCACGCCGCCACCCGCGCGTCGGCGGTGGCGGCAACCGGCGGCCGCTCCTTCAGCCAGCCATGCATTCGCTCGGCCACGTCGATCCCATCGCGGATCGCCCAGACGACGAGGCTCGCACCCCGCACGATGTCTCCGGCGGCGAACACGCCTTCCATATTGGTCTGCATGCTCTTGTGATCGATCCGGAGCGTGCCCCAGCGCGTCACCGACAATTCCTCCGCACCGAACAGGGTGGGCAGGTCCTCGGGATCGAAACCGAGCGCCTTGATGACGAGATCGGCCTCCAGCCGGAACTCGCTGTCGGGCTCCAGCTCCGGCGCGCGGCGGCCCGAAGCGTCGGGCGCGCCAAGCCGCATGCGCGCGGCGCGAACCGCGCTCACCCGGCCCAGCCCTTCGCCGCTGCCCTCGAACGCCTCGGGCGCGGAGAGCCAGACGAACTCGACGCCTTCCTCCTCGGCATTGGCCACCTCGCGCTGCGAGCCCGGCATGTTCGCCCGGTCGCGACGATAGAGGCACTTGACCGACTTCGCGCCCTGGCGGATCGCGGTGCGCACGCAGTCCATGGCGGTATCGCCGCCGCCGATGACGACGACATTCTTGCCCTTCGCGTCGAAGCCGCCCTCGTCGAACTGCGGCACCGGGTCGCCATAGCCCTTGCGGTTGGACATCACGAGATAATCGAGCGCATCGACCACGCCGGGCAAGCCGACGCCGGGCACCTTGATCGCCCGCGGCTTGTAGACACCCGTGGCTATCAACAGCGCGTCATGCCGCTGGCGCAGTTCGTCAAGCGTCGCGTCGCGTCCCACCTCGAACTCGGTATGGAAGACGATCCCCGCCTCGCGCAGCCGCTCGACCCGACGGTCGATCACCTTCTTTTCAAGCTTGAAGCTCGGAATGCCGTAGACGAGCAGCCCGCCCAGCCGATCGTGCCGATCGTAGACATGCACCTCATAGCCCCGGCTCCGCAGCCGCTCGGCCGCCGAGAGACCCGCCGGTCCAGCGCCGATCACGCCCACGGACTGGCCGCGATCGGCCAGCACCTGCACCGGCTCGACCCAACCCTCGTCCCATGCCGTATCGGTGATATACTTCTCGACCGCGCCGATCGTCACCGCGCCATGGCCCGAAAACTCGATGACGCAATTGCCTTCGCATAGCCGGTCCTGCGGGCAGATACGGCCGCATATCTCGGGCATAGTCGAGGTGGCGTTCGACAGCTCATAGGCTTCGCGCAGCCGCCCCTCGGCGGTCAGCCGCAACCAGTCCGGAATATGATTGTGGAGTGGGCAATGGGTCGCGCAATAAGGAACGCCACACTGCGCGCAACGTGACGATTGCTCGCGCGCCTTCTTGTTTTCGTAGCGCCGCGCGATCTCCAGGAAGTCGCGATTACGATCCTCGGCCGAACGCTTGGCCGGATAGTCCTGCCCGACGCGCACGAAAGCCTGCATGGGATTATCCGCCATCCGCCATTCTCCTCACGCGCCCCCATAGCGATTTTTCGCCGGAAGTCACGCAAGATTCGCGATTTAGGACAGGATTATTGACCTAATAAGGCGAAAGTCCGGTTTGGGCGCGATTTCCGGTCTATTCACCCTCACAAACAAGGTCCGATCCGGTATTATCTGAGCAGAAGCCACGCCAGGGCGATCGATCCAGCGACAATGCGATACCAGGCAAAGGGCGCGAAGCCATGCCGAGTCACGATCGCCAGGAAGGCACGGATCACCACCAGCGCCACGAGGAAAGAGACGACGAAGCCGATGCCGATCGCGCCCCAGTCGCTCCCGCCGAGCGCGTCGCGCGTCTCCCACAATTCCTTCGCGCTCGCCGCCAGCATGACGGGTATGGCGAGGAAAAAGCTGTATTCGGCCGCGGTCCGACGATCGACGCCCAGGCTGAGACCGCCCAATATCGTCGCGCCCGAGCGACTGACGCCGGGGATCATCGACAGGCACTGGATGATGCCGATGCCCAGTGCGGTGCGTGCACCCATCCCTTCCACCGAGTCGATCGTGCCAGGCTTCACCGCCCTCTCGATCACCAGAATGGCGATGCCGCCGACGATCAGCGCCACCGCGACGATGATCGGCGTTTCCAGCATCGCCTTGATCGCCGAATAAGCGAGCGCCCCGATCACCAACGCCGGCAGCACGCCGAGGAGGATATTGCGGGTAAAGGCGATCGCATGCGCCTCTCGCCGGATGAGCCCGCCCGCGACCGCGGTGAAGCGGCGAAAATAGAGCACCACCACCGCCAGGATCGCACCAAGCTGGATGACGATATCGAAGGTGGTTGAAAGGCTGGTGCGCGCGCCCATCAGCTCGCCGGCGAGAATCAGATGGCCGGTCGAGGAGACGGGGATGAACTCGGTCACCCCCTCGACGATGCCGAGCAGGATGATCGTCAGAAGCGAAGCGTGCATGGCTGGGGCGTTCTCCGGGAAAGCGAGCGACGGAGGAGCGCTCCGGCCCCCTGCCGGAACGACCGGGGAAAGGACCGCGTCAGGCCGTCGTGCGCGGCGTCGCGAAGCGGCCGTAGCGGCGATAGCGGAACAGCCAGGTCGGCGCGACCGCCGCCAGCGGGGCCGGCGCGACGCCAAACGCGCCGAAGCCGGGCATATCTTCGTGGACGACATTGTCCGCCTGAAGCATCTGCCATTGATCCCACGTCATCGGCGCACCGGGTAGCCAGCCGAATCGCGCGATAAACGCCGCCGCACAATCGGGCAGATCGACAAGCGGGCGTTCGCGCCCCGTCTCTGCGGCGATCCAGGCATGAAGGGCGCGCATCGTCAGTATCTCGGGTCCACCCAGTTCGTAGGTGCGGCCACCATGCGCCTCGGGATCAAGCGCCGCCGCCGCGATCGCGCGCGCGACATCGACGACATAAGCGGGCTGCACGCGCATTTCGGGGCGGATGACCGGCACGACAGGCAGAGTCCGAATCAGGTTCGCGAGCCGGTTGACGAAGCGATCTTCCGGGCCGAACAGCAGCGAGGGGCGGATGATCGTCGCCGCCGGAAAGGTCCCGCGCACCGCCGCTTCGCCCCGCGCCTTGCTGCGGCCATAAGCGGAAGCGGAACGCTCGTCGGCGCCGATCGCCGAAACCTGCACCAGCGCCTGCGCGTCCGCGCCGGCCGCCGCAACGGCGACGTTCTCGGCCCCCTTCTCATGCACCCGGGTGAAATCGCCCTTGAGAATGCCGACGAGGTTCACGACCGCATGCGACCCGGCGACGGCGCGCGCGGCGCTGTCCGGCCGGGTAATATCGGCATGGACAAACTGCGTCTGGCCGAGGCCGCCCAGCGGCTTTACGAACCAGGCGTCGCGCGGATCCCGCTCCGCAATGCGAACGCGCGCGCCGCCCCGTAGCAACTCCTGCGCGACATAACGGCCGAGAAAGCCTCCGCCGCCGAAGAGCGTCACCAACCGGTCCATTCGAAAAAATCCCTCGACGTGCCTGACGCCCGCCCCATGCCCGGTGAAAGCCGAGTTGACAAGCACCGCACCACTCCCCTAAGCGCGCCGCCTACCCCGTGCCCAGATGGCGGAATTGGTAGACGCACCAGCTTCAGGTGCTGGCGATCGCAAGGTCGTGGAGGTTCGAGTCCTCTTCTGGGCACCATTTGTTCTTCCCAAAACATTCCATACAGCTCAACAAAACGGCGGAAATCTGCCATTTTAAGCCTCACCGTTCCCGGAATGTCTCATGCGATTTCAGACGATCCGGGGCCATGAGGTGCCATAGATGGGGTGAAATGCCCCTCGGCAGATTTTGATGGCCCCATAGCCTCGATAGCGGATCGCCAAGGCAATTCCGGGCAGTCGAGGAGATTCGCCCGTGGCCCTCAAGGAACTGCAAATCCGCGACCTGCGCCCGAGAGACGCGATCTACCAATGCACGGACGAGCGAGGCTTGTATCTCGAAGTCCACCCCAGCGGATCGAAGCTCTGGCGCTACAAATATCATTATGCCGACAAGCAGAAGCGCCTGGCCCTCGGCCGCTATCCCGACGTTGGCCTCGCCGAAGCGCGGCGGCGCCGCGACGATGCGCGCAGGATGCTGGAGGCCGGTAGCGATCCATTGGCCGAGCGCAAGCGGGAGAAGCTGGTCGCAGTGTTCAATGCGGCCAACAGCTTCGGGGATGTCGCGAAGGAATATATCGACAAGATGGTTGCCGAAGGCTGGGCGGATACGACCACGACGAAGGCCAACTGGTTGCTGGAACAGTTGGCGCCGATCGCAGCCAGCCCGGTTGCCGACCTCAAGCCGATCGACGTGCTGGCCGCGCTCAAGCGCATCGAAGCGCGGGGCAAGCATGAAACGGCGCGGCGGTGCCGGTCATTCGCGAGCCGCGTGTTCCGCTATGCCGTGGCGACCGGACGGGGCGAACCGATCCGACCTCGATTCTGCGCGGCGCCCTCATTGTGCCGAAGGTCACGCATCATGCCGCGATCATTGAGCCGGAGCAGTTGGGGGAGCTTCTCTTAGCGATAGACGCCTATTCGAGCCATGCCATCACGCGCCTCGCCATGCCGATTTCACCGCACGTCATGTCACGGCCGGGAGAGCTGCGAATGTTGGAGTGGGCGGAGTTCGACCTGGACGGCGCGGTATGGAAGATTCCGGCCGAGCGGATGAAGATGCGCCGTCCTCATGAGATTCCGCTTTCCCGGCAAGTGCTCGCCTATCTGGCCGAGCTATTCCCGCTCACCGGGCCAGAGGGTTATGTCTTTCCGGCGTTTCATACGTCCAAGCGACCGCTGAGCGAGAACACGATCAATCAGGCGTTCCGGCGCATGGGCTATGGCGTTGGCGAAGTGACGCCGCATGGCTTGCGCACCACGGCGTCAACCCTGCTCAACGAAAGCGGCAAGTGGAGCGCGGATGCGATCGAGCGCTCCCTCGCCCATGCAGACGCCAACAGCATCCGTGGCACCTACAACCGGGGCGGCTATTGGACGGAGCGTGTCGCGATGCACCAATGGTGGAGCGACTATCTCGACGAACTACGCGCCTCCGCCAAGGACAAGTCCACCGGCAGGATGAAAGCGGCCTGATCGGCGAGGCACTATAGGTTTCAGCCGCCCTCCCGATAGCCAGTGGGGTCCGCGATCCATCGGTTGATGGCGGACTCGCGCCAGTCAGCACCGTGCACGCTGATCTTGACTTGGGATGGAAAGGTGCCGTCCGCGATCTTGCGGTAAAACGTCGAGCGGGAAAGGCCGGTGCGAGCAAGAACAGTTCTCAGTCGAATGATGCGTTCCGCGTTGAACATGGGTTGTCCTTCAAGTCATCGTTTCGTAAGCACCCCTATGAACCTGCATCGGACAGCTATTCGTCCCGGACAAGATTCTGTCCGGGGACGGTCGCGTGGCTCCATCCAAGTGTGGGAACCCCGGCGGACTGTGGCGGACAATAGCGGAAATTCGGTATAACGTGACGCTTACCCGAAAAGGACCAGTTTTTGTCTCACTGTTGCTTTTGCATCACGCCTGATTACGCCGGTTCCACCGCTATCGTCGCGGTGTCGCGTTTCGTTCAGTTCGAGTCGTTCATGGCATACCGTCCTTACCGGAGGGCCTGCCCGCTATAGAGTCAGGCTGCTTCAAACCTTCCTGCTTCGCAAGAGGGGAGGCACTACAATGCCGATCGCAGGCGGTTGGCTCAGTGCGCCTTTGTTCCCGCTGGCCGATGGGCTATGCGGCGAACGACCGGAGCTGAGTTGAGCCTTTTCGCGCGACGGCACGGCGAGTCGCGAAAGGCCGGGGGGACGAATGAACGCCGTTGAGATTGAAGAAGCCGTATCCGCGCTCGCCGAACGTCCCTTTGACGCGGAGGAGTTCCCGTTCGCCTTCCTCGCCGCGTTCGGGAACAAGGATACCACGATCAAGCGGCTGCGCGCCGGATCGACCAACGCCTCTGATCTTCCCGGCGCGGTCTTGCAGCGCAACAATATCCATATCGCCGTTGCCCCGCCCGGCGAGGTTCCTGCCGCCTTCGCCGCGCTCAAAGCCAGCCCCGCGACTGCCAAGGCAAAGGCCAAGTTCATCCTCGCCACGGATGGCGACACCTTTGAGGCCGAGGATACCGATTCGGGTGAAACCGTCGTTTGCGCGTTCGCCAACCTCCGCCCATATCAGATGTTTTCGGCCAACAGATAAGGGGCCGACTACGTTCTGGGTGCCCCCCGATGTAGGACCGTTAGTAGCAGCCGCACGAACACGGGCCTTTCGTCAACGTCCCCCTTCCGCCTTCCAGGCTGAAGCGGCCCGGAAAAAGGCCAGCGACTCGTCCGTTATCTTTTCGCTCCCCGGCCCGACAGCCGCATGGCTCAACTTCACTATCACAGTACGAGTGTCCGGATCGACAAACAGGAATTGCCCCTCCCCGCCGATCGCCACATAGGCACGCGTGCCTTTCAGCGTCCACCAGAAGTAGCCATATCCCAGGCCAGGCCGCGCGGACGTGGCGGGATCGCTGTCCGCCGTAGATTCCCGAATCCACGCAGGATCGAGCAAGCGTTGGCCATTCGCCATTCCCTCATTCAGCATCAATTGCCCAACCCGGCCATAATCCCGAAGAACCGCGTTGAAACCTCCGCCGGTGAACTCCCGACCGACGCCCGGAGGACCATCGAGCACATAGAAGGCATAGGATTGCATGCCCGCCGGCCTCCAGAGACGCTCGCTCATATATCGGCTGATCGGCTTGCCGGTGGCGCGCTCTATCACCAATCCAATGAGCGCCGCATCAACGGTATTATAATTGAATGCTGTACCTGGTCGGGACTTGCGCATCGGCCAAGCCGCCGCGGAAACATAGCGCGCTTCATTGCGGATGAACGCCTGTTCGTTGATATCCTTGGCTGGCCCCGGAACGAAGAAGTTATCGTTCCAATCGGTGCCGGAACGCATGCGGAGCAGATCGCGCAGTGTCGTTCCGTCATAGGCGCTTCCCTTGAGTTCTGGCACATATTTGATTAACGGGTCGGCAACGGATCGTACCGCCCCATCCCTGATGGCAAAGCCGAGCATTATGGAATTGAAGGTTTTCGCCATGGAATAGGAGATGAAGTGCGTATCGGCCGCCGCCCGGTTGAGATATTTCTCATAGACGATGCGGCCGTCCTTCATGATAAGCAGGGCGTCGGTCGCCGTACGTTCCAGCACATCCTCCGCCGGATGGGTGCGTCCCTCGAAATCATAGGTAAAATCAGGCGGCAGGCTGTGGCCGGTCAGCGGGGCGGCCCGGGCTCCCGCATCCACGCGCGCAGTATCGAACATCATCTCGATCGTACGATTGGCCAGGCTCATCATCGGCCCTTCGAACATATGATGGCGATAGTCGAGAATCGTCGGAGACGGCGCAGCGACCGCGGCAGATGCCCCGAGTACCAGCGGAAGCAAAATAAATGAGCGCACTTTCAAAACCCTTCTGCAAGGAACTGAAGTCATCTGGCGACCAAGGAGCGGACCGCCCGTAGGTTTTCCGATATCACCAAGCAGAGAATGGTGCGGCATCTCCCCGAACACCGGCTCGCAAACGAAGCCTATTTCGGCTTCCACGCCGAGACCGCGCGGAAAAACGCTTCGCTTTCCTTATATGCGTCCGAATTACTGAGCGGGAAATAGCTCAGCTTGACCACTACGGTCGCCGTATCCGGATCGATGTAGATGAACTGGCCCTGCAAGCCGATCGCCATATAAGCATTGGAATTGACGAGGGTCCACCATTGATACTGGTAACCCTGATCCTCCTTTGGCGATGCCGGTTCGGGCCCGACAGGAACCGTGGATTCCTTTACCCATGCGGCCGGGATGATCCGCCGTCCGTTAGCCTTGCCCTCGTGCAGCATCATCAGTCCGACGCGGGCATAGTCGCGCATGGTGGCGTTATATCCCATGCCATTCATGGCCGTGCCGACGCCCGGCGGCCCGTCGGCCATCCAGAACGCATCTGCCTCCGCACCCAACGGTTTCCAGATCCGTTCGCTCATATATTGCGCGATCGGCTTGCCGACCGCTTTTTCTATCACCTGCCCAAGGACAGCCGTGTTGAGGGTCAGATACCGGAATGTCTTGCCTGGCTCGTCCGCGCGCTTGACAAGAAAAGCCTGCTTCAATGACGGAACCGTATTCAGGATCATCGAATCCTCGCGCAGCTTTGCCATTTCGCTGCCCGGCTCTGGTTGATAATTATCTTCCTGGTCGACGCCACTTTTCATGAGCAGCGCGTCGCGAATGGTCACACCATCATAGGCCGTACCGCGCAGCGCGGGCACATAGGCAACGATCTGGTCGTCGAGTGATTTGATATATCCATCCTCAAGCGCCGCCCCGACCAGGATGGACGTCAGGGACTTCGACATAGACATTGAGAGAAAATGCGTGGATGGCTTCGTATAGTTCCTATACCTCTCAAAAACTATCCGATCATTCTTTATGATCAGCAGCGCATTGGTATAATTCCTATCGAATATCTCTTCGAACGCATGGCTTTTCCCTCCGAAATCATATGTGAAATCGGGGTGCGTCTCGGCGCGCGCCAAGGGCCAGACCGTCCCGCCCGCCTTCACGGGAACGGTTTCGAAGATCGAATCAATGCTATGAAAGGTCAGGGCATTGATTCCGGCATCATTGAAATGGCGCCGCAATTCCTGGATTGCTGGGGACGGTGGCAACCTGTCATGCGTGTCGGAAGCGGCTTGGGCCACTCCGGACAGGAGAAGCGCGGTGATAACCGGCGTTGCAGGTCGGACCACACACAGTAAGCGCACGATCATGCCGTTCATATATGTTCCCCTAATATAGCTCGCGCTCGCCGAAAGAATGGAATTTTCAAGGAAAGCGAATTTTCATTGCCTTATCGACGATAAGATCCCCATCAGCTTTCTCTATCCAATGTTCAGCCACCATCCGGCCGACACTTTCGCGTATCTTGTCGATATAAGCGCTACGTGCGGGATAGAGCTTCGCGACAACATCGGCGGTGAATGGGCGACGATATCCCCAGAGTTCACAAATGCCAGGGCCCGTCATTCGATGGTAATAACGCGCCAACGGCACGTCCATTTGCGGCATGCGAACGCCTCCCAAGGCGTTACCAAAGCGATCGACGGCGACCGACGCATCCTTCTCCCCTGGGTCGCGAACATCCAGCGGCTTCCCGTGCGGCGGAGCGATACCGTCGCGCGACCAGCGATCGAGATTACGGAAGGCGCCATTCAGCAAGGCTGAAAGCGGGACATCGTTGCCGGGCATATCCCGTTCGACGCAATTGGCAGGGCTGTCGAATGCCGCGGCGCTGGTGCGCGCCGCATCGCTGTGCGCCGGCTCTCCGGCCTCGCCCCCTTCGTGAACATGCGACGCGCCGGCAACTTCGTAGCTTCGAAACAGATCCGGAAAAGCATCGCCATCCGGACGTCGGCGAAGCGAGGTAATTTCACTTTCAGATACCATGATGATGACTGGCACACCGATGGGCTGGATGGTCCATCGAGGGTCTTTAGCGGGAATCGATGAGGCACATTGATGTATCGGCGTGCCAGGACCTGTCGCCACGGCCGCAAGATAGCCATCGTAGAGCGGCTTGTTATGTGCATCACGCGCGAATTTATGGATCGCATTGGCATAAGTCAGAACGAACGCGCCAGATTGCGAGTCACCTGTCATATAAAGACGCGACACAGGCAATCCATGCAGCGGACCAGCCGCCCCACCCTCTTTCATCAACGCGCCCACCTGGCTGAGCACGTCCCATATCAGTCCGTTTTCGGTTGCCGGGGAGGATTCGACCGGCAGCCCTCCCCGAGGCATGGGAAGCTGACTTTGACTGCAGGTCCGTGCTGGCGGCAAGGGATTGGGAAATCCCAGCGAAGCATAACGCTTCGCATCGAACTCTTTCAGCGTCTGGATCGCGACGGGTTTGACGGTGACACCGACCCAAACGTCCCCGTGCCTCATGAAATAGGCATAGGACTCACCCCACATGATCGGCAGGTCATATCTAAGGGATGGATTCAGCGGCTCGACAATGGCTGTCCCACTAAATTTAGCGGGATCGCGTGGACGTCGCACCACGATACGGGTGGTATAAGGCCCTCGGGCGAATGAAGTTAACCGCCCGACGGCCGGCCAATTGTAAACATTGGCCGTGCCGGAAATCAGATACTCCTCTTCGACATAGCCGTGCGCCGCCAAATCCACCGGCTCGGAGGTGCGATCGGCCGCAATCCACGGCCAGGATTCCGGCGTCACCGGAACAGGATTCGAAAAACGCGGCACGGGAACCCTGAACGGCGCGACACGAGCCTCAGCAGCACCCGTTCGCGCAGCAGCAGGGCTCAGCGTTGCCAGCGAAACGCAGAGCAGCGCACCCAAGCGCACGAACTTAGACATCTCCCCCCCTCGTTTTCGAGACAGCCTCGGCCACTCGCGAATCGGTATTGCATATTAATAGAATGATGTACTAGTCCTGTCTCCTGATTTCGAGAGACAGGACAAAAAGGGAGGCATTCGCCCGCTCATCCGTTCGCATCGACTTTCAACGGGTCTGAAATCGGAAATGGTGATTAAATACCAAGCTTATCAAAAGATAATTTGTGAAAGGGGAAGGAAGATGAACAACTTCAAAATCTATAATAATCAATTTTCGGTAAGAAGCATTGCAAGAATGGCTATACTTCTTGCCTTTGCTTCGACCTCCGCTGTCGCGGTGGCGCAGCAGAACGATGACCCAGGCGCAAAATCTCTTGATGAAATTGTCGTCACCGGGTCCCGCATCGTCTTGGCGCCGGGCGCCTCCTTGCCAACCCCGACGACCGTTCTTGATGCTTCGACAATAGAATCGCTCGGTATCCCGAACGTCGGTGACGCCATCCTTCAATTGCCGGCCTTGTTGAACGACGCCTCGCCAAGCCAGACAGTCGCGCTCAGCCCGGAAAATATCGGCTCGCGCATTGCCGATCTGCGAGGCCTTGGCGCAACCAGAACTCTCGTTCTCGTTGACGGGCGCCGTTTTGTGCCGAGCACCGCAGACGGCACTGTCGACCTCACGCTCATACCAAGCGCGATTATCGCCCGTTCTGATATTGTCACGGGCGGCGCGTCGGCGGCCTACGGGTCGGACGCCGTCGCCGGCGTCATAAACCTTGTCACCGACACCAAACTTCGCGGCATACGTGGCCAGATCCAGAAGGGCGTGGCGCAACGCGGCGACAATCAAGTCTTTCTCGCGTCATTGGCCGGCGGCGCATCCTTTGCGCAGGAGCGGGGCAGCATCGTCGCAGCGGCCGAATATGAACAGAATAGCGGACAAGGCGATTATTATTCGCGAAAGTGGAGCCGCAACGAATCTTGCCAGCTACAGAATAACGTTGATCCAACCAAACCCGCCAATCTTATTGTGCCTGGCTGCCATACCGGTTTCCTGACACCACAGGGCCTTATCGTAGGCGGCCCGTTGAACGACCAGCAATTCAGCGACGATGGAACCTCGCTGGTGCCGTTCGTGCCGGGCCAGTATCGCGGCTTTTTCCAGCAAGGAGGAACCGGTGCAGGCGAAAACGCCTTCTTCAAGGGCCCTCTGATCGCGCCGCGCTATAAGCGCTACAGCTTGTACGGGCATGCCGAATTTGCGCTAAGCGACGCGTTCCAGCCCTATGTCGACGTATCTTATGGCTCCACCACGGGCCATAATGTTGGCGCTCAGGGGCGCTTCAGTCTCTTCACGGGCGGCGGCCTGACGTTGAAGGGGGATAATCCCTATTTGCCCGATGCCGTTCGAGCCGTTATCGGCCCGGACGGTACGATAAGCGTTGGCAAATCATTCAACGATCTCGGAAATGCGCTCGGCCGGTCCAAGACTTCCACTTTCCGTATCGTCGGGGGTGCCCGGGGCGATCTGGGCGATAGATGGCACTGGAACGCTTACTATCAGCACGGCCAGACCAAATATAATCAGCAGCTTTCGAACAACATAATTCGCGCCAACCTGTTGCAGGCTATCGATGCGGTATCCCTGCCTGATGGCACGATCGTCTGTCGTGATCCCGGCAACGGCTGCGTGCCCTATAATCCGCTCGGCCGCGGCAATTTCACTCAGGCCGCCGCCGATTTCGTGACCGGCACCGCGATCCAGAACAAAACTATCGAACAGGACGTCTTTTCAGCGGATATCAGTGGTGACCTGTTCGAACTACCCGGTGGCCCCCTTTCAATAGCGGTAGGCGCCGAGCATCGGCGCGATTCGCTGGAAGCCACGGCCGACCCACTGTCGTTGGCGGGCGCATTCTATACCTTCAATGGCGCGAATGTAGCCGGAACCGTCAAAGTCACGGAAGGGTTCGGGGAGATCAACGCGCCGCTTCTTTCCGATCTGCCGTTCGTCAAATCGCTATCCCTTAACGGAGCGGTGCGTAGAACCCATTATTCCACCTCAGGTAGCGTCACCACCTGGAAGGTAGGCGGCGTCTACGAACCCGCCGGCTTCCTCCGCTTGCGCGCGACACGATCGCGCGACATTCGCGCGCCCAATCCAAGCGAACTGTTCTCGCCGCAGGTCGATGGCCAGGTATCCGTCACCGATCCGCTCACCAACACCCAGGTTCTGGTGCCGATGCTCTCCGGCGGGAACCCCGCCCTGCGGCCGGAAATCGCCGACACGACCACGGCGGGCGTCGTGATTAACCCGCTCAACACGGCGACAGACAGTCTCTTTCTGTCGGTCGACTATTACGACATCAAAGTACGTGATGTGATCGCCGAAACAGGGGCGACCAACATCCTGCAACTTTGCGCCGCTGGTTCCGCGGTCGATTGCGCGCGCGTCACGCGCAACAGCGCCAACCAGATCACGCTGATTACCGATACCTTCGCCAACCTGAACAAGCTGACGACGCGCGGAGTCGATTTCGAACTCAACTACCGGCACGCGCTTCCAAATGGGTCGATCAGTTTCAAGGGCCTGGCGACCTATGTTGATCGTCTCGAGACCAGTTTCACCGCCACCGGCAGCAAAGTCGATCTCGCCGGCCAGACAGGTAACTCGAATTTCGGCGCGGGCCCCGGCGTACCTCATTTTCAGGCCACGACTTATCTGACGTGGACCAGCAATGCCGGTACAAGCATCACGATCCAGAATCGCTTCATCGGCAAGGGGCGCTACGACGTCCTCCAGATCGGGCCGGATCAAGCAGGATATGAAGCGGCGTTCAACAGCGCCGAAGGCTATGCCCTTACCAGCAACGACAACAGCGTGCCGTCACGGCTCTACACCAATCTTTCCTTATCCCAATCGGTGCCCGCCTTTGGCAATGGATCGATGAACCTCTACCTTGTCATCAACAATTTGTTCGACAAGGATCCGCCCATTGCGCCCGGCGCCTCCTCCGCGACGAACGGCATCCTGTTCGATCAGATCGGCCGCTCATTCACGATAGGCGCGCGCTTCAAATATTGACGCCAAGGGAGGCGCCCTCCTCGCAAAAGAGGGGGGGCCTCCCATTGCCTGAAAGGAAAGCGATAATGGGCGCGAGAATAAGGAGCATGACGCACGCAGCGAGCCTGATGCTGCTCGCGGCGGGCATGGCTGCCTCCGCCGAACCGATATCGGCGGCGGAAGGCCAGATGACGCATGAAAACTATAAGATCTACTTAAGCCGCTTCAATAGCGGGGATGATCGCTACGCCCAATTCTATGATGACAACGTTGTTTTCGATCATGGGCCGTTCTTCGGCATCCTCAAGGGTCGGCAGGCGATCGTCGATTTCTATCGCGACATCCGGACGAAAGTGAAGGAAACCGTCACCGCATCCACTGTCGTCATCGATAATGAGCATGGCGTTATGGCGGCAGAACTTAGCACGCAACTCGTCGCAACGCGTGACGGAGTAGAAATGCCATCCGGCCATCTCGACAAGGGCGATATGATCATCACTCGCGGCACCGTCTATTATGGCCTGAAGGACGGCCGCATCATCTCCATACGTGGAGGCATCACCGGTGCTACCCGTATCCCCGCAAATCAAAAATAGAACCCCATGAAAGGGAGAGAGGCATGTCAAACGCCGCATCCGGATCAATCGGGCGCCGCGCCTTTATCACACATTCGGCAGGCGCCGTCGCGCTCTCCGCTGCCCTTGGCCTTTTACCGGAGAGCGCACGTGCAGAACGGCAGCCCCGGATTCTTGGCCGCCCGGTGGAAACCTCACAGGGAAAGGTCCGCGGCCTTCTAATCGATGGAATTCACGTTTTTCGCGGTATTCCTTACGGTGCGCCGACGGGAGGCAAAGGCCGTTTCCGTCCGCCACGCCCGGCGCAGCCATGGACAGGTGTTCTCGACACGCTCGGCTGGGGGGCCGATGCTCCGCAAGGAGGACGATCGGCGCGCCAGTCGGCGGGCAGTAATCCTTACGAACTCATCGAGAGCGATGTCTCTCTGCAAACCATACGCAGCGAGGATTGCCTGGTCCTCAATGTCTGGACACCGGAAACAGGAGAAGCCCGCAAGCGCCCCGTCATGCTGTGGCTACATGGCGGCGGCTTTGTCTCTGGGTCCGCCTCACGGGCTGTGCATGATGGCGGCAATCTGGCTCAACATGGGGACGTGGTGGTGGTGAGTTGCAACCATCGTCTCAATGTCCTGGGCTATACCTTCCTTGATGACATCGGAGGGGCTGATTTCGCTGGTTCGGGCAATGTCGGTATGCAGGACATCATATTGGCGTTGACCTGGATTCGTGAAAATATCGCCCGATTTGGCGGCGATCCCGAGAACGTCACGCTGTTCGGTTATTCGGGTGGTGGGCAGAAGATCTGCACATTGATGTCGATGCCCTCCGCGAAAGGGCTATTCCACAAAGCCATTGTGGAGAGCGGGCAGAATCCGCGGCTGCTCACACGCGAAGAGGCGACAGAGACAACATATCGACTGCTGAAGCAGCTCGGCATCGGAAAGAACGACATCGATGCCTTGCAAGCCGTGCCGCTGGATGATCTGATGAGGGCGTATCAGGCCGTTTGGACGGCGCCGCCGCGCCAACGATGGGGTTTTCCCGCGCGCTTCTCACCAGTGGTCGATGGCGTTCTCATTCAGAATCATCCTATTTCATCGCAATCGCTCGCCCTGTCGTCTCATGTTCCCCTCATCATCGGCAGCACCCGTGAAGAAATGGCAGCGTTTACGCTCATGTGGGAGCCAAATGCCGATACGATGAAGCAGGCCGTCCTCCCGAATCGCCTGGCCCCATTTTTGGGCGCCAAGACCCACGAAATCGTGACCGGCTATCGGCGCATATATCCAGCCTTCTCCCCTTGGGATCTGTACACGCTCATAACCGCCGATTGGCCAACGCGCGTGAATTCGATCCGGATCGCGGAGGCCCGGAACGCACTCGGCACCGCGCCAACCTTCATGTATCGTGTCGACTGGCAGACGCCGGTATTCGGCGGCCGAATGAAGGCGCCCCACGGATTGGAAGTGCCATTGGCTTTCAGGAACGTGCTTGAAGATCGCGGCCTCAACGGCGGCGGCCCAGATGCCTTTGCGCTGTCCGAACGGGTAAGCGACGCATGGGTTGGATTCGCTCGCCATGGACATCCGAATACCGCGGCGCTCCCCTGGCCTCCCTATCGTACCAGCGAACGTGAGACGATGCTGTTCGATCGGCAGTGCCGTGTCGTCCAAGATCCCGGGAGAGACGAGCGCCTTCTTTTGGAGAGCGCTCGAATCTGATGACCTCCGAATACCGGCCCCGCGCGTTACTGTATAAAGTATCGCGGCTATGTTATCACGCGTTTCCAAGGGAATGTAACGTGAAGCTCTTTCTCTCCGTTTGCCTCCTAAGCATAGTCATTCAATATTCTTCTCCTGTTCACGCCGACGAACTCGACGTCGCGGCGATCCGCCACGATATCGAAAGCGTTCTCGATGAAGATTATCCCCAACTCGAAAAATTGTATGAAGATATACACGCCCATCCGGAGGTAGGTTTCCAGGAGACGCGCACCGCGGCGCTGTTGGCCGCGCAGATGCGCAAACTGGGTTTTGCCGTCACCGAAAAGGTGGGTGGCACCGGTATAGTTGCGATTTTTCACAACGGGCCTGGCCCCACCATTCTGGTACGTACCGAATTGGACGGACTGCCGATGGAGGAAAAAACCGGCCTTCCCTACGCAAGCAAGTACAAGCAGATCGTCGATGGCAAATCGAGCTATATTGCCCATAGTTGCGGGCATGATGTGCATATGGCCTGGTGGGTCGGTACGGCGAAAGCACTGCTTGCGATGAAGAATCGCTGGAGCGGTACATTGATGTTCATCGGCCAGCCGGCCGAAGAAACGGTAAGTGGGGCCAAGGCGATGATCGCCGATGGGCTGTTCACCCGCTTTCCCAAACCCGATTACGGCTTTGCCGCCCATGTGGGTCCGGGGCCGGTCGGCACCGTCGTAATCAAGGACGGCATCGTGTCCTCCGCTTCCGATGCTCTGGAGATCACCTTCAAGGGACGGGGCGGGCATGGATCGATGCCCAGTGCGACAATCGACCCGATCACGATCGCCGCTCATTTTGTCAGCGATGTGCAGACCATCATCAGCCGGGAAAAGGATGCGAACGCATTTGGCGTAATCACCGTCGGCAGCTTCCACGCCGGCAGCGCAGGCAATATCATTCCGGATGAAGCCGATCTCAAGCTTTCGTTGCGTTCGTTCACACCCGAGGTGCGTGAGCTTCTGCTCAAGGGGGTTGAGCGCACGGCTAATGCCAGCGCCTCGATGGCGGGGGCTCCGCCACCCGAAATACATCATCTTTCCGGCACATCGGCCGTCCGAAACGACAGCGCCCTCGCCGCCCGCGCGAATTTGCTGCTCAAGCAGGCGCTGGGGAACGGAGTAACGTTCGTGCCGTCCTCCGCTCCGGGCGGTGCCCCAAGCGAGGATTTCTCGCAATTCATCGATGCCGGAGTACCGTCGGTATTCTTTGCAATCGGTGGCTACGATGCGAAGACGATCGCGGATTATAAGGCGCGTGGCGTTCCTCTACCGGTTAATCACTCGCCCTATTTTGCGCCGGCGCCGAAACCGGCGATAGAAACCGGCGTAAAGGTGTTGACCATGGCTGTGCTGATGGTGACCGCGAAAAACGCAGCGGCCAACTCGCACCGCTAAGTGGGCCTTCGCCAAAGATATGGGGCTGGCGCGAAACGCCGCATTTCATAATATCCGCCATGGCTGGATGAAGGGTCCCCGAATGACGGCCGCGGTCAGCTAAAATCTGACCCCGGCCCGAATGCCATACTCCCGGGGCGCCCCATAGAATTCGTTAAGCTCATATTGTCCCGATACGTAGCGCTTGTTCGTAAGATTATTGCCGTAGAGTTCCAAATGCCAATTCCCTTTACGCAGCGTGACGAGCGCCGATAACAATCCATATCCGTCTATCCTGTCCGACACGGGCGAATAGGCCAGGTAAGTGAACCGTGGCCCGACATAGGCATAGTTTACCCGTGGCGTAATCGTCATCTGGTCGCCCAATAGAAATTCATATTCAAGACCGGCATTATAGGTCCACTTGGGCGAATAGAGGTTGGGGCCGCCATCGGTGGTGACGATCGCCGGATTGTAATCGAAACAAGCGGGCGGATTGGAGGGAATACCGGGCGGACATTGAGGCCCTAGTGAGCCTGACGGGATCAACCGCGTATTGACGAAGGTAAGGCCGGAGAGGTGGGAATCGACGTAGGAAAGCCCGGCATCGAAACCCAGGCCACCGAATTTCCCCTGTACCTGCGCCTCGATGCCCTTGATCGTTCCGCGGGAAATATTCTCCACGCCGCTGAAGCCGGTGCTTGGCTCGACCACCTCGAACTGGAAGTCCGAATAATGGTTGTAGAAGGCATCGATCTGCGTGCGCAAATGCCGGCCGAACAGGCTGGCCTTCCATCCCAATTCATAGTTCCACACCGTTTCGGGTGCGAATTCGGACGTCCGCGAATTGAATCCCCCCGGCTTGTAGCCACGCGCGGCGAAAATATAGAGCAGGTTATCGGGATCGACCGTCCAGTTAAGCGCGGCTTTCCCCGTCACCCGCCCGTCCTTGTGTGACCCGGACAGATCGCTCACCGGCAGACCGCCGACGGGAAAGCCCGGTATGCCCGCGCCGATGCGGATATCGCCAGTGCCGGTTGCCTTGTAATGCGAATAGCGTGCGCCGAGTTGGAACTCCAGATCGGGCAGCAGCTTGTAATTGCCTTGGGCAAAGATGCCCGTCGTCGTGCGTTCATTGTCGGGCCGGATATCCGTCGGAAAGCCTGCCTGGTCCTGATAAATGCGCACCTTGATATCGTTCCGCTGGAAATAGGCGCCGAGAATCCAGTCGAACACGCCGCCGGTGGGCGAGATGAGGTTGATTTCTTCGCTCCACTGGCGTTCGCCCGCAAAATAATCCTGGGCGATCTGGCCGCCTGCGGAGACGGGGGCCTGCGATGCATCGATATCGACTAGCCCGTTGATGCGCTTGTGCTGATATCCCGTCAGGGAGCGCAAGACGACGCCGCTGTCGAACTCCTGACGCAATTCGAGGCTGACGATGAGCGCGCGTTCGCGAATTTTCGTCGGCGTGTCGTAACTGAGCGTTCGGATATCCCCGACACGATAGGGCGCGAACGATGTCCCGGGTATCGGACGATAGGCATAGCCTCCTGTCTCGCGGTCGTTCAACTGGACCTTGAGAAGCGCCCGGAACGAGCCAGGCTGCCATAACAGACCGGCGCGGCCGCCTTTCTCGTCGAGGCGCCCGGCATGATTATGATAGGGGCCGACGTCGGTATAATAGCTGTCATGGCGTCGGTAGAAGCCTGCCGCACGAAAGGCGATCGTATCGCTTGCCGGCAGGTTCAGGGCGCCCTCCGCCTCGAAATTGCCCCTATTGCCGCCGCCGATCTCGCCATAGCCGCCGATGCCGTCGAAATCGGGGTTCTTCGAATTGATGAAAATCGCTCCCCCTGTCGAGTTCGAGCCCACAAGCGTGCCTTGGGGACCGCGCAACACCTCAACGCTCGCCAGATCATAGAAGCTGTTCGCCTGCACGATCGGCGGCTGAAACAGGCCGTCGACATATGTGGCGACACCGGCGGTGACATTGGGTGAATTGCTGGCAAGGCCTATACCGCGAATATTCACCGCCGAGGTGATCGCCGCATCGGTGATCGACAGCGATGGAGACGCGGACTGAAGATCGTTCAGCCGGGTTACTCCCTTGGCGGCCAGTTCCGTCGTATCGAGCGCCGTCGCGGCGATCGGCACATCTTGCAGATTCTCCACGCGGCGCTGCGCGGTTACGACGATGTCGGCCAGGCCTGCTTCGGGGGACGCGATCGGCTGCGACGCGTTCTGCGCCATAGCGATACCCGGGTGGAGACAAAGGATCGCCACACCCGCCAGCAATTTCGTGTTCATGCTTACTCCCCCTGTCTGACTGTCATTTATCTGGATGCCGCCGCCCCGCCGGGCTTCCACGCCGAGACTGCGGCCAGGAATGCGGCCGTCTCGTCTCCGGCCGCTTCGTCTGCCGGCGGAAAATAGCTGAGCTTGACCACCACGGTCCGCGTGGCGGGATCGACGTAGATATACTGACCCTGAAGCCCGATCGCCGAATAGGCGCCCTTGTCCCCCAGCAACCACCACTGCAAGCCGTAGCCGCCCCGCGCGGCATCGCTTGGGCCACTCGGCCGGGTCGATTCCCTTACCCATTCGGGCGAGACGATCTGGTGGCCATTGGCGCGGCCATTATTCAACATCATCAGCCCGAACCGCGCATAATCCCGAAGTGTGGCGTTGAAGCCGGCACCGTTGAACTCGCGCCCCACGCCGGGCGGCCCATCCATGATGAAGAAGCCGTCGGCTTCAGCACCGAGCGGCTCCCATAGCCGCTGCGCCATATAAGCGGAGATCGTGCTGCCGCCGCTCACCCGTTCGATCAGCCAGCCGAGGACAGCGGTGTCCAGCGTCTTATACTGGAAAACCTCGCCGGGCTTGTGGAGACGCTTCACCGTGCGCGCCGCATCGGCAAACCGCGCCGCGTTTTTTATCAGGGCGGCGATATGATTTCGTGCCGCCGCGCCGGGCTTATCGAAATCATAGCGTTCTTCATAATCCACGCCCGATCGCATGGCCAGAATCTGGCGGATCGTCACGCCGTCATAGCCGCTCCCCTTCAATTCGGGCAGATAAGCGACGATCTGGTCGTCGAGCGACTTTATCCGCCCTTCGGCCAGCGCACAGCCAACCAATACCGAGGTGAACGACTTGGTCATCGACCAGCCCATGAACCGGGTGCGTTCGTTGGTGTTATTGCGATAAATTTCCGAGACGATCTTGCCATCCTTCATCACCAGCAAGGCATTGGTGTAGGTGCGATCGAGGAACTGTTCGGGCGTGTAAGTGACGCCTTTGTACGTATAAGTGAAGTCGAGGGCATGATCCGCGCGTGGCAGGCGCCAGACAGGGCCGGAGCGCGCGACGGTCCGGGTCGTGAATAGCTGGTCCATATTATGGAAGGTCAATGTGTTGATGTCAGGATCGAGCATCGACCAGCGGGCCAATTGAAGGGCAACCGGCACGTCCGACGGCGGCCCTCCGGCCAAGGGCGGCGGCAGTATCTGCTGCGCGGTCGCGGGACTGATGGCGGTTGTCGCCAGCGCGATGGCCAGCGCGAGTGTCCGGAGCGGCGGCATTGTCGGCATCATCGTCCCTTGCTTCAGTCTTGATTATTCGCCTTATCGCGTGCCGCACCCGCGGCTCATCTCCCGTTTGGGATATGCGAGGCCAAAATAGAGGAGGCCGAATATCTCGGACCTCACTCAGCAAAGAAGGAAGCCGGCGCGCTGCCGGCCAGAGGATCAATGGACGCTGTCGACCGTCTGGGCGGCTACCGACCCGTACAGATGGCGCACCAGTTCCGCCTGGCGATGCGCGCCAGTCTTGGCGAGTGCCTGCTTGAGCTGGACGCGCACCGTGCCCACGGACAGGCCACGCGCCTCGGCATAATCGCCGACCGATATTCCGTCGCATAAGGCGACCGCCAACCGCGCTTCGGCGAGGGTGAGGCCGAACAATTCGCTGACCGCCGCTTCGGACAGGCCACTCGGCCGTCCTGGCTTCATCAGCAGGAGCGCGATCAGATTCATGTCGGGGCCGGACAGTTCCTCATCCAGACAGGCCCTACCGGTATCAAGCGCGAGCAGTTGGATCGGCTCCGGTCCCTCCTTGCCGACTGTCGCCAGCGTGAAGCGGCGCTCTCCAGATGCGGCGGATCGGGCCACTCCAACCAGGCGGGCGAGCGCCTGATTGTCCGCGAACGTGCCGGCGCATACACGATTATCCACGATCGCGACGTGCGGAGACTGTTCAATCATCGTCGCCGCCCTATGATTGCGCCAGACGATCCGCCCGCCGGAATCGCACAATATCACGCCCGTATGGAGGCGATCGATAACCGAACTGAACAATGTCTCGCGCCTGCGCGCTTCGCGTAACTTGTCGACAAGTCGCATGACTTGTTCCAGATGTGGCGCCAATTGGCGCAGGAATATTTCGTCCTGCACTTCGAAATCGCTTCTGTCATCAATCGAGCGATGCAGAATCATGGAGAAATAGTGTGTCTCTGATAGTTCGAAGCCGATGCCCGTCCCTCCGCGAAGGCCGATGGTCGCCAATCGCTGCTCGAGTTGGGCCAAATGAGGACAATTTCTGGCAAACCGGTCCTGGTCGCGCATGATTTGGCTCACGGGCGGCCGCGCAAGCCGCAGATCCAGCCGTGGGTTGCTCTCGTTATTGACGGCCGCATCATGCAAATCCGCCTGGGACAAGGATCTGGTGTCCCGCGCATTCCAAAGCTCGCGCAGGCGCATGCCGTCTCGCCGAAAAATCTGCACCACCGCACTGCGCACGCCCAGGCCGTCCCGAATACGATCAAGGGCCTGCTGCCATCGCCCTTCCTGTTCGCAACAGGCATAAATGTCCGGCAAAACTTGATTGGCCAAATCGGACACCATCTCCCCCTCGCCATGTTCCTGGCTTATGTCCAAGCGCGATTTGGCATAATCTTATAGCGCTCCATATGGAACAGGCATAGCGATCCATGCCGATGCGCCCCGATGTTGGCGGGTCGGCTTCTTGCAGCACGACGCCCCGACGCAAGCATTCAGATGCTCATGGCCGCCGATCCCGCGATTTCAGCTATATTATGAACGAACCGCCTTATTTATGGAGAGCACAAAATTATTCACGGTTTGCTCTTCAAAAAAATCATCGCTGAAATCATAGAGATGATAAGTGTAAGCTATACTATTTGTTAAATGACCATGCAGCCAAATAAAGACAAACTCGATCCTCTTAATCTCATCTGGAGATAATTTTCTTTCTCCTTCAAGTTCGATACGCTGGATATAGCGTTGCGTCACCTCTCGGCCAAACCGGCTTATCGGCCGCCAGCTATCCCTGCCTTGCAGATGATATCGAATGCCCGAGCGGAGCAAATTTGCATGGGCACGATAATTCGCCAGAGCTCCACGGACGATCGCTTCGGCCAGCTTTGCGGTGGGCGTGTTCTCGAACATGATGTCGATCGCCTCTCCACGCCGAGCGAGCATCAACTCGATCAGGGCGTCGAAAAGCCCCTCTTTAGTTGCAAAGCGATGATAAAAGGATCCAACAGAGCATCCGGCTCGATCGACGAGCTCACGAACCGAAATCACGTCGAAATCCTGCTCACGCAACATTTCGAGCGCTGTGGTCATAATTCTGTTATATGTTTGAAGGCTGCGCTCCTGTAGCGGGCGACGCACGTTTCTCGCCAGATCCGGATTGCCATCGCTTGCCGCGTCAAATTTCCGAGTGGCAGGAACCAAGCTACAACCTCATATGCATCGACTCGCCTAAACAGAGATATGTCGGTTGATCAAGAGAGTGCAGGATTTCCTAGCGGGTTGACTTGATTTGCGTCACTGGTCACTGCCTAGCGATATGGGCATGCAGAATGCCATTGGGTCTATGTGACCAGTATCCGAACTCATAACCACCAGATGATGGCAGCGGTGAAGGTGACGGCATATCTGCGCCTGTCCCCTTGAGCCCGCTCGGACGCGTCAATCGGAGGGCGGGCCGACGCTCGCTACCTCCCGGATTTCCGCTTCTGGGCGGGTCCGAACGGATCCTTGGGTATATGGTCGAGGCGCTGCCCCTCGCCTCTTGCGGCCGCAGGCTTTACGCGCTGATCTTCGACGCAATTTCTCAGTTCGGCAACCGCGGCGCTGCTCCCATCGAGGTCCAGCCGCTCGACGGGCACATCGCCGCGCGAGATGTGAAGAGCCTTGGACGCCGCGAAGTAGGACGGGAATTTCGCTCCGAAGCTCGTGACAAATCCCTGTTTGCCCTCCGATACCATGCCGACCGCAAAATGCGCGGGATAGCTGCTGTTCGAGAGGCGGAAATTCAGCTTCAGCCGATCCTTGGGCTTGATCGACCAGTTGGCGTTAAGAACCGAAAGACGGTTTGTACCGTCGATATCCAGACCGAGGAGTAGGGTCGTGCCCCCGGGACGCTCATAGGTCCGGGTCAGGAAGCAGCCCTTTCCGTCCTTGCTTGCCGACACCATCCAGCCGCCGATGGCGCGCGATGCATAGTCGCGGGCGGAGGCATGATCGCTCACCGAGAGACCGGCGGCGCAAACCAGCGCGAGGAACACCGGCCGCGCACTGGCCCGAAGCCGAGCCCGAACGATGGGGCCGGTGTAGTCGATCGGTCGTTGCGGCTTCACCATAGGCATGTTTCTCCACGGCGACCTTAACCGGTTGCGCCGCCATTGGCCACGACCGCAACCCGGTCGATCGCCATGCCCTCGGGCCTATTGGTCTGCGTCTGTTATGCTTCCGACATTATCCAGGTTCGTATCCGGCAGGATAGGACATCTGATTGAGCAGCACGATCTTGGCGCCGACAGGGCGGCTAATCAGGCCCGCGGGGGTTCGCCCGAACAGCATGCCGACATTCCTTTTCTGCGCAAAATCCATGAGCACCGTGAGCCCGACCGGCCCGCCGTCGTTCAACGTGAGCAGGAACAGATCATCCCGCACCTTGCGCATGCTGACCGCCTCTATGCCGACCTCCGTCTTGAGCGGCTGGAAGCGCGGATCGTCCGGCAGCAGCAGCCATTGCCAGAGGATCGCCGCCGAGTTGACATAGACATGTTCGAGCGCCGCCTCCTCGCTATACTCGCAATAGGCGCGCCGGCCGATCAGTTCGCGCGATTCCGGGATCGGCGTATAGGGGCCGTCATGCCCGCCGATGCGGGCTGTGCGGATATGGCGGCGGAGCAGATTGCCGCCTGCTTCGTCCCACGCGACGACCGCGCGTCCCGCCGGTCGGTCGATGACGTGGCTGATGCCGATCGCCTTATCGGACGAGGCGAAGTGAAGGAAGAATATGCCCGGCCGAAGCTCGACCGCATCATAGGGGTCCTCGCCGCTTTGCGTGCCCTTCTCTTCCTCGATGGACCAGGCCACGCGTTCGGCGCCCAATCGCAGGATCGCGGCCGCGCCATCGTCGTAGCGCAGCGTGATCGTCTCCCCCGCCAGCGCCTGCGTCGACGGCAGGCGGTTCTTCTCCAGATCCATGTCGCGGGCCATCGGCGGCACCGGCCGGATCGGTTCAAGCTCGGCCATAGTCTCCTCCTTGCGATCGTCGTGCGCTACCAGCCGGAGCCGCCGCCATAGGGGATGGCGTTGCTGCCCAGCGCCCAGATTTCCTCGATCCGGCCGCCCACCACCCTGAATATCTCGGTGAAGATCATGCTGCTCGGCGATTTGATCGGAAAATCGCCGCCGGCCCGGGGAAGATCGCCGGGATGATCGAACACGAGATGGCAGACGACAAGGCCCCGATCCATATCGACGATGGGATAGCGGCGGTCGCGCAAGGCCTCGATATAGCCATAATGGCCGTCGGTGATCTGGCGTGCGACATCCAGCGCGCGATGCTCCTCGCCCTGCTCCACCAGCGATGGATCGTCCGCGCTGTCGACGACGCCGTTCACCAGCCTGCGGCAATCGCCCCGCACCGGCACCCGCGCGCCATCCGATAGCTCGATCGCGTCGAAATAGATATCGGCGGCGCGGATCAGTTCCTCCCGGCCCGCGCGGGCATCGGGCTCGACCAGCGCGTGGAACGCGGCGGTGGACCCGGCGAAGACGGCGGCCGGATCGAAAAAGGGGCCGGGGCGCGTAACGATCGTTTCCGCCTCGGCGATAACGCGCCCTTCCACCTTGAGGCGGATCGAGACGATCGCCGCCTCGCCCATTTCATCCGCCAGACCCCAGAATTCCACCTGCCCGGCATCGGGGTCGACGAAATATTGTGCGCCCTCCCTGCGGCCGCGCAGGGTGCGCCAGATGCCGGCGCCCAGCGGCAGGGTCTGGCCGTCCTCGGTGTAGCGAAAGTGCGGCGCAACCCTGATCCGTCCCGGTGCCCGCGCGAACAGCGCTTCCAGATACTCGTCCATCACGTGGATCAGGCGCGAACGCTCCGCCTGCCGGGGCTCATTCTCCATCATGCTACTATTTACTCCCTGCGCGCTGTACCGCCGATGTTCGTCACCGAGGCCAGCCGGAATCGATGCCATAGGGCAGTGCGCCGCCGATGGCCCAAACCTCCTCAAGGACGCCCCGGCAAATCTTGAACGCCTCGAACACCATCATCGTGTTGGGAACGGGAAAGACGACGTCACCGTCGGCGCGCGGCAAATCGCCGGGATGATCGAACAGCAGGTGCGCGATGACGATCCCGCGTTCCTCATCGACGATCGGATAGCGGCGGTCGCGCAGCGCCTCGATATACGCATAATGGCCCGCATCCATCTGCTCGGCGACGCTAAGCGCACGGTGCGCGTCGCTCTCGCCAAGCTGATCGGCGTCCATCACGCTGTCGAGCGTTCCGTTGACCAGCCTGCGGCAATCCCCCTCGACCGGCAGGCGGCTGCCGTCGCTCAGTTCGATCGCATCGAAATAGCGATCCGCGATCGCGACCAGCGCCTCGCGCGAACCGCGCTCCTCGGGCGGAAGGATGCGGTGGAAACCGCTATTCTCCTCACATACGACATCGGGATTGAAGAAATCGCCGCCGCTGCCGCGAACGACGATGGTCTCGATCTCGGAAATCGTCCTCCCCTCCGCCCGCAGACGCACGCCGAAGAGGGAGTCCCTGTCATGTTCGGTCACGGCGCCCCAGAACTCGATCTGGCTCCGCACCGTATCGACGAAATAATGGCCTTCCTTGCGGCGCCCCCTGACGGTCCTCCACAGGCCCGTGCCAACCGGCAAGGCGCGCGTATTCTCCGTGTTCCGAACGTGCGGCGCCAGGCGCAGGTCCTGCGGGCGCCGCGCCGCCAGCGCGTCGAGATACTGGTCCATGACCCCTATCAGGCGCGCGCGCTCGGCGGCCGGAACGGCTCCTTCTGTCATCGGTGCGGATCTCCCGTAAATGCGTTGGTGACGGGCGCCCGGCGACGGCCTTGCCGCCGCCGGGCCAGCCCTAGAAATTCTTGCGGACGGTCACGCCCCATTGGCGGGGCGGCGCCACGCTCTGCTCCAACGTGCCGAAGCCGCTCACCAGATCGAGAGCGCCGGTCGTATAGAGCTTGTTGGTGAGATTGGTGGCGAACACGGCGATCGACCAGTCGCGGTCCGGCGCGACCCAGGTGATCCGGCCGTTGAGCAGCGCATAACCCTTCTGCGCCGCCGTCGCTGTATTGGCCGAGTTATAATAGACTTTCGACTGATAGGTCATGTCCAGCCGGGGCGTGACCGTCCAGCCGGCCGGCGCGACGAATTCATATTGGGTCCCGACGCTTGCCGTCACCTTCGGCGTGCGGGCCGGCACGGTATCGAGCGTCGGCCCCCCGGCGATGCCCGCCGCCGCGCCGAGATCGTCGTTCTTATAATGGAGATAACCGAAATTGGCGTCGAAGGTCAGCCCCTCGACGGGGCGCGCCTGAAGCTCCAGTTCGACGCCTTCGATATGGGCCTTGCCCACATTCTGCGTCACCGTCGCGATGATGCCGTTATTGTCGACATAGAGCGAAGGAAGCTGGATGCCCTTGTACCGGGAGTAGAACAGCGCGCCGTTCAGGCGGACGCGCCGATCGAACAGCGTGGATTTGAAGCCGGCTTCATAGGCCGTGAGCGATTCCGGCCCGAACGATTTGATCTGAGTCTGGTCATTCGGCCGTGGGCTGAAGCCGCCCCCGCGAAAGCCCGTGGAAATCTGGGCATAGGTCATGAAGTTGGGCGTCCACTGATAGGCGATATTGCCCATCGGCGACCATTTCTTGTCGCCTTCGGATATTTTCGTGACCGGAAACAGCAGATCGCCGGTGATGAGCGATTGCCGCAATATCGAGATCGATTTGTCCTCGTCGGTATAGCGCACGCCGCCGGTTATGCTCAGCTTGTCGGTCGCGTGGAATACGCCATGGACGAATGCGGCCTTACTGGTCTGTTTCTGCTCGTCATCGAAGTAGAAGGCCAGGATATCCGGCGGATAGACTTCGGCATTCCCATAATCCCCATCATGGCCATGGTAATAATAACCGCCTATCGTCCAGTCGAGCGGCCCGCTGGTTCCCGTCAACGTCAACTCCTGGCTGAACTGCCGATGGGGATCGTTATCGATCGTCATGTTGATCGCCTCGGGCGACCCGCTGGAATTGACGCCGAATACGGCCTTGTAATGACGGTAGGCCGTAACCGATTTCAGGGCCAGATTATCGCCCAGCTTCCAGTCAATCGTGCCGCTGATGCCCCATTGGACGATGTTGTTCTTGTTCGGATAATCCAGCCCCGTAATCGCGGAATGATAGTTATTGTAGGTCGTATAGGGGCTGTCGGTCACGAACCTGTCGTCATAGGGAACGCCATAGGTCGGAATGGCGACGGTCTCGTTCCAGATCGGCGTGTAACCGGCATCGTCGCCGGTGGTGGCGATGATCGCCAGCTTGTCGGCCGGCTGCTTCTGATGCTGGTTCTGATAGTCCGCGATCAGGTTGATTTCGAGCGCGTCGTTGGCGATGAAACGAAATGCCGCGCGCCCGGACTGCACGTTGGTGTTGCCCTGCGTATCCACCTTGCAGCTCGAATTGTTGGTCGTCGGCTGGATCGACCCGGCAAGATCGGGATGAACGCACGCGAAGTCGAGCACATCCATATAGCCCGACAGCATCTTCGACGAGCCTGAGAACCGCGCAAAGAGCCGATCGGGCACCAGCGTCACGTCGAAGCTGCCACGAATGTCGCGCCGGCTGAAATTGCCGAGCGATCCCTCGACATAGCCATGGCCGTCGCCCGTCGGCTTGGCGGAGATGAGCCGGATCGCGCCGCCAATGGCGTTCTGCCCGAACAGCGTGCCCTGCGGACCGCGCAGCACCTCGACACGATCCAGATCGAGCAGATCCAGCGCGGCGCCGATCGGCCGCGCTTCATAAACGTCATCCACATAGATTGCGACGCCGGGCTCGAAGGCGAGCGAGAAGTCGCTGAGGCCGATCCCGCGGATGGTTGCGAATGCCGCCGGGCCGAACCCCGCGCCGCCCGGATTGATCGTCAGGTTGGGCGCCTGTCCGCTCAGGCTCGTCACGTCGCTGACCGATCGCGATTCCAGATCCGCGCCGGTGACGGCCGTGATAGCAAGCGGCGTCTTCTGCAGATTCTCGCTTCGGAACCGCGCCGTCACCACAATCTCCTGGAGGCCGCCTTTGGGCGGGGTGGCGCCTTGATCCGGCGCCGTTCCGTCAGGCGATCCTGCCGGCGTCTGCGCATGCGCCGCGAAAGACAGGATGCTTCCGCTCAGCAGCAAGAGTGCGAATGTACGGCGAACGCGGCTGTTCATCGCGGCCATGATCTTCCCCTCTCCCGGTGCCGGCGGCCGTGATGCGAAGAAAACGCACCAGGGCGTCGCGGGCGACCATGTTTTTTCGGTCTATGTCATGCGGGACATTGTCGGCCCGCCAGGGAGGACTCGATCGTCTCTATCTCCCCTGCCCGGAAAATTGGTCTTATATGGGACTAATGTCAAGCGATTTGGTATCAGATGGGTCTATTATGTGGCTTAAGCGTAAGCCGGCGCCACACGCGGTCTGGCGGGCGGACGGAGGAAGAAAAGGATCAGCGCGCCGGCCGCGCAAGCGATCGCGTTGACGTGGAACACGGCGGCGAAACTGCCGGTGTGATCGTACCAGTAGCCCGCGATCACCGGCGCGAGGGCGCCCAATGTCGATTGTACGGCGGAGGCAAGGCCGAAGACCGAGGCATAGGTCGCCGGCCCGAACCAGTTGCCGAGCATCGTGACCATGCAGACCATGCAGCTCGATCCGCCGATACCGAGGCAGGTGATGCTCACATAGAGCAGCCATGGATTGCTCGCATGCGCGAACAGCCCGATCCCCGAGGCCTGACACAGGATCGCGACCACCCAGAGATATTTGGGGTCGATGCGGTCGCCCAGGATGCCGGTCAGCATATGCGCGACGAGGCCGATCGCCACCGCCGCCGAAAGGAGATAGGCCGCCGTTTCGGTGGAATAGCCAAGATCCCGGATCTGCAACACGCCGTCGCCCAGGAAGATGGCGAACGCCGCGCTGAAGCCTGCCGCGCAGGCCATGACCAGCCAGAAGGCGGGTGATCGCAGAACCTCGCCGAATTTCCAGTTCTCGGCGGTGACGTAGACGCGTGAGGCGGGGCGTGCTTCCTCAACGGCCGTCGCGGAAACCGGCTGCCCGTCCGCCTCCTGCCCCAGATCCTCGGGACGATCGTGAACGAACAGCAGGCTGACGACGACCGCGCCCAGCCCGCCGGCGGCGATGATCCACCAGCCGAAGCGCCAGTCCTGATGCGTGACGGCGATGGCATGTTCGAGGATCGGGGCGCAGATCATGCTGCCGATCGTGCCGCCCGAAAGGATCAGGGCGAGCGCCAGCGACCGCTTCCTGACGAACCAGAAGGTTATCGCCGCCTGCGCCGGAATGGGGCCGCCCACTGCATCGGAAACCCCGATGACCAGCCCGCAGACAAGAAACAACATCAGCGGCGTCGCCACGATGGTGGCCATCGCCGCGGCGCCGCCGATCAGGAGGAGGTTGCCGATCACGAGCGTCCAGCGGATGCCGACCCGATCGATAAGCTTGGCGACGAGCGGGCCGGGCAGGCCGGTCATCACCATGAAGATGGAATAAGCAAGGCCGAGCGTGGTGCGGCTGAAATGATATTCGTCGGCCATATGGACGTTGAGGAAGCTCAGCCCATACATCGGCAGGGCAAGGTTGGCGGCCATGATCAGCCACAAGGCGATCACCAGCTTCCAGCCGTAGAAAGGTCGATGGCCAGCGGCCCTCGCCCCCCTGCGTGTCACCAGCCCGAGCCCATGCCGTAGGGCACCATGTTCAGCACGACCTCGATCTGCGCGATCCTGCCGCGCCGGATCTTGAACATCTCGCAAATCTGCCAGGAGAAAGGCTGTCGCACGCCGATCGGCACCGTCCGGCCATCGGTCAGCCGCGCTTCATGGATGGTGCCGGCATGATCGAGGAACGGAAAGCTCACGACCACGCCACGCGCGACATCGACCAGCGGGTAACGCCGTTCGCGGATGCGCGTCACGAAGATGAAATAGCCGAGCGCAAACTGCCCCGCCGGGCCAAGCGCGTAGAAAGGGGGTTCGCCCGGCTTGTCGAATTCTGGCGCCTGCGTCGCGAAGACACCGTTGTCGAGCCGCCGGCATCCATCCTCGAACGGCGCGATATGGCGTCCGTCATTCCGCTCCAGCGTATCGAAATAGGAGCCCGCGACCGCGATCAGATCCTCGCGCGAGGCCCGCTCCGCCTCCGGCTCGATTTGGGTCCAGAGCGCGGCGGGGGCGCCCATCGCTTCCAGGTTGGCGGGCCCGTCCTTGTAGAACAGGATGTCCGAGCGTGACACGACCATCTCGGCCTCGGCGATCAGCCCGTCTCGCACGCCCAGCCGGATGCCGGCGATGACCGGCAGATCGTTTTCGCGCAGCACCGTGGTCAGCACGACGGCGCCGGTTTCCGGTTCGGCCACGACATGCAGATATTTTCCGCGTGCGCTCGCGGTTCCCCACAGCCCGTCGCCGATCGCCAGCGTCTGGCCATTTTCGGTCAACCGGAAGTCGCTGTGGAGCGGCAGCGTGCCGGGATCGCGTGCGACGAGGGCATCGAGGTACAGTTCGGCGAGTTTCTCAAGCGCGGACGCATCGGCGGCCATGGCGATCTCCCATTGGATCGGGCGAAGAAGAATGGACTGTCCCAATTGGGACTTGTCAAGTGGTGCGCCCATGTTGCGGCGCGGGCCAGCCCGGATGCTGGCCGAACGGCAGGATGACGCCGATCGCCTCGATACGCCGGAACGCACCGGCCTCGAACTTGAAGATCTCGGCGATCTCGAACGTCGAAGGGGCCAGCGCATAGGGCGGCATCGGCACCCTGTCCCCGGTCGGCGCGATAAAATGCGTGATCGCGCCGGGGTGCTGGAACCCGAAAAAGCCGACCACGACACCCGTCCGCTCATTGGCGATGACGTAGCGGCGCGGCGAGACGCGCTCGATGAAGCTCCACATGCGCGTCGCGAATTGCGCACGGATATCAAGGGCGTAGCCATGGAAGCGCCCGGCCACGAAATCCTCGGTGCGATCGGGGATGCTGGTCGACTGGCTGCCATTTTCGCGCCGGACGCAATCCGGATGGAAACGCAGATCGAACGCATCCGATTGCTCGACCCCGTCGAAATAGCGGTCCACCAGCGCGATCATGTCCGCCTGCGGCGTTCGCTGCTCGGGGGGCACTTCCGTCGTGAAGACGGGGTCGGCCACGCCCATCGTTTCGGCGCCGGCGCGCCCGCGTGCAACCAGCGCCTCCGCTTCGACGATGCGGTCCGCCTCGATCCTGAGCCGCAGCGCGAATATCGCCGGTGCCTCATGCTCGGTGATGCTGGCGAGGAGGCAGACCGCATTCCTCGCCGGATCGGCAACGCGGATATCATAGTCGCCCAGTCCGCTGAACGTGCCCCAAAGCCCCTGCCCGAACGCGATCTCGTTGGTGTTTTCAGTATAACGCGCGCCCGAAGCGAGCGGGAGCCGGGAGGGGTCATGCGCCGCCAATGCCGCGATGTAGGATTCGATAAAGGTCAGCAGATGCTGCTCAGCCGGCGTATCCATGGCCCTCTCAACCCTCCCCGTCCGCCAGCCACGCGCTGCGGCTGCGGTAAGGCAACATGATATAGGCGACTTCGATGCCCGCTATTTCGCCTGCGCGGATCTTGAAGAGGTAATAGAGCAACGCCGAACTCGGCGACAGCGCCTCCTTCGGCATAGCGAGCTGGCTTCCGTCGGGACGCGTTATCACCAGATCGTCGGCGGGATGATCGAACATCACGATCGCGGCGACCAGCCCCCGCTCCCTATCGACGATGGGGTAGCGGCGATCCCGGATGCGTTTGATGTAATGGAAGAAGCCGCTGCTGATCTGGTCCGCGGGGTTCTGGCCGGCAAGCGTCTCGGTATAGATCGTTCGTTCGTCGATATCGTGCGTGCCCGTGACGCGGACGCCGTTCTCGACCCGATGACAATCGGCCGAAAAGGGGATGATCGCCCCGTCGTCCCGCTCGATCCCCTCAAAATAGAGATCGGCGGCGCGGATCATGTCCGCGCGCGACAGGCGCTCTTCCGGGGGCAGGGCTTGCAGGAAGAGCGGGCGTGGCTCGGTAAGCCGGTCGGGCGCGAACAAGGCCCCCATCCGGCGGACGACGATCGTCTCCAACTCGGTGACAAGGCCGTTCTCCAGGGCGATGCGCGCGGCGAGGATCGTCTTCTGGCCATTCTCCGGAAGGACGGCGAACAGGCCGACCGCGCCGCTCGCGCTGTCCACAAAGGGAAAGCGATAGGTGATGGGGCCGCCCGCCGTCCGCCACAAGCCGCTGTCGATCGGCAAGGATTGTCCGTTTTCGGAAAAGCGTACGTTCGCCGAAAGCGGCAGCCGGCCCGGATCCCGTGCCACGAGAGCATCAAGGTAGAGATCGGCGAGATCGCCCGCGAATATGTCGCGCCCGGTCATTGCGCCGCTCCTTCCGCGGGCGCCCAGCCGCTGGGCATTCCAAAGGGGATGGTGAGCAGGACCGCCTCGATCTCATGGATGCGCCCGTCGACGATCTTGAACAGCTCGCCGATCAGGAAACCCATGGGCTGCGCGTACAGGCCGGAGATTTCGTGCACGCTGCCGTCACGATAGGTGATGAACCGTTCGTCGGCCGCATGCTCGAAGATGACCGAGGAGAAAACGAGCTGCGCCTCCTCATCGACGATCAGATGGCGGCAGTCGCGCACATTGGTAATCATGGCCGCGAAGCCGGTATCGAACTGCTCACGCACGGTCATGTGGAAGATCGCGCCGTCGCGGTCGGGATTGTTTGTGGCGCGCAGGCCGTTTTCATGGCGCTGGCAGTGGTCATCGACGAGGAGCCTCGCGCCGTCATTGTTCCGCAATCCCTCGAAATAGCGGTTGGCGATGTCCACCAGCTCGGCCCGGCTACGACGCTTTTCGGGCTCTACCGCGACGAGGAGACGTTCGCGCGGCATGGGCACATTGTCGGGCACGAAGAGCATTTCGGTCGGGCGCGCGACGATCATCTCGATCTCGCGAATGGCGGCGCCCTCGAACCGCAACCGCAACGAAAGAACCACCGGATGATCGTTCTCGATCGCCCGCGCGATCGTGCCAGCCTGCCCTGTCGCCGGATCGGCGAAGTCGTGGATGTGATCGACGGGGCCGCCGGCCGTAGCCCACAAGCCTTCGCCGAAGGAAAGCGTCTGACCGTTCTCGGTAATGCGCAACCCTTTGGCGAGCGTAAGCCGCGACGCATCCCGTTCGGCCAGGGCGCGGCAGAACAGGTCCAGACGCTGGATCAACGCCGCCCTTTCTGGCGATTGATCCGCACTCTGATCGCTCATACTGCTCTCTCCCCGACACGAGTTTCATGATATTGGTCCCACTTGGGACTTTTTGTCAACAAGGGCGGAGAAGCACGATATGGCGCGTGAAGGCACGACGGGCGCTCTGGACGACATATCGGAGGATTTGCGCCGCCGCGTCCTGGGCGAGCATGGCGACTGGTACGGCTTCCGCATGATCCTGATCGGCAATTATTACTCGGGCCAGATTTGGACTTTGCTGCAAAAGGAGTTCGGGCTGCTCCGGGATGAATTCGCGATCCTCGCCAACCTGCACGATTATGGCCCCATGACCGCGAACGTCATCTGCGCGATGACCGGTCGGCCGAAGAACAGCGTCAGCCGCGGCGCGATCAAGCTGATACGCAACGGGATCGTCACGGCGGCGGAAGACAGCAGCGATCGGCGCCACACGATCCTGACGATCACGCCGGAGGGCGAGGCGCTTTTCCAGAAAGTGATCCCCTTCTTCCGCGCGCGTGAAAAGGAGATGTTCGGATGCCTGACCCCGGCCGAAATCAAGAGCCTTGATGAAATATTGGCGAAGGTTCTCGAAAGCTGGCACGGCAGAACGCCCGAGCAGAAACGCATCACATCAAGGACTGTGCGCAGGTCGAAGCAAAAGCCGAAAGGCGAGCGACCAGACACGGTATCCGAAGACCCGAGATGAGCAGGTCTGTACCACGCAGCCGATTGCTCTAGATAGCAGCCATGATGATCCGTCGCCTCGCTCAGCTCTACGCAGGGCTCTGCCTCTACGGCTTGTCCATGGCCATGATGGTTCGCTCCGATCTCGGGCTGAATCCCTGGGATGTTTTTCATCAGGGCGTGGGCGATCGCACCCCGCTCAGTTTCGGCACCGTCGTCATCATCACCGGCGCGATCGTCCTTATGCTCTGGATTCCCCTCCGCCAGAAACCGGGTATCGGGACGATCAGCAACATGATCGTGATCGGTCTTGCTGCCGATGCCGCGCTCTGGCTCATTCCAGCCGCCGGATCGCTACCGATCCGCTGTGCCATGCTGGCCATCGGCATTTTTCTGAATGGCGTAGCCACCAGCACTTATATCGGCGTGGGGCTCGGCCCCGGCCCTCGGGACGGGCTGATGACAGGCTTGGCGGCTCGTACCGGATGGTCGATCCGGATCGTGCGCACGGGAATCGAAGTTACGGTGCTCGCATTGGGGTGGATGTTCGGCGGCACCGTCGGAATCGGCACGATCCTATATGCAATGACGATCGGGCCGATCGTCCACTGGACCCTTCCTCTTTTCACGATGTCCCCCGCCAGGTCGGGCAGGGGACACCAAGGGGCCCGGGATGTCAGTGAATGTCGATGACGAGGTGCTCGCCGCAAGTCCGGACGGGAACGGCTTGCGATCCCCCGCAAATTGGTGATCGTCATGCCGTCAACTGCGCGGGGCAGATGATGCCGGTACATGCGCCGAAGCCGATCGCAACATGGCCTTCCGCAATCGCCCGGCCGCGCAGCGTGAGCGTGTCGCCATCCTCCAGCCAGTTACGCTGCGTACCGTCGGGTAAATCGATAGGCGTACCGCCGCGCATCGTGATCTCGGCCAGGCAGGCGCGCGCACTCTCCGCCGCGCCGGATACGGTGCCGGTGGCGACAAGGTCCCCCGCCTCAAGCGGGGCGCCATTCGAGGCCTGATGCGCCACCATCTGGGCGAGCGTCCAGAACAGCTCCGCCAGATTCGTGTCGACAATGCGCTTCGACACGCCGGCGGCAGTCCCAAGATCGGCGACCAGTTCGACGTTGATCCCGCCTGCCGCCTGATCCTTCTCGTCGAGCAGATAGCCGGGCACCGCCGGCTCCTCACCCGTTCGCCCACGCGCCGCCACGCGGAAGGGAGCGAGCGCCTCCATCGTGATGATCCAGGGGGAAATCGTCGTCAGAAAGCTTTTGCCGAGATGTGGGCCCAGGATCGATTCGAAAAACTGGATGCCGCGCGCCGACCAGTCGTTGACCAGACAGCAGCCGAACATCAGATCTTCGGCATCCGCAACGCTGATCGATCGTCCAAGCAGATTGCCCCCGCGCAGCCATACGCCGAATTCGAGCTCGAAATCGAGCATCGGCTCGGGACCGAACCGCACCTTGTTGCTGAACGGCGGATTTTCATATTGGCCGGTGGGGCGGATTACCGGCGTGCCGCTCGGCCTTACCGAGCTTGCGCGCCCATTATAGGCGACCGGCAACGACATAGCGGCAAGCTTGGGCGTTGCGCCGCCCATGCGGCGAATATGATCGTATGAGGTACAGAAATCGGTGAACGCCGTGGGCCGCAGCGGCATGAGGAGCGTGGCGCCCGCGATCGGCACGAGGGTCGTGGCCAGCGCGGCCGGGTCCCCCGCCCCGCCGATCCGGAACAGGTCGGACAATTGCGCCCGCAGCGCGCTCAGCGACGCCGGCGCGCAGGCGAGAAGCGGCGCAAGCGACGGTCCGGCCGCGGCGCGCGCCGCCTCGGCCGCGGCTCCCGTCAGACCCCCCAACGACAGGAGGTGGGAAAGGTCGATGATCATGTCGCCCAGTGCGACACCGCCTCGGCCAGCGCCTTCCTGCACTCGAAAGACACCGAAGGGCAGATTCTGGATCGGGAAATCGGTATCGGGCGCATTGGCGCTTTCAACCCAGCTTCTGCGCGCCGGATCGTGAGTGGCGTTGAGTTCAATGGTCATGACGCGCGCGGCCTCGCGAGATCAAGGATGTGCCTCACCATTGGATCGGGAAGGGCCCGAATGTAGGCGAACGGCCGTTTGCGTCTTCGGCTACCACCTTGTTGCGTTGGCGGCCGAGAAAGGTGATCTCGCTCTCGACCACATCCCCTGGACGGAGCCACCGATTGCCATTGACCCCGGCATTGCCCGGCGGCGATCCGGTGATGAGCAGATCGCCCGGCATCAGCCGGATGCGTTCGGACGCGTAGGACAGGAACTGCTCGGGCGAGAAGATCATGTCGCTGATCGGCCAATCCATCATCGACTGGCCGTTCACCTTGAGCTTGATGCGCACCTCGTCGCGATTGACGAAATGTTTCGGCACGATGAAAGGGCCGAACGGCTTGAATCCCGGCTGATGCTTGCTGATCCAATCATAGCCGAACTTGATGTCCGCCCGGCGGAACTCGTCGACCGTGCCGAGATCGTTGACCATGACATAACCCGCGATCAGCCGATCTGCCTCCTCGGGGCGCACATAGCGTCCCGTGCCGGCGACAATCACGCCGAATTCCAGCTCCCAATCGGGATGCTCGCCGATCAACGGCAATTCGATATCGTCATTGGCGCCGCTCAGTGAGGAATGGAGTCCCGTCCAGAAGAAGGGCATGCCCTCGCGCGCGCGGCGATCGACCTCGGCCAGATTACGCTGGAAGAAATCGGCGTCACTCTCCCCGGGCTTTCGATGCTCCTGGTTGAACTTGTTGTGCGTCATCATCTCGGCGACATGTTGCCGATAGTTTGAGCCGGCCCCGAGCAGATTGGGGCGGGCGATCGCGGGCAGACACTCGACCTCGGCGAAGTGCAGGCCGGTGTCGCCGCCACGCGCGGCGATATCGGTCAGCCGGTCAAGCGCGCCCTCCCAGTCTTCGAATATGGCGTGGGTATCGGGATAGAGGCCGGAGAGATCGAATAGCGTACCGTCGGGCTGCACCAGCCCCGGAAAGGCTTTTCCCCTCATCTTTCGATAGGTGCCGATGCCGAAACTGCCGCGTGCAAGTCCGGTGGCGGGGTCGAAGTCGGTCATGGAGGTTCCTTGCCGTCATCAAAGCGGATCATCGACGGGCGTGAGGAGAGGTCCGCCCAGAAAATAGCGTTCGATATTGCCGCGGAGTTGCCCGACCAGATCCTCGCCGGCTTCGTGCGTGAAGCCCGCCAGATGCGGGCTCAGCACCACGTTGGGCAGATCGCGCCAGCGCGTGGCCTCGGGCGGTTCCTTCACGAACACGTCAAGCGCGGCGCCGCCGATCGCGCCCGCGAGGAGCGCGGCGAGAAGGGCCTCCTCGTCGATCAGGAAGCCGCGCGAGACGTTGACAAGAATAGCGTCCGGACCAAGCGCGTGCAGCACCGCCGCGTCGATCTGCCCGGCACTTTCGGGCGTCGCGCGGCTCGCGATGAACAGGGCATCGCTCTGTTCCGCAAGCGCGATGAGGCTTTCCGCGCGCGGGAAGATCGCATCCGGCTTGTCGCGCGGCCCCCACCACGCCACCTCCATCTCGTGCGCAGCCAGGCGGGTGGCGATGGCGTGACCGATCCGGCCGAATCCCACGACCCCTGCGCGACGGCCCCGTAATGAGCGACGCGGTCTAACAGACTCGCGCCAGGCGCCGGCGCGGACAAGCCCGTCGGCGGCGAGCAAGCCGTGCCATAGCTCCAGAAACAGCGCGATCGCATGATCGGCCACGTCGTGGGCGTTGATGCCGGAACCCGTCGTCAGTGCGATCCCCCGCGCGCGCAGCCGTCTAAGGTCGATCCCCGCATAGCCGGTGGAGAAACAGGCGACGAGCTTCAGCCGCGGCAGCGCATCCACGACGGCGTTCGGCAGGTCGCCGCCGCATGCCACCACCTCCACCTGTTCCGCCAACTCCCCGGGAAGGCCGCGCATCAGGGCGTCAGGCCCGATTATGTCGGCATCGATATCCAGCCCGTCGAGGCGATCGACGAGGAAGCGATCATGGATGAGGAGCGCCCGCCGCCGGCCCAAGCGGCTCACTCCGGCAGGCGGAACCGAGCGCGCGCTTCGGCTACGCTGGCCGGCGCGAGGCCATAGAATTTGGCGATTTCGGCCGCAGCCCGGACCATATCGCTATTGTCGCGGCCGACGCTGCCGTCCGGCAGATGAATGCCGTCCTCGAAGCCGACACGCACCAGATCGCACCCCATCGACAGGCCGAGCGTTACCATCCTGAACATGTCGCGTCCCGTGCCGGTCACGCCCCAGATGGCGCGCGGGAACAGGCGCAGCCCTTCGTCGATCGAGAAGATGATGTTGCGCGCCACGGGCGGCGTGGAGCCAAAGCCGCCGCCATGGAGCAGCCACATATTGTCCCGTTCGCGATCGAACAGGCCTTCATTGGCATAACGCATCAGCCGGTGGAGCGTACTCGCCTCGATCACCTCATATTCGAGCGCGGACCCCTTCGCGTAGACGGCCTGGATCGTTTTCTTGAGCAGTTCAGGCGAGTTCACATAGGGCGTTTCGCCGGGATAGCCCCCTTCCGGATTATAGAAATCGGCGGACCCTGCGGCGATGCCGAACAGATCCTGCTGCGGCTGGATATCGAGCAGGCCCAGCCGTTCCGTATCGTCGGGCCAGTAAAGCCGGCCAGTCTTGGGATCGCGCCGCACACCAATGCCGTTCGTCGTCTGGATCAGGATCGGCGAACGCTTGCGTATTTCCTGGATGATCGCCGAATAGATAGCTGGATCGCCGCTATTCTTGCCTTCCGGATCGCGCGCATGGACGTGCACCACCGCGGCGCCCGCTTCGTGGCACCGCGCCGCCGCCTCGCCTATTTCGGCCGGCTGCTTGGGAATGATCGCGCCTTCGCGATCCTGCTGCATCCCGCCGTTCAGCGCGACCGTGATAATAACCTTGTTGCCGTCGAGCATTTCCATTCCTCCGCTTCGGCCCAAGCGATGGCGGGTTCCGGCGGCAGCGTCTGTCCTCTCGATGCGGGACAGGCATTTTGTCCCTTCTTGAGAGGACAAGGCGTCCGCGCCCGGCGTGCGACAAACCGCCACCGGGAGAGATGCGACATGACAGAATCCAGGGACGATCCGCGCATGCGGGCCGATGCGATCGTGATCGGCATCTGTTCGCTGGCCTATCTGCTCGATGGCGTGGTCTTCTCGATCATGGGGCCGCTTGCGCCCGACATTGCGCGCACGCTCGCGCTCACCAACGCCGCGCTTGGCCCGATCTTCTCGGCCAGCCTCCTGGGGCAGTGCTTCGGCCTGGTCCTGTTCCCGCTTGTCGCCAACCGGACGGGACACCGCATCGTCGTTATCGGCACGCTCGTCGGCTCCGGCCTGTTCCAGGGGCTCGGCGCGATAGCCGATACGGCCGGACAACTCTTGCTGCTGCGGCTGGTGACCGGCTTCTTCCTCGGCGGTTCGTTGCCCAGTTGCCTGGCGATGGTGACCTCCGCGGCGCCACCGCATCGCCGTGGCCTCGCCATCACCGTGCTGTTCACCGGCTATGCCCTGGGCTCGACCGCCGCAGGCCTGCTTTCGGGCATCTTCCTCCACCTTGGCGGATGGCGCGCGGCGATGGTCGCGGTGGGCGGCTTATGCGTGCTGAGCGCAGCTATCGCGTGGCGCTGGCTTCGCGAGTTATCGATCGGGCAAGAGGGCGAGCAAGGGCCGCCGCGCGGCATGATCGGCGACGTGCTTTCGCTGCTCGCCGGCCCTTACCGGATCGGCACCTTGGCGTTGTGGGCGCTCTTCATCTCCATGCTGACGCTCAGCTATTGCCTTAACTCCTGGCTGCCGATCATGCTCGTGCAACTGGGCCACGATCCGTCCTTCGCGGCTCTGGCCATCTCGATATTCTCGTTCGGCGGGATCATCGCTGCGCTCGGCGTCGGTCTGCTGATCGATCGTTTCGGCGCCACGCGCATACTCGTGCTTTTCCTGGGGGTGGCGGCCCTGCTGCTGTTCGTCATCGGGCAAGTGCTGGGCACGGCTTCGTCGGCGGTGCTGCTGGGCCTGCTGATCGTCTGCGGCTTCTTCGCGCTCGGCGCCTATGGTGGGGTGAATGTCGTGCTGGCGAGCTATTATCCACCCGAAACGCGCGCGCTTGGCATCGGCGTGACCAAGAGCGTCGGCCGCATCGGCACGGTCGTCGCGCCGATCCTGGTTGGCATCGCGCTCAGTTCGGGCATTGCCGAGGAGACGGTGATGTCGTTGTTCGCGCTGCCCGCGGCGCTCGCGGCATCCGCTTTACTTGTGATCGCCGCCTCGAACCATGCTAGGATTCGTGCGGACAGCCGCGTCGTGACGGAGGCCAGGGAGAGTTGACCACAATTCGGCAAATCACCGATTGGCGCGCAACGCGCGCGATCGGCCCGGTTTACGAGCGCCTGCTCGCCGCCATCGGCACCGAAGAGTTCGGATCGACGGTGCGCGAATCGATCCTGAGCGTTACCGGCGGCGCCCGGCGCATCTATCTGTTCGAGGCGACCGGACGGCTTGACAACAACCTCCAATATTATTCGTGCGAGCCTTGGCTGGTTGAGCTGCTGCCGCTCTACAACAAATCCTATCTGCCATTGGATCCGGTGTATGACGCCTATCGTGCGGCGTCCGAATGCAGCGACACCGTGTTTCAGCGTATCCTGCCGTCCGACATCCCTTCGGCGGGCTTCCGACGCCGTTTCTTTGAAGAAGGGGGCATCATCGAGCGCGTATCGATCGTGCAACGCGGCGCCGATGCCTGGCGGGCGATGAATGTCGCCCGCCACCAGTCAAACGGCTATTTCTCGGAGCAGGAGCTGACCGCGCTGGTCAATCTCGCCTGTCTCACGCTGCCGATGCTCCCTCTCAACCGCAACAAGCCAGAGACGGTGCGGCAACTGAGCATCGAGCAGTTGAAGGACCGCTTCGGCGCGCGTTATCCGGCGCTGACGGCGCGCGAGCGCGAGGTTTGCGCGCGCGCCGCGCTCGGCATGACGGTGGAGGCGACCGCGCTCGATCTCGGCATCGCCAAAAGCTCGGTGCTGACCTATCGCCAGCGCGCCTATCACCGCCTGAACGTGACCAGCCCCTATCAGCTCTGCTCCCTCGTCAGCCACTGAGCACGCCCCTTCCGGCCGATCACAGGCCGCAAGCCGCTCTTTCGGCCCCCTGCGCGGGAAAAGCGCAACGGCGTCCGATTGTCCTCTAGCCGAAGGACAGACCGCCCATCACGCCGATTTTACTTTCCCCCAAAACCAAAAGAGTCCTCGGGGGATTAGTGGCATGGACAGGATTGTAATTCGTACTTCGCTGGTAGCGCTGACGATTGCCGGGGCGACACCGGTCTTCGCGCAGGAAACGGCGGCCGCTGCGCCGGCCGATCAGGGTTTGGCAGACATCGTCGTCACCGCACAGCGGCGGTCCGAAAGCGCGCAGAAGGCGGCACTGTCGATCGTCGCCGTCTCCGGCGACGCACTGCGTGACGCCGGCGTCAACAATATCGACGCGCTCGCCCGCCAAACCGCCGGCATCGAGATTCAGCCAAGCGGCGGCCCCTACACCACGTTCACCGTCCGCTCCGTCAGCAATCTCAGCGGCAACGCCTTCTCCGATCCCTCGATCGCGGTGAACATCAACGGCGTCTATCTTGCCACGCCGACCACCTTTCGCGGCCTTTTCTACGATCTGGATCGGGTCGAACTGCTCAAGGGGCCGCAAGGCACGCTCTATGGTCGCAATGCGACAGGCGGCGCGATCAACATCATTCCCGCCCGACCGAACTTCCGCCTCGGCGGAACGGCCGGCATCACCCTGGGCGATTATTCGCATTTTGACGCGAATGCGGCGCTCAACATACCATTGTCGGACCGGGTCGCGATCCGCATCGCGGGCCAGCACGCCAAGCATGACGGCTATATGAGCCTCGGCACCGACGACGAGGATGTGAACGCGGTGCGCGGCTCCGTGCTGTTCCAGCCGTCAAATGACCTCTCGATCCTGGTTACGGCCGATTGGGCGCATGAGGGCGGAAAAGGCCCCGGCGCGACATTGCGCAAAGCCTGCTCGGCGCTTGGCCGCTCCGGCACGAGCTGCTTCGTCGAGGACCCCTATACCGATGTTGGCGACCTGCCGGACTATTATACTTCGGCCGGGATCGCGGTGCAGACGCGCCATCCCTATCTCGACAGCGATTATTATGGCGTCGGGCTCAATGTCGACTGGACGACCGGCATCGGTATCGTCTCGCTGGTCGGCGGCTATCGCAAGTCGGATGTACGCTACAGCAGCACCGCGACGAGCTGGCAGCTCATCGAACATCAGAAGCCGACGCAGAAATCGATCGAGCTACGGCTGGCGTCGCCGGCCGGCCAGCGCTTCGGCTACGTCTTCGGCGGTTATTATCTGGATACCGCCATGCACGCCCGCGCCAATGGCGAGAGCGCGACCAGCCATAATTACAGCGATCAGTGGACCAATCTGTCGGGCTGGACCGGCGCTCTGTTCAGCCAGCTGACCTTTGGCCTGACCGACACGTTCCGGATCGTTGGCGGCGCACGCTATACCTACGAAAAGAAGAATTCGAACAGCAACCGCTATCGTATCCTTGCCAATGGCCCCGATCCGGTGATCCCGCCGTTTCCGACCGGCGCCCCGATCAATTCGGTGATCGGTTCGCGCGATTGGAACAAGGTGAACTGGAAAGCGGGCGTGGAATTCGACGCCGCGCCGCGCAGCCTGCTCTACGCGAACGTCAGCACGGGCTTCAAGGCGGGCGGCTTCTATTACGGCCCGCCAGGTTTCACCACCTATGAGCCCGAGAAGGTTACATCCTATGTCGTGGGCTCGAAGAACCGTTTCTTCGACAATAAGCTGCAACTGAATCTGGAGGCATTCTACCTCGACTACACGGACCAGCAGGTCAGCTTCGTCAAGCTGGTCAACGGGGCCGCCACGCTCGTGACCGAGAATGCCGCGAAAAGCCACGCTTACGGCCTCGATCTCGACAGCCAGTTGCTCCTCACGCCGACCACGCGGCTAAGCTTCCAGGCGCAGTATCTGCACTCCAGATATGGCGATTTCACCTATCTCACGCTGGCTGCGCCGCCCGCGGCGCGGACAAGTTGCGTCGTTTCGGCGGGATCACCGCCCAACTCGGCGGTCAATTGCTCGCACCAGACCACTTTGCGTTCGCCAACCTGGACCTTGGTCGGCAATATCGAGCAGACATTCCCGATCGGCGATCGTGGCGGCCGCCTGATAGGCGAAGCCAATGTTCGCTATGAGGGCGAGTATCAGACCGACGTGTCGTACCTGCCGGAGGGCATCGCCAACGCGACCGCGCGCGTGAATCTCAGCTTCGGCTATGTGGCGCCGGACGACGCCTTTTCGATCAAGGCCTATGTCGACAACCTGACCGACGTCACCACCATCACCGCGACGACGATGAGCACCAGCTACGCGGTCAACCAGGCCTTCGGCGCGCGTTTGCTCCCGCCCCGCACCTGGGGCGTCCGGGGCCAGGTCAACTTCTGATGACCGGGTCCAACGACGATCGGCAGGCGGCCGGCCTCGCGGTGCTCGATCAGCTCGGCTGGGGCCGGAATGAGGGCGTGCGCGCCCTCGACGAGGACCTCTGGCATATCGTGACCGAAACCAATTTCGGCACGATCTGGTCCCGCCCGGGCCTGCCCTTGCGCGATCGCGAACTCATATGCCTTTCGATCCTGATCGCGGTGGGCGCGCATGGGGTGGCGTTGCATTTCAAGCATGCACACCAGCTCGGTTTCACGCCGGAGGAGTTAAAGGAAATCGTTCTGCAGACGATTCCCTACGCCGGCCTTCCCAAGGCATTGCAGGCGATGGCGATCCTCAAGCGGACCCTGGCGGGCGCGGAGCCCGAGCTGTGACCGACAACATCATGGATTCGGGCGTCGCCGGCCCCTCCCCGGAATGCTCGGCCGCCGAATGGACGGCGCGGGTCGATCTTGCCATCGCCTATCGCCTGCTCGACTGGCTGGGCATGACCGATCTCATCCACACGCATATTTCGATCCGCGTGCCCGATGAGGAAGGCCATTTTCTGCAACTGCCTTACGGCCACCTGTTCGGCGAAGCCCGCGCGTCGCTGATGGTGAAGTGCGACGTGGACGGCAACGTCCTTTCCGATCCCACCGGCCTTGGCATCAGCCGCGGGGGATTTTGCATTCACAGCGCGCTTCACATGGGCACGCCTGCCGCCGCCTGCGTGATGCACGCCCATACCGAGGCGACCATCGCGGTCGCCAATTACCGCGACGGGCTATTGCCTCTCAGCCAGCACGCGCTGCGTTTCTACGGCAAGGTCGCCTACCTCGATTATACCGGCATATTCGATACGGCCGAGAAGCGGGCGGCGCTGCCCGCGACGCTCGGCGCGGGCGACATATTGATGCTGCGCAACCATGGTCCGCTGGTCATCGGCCCCACGGTCGCCGAAGCCTTTTCCCGCCTCTATTATCTCGAGCGCGCATGTCGCATGCAGGTGGCCTCGCTCTCGCAATGCGTCGATCCGAAGCGGGAACTGGTTTATCCCGGCGAGGAGGATTGCCGCGCGATGGCGCGCGCCTTCGAGGGCGGGGAGCGCGTCATCGCGCGCGAATGGGCTGCGTTGCGCCGGATGCTGGATAGTCAGCGGGCCACCTACGCCACCTGACGCCGACCCCTCCGCTGAAGCCCGCCCGCACCTGATACCCCCCAAGCGCTGCGAGCCGCCTCGCGTGCACCGACAGACAAGTAGGCGGCAGAGGGCGGCGCTATTGCGGCGAGGATAGAAATCCTCGGGGCGAGGTTGCGGAGAGAATGACGCAAGCGCAGGTCGAAGTCATCGCGGATCCGGCAAGGATCGCAGCGGACCGGTTGGCGATCGATGATCTGCATGCGCGTTACATCTTTGCCCTCAACTGGCAGGATGCCGATACCGTCGCATCGCTGTTCGCCGAGGACGGCGTGCTCGACTGGGTCGGCGGTGTCGTCGAAGGGCGCGAGGCCATCCGGGCCGAGGTCCGCAATATGCGCGCCTTCTTCGGCCGTTTCGAAGAGGCCGATGCGCCGCTTCATCCCGCCCGCTTGCGCCATTTCGTGACCAACAAACTGGTCGACATCCAGGGCGACGCCGCAAAGAGCATCGCTTACTGGTTCGAGCTCAACAACGATAACCGGCTGCGCTGGCCCTATGTCGGCGCCTACGGACATTATGAGGACGAGATCCGGCGCACGCCCGCCGAAGGCTGGCGCTTCGTCCGGCGCACGATCTTCAACGAACAGATGAGCGAACGAGCCGGGCCGCAGCACAACCCAGCCTGGTGAGACGCGCCAAAAGAAGGGGAAGACAATGGGTAAACGCAATCGGCGACGGATGACTATGCCGTGCTGGATGATGGCGACGTCGCTCGCCGCGCTGGGCTGGGCCTCGGCGGCGGCGGCACAGACGGCGGACGATGCCGGCAATTCCGGCGGGGTCGAGGACATCGTCGTCACCGCCCAGTTCCGCGCGCAGAATTTGCAGGACACGCCGATCGCGATCACCGCGGTCAATTCGGACATGCTGGAGGCGCGCAGCCAGACCAACATCGCCGAGGTGGCCAATCAGGCGCCGTCGGTGACGCTGAAATCGCAGAGCGCCGCCTTCGGCCCGTCGCTCGGCGCGAACATCCGTGGCATCGGCCAGTTCGATCCTAGTCCCGCGGTCGAGCCGGGGGTCGGCCTCTATGTCGACGACGTCTATTATGCGACGCTGACGGGCTCGGTGCTCGACCTGCTCGATCTCGATCGCGTCGAGATATTGCGCGGGCCGCAAGGCACGCTGGCCGGGCGCAACTCGATCGGCGGCGCGATCAAGCTCTATTCGAAGAAACCGACCGGCGAGAGCAGCGGCTTTCTTCAGGCGACCTATGGCAGCCGCGATCGGCTCGACCTGCGCGGCAGCGCCAATTTCGCGCTTACCGATTCGCTGTTCGGGCGCATCTCGGGCGTCGCGAAGAAGCAGGACGGCTATGTGAAGCGGCTTGATTATGGCTGCGTGAACCCGGCCGGCAGCGCAAGGAATCCGGCGGTCGGCGGCGTGGCGCGCGAACTGCCGGCCTCATCCAATTGCGTGTTCGGCCGCGACGGCGGTGTCGATACGCAGGCACTGCGTGGCCAGTTGCGGTTCGACGACGGCGGCCCGATCGAAATCAATCTGATCGCCGACTATACCAGCGACAAGCGGACGTCTGCCGGCGAAGTCCTCACCTATTCGAACACGCAACAGCCGTGGGCGCGGACCACCGCGCCGGCCGTGGACCCCGCCAATTTCATTTGTGGAAAATTCTGCAATTATTCCAATGCTTTTTCACCCGCCGGCACCTGGACGGGCCCGGTCGCGCCCGGCTATCCGCTCGTCGAATCGCGTTATCGGCCGCACGTGGATTTTCAGGGGTGGGGCGTTTCCGGCCAGATCAACTGGAAGCCTTCCGATCGGCTGGAGATCGTCTCGATCACCGCCTACCGGCAATATCACTCACGCTCGGCGGCGGACCTCGATCTTTCGCCGCTGCCCATCGATCAGCAGTCCGCCGATATCCGCTTCTGGTCCTTCAGCCAGGAAGTGCGAGTCAACGGCTCGCTGGGCGCGAACAATCTGGTCGAATATACGATCGGCGGCTTCTATCTCGATCAGCGGACGATCAACGGGCTTGAAGCGGATTTCCGCTACACGCCCTTCCCGCTCCAGTTCGAGCAGGACGATCCCGTCAATGCCGACACCAAGGCGGCGTTCGGCCAGATCATCCTCAATGCGACCGACAAGCTGAAGCTGATCGGCGGCCTGCGTTATACCGAGGAGCATAAGGATTATCTGTTCCGCCGCATCAATCGCGACGGAACGCTGAACCCCTTCCTGAATCCCGCCGGCAACCCGATCGACGGCAGGACCGGCATCTATAACGGCAATCGCGTCGATTACCGGGCGAGCCTGCAATATCAGTTCACGCCCGGCGTCATGGGCTACGGGCAGGTGGCGACCGGCTTCAAGGGCGGCGGCGTCAATCCGCGGCCGTTTACCGCCTTCCAGGTCGTCCCCTTCTCGCCCGAAACGGTGACATCCTATGAGGTGGGCCTCAAGACCGACCTGTTCGATCGGCGGGCGCGCATCAACGTCGCCGCCTTCTATTCGGACTATAAGGGCGTTCAGCTCAATCTCGTGCCGACCTGTCCCGGCTTCAGCGATCCCACCACCACCGACGATGATGCCGGCCCCTGCTCGGCCATTGCCAATGCGGGCGACGCCCACATCAAGGGCATCGAAGTCGAAACGTCGCTGCGCCCGATCCCCGGCCTCGCGATCGATGGCGCGGTGAGCTATGTCGATTTCAAATATACGCGCATCAATCCGGCGGCCGGCGGTCCCTCCAACCCGGCTGGCCCGCAACTCGACGACGTCACGCCCTACACGCCGAAATGGAAATGGAGCATCGGCGTCCAGTATGAAATCGGGCTTGGCGACGGCGGTTCTTTAACGCCCCGGTTTGACGCTTCCTACCAGAGCACCATCTATTCCAATCCGACGAACTCGCCGTTCGAGCGGATCGATGGCTACACCCTCGCCAATGCGCGCCTGACATGGCGCAATGCGGAGGGCGACCTGGAGATTTCAGGCGAAGTGACCAACCTGTTCGACAAATATTATTACCTGACCGCGTTCGACAACAGCGGCAGCGCGGGCTTCGCCACCGCCCAGCCGGGCCGTCCGCGCGAATGGGCCTTGTCCTTGAAGAAGAAGTTCTAAGGCGGGTGACAGCGCGGCACGAACCCGGCCATGGTGCCGTCATGGAGACAATATCCACGGCGGCGGCCGGACGCCTGACCGTCGAACAATGGCTGGAGGCGCGCCCGATCGGTGGCCTCCAGTGGCTCGTGCTGGCGGCGACGTCGGCGATCATGCTGGTCGACGGCTTCGATCTGCAGGCGCTCGCGCTGGCGATCCCGGCCTTGTCTCGGGACTGGGGAATCGCGCCCGAGGAATTGAGCTGGGCGCTGTCGATCAGCCTCATCGGTATGGGCGCGGGCGCGGCGATCTTCGGGATGATCGGCGATTCGCACGGGCGCAAGCGCCTGATGTGGACGTCGCTGCTCGTCGCGGGGGCGAGTTGCCTCGCGACGGCGCTGGCGTCCACCCCCGCCGAAGTCGCCCTGCTGCGGCTTCTCACCGGGCTCGGCATCGGGGCCGCGAACATCAACGCACTCGCGCTTCTGACGGATTTTTCGCCCCCTCGACGCCGCTTCCTGATGATGATGGCGATGGGCTGCAACATGGCGCTGGGCGCCTCGCTCGCCGGCCTCGTCGCGCCCAATCTGATCGCCGCGTTCGGCTGGCACGGCATCTTCGTCGCGGGGGGCCTGTTCGCGATGGCGATGGCCGTGCTGCTGCTGATAGCGGTGCCCGAATCGCTTTCCTGTTCGATCGCGCGCGGCGATCCCGATCGCCTCGCCCGGCTCACCCGGCGGATCGACCCCGCCTTCGATCCACGCCGCCTCAGCCTGCCGCCCCGCACCGAGACGCGGCGTTTCGCATTCGCGACGCTGCTCGCCCCCGCATTGCGCGTGCGGACGCTCGTCTTGTGGGTCGTGTACATCATGGGCTCTTTCACGCTTTACCTGATGGTGAGCTGGCTCCCGATGCTGCTGATCGTCGCCGGCTGGCCCGAGGCGGAAGCGCTGCGGGGGACCGTCACGATCCAGATCGGCGGTATCGTCGGCAGCATCGTCGCGGCGCTCTACATCGATCGCGGCCATCTCATCGCGGCGCTCGTCGCCGGCTACGTCATGGCGGCGGCAGGACTGCTGCTGCTGCTCGTCGTGCCAGGCGCCGTGCTGGTGTGGAGCGTGCTGATCTTCTTGGTCGGCTTCGGCGTGGCGGGAAATCAGCTTATCCTGATTGGCGCGGCATCGGCCCTTTATCCCGAGCATCTGCGCGCCACCAGCGCAGGCACCGCGACGGCGATCGCGAGGATCGGCGCGATCGCCGCGCCGCTCGCCGGCGGCCTCGCGCTCGCCGCGAAAATACCGCCGACGATCATCCTGTCGGCGCTCGCTTTGCCCATGCTCGTCCAGACCGTGCTGTTGCTGGCGACGCGCCGTCATTTTTCGATGCCAACCCGATCGCAGGAGGAAGGACATGGCTGAGTATCGACAATTCTTGCGGTTGCTCGACGGGATCGACGAGGCGCTCGACCGGAATGACGCTTCACGGCTCCGGTGGCATCCATCCGCCCGCTTTTCGGAAAATTGCGTCGAAATGCCGATCGGCGACGGCGCGTGGGGCACGATCACCGGCATCGGCCCGACGATGCTGTCGCTCGCCGATCCGGAGACGGGGCAGGCCGCGCGCTTCGGTGTCTTGGACGAGAGTGGCGACCACGCGCTCTACGTCGCCCGCATAGCGGTGTCGGACGATGCCATCCGCGAGTTCGAGCTGCTCGTCGCCCGCCCGCACGATTGCGGCGTGCCGTTCCTCTCCACCGATCTTCAGCCTCGGCCCGAATTCAGTGCTCCGCTCTCCTCCGCCGCGCGCGTCGGGCGGGCGCGCATGCTGACGCTGGCCAATGGCTATTTCGACACGCTTGAGCGGAATGACGGAACGATCCACACCGTCTTTGCGCCCGACTGCCAGCGCCGGGAAAACGGGGTCCAGACCACCAGCAACGTGCGTCCCGATATCGCGCCGATCGCGCGTCTGGGGTGCGAGGAGCAGTTCCGTCTCGGCTATTACCGTTTCGACAACTGGATTCGCGCGCGCCGCTATCCGCTGGTGGATGAGCAACAGGGCGTCGTGCTCGCCGGCGGGTTCATCGATCATGACGGCAGGCTCAAGGATTATCAGCTTACCAATGGCGAGCGCCGCGCCGGCTTTTTCCTGCGCCCGCACAGCTTCGCCTTCCTCGAAGCGTTCCGGATTCAGGACGACCGCATCGCCGCGGTGGAGGCGGTGTTCCATTTCGTGCCCTATCGCACCCGATCGCCATGGGCGGCGGACGAGCCGCGTCCGTTCACCCCGGCGCCGCCGAGGGACGACCCGCTTGTATTACCCGCCTAGTCGCCACACAGTGGCAACGGGGAGGACAAAGCCATGCACGGCATGCACACCGTCGATTTCTCGACCCGCGCGCCCAATGTCGCGGAACGAAGCCGGCAGCTTGCCGCTTTCATCGGCAATGCCGCTGCCCGCCTGCGCGACGACGGCCACGAAGCGTCGATCCGGGGCGCCGATGTCGGTGGGGCGAGGATCTGTTCGGTCACGCTGGGCGGCCACGTCATCGCCGACGAAACCAGCGCCCGGCTGCATGCCGTGACTCCCGCGATCAAGCTCCTGTTTCAGGAGGAGGGCAGTTGTCTCGTCGAACAGGGCACCCGGTCGGTCACGTTGTTGGCGGGCGAATGGTGCGCTTATGACAAGGGCCAGCCGTTCCGGATCACGTCCGATGGCTTTTCGCGCCAGACCACGCTGACGCTGCCGCTGGGGCGCGCGCAGGCGGCGCAGCGCTGGGTGCGCCACATGATGCAGCGCTATGCCAGCGGCGAAGGTGCGGATCATATCCTCCACCTCAGTCTCGTCGCCGCGATCGGGCAGGTCCGTTCGCTCAATGAAGGCAGCGCGCAGATGCTCGGCAATGTCCTGCGCGAACTGGCCGAGATGACGCTTCTCGCCAAGCATGGCAGCGGCGAGGATGCTCTTGGCGATGCCCGGCGGGCGCGTGTTCTCGCTTATGTCGATCGCCATCTGGCCGATCCCGATCTCGACATCGATCGGATCGCGCGAAGCCTCCTCTGCTCCAAGCGCTATCTGCACAAGCTGTTTCTCGGTCAGGACGCGACGCTGGCCCGGCTGATCTGGAACCGGCGGCTTGATCGCTGCCATATCGATCTCGGCGACCCCGCCCTCGCCGAGCGGACGATCACCGAGATCGCGCTCGGCTGGGGCTTCAATGATTCGCATCATTTCAGCCGTCTCTTTCGCGAACGCTTCGGAACCACGCCGCGCGAATATCGCAAGGCGCGGGCTTCGCCCTCCAGGGCGCTGACAGGCCCATCGAGGGCGCTATGATGCAAGAGCGGCAGCCTCTCTCCCGCTAGCGGTAGGCAGGTGTCCTACACCGTTTCCCGCACTTTCACGGCCCTTGTCGCCCTCTCAACCCTCCTCAGCCCGAACGTCGCGGGCGGGTCGGTGCACGGCGCCACCGCAGAATGGCCGCTCCATGGCAACACCGAACAGGCGACAGGCTATTCGCCGCTCGACCAGATCAGTCGCGCGACGATCCGCAGACTCGGCCTCGCCTGGTCGCTCGATCTGGCAACCGATCGCGGCCAGGAAGCGACGCCGATCATGGTCGGCGGCGTGCTGTACACGATCAGCGCCTATGATGTGGTGCGCGCCGTCGATGCACGAAACGGCACGCTGCTTTGGCGGTTCGATCCGGAGGTGCGGGCGGCTTCGGCGCGCTCCTGCTGCGGCCCCGTGTCGCGTGGGGTCGCGGTCGCGAACGGGCGTGTCTTCCTCGGCGCGCTCGATGGACGGCTGATCGCGCTCGATGCCAGGGACGGCCACATGCTGTGGCAGACCCAGACGATCGACGCCGACAATCCGCTTGTGGAGAATTATTCGATCACCGGTGCCCCGCGCGTCGCGAAAGACCTGGTCATCATCGGCAATGGCGGCGCCGAATTCGGCGCGCGCGGCTATGTCGGCGCCTATGAGGCCGCCACGGGAAAGCTGGTCTGGCGTTTCTACACCGTGCCGGGCAAGCCGGGCATGCGGGACAATGCCGCGTCTGACGGTGCGCTTGCGAAGATACGGCACAGTTGGGCGGGCGAGTGGTGGAAATGGGGCGGCGGCGGAACGGTGTGGGACGCGATCGTCTACGACCCCGAACTCGATCTGCTCTATATCGGCACCGGCAACGGATCGCCCTGGAACTATGGTCGCCGCAGCAACGGCAAAGGCGACAACCTGTTCCTATCCTCGATCGTGGCGCTGCGGCCCGAGACGGGGGAATATGTTTGGCATTTTCAGGAAACGCCGGGCGAAAGCTGGGATTATACCGCGAGCCAGAACATCATCCTGGCCGATCTCGACATTGGCGGCCGCACCCGCAAGGTGCTGATGCAGGCGCCGAAGAACGGTTTCTTCTACGTGCTGGATCGCGCGACCGGTGCGTTCATCTCGGCGGCACCCTATGTCCCGCAGAATTGGGCCAAATCGATTGATTCCGCCAGCGGGCGGCCGACGATCGACCCCGCCGCCCGCTTTTACGCGACAGGCCAGGCACATGTTCAGCGTCCAAGTTCGGGAGGTGGGCACAATTGGCCGCCGATGGCTTTCTCGCCCAAAACGAAGCTCGTCTACATTCCCGCGCAGGACGTGGCCATGCCCTACGCAGCGGCCGACGAGCCGATCGTGCATGGCGCTTACAGTTCGGGCGTGGCGATCAGCGGCGGCGGCGCGATGAGCAAGGCGGCATGGCAAGCACTCTATGCCGACATGCACGCTTGGCTTATCGCCTGGGATCCGGTGAAGCAGCGCGCAGCTTGGAAACGCGAAATGGCCGCACCGTTCAACGGCGGGATTCTGGCGACTGGCGGCGGGCTGATCTTCCAGGGCAATGCCGAACGCAAGCTCGTCGCCTATGACGAGCGCAATGGCAAACCGCTCTGGTCGTTCGACGCGCATACGGGCATCGTCGCGCCGCCGATCACCTATCGGCTGGACGGCGTGCAATATATCGCGGTTATGGCGGGCTGGGGCGGCGGCTGGCCGCTCACCGGCGGCATCATGGCGCTGAAAGCCGGCAACGCCGTGGGACCCAACCGGCTTCTCGTCTTCCGGCTCGACGGGAAAGCGGCGCTGCCCGCCGATCCGCCACGGCCCAATCCTCCTCTCGATCCACCGCCAATCGAAGGCAGCAGGGCAAGCGCGGACGCGGGCGATCGCCTCTATGGCCGCTACTGCCTGCGTTGCCACGGCAGTGGCGCAGTCAGCGCCGGCGCCTATCCCGACCTGCGCAAGACGGGCTTTCTGGCTGGCCCCGGCTTTCAGGAAATCGTGCTTGGCGGCGTACTCGTCAACGAAGGCATGCCCCGCTTCACCGGCAAGCTCAGCGCTGCCGAGGTGGAGAATATCCGTCATTATCTGATCCGCCGCGCGAACGAAGATCGCGCGGCCGATGCTGAAAAGAGGTAGAACAATGAGCGACGACATCGCCGAATTAAGGGCCGAGCTCGCCCGGCTCCAGGCCGAGCAGGAACGGCTCGCGTTACGGGCGCAGCGTGCCGAGGATTGGGTCGGCATCGCCAATCTGCAGGCGGCCTACGGCTATTATGTCGACAAAGGCCTGTGGGACGAAGCGGCGGCGCTCTTTGCCGAAGACGGGACGCTGGAGCTTGCCGGCCGCGGCGTCTATGTCGGGCGCGAGCGCGTGCGCGAATATCTGCACCACTTGCCGAGCTACGGGCATGGCGTGCTCTACAACCACATGCAGTTGCAGCCCGTGATCCACATCGACGTCGAGGCCGGTACGGCGCAAGGCCGCTGGCGTTCCTTCATGATGGTCGGCTCGATCGGCAATGAGGCGCGCTGGGGCGAGGCAACCTATGAAAACCACTATGTCAGGATCGACGGCCAATGGCGGATCGCCAGGCTGCACGGCTACATGAACATCTATGTCGAATATGATCGGGGTTGGAACAAGGGCGGCGTCAAGCTGCTGCGCTCCATCGACGGACTGAAGCCCGACCGGCCGCCGACGATCGATTATGAAAGCTTCCCCGAACCGTTTGTCGCCCCGTTCCACTATCGCGAAGTCTAGCCGGCATGAACCCTGCGCAGGAATTTGCCGCCCGTCCCCATCGTTTACTGATTGGGGGCGAGTGGGTCGAGAGTCGTGGCGAACCGTTGCCGGTAATCGATCCGGCGACCGCCGAGCCGGTCGGCGCTATCCCGGGCGGCACCGTTGAAGATGTCGACGCCGCCGTTGCCGCTGCGCACAAGGCGATGCGGAGCGCAGCCGCAGGCTGGCGCCCGGCCGAACGCGGGGCAAAGCTGTGGGCGCTTGCCGACGCGGTCGAGGCGCATGCCGAAGAGCTGGCGCAGCTCGAGACGCTCGACGTCGGCAAGCCGATCGCCAATGCGCGCCGGATCGATGTCCCCGGGGCGGCGGCGGCGCTCCGCTATTTCGCCGGCTGGGCGGGCAAGATCGGCGGCGAGACGATGGAGATGTCCGCACCTGGTGGCTGGCACGCCTATACCGTGCGCGAGCCGGTGGGCGTTGCCGGGCAGATTGTGCCTTGGAATTATCCGCTGATGGGCGCCGCCAGCAAGATCGCGCCCGCGATCGCGGCGGGATGCGCCGTGGTGCTGAAACCGGCCGAGCAGACGTCGCTCGCGACGCTCCGGCTCGGAGAGTTGATCGGCGACGTCGGTTTCCCGCCCGGGATGATCAATATCGTCACCGGAACGGGGCCGGTCGTAGGCGCCGCCCTCGTGCGCCATCCCGATATTGCCAAGATATCTTTCACCGGTTCGACTGCAACCGGACGCTTCATCGTTGCTGAAACCGCGGCGACAATGAAGCGGGTGACGGTGGAACTCGGCGGCAAATCGCCGGTCGTGGTGCTCCCGGACGCCGACCTCGACGCCGCCGCGCGCGCGATCGCCATCGGCATCTTTCTCAATACCGGACAGACCTGCTCGGCAGGATCGCGGCTGTTCGTCCATCGATCGATTGCGGACGAACTAGTCGCCAAGGTGCACGCCCACGGCGCGGCCATGCGGATTGGCGTCCCCCTCGATCCCACGACGCAGATCGGCCCCGTCACGTCGCAACAGCACCTCGCCAAGGTGACCGCCTTCATCGACGAGGCACGCGACGCCGGCGCCACAATCCTCGGCGGCGGCAGCGGCGGCATGACTCATGGCTATTATATCGCGCCAACCGTGCTCTGTGATCTAGACACCGGCAGCCCCGCTGCGACCGAAGAGATATTCGGCCCGGTTCTGAGCGTGCTGCCGTTTGAAACGTGCGATCTGGATGAAATTGCCGAACTCGCCAACGCCACCACCTATGGGCTGGCCGCCTATATCTGGACGCGCGATCTCGCCACTGCGCATGGCCTGATCCAACGGTTGAAAGCGGGTACGGTGCGCGTGAATGCGTTTGGCGGGAACGATTTCGCCATGCCGGTCGGGGGCATGAAGCAATCCGGTTTCGGCCGCGAAAATGGGAGAGCCGGCGTGGAAGCTTATACCGAACTCAAGTCCGTGACATTGGCCTACTGACATGGTGGATCCGGATGACGCCCCAACGCCCGCGCTAGCCGAACGGTTCTTGCTGGAAGTCGCGGTTACGACGCCCATCGTCGTCGGCACGCTCGCGACCGGAGGCGTGCGCGAATACCATGCTGCATGCGATGGCAGACTTCATGGCGAAGGCCTTGAGGGGACCGTGATAGGCGGCGGCGAGACGCTGCTGCGCCGACCCGATGGCATTGGCGTGCTCGAGGCGAATTTCCTCGTCCAAACCGCCGACGGCGCCATCTTGCGGATCATCGGCACAGGCTATCGCACGCAGGAGGGCCCCTTTACCGGCACGCGCATGACGATCGTGTTCGAAGTCGACGAGGCAGGCCCTCACGCGCCTCTTTCTACCCGCGCCTATGTGGCCGAACGGCCGTCGGGCAGCGACCGCTACACCATCGCGGAGATAGTGTGATGCAGCTCGAATTCGCGCTGGAGATCCGCATGGCGCTCGGCGCGCGCATGCACATTCATCTTGCCGAAGGCTATACGCGCGGCGCGGTCCTGGTCCAGGGCGGCACTTTTTCCGGGCCGGGGCTCAAAGGCACGCTCGTGGAAGGCAGCGGCGGCGATTTTCCCTTGGTCCGAACCGACGGTGGCGGGCGCTTCGAATCCCAATATCTGCTGCGTACCGACGACGGCGCCGTCATCCTCAAGCGCAGCGCCGGTGTCCGCCATGCCAAGCCCGACGTGATCCGCCGGCTGATGGCGGGCGAGGAGGTCGACCCGCATGATTATTATATGCGAATGACCCCTCGGTTCGAGGCGCCTGCCGGCCCCTACGCATGGATGAACCATAGCATTTTCGTGGGCGTGGGACGGCGTAACCCGACCGGCTCGCTATTCCGCTTCTGGAAGGTAGTATGACCGCAGAAGTCTGCGACTATGTGATAGTTGGAGCAGGATCGGCCGGCTGCGTGCTCGCCAACCGGCTCAGCGAGGCCCCGAATATGCGGGTGTTGCTGCTCGAAGCGGGTGGCTCCGATCGCCGGATCGATGTCGCCCTACCCTTGGCCGTATCGAAACTGTGGTCGAACCCTGCAATCACCTGGGGCTTTCAGTCGGAGCCGGAACCCGAACTCGGCGGACGCCGCCTTCCCGTAGCGCGCGGCAAGATGCTGGGCGGCACGTCGTCGCTGAACGGTATGATGGCCATCCGTGGCCACGCGCGCGATTATGACGGATGGGCCGCGCAGGGCCTTGCCGGCTGGGGGTGGGCCGACGTCCTTCCCTATTTCAAGCGCCTGGAACGGCATTGGCGTGGAGAGAGCGCCTTGCATGGGGGTAGCGGTCCGCTCGCGGTGTCGCCCCACCCTGCCCCCAGCCCGTTGATGGCGCGCGCGCAACGGGCGGCCGCAGCGAGCGGCTATCCGCTTACTCAGGATTTCAACGGGCCGAACACCGACGGCTTCGGCATGCCCGACTTCACCGTCGCGGCCGGACGCCGGGCGAGCGCCTCGGCAGCCTATCTGCGGCCGGTGCGCAAACGCCCCAATCTACGAATACGCACGGGCGCGGAAGTGCAGCGCATAATGCTGAGCGATGGCGTCGCAACGGGTGTCATCTATCGTGCGGATGGCCAAGAGCGAACCGTGCACGCCGTCCGCGAAGTCATATTGTGCGGTGGCGCGATCAACTCGCCGCAGCTATTGATGCTGTCCGGGATCGGACCCGCCGAACATTTGCGCGCGCTTGGGCTGCCGGTGGCGGCGGATTGCCGCGAGGTCGGCGCGAATCTAACCGATCATCCCGGCGCCGGCATGGAATTCGAGCTCGATCCGCGTTGGGGCTTCGAGCGCGAGCTTCGTTTCGACCGCGCCGCGCGCGCCGTCCTGCGCTGGATGGTGGGCGGCGGCGGCATCATGGGCGCGCCGCCACTCGCCATTTCCGCGAACGTCGCCACGAGGTCTGGCTCGTCCGAGGTCGATCTGCACTTCCTGCTGGTGCCGCTCGCCATGGATACGCACCTGTGGTTCCCCGGGCTGTGGCCGCCGCGCGGTGCGGCGCTGAGTGCCATGTGGTCGCTGAATTATCCGCGGAGCCGGGGCCATGTCTCCCTCAAGAGCGCTGATCCTTCTGCCCCTCCGACAATCCAGTATAATCTGCTTTCCGACCCCTATGATCGCGACGAGATGGTACGCGGCTATCATGTGCTGCGCGCCTTGTTGCGCCAGCCGCATCTCGCCGAGGTGATCGGGCCGATGACGCGTCCCGCTCTCGAACCGCAAGACGATGACGAGATCCTTGCCTATGTCCGGGAGACGGCCGCGACAGCTTATCACCCCTCCTGCACATGTCGCATGGGCGCCGATCCCGACAGCGTGGTGGATGGTGCGCTGCGCGTACGCAGCGTCGGCCGGCTGCGCGTGGTCGATGCGTCGGTTTTTCCGACGCTACCAGGTGGCAATACCAATCTGCCGGTGATCATGGTGGCCGAAAAGGCGGCCGATCTGATACGCGGCATCGCGGCGCCGCCGGCGCACCATTCCGGAGAGGCATGATGGAGATGAACAACACACCCTCGGAGATCGTAATCAGCGCCGAAGCGCAGGAGCACCTGCTCGCCAGCAACGACCCAGTGCTCGCTGCGAACAAGCGGCTGGTTTACGACGCGTACCGCCATGTCGTGATCGGCGGCCATGCCGAACTCGTCGAACGCTATTTCACCCCCGGTTATATTCAGCACAATCCAAACGTCGTCTCCGGTCGGGATGCGCTCGCCGGTTTCATCCGGGGCTCACGACCGGCACGGGCGGTCGAACCGACAATCATCCTGCCGCTGATCGACATCATCGCCGAACGCGATCTGGTGATGCTCGCTTTCCGTCGCGAGGAAACGGATGGGACCGGTCGCTATTTCACGACCTGGTTCGATCTCTTCCGCGTCGAAGACGGCAAAATCGCCGAGCATTGGGACCCGGCGCTGCGCAGCCCCGAAATGCTCAAATTCGATCCGAACACCAAGCGTTGAAGCGTCAGGTCAGCAGTCGTTCGCAGGCTGCGCCGATGGCCAGGAGATGTGCGTCCGCACCATGACGGCCGATGAAGCCGAGACCGACCGGTAGACCGTCGGGGGTTGCTCCACCCGGAATCGTAAGAAACGGAACGCCGGCGTTCGCCGCGACCAGCGTCGAATGCGTGTAGCTGAAGAACGGACGGGAAACCGCATTGATGCTAATTTCCTCTTCTTGACCAATGGGCACCGCAGCCAAGGGGATCGCGGGAACCACCAGCGCATCCAATCCGCTATCATCGAGCGACCGATGCAGCAGGTTGCGGAGGCGTGGACGATGCAGGGCCAGCGCCTCATCCACGAGGGAGCGTAGACCACGGTCGCTCACAATCTCCTTCAGCATCGCTGCTATCGTCTCGGATTGAGTTGCCTTTATTAGGATGTCGATTGATATTGGGTCAGGAAGCGCCGCCAAACTCTCAGCGAGATCGAACGAGGGTTCGGATCGAAAGGCCACCGAAGCTGCGCTGTTGAGGGCTTCAAGATCGGGTAGATCGAGATCGACGAAACTTACCCCTTTGCCCCGCAATCTTTCGATAGTGCCCTCAAGCACATCTCGGACGGACCTGTCGGCGCCATTCCAGAAATAATCCCGTGGCAAGCCGAGACGCAGATCGGCCGACATGGGACTCGGCGGCTCAACGCATAGAACCGAATCTATCATCCGAAGGAGGAAAGCCGTCGGCGCCATGGGACCGATTACGTCTCTCGACTTGTGCGCCATCAGCAACCCACCGTTCGAATAGCGGCCAACGCTGGGACGCAGGCCCGCCACCCCGCATAGAGCCGATGGAATCGGGATGGACCCTCCGGTATCGCTGCCGAGACCGAAATCGCACCACCCTGCCGCGATCGCAGCCGCCGTACCGCCGCTGCTGCCGCCGGCGATCCTGTCAGGCATGTGCGGGTTACGTACCGGCGGGCAGTGCGGATTGTTGCTGGTCCCGCCCATCGCCAACTCGTGCATGACCGACTTTCCCAACAGGATCGCATCGGCCTGTCGCAAGCGAGCCACGGTCTCGGCATCACTTGCCGCAACGTTATTTGCCAGAGCCGGTGTGCAGGCCGTGGTGGGCCACCCTCGGGCGTCGATATTATCCTTGACGACGAAGAGCAGGCCCGCAAGCGGACCAACTTTTCTGGTCTCCTCCCGCCGCTTTTCGTCAAGTTGTCGGGCGGCACTCAATGCCCGTTCGGGAACGACTTGCACAAGGGCATTGACCCAAGCCGTGCTCGCAATCTGTTCAAGTACTTCGGCTACGATCTCTTCCGCTGTTTGATCGCCGCTCCGGAAGGCGCTGAGACGGGCTTCCGAGGGGGATTCAAATGGGTGGGCATTCATTATTCTACTCTCTCGTCGGGAGGATTGATCCCGCGATCCGGAACTTCGAACATCGGATAGTAATCCAGCAGTTCCGCCAAACCTATAACCGATACAACTAGTCTATGAGGCCATTTCCACAACGACGTTGTATCTTCCAAATGTTAAGCCCGCATTTTTTGAAAAGCCATTGGATTCTGATAGGTGACGTCATCGACCTGAGCCTTCGACCACCGCCGATCCGGAGCGCCCCACAGACCATTACTGCTCATATCCAAGTTTGATGGCTGCCGCGCCGCCTGAGGGCGCCGAGATTCAAGCGTTCCCTTGACCGCAGGGTAAGGGACCCAATGACGAAAGGCCTGCCGCAATCGCGCAGACAATCTCCTCATTCACCATTGTTCTAGGTTTAGCACTGAATATGCTTGCATTCCGGAAATGCTTCCGGTAGCCGCTTGACAGACGGGCAGCGGTGTCGGGCAAGCTGGCTTGTGAATGGCTCCTGCTGCGGCGGCTCCATCGATTGCGCACCAGCCAACAGGCGGACTTCGCATGAAATGGGCAAGGGAGAGGAGAGAAGATTACGCTCGACGCCGCATCCACTCAGCCCGCGGTTCGCAATCACTATGGCCGGATATGCAGCAAGATCGCCCGTCAGCAATGTCGTCAGCGCAGAATACGCACGATCAGGGGAGGAAATCTACATGAGAAGACTGACGTTTATGAGCATGGCCTCATTGGCCGTTCCATTAATGCTGTCCTCGGCGCCCGCCTGGGCGCAAGGCGCAGCCGCAACGTCGAACCGCCCCCCAGCGCCGAACACGGGCCTTCAGGATATCGTCGTCACCGCAACAAGACAGGCGACCAACCTTCAGGACACACCGCTCGCGATCACCGCGGTGACATCCGAGGCGATCGAGGCGAAGGGTATAACTGCCGTTGACGACCTCACGTCGGTCGTTCCCAACACCCAGTTCCGTAAGACGCAGGGCGCCTACGGCCCGGGCGTCTCTGCCTTTATCCGTGGTGTCGGCCAGTTGGACACCAGCCTCGCGGTTGAGCCGGCGGTCGCCTTCTATCTCGACGATGTTTATTATCCGCTTCTTCTGGGGTCGAATTTCGATCTGCTCGAGATTGACCGCATCGAGGTGCTGCGCGGCCCTCAAGGAACATTGTTCGGACGCAACTCCCTGGCGGGCGCCGTCAATATCGTCAGCAAGCAGCCTTCCACCACAGAGGCGTCGGCGCATATTCAACTGACCGCCGGCAATTTCGACCGGCGGGAGATCAGGGCCAGCGTGAACCTGCCGCTCAGCGATTCACTCGCCGTATCCCTATCGGGGCTTTCCAAGAAGCGCACTGGCTATCAGCGGATTCTCGATTTCACCTGCGAGATGAATCGCCGGGGTACGCCCGCACTGGCCGGCAGCCTCCCTTATTCCGACCTGAACAAATTGCGGTCGCAGAACAATTGCACAATCGGGCATCTCGGCGGCGAGGACGTGCAGGCCTATCGGGGGACCTTGCTCTGGAAGGCCGCCGACAATGTGCGGATCACGGTCAGCGCGGATTACATCCGCGACAACAGCGAGAATGCGGCCGACAGCATCGTCAGCATCCACAGCAACGCCGTCACCGCGAACGCCAATTCGGCCGCAGCCTTCTTTGGGGCTGCATATGACGAGCGTTTCCTCACTGGCACCCCCTTCGCCACATATGCGACCTATAACGACCCAATCGCAGCAGGTACGGTGATCCCCGGCAACACATTCTACAACGGGTTCCAGGTCAACGGCACGTCGGTTCGCGGAGGTTCCCGGTTCGAGCCATTCACCGACCTCACAAATTGGGGCGTCAGCGGAAAGGTGAGTTGGGACATCACGCCCGACGTGAACCTGCTGGCGGTTGTCTCGCATCGCGAACTTGATTCAACCCAGACCTATGATGACGACGGATCGCCGCTCAACCTTACGCAGCGTCTGAACACGAACACCGAAAGCTACTGGACCGCGGAAGCCCGTCTGTCCGGCAAGTCGGATTTCGTCGACTGGGTTGTGGGCGCCTTCTATTTCAAGGCTGACGGCAGGCAGAGGGGCTTGTTCATCTCGCCCTCGAGCGGACAACAGAGGACGATCAACTCGACATTCGATCCGACCAGCAAGGCCGTGTTCGCCAACGCCACGGTCAGACCGTTCGGTGAGAAGCTCGGGTTCAACGTCGGCGCGCGCTATTCGGACGACAAGAAGGTGGTTAACTTCTCGAACCTGGTCGACACGACGCCGGATGCTGCCCGGGATACCGTCTTCTCGATTACGCCTTCCCAGAAGCGAGTCGACTGGAAGGCGGGTATAAATTATCAGGCGACGCCCCACGCGTTATTCTATGTATCTGCCGCGTCGGGCAACTCCCTTCCTGGCTTTAATTCTCGCCCGACGCAAAAGACACAAATCTATCAGATCGATGGCAATGAAGACATCGCCTATGAATTGGGAGCAAAGCTCGACTTGTTTGACAGGCGCGTGCGACTCAATGTTGCCGCCTTCTATACCGACTTCAAAAATCGCCCGACGACGATTCGGGGGGCGGAAGCGTTGCTCGGCCCCGACGGGAATCCGGTACCCGGCAATCGCACGCTGGAGCCGCTACCCGAGGGTCCGCCCGGATCAACCCAATGCGGCGCGATCCTGCCGACAAATACCGGTGTCCTGTGCAGCGCGCGCACTTACCCGCGCAATCAACCGGCCACGGTGCGCGGGTTCGAAGCCGAATATACGATCAACCCGATCGACGGCCTGCTCATCAACGGCTCGGTCGGCTGGTCGAAGCTGAAGGCTGGCGACATTTCCGCGCGGGCGGCCAATCGCCGCCAAGACAATCCCTACTGGACCGCCAACGCAGGCGTTCAGTACACTATTCCCGTGACGCCGCTGGACGGAACGCTGACGCCTCGTCTCGATTGGATCTACGAATCGAGCCAGGTCTTCTCAACGTCCTCGACGGCACTCAATTATCTCATGCGGGGCCGCTCGATCTTCAACGCGCGGCTCACCTACGAGAACGAAGAATATGACTTCTCCGTCTCCGCTGGTGCGACCAACCTGTTCAACAAGACCTATTATCTCAACGTATTCGACTCGCAGGCATTGGGTGCACCCTACGAACAGGCCCAGCCCGCTGCGCCGCGCCAATGGTATCTGACTGTCAGCAAATCTTTCTGAGCACCTTCTTGCTTTAGCCGGGATCGGCGTCAGCCAGGCTTTACTGGTGCCGATCCCGGCTAAACCCGTCCGCGATATTACGAAGAAGGAGCATAGAAATGCTGCATCGTCGCCTCGCTTATGCCGCTTCCTTTGCCGCGTTCTTGTCGTCGGCCCTCCCGGCAATGGGGGCGCGCCTGCCGCCGGTGCAGCCATCGGAAGTGGGGCTGTCGCAAGAGCGGCTCGCGCGTCTCGACGCCGTGCTGGACGCGGCTTACCGCGACGGCCGGATCCCAGGCGCCGTCGTCCTGATCGCACGTCATGGGCGTGTCGCCCATTACAAGGCCATCGGGATGTCCGATCGTGCGGCGCGGCGGCCAATGAAACCGGACGACATCTTTCGCATCTATTCGATGACCAAGCCGGTGGTCAGCGTAGCGCTGATGATGCTGTACGAAGAAGGGAAGTTTCAGCTTAACGATCCTCTCGAAAAATACATTCCGATTTTCAAGAACATTAAAGTATTTGCGGGCACCGACGGTACAGGCGCGATGATTCTGGCGGACGCCAAGCGGAAGCCGACGATCCAGGATGCGATGCGCCACACATCGGGCCTGGCCAATGCCGGCATCAGGACGCCCGTTGAGCGCTGCTATCTTGAGCAAGGAATCACGTTCACGAAGCTCGAATCGCTGCACCAGGAAATTGCCCTGCTTGCAAAATGTCCGCTTGCCTACCAGCCGGGCGAGCGTTGGCTGTATGGCAAGAGCGTCGACGTTCTGGCATATCTGGTGGAGCGCTTCTCGGGAATGCCCCTCGATAAGTTCCTTGAGGAGCGCTTGTTCCACCCGTTGGGAATGGACGACACGTCCTATGGCGTGTCGGCCGCAAAGGCGAACCGGATCGCGCAATATGACGGCGCCATCAGTTGGCCGGACCCGCAGAATCCGGGGCTCGACATGCGTCCCGAAACCTATGACCGCTTCGCCACGCGTCCGTTTGGAACCGAGGGTCTGTCCAGCACCGCAATGGATTATGCGCGCTTTTCGCAGATGCTGCTGAATGGCGGCGAACTGGACGGCGTGCGCATCCTCAGCAAAAAGACCGTGGAGTTGATGACGCAGAACAATCTTCCTGCGCAAGTTGGCGATCTCGCTGCTACGGGCAAGCCCGGCATGGGCTTTGGCCTTGGCTTTGCGGTGACGCTTAACGCCCCAGCCGTCGGCAACCTCGTCTCACCGGGCACATTTGGCTGGGACGGCGCCGCCACTACCAGCTTCATGGTCGATCCCAAGGAAGATATTGTCGCGATCGTGATGGCGCAGAAGTGGCCCTATGACAGCCAGTTTTTGAGCGAGTTCCAAACGATGGTCTATCAGGCAATCACCGACTGAACGGAGCGCGGCTTCGGCAGGGTCGAACAGGATTGTGAGAAGCTCATTGGCCAAAAGCACCATTGCTGTTCGCCTATCCGACAGCCTGCTCACCAAGGTACGGTCTGCCCGAAACGGTCGAGATATTGGAGGCCGGAAGCCGCACGCTTCGAGAGCAGGACATCAATCAGGTCTGGCACCGTTTCCTCAAGGCTGAACGGGGCGTCCGGACCGCCCAGATCGGTCCTGATCCATCCCGGCGCCATCAACACCATCGCGCGTGATGGCTCGGCTTCGCGTGCGGCGAAGCTCCGCATGAGCATGTTGAGCGCCGCCTTGCTGCTTCGGTAGATCTCCCGCATTCCCCTCTCATTATTGGTGATGCTCCCCTGCCCGGAGGACATCGCACCAATCAGCCCGCCTTCGGGGACGAGATCCTGAAGCGCCTCGATGACGCGCATCGGGCTTAGCGCGTTCGTCATCATCACACGCATGAACTCTTCGGTGCTCACATCCCCGATCTGTACATGTTCATCCCGGGTCGTGGTGCCGGCATTGACGAACAGCATGTCGAGCGTTCGATCGCCAAGGCGGCGGCGCAATGCCACGATCTGCTCCTGCTCGTTGATATCGAGATGTTCGATTTCTACGAGGCCTTCATGTTGCTCGGCCAGTTCGTGCAGCGTGGTCCGGGAGCCGGGCCTGATACTGCCAATCACGTTCCAGCCCTTGTTCAGAAACTCGGCAGCCATGGCCGCGCCAATTCCGCGCGAGGCGCCGACGAGAAGGACGGTAGGCGCGGATCGGCGGGAAAAGACATGGCATAGTCTTTCAGGGCTGCTTCTTCCGCCGAGCTACGCCGTTGCAATCGCACGCGCAAGGAAACGGAAATCGTTCCGAACATTGGCGGGCTACCATCGGCTGCGTCACGCGTTGATCCAGTCAAAAGAATGCACGAAGGCTGTAGGGCGATGACAATAGCAGGCTGGAAACTCGACACCCAAGACCGTGAAGTGCTGCTTATGCGCTTTCCCCCGCGCTATCCGCGCATCATCGCCGACCATGTGACGCTCCACTCCGGAACCGACAACAGTACGCCCCTCCCCACCGCCACCGCAGGGGAGATCGTCGGCGAAGCTGACGATGGCTCCGGCGTTCAGGCGCTCGTCGTACAGATCGGCGGAACCACCGAGCGCGGCGACAGCAGCCATTTTCATATCAGTTGGAGCCTCGCCGACGGGCATGCGGCGAAGGAGAGCGATGGCGTCATCAAGATGCATGGCTGGCAATCGATCGCCCCCTCCATTCCGGTTCGCCTTACGCCAACGCGTTGGGAAAGTTGATGCGGCTCTCTTCCGATTCCGAACCAGCCGCGCGCGATGCGATGAAATTGTTCGGCACCGTTCAGGCCCGCGCCGGGGCCGCGCGACCTTTGTCCGAAAAGCTCCGGAAGGTGATCGACCAGCGCGTCTCGTCAATGGCAGCGATGCTGTGCTCCCATTCGTGACGCGCGTCGCCGGTGAGATGATAGGCACCGCGGGGGCAAGGGCTGCGCTCGTCCGCTCGAACTTTCCCGCGAGGCGCCGCCGCAGGCGTAACGTCGCCGACGCGCCGAGCGAAATGCCGATCACATGTTCGAAGACGGGCCGGTCCTTATGCCAGCCGATGCCGGCACCCGGATCGTAGCGGATGATGAGCGCCTGCACGATTTCAGCGGGCGAAAGGCCGGCGAAGTCGGCAGCGCGAATTTTCGGCGCTTGCAGCCAGTCAGGAATGGGTTCGGTCGGGGCGAATGCGCCGGTCCCGAAATCATAGATCCAGCCATAGGAACGGGTGAGCCGCTTGCCTGTCCAGCCATGGAAACGGAACGGCATCGGCGCCGCGGCGTCGATCTTCGCGATCAACGCCGCTTCTTCGGCTGCATCGATGATATCCGGTGTCTGCCCAAGGCCGGCCAGGATAGGCGTACCGAACAGCTCGGCCTAGCCACTACTGCAAATGGCGTTGTAAATCATTCCAGTTGGAACATAATAGGAACCATCATAGCTCGCAAGAAGCGCCACGCGCCACTATCCGAGTCTATCTATCCGCACGGAGCATCCTATGAGGTCCACTCCCGACTCGCTCGATCGCTTCGTCGAGGCGCAGACGATCGCCTATGCGACTGCGCTCGATGAGATACGCCGGGGCGCCAAGCGCTCGCATTGGATGTGGTTCATCTTCCCGCAACTCGCCGGACTCGGGCGCAGTTCGACCGCGCGGCATTTTGCAATCCGGTCAATCGAAGAGGCGCGCGCCTACCTCGATCATCCCGTGCTGGGGCCGCGCTATCTCGAATGTGTAGCCGCCTTGCAGGATTTGGCGACCAGAGATGCCGTGACGGTATTCGGTTCGATCGACGCAATGAAGCTCCGATCTTCCCTCACCCTCTTCGAGGCGGCCAAACCCTACCCTCTTCTTACGGTCGCACTCGATAGATGGTTCGGCGGGATCCGCGATCCAGCGACAAAGAAGTTCCTCGAATCCACCTGAACGCCGGCGAACGTGGGGCGGTTAAGTAAGCGCCTTGAAGATCATGGCAATTTTCCGCCTGGGGCAAGTCGCTGCCGAACAGCCGCAGCACAAGGCGCGGCCGTCAGCGGGAAATAGCGCATCATGATTATGGAAATCGCCCATATCACCATAGACCCAGCCAATGCGGCGGCATTCGAGACCGCGGTGGCACGGGCTGCGCCGGTCCTGCGCGCCGCCGAAGGATGTCATGCCATGTCGCTGGAGCGCGTGATCGAGGATCCCGCGCGCTATCGGCTGCGCGTTCAGTGGACAAGCGTCGAACACCACATGGTACGATTCCGCCAATCGGAAGGGTTCAAACAGTGGCGCGCGCTCGCCGGTCCGTTCTTCGTCGGCGTGCCGGAGGTCGAGCACCGCGTGATTATCGGCCAGTTCTTCTGAGTCGATCGGGGCCGAGCACAGCTTCGACGTGCCGGGCCGAGCAGCATCAATTTCCGGCAGGGTCAAGTGATGCCCTGCCGCGCGTGGCAGAGGTTCGGATCGGCCGAGCCGGCCATTTTCAGGGAGCAGCGGATGTCGGCCACAGCGATTCGGTTCGAGCTTGTCCCCGGCTGGGAGAAATGTCCCCCCGGCGACGAGTATAGCCATGAGGACGTTGCGGGTGTCGCGTGCGACTCCCAGGATCGGGTTTATCTCCATACCCGTAAGGGCGAGCGGGTGATGGTTTATGAAGAAGATGGAACCTTCATCAAAAAATGGGGTGATGGCGTTTTCAACCGGGCGCACGGCATCACCATCCAGAACGACGTCGTCTATTGCACCGACGATCAAGACAGCGTCATCCGCGTCTTCGATCTCGACGGAAACTTTAAGTGGATGCTCGGCACGCCGGGGCAGGTCACCGATACGGGCTATGGCTCGATCAGGGGACGAAAGGCCCGCATCCACCATAATGAATTTGTGGAACGATCCTCCGGCCCGTTCAATTGCTGCTGCAACGTATGCGTAGCGGCGAATGGTGAACTCTTCGTCGCGGACGGATACGGCAATGCCCGCATCCACCATTTCTCGCCAAGCGGCGATCTGCTCAACAGTTGGGGCGACGTGGGCACAGGCCCAGGAGAATTTCATCTTCCCCATGGGATCGCACTCGACAATCGCGAGAATGTCATCGTCTGCGACCGGGAGAATGATCGGCTACAGATTTTCGACCGGTCCGGAAAGTTCGTCACGATGTGGACCGACGTACTGAGGCCTACCGACGTGGTGGTCGACAGAGACGGTTTGGTCTATGTTTCCGAATTGTGGCGGCCGCTGGAGCCGGGCCAGGGGTCTTTCACGCGCGGATTTGCCGGGGGCGACCTGCCCGGCCGCGTATCGGTGTTCAGTCCGAAGGGGAATGTCGTGGCGCGCTGGGGGGCGGACAGTGAGAACCGGTCGGCTCCAGGCAATTTCATCGCGCCGCACGCCTTGGCGATCGATTCCAAGGGCAGCCTCTATGTCGCGGAAGTCTCAACCTCCTTCGGTGCGGGTTTCAACCGTATTGCGCGTAAGGAATGTCTCGATCACCAGATCCAGAAATTTCGTCGCGTGCGCTGATCATGCTCGCTCCCCTCATCGCGAACCTCATCTGCGGCAGCCCCCATCGCAACCATGATTTCGATTTCGCGCGATTGCGCCTGGCGCAGGCGCTGTACGACGCCGGAAATATCCGGGCGGACTGTTTCCAGACCTATGAAGACAGCACCGCCATCCTCGGGGGAAACCTGCTGGTCAGCTACACCTCGCAAGTCCCCGTCTCCGAAGCCGCCTCTAGCGCGATCCGGCATTATCTCGAGGAAGGCGGCCGTTGGTTCGCGCTGCACGCCAGCAACTCGGTGTTGGACAATCGCGTCATGCCGCACGTTCTGGGAACGCGCTTCGTCACGCATCCGCCCTATCAGCGCTTCCCAGTGCAGATAACGAAACCCAACGATCCGTTACTGCAAGGCATCGCGCCTTTCGATATCGATGATGAACTATATTGCATCGAAACTATGACCGACGACATCGAGGTCCTGCTCCATACACGATGGGGAGGCGAAGCGTTCGGCGGCCGCGTGCTAGAGGTGGAGGACCGTCCGCTCATGTACCGTCGCAGGGTTGGTGAAGGCGGTGTGCTGTATCTGGCACTGGGTCATGCAAACCGCCCCTACGACAAGCCCTTCAGCCATATGCCCGATCAGCCGGATCATCGCGGGCCATGGGACCTGCCCGTCTACAAGGAACTGATACAGCGCGGCATCGCCTGGGCGGCCGGGCGACGGCCTCTCTAAGGCTTGGTAAGCGCGCCGGCGCGCATCATTCCAGTTGGCAGCGCAAGAGAACGTCCTCGTTCAGCGTCAGGCCGAGACCCGGTCCCTCGGGCATTCGCAGTTCGCCATTCTCTACGTGCATCGGTTCGGTAAACAGCGGCTGCCCCCATGGCACCAGTCCGACAATCAGGCCGTTCGGAATGGCTGCGAGGACATGGGAGAGCGTCTCCGGCGCCAGATGATTGACAACCGATAGGCCGTGAATCTCCGCCATATGCGCGACCTTAAGGAAGCCGGTCAGACCAAGATCCTGATCGATCATGACGAAGTCGCAGGCACGTCTTTCCATGAGCCACTGAAATTCATGCGGCCGCTGGAAAACCTCCCCGGCGCAGATGCGCTGCCTCGCCATCGCCGTCACCTGCGCCATTCCTGCATAGTCCTGACATGCGACTGGGTCCTCGATCCAGTAAAGGTCCGTCTCCTCAGTTTCGCTTGCGAAATACAGGGCGTCCTTCACCGACCATTGGAAATTCCCGTCCACGATTATTTTTACGTCCGGCCCGACGCAGGCGCGAATGAAGCGAACATGCTCGATCGCGCTCTTGAGCGGGGCAAAGCCGATGGGGCATTTGACCGCGCGAAAGCCACGGCTGAGGACGTTCTCCAGATGACTCGCGATAATATCGGGTGGCGGGCCGGGCGTCAGTCGCCAGTTCGCCGATATGGGAATGCGGTCGCGATAGCCGCCCATCAGTTTCCACAAGGGCAGTTCCACCGCCTTCCCCTTCAAATCCCAAAGGGCAACGTCGATCGCGCTGGCCGCCCGTAATTCGAGGCCGCTGACCGGCGCGCCGAGCGAGGGCCGGAATAGATGAGAATAGACTGTTTCGGTCTCTGTCGCCTGGCCGACCAGGCTCTCGACCATCGCCTCGATAAGAAGGGCCAGTGGCTTCGCCGTGCGCGGATTCACGCGGCTGACATAGCTGATTCCTTCCAGTCCTGAATCGGTCTTCAGGCGCAGGACGATATGCGTGCCGGGCATCACGCCCTCGAAATTGACGGACACGGCGCAGACCTTGCATCCGGTGATTTTCATCATCATCCCCTCGGATCTGATCGGCGCCTGCCGGGAGGCGGCGCAATGAAGCGACAATCGCCTGCAAGGCGCCGGACATATTGTTGCAGGGCAAACTGCTCGTCTTCGCCCCACCGGTCAATATTCCGATGAACGGCATACCCCACCAAGTAACGCAAACTTCCGGTGCGGATAAGTTGGGCACCCTTCAAGCATTAATTTCCCGACCAACGGCATAGAAACCGCCGACTGGAGGAGGGGTTATGAAGTTGTTCGCCGACAGGAAAAGTGCTTTGGCAGCCGTGTCGATAATCGCGCTGGTCGGCGCCGCAAGCCCGGCATGGGCGCAGGAACAGGGCGCTTCCGCCGCACGGGATGCTTCTTCCTACGACATGGGCGGCATCGAGGATATCGTCGTCACGGCGACACGCCAGCCAACCAATGTGCAGGATACACCGCTCGCCATCACTGCGGTGACATCGGACACGCTGGCAGCACGCGGCATTCAGTCCGCCGCCGAAATATCCCAGATCGTGCCGAACGCGACCTTTGCCAGGGCGCAGGGCGCCTTCGGCCCCGGCATCACCACGTACATACGGGGGATCGGCTCGCGCGATACCAGCCTCGCAGGCGAGTCGGCGGTCTCCTTCTATATCGACGATGTCTATTATCCGCTGCTGCTCGGCGCCAATTTCGATCTGCTGGACCTTGATCATGTTGAGGTGCTGCGCGGACCGCAGGGTACATTGTTCGGCCGGAACGCCTTGGCCGGTGCCGTCAACCTGGTCAGTAAACAACCCAGCCTGCACAATGCGTCAGCCTATATCGAGACCACGGTCGGCGCCTATGACCGCCGCGATTTCCGCGCGGGCTTCGATGTGCCGCTGATCGAGGACAGGCTGGGCCTCTCCGTGTCAATGCTCTCGAAGCGGCGCGACGGCTATGTCGATCGGCTCGATTTTCGCTGCCAGATGGAGGTGAACGGTACGCCCGAGCTTGCCGGCAGCATACCCTATAGCGACCAGATCCTCGCGCGCTTTCCGAACAACCAGCCTACCGATTGCAAGGTCGGCACTCTCGGCGGCGAGAATGTGCGCGCACTGCGGGGATCGCTGCTCTTCAAACCAACCGATGGCATAAGGCTCACGATTTCCGGCGATTATATCGAGGACAAATCGGACAATGTCGCCGATACGCTGATCACGGTGAATGCCACGCGCGCGGCAACGCGGGCGTCCTGGAGCGGTCAACCCGCAGCGCTCGGTGTCGCCTATGATGACCGTTTCCTTACCGGAAACCGCTTTTCTACCTATGCGAGCTATTGCGATCCGATTGGCGCCGGCACCATCATTACCGGCAGCACCTTCTATAACGGAAACCCCTCGCATGGCGGGGTCTGCTACAGTCCTAATATCGACGTCGTGAACTGGGGCGTTTCGGGTAAGCTCGCGGTCGATCTGGGATCCGATATCACATTCACCGGCATCGTCGGCTATCGCGATTTCAAAGACACCCACGCTTTCGACACTGATGGCTCGCCTTTGGTGCAGGAGCATACGCTCGCGACGATCACCGACAGCTTCTACAATGCCGAGGCCCGATTATCGGGCCGCCATGGCTGGATCGACTGGGTCGCCGGGGCGTTTCTTTTCCATGCCGACGGCCGCAATCGCGCCGTCACTTACTCGCCATGGAACGGTTTCCTCAAATATCAGAACACAACCTACAAGCCTACCAGCAAGGCGGTTTTCGCGAATGCCACCATCCGCCCGCTGGACCGGCTAGAGATCGTCCTAGGTGGCCGCTATTCGCATGATAAGAAGGTCGTCAATTATTCGAACCTCGACGACCGTGATCCCACTAATCCGAGTTTTGCTCAGAATCTCACCTTCAGCGTAACTCCCAAGGAGAGCCGCTTCGACTGGAAGGCAGGCCTCAACTACCATCTTACCGATCAAACGATGGTCTATGTCTCAGCCGCAACCGGTGCGCAGGCGCCCGGCTTCAACGGGCGCCCCCTGCAGCCGACGCAGACGGTGCAATATCCCGGCGATCGCACGCGCGCCTATGAGCTCGGCGTCAAGACTACCCTGTTCGACCGGCGCCTACGGCTGAATGCCGACGTCTTCTATACCGATTACTATACGCGTATCACCTCGGTCGGCGGCCAGGAGGCGCAACTGGGTGCCGACGGCGTGCCGGTTGCAGGCACGCAGGTGGTGATTCCCGATGCGGCGAACGGGCAAGGCGTTACGACCTGCCGTGCACAGACCCCGGCCGAGGCGGCCGCCGGCGTGGGCGTCCAGTGCATCGGTCGTACTTTCTTCGTCAATACGCCGGGCAAGGCCAAAGGGTTTGAACTTGAACTCGAGGCACTGCCCATCGACGGGCTGATGGTCAACGGATCGATTGGCTATACGCGATTCACCTCAGCGGACCTGAAGGTGCCGGGCCGGCTTACCCATCGCCTGACCGCCGTCGGCATCGGCATCCCGGAATGGACCGCCAGCGCAGGTATCCAGTATGAAGTCGCCGCCCCGGCGCTGGATGGTTCGATCACACCGCGCCTCGACTGGTTTTACACAGGCAGCATTCCGTTCGATGCGGTCGATCCGGCCTTCTTCCAGAGTGCCTATTCAGTGTTCAATGCTCGCCTCACCTATCGTAATGACAAATATGATCTCAGCATATCGCTGGGCGCGACCAACCTATTCGATAAATTCTATTACAGGAATTTTTTCATCTACAACAATATCGGCTTCGCCAGCACGGAAGGCCAGCCGAGCGCGCCGCGCGAATGGTATCTCAAGATATCCAAAAAATTCTGATTTCCCGGCGTCGGCTCCGGCGGAGCTGACGGATCAGGCACAGGTCAGTTCGCGCTTCTTACCCGTCGCTGCGGACTGACTTGCCTGCTGCTTTCGGCGATACTCGCTTGGCGAGACAGAAAAACGCTGGCGAAACGTGCGGGTGAAGTGCGGCGCGCTGTTGAAACCCCAACTGAACGCAATGTCTGTGATCGATCGCCCGCGCCACTGCTCGTCGGCCAGTTGGCGCGCACATTCCTCCAGCCGCCGTCGCAATATGTAGGCCGAAGGGGATTCATCGCTGATGGCGAAGATCATCCGCAGATAGCGGTCAGAGAGTTTCAGGCGCTCCGCCACGGTGGATGGACTGAGCGTCGGATCGCGCAGATTCTCTTCAATGAAAAGCCGGACCTTCCAGAAGCGTCCGGCCATCAACGAGGAGCCTGACGACAGTTGATCGAGCGCTTCGGCATAAGAGGTCGCGAGCACGTCCAGCAGATGGCGCGCGGCGCGTTCCTGAAAATGGAGGCTGAGGTCCCCTTCCATCTTCCGCACCAGATCCACTGCCATCGCCAGCGCGGTGGAGGTAAGCCCCACATCGCCCGCGATGCGCTGGCCGTAAAGATAATCGGGTGTCGCAAACAGCTCCCGGATCATTCGGGTGCTTACCCGGATCATGATAACCTGCGTGGGCCTGTCGAAATGCAGCGAATAGACGGCGCTATGATCGTAAAGTGTCATGTCGCCCGGCATCAGTTCGATCACATGGCCATAATGCGCCAATGTCGCCCGGCCCGACAGCAGCAGCATGAAGGTCGACATATGGGTATTACCCAGCGGCAGGCCGCTTTGCGGCCGCGAGATAGTAACTGATCCGCAGCGCATCTGGATGAGCAACAGCGGCCCCAATTCCTTGGCGCGGAGCAACGAATTGTTGACTCGACTATGGACCGCGACCTGCACCAACCCGCCTTTCCAGCGAATTGCCTGGCCAGACTCCCCCTCAATCAAGGAAGCACGATCCACTAGATCCCTCCGCCGCTTATCCTATTTCCTATATGATATTGAAGGGCGAATGTGAGTCAAGCCTGATCGAAGGATACCACACGGATGATGGTGATCAGTGCTGCGGGTCGCTCGTCAGTCGGGCGTACGAACGCTCAATATGGTGGCGCATCGCTATCTCCGCAGCATCACCATCACGCTTGACCAAAGCATCGAGCAACGCGACATGTTCCAGATTAGCCTCCGAGGCTACCTTGTTGTTCGATCGCAGGCGAAAGATGTGCAGGTGCGAGTGCAATCGCGCGAGCGACTCCTGAATGATCGTATTGCCGCTGCCCGCCGCGATCATGTCGTGAAGCTCGGCATCGCAGTCAGCGAACTGGTCGTATGAAATGGTGATCTTGCCTGGGTCCATCGTATCGATCGCGCTGGCGATCCGGGCTAGCTGTGCATCGGTCATCCGATGTGCCGCCAGCCGTGCTGCATAAGGCTCAAGCAGCAGGCGTACCTCGTACAGGTCGTCGATCTGCTTGCGGGTAAGCTGCGGCGCGCTCCAATAGCCAACATAATGGCGACGCGCGACCAGGCCTATCGCTTCCAGCATACTCAGCGCTTCACGAATAGGCGTCTGAGACACGCCCAACTCCCGTGCGAGTTGGTCGATCGAGATACGGGAATCGGGCGGTATACGCAACGACATGATATCGGCGCGAATGATATCAAACACTTCCTCGACGAAGCCCGGCGAACGCTGAAGCCGCCGATGAGACGGGAACGCCCGGCCGATGCGAGCGTCTTCAGTATCCGAGGAGGTTTTCGTGGTGGGCGCTGATTTGGGAGCCCGCGTCATACTCGGCCTGATCTCTTCCCCTGAAGGCGGTTATCATGATCATAGACGACGATCCGCGATTGTCATCTTCCGGCGCGCGGACGCAAAACGAAGTGCCGGCTGAGGCAAGTGCGAATGCCTGCGGGCAGTTCCTCGACAAGCATCAGGCCCCGTAACGACGGGAACGGCTTGGCGTCGCTCCGGGTTGATAGCGCCAGCTATAGGAGAGCGACAATGACACAGTCGACCCGCTCAAACGATGTGCCATCGACTCGGGAGGCGCTTGAACGCGACGCCGCAATTGAACGCGACGCCGCAATTTACGGCGCTCCGCCTCGCGGCGACGTGACCGACAGGGCCCGGTCGAATCCGCCACGCGCAGAAATTCGCGATCCGGGCACGACTTTTACAAAGATCGGCCTGGGCCTGGGCGTCTTTTCGATCGCACTAGGCATCACCGAGCTTGTGGCATCGCGCCAAATAACGCGCGCGTTGAAAGCCGACGGCCATGAAGGCGTCGTCAGGGCATTCGGCTGGCGCGAGATCGCAGCGGGCGTCGGCCTGCTGCAGAGCCCGGCGCATGGAATCCGCGTCTGGAACCGCGTAACCGGTGATGGCCTGGACCTCGGCGCTCTCGCCCTCGCCGCACGTCATTCACCGCGTAACAAGGCGGTGTGGGGCGCGACCGCGTTCGTCGCCGGTGCGACGCTTCTCGATACCCTAGTGGCCCTCGGACTCGATCGGACAACCGGCAAGACGGCGCCGATCCATGCGGGCAAAAGCAGAGCTGTCCACGCCGCAGCCTGAACAAGGCGCATCGGGCGTTTTGGAGAGTCTAACCCATCTGCCGGCATGAAAGGTTCTCGACCCTCACTTCGCTGACGCCGAGCTCATAGGCGATCTGCCTATTGGACCGGCCATGCGTCACTTCGCGCTCGCGCACCCCCCGCGAACCAGCGCATCAGCATCATCAGCGCGACGCCGGCATGGATCATCCCGCCGGGTATCCACATGATAAGACCGGCGAGTTGCTGATCTTGTTCGGGGCTGAGGCCGTAAGGCGTCATCCCCATCGCGGCATAATCGGCGTACCAGGGGCTTGCCGAGAAGGTCATCAGCGCGCCGAGCGCGCCGCCGATGAGCGAAGTGACGAACAGGCAGAGCGCCGACAGACCGATACCGCGCGCGCCGCCAGGTCCGAACGCCATCGCCCACCAGAAGAGCAAGGCGCTGATCAGAAAGCAGAGATGCTGGACGATGTGCCAGCCCTCGTCCCGCAACGCCGCACTGAACAGCGGCGGCGCGTGCCATGCCCAGATGACGATACCCTGCAGCACGGTCGCCGGCACGGGTGCGATCATCCATCGCCACAAGGGCACGATCGCCCTCACTCGCCCCAGCCCGCCTGCCGCCACGCGCGCGCGCAACGGCAGCGCCCAGATCATCACGCCCAATGGTCTCGACAGCGCCAGCAGTGGCGCGGCGACCATCATGATTAGTTCATGCTCGATCATGTGCATTGTGAAGGACCGGCCGCCCGCTTCGTGCAGCGGTGAAGCAATTGCGCCCGCCAGCATAAACCAGCCGAGCAGGAAGAGCATCGCGTTTCGCCGCACAACCGGCCGCGAACTCCCCGCCCGGTTCCAGAGCCGCGCCAGCCCGATCAGATAAGCGACAAGCGCGAGAAAGAGCGGAACGATCGCCCACGGCTCGAATGACCAGCCGGGTGGCTCGGGATGCGGATGGCCGGCATGCGCCCAGGCGGCAGCGGGGGCGAGCAGCAGAAGCGCGGGGAAGAAGCGGACAAGGCGCATCATGCGAAGCAGCGCGGAATCAGGAGCGCCGCGAGAATATGGAACAGGATTGCGACGATCAGGCCACCGGCGACAATCAGTGAGAAGAGGCCGATCAACTGCCGGGTCCGTCCCGGCGCGGTACGCCACGCCCGATAGGACAGCCACCCTCCGGCTAGCGCGACGGCAAGGCCGACCAAGCTGATGAGGAGGAGCAGGACCGGCGAGGTCGACTGGCAATGGCCGGTGATCCGCGCCGATCCGATCTCTGTGCTCGCCGTCCAGCCGATGCCGCCGAGTAGGAGGCCGGACCAGGGCGCAAGCGGTGCGAAAAGGCGCGTGACGATGCTCATGCGACCCGCGGCGCCCAATAGAGGAGCAAATAGATGGGCAGCCAAGTGAGCCAGACGAAGCGCCAATAGAGACAGTCCTCGCTGACATCAACGAAGCGCCGCCCTTTGCCATGCGGCGTGAACATCAGCGCGGTAAGCACGGCCGAATCGACCCAGTCGGTTAATATATGGACGGTGTGGAGCAGCAGCAGCGCCCAGGCGATCGATCCATAGGCATTGTCGTTCCAGCGCACGTTGATCATCTGGAATTCGAAGCCGCGAATGACGAGCAGCAGCAATCCGATTAGATCGAGAATGATCAGCCAACGACGGACCTGCGCCAAATCTTCCTTTTCGGCAGCCTTTTTCAGGATGATATTGGGTAACTCGCTGAGCAGGATGACGACGGTGAATAGCGTGCCGGCCAGAAGGTCCGGCAGGCGCGCGGGGGGCCAATTCTGCTCCTGGCTCATGAGGAACAGATAGGACGCGCCGGCCAGCGCGAAGGCGGTGCCTTCGATCAGCATATAGGCGATCACGCCCCACCAGGTGAGGCTGCGCGCGCCGAAAGCGTGGGTCGGCAGCCCACTGAGATCGCCAGCGAAGGACGAAGGCTTGCTCATTCGATCACCGGCTCGGTCGCCGGTTCGCGGCTCTTGGGCCAGAACCAGAGCGTCAGCGTGATTGCGACCGGAATCGAACCCCAGACCACCGCCCATGGATCGAAGATCGACCAGATGAACAGGCCCGTCGTCGCCAGCGCGGCGAGCAGGGGCCAGATGGTGGGCGTGGGCGAAGGCTCGCGCAAATCGGGCGTGGCGTCGATCGCGGTGGTCAGCAATAACTCGCGATCATCGACGCGCAGCCCTGACATATAGGTGAGCCGTCCATGATCGTCCCACAGCGGCGTGTGACCGCCGACCACGGGTATATGCGCGAAATTATAGGGCGGCGGCGGGGAGGCAGGCGCCCATTCGAGCGAAGCGGCGTTCCAGGGATTTGGACCCGCCAGCCGACCCCGACGCAACGACAGGGCCAGATTGCCTGCGAAAACCAGAAGTCCGATGGCGAGAACGAAGGCGCCCACGGTCGAGAGGCGATTGAGCCCCTCCCATCCCATTGAGGCCGGATAGGTGTAGACTCGACGCGGCATGCCCATCATGCCGACGAAATGCATCGGCATGAAAGTGAGATGGAAGCCGAGAAAGACAAGCGCGAAGCCGGTCAGGCCCATCCGCTTGCCCATCATCCGGCCGGTCATCTTGGGAAACCAGTAGGTGAGCGCGCCCAACAGTGGGAAGACCGCCCCGCCGATCAGCGTGTAATGGAAATGAGCGACGACGAAATAGGTGTCGTGCAGTTCGAGATCGAGTGGCACGCTGGCCACCATCACGCCGGTGATGCCGCCGATGACGAAGGTGACGATGAAACCAATGACATAGAGCATCGGTACCTCCAGCCGTGGCCGGCTTTCCCACATGGTGGCGATCCAGCAGAAGATCTGCACGCCGCTGGGCAGCGCGATCGCCATGCTGGCGGCGGTGTAGAAGGCATAGCCGAGACGCGGCAGCCCCGTCGCGAACATGTGATGCACCCACAGCCCGAAGGCGAGCAGGCCGGTGAGCAGTAGCGCGGCGACCATCGCGGGATAAGCGAAGACGCGGCGGCGGCAGAAGGTCTCGGTGATCTGGCTGACGAAGCCCAGGCCCGGCAGGAAGATGATGTAGACTTCGGGATGGCCGAAGAACCAGAAGAGGTGCTGCCAGAGCAGCGCGCTGCCGCCCTCCGCCGCATTGAAGAAATGGGTGGCGACCAGCCTGTCCGAAATCAGCATGCCCGAGGCGAGCGCCACCGCCGGCATCGAGAAGATCACCATCAGCGCGGTGACGAGGATCGACCAGACGAACAGTGGCATACGATCGAGCGACATGCCCGGAGCGCGCTGCTTGACGATCGTTGCGACCAACTCGACCGCGACGGCGAGCGCCGCGACCTCGGTGAAGGTAACCATCTGTGCCCAGAAATCGGTGCGCTTGCCCGGCGAATATTCGGGGCCGGCCAGTGGCACATAGGTGAACCAGCCCGCCTCCGGCCCCACATTGAGGATGAAGGCGATCCAGATCATCACCCCGCCCGCCAGATAGAGCCAGTAGCTGAAGGCGTTGAGGCGCGGGAAGGCGATCGCGCGCGTGCCGACCATCAGCGGCACGAGATAGATCGCCATCGCCTCCATCACCGGCACGGCGAAGAGGAACATCATCGTCGTGCCATGCATCGAGAATATCTGATTATAGCGATCGGGATCGATCAGGCCGCTTTCGGGCGTCGCGAGCTGGACGCGCATCATCAACGCCAGCACGCCACCGAACGAGAAGAAGGCGAGCGCGGTGATGAGATAGCGGCGCGCGACTTCCTTGTGGTCGACCGTCGTCAACCAGCCCCAAAGGCCCGGTGCGCGGCCCCAGGTGACCGACAGCCGGCGATGCAATTCCTCGCCCTGAAGCGCGGGGCCGTCGCGCGGCAAATCTTCGGGCCGGGTCATTCGAGCGATCCCAGATAGGCGACGACGGCACTCAGCTCGGCGCCGCTCATCGCGATGGTCGGCATGTGATTGCCCGGCTTGGGGCCTTGCGGATTGGCTATCCACCCCGCGAGACTGCCGGGATTCATCGGCAACGTACCGGCGGCGATCGTGCGGCGGCTGGCGACATGGGTGAGGTCCGGCCCGGTGCGCCCGCCGGCGGTGGTGCCGGCGATGCTGTGGCATGTCACGCATTGATGCGACAGGAACCAGGCCTGCCCCGCCTGGGCCAGCGCGGTCGCCGGCCGGCTTGCGGGTCGCAGTTGCGCCGCATACCAGGCGGCGAAGCGCGCCGGGGGCTCGACGATCACGTCCAGCGCCATATGGGCATGCTGCATCCCACAAAATTCGGCGCATTGGCCGCGCAGCAGGCCGATGCGGCGGGGCAGGAGCCGGATATGGTTGGTGCGGCCGGGGATCAGATCCTGCTTGCCAGCCAGACCGGGGACCCAGAAGCTGTGGATGACATCGCTGGCCTTCAGCGTGATCTCGACCGGCCGACCCACCGGCAGATGAAGTTCGTTCGCGGTGATGAGCGTCCGCGACGCCATCGGGTCCTGATAGGTGACTTGCCACCACCATTGGTTCGCCGTGATCTCGATCTTCAGCGGCGGCTGGCCCGTTCCCGCCAGCGCCGACTGGCGATCGTCGAGGAAGCTCAGGAGAGTCAGGAGGGCGATTCCGACCAGGATAAACGCCGTCCAGCCGATCAGCAGCGGCCGCATGAAATTTCCTACATTCTCCCGGCGTCTGCGGACGAAGGCGCCGCCGAGGAACAGGAGCACGAAAAGATAGGCGAGGCCGGTGACGATCAGGAAGGCGAGCATCAGCGTGTTGAACTGGCGGCTGCCGAGCCCCGCGCCGCCGGTCATCGACTGGACGCCGGCGCACCCCGAAGCGGCGAGCGCGAGAAGGGGCATGAGCCGCCTCATTGCGGCGGCGCCTCGGCAGGCGGGGAGTCCAGCGGCCGGACCTGCGTCAGCGGCACCGACGGGGCGAGCGTGTCGGCCCGGCTCGGCACCGCATCCTTGCGCGCGAGGCCGCTCAGCGACCGCACATAAGCGGCGAGCTGCCACATCTGCTGGCCCGTCAGCTTGTCGTGGAAGGCGGGCATGCCGTTGGGGCGGCCCCAGTCGATCGTCCGGACGATATCGGCCATGCTGGAGCCGTAACGCCACTCGTCGTCCATCAGCGACGGCCCCATCCCGCCGCCGCCATTACCGTGGCAGCCGGTGCAGTTCATCCAGCGGAACAGCCGCTGGCCCTCCCCAATCTGCCAGGCGTCGCCGCCATAGCGGACGATGAGTGCGGGTATGTCGGCGGGCGCCGACGCCTCGGCGGCGGGGTCGGTGCGCGGCCCGCGTTCCTCACGCTGGCACGCCGGGAGCATCAGCAACGCCGCGCAAACCGGGATGAGCGGTCTGCGAAGCGTGGGTCCGAAACACTCCATAGCGTGGCGACCTCACCCGCATGACCTTCCACATTGCCTGGCGCCCAACGCGCGAGACTCATTTCGGATGCACCCGGCGGCGCGCTGCATCGCCTGTGCTTTCAGGTCAGGAAGCCGACGACCAGCCAGATGTCGGCCATGGTGATCGCGGCAAGCAGGAGCCAGGCGATGCAGCGCGGCACCCGGCGCGTGGCATGATCGCCCATGATGCGGGCATCGCTCGTCAGGCGGATCAAGGGAAAGACGGTGAAGGGCAGCCCCGCCGCGAGAATGACCTGCGTCAGCACGAGGAGCATGCCGATCGAATGATCGCCCCCTATCACGACGCCCGCCAGCGCGGGCAACAGCGCAAGGGCGCGGGTGATCGCCCGACGCTGCCATGCGGGTATCTTGAGATCGGTAAAGCCTTCGAGCAGCACCTGGCTGGCGATCGTGCCCGTGAAGGTGGCGCTTTGTCCGGACGCCAACAGCGCGACACCGAAAAGCACCGATGCCAGCGCCGCACCCGTCATCGGTGTCAGGAGCTGATACGCATCGGCCAGTCCGGTGATCGCATGGCTCGATGCGTGGAACACGGTGGCCGCCAGCGCCACGATCGCGCCGTTCACGACGGTGGCGAGCGTGAGCGATACAAGGATGTCGATGGTGGCGAACCGGATCGCACGCCTTTTTGCGTCGCTGCCGCTGCCGGAACGGGACGGCACGATGGCCGAATGAAGATAGAGATTGTGCGGCATGACCGTCGCGCCGACGATGCCGGTCGCGATATAGAGCGCCTCGGGATCGACCAGTATCGCCGATGGCAGCAGCCCATGGACGATCCCGCCGATATCCGGCCGCAAGAGGCAGAGCTGGATCGCAAAACAGGTGGTGATGATCGCGACCAGACCGAGGATGATCGTCTCGACCTTCCAGACGCCTCTCGCGACCAGCGCGAGCACGAACAGCGTATCGCAGGCCGTCACCAGGACGCCGATCCACAATGGCAGCCCGAACAGCAGCTTCAGCGCCAGCGCGCTGCCCAGCACTTCCGCAACATCGGTCGCGATGATCGCGATTTCGGCGATCGGCCACAATATCCACGCCGATGCGGCACCATAGCGCTCGCGCGTCAGGTGGGCGAGGCTTTTGCCGGTGACGACGCCCAGCCGCATGCTCAGCCACTGGAGAAGCATCGCCGCCAGCCCGGAGGCAACCACCACGAAGAGCAAGGCGAACCCATAGCGGGACCCCGCCTCTATGCCGGTGGCCCAGTTCCCCGGATCCATATAACCCACGGAAACCAGAAGGCCCGGCCCCGCATAGCGCCACAATCCGGAAACCCGCCATCGACGGCGGACATGCGGATGCCGATCCTCGAAAGCGCGATCGGACGTGACGAAAGACGGGCCGGGCAGATTCATCGCCGGAGCGCGCCATGGCCGCGCCGCTGGCATTCGATCGCCATCCAAAGCCTCCGGCACGGGGATGTTTCGTGGACCAAATCGCGGGAGGGGCGCGTTGTTCCGGCGCGTGCCGGCCAGGAGGACGGGCGCCGGCCGGGCGCTCATGGCTTTGTAAAAGAATGCAGGAGGAGCCGCATGTCGCTCGCGCCGCAAGCCGAAATCAGCGATGTCGAACGCGAAACGGGGCTACGGCGCCTGATCGTCGAGGCCGCTTATTCGAGCGCCACGACCGCGCTCACCAGCGGCGTGATCCTGACCGTGTTCGCGCTGTACCTCGGCGCATCGAACCTGATGATCGGCATCCTGGCAAGCGCCCCCTTCCTCAGCCAATTGCTGCAAGGCCCCGCGATTCTGCTGATCGAACATGGCCGTGCCCGCAAACGGGTGGCGGTGCTTTCCAGCATCGTCGGGCGGGCCATGCTCGCGGTCATGGGCGTAGCCGCCTTTCTTCCGAAGCCCGCTGCTCTGGGCATCGTCCTTGTCGCGCAATTCATCCTGTGCGGACTGGGCGCGTTCGGCGGATGCGCCTGGAACGCATGGCTGCGCGATCTCGCGCCCGAAGAGCGGCTGGGCCATATTTTCGCACGCAGGACGGCCTATGCAACCGGCGTCAGCCTTGTCGCGGGGCTTGCCGCGGCGCTACTGGTCGATCGCACGCCGGTCGGCTCGCACTGGCGCGCGATCGCCTTTGCCGGCCTCTATGCCGCCGGCTGCGTCGCGGGGCTCATCAGCGCCGCCATCGTCGCGCGCATACCCGAGCCGATGATGGCGATGCGCGCGCCCGAGGACCTCAACCTGCGTTCGCTGCTGCGCGAGCCGTTCGCCGATCACAATTTCCGGCGGCTCGTGGGCTTTCTGGCAAGCTGGCAATTCGCGATCAATCTCGCGACGCCCTTCTTCACCGTGTTCCTCGTCCGCCAACTGGGCTTCACGATGACGTTCGTGATGATCCTGAGCGTCGTCAGCCAGATCGCCAACCTCGTCGCGCTCCGCTCCTGGGGCGTCCTCAGCGATCGGTTCACGAACAAGTCGGTGCTGCTGGTGGCGGCGCCAACCTACATATTGTGCATCGTCGGCATGATCGGCGCCTCGCAGATCAGCCATCGCGACGTGGCGTCGGCCTATCTGGTGCTGCTGCATCTGTTCATGGGCGCGTCGGTAGCCGGGGTCACGCTGGGATCGACCAATATCGCGCTGAAATTATCGCCGAAGGGCGCCGCGACAGCCTATGTCGCCACCAACGCGCTGGTGACGTCGGTGGCGGCGGGCATCGCGCCGATCCTCGGCGGCATCCTCGCCGATTTCTTCGGCGCCCGCCGGCTGGAACTGCTGCTGCGCTGGACGGGGCCAGAAGGCATCATCCTCCTTGCGCCGCTGCGCCTGTCGCATTGGGATTTCTATTTCCTGCTCGCGGGGTTGCTCGGCCTTTATGCGCTCCATCGGCTCGGCACCGTCTGCGAGGAAGGGGAGATCGACCGGCGCGAAATGATCCAGCAGGTCCTGCATCAAACGCGCCGGACGGTTCGCAACCTTTCGACCGTCGCGGGCTTGCGCGCGATGACCGAAATCCCCTCGCTGTTCCTGCGCGACGCGCGTCTGCGCGCGAGGCTGAAGCGAGCGCGACGCGCGCGCAGAATGCGCTCGCCCGAGATGGTCTTCGACGGCGGCGCATGAGGGCAAGCCCTTCAGCGGGCTGCGCATCCGAACGTCCACCGAACAATATAATCAAGAAGATCATCTATATAATATTCGAAGTTATTTTATGTGCGTCACGAAAATGCCCAGCATCTAAGAAGAAGTGCCTTCAATATATTATGTGAACTTTGCGAGAGGCGATTTGTTATGCGTGCAAAGAGGAGAGAGCGCCATGTTCATGCACAACAAACGTCTTCAATATACCGTTCGCGTATCGGAGCCCAACCCCGCGCTGGGTTCGCTTCTGCTCGAACAATTCGGCGGGCCTGACGGCGAGCTGGCGGCGGCGATGCGCTATTTCACGCAAGCATTGGCGGAAGACGATCCGGGACGGAAGGACATGCTGCATGACATCGCAACGGAAGAATTGAGTCATCTGGAAGTCATCGGATCAATCGTCGCGATGCTGAACAAGGGCATCAAGGCGGAACTTGCCGAAGCGTCGATGAACGAGGCGGAGCTTTACATGGCAGTGAACGCCGGCGGCGACAGCCACACCCAGTCGGTTCTGTATGGCGGCGGGCCCGCCCTCACCAACAGTTCGGGCGCGCCCTGGACGGCCGCTTATATCGACAGCCGCGGCGATCCGACCTGCGACCTCAGATCCAACATCGCCGCCGAGAGCCGGGCAAAGATCATCTATGAGCGGCTCATCAACGTCACCGACGATCCCGGCATCAAGGATGCTTTGGGTTTTCTGATGACGCGCGAGGTATCCCACCAGAAAAGCTTCGAGAAGGCGCTCTATTCGATTCAGGACAATTTCCCTCCGGGCAAGCTGCCCGGGCTGGCCGCCTATGCCGACATCTACGTCAACACGTCACAAGGCGAAGGCGACGCGGAAGGGCCATGGAACAGCGGCGAGCAATGGGAACGGATCGACGCCGTCGCGGACAATCTGCCCGTCGACGGCGGCGACGGCATGGCCAGCGTCGAGCTTTCCGATGCGCAGCAGGCGACCAGCGCCGACATGCGCGCACGCCTGCAATCCGATCCCGCCAGCAGCCCGACGACCGGGGCCGACCTTGGCGCCGGCCCCGGCGCGGGCAAGACCACCGACGAGGATCTTGGCGGCGCGGCGGATATGGAGGAAGCCAAGACTATGGCGGCCTCCAAAGCGCCGCGCGGCGAAAGCGCCTGAAGGAGGCAGGCCGCGCAGTCCTATGGCGGGCTGTTCTGCCATGATCGGCCAGCATCGTCCCGCCCCGTCCTGACGGTGCTGGCCTGTCCTCGCCTGAAAAGCGGCGTGAGTCCGCAGGAATCTCGGCCGCGAACGAGGGTTGAGCGCGGGAGAGAATGCTTCGCCCAAGGACAGGATAAAGGCATGGCGGCGCTTGTGTTGGACTCCCAGGTGCCGGGCGTCAGCCCTTATGTTCTCACAATGCGACAGGCCTTTCGAAAAGGGGGGCCGAAACCGATCACCGCCTTCACGATCGGGGCGCTTTCGGTCGAACTGCTCGTCCGGGGCGACTCGTTATGGGCGCATATCCGGCGCGAGAATGCGGGGGGCCTTGCCCTGCGCGCCGCCCATCTGACGAGCGATTTCACCTGCGAAAAGGAGGACGCCAAAGAGGGCGAGACGGCCCGGCTGCGTGTCACCAGCGTGCTTGGGGAGCATCGCATCGTCTTCCGCACGAGCGGCGACGCGCTCGAACATTTGCGGATGACGGTCGATTTCACGCCGGCGGCGCCGATGCTGATGCCGTTCCTGCCGCGCGATCTCTATCCGCTGGACGGCAGGGGGGATCCCCTCGCCACGTCGGGCTGTATCGAGGCGGGCCAGCGCGGCCTCAACGTGGGGATCGTCTATTTCCGCGTCGAGGAACCCGCATTCGGCAATATCCTGTATTTCCAGAATTTGACCGCGATGAACGACTATTTCCGGGCAACGGGAACGATACCGGACGGCGTCGTCGGCGGCACCTGGCCGGAGTTGGGCTATCTGCTGCCGACCGCGTCCCAGAAGGAGGCGCCCGAGAAGGCGCCGATGCCCGCCGGCGTGCCGATGACGCTTTCCGATGCGATCCTCGTCTTCCGGCATGACGCGCCACCGCATGAACGCGAATCGGCGCGGCAGTTTCTCCAGATGCTGGGCGTCGCGTACAAGATGCTCGACCTGCCGCCTACCGACTATCGCGACTGGATCGGCCGCGCGGAACGGACGCTGCACGACCTCGATCACGCGCCCGCCGCGACGATCCGGCATTACGGACACCGGTACGTCCACCCCTATACGGCGAGCGAATATCCGGACGTCATGGTGCAGATGTCGCTGATCTCGGCGATCCACGACTGGGGCAGATGGTGCGGCAAGCCGCACCCGCTGGAAGCCGAATTCAAGGCGGGGCTCGGCAAGTTCTACGACCCCAAACTCAAGACGCTGCGGCGCTATCTGCCCAATGTCGGCGACGACAAGGATGCCGACGCGGTCGACAGCTGGTATCTCTACCACCCGCTCCTCAACCTCGGGCATCTCGCGCTCGACGGCGATGAGGAAGCGCGGGCGCTCTTTCTCAAGTCGATCGACTACGGGATCAAGGCGGCGCGCCATTTCAACTATAAATGGCCGATCCAATATAAGATCACCGACTTTTCGGTCATCACCGACACCGCCGCCGACGGGCGCGGGCAGACCGACGTGGGCGGCGTCTATGCGTGGGTGATGCTCCAGGCATTCGAACTCACGGGCGACAAGCGGTTTCTCGACGAGGCACGGGCGGCGATCGACGCGGCGATCGGCTTGCGCTTCAACATCAACTATCAGGCGAACCTGACAGCCTGGGGCGCGGCGGCGTGCATGCGGCTGTGGCGGATCACCGGCAGGCAGGTCTATCTTGAGCAGAGCTACGTCTATCTCGGCAGCTTCTTCCACAATTGCGAGATATGGGAGAGCCAGATCGGGCTGGCGGAGCATTATCGCACCTTCCTGGGCGTCACCTGCCTGCACGACGCGGCCTATATGGCGATCTACGAATGCTTCGATTCCTATGCGGCGTTCGAATGCTATCTCGACGACAGCGGTCCCGATCTCGAACCGGCGGCGAGGATGCTGATCGCGGAATTCTGCCGATACACCCTCGACCGCGCCTGGTATTATTATCCCGACGCGCTGCCGCCCGAAGTGCTCTCGCCCAAACAGCGGGAGGGCAACGGCTATATCGACCGCACACTCTGCTTCCCGCTGGAGGACCTTTATCCCAACGGGCAGCCGGCGGGGCAGGTCGGCCAGGAGATTTACGGCGCGGGCGCGGCCTTCATCTTCGCGACGCGCGCCTTCCACCCCGTCGAGGGCGCGCCCTTCCGTATCTATTGCGACCATTTCGTGCGCACGATGGAGCACATGGGCGATCGCGCGCTGACACTGCTGGTCGACGGAGGCGAAACCTGCACCGCTTCGCTGAGCCTCGTTCGCCTGAAACGCCGCAAGCTCACCAGCACCAGGGTCGCAACCACGGGCGGCGACATGCTGCGCCCCAAAGCCGCAACCGCCGACCGCATCGATTACCACATTCCCGCGAACGGAAGAATCATCCTGACGTGGGAATGACCGGGCAGGCACGCGCGATCAGCCATGATGGGCGGCGGCGAGTTCCCCGGCGAGCGTCCTGACAACGGCGGCGGCGGGCATCGGGCGGCTCAGCGGCGCGCCCTGACCGGCCCATTGTGCGCCAAAGCCGGTTTCGCCCCGCGCCTTGCCGGCGGCGTTCAACGCCTTTCCAAGATCATAGGCCATCGGATAAGCGGGCATGGCCGCATCGGGTACGGTGGCCGCCAGCGCCGTGAAACGATTGGCAAGGCAGCGCGCCGGGCGGCCCGAAATCGCCTTGGTCATTACGGTATGATGCGCCGCATCGCTTGCCAGCGCCGCACGATAGCCGTCGTCGGCGAGACTCTCGTCGCATCCGACGAACGCGGTGCCGAGCTGGGCGGCCACCGCACCGAGACGCAGCGCGGCGGCGATGCCGGCGCCGTCCATGATCCCGCCCGCCGCGATCACCGGCAGACCGCTCTCGCGCGCCAGCAATCGCGTGAGCGGCAGCACGCCCAGCCTGTCGTCGGGCGCGGCGGGATCGAACATGCCGCGATGGCCGCCGGCCTCCCATCCCTGCGCCACGATCATGTCGACACCGGCGCGCGCGAGCGCCCTCGCCTCGGCGAGACAGGTGGCGCTGCCGAACAGCGTGATGCCCGCGCCGCGCAGCGCGGAGATGGCGGCTTCGGAAGGCAGGCCGAAATGGAAGCTGACGACGGCGGGGCGCGCCTCCAGCAGGAGACGCAGCATGGCGTCGTCTTCAAGGAAAGACTTGTAGATCGCGGTCAGGCGCTGCGGCGGCGCGGCGCCCAGCCGCTCGAACTCAGGCGTGAACCGCGCGATCCAAGCAGCCTCCACGGCGGGATCGGCGATTCCGGGGCGGTGGCAGAAGACATTGACGTTGAGCGGCCCGTCGCTGCGCGCCCTCGTCTCCGCGATCATCCGCGCCGCGCCCTCCGCACCGGCGGCGGCGACGCCCAGCGACCCGAGCCCGCCCGCCGCGCTCACCGCCGCGGCCAAAGCCGGCGAAGACGTGCCCGCCATCGGCGCCTGGATGATCGGCAGGCGGATGCCCAGCCTTTCGGTCAATATATCGAAGCCGGACATGAAGCCTCCCGTGCCGTCAGGGCCGGCGCGGCAGTCCTCGACCAGCCTCGCGGCGCGGCGGCGAATCTATCCTCGCCTGCCGGAACGCCGCAAGTCAGGTCTTCCCCTCATTCAGCAGGTTCGCGCTCGGGTTCGTGCGCGTGGGCCGACCAGCCGCCTTCGAAGGCGGAGGTGTCCGCGTCGAATATGCTGAGCGGGGTTTCGATCACGCCCGTCTCCTCCACATAGCGTCGCCAGAGCGCCAGCAGCTCGGCGAGCTTTTCGGGTTGAGCGTCGGCAAGGTCCTCCACCTCCCCGCGATCGCGCGAGAGATCGTAAAGCTGCCAACGCGACGCCCCCTCCGCATCCGGAACATAGACGGCCTTCCAGTCGTCCTTGCGGATCGCCCTGCGGCCGAACAATTCCCAGCCGGTGCTTGTCCCTTCGGGATGGATGCGCAGCGTGCGGCCCTCGAACCATGGCAGGAGCGAACGGCCGCGCTGCTCGAATATCTCGCGCCCTTTATACCAGGTGCCCGGATGCTTCACGCCGGCGAGTTCGAGGAAGGTGGGGGCGATGTCCATCGCGGTCGAGAAGACGGCGCCGATCTCGCCCGCCCGCTTGCCCGCCCAGTGGACGAAGGCGGGCACGCGGATGCCGCCCTCGGTCGTATAGGTCTTGACCAGACGCGACGGCGCAGTCGCCGCCTGCGCCCAGCGCGGGCCATACCAGATGTAGGAGCCGGGCTTGCCCATATTGTCGAGGCTGTTGTCGCAGAATTGGGCGACGAGCTTCTCGAACACCGGCCCCATGATCGGCATCGCCTCGACGATGGCGCCCTCCGCGCCGTTGTCGGAGAGAAAGACGATCACCGTATCGTCAAAGCGCCCGCTCCGTTTCAGATGCTCGACGAGACGGCCGACATTCTGATCGATCCGATCGACCATCGCGGCATAGACTTCCATGCTGCGCGCCGAGGCGGCCCGTTCCTCGGGCGAGAGCGCCTCCCATTCGGGCGTGTCGGCGACCACCGGATGCGGCACCGTATCGGGCGAAACCAGCCCCAGCTCGGCAAGGCGCGCGAGGCGACGCTCGCGCAGCTTGTCCGGCCCGTCGTCATAGACACCCTTATAGCGGGCGATATCGGCATCAGGGGCCTGAAGCGGCCAATGCGGCGCGGAAAAGGGAAGATAGGCGAAGAAGGGCCGACGATCGCCCGCCGCCTCGCCTTCATCGAGATAATCGAGCAGGCGGCTGGTGAAATAATCGGACGAATAGAAATCGGACGGCAGATCGGTGACGAACGCTCCGTCCTCCTGATAGATCGGCCCGCGCGAGGCGACCTTGTCGATCGGGCCGCCGCCGAAATGATCCGCGCCGCCGGGCAGCAGGGCGAAGCTGCGCTCGAAGCCGCGTGCCCCGGGCGTGCTGCCCGGCGTCTGGCCGAGATGCCATTTGCCGGACATCAAGGTGCGATAGCCGGCGTCGCGCAGCAGTTCGACGAAGGTGACGACACGATCGTTCAGATAGCCTTCGTACCCGGGCGCGCCTTCGAAATCGGGCCGCACCACCTCAAGCATTGAGCCTATGCCGGCAAGATGATGGTCGGTGCCGGTAAGCAGCATCGCCCGCGTCGGCGAGCAGGCGGGGGCGGAATGGAAATCGGTGAGGCGCACGCCACCATGAGCGAGCGCATCCAGATGCGGCGTGGCAATCTCCGCGCCGAAAGCGCCGAGATCGGAAAATCCCATATCGTCGACGACGATGAGCAGGATGTTGGGGCGAGGGGCGGCAGCGTCGGTCATGGTCGTTCCTCGATGAAGAAGCGGGGCGTCCCACAGGGACGCCCCCAGGCGGGAAGGGTTCAGGCGGCCCTGGCGAGCGGCGTTTCCGGCTTGATCGCCCGGCTCGGCTGCCCATCGATGCCGATCGGCACCGTGCCGTGGATCGTCGCGCGGCGCAGATGCCGGTGCTGCAGGCCGAAATCGGCGATAGCGCGATGCTGGGTGGCGCGATTGTCCCAGATGGCGACATCGCCCTTGCGCCAGCGCCAGCGCACCGTGTTCTCGGGCCTGGTGATGTGCTCTTGCAGCAAGTTCAGCAGGTGCTGCGAATCGGTGCCGTTGAGGCCGACGAACTTCTTCACGAAATGGCCGACGAGCAGGTTGCGCTCGCCCGTCTCGGGATGGACGTGAACGACCGGATGCTCCGTCTCGTAAACGGTCGAGGCGAAGACGGAGCGATGCTCCTCCAGCCGCTTCTGATCGGCGTCGGAGAAGAGTGCGGCATAATCGTAGAGATTGGTGTGCACCGCCTTCAGGCCGTCGACGAGCGCCTTCAGCGGCGGCGGCAGGTCCTCATAAGCCGTCGCGGTGTTCGCCCAGAGCGTGTCGCCGCCCGCCGCCGGCACATCGATCGCGCGCAGGATCGATGCTTCGGGATAGGCCGGCACGAACGTCACGTCGGTATGCCAGCTCGACGCGGCATAGCCTTCCCTCGAATCGAGTTCGAGCAGGAAGCGCGATCCCGCGGCGACGGGCACGGTGGGATGCTTCACCGGCTCGCCGAGGCGGGCGGCGAACGCCTCCTGCCCGGTATCGTCCAGCCGGTGCTGGTGACGGAAGAAGATCACCTTGTGGCGGGCGAGCGCGGTCCGGATCGCCGCAAGCGTGACATCGTCAAGATCATCCGCGAGCGCGACGCCCCGGATCTCCGCGCCGATACGGCCGCCGACGGGGGCGATATCGAGCGGGCTTTCCGGATCGTGGGCATTCACGAAGCGTTGCTGAAGGGCAGTCATGGCAGGTCTCCTCGTTTCGACAGGGGGCATCAGTGGACGGAAGGGCCGACCGGCCGATCGCCGACGATCGTCACACGCTCCATGTGGCGTTGCTCGGCATAATCGGGGACGGCGTAATGCTGGGTCGCGCGGTTGTCCCAGAAGGCGATCGAGTTGGGGCGCCAGCTCCAGCGCACCTGAAATTCGGGGCGCTTCACCTGATCGAGGAGAAGCGCGAGCAGCGCCCTGCCCTCCTCGGGATCGAGCCCGACGATGCGGCGGGTGAACACCGAATTGACGTAGAGTACCTTCTCGCCCGTCTCGGGGTGGATGCGGACGACGGGATGCTCCACCTCGGGATATTGATCGAGGATCGCGCGGCGCTTTTCCTCGGTATCGAGGAACTGGAGAAAGACGCTGGGATCGTGGATCGCGGTGAGCCCATCGATCCGCGCCTTCACCTCCTCGGGCAGCGCATCATAGGCCGCGACCGCATTGGCGAACACCGTGTCCCCGCCCAGCGGCGGCGAGATGCGCGCGCGCAGGATCGAGGCGGCCGAAGGCGTTTCGCGGAAGGTGGTGTCGGCGTGCCAGTTGCTGTCGGTCGACTGGCGATACTTGCCCCGGAACTCCTCCGATATCAGCGGCAATATCTCGGGATGATCGGGATGCGAAAAGACGGGATGCACTTCGAGGTCGCCGAAGGCGGCGCCGAACGCGATATGCTCCTCGCGGGTCAGGTCCTGATCGCGGAAGAACAGCACGCGGTAGCGCAGCAGCGCGGCCGTGAGCGCCGCCCGCGTATCGGGATCGAGCGGCCGGCGAAGATCGATCCCGCCGATTTCCGCGCCGAGGCTCGGCTGAAGCGGCGTGATCTCGAACAGGTCCGGTGCGGGTTCGTTACGAACGATCTGTAATGTCATGGGGTCAATCCTTTCGTACGTCAGGGGGCAAGCGAGGCATCGCGCGCATCGAGCGCGCGGCGGATTTCGGCGTGGGCGGCTTCGTCGAGCGGAAAGCCGTGGACCAGGGCCGCCGAAACGAGGTGCGACAGAGCGGGGCCCAGCGCGAAGACGAGCAGCAGCGCGTGCAGCGCCTCCGGGCTGTTCCGCATGGCCGACGGATCGAAGCCGGCCCAGGCGACGAGCGGCAGGGCGATCCCGATCGCTGCGGCCGCCGCGCCCTTCATCGAGATGCTGAACACCGAGAAGAACAGCGCGGCGCGATCCTCGCCCGTATCCAGCCGGTGCCGATCGGCGATGTCCGCGACCATCGAGCGGAGCATGAGATTGCCCGAGCCTTGCGCCAGCCCCTGTGCGATCGAGAGCGCGAGCAGCAGCGGCAACTCGCCCGGCACTACCAGCAACAGGCCGAGATTGATCGCGACCTGCACCAGCTCGCCCGCGACGGCGGTACGGTGCTTGCCGAAGCGGCGCGCGATGCGCATCCAGATCGGGCCGGCGGCGATGCCGAACACGAACTGGAGCAGGAACAGCCCGCTCGCCCATTGCGGCAGCCCCATGTACAGGCTGACGAAGAAGACGAAGAGCGCGCCGCGTATGCTCTGGCCCAGCGTCACCGCGAAATCGGACGCCAGCACGCGAAGCAGCAGCCGGTTGCCGAGCACGAGCCGCGCGGTCGCGAGCGTGGACAGGCGGCGGGCGGGTGTGGCGGGCAGCGCCGGCTCGGGAAAGGCGCGGAGCGCCAGGAGAAGCGCCGGCACAAGCGTCAGCAGGATCATCGCGCCCATCGCCCCCAGCTTGAGCGCGGCATCGTCGGGACGCAGTTGATCGACGATCGTCGGCAGCAGGAGGACGATCAGCAGCGAGGCCGAGCCGACCACCGTCTGATAGGTCGCGACGCGGGTCCGCTCATGATATTCACCCGAAATCTCGCCGCTCCAGGCGAGATAGGGGATCTGGATCATCGACCAGCCGAAATAGAAAGCGAAGAGGGTGAGGCCGAGATAAAGCGGCGTCACCTCGGCCTGCGGAAAGAAGAGCAGCGCGCCCGACAGGCCGAACACGATCCCGCCCGCCGCGATCCACGTCCGCCGCCGGCCGAAACGGTTGCGCGTGCGATCGCTCAGCGTGCCGATGATCGGATCGGCAAGCGTGCCCCACAGCCGTTCGATCAGGAAGATCGTCCCCAGCAGGGCGAGCGGGATGCCATAATGCTGCGCGTAGATCGCCGGCAGATAGACGGCGAGCGGCATTTGCGCGGCATAGACGGGCAGCGCGATCGTCGAGAAAGCGAGCAGGCGGCCGGAGGGAAGCCGCGTGCCGCCGGTGGGCACGCCGCCGGCCTCATCAGCCGGGAGCGAAACGCCTGAAGGGAATGTCGTCGCCAAATCGACCTCCTACAGCCTGGTGCGCAGGGTCACGCCGACGGTGCGCGGTTCGCCTACCAGCGCGGTGACGAGGCCGGTGTTGCCGGGCATGAGGGTGAGAAAATAATCCTTGTCGAAGAGGTTGCGGCTCCAGACCGACAGGTCCCATCGCCGATCCTGCGTCCGCATGCCGACGCGCAGATTGGCGAGGCCGTAGGCGGGGATCAGCGAATAGCGCGAGTCGCTGACCGCCGTGTAGAAGGAGGAGCGATGCGACCAGTCGGCATGGCCGTACAGTTCGAGAGAGCCTATGGGCTGCGCCGCATCCGCGCCGAGCGTGTAGGTGAATTTGGGAACGCCCGCGAGCGGACGGCCCGACAGATCGGCGACGGGCAGGCCCGTCTCCACCGGCGCGGGGCCGTTCGGATAGGTGATGTAGCGCGCGTCGGTATAGGCCGCCGATGCCGAGAGGCTGATGAGCCGCGTCGGCGACCAGCTCGTATCGACCTCGAACCCGCGCGAGCGCGCCTTGGGTATGTTGGCGATATATTGGACATAGGTGACGGTGGTCGGCAATTGCTCGGTGAGCGCGGTCTGATAATCCTTCACATTCGTCCAATAACCCGACAGGTTCAGGATCACCGTGCGACCGAACCAGGCGCTCTTCAGTCCGATCTCATAATTATCGACCTTCTCGGGAAGCACCGTCGTCGGCACGCCGACGGGAATCGCTGTCAGGTTCAGTCCGCCCGATTTGTTACCGCGCGAATAGGTAGCGTAGGCGAGCAGGTCGGGCGTCACCTGCCACGACAGGTTCAACGAGCCCGAAAGGCTGTCGTCGTGCCGCGCGGCCGAGAAATCGAGATTGGGGTTGAAATTGTCGCGGATCGCCTGCGCGATGGCGGCATCGCCGGGCGAGAGCGTGGCAAGATCGGCGCCGCCGTCCTGGACCTGTCGGAAGATGCCATGCTTATCCTCATGGGTGAAACGCAGGCCGCCGGTGAGGCTGATCGTGTCGGTGACATGCCAGGTGCCCTGCGCGAAGGCGGCATAGCTTTTCGTCTGCGGGGTCGATCGGGACGACGCATGGAAGCCGCTCAGCGCCGCCGTCGAAATCGCCAGGGGCGTGGTGGGCAGGAACCAGTCCGGCGCGGCCGAACCGTAGCCGGTTTCGCCGTTGCCCCGAATGATCTGCCAGAAATAATAGAGCCCGGCGACATAATCGATGCGGTTCGATCCGGTGGAGGCAAGCCGCAATTCCTGGCTGAACTGGCTCTGGCGATTGTTGAGCTGCGCCAGCGTGATGACCGGCAGGCCGGTGGAATCGCCGTCGTTCGCCGGGTCCCAATGCCAATGGCGATAAGCGGTGATCGACGTCAGCGCGGCCGAGCCGAGATCCCAGTCCACCTGGCCCGAAAAGCCGTAGGCGTACATGTCGGCCTGGAACGGGCTGTCCGCATCCACGCGCCGCGCGAAGGGATCGACCGGCAGCGGCGTGTAGCCCGCGCGCGCGATCCGGTCCTCGTAATTGTTGGGAATTCTGGAACCGTTCTCATAAGAAGAGAAGACATTCGCCGCGACGCCGATGCAGCAATTGAGCCGCTGGCGCGAAAAATCGGCGATCAGCCGAACCGTAAGCGTATCGGTCGGCTTGGCGAGAAGCTGGCCGCGGATAGTGAAATTGTCATAATCCTGCGCGTGCCTGCCCGTCGCGACATTGTAGAGAAACCCGTCGCGATGCGTGTCGGCAACGCTCAGGCGGAAGGCCAGCTTGTCCGCGATCAGCGGCGCCGACACCGAACCGCGTACCTGGTGATAGCCATGATCGCCAAGCGTCGCCTCGCCCGAAAATTCCGGCGTGAAGCTGGGCAGACGCGACGAGATGTTAATCGCGCCGGCGGTCGTGTTCTTGCCGAACAGCGTGCCTTGCGGACCGCGCAGCACCTCGATCCGGTCGAGATCGACAAGATCGAATTGCGACGCGCCGACCCGGCCGTAATAGACCTGATCGACATAGAAGCCGACGCCATTCTCGATACCGTCGGTGGTCAGCGCGACATTGCTGCCGAAGCCGCGAATATTGATGTTGGTATTACGAGGATTGAAGCTGAAGACCTGTAGCGTGGGAACGAGTTGCTGCACCTGGCCCAGGGTGAAATTGCCCGTCGTCTCCAGCGCCTCCTGCCCGACGACGTTGAGCGCGATCGGCACGTCCTGCGCGCGTTCCTCACGGCGGCGCGCGGTGACGAATATCTCGGGCGCTTCGTCCGCCGCATCGGCGCTGGCCGCCGACAATGAAGCGAGTGCCGGCGCCGCCCCGTCTTCGGCCGCAAAGGCCGGGCCGCCGGCCACCAGCGCGAAGACGGCCGCCGCGGTAAAGGTGACGCCGGCGTGGTCGGAATACCCCTTGTGACTAATTCTCATCGTTTTCCTGGGTCTTTCTGAATGTCTCGGGCACGAGGCCGCGATCCTCCGCGCGCACCGGGCACGCGGGCATGAAACTTTTCGGATGGAACGTGCGGCCTTCAGGCCGGATCGGTGTCGGGACGTCTTAGCATCGTCACTCCTCGCATTAGCGGGAACACGACGCCCGGATGCGTTGCCGGACCTTCGTGCGCTTTAGCCGTTGGTGACGCGGAGCAAGCTGCTTCCCTTCAAAAGCCGCGGGCCAAATCGGGAATAATGTTCCCGGTGTGGATAGCCAATCCGACACTTTCTGTCGCTGCGCCATCTATCAAGCGGCGCTCCTCTCTGCACCCGCCAATTACTCTATCAATTTAATAGAGAATCCAATAAAGTTTTGATTGCTCCGCCACAAAGCGCGCTTGGACCATCGTGCCCCTCGCTTGCGGCGATCGCGCGCTGGCCCTACTGTGTTCGCAGCCAGCCAGAGGAGTGGAGCCGTGAACGACCGGATGAATGACGCAACCCGTCCTGCCCCATCCGATCGCGCGAGTTCCCATGTCCGCTCTTCTGACACTCGATTCGGTTTCGGCCCGCACGCCTGAACGCCGGCTCCTCTTCGAGGGGCTCACCCTGTCGATAGGCGCGGAACGCGTCGGGCTGGTCGGCCGCAACGGCTCGGGCAAGTCGACGCTGCTTCATATCATCGCCGGCGAGGGCGAAGCCGCGGCGGGCGCCGTCCGGCGATCGGGCTCGGTCGGCCTGCTCGCGCAGGACTGGCCCCGGGACATGACGCTGGCGGATGCGCTCGGCGTCGAGACTGGTCTGGCGGTTCTTCGGCGCATTCTGGCAGGCGACGGCAGCGCCGACGATCTCGACGCGGCCGACTGGACGCTCGAGTCCCGGATCGAGGCCGCGCTTGTTGAGGTGGGCCTCGTTGGGCTGGACCTCGACCGCACGACAGGATCGCTATCGGGCGGGGAACGCACCCGCGTCGGCATCGCCCGCCTGCTGATCGACGCGCCGGACCTTCTGTTGCTGGACGAGCCCACCAACAATCTCGACGCGGCCGGCCGCGCCGCGATCGATGCCCTGATCGGCGACTGGCGTGGCGGGGTGCTCGTCGCCAGTCATGACCGCGCGCTGCTCGAAAAAATGAACCGGATCGTCGAGCTTACGCCGATCGGCATTCGTATCGTCGGCGGCGGGTGGTCGGCCTTTGCCGCGCTGCGCGATGCCGAACGCGACAGGGCGTCGGCCGAACTGGAACGATCGCACGCCGGCCTGCGTGACGCGCGGCGCTCCGCCCAGCGCCAGCGCGAAGCCAGGGAACGCCGCGACAAGGCCGGGCGGGCGTTCGCCGCGAAACGATCGGAGCCGAAGATACTCCTCGATGCGCAGGCGGAGCGCGCCGAGAACAGCAGCGGGCGCGCGCATCGTCTGGGCGCACGCCAGATAGAGGAAGCGACGGCGCGAGCCGAGGAAGCCCGGGCAAGAGTAGAAGTGCTGACACCGCTTGCCCTTTCGCTGCGGCCGAGCGGCCTGCCCTCTGGCACACGGGTGCTGACGATGGACAAGGTCAGGGTCGATTTCGGCGCGCGCCGCCTCGGCCCCTGGATGATCGACCTTCACGGACCCGAACGGGTCGCGATCGCCGGCCCCAACGGCGCGGGCAAGAGCACGCTCCTGAAGGCCGCCGCCGGCCTGATCGAACCGACCGGCGGCACCGTACGCCGGACGCTTTCGCGGGTCGCGATGCTCGACCAGCATGTCTCCCTCCTCGATCGCAGCGCCACCATCGTGGCGAATTTCCGTCGCCTCAACCCGTCGCTCGGCGCCGAGGACGCCTATGCCGCCTGCGCGCGCTTCGCCTTCCGCAACCGCGATGCGGAGCAACCGGCCGGCACGCTATCCGGCGGCGAACGCCTGCGCGCCGGCCTTGCCTGCACACTCGCGGGCGAGCGCCCGCCCTGGCTCCTGCTGCTGGACGAGCCGACCAACCATCTCGACCTCGACACCGTGGAATTGCTGGAGGAGGCGCTACGCGGGTTCGACGGCGCGTTGATGGTCGTCAGCCACGACCCGGCCTTCGTGAAGGCGATCGGCATCGATCGACAATTCGACGTGGTGAATCCGTAAGCGGCGAGATGCCGCTGACTGGTGGCGTCTGAAGGCGGCAGTTGGCTTGCGGGAAAAGCGTCGCCCTCGCCTCGCCCCGATGTGCCCCAGAGCCCCAGCCGTCATTCCGGCGAAAGCCGGAACCGATGGGCAGCGAGTCGATCCATGAAGAAGCGGGCCGAGTCCATGGGCCCCGACTTTCGTCGGGGTGACGGCGAAGGGGGTTTGTGGATGGCGCATTGCTGCGAGAGCCCCCTCGCCCTTGCCAACATACCGACTGGTTGGTATGTTTCGAGTCGAAAGAGGAGGTCCTATGCCTAGGGCGGGAAGAAAGGATGCACGATCGAAGCTGCTCGATGCGGCGCTGACGGTCATTCGCACCAAGGGCTATTCGGCCACCACCGTCGACGAGCTGTGCGCGGCCGCCGGCGTGACCAAGGGGGCGTTCTTCCATCATTTCAGGAGCAAGGACGATCTGGCCGTCGCGGCGGCGGACCATTGGTCGCAGATGACCGGCGCGCTCTTTGCGGCCGCACCCTACCATGACCCTGCCGATCCGCTCGATCGCGTGCTGGGCTATGTCGATTTTCGCAGGGCGCTTCTGAAAGGTGATGTAGCCGGGTTCACCTGCCTCGTCGGCACGATGGTGCAGGAGGCGTATGAAACCGTCCCCGCCATCCGGTATGCGTGCGACCGCAGCATCAGCGGCCATGCCGCGACGCTGGAAGCCGATATCCAGGCCGCCATCGACAGCCGCGGACTATCGCCCGACTGGACCGCCCAATCGCTCGCCCTGCACATGCAGGCGGTGCTGCAGGGTGCCTTCATCCTGGCCAAGGCCAAGGGCGGCGCAGCGGCGGCGGCCGACAGCATCGACCATCTTCGCCGCTATCTCGAACTGCTGTTCAGGCCGGACGAAAGCCGACAGCCCGACTGAAACCCGAAGGAGAGGAGTCAATCATGCCAAGCACCGTTCGACTGCATCGCGTTCTCGCGACCCGCCCCGAGAAGGTCTATCGCGCCTTTATCGAGCCCGACGCCATCGCAAGCTGGCTGCCGCCTTTCGGCTTCGTCTGCACCGTCCACGAACTCGACGCGAGAGAAGGCGGAAAGCACAGAATGTCCTTCCGCAACTTCACGACGGGGAGCAGCCATTCCTTCGGTGGCACCTATATCGAACTCATACCCGGCGAGAAGCTCGTCTATACGGACGGGTTTGACGATCCCAACATGCCCGGAGAGATGACGGTGACGGTAACGTTGGAGGCCGTCTCGGTCGGCACGAGCCTCAATATCGAGCAAAAGGGCATTCCCGACATGATCCCACCCGAAGCCTGCTATCTCGGCTGGCAGGAATCACTGCGCAAACTCGCCAGCCTTGTGGAACCCGAAATCAACCAATAGGCCCAATGCGTTCCCCCGTTGCGAGTGCTTGCCATGAACATACGCCGCCTCCGTCGTCCAGACGCCTGTATGGCCTTGTTCATGCTACTGTCCGGCTGGCCTTTGCAGGCGCGGGAGGCCCAGCCGGCGGGGCAGGAGCGCGGCCTTGCGCAGGATCTTTCGGCACTGCGGGCGGCGCTGATCGGCGGTGAATCGGCGACGGCGGCGCTGGACGGATGGTGCGCGACCCATCGCGCCGTGCCTCCGGGCTCGGTTCGCGCGGTCAAGCTTGCCGTTGAGACGGTCCGGGGCGATGCGGCGTTGCGTGCGCGCCTTCAGCTCCGGCCCGGGGAAACTATCGTGCGCCGCACGGTCGCGCTCGATTGCGCCGGCAAAGCGCTGTCGCGGGCCGACCTCTGGTATGTGCCCCAGCGCCTGCCCGCGCCGATGCAGGCGACGCTGGCGCAAAGCGATACGCCCTTTGGACGCGCGATACGGACGCTGAATTTCCGCCGGCAGATTCTGGAAACCAGCCCGATCGCGCAGCCCCCCATAGTCTTCACGCAGACCGCGCTGTTGCGCCTTCCCGGCGATCGGCCGCTCGCGCTCACCAAGGAGGCCTATACCGGCGAGTTGCTGCGCCCCGCCGGCCGCCGGCCTCAATGATAGGGTAGAGCCTGCAAATAGCGGTGCTTCAATCCCTGGAACGGCGACGCCGACAGCTTCCCGCCCGAGCGCTCAAGCCGCTCGTCCAGCGCCTTGGATATGCGCCGCGCGGTTTCGACCAGCTTGGGATAATAAAGTTCGATCGCGCGCTTCTCGCTCATCGCGACGCTGATCCAGGTGAGGCCCAGCGACGCGATCACGCGATCGCCGCTCATCACCGGCACCGCCATCGTCGACGAACGGGGCTCGATCGTCGGATCGCGCAACGCATAACCCTGCTCGCGCACCATCTTGAGCAGGCGCGAGAATTTCTGCCGGTCGAGCGAGTTGCGATCCTCCTCATTACCGCTCTGCTTGATGATTTCGAGGATCATCTTGCGCTCGTTCGCCGAACAATGGGCGAGATAGCAGCGGCCGAGCGCCCGGCTCGTCATGCTCAGCCGCATGTTGAGCGACGAATGCAGCAGTGACAGCGACGTATAAGGGATCGTGCTCGCCCGGACGATCATCGCATCGACGTCGAACAGGGCGATGGCGAGCGGCCAGCCTTCTTCCTTGGTGAATTCGATCAATATCTCGTCGGCCACCTCGATAATCAGCGGCTCGCGGTGGAAGCCGCAGCTCAACGTCTTGACATGGCTGAGCAATTGATAGGTGCCGTAGCTCGACGATTGCGCGACCATCCCCTTGGCCTCCAGCGTCCGCAGCAGCCGGACGATCGACGGCTTGGGCAGGCCCGTTTCGAGATGGAGATCGTGCAGCGTCGAAATCGAGCGGCGGTTCAGCGCCTGCAACAGATCGATCGCGCGTTCGACCGACCGGATCGAATCGCGCCGGGCCTCGCTTTTGGCGGACAGCGATTCGCCTATCAGAGCTTCCTCGAACATTCTCCTGCTTCCTATGCTCTCGTTCGGCCTCATGTGCCGGGTGGCTTCTGCCGGGCTTTATACATCAAACTGGCGCTCGCGTGTTCCGTCTAGCGGAAACTATCTTCCAACGGTTTGATGTAGGGGCGGCGATGCAACAGTGCCCGCTTCAGGCCATCGCGACGAAGGAGAGAGTGGATGAGCGTTGACGAGCTGTTCGACATCAGCGGCAAGGTGGCGCTGGTCACGGGGGGCACGAGCGGCATCGGGCTGATGATCGCGCGGGGCTTCGTGCGCCGGGGGGTACGAACCTATATCGCCTCGCGCGACCAGGCCCGCAGCGACGCGACCGCCGCCGAACTTTCCGACCTGGGCGAATGTCACGGTCTCTGCGCCGATCTCGCTGAGGAGGACGGGCCCGCGCGACTGGCAGCAGCCTTCGCCGAGCGCGAGCAGCGGCTCGACATCCTCGTCAACAATGCCGGCGCCAATGCCCGCGGCAAGATCGAGGATTTGCCGATGGAGGCCTGGGACATGGTGATGGCGGTGAACCTGCGGTCGATCTTCTACCTGACGCAGCAGCTCCTGCCGCAACTCCATGCGGCGGCGAGCGCGGAATCGCCCGCCCGCATCATCAATCTGGGATCGATCGGCGGGCAGCATATCCCGAATTGGGAAGCGCATCCCTATGGCGCGTCGAAGGCGGCGGTGCATCATCTCACCCGTTCGCTCGCCAAGCGTTTCGGCCCCGAACATATCCGCGTCAACGCCATCGCGCCGGGGCCTTTCCAATCGCGGCTGACCGACACGACGTCGGACGCGGTGAAGAAGAGCGTGGCGACCTATATTCCGGCGGGCCGCCCCGGCACGCCCGAGGATATGGAGGGACTGGCGGTCTTCCTCGCCTCGCGCGCGGGCGCCTATGTCAACGGTTCGACGATCGCGCTCGACGGCGGCTATCTCGCCGCCTTGTAGAGGGCGTCAATCGGGCAACAGGTCGGGCGGCGCCCTGCCGCTCACCGGATTACGATAATGGAACCACATTCGGCCGATATCGGGGAAGGACGGGAAAGCCGGCCCCTCGATCGGCCGGTCCGGCGGCATCGCCTCGATCAGCTTCGCCGGCGATCGGGACAGGCTCTCCCCCGATCCTTCGGGCACGCGCGCCCAGCCTTTGCTATAGGTGGGCGAACGCCAGATATGATTGATGTCGTCGAGGGTGAATTTCCACAGGCGGTCCTCGATCGCGAGCCGGTCTTCATACATGCCCGCGCTCATCGAACCTTCGCCGTCGCGGGCGGTGTTGAACTGGAGCAGGCGTGTTCTGAGCTTCGCGGTGCGGCCGTCGACAGAGATATGGATCACCGGCTGGATGCGCGAATGCATGGGCAGAAAGCGGCGGGGCAGACGCAGCGGCCCGTTGCGCGCCACCTGCATTCGCCAGATCCGGTCGCGTCCCCGATAATAGCCGGCCGAGGGCGATTTGCGCCATCCATCCTTCGTGAACAGGCGGCTCAGCGCATACCATTGCCAATCGTTGAGATAGTTGCCGATCGCGCTTGAGATGTTTTCGATCGCATCGAACGCCGCCGCGCGGGCCAATGCCCTCTCCGCCTCGGCCACGTCACCCCCGGCCGGCGACGCGGGCGCCGTCTCCATCGGGTTGGCGACGGGCTCCAGCCCCGCCGGATATCGCACCGCCTCGCCCGACGCCGGATTGGGCGGGAAAGCCGCGATGCGCCGGACGGCCACCGCCTGCGGGGGCCAGCCTTTGTAATAATCGGCCTTCCGCTCGGGATAGAGCCGCATCTCCGCGATCATCCATGCACCGTCGCGCCAGACGAAGCGATTGTCGAACGTCGCCAGCGTCCAGAAGGCGTCGCCACCATTATGCCCGATCATGCCGAGATCGAGTCCCCGTGCCCGCGCCTCGCGGCCCGACGGCGCGACCGTCACCACCATATTGAGCTGGGGGTGATCGTTAAGCTCGCCATGGCGCAGCCCGGCCGGCCCTTCCCTTTCGAGCGCCCGGCGTATCCTGTCCTTGCCTTCGAAGCGGCCGTCCCCTTCGATCGTCAGCGCGCCATCGGCCGCGAAGAGATCGGCCACGTCATCCCACATCTTGCGATCGACATAATAGCCATAGGCGTTCTGGAGATTGCGTACCGCATCCTCGGCCGCGAGCGCATCGATCCGCCGCCACGCCTCGGCAAGACGCGAAAGCGGCTGGGGCTCTCCGTCGCCGTCACACTCGGGCCGGCCGGCGCTTTCCGGCGTGTAGGCGTAGGGAACGACCGGCACGTCATCCGATACGTTGCGCCAACCCGCAGCATAGGAACCGACAAAGATGGGATGATTGACGAGCCGGGCGATCTTCCACCGGTCGCCGTCGCGCGCATAATCGGCGGTGAGCAGGCTCGCGGCCCATGCCACCGGCCCGCTCGCCATCCGCACTTCATACCAGCGCCCGCGCGCCTGCTTCCCGCTGGGCGAGAGGGTGACGACGGGCGTCATCAGCAATTGCGTGTGGACCGCGCCCGCCGGCAGACCGTCGCGCCCGCCGCCGATCGTCCCGCGCAAATGGCTGGCGATGGCGTCAGGCCCGACGCGGATCGCGCCGTCCCATTCGATCAGGCCATCGGCGGCGAACAGGCGACCCGCCTCGTCCCACAGGCCATGGTGGAGATATTGGGCGAAGCTGTTCTGCAATGTCTTGGCGGCGCGGAAGGCTTCCGCCCGCTCGATCCCCGCGAGCAAGCGACCGAGGCGCTGCTCGGGCGTGGCGGGCGCGGCGGCCCGGAGCGGCGGTACGAACGCGATGCCGGCGCCCGATGCAAGCAGGCCGCCGCAAAAGCGGCGGCGTGCCGCCCGTGGCATTCCTCCCTCCGCCACGCCGCTCAGGAACCGGCGAGATCGGCGGCGGGCTGGCGCACCTTGCCCTTCGCATCCGCCGGCCGGCGAAGCGCGGGGGTCGCGAGAATGAAGAGCGCGCCGATGAACGCCACCATCGCCAGCCCGTAAAAGGCCGCGCTGAATCCGCCCGTCGCATCGCGCAACACGCCGATCAGATAGGGGCTGGCATAGCCCGCGAAATTGCCGATCGTGGTGATGAAGGCAAAGCCGGCCGCCGCCGCCGCGCCAAGCACGAAGGTGGCGGGCAGCGCGAAAATCGTCGCCGAGGCAGCGGCAACGCCGCACTGGCCGAGGACGAGGCCCGACAGCACCAGATAGGGGTTCTCGCTGAAGCTTCCGGCGATCGTGAGGCCGACCAGCGAGAGTAGGAAGCCGCCCGCCGCGTGCCAGCGACGCTCGCCCGTCCTGTCCGAATGGCGCGCGTTGAGGATCAGCACGGCGCAGGGGAGGATGGCCAGGCCGGCGGCGATCAGGCCGGTCGCGAAAACCGCCGTCTGGCTCACCCGCTGGATGATCGTGGGAAGCCAGAACTGAATGCCGTACAGCGTGCAGAGATTGCAGAAATTCGCGAGCACCAGACACCAGATGTTGGGGTTGCGGAAGGCGTCGGCAAAGCGATGTCGGCCCGTGCCCTGTTGCGCCTGCGCCTCGGCCTCGGCGGAAAGATCGGCGGTCACGATCTCCTTCTCGCCCGCGTTCAGCCAGCCGGCATCGTGCGGCCCGTTGCGCAGCACGATCAGCACGACGATGCCGAGCAGGGTGGCGGGCACACCTTCGACCAGGAACAGCCATTGCCAGCCGCGCAGGCCCGCAAGATCGTCCATGAAGCCCATGATCCCGCCCGCCAGCGGCCCGCCGACGATCGCGGCAAGGCTGGTGCCCAGCAGCATGATGGAGACGGCCTGCCCCCGCGCATAACGCGGGAACCAATAAGTGAGAAACAGGAGCGCGCCGGGATAGAAGCCAGCTTCCGTAATACCGAGCAGGAAGCGCAGCACATAGAATTGCGAGGGCGTCTGGACGAACATCATCCCCGCCGAGAGCACGCCCCACATGATCATGATCCGGGCGAGCCACATCCGCGCGCCGACCTTGTGGAGGATCATGTTGCTGGGGATTTCGAACAGGCAATAGCCGACGAAGAAGATGCCCGCGCCGAACCCGTACATCGTTTCGCTGAGCCCGATATCGGCGCTCATCTGAAGCTTCGCGAAGGCGACGTTCATCCGATCGATGCTGGCGATCGTATAGCCGAGAACGATGAGAGGCAGTATCTTGCCGGCGATCTTGTTGTAGATCCGCCAGCGCTCTTCATCGGGCACGCTCGCGCGGCTGATGACCTTCATAAGGTGCCTCTCCATCCATGTCCGACTGCGCGGATCGTCATTCGCCCGCACGATGCGTTCGCCGCGATGCGAAAGGCAAGGCCGGCGCCCGAAGGTTCCACCGCGCGGAATGTGTCACGGCCAAGGCTTCGGGCGCGCGCGCCGGCCGAGTCACTCGATCACGTCGTCCGCCTCGTCGATCAGTTCGGGGGGCAGTTTCAGGCCCAGTTCGCGCGCGGCCTTGAGATTGAGCAGCAGCGGGCTCTTGAAGCGGCGTGCAATCGGAATCGTCGCCGGGTCCGCGCCTTTCAGGATGCGGTCGATCACGTCGGCCATCGCGGTCCAGCCCTGCTCGAACGGCGGGGAATAAGCGGCGAGGCCGCCGCCTTCCGTCACCGACGTCTGGATGCTTACCGCCGCAAGATGATATTTGAGCGCGAGCTGGCCGATCTTCTGGCCGTTGCGGTTCAGCATCTCGTGCGGGCCGACGACGAAGCCGCCGCAGCCTTCGGCGCTGATCGCCGCGATCTGCTCCTCGATCCGGCTTTCGTCGAGGACCTCATGCAGCTTGATCGGCACGCCCATCAACTGCCCCGCGCGCACCAGATTACGGACGGTGCCGGGCGCGGGCGCATAGGTGTGGTTATAGAGGTGGCCGATACATTTGATGCCGGGAATCGCCAGCTTGAGCAGCCGGACTTCCAGGTCCTGCGTGAAGGGCTCGTAGGAAAAGCCGGTAAAATTGGTGCCCGGCTTGCGATAGCTCTTGATGATCCCCGTCTCCAGCGGATCGGCCGACCAGAAGACCACCGGCGTATGCGTGTCCTTTGTCGCCTCCTGCACCGCGACATGCGCGTTCGTCATCAGCGAGATGATGAGATCGGGCTTCCAGGCGACGATTTCCCTGGCGTAGCGTTTGGTTGCTTCCTTGTCGCGGAGGCCCGCACGCGATTCGTAGACGACGTTGACGCCCTCCTTGTAGCCGCGCTGCGCGAGCGCACGCTTCACGATCTTTTCGAGGCCGAAATTGGCATAGGTGATGATGCCAATCCGGTACGGGCCGGCATGCGCCCGCGGGGCCGGGGCCTGTTCAGCCGCCATGGCCTGCTGCCCCGGAAGAAGGATCGCCAATGCCGCCAACATGCCCCATGCCGCCCTCGCCATTTTTCTCATCGTCATCCCCTCCACCCCGCATTGTTTGCGAGGCCTTTCATTTTGCCGTCAGTTCGATCGTGCCCAACGCGCCGAAATCGGCCGTCACCTTGCTCCCCGCCGCGATCGAAGCGGGCTTCAGCGGCGAGCCGGTAAGGACGATATCGCCCGCAGCCAGCGCGCGCCCGTGCCGGGCCAGCTCGCGCGCAAGCTCCACCAGCGCATTTTCCGGGCTGCCGAAGACATCGCTGAAGCGCCCCATCTCGCGCCCATCCGCGCTGGTCAGGACCACCTCGATATCAGCCAGCACGACATTGCGCGGATTGAAGCGCCTGTCGGCGATCACGAAGCCGGCCGCGCCACCGGCGTCGGCGACGATGTCGAGCGCGGTGCGGGGCTTTGCCGTGTCGGTATCGATCGGGATCACGCGATTATCGATGATCTCCAGCGCGGGCGCGGCCAGCTCCACCGCTTCCAGCGCCTCGGCCGCGGTGCATTCGCCGGCGAGCGGCGCGCGCATGACGAAGGCCAGTTCGGGCTCGACGCGCGGCGCGATCAGCTCTTTCAACGGCAGATCGCCGCGATTGGGAACCGCCATGTCCGCGAACAGGATGCCGTAGATCGGACGATCGACGCCGAGCGCCCGCTGCGTGCCGGGCGTGGTCAGCCCAAGCTTGTAGCCGACCGGCCTGCGCCCGGCAGCGATGCGCCGCGTCGTCCACGCATCCTGGATCGCATAGGCGTCGTCCAGCGGAAGGCCGGGATGAAGCACACTGGGCGGGCGCATCGCGACACGCGCGCGGGCGGCCTCCTCAAGCTGCTCGACAACCGCCTCGATCTCGTCCCGTTCCAGCATATTCGTCCTTAAATCCCCAGAATGTCGCGCGCTTCGGAAGCGCTGGCGGGTTCCGCGCCAAGAATGTCCAGCAGCGCCACCGCCCGTTCGACAAGCTGGGCATTGTCGCGCACCAGCTCGCCATGGCGGATATAGATATTGTCCTCCATCCCCACGCGGACATGACCACCGAGCACTTTGGCGGCGGCCAGCATCGGATATTCGTGCCGGCCGATGCCGAAGGCCGACCAGAGCGCGCCGGCCGGCAGGATCGACTTCATGTAGGCGACCGTCTCGGCGGTCGAGGCGCAGCCATAGCGGACGCCGGTGACGATCTGAAAGAAGGGGCGGCCGGGCAGCAGTCCCTCGGCGATCATGTCGCCCGCCATATGGATATCGCCCGTATCGAACACTTCAAGCTCGGGCTTCACCCCCGCCGCGACGATCGCCGCCGCCATCTTGCGGACGTTCACGGGGGTATTGATCACCACCTGCCCACCCGAGTTCATCGTGTTGAAATCGAGCGAGCAGAGGTCGGGCTTCAACTCCACGACATGCTCCACCCGGCGCAGCGGAGGCAGCAGAGTGGTGCCCGGCCCGGCAAGGCGGGGATCGTCCTCCGACGGCGCGAAACGCCCCCCCTCCCCCGTCGTCAGGTTGATGAGGATATCGGCGCCCGAATCGCGGATACGATCCACCACCTCGCGAAACAGCTCGATCCGCATCGACGGCTTGCCGGTATCGGGCTCGCGCACATGGATATGGGCGATGGCCGCGCCGGCGCGGCCCGCGTCAATCGCCGCCCGCGCGATCTCGGCGGGCGTGACCGGCAGCGCCGGATGCTGATCGGGGCGCACGAGATTGCCCGTCACGGCACAGGAAATAATCGTCTTCGCGCCCGGCATCGCATCCCCGCTGGCGCCCGCCATCGCGGGCCAAATTCTCGACACTCGAACTGATGTCGCCTGCTACCGCCTTCTTCAAATCAGCAGGTCCATCTTTCCGCATGGCGGAACTCTCCGAGAGACGGAAAGCGGCAACTGCCCGCTTCACCTACGAGCCGCCTCCCGCCCAGAATGGCGGCCAGCATTGGGAGATGAGTGGAAATGGTAACGTCGAGTAAAAGAGATGCCGCGGAGGATGTCGAGCAGCGGGTGGACGCGCTGCTACGTGGCGCGATCGATATGCATTGTCATAGCGGGCCATCGGTCATGCCGCGCTGCATCGACCATATCGAGGCGATGAAGGAAGCCTCCGAGGCCGGCTTGTCGGCGCTTCTGTTCAAGGATCATTTCTATTCGGTCACGCCGATCACCGAGTTGCTCAAGGTCCATTTCGGCCAGTATAATGTCGAACTGCTTTCGGGCGTGCCGCTGAACGATACGTCGGGCGGGCTCAATCCTTATGCGGTGGATCATGGCCTGAAATTGGGCGCGCGGCTGGTGTGGATGCCCACCTTTTCCGCCGCCAACCATATCCGCCACAATCGCGGGCACCTGCTGAAGACCAAGGTGCCGATGCGCCCCGCCAAGATGCTGACCGTCGTCGACGAAAACGGCAGGCTGAAGGACGAGGTAAAGGAAATCCTTGATCAGATCGCCGAGTTCGATGCGGTGTTGTCCGCCGGCCATCTGCACATTTCCGAAATCTGGCCGCTGTTCGAGGAAGCCAAGGCGCGCGGGGTGACGCGCCGTGTCGTGCAGCACCCCACCTATACGATCGACGCCACCTTGCCCGATATCACCGAGCTGACCGAAGGCGGCTCCTTCGTCGAGCATTCGCTGTGCCTGTTCATCGAGGAATCACGCTTCCAGCGGTGGACCGCCGAAGAGTTGCACGCGATGATCGAGGCGGGCGGCACGCATCAGACGATCCTCGGCTCCGACCTCGGCCAGATCGACAATCCGACGCCCGTCACCGGCTTCCGCGCCGTCATCCGCCTGTGCATCGAGATGGGCTATGACGACGAGGAAATCCGCCGTCTCACCGGCGACAACGCCGCCCGGCTGCTGGGGGTCAAGCGGTGACGACGGGCAAGGAACCCGCGCAGCCGGCAAGCTGGGTCCGCCCCTATGCCGAGCCGCCGCTGACCGATCTCGATCCGGGTACGAAAGCGTGGATCTGCCGCGGCGCGAATTTCGTGATCGTCCTTAGCGAGGTGGAGGCCGGCGCCGTCCTCTCGCGCGCGGACAATCCCGACGAATATATGGTGCTGACGACCGGCCCCGCCGTCGCGATCGAAGCGCAGGGCGAACGCATCGAAGCCGCGCCCGACAGCCTCACCATCGTTCCGCCCGGCGCCAGCACCGTCACCGCGCTTGCCGCCGGGCAGGTGGTGCGCATGTTCAGCAGCGCGGCGGCGGACCTTGCCGCGCGCGCCGGCAATGCCGACGCCTATGCGCGGCCGAACCCGACCGTCGCGCCGATCGTCCCCTGGCCCGAGCCGGCGGGCGGCTATCGCCTGCGTAACTACAGGCTGGCCGATTATGTGCACGAGGGCAGCAACATGCGCGTGTTCCGATCGCGCAGCCTGATGGTCAACATCACGACGGTGCGCGACGAACCGCGCGACACGAGCAAGCTGACACCGCATTCGCATGCCGATTTCGAACAGGGATCGCTGACCGTCAGCGGCAGCTATGTCCACCACCTGCGCTATCCCTGGACGCCCGACATGGCCGACTGGCGTGAGGATCAGCATATCGAGCTGCAAAGCCCCTCGATGGTCGTGATTACGCCGACGACGATCCACACCAGCCGCAATATCGGCGACGAGCCCGGCTGGCTGATCGACGTTTTCGCCCCGCCACGAATGGATTTTTCGAAACGCGAAGGCGTCGTCGCCAACGCGGCGGAATATCCGATGCCCGAAGAGGCAACGGCGGCGCAAAAAGAATCCGTCTGATAATTGGCGGCGCAGCCCCCGTTCCCATGTCTCGGCGGGGGCGGTGCGCCATTCAGGAAGCGAAGCTCACCCCCGGCATGGGCGGGGGCACCTAATAAGGGGGAGGATGCATGATGCGAAGTGAGACTCTATCTGGCGCCGGCACACGCCGCGCCCGGAACAACATGGCGAGCCTCGGCGCGATCGGCCTGATGCTGTGTCTCGGCGCGCCGGCGCTTGCTCAGGCGCAGAATACCGCACCGGCGAGCAATCCGGGCGGCATCGAGGACATCGTCGTCACCGCGACGCGCGTTTCGACCAACCTTCAGGACACACCGATCGCGATCACCGCCGTCACGTCCAAGAATCTGGAGGAGCGCGGCCTGCAGGAGGTGTCCGATCTGACATCGGTGGTGCCCAACACGCAGTTCCGCCGCACCCAGGGCGCGTTCGGCCCCGGCGTTTCGGCCTTCATTCGCGGCATCGGCCAGAGCGACACCAATCTCGGCAACGATCCGGCGGTCGCTTATTATATCGACGATATCTATTATCCGATCCTGCTCGGCTCGAACTTCGACCTGCTCGATATCGATCATGTCGAAGTCCTGCGCGGCCCGCAGGGCACGCTCTTCGGGCGGAACGCGCTCGCGGGCGCGGTCAATATCGTTTCGAAGCAGCCGCGTTTCGACGAGGCGTCGTCCTACATCCAGCTCACCACGGGCGCCTATAACCGCACCGACGTGCGCGCCGGCTTCAACATGCCGCTTGGCGACAATCTGGCCTTCATGGCGTCAGGCGCCTTCAAGAAGCGCACCGGCTATCAGAAAATCCTCGATTTCGCGTGCGAGATGACGCGGCGCGGCACGCCCGAACTGGCGGGAACGATACCCGCCTCGCAGGGCATCAAGATCGGCACGCCGAACAATGCCGTGAGCGATTGCACGATCGGCCATCTCGGCGGCGAGGATGTCCGCGCCGTTCGCGGCAGCTTCGCCTGGGAACCAGCGAGCAATGTCCGCGTGACGCTGACCGGCGACTATACCCGCGATACGTCCGAGAACCCGGCCGACACCACGGTCGCAATCAATCCGGCACTCGCCAACACCGTCACGAAGAACATCTTCAGCCATTTCGGCGTCGCTTATGACGAACGTTTCCTGACGGGAAATCCCTATTCGACCTATGAATCCTTCTACGATCCGATCGGGTCGGGCACCGTCATACCGGGTATTCCTTATTATAACGGCCGCCCCAATCGCGGCGGCGCGCATCTCGATCCGCATGGCAAGCTCACCAATTGGGGCGTGTCGGCCAAGGTCGTCGTCAACCTGACCAGCCAGATCGATCTTACCGCGATCGTCGGCTATCGCGTGCTGAACGAGACGCATCTTTACTCGAAGGACGGCACGCCGCTGATGACGGAGATGACCGTCAACGACGTCTCGAACAAATATGCGACCGGCGAGGTGCGCCTGTCGGGCAAGATGGACTGGATCGACTGGGTCGCCGGCGCTTTCTACTTCGACGCGCAAGGCACGCAGCATGCGATTGTCGACTCACCGCGCAACAGTTCTTTCCGTATCCTATACAACACCTTCGATCCGACGAGTAAGGCGGTCTATGCCAATGCGACGATACGGCCGTTCGGCGACAGGCTGAGCTTCACCGGCGGCCTGCGCTATTCGGACGACAAGAAGGTCGCGAAGCTGACCAACCTGCTCGACACCAGCACGCCGACCGCGCCGGCGGCGGGCGATATCCGCTTCAACGTCACGCCCAAGGACCAGCGGCTGAGCTGGAAGGCGGGCATCAATTACGAACTCACGGACGATATCCTGCTCTATGCCTCGGCGGCGACAGGCTATACGATCCCGGGTTTCAACCCCCGGCCGCAGCAGCCGTCGCAGGTGGCGCAGTTCGACGGGAATGAGGACATCGCCTACGAACTGGGCACGAAGCTCGATCTGTTCAATCGCCGGCTCCGCCTCAACGGCGCGCTCTTCTACACCGACTTCAAGAACCGCCCGCAGGGGATCGGCGGCAACGAGACGCTGCTGACCGACGGCCAACCGACGCCGGGAAGCAGCACGGTGGTGCCGCTGCCCAACGGCCCCGACGGATCGACGACCTGCCGCCCCTATGACGCGGCGGTCGACGGGCCGACAAACCCGGCGGCGGGCGTCGGCGTCACCTGCATCTTCCGGACCTTCTATCAGAATACGCCCGCGAAGATCTGGGGCTTCGAACTCGAGGCGACGGCGGAGCCGATCGACGGGCTGATGATCAATGGCGCGCTGGGCTACCACAAATTCACCGCGCCCGAACTGAAGCTGCGTCCGGTCAACCGGCGCCAGAACGAGCCGTTCTGGCAGGCCAATGCCGGCATCCAGTACGAAATCCAAGGCGCGCCTCTGGATGGCACGATCACGCCGCGCGTCGACTGGTCCTGGCAGAGCAGCACCGCCACCAGTCAAAATACGATCGCCTATAACCAGGCGGCCTATTCACTGGTCAACGCCCGGATCACCTACGCGATACCGGACGAAGGCTTCTCGGTTGCGCTTGGCGCGACGAACCTTTTCAGCAAGGTCTATTATCACAATTATTTCGTCTATCAGGACTCGGGCGATGCACAGGTCCAGGGGCAGGTCGGCGCGCCTCGCCAATGGTATCTGACGATCAGCAAGAATTTCTGATCGCATCGGCCGCGCCAAAGGGGCCGGAAGTTCGCATGCACCGCCATGCGGGCTTTCCGGCCCCGGCGCCGTATCGAGCATATACAGGAGGGAGATCATGGGCAAAACGGCAGTGAGCAAGAGGGCTTTCGGGGACGCGCTGGCCGCGCTCGCCCTGGCGTGCACCGCGATGTCGGCGGTTCAGGCGGCGGACCAACCGCCGATCATGATTGCGCGCCAGGGGGCGTTCGAGGCGGGCGGGCGCGTTCTCGGCGATCCGGACAAAGCGTCGCTCTCCTGCGATCATGGCTATGTCGAATATGAAATTCCGGTCCACCCGCGCGCGGTTTCGCTATTTCTCTGGCATAGCTCCAGCGCGGCGGTGTGGCAGCGCCGCTGGGACGGCGGCGAGGGCTTCCAGAGCATGTTCCTGCGGCGCGGCTATCCGGTCTATCTGTGGGACGGCCCCCGCGTCGGCCGCGCCAATTGGGGCTGCGACGAATATACGTACAAACCCTGGATGGGGCGCGATCAATCGAGCTTCCTCGCCTGGCGGATGGGCAGCAGCTACAAGCGGTGGTTCGACGGCGTCCAGTTTCCAAAGGACGATCCCGAGGCGTGGAACCAGGCGGTGCGCGCCCGCTACGCCGAGTTCGACACCGTCCGCAACGCGCAGCTCGAAACCGACGCGGCGGCGGCGGCCGTCGATCGGATCGGTCCGACGGTGCTCGTCACCAATTCGGCGGGTGGCTTCCGCGCGCTGCTGACCGCCCTGAAATCCTCCAACGTCAAGGCGATCGTCGCCTATGAAAATCCCGGCTATGTCTTCCCCGAAGGCGAAGGGCCGCAAATCAAGCCGGGCGTTTTCGGCCCGGTCTATGTGTCGAGCGCCGAATTCGACAAGCTGACGAAGGTGCCGATGCAGTTCGTCTGGGGCGACAATATCGACAAGTCGAAGAACTGGACCGCGATGCGCAAGCTCTGCCAGCAATTCGTCGATCTGGTGAACGCGCGCGGCGGGCACGCGGAGATCCTGGACCTTCCCAAGGCGGGCTTGCGCGGCAACACGCATATTCCCTTCGCCGACCTCAACAACGCGAAGGTCGCGGACCTCCTCTCGCGCTACCTCCATGAGCAGGGGCTGGACGCTCGCTAGGGTTGGCGCCCGTTCCGCCCCTCTCCGTCACCCCGGCGAAAGCCGGGGTCCATGGATTTCGGCCTTCGCCGGAATGACGGGTTATGTGCCTGGCTGAGTGCGACGACCTACGTTTAATCCCCTTCCCATTTCGCCGTCATCCCGCCTACGCGGGAATGACAGAGGAGAGTAGCCTAGCCGCGATGGCGACACCCGCCTCACTCCATCACTGCCTCGGTGGCTCGGCGATCGGTTGGGTGCCGTTGGCGAGGCGGCCGACCTTGAGCGAATCTTCCTGCACCTTCGTTCCCGGCGGCGCGGCATAGGCGCCGACCTCGCCATGATCGGGCAGGAAAGGCTTGCCGGTCACGGGATTAGGGTAATGGAACGGCACGATATAATAAGCCGGGTAGGTGAGATAGACCGTCGACGGCGGCAGATCGGGCGCCGGCTCGAACTTGTCGGGCCAGGTGTTGTTCAGCGCGAATTTCGCCCAGCCTTCCCAACTGCTGTACATCGTGAAGGGGCCGGACAGGCGGCTGATCTTCCAGACGCCATTTTCCTTCACATATTGATTTTCATAGAGCGGAAGTCCCCAGCCGCCGAGGCTCATCACATAAGCGCGCGAGCGGATCCAGCCCGTCTTGCCGTCGGGCGAGACGTCGGGGATCGACTGGAACTGCATGTGATTGGCGATCATGCCCTCCTTCGCCCCATCGGGGCCGAAGGCCTTGTGCATATATTCGAGCACCCTCGCCTTGCCGAGGAAGAGCCCCTTGCCGCCGATCTCCAGCGTCGCATTGTCGGAAAACAGCTCCGACAACTGCGTCCACTGGCCCTTGTCGACGAAATAGCCGTAGGTGCGCTGAACGCGCTCGATCTGGTTCAGGTCTTCCAGCCGCGTGATGCGCTTGTCGAGCGCGTCGAGCCGCTCGGCCGCCGATTGCTGGGCGAGAGCCGGCGCGGCACCCGCGACGAGGATCATGGCGAGCGACGCCGTGGAGAGCTTCTTCATCGTCATCATTTCCGTCCCAACACAGAGTCCGGCGGCTCGGGAATGTCCTTGAGCGACTTGCCCGTCACCGGATGCTTGAAGCTGAACGGCGGAATGTAGGCGCCGGGCAGCGCGCGATAGACTTCGGTCGGCGGCCTGTCGGGCGGGAACAGCGCGCTCTCCCCCTGCATCGGAATCTGCGACTTGGCCCAGCCCTTGTCGTAATCGGTGAGGCCGGTCATGTAGAAATGCAGTTTGGAAATCTTCCAGACGCCGCCGTCCTTGGCATATTCGTTCTCATAGATGCCGACGCCCCAGATGCCGTTCGCGCCGGGCCTGGAAAGCTGCACCATGCCCTGCCAGCGTGCGGTGGCCGTGCGCCCGTCCGGCGCGACAATGATTACCGACTGAAGCTGCATATGATTGTTCAGATAGCCCGGCGCGAGCCCTTGCGGGCCGAACAGCAGCAGCGCGCGGCGGATATGATCCTGGCCGACATAGACGCCGCGCTGGCCATATTCGAAACTGCCGTTGCGGGTGAACAGGTCGGCCACCTGATCCCACAGGCCCTTGTCGAAATAATAGCCATACATGGCCTGGAGATTCTCGACCGCGTCCTGATCCTCGAGGCGGGCGACGCGCTCGCGATAGGCGGCGACGCGCGCTTCGAGCGAGTCCGCCGCGAGCACGGGGGCGGGGGCGAGCAGGGGAACGAGCCCGATGCCTGCCGCGCAGCAAAGGTGCAGCATTTTCCGGCTGGCGCGCATCACAGGGCTCCTTTCACCGGCTTGCCGGTCACGGGATTGGGCGCCTGGAAGGGCGGAATCTGCGTGTGGGGGAAGGGCTGATAGGTTTTGGTGGGTCCGCGATCGGGCGGGAAATCCTTCGAAGCCTGGCTACGCACCAGCCCCTCGCCCGGCTTGAGGCGGGCCCAGCCCTCCTCATAGGGCGCGACGAAATTGACATAGAGGTGGAGCGACTTGATCTTCCAGACCCCGCCTTCCTTCACATAGCTGTTCTCGTAAATGCCGTCGCGCCATTCGGCATGTTTCTTATACTGGCCCAGCATGCCGAGGTCGCGCCAGCGCGCGGTGGCGCTCCTGCCGTCGTTCGCCACGAAGATCGCCGGCTGCAACGTCACCCATTCGTTGAGCTGGCCGTAGATCAGGCCGTCCTGCCCGCCATGCAGCCGCTCAAGATACTCCCTGATCCGCGCCTTGCCGGCATAGACGCCGTCGAGGCCGATCTCGATCGTGCCATTATCGGCGAACAGATCGGCCGCATCCTGCCACAGGCCGCGATCGACATAATAGCCGAAGGCACGCTGCAGCTTCCTGACCGCCCGCGCCCCTTCCAGCTTCTCGACACGCAGCGTGAGCGCGTCGATCTCGGCATTCAACCGGGTGTCGCCCGCCGCCGGGCCAGCGGCCTCGGCCTGGGTGCCCGCCGTCAAGGCCAGGGCAAGCGCGACAAGGAGGGTGCGTCTCATGGCTGCTCCGGAATAGGAAAGGCGTGTATCAGGAAGGGATCGGGGTCCTGCCCCTTCAGCTTGGGATCGATCAGATACTGGATCTTGCCATCGGGGGCATAAGCGGTGTCGCCGACGCGGGTAACGGCCGCGGAATTGAGGCCGGTGCGGATCGGCACGATCGTCGCGCGGTCCCCATCGATCGTGACCAGCGCGACGCGCCCCGCCATATTCTCCGCCTGGAGGAAGCGGTTGCCGCCGATCGCGCGCAGCCCGTCGGGCCCGCCGAGCGCCAGCGACGCTTGCAGCGTCGTCAGCCCCGCATAGCTCCCGTCCGCCTTTCGATCGACCCGCTGGAGCAGATTCTGGCGGACATTGTTGATGTAGATCGTTCCGTCGTCGGCGATCGCGATGCCGTCGACGCCGACAAGGTCCTTCCCGCTGGCGAAAAGCGTCAGCGCACTGGCGCCGGGCGCGAGGCGGAAGATGCGTCCGCCCGCCGTCTCAGTCGCGTAGGTGGTGCCGTCGCGCGCGATCGCGATGTCGTTGCACGCGGCGGGGCCCGCCGGAAAATCGTAGCTCGCCTTGAGCGCGCCCGTCGCGAGATCGAACGCCTTCAGCGACGATACCCCCTCCTCGCGCGGCTGCTTGAAAAGATTGGGGTTGGAGCAGGCCCAGAGCAGCCCCCGCGCATCGTCGGCAAAGACGCCGAACAGCGATTTAAGCCCATTCGCGGCGCTCGGCACGATCCAGGCGACCGCTTCCTTCGCGCCCGGCGTCGCACGATAGATCGTTCCGCCGGTGCTGCCGGTATAGATATTCCCGGCGGCATCCGAGGTGATGCTTTCGGGAAAAACCCGGCTGCCGGCGATGCGGATATCCTGAGGCGCCGCCGTGGATTTCGCGGTGGCGCAACCGACCGGCAGCATCGCCGCGGCAACCATCGCCGACATGCCAGCCGCACGCTTCATGCCACGGATGGCCAGACAGCCTCGCATCGCCCCCTCCCTGTTTTTTGGCAAGCGCCATAATAAGCGGCGACCGGCGCGTGAAAAGCCCCATGGCTGGCCCGACTTGGAACCTTGAATTGACTCAACCGGCAAAGTTGCCTTTTATCGGACCCGAAACAGCCGCCCGTTTCCAGCAGCGGCAAGTCTTTCAGCCATGTCGGTCAATGCCTGCCCTTGTCGCTTTGGATAAGAAATGAAGGGAATTTAGGCCAGCTTCGTGCCCGCGCCATGCGCGGGACAACGAAGATATGCCGCGCCGGCCTTGCATGAAAAGGCAGGTTCCGGCGACAAGCGGCCAGGCCGGCGGCGGGGGGAGATGAAAATGGGGGCAGAAACACTGTTCGCGCCTCTCCACGCGCCGGAAGCACAACGGTAGCGTAACGAGAGACACTGATGCCCGGACTATTACGTCACACCCGCAACGCGCCGATCCGCAGCCTGCTGGCCGTGCTCGGCTCCGGCGCGCTCCTCGCCGCCTGCGCCGCCGCGGTGACGCAGGGGGACGGCGCCGGCCAGACGGCGACGCCCCAGCCGCCGAGCGGGCCCGCGATGGTGACGCAGGAACGCCTGCTCGCCGCCGATGCGCCGGGCAATGTCGGCAACTGGATGTCGCACGGCCGGACGTGGGGCGAGCAACGTTTCAGCCCGCTCACCCAGATCAACGACACCAACGCCTCGCGCCTCGGCCTTGCCTGGTATGCCGATCTCGGCACCTATCGCGGCGTCGAGGCCACCCCGCTCGAGATAGACGGCGTGCTCTACAACGTCTCGGCCTGGAGCATCGTCACCGCCTATGACGCGACGAACGGCAAGGTGCTGTGGACCTACGATCCCAAGGTGCCGACCGAATATTCCCGGATCACCTGCTGCGGGCCGGTAAGCCGGGGCGTGGCGGCGTGGAACGGCAAAATCTATGTCGCCGCGCTCGACGGGCGGCTGATCGCGCTCGATGCGCGCGACGGGCATGTCGTGTGGTCCACCAACACCGTCGACAAGGGCCAGCCGATCACGATCACCGGCGCGCCGCGCGTGGCCGATGGCAATGTCGTCATCGGCAATTCGGGCGGCGATTTCGGCGCGCGCGGCTACATGTCCGCCTATGACGCCGAAACCGGCAAGCAGGTGTGGAAATTCTACATCGTGCCCGGCGATCCCGCCAAGATGCCCGAGGGCGACGCGTCGGATTCGGTGATGCCGATGGCCGCGAAGACCTGGACCGGCGAATGGTGGAAGATGGGCGGCGGCGGCAATAACTGGGACGGCATCGCCTATGATCCCAAGCTGCACATGGTCTATTTCGGCACTGGCAACGGATCGCCGCACCCGTCCAAATTCCGCAGTCCCGGCGGCGGGGACAATCTGTTCCTCTGCTCGATCGTCGCGGTCGACAGTCGCACGGGCGAATATCGCTGGCACTATCAGGAAATCCCCGCCGAAGAGTGGGATTATGACTGCACCAGCCCGCTGATCACCGCCGACATCACGATCGGCGGCAAGCCGCGCCAGGTCATCATGCATGCGCCCAAGAACGGCTTCTTCTATGTCGTCGACCGGACGAACGGAAAGCTGATCTCGGCGAACAACTATATCCCCAACACCTGGGCCTCGCACATCGACATGAAGACGGGGCGGCCGGTAATCTATCCCGACGCCTTTCCGCGGGAGAAGCCGCACCTCCTCACCCCCGGCTATGGCGGCGGCCATAACTGGAATCCGATGTCGTTCAGCCCGCTGACCGGGCTCGTCTACATCCCGGTGATGGAAGGCTATGCCGTCGAATCAGTCGCCAGGGACGAGGATTTCAAGTTCGAGCTCGGCAAGACCACGCTCAACGCGGGCGTCGGCAACTATCCCGAACTGCGCAAGAAGCTGGCGAAGGAAGCCGCCGATCGCGAGAAGGGCTATATGCTCGCCTGGAACCCGGTGACGCAGAAGGAAGCTTTCCGCATTCCCTATCCGCACGCCGGCAATGGCGGCACGATGGTGACCGCCGGCAACCTGCTGGCGGAAGGCACGATCAACAAGACCTTCGCGCTTTACCGTGCCGATAATGGCCAAAAGCTATGGGAGATGCCGGTCGGCAGCGTGCCGGTCAGCGGACCGATCACCTATATGGTGAACGGCAAGCAATATATCGCGGTGAATGCCGGCTGGAACAGCGCGATCGTCTCGAAGCTGACCAATCCCGACGGATCGCCCTTCACCTATGCGCCGGCGCGGCTGCTGGTGTTCGCGCTGGACGCCAAAGGCGTCGAGTTGCCGCCGGCGCCGCCGTCGAGCGCCATTCCCGCGCCGCCCACCACCAAGATCGCGCCCGAGGTCCGCAAGGAAGGCGAAGCGCTCTACGCGCGCAACTGCCAGACCTGCCACGGCCCCAATGCGATGGGCGGCGTCAAGGACCTGCGGCATCTGAGCGCGGCGACGCATGCCGAGTTCCTCGACATCGTCCTCAAGGGCAAGCGGGCCGCGCTCGGCATGCCCAGCTTCGGCAACGAGCTGACCAAGGAACAGGCGGAGGCGATCCACGGCTATCTGATCGCCCGTGCGCAGGAAGACTGGCAACCCAATTTCATGAGTGCGGTGAAACAACGATGAAAATCGGTCGAATCCTCCTTCCGCTGGCGGCACTGGCCGCCGTCTCCACCCCCGCCGCCGCGCAGGCCCCGGGGGAGATCAGCGCCGCGCCCGATCGCTCCTGCGACCGGGACTGCCTGATCGGCTCGCTCCACGCCTATATGGCCGCGCTGGCGGCGCGCACGCCCAGCGTGCTGCCGCTCGCCCATGACGTGATGTTCACCGAGAATGACGTTGTCCTGCCGCTCGGCAAGGGGCTATGGGGCACGGTGACAGCGGTCGACGCGCATGGCCTCGAACTTGCCGATCCCGAGACGGGCAACGCCGCCTGGTTCGGTTCGGTGCGCGAGAATGGCAAGCCCGCGATCTTCGCGCTGCGCCTCCACCTGCGCAACGGGCGGATCGACGAGATCGAGACGGTTGTCCATCGCAAGACCGCCCTGCCCGCGCCGTTCGGCGATGTGACGAAACTGGAGCACGATCCCGCCTTCCAGGAAATCCTGCCGCCCGAGCAGCGCCGCTCACGCGCGCGGCTGATCGCGATCGCCGACAGCTATTTCAACACGGTCGAGCGGAATGACGGACAGGTCTTCGCACCGTTCGACGAGGATTGCGGCCGGCTGGAGAACGGCATCAGCACGACGAGCGGCAGCGCGAGCAGCGGCAATGCCGCCGCGATCGCGCAAGGCTGCGAGGCGCAGTTCAAGCTGGGCATCTACCTCATCAACAAGCGCGTGCGCGAGCGGCGCTTCCCGCTGGTCGATGTCGAACGCGGCGTCGTCGTCGCCAGCGGCTTCTTCGATCATGCGAACGAATTCGATCATTACAAGCTGACCGACGGGCGCGAGATGAAGACCGCGCTGAAATGGCCCAACTCGATCACCCTGCTCGAAGCGTTCCGCATCAAGGACGGGAAGATCCATCGGATCGAGGCGGTCTTCACCTATGTGCCCTATTTCATGCACAATCCCTGGGCCGGCCCCGCGGCCACGCCGCCGAGCCATGAGCCCGACCCGGCGGCTTGCAACGACGCCTGCCTCTCGGGCCTCGCCGGGCAGGTGATGGACGCCTATGTCTCGCGCGAATGGCAGGCACTGCCCTGGGCGAAAGAGGTCGGTTATGCCGAGAACAGCGTCGGCCTGCAGGTCGGCGAGGGAATCTGGGGCACCGTCACCGCGCGGGACAAGCAACCACTCGTCATCGCCGACAGCCAGACCGGCAAGGCGGTGTGGATCGGCGGCATCGAGGAGCATGGCCAGCCGGCGTGGGCGGCGATCACCGTCACCGCGAGCGGCGACCGGATCGGCGGTATCGACGCGCTGATCCACCGCAGCGAATATGGGCCGCCCTGGACGCCGCCCTCGACGCTCTCCTTCCCGACGTTGGCCAAGGCCAGCCGGATGCCGCGCAACGCGATGCTGACCGCCGTCGAACGTTTCTACGATGCGGTGAACCGGCATGACGCCGCCCCGCCGGCCGATCTGGCGGAAAAGTGCAACTGGGTGGTGAACGGGCAAACGCTTTCGCCCTGCGCCCAGCCGTTCACGACGGGCGCGCTCGGATCACTCGACAGAGTGCGCGACCGCCAGGTCCTGGCGGTGGACGAGGCGCGCGGGCTGGTTGCCGTCTCGACGTTCGAGGATTTCGCCGCCACGGGGCAGAAGCCCACCGCCGCCGCCGGCTATCCGCGCACACTCCAGGTGGTCGAGCTGTTCCGCTTCGCCAACGGCAAATTGCAGCGCGTGGAAGCCTTCACGTCGGAACTTCCCTTCGGCATGTCGCCCCACCGTTAGGGGCGATTTCCGGGTATTTGTAAGCCCGAGGGGCCGCCCCTCTCTCCGTCACTCCGGCGAAGGCCGGGATGACGGAGAGAGGATGATCGGCGAGGTTCTTCAGGCGTGGCCGCCTTTCCTTTTTTGTCATTCCCGCGAAGGCGGGAATCCATACGCACCGTCTCACCAAGAGAATGGAACGCGACGTCTATGGATTCCCGCCTGCGCGGGAATGACGGTGAAGTTTGGAGGGTTGGTTCCGAATTTCCTTGCGCGCAAGCAGGCGGCGGCCGGCCTCCCTCCCCGCCACCCGGCGAAAGCCGGGGTTCACGGACTCGGCTCGCTTCCTTGTCGGTCGCCCCGCTTCCATGGATTCCGGCTTTCGCCAGAATGACGGTCGCGGGCGACAGGGCGGTGTGGCGATCGCGCTCGCGTCAGTGCTTGAGCGCGCCGCTCAGCCCCGGCGGGGGCGGGGGACGGTTGGGATCATTGCCGTTGCGATAGGGGATCACACCGTGCGTGGTGCGATGCTTGATCCGCCATTTGCCGTTTTCGCGCACCAGTTCGTCAAAATAGCGGCCCGCAAGCAGCGGCACCGGCTTATTGTCGGGCGAGGCGGTGAAGAAGGTGTAGCGCGAACGAGCGGTCGCCTTGTCGCCGTCGACATGGACGACCATCGTCGTCATCAGGTGGAAATTGCTCTTGTTGATGAAGCCCGGCTCGGGCTTCCCGAGATTCTTTTCGAGCATCTTCTCGATCGCGGCCGGGCCGACCGCGCTGCCGAAGCCACCGGTCCATACCCCGTCACTCGCGAACAGCGAGGCATAGCTCTTATAATCGCGGGCATCGAGATATTCGCCGTAGGAGACGAGCAGCTCACGAATCTCCTTCTCGTCCTCCAGCGCCTGCACCCGCTGCTCCAGCGAGGGGCGCGGCGGTTCGGCACGGGCAGCATAGGCCGGCAGCACCAGCGCGACGGCCAGCATATATTTCATGCGCGACAATGACATTTCGCCTCTCTCCTAGCGCCCGGGCTGTCGTGTCGAGCCGATCCGGACCTCTCTCTGTCAGGTCCGGGGAGGACGCCGATCGACGCCCTCCCCGGATCGGTATCAGAAGTTGCGACGCACCGTCAGCGCCACCTCACGCGGCCGGCCGGGCTGGCCGGTGGCGTAGAAGGTGTTGGTGAACTTGTTCATATAATAGAATTTATCGAACAGGTTCGTCGCTTCCAGCGCCACCGACCAATCCTCGTCGAGGGTCCGGAAGGTCAACCGGGCATTGACGAGCGTGTGGCTTTGGACGGTGGCGATCGGGTCGCACGCGAAGTTGCCGCAATAACCCGGCGTATAGTTGACGTCGACGCGCGGCGTCAGCGTGCCGAGGTTGCCCACATCGAACTTATACTGGCCGCCGATGCTCCACTTCCACTCGCCGATGCCGGGCCGGCTTGCCCCCTCGACCACCGACGTGGTGTTGTAATTGGGCTTGCCGAACTTGAAATCGGTGAGGCTGAGCGACCCGTCGATCGTGAAACCCTCGGTCGGCCGGATCGTGCCTTCGAGTTCGAAGCCGTTCACCTTGGCGTTGGCGAGGTTCAGATACTGGCCGCACAGGCCGGGGACGCCGCCCTTGTCGACCGGCAACTGCTGCCCGTCGAGGCCGATGCAGACCTGCGGAATGCCCTGATAGCCGATATAATCCATGTGGAAGACGGCGCCGTTGAGCCGCACCAGATGATCGAACAGATCGGTCTTGAAGCCGATTTCATAGGAACGCAGCTTTTCCGGGCCGAATGGGCGGATCTGATAGTAGCTGTACGGACGCGGCGAGATGCCGCCGCCCTTGAAGCCCGTCGCGAACTGGAAATAGGCCATGATGTCGCGCGTGAATTTGTACGACGCAACCGCCCGATAATCGACGATCGTGCCCTTGTAGACACCGACCTGCCCGGTCAGCGGGTTATCCGGGTTGCTGAGCGGCAGATAGTCGCTCCGCCCGTCCGGATTGAGGCGACCGAAGGTGTACACCTTCTTCTCATGCGTGGCGCGGATGCCGCCCTCGAAGGTCAGCTTGTCGGTGACATCCCACGCCACATTGCCGAAGCCGGCATAGGAGGTGAGGTCTGACGTATCGTCGTTCAGGAACGAGAAGGTCGGCTTGTCCGGCGGGCCGAAGCCCGAAAAGGGCGTGTGGATGCGCGAAAGGTAGCGCGTGCTGTCGTCATAATAGATGCCGCCGATCGTGAAGTGGATGCTGTTGTCCAGCAGATTGCCGGTCAGGCGCACTTCCTGGCTGAACTGCTTGTGCGTGAAGGTCGTCTCGTCCTGGATGAAGACGACCGGCGAGTTGTCGTTATCCGACCCGCTGAGACTGTTATAATGGCGATAGCCGGTGATCGATTTCAGCGCGAGATTGTCGCCGAGCTTGTAATCGATCGTGCCGGAAACGCCCCAGCCCTCAAGCTGGCTGGCCGACGGGGCGATAAACGGCCCGTTGGGCGCACCCGCCGCGCCGCCCGGCCCGGTCGTGTCCGCCGCCATATAGGTGACGCCCGGATCGTAGAAGTTCGCATAGGAGACGTAGGGATCGTTGATGACCGCGTCCGGACGGCGATACTGGCCGTAGGTCACGAAACGATTGTCGAAGGCGACACCCTGATAGGGTATGCTGATATTCTGGCGGCCCGAATATTCGGCGCTGGCGATCAGCACCGACGCCTGCGTCGCCGATTTGTCACGGGTATAGTCGCCGATCAGGTTGATTTCGAGCGGGCTGCCCGTCGGGGCGTAGCGCAATGCACCGCGCAGTGCGTACATGCTCTGGTCGCCCAACTCGCCCAGCTTGCAGTCGCCGGTCGGTGCGAGACGCGGAATCGCACCCGAGATCACGTCGGGATCGTTGGGATTGACACAGGCATAATCGAGCCGCTTCACATAGCCGTCGCGATTGCGCGACACGCCGGTGATGCGGGCGAACAGCGCGTCGGGAACGACGGTGAAATCGGCGCTCGCCTTGATATCGCGGCGGTTCATGGAGCCGATCGAAGCCTCGATGAAGCCGCCTTCACCGGTCGGCTTCTTCGAATAGAGCTTGATGGCGCCGCCCTGCGAGTTCATCCCCGCCAGGGTGCCCTGCGGGCCACGCAGCACCTCGACACGATCGAGATCGACCAGATCGAAGGCCGAAGCGGTGACGGTGCCGAAATAGATGTCGTCGATGTAGATGCCGACACCCGGCTCCACCGAGGGGCTCTGGTCAGACTGGCCGACACCGCGGATGAAGGCGCGCATCGAATTGCCCGAGCCCGAGGGATTCTGCTGCAGCAGCACGTTCGGCGCCTGATCCGAAATGTCGGTCAGGTTGGTCTGGCTGCGCGCTTCGAGCATGTCGCCCGTGACCGCCGTGATCGACAGCGGGATGTCCTGCAGATTCTGCTCACGCATCTGCGCGGTGACGACGATTACATTATCGGCGTCCAGCGCGGACGAGCCGCCATTCACGTTCTGCGCAAAGACCGGCGCGGCCAGCCCGGAAACGAACGCCAAGCCCGAAATCGAAAGCAATGCCGCCCGCATCGTGCGGCGCGCGGGCTTCCCTTTTGGATGAACCATTTGTGCCTCCTCCACCCGGCTTCGCCGGTTGTTATGTCCTGCATGGCGACGGGAAGGTGCGCGGCGGCGGGTTCCGGCAAAAGCCCGGAACAGCCACAGATACCTCCCCAATCATCACCAAGCGCCCCACGCCTCGACACATGCCTGCGGCCGCCACGAGGCCCCGCAGACATGCCGAAACGTCAGGCTTCCTTCTATCCGGCTTCGGAGCGCAAGCCATTGACCGAGCCGGATGGTCGCGTTGTCGGATTTAGAAATACCCGATCGTAGACTCGTCGGGGCAGATGACGGCCGAGGCGGGTCGCCCGTGGGGCGGGTTATCACCGCAGGCTGATGGCGACGATCAGATAATATGATTTTGTCCGATATTTCCGCGCTGGCATGCGCTAGGCGGACCCAAGGCCCACGCTGCTATCCACGGATGTTCACATGACCGCACCGCCGATAACCATCTATCATTGGGAGCCCAACGCCAATTCGGGCAAGCCGATGCTGACCGCCGAGGAGAAGGGCGTGTCTTATGGCAGCGTCTATCTCGACATGCTGTCCTTCGATCATCACAGGCCCGATTATCTGGCGATCAATCCCGCCGGCACGATCCCGACGCTCCAGCATGGCGACCGGGTGCTCACCGAATCGACGCCGATGATGGAATATATCGACGCCACTTTCGCCGGCCCGGCGCTGCGCCCCGCCGACGCGGTGGGGCGGCACCGGATGCGCATGTGGATGCGCTTCATCGACAGCTATATGGGGCCGTCGCTCAGCATGATCGGCTGGAACATCGGCGTCGGCCCCTCGGTCCGGCAGAAGGACCCGAAGGTCCTCGCCGAAGCGATCGAGCGCATCCCGCTGGAGACGCGGCGGACGGCGTGGCGCAAGGCGATCTACAACGAGTTCAGCGAAGAGGAGCTGGCGGAATCCCGCCGCCGGCTGCATTATTCGGTCGCGCTGATGGAGCGCCATCTGGGCATGAGCCGCTATCTTGCCGGCGAGGATTATTCGCTGGCCGATATCAACGCGTTCAATAGCTGCTACGGCCTGCCGCACTTCCTGCCCGAGGCCTGCAATGACGAGCAGACACCCGCGCTGATGGAATGGCTGCGCACGATCCGGGAGCGACCCGCGGTGATTACCACCTTCGCCAAATCGCGCACCGATCGCGGCGCGCGCCTCAAGCTGCTCGACCGCAAGCCCGCCGGAGCCACAGCATGATCCTCCTCTATCACGCCGAACCGACGCTCTATGCGCTGAAGCCGCTGATCGCGCTCGAGGAACTCGGCCTTTCCTACGAAAGCCGCTGGATCGACGAGAGGCCGGTCGAACGCGTTGTGCCCGATTTTCCGGGCGAGGCGACGCAGGCGATCCGGGTGGAAGGCGACGGGCCGGTGCTTGTCGACGGCGACGCCATGCTGACAAGCTCCTTCTTCATCCTCGAATATCTCGCGCAGGCTTATGCCGAGCCGCCGCTCGCGCCGGCCGATCCCTACGAATATTATCAGGCGCAGGCGATCGGGCAGACCGTCGCCGGCACGATCGCGCCGTTCGTCTCGGCGCTGGCGGTGGCGGCCCATCCGGTGCCCGCCGGCGACTATGGCGACATCGAACCGGTCGAACGGCGCCGTGCGTGGGAAAATGCCAGCGCATCGGGGCAGGACATAACCGGCCTTAGCAACCGCCTCGAACCCGGGCTGCGCAAGCTCGGCACATTGCTGGGCGAGCGCGACTGGTTCCTCCCGGCCTATTCGATCGCCGATATCGATGTCTTCGCAATCGTGCGCGAGGTGCCGGCACTGGCGCCGGGACTGCTCGACGAGGTGGCGCCCAACCTGCCGGGGTTCTGCGAGCGCATGGAGGCCCGCCCGGCCGTGCAGCGCGCATTGGCGAAAGGCTGGGGCAGCGCGACCCGCTATCTGCCCGGCCCGGAAATCTCGCGCTGGGGATGATGTCCCGATAAATAAAAAGGGAGCCGGCCCATGCCGGCTCCCTTTTTCCTTGGTTCAGTCGCGTTTGGCGCGCTTGGCGGCGGCTTCGGCGGCTTCGGTGTTGGGATTGCCGAGCGAAAGCTCGCGGCCGTCGGGGAAGCTGATCTCGGCGGCGCTGGCGCGGGTGTCCCCGTCGCGGGCGCGGAACGCCTGCACCGTGATCTTCGTCCCCGGCGGCAACGAATTGCGGTTCCAGCCGCGCCGCAGCAGCGCACTCGGCGCACCACCCTCGACGCGCCATTCCTCATGCTTGCCGGTCTTCGGGTTCACCACGTCGATATGAATCCAGCTATGCGGATTCACCCATTCGAACTTGATAACCTTGCCTTCGAGCTTGATCGGCTGGTTCTGATCGAACTCCGCCGCGAAAGAGTGATGGGCGTCGGCCGTGCCGGCCCCTCCCGCCATCACCAACGCCCCGATCATCAGGGCACGCCAACTCTTCATACGCACTGTGGAAACTCCTTCTTCCGTCTCGCGAAATCATCCAGCGGCACCGTCGCCGCTCACTTCCTCGGATATTTGTCCTTGTCCTTCAGCAGGTCGCCGTAGAGCAGCGTTTCCGAGAAGGGCACGCAGCGGAAATCGAGGAGCTGCGCGTTCGGCTCGGTCCGCCGGTAGAGCGGCATCGAAATCTTCCACGGCTTCGTATAAAGCGCCGGATCGTCGATCGTCGCCTCGTAGAGGATGTGATCGGGGTCCTTGAGCGTGAAGCGCTCCGTCACGGTCGCGGTGGGCGAGAGATAATTGCCCGAACGATCGAGCCACGTCATCCCGTTCTGCGCGAGCGTCACGACCTTCAGCGTATCGCCGTCCCACTCGCCATAAGAGGTGCCCATCCAGGTATCGATCGGCGGCACCTCAACCTTCTGCATGTGGATGACGCGGTTCGCAGACGCATATTCATAGGCGACCAAAATGTCGCCATTGTCGCCCTGCACGATCTGGAACGGGTAGCTCATATAGTTCGCGCGCGGAATGCCCGGCAGGTAGCAGGCCGCCTCCGGGTCCGCCTTCGGCGCGCTCTTGCGGTTCTTGTCGCGCTGCGCCAGCGCTTCGGGCTTGTAGGGGATCGATCCGCCCTCGACCACGCCCAGCCCCGGCGGGCTCGCCCCGATCGCGCCCAGTTGCTCCGGCGCGACCAGCGACGGCCCGGCATCGTGCGGCTCCAGATTCCAGTTGGCGCTGTTCATCGTCTGCCAGATGCCGTTCAGGTTCGGCTTGCCGCCCAGACGCGCCGGCGATGCAGCCGACGCCGCCCCACCGGCAAATACCAATGCCACCGCGGCGGCAAACCCCAATATCCTGCTCATCCCCTCTCCTTTCCTCTCAAAAGCAGGGGGCGCTTCACAGCGAATAGGCCATGATGACGCCGCCCGCGTTTATCGCGATATATTGCTTGCCACTGCGCCCCTCGTAACTGATCGGATTGGCGTTGGCGCTGTTGCCAAGCTTCGCTTCCCATAACTCCTTGCCCGTCCTTGAATCGAATGCGCGAAACCGCTTGTCGTTGGTGGCGCCGATGAAGACGAGGCCGCCGGCAGTGACCGACGGGCCGGCGCTGCCCGAATTGCCAAGCAACTGCTTGCCTTCGGGCAGTTCGTCATAGATGCCCAGCGGCACCGCCCATTTGATCTCGCCCGTATTCGCGTCGACGGCGGTCAGCCGGGCCCAGGGCGGCTTGTAGCAGGGCGCGCTCGTGCCGACCGGCTTGCCCGATTTATCATATTGGCCGCTGAGCGGCGCCGAGAAGGAGAAGAAAGGCCCCTTTCCGTCGACGCTGGCGCGATCATAAGGCTGATCGGTATCGTCGGCATCGAAGCTGTAATGAATATTGGGGTCCACCTTCTCGACCCAGCCGACCAGCGACGTGTCATGCGCGTTGACATAGACCCAGCCGGTGGTGGGATCGGCGGCGGGGCCGCCCCAGTTCACGCCGCCAATGCCACCGGGCACCTGGATGGTCGATCGCGGCGGCGTTCCGTCCTTGTGGAACAGGAAGGGCGTGAACGGCCCGGCATTGTAGAAACCGCCGCTCTTCTCCCACAGCGCCATGCAGGCCGCCGCATGTTCGGGCGTGGTATCCGCCGCCGTGACGATATCGGCCTTGGTGACCGAAACCCGGCTCAAGGGCGCCGGCTTGACCGGGAACGGCTCCGTCGGCGAATAATATTCGCCGGGTACGTCGCCCTTCGGCACCGGCCGTTCCTCCACGTCGAAGAGCGGCTTGCCCGTCTTGCGATCGAAGACGAAGAAATAGCTGGTCTTGCCGACATGGGCGAGCGCCGGATGCTCCTTGCCATCAACCGTGACGTCGATCAGCGCGCCCGCGCTCGGCACGTCCGAATCCCAGATATCGTGATGCACCGTCTGGAAGTGCCAGCGATATTTGCCGGTCTTGAGATCGACCGCGACGATCGAGTTGCCGAACAGGTTCGCGCCCGGGCGGCTGCCGCCCCAATAATTGGGCGAGGGCGAGCTGATCGGCAGGTAGACGAGGCCGCGCTCCTCATCCACCGGGGCGGAGAAGGCCCACATGTTGGTGCCCGACCGGCCCTTCCACCCGTCGCCCCACGTCTCGTTGAATTTCTCGCCCTTGCGCGGCACCGTCTGAAACTCCCAGAGCTTCTTGCCGGTGCGCACGTCGAAGGCGCGCGGATTGCCCGGCACGCCGATCGGATTTTCCAGCGTGGCCGCGCCGATGACCACGACGTCGCCCGAAATGGTGGGCGCGCCGCCATAAGGGACGCCGACGTCGATATAGCCGTCCTTGCCGAATTGGCCGACGACGGTGCCCTTCGCCGCATCGAGCGCGAGCATGCGCGAGCCGATCATCACCAATATGCGTGCCGGCATATGCGCATCGCCCGGCCAATAGCCCACACCGCGAATCGAAATGCCGTGGCCCGGCTTCTTCGGGGCGGGCTCGGTATGGACCCACAGTTCCTTGCCCGTATCGGCATCGAGCGCGACGATCCGATTTCCGGCGGGAAAATACATCACGCCGCCGATCACCAGCGGCACTGCGGTATTGTACGCCCGTATGGGATAGGTCCAGGCGACTTTGAGGTTCGAAACGTTCGATCGGTTGATCTGGTCCAGCGGGGAATAGCGCGTCGCGGCGAGATCTCGATTGATCGTCCGCCAGTCGCCTGCGGGGATCGGTGTGCGCGCGTCCGCCCCGGCCACCGCCACGAAAGCGATAATGGCAGCCAAACCAAGACCATTAGTGACGCGCATGACAGAACACCCCCCATATAGTTCGGACCGGGCCCAGCGCATTCGCCTCTCCCGGTGCCGTTCGCCCTCTGCACTAATGAGCATTGCCCATGTTGACAATGTCCGGAATCACGTGTTGGTTAGTTTCGACAATGAAGCGGGGCCCGAGAGCCGCGCGCTCCGGGGGGATGCCAGTGTGAAAACCGCCTTGAATCGACCTGTTGCCGGCCGTCTGCGAGGCCTGAGGCCGAATCGGCCCGATGGACCGGTGAGCCGCCTCTTCCATGAATGCAAGGGAGCCGCACTTTGATGTCGTCACTTGGCGATCTGTTATACGCATTGACCGAATGGCTGCGCACGACGCCGCTCGTCGATCTTGCGATCTGGATTTCGAACCTGCCGCTGAGTCTGTCGATTGGCACCCATTTCTGGGTGATCCCGATAGCCCAGACGCTGCATATTCTCGCCATCGCCATGGCGTTCGGTTCGGTGCTGATGATCAATCTGCGCGTCCTGGGGCTGACAGGCAGGAGCCGGACCATGGCGCAGACGGTCCGCCGCTATCTGCCCTGGATCTGGTGGGCGCTGCTGGTGCTCATCCTGACGGGCATCACGATGATCATCGGCGAGCCGGTGCGCGAACTGATCAATCCGGTCTTCTGGATAAAGATGGTGCTGGTGATAGCCGCAATAGTGTTGAGCCTCTGGTTTCAGGCGATCGCGCGCCGAAACATGGCTCAATGGGAAGTGACGCACGACGGACGCCTCACCATACGCCTCGGCGCGGTGGGGATCATTCTTCTGTGGTGCGCGATCATGGTGGCCGGCCGCTGGATCGCCTACGCGCCGGTTTAGGGGAAAGCGATGACTCTCGAAACGATATGGCGGGCGCTGGAAAGCTCGCCGATAGGCGCCTTCGTGGCCGCCTCGCCCTGGGCTTTTCCAACGATCGAATCGATACATGTGATCGCGATCGTCACCGTCGTCGGCTCAATCGCGGTGATGGACCTGCGCCTGCTTGGCGTGGCATCGAACAATTACGCGGTGACGACGATGTCGCGCGACACGCTGCCCTGGACGTGGGGCGCGTTCGTGATCGCGGCGATTTCGGGCACCTTGCTGTTCATGAGCAAGGCGACCGGTTACATGCAGAACCCCTATTTTCTGTGGAAGATGGGCCTCCTCGTCCTCGCCGGCCTGAACATGGCGGTGTTCCACCTCTTCACCTGGCGGAGCGTCAGCAATTGGGATTCGGACTGCGCCATTCCGCTGACCGGGAAGGTCGCCGGCGCCTTGTCGCTGCTCCTCTGGATCGGCGTCATCTTCTGCGGCCGCCTCATCGGCTTCACGCTCGGCCTGTACGAATAGACGTCGCAAAGCCGCAAAAAAATAAGCGGCGAAGCAGAAATGCTTCGCCGCTCTCGTTTGTCGCGTCGGTCGCCTGCCCGATCAATCGGCGGGCCCGACGTCGCGTATGTACAGCTTCTTGTAAAAGTCGACCTTCGACGCATTCAGCCAGGACCCGCGCCCCGAACTGCCCGCATCGAGCAGCATCGCCTCGGTCGGCCCCAGCTTATTGACCGACGGCCAGGCGGGCAGGCCCGGACCATTCGGATCGCCCGTGCGCGCAAAGTTCACCCAGTAAGACGATACCTGATCGGCGAAGGCCTGCTCGCGCGGGTCAGCGCTCGCCAACCTCGGCGAGCTGCCGTCAGGGAAGGTGCGCGGCGCGGCGAGATTGTTGAAGACATAGGGAATCTCGGCGGTATGCGCCGCCCCCAGATTGCGCTTGCCCGGCTCATAAGGCGGGCGGTGGGTGAAATGATAGAACCACACCTTGCGGCCGGTCTTCGCCTGGCTGTCGGCATAGAAACGCATCAGCCAGCCCAACCCGTCGGAGAAGGGAACGGTAGCGACCGCCTGCGCCTCCGCATCGGTCTTGGCGGGATAGGCGGCAAGCCCCAGCGCCGCCAGATCACCCCACCGCTTCGACGCGCCCTCGCGCCAGGCGGCGGCCGTCATCGGCGGCCCGAAGCCCGCGGAGAAGGAGCCTTCCTCGGCATTCGATCCGACAAGGATGTCCACCGCATTCTGCCGGCCATCGGCGAAGGTGACGGCGAGGTCCTCCGGGATGATCCAGCCGTCGACGATCATGCCCTGGCGGGGCAGCTTGTCGAGGGCATCCTGCGCCGACAGCGCGCGTAGCTGCGCGAGCGAGTTCAGGCCGATCTTCTGCGCGGCCTTGACCGCGTCGGCCTCAGCCGTCGCGCGCGGGATCATCTTCGTAATGCCGAGCCCCATCCACGATCCGCTTTCGGATATCGCGCGATGGAACAGGCCCTTCGCCTCGGGCGAGCCGACTAGCGCCGCCGACATGCAGGCGCCGGCGGATTCGCCGAAGATGGTGACATTGTCCGGATCCCCGCCGAACGCAGCGATATTCGCCTTTACCCATTTGAGCGCGGCGATCGCATCCATCAGCGCGTAATTGCCCGACGCATGATGCGCGGATTCGGCCGTCAGTTCGGGATGCGCGAGGAAGCCGAGCGAGCCGAGGCGATAGTTGAACGTGACGAGCACGACCCCTTTCGCGGCCAGTGCATCACCCTCGCTGAAGGGGCTCGATCCCGCGCCCTCCGAATAGGCGCCGCCATAAATCCATACCATCACCGGGCGCTTCTCGCCCGCTGCCCTGGCGGCGGTCCAGACGTTGAGATAGAGGCAATCCTCCGACATGCCGGGAGAATCGGGCAGGTCCACCGACACGTTCACGCGCCCCTTGCCCGGCGGCTGCATGCAGGCCTTGCCATAGGCATTGGCGGGGCGCACGCCGCTCCACGGCGCCATCGGCTGCGGCGGTTTCCAGCGCAGATTCCCCACCGGCGGCGGCGCGAAAGGAATGCCCTTGAAGGCCGTAACGCCCTTCACCTTGCCCGAAATACCCCGGACGAGGCCCGCTTTGGTCTGCACGGGCTTTTCAAGGGCGGCATGCCCCGCCGACGCGAGCGCGAGCATCGAGGAGGCAAAGGCGACGCGGAGCGCGGTGCGACGAACGGTCATCATTTGCCCTCCTGCTGCCTGGCGCGTTCGGCGCGCGATGCGGTGATATAGTTGCGAATCTGCACGTCGCCTTCGTGGCAGGCATATTCGAACGATTCATATTTATCGTTGCGCTTCCAATCGAGCCGCGCCGTCCAGGGCGCCGTGAAGACGACTGGATCATTGTAGGTCACTTCATAGACGATCGAGTCGGGCCCGGTCATCGTGAAGCGTTCCGTCATGCGCGCCTGCTCGCTGATCGGCGTGTCATTTTCGGGTGGCGAACCAGTGGTGCCGATATTGGTGGCCGAGGGGCCGGGCCGAAAGTGCGTGGTTTCCACCACCAGCGTATTGCCTTCCCAATGCCCCCGGCTCTCGCCCAGCCAGTTGCGAATCTGATTGGGAATCTGCGTCCTGCCATCGGTCGGGATGATGCGGGTTTCGTGGATCATCTCCATCTTCACCGCCACGATCGCCGGCGACTGGAAGATGCGGATGCCGTTATTATACTGGAACGGGAACATCGATGCCGGCAGGCCGCGCGTGATGCAGCGATCCCACGTATCGAAATCGGTCACCCAATCGAACGTCTGCCCCTTGCGCCAGCTCGACCGCATCAGCGCGGCGCGGCGTTTGCCCTCGGCGGTCATCGCGGGCAGGCGGCCATTGGCGGGGCTCACGAGCAGCGAGGTGCGACGATTGGCGACGCCCGCCTCCGCCCAGTGGCCGATGCCGATCTTGTTGCTTTCGCCTTCCTTTTCATATCGCGATTGCCGGGCGTCGGCGACCTTGGTGCGCTCGGCATATTCCTCGTCATTCATGAAAACGCGGTCGCCATATTTGGGATCGCGCTGTAGCGGCGTGCCGTTGAGAAAGTCGATCGGCCATTTGCCACGCAGGTCCGGCTCGCCCCAGGATGTCTTCCCGGGCTGATAATTGGTGGGCACCGGGGGCAGGACGGTGAGGTCCGCCGGCGGCGCCTTCGCCTGCTGGGCAAAGGCCGACGCCATGCCGAGCGACAGCCACGCCGCCGCGGCGCCGAGCGCCAGATTACGCATTTTAATCACCGCTCTCCCCCTTTTTCCGTGCCTGAAGGCAGCGCGAAGGCCATATATTGATTGGGCCCCGGCTTGGGCATGCCGAACCCGTCCGAGAACAAGCCATAACCGCCCACCGGGATGACGACGAACTCGCGTCCCCCCACCTCATAGACCGCCGGCACGCCCTCGGACGCCGCCGGCAAGTCATATTCCCAGAGCACCGAGCCATCGTCGCTATTGCGCGCGCGCAGCTTGCGATCGGATGCGGTGGCGATAAACAGGAGCCCGCCGCCCGTGGCCACCGGCCCGCCACGCGGCGCATGGCTACCCGTGCCGGTGATCCCCTGCTTCGCCAGCGAGGCGACATCGCCGTCGGGCACCTGCCAGAGGATATGGCCGTCATTCATGTCATAGGCGGTGATCGTCGACCATGGCGGGCCGAGCGCCGAGAGGCTGTTGCTTTGCATCAGGAAGTTGACGGGCGCGCGATAGGGCCGGACGTCGCCGCCCGCATTCGGCATTTCGGCAAGCGCCTTCTCGCGCTTGTCGGGCATCAGCTTGATGAGCGTCGGCATCTGCTTGGAGACGACGAACACCCTTTTGCGCGCCGGATCGACCGCCGTGCTGCCCCAGTCGGCCCCACCATTATGCCCCGGCAACTCGATCGTGCCGCGCAGGCTGGGCGGCGTGAACAGCCCCTCGTTGCGGGAGGTCCGCAGGATTTCGCGGACCTTTTCCTTGTCCTTCTCGGGAATATAGGGGTTGATGTCGGCTTCGGTGAAGGACTGGCGCGCGAAGGGCGGCGGCCATGTCGGGAAAGGCTGCGTCGGCGACGCTTTCTCGCCCGGCACGTCGGACGCGGGCACCGGCCGCTCCTCGACCGGCCAGATCGGCTTGCCGGTCCGCCGATCGAGCACGAAGAGGAAACCGTGCTTGGTGGGCTCCACCAGCGCGGGAATATCCTGCCCGTTGCGCCTTATCGTCAGAAGCTTGGGCGCGACCGAAAGATCATAGTCCCATAGGTCATGGTGGACGATCTGATAGTGCCAGAGCCGCTTGCCGGTGCGCGCGTCGAGCGCGAGGATGCTATTCGCGAACAGATTATGGCCCGGCCGGTTGCCGCCATAAAAATCGTACCGCGCCGTCCCCATCGGGAGATAGATGATCCCGAGTTCGGTATCGATCGTCGATCCCGACCAGTTGTGGACGCCGCCATATTTCTCCCGCTCGCCCTCGGGCCAGGTTTCCGATCCCACGTCGCCGACATGCGGGACGACGTGGAAAACCCACACCAGCTTGCCCGTCCGCACGTCATAGGCATGGATATCGCCAGGCGACGACGCATAGTCATAGGCGCCCGCCGGCAGCGAGACGATGATCAGATTCTCGTAGATGCGGCCGGGATTGTCGGTCTGGAGCGGGCGGACCTTGCTGATGTCGCCGTCGAGGCCCACGCGCAGGTCGACATGCCCGCCTTCGCCGAACGCGGCGATCGGCTCGCCCGTATCGGCCGATATCTCGCGCAGCATGCCGTCATTGATGAACAGCAGCCGGCGGTCCTTGCCATCGGTGCTCTGCCAGTAATTCATACCGCGATTGCCGACGCGGCCCTCATTGGGGCGTCGCCAGATTTCCCTGCCGGTGGCGGCGTCGAGCGCGACGAGCATGTTGCCGTGCGCAAGGACATACATGACGCCGTTCGCCACCAGCGGATTGAAGCGCGGCGGCTGGCCTTCGCCCGCCGGATAGGTCCAGGCGACCTCAAGCTTGCCGACGTTCGATCGGTTGATCTGGTCCAACGCCGAATATTGCGACGCCTCGCCACCGCCCAGGTAGGAATCCCAGCCCACATAGTCGAATGCCGCCTTGGGGGCCGATACATGCGCGCAGGCGCCGAGAGCCAATGTGAAGCTTGCAACCGTCAGCCGAAAGGCGACGCCACCAACAAAGCGGCGCCGTCCCGACAGCGCGCGCGGCAGATTATACACTCCTAAGCTCCCCCCAATTATCCTTGTAGGCCGGTCGCGCAACGGATCGCCGGCACCAATCAGCCTAGCCGACCTTTTGAGGGGGTGACAACTCCTACTGTTGACTTTGTCTGATATTGGGGCAGAAAAATTTCGTCTGCCGGCCCTCTCGCCGCCCTATGGGGTCGAACCGCAGCGGGTATGAGCGCCGCATACTCCTCACTTGCCGGCCACTTGGCGAGAGCAAGGTTTGAAGCCATTCATGGGGAGCCGGCTCGCCCTGACGGCTCGCTTCGCAGCGTTTAGCTTTCACATTATCTTGCAGCGCCGCGAATCAGGGGCACGCCTGCGCAATGCAGGAAATATCCAGCAAGCCATTGCTACATAATAATATTCTCTAGAAGAGCACCGAGTTCACCATCGCGAAGGCTGAGGGCCGTCGTCCGCATCGAACCGCTACGCTGATTGACTCTGTCGCGATCCGGAATAGCTTGCGCGCGAAGACGCCGATACCCGGCCGTTCCACATGTGAGATGCAAGAAGGAGGAGCCGCGATGTCGGCATGTGCCGTGGCGAAGACCGCAAAACTGGGATTGTCAGCGCTGGGGATCGCCCTTGCATCGACAGCGTTTGGCGCGCCTGCCGCCGCGCCCGCCGGCACCGGCGCCAAAGCGGCGCCCGCCAAGGCCGATGACGCGAGCCTCGCCAAGGGGCGCGAATTGTTCAACAACTGGTCGTGCGGCAGTTGCCATTCGCTCGCCGACGCCGGCGCCACCGGCCACGTCGGCCCATCGTTCGATGGCGACGCCAATCTGAACAAGGACTTCATCATCAATCGCGTGACCAACGGCCAGGGCGCGATGCCGGCCTTCGGTGGACAGCTCACCGACGAAGAGATCGCCGAATTGGCCACCTACATCACGCAGGTTTCCGCCAAATAGACGGGGCGGAAAGTTTCCGGACTCGATGCCCCGCGCCAGATGATGGCGCGGGGCGGAGAAAGCCTCAGAGCGCGAAGCGGACGCCTACGCGATAGCTGCGTCCGAGGACGTCGTAGAGGACATTGTTGGTCGGGCCGTAGCTCGACGGCAGGTTGTTCGGCGGGTCCTTGTCGAACAGATTGTTGATGACGCCGAACATCTGGACGCTGCGGTCGCCATCTTCCCACACCGTATATTGCGCATTCAGGTTCACATAGGCGACGCCGCCTACGCTGTTGTCGCTGATGCTGTTCGGCTTCAGCGGATCATAGCCATCCTGGCCGGGGCCGACGTTCGAGACGTTGTAGACGCCGCTGGAGATGTAGCGAAGCTGGAGCTGCGCCGAGAAGGGATCGTTGTCGTAGGTGACATAGGCGTTGATCGTATAATCGGGCAGGCCCGACGGCTGCGACACGGCGGAGCCGTTCATGCCCGCGCGATCGGTCGACACGCCGGCCGAGTCGATCGTGATGAAGTCCTTCACGAAGGTGCCCAGCACCCGGAACGTCATCCGTCCCTTCCATGACGACGAGATGCTGGAGAGCGGCAGCATATACTGCGCCTCGATATCCCAGCCGCGCGTGATGAGCGTGTTGAGGTTGAGATTGTAATTGCGAATCTGCGTGATGGCGCCGTTGGGATCGCCACCCGCGCGATCGACGAGCGCGCACAGCGCCAGGTTGCCGGCGTTGCAGCGATCGACGATCACCTGCCCGCCCAGTGTCGAGATCGCGCCGTCGAGCGAGATGTCGAACCAGTCCGCCGACATGCGCAGCGATCCCGCCGAGCCGAAATCGGGCGAGACGATCACGCCCGCCGTCCACGTATCGGCGATTTCGGGCTTCAGGTCAGGATTGCCGCCGAGCAGAGTGGGCACCAGGAACTGTGTGCCCGTCCGGCCGTCCTGTACCGACTGGAAGGAGCTTTGCGGCGCACCATACAGTTCGAAGATGTTCGGCGCACGAATGTCACGCGAGCGCGTGCCACGGAAGCGCAGGCCCTTGATCGGCTCCCAATCCACGCCAACCTTCCAGGTTTCGACCTGGCCGCTGTTGCTATAATCGGTCACGCGCAGCGCGCCGCTGAGTTCGGCGCTGCGCGCGAAGGGCAGGTCGCGCGCCAGCGGCAGATTGACTTCGAGGAAGCCTTCCTTGACGTTCAGGCTGGCCTTGCCGCCGACGATGCCGCCGCCGGGGCTGGTGTGGAAATCGTTCGCGGCGGAAATCGGATCGGTGGTCCCCGTCACCTCTTCCTTGCGATACTCCACCCCACCCGCGAAGCCGAGCGGGCCGGCCCACAGATCGACGATGTTGCCGCGCAGCGTCAGCGCCGCGACATGCTGTTTGAGCGTGGTGTCCTGCCGCGACGTCGCGGTCACATAGTCGAACGCCTCGGGCGAGCCGGCGCCGCTGCCGAAGGGATTGAGCGGCTGGCATCCGGCCGCCGCCGGATTGTTCAGGAGGACGGCGCGGCACACGATCGATCCGTCGGGCGCCTCCACGGCATCCACCGCGAACTTCATGCGCGAATTGACCGTCGTGTTGTAGCCACGCTGCTTATAGTCCGTCTGGCCATATTGATAATAGCCGTCGAGCTTCCAGCTCCCGCCGATCGACCAGTCGAAGCCGCCGACGGCGCGGTACGTCTCGCGCTTCACCACGCCAAGCTGCGGGCCGATATCGTTCCAGATGCGACCGAAATTGAAGCTCGTGATACCCGCCTCGTCCATCGCCGTGCCGACTTCCGCGGGGAGGAAGGCATTGTCGCGCTGGATGACATAGGCACCGGGACCAACGTCACGACGGCTCGCGCCCAGCACATGGCCTTTGACGCGCCCATAGGATCCCTGCACGAAGAGGCGCAGATTATCCGTCACGTCATAATCGAGATTGGAAAAGACGTTGATCCGCTCGCTGGGCGTCGAAAGCGGGAAGAATTGATAGAAGGGCAGGACGGAATCGCCGCCGCCGCCCTGGAAGATGCCGACACCGGCATATTGGCCATAATCATGCTGGAAGGTCGTGCCGTCGGGGCGGAATTCGGTGCCCCGCAGCGGTCCGCTTTGAATGATGCCGTTGATCGACGATGTCGCCGTGCGGACATTCGGCACGATCAAGGTCGCCGGCTGCCCCGCGAAGACACGCTCGGTGGTGCTGCCCGTTTTGAAGGGATTGTTGATGGTATTGTAGTTTTCCGCGCACCAGTCGCGGCTGTAGCAGTCGCCCGCCCCCTTGTTGTTGACATATTCGGCGCCTATCACGAACCGGCCCCGGTCCTCCGAAAAATGCGTGCCGTAAGCGAGCGAAGCGAGAAATTCCTGATCGTCGCCTTCGCCGGTCACGCCGTTCTGGATCGTGCCGCGCAGCCCTTCCAGGTTGCGGTTGATGATGATGTTGACGACGCCGGCGACGGCATCCGAGCCGTAGACCGCCGAAGCACCGCCCGTCACCGTTTCGACGCGCTCGATCAATGTCGAGGGAATGAGATTGAGGTCAACCGTGTTGGCCGGCGTGAACGAGCCGCCCGAGACGGTCGAGGCAACGACGCGCCGCCCGTCGACCAGCACGAGCGTGCGGTTGCCCCCCAGGCCGCGAAGATCGGCGGTGGAGGCGCCGAGATTGCTGACGAAGATCGCCGACGTGGCGGGCGTGCTCTGCGCGCGGAAAGCGGGGATCTCGTTCAGCACCTGCGCGATATTGGCGGCGCCCTGCCGCGCAATCTGCTCGTCGCCGATGACGGTGACGGGCGTCGGCGTGGTGAAGCCCGAACGGGCGATGCGCGATCCCGTGACGATGATCTCAGCCGGCTGCGAGCCGTTGTCCGTGGCGGCCGCCGCCGCCTCATCCTGCGCCAGCGCCGAAGCGGGCAAGGCGACAAGGCCGACGATCAGCGCCATCGCGCTTACGCCAAGATGGATTCCGCCTGCACTGGTCCTGTAGCGATTCATGATGCTCCTCCCTGGAGGCTACTGCGCGGGGCGTCCCCTGCCCCGATGTTGCATTATTCAACTATTGTTGAATGATCCCTGTTCAATGATCATTCAGCGATTTTGCTAGCTCAAGACAGGGAGCCGCGCAAGGGAGCGAATGGGTGGGACAGGCCATGATAGCGAAGGCCGACGCGGCGAAGACGAAGCGGGAGACGATCGAGACATGACATGGAATGGCAGAGGGCTGATGCGATGCCCGAACTGATGCGCTGGACACCCGTCGGGCTGGCTTTCCCGACCTTTCGTGTCGCCCTGATCGGCAAGGTGATGGACCGGGTGACAAATCGCCAACTCAACGCCGGCTTCGCGATGAATTATGCCGAATGGCGCGTTCTCAGCCGTCTTGCCGCCCATGGGCCGAGTTCGGTGCGCGAGATAGCGGAAAGCACGCTTTCCGATCGCGCGGAGGTGAGCCGCGCCGCCATACGCCTGGAAAAGCAGGGGCTGACCGATCGGACGATCGGCCCGAGCAGCAACGTGCCCGTCCTCTTCTGCACGCCCGCCGGCATGGAGCGTTACGAACAGGTCCGCGAACAGCGGGCGGACTTTCATGAACGCCTGCTCGCCGGCCTCGACGAAGGCGAGCGCGCCGAGCTGGACCGGCTGTTGACCAAGATCGGCCACAACGTGCTCCGCCTCGATACCGGCGCGGGTGGCGAGCAGGCGATCGGCGGCGACGACGACCTGCCCCCGCTTCCCGAGCGCGCCTGATCCGCGCGCCTTCGCGGCAACAACTCCCCCTTCGTTGCGTTGAGGAGCAACGAATAGCGGAGGACGTCATGAAGGTGCCACATAACGGGTTCGTGCTGGTCGCGGACGGACAGAAGGCGCTGCTGCTCCGGAATCAGGGCGATGCGGAGGTGCTGGACCTGAAGCTGGTGCGCGGCACCGAACAGTCCGACGCCCCCGATCGCGATCGGAAGACCGACGCCAAGGGCCGCGCCCCCTCGATTCCGGGAATCCAGAGCGCCACTGTCGGCGAGGCCGATTATCATCAGCAGGCGGAGGATCGCTTTGCCGCCGATACCGCTGACGCACTCCGGCGGAGCGCGCTCGCCGGCGATTTTGAACATCTGATCGTCGTCGCCCCGCCCCGCACGCTCGGCGAGTTGCGCAAACATTATCACAAGGAGGTCGTGGCGCGGCTGACCGGCGAAATTCCAAAGGACCTGACCGATCATACGGTGCCCGACATCGAGCGTGCGCTGCTAACGGCCTGACCGATCGCCTCGCACCCTTGGCGGCGCCGATGCGTTGAAGGGGGAGGAAGGACAGGACCATGGCCAGAACGCCAGACCGACATGAAAACCGCCCACGGGACGACCGACGGATGCACCAGGGCAGCAAGCCCGGCATGGTGCCCGGGCGCGGACAGGAGCGCCACGAAGAGCCCGTCCGCCTCGATCGCGACGCGCCCGGCGCGCCACCCGCCTTGACAGGCGACGACAGCCAGACCGAGACGACGCGCGATTCCGATCAGCCCAGCGCGCTGGGCGGCAGGGTGGCGACCCGGTCGAAAGGCCGCCCCTCCTCCCGCAAATGATTTTTGGACACTGCCATGAACACGATCAAACATCCGAAGGCCAAGAGCCCCTTTCCCAACGACCTCGATCGCAATCCGGGGATCGGCCAGTCCAGGGGCAGTTTCGCAACCGGCGAGGACCCCGACGAACTGGAGGGCGTGAACACGTCCGAAGGCGATGTGGAGAACGAAGTCACGTGCCACGGAGGTGTCCAGGAAGAAGGCAAATTGGGTCGGACGAACAAATGAAGATGGCGGGCAAGTACATCGATTGAACCAAGCCCGCGCTTTCCCGTTGAAGGGACTTCCCCTGTTGGAGACATAGCCATGCGCCGCATTTTGCTTGCCTCGACCGTCCTTGCCCTCATGGCGACGCCCGTACTCGCCGACCGGCCCGGCCGCGACTGGCTGGACCGCGCGCAGGTGACCCAGATATTGAAGGAGCAAGGCTATCAGGTGATGAAGCTGGAGGCCGACGACCATCATTGGGAGGGCGAGGCCGTGAAAGACGGGCAGCGCTTCGACTTCCACGTCGATCCCCATACCGGCAACATCACCAAGCTCGAACGCGACGACTGACGGCCGGATAAAGGCTTTCCCGGCCCCGCTCGCCACGCTACTCCCCCTAATGAAAGGGAGGAGCGGGAATGGCGACATATGTTCTGGTGCACGGCGCCTGGAGCGGCGGGTGGGGCTATAAGGCGATCGCCCGCGCACTGCGCGCGGCGGGGCATGACGTCTATGTGCCGACGCTGACGGGGCTCGGCGAGCGCGATCATCTGGCCTCCCCCTCGATCGACCTTGCGCTGCATGTCCGCGATGTCGTCAACATGATCGATTATGAAGATCTGTCCGATATCATTCTGTGCGGCCATTCCTATGGCGGCATGGTGATTACCGGGGTGGCGGCCGCCGTGGGCGAGCGCATCCGCACGCTCTTCTATCTCGATGCCTTCCTGCCGAAGGACGGCCAGGCGCTTTGGGACATCGCGGACGACGCCGCGCGCCGCCATTATATCGATGCGCAGCGTGACTGCCCGGGGATGATCGCCCCCTTTTCAGGACCGCCCGGCGCGTCGCCGCGCCGGCTCAACCGGCATCCACTGCTGACGCTTACCCAACCGGTGCGGCTGACCGGGGAGGAGCGCAAGGTGCGCAACCGCACCTATGTCTATGCAACGCGCGACGCGCCGACGGTCTTCACCAAATTCCACGAGGAGGTGCGCGAGGACCCGGCATGGCGCGTGCACACCGTCCCCACCGGCCATGTGGTGATGATGGACGATCCCGAGGGGCTCACGCGGCTGTTGCTGGAGGAAGCGGCGCGGTAAGGCTTAGCGCACCGGCCAGAAGAACAGGATGAGCGGCACGCCGGCGATCAGGACGAGCAGCGAGAGCGGCGCCCCCAGCCGCGCATAATCGCCGAAGCGATAGCCGCCCGGCCCCATCACCAGCGTGTTGCACTGATGCCCGATCGGCGTCAGGAAATCGCAGCCCGCCCCCACCGCGACCGCCATCAGGAAGGCATCGGGCCGCAGATGGATGCCGTGGGCGAAGGACGCCGCGATCGGCGCCATCACCAGCACGGTCGCGGCATTGTTGAGGAACGGCGTCACCGCCATCGCCGCCGCCAGGATCAGCGCGACCGCGCCCCATGGCGGCAGCGAGGCGGCGGTGGACGACAGCCAGTTCGCGATCAGTGTCGTCCCACCGGTGGTTTGCAGCGCCTCGCTTACCGGGATGAGAGCGCCCAGCATGACGAGGATCGGCCATTCGACATGGTCATAGGCTTCGCGCGGCGGCAGCGCGCCCGTCAGCATCACCAGAACCGCCGCGGCGAAAAAGGCGATGGTGACGCTGAGCACCCCGAAGGCGGTGAGCCCCATCGCCAGCGCCAGGATCGCGATCGGCAGCAGCCGCTGCCGCGTGCCCCCTAGCCGCAGCGTTCGCTCGGCAAGCGGCAGGCAGCCCAATTGGGTAAGCTGTTCGGGCAATATCTCCAGCGGCCCCTGGAGGACGATCACGTCGCCCGCGCGCAATATCTCATCGCGCAGTCCCTTGGTGAGTTGCTGGCCGGCGCGCGAGATGGCGAGCAGATTGACGCCATAGCGTTCGTGCAACGCCATCCGCCCCGCCGTTCGCCCGACAAGGATCGATCGCGTGGTGACGACCGCCTCGATCACGCCGATATCCTCCGCCGCCGTTTCGGTGACCGCCTTCCGATCCTGCCCGGCGAGTTCGAGCCGGCTCGACGCGATGGCGCGTTCCAGCGCGTCGGGTTCGCCCTTCATCAGCAGCACGTCGCCCTCCTGAAGCGGCATATCCGCCCGGGCGGGCCGGCGATCCGCGCCCCCCGCCAGAATGCCGGTCAGTTCGACATCCTCATGATCCGCCAGAAAATCGCCCACCGTCACGCCAGCCGCCGCGGAGCCGGACACGATAGTTGCCTCGGTTGTATAGTCCTTGATGTCTAGCGCCTCGTCCATCGTCGGCGTGGCCCGCCGGTCGCGCGGCAGCAGGCGATAGCCGAAACGCAGGAAGACGATGCCGAGGATCGCAAGGCCGAGGCCGACCGGCGTATAATCGAACATGCCGAAGGGCTCGCCCGTCATCTGCTCGCGCACCCGCGACACAATGATGTTCGGCGACGTGCCGACCAGCGTGATGAGCCCACCCAGCAGCGAGCCGAACGACATCGGCATCAGGAAGACGGAGGGCGAACTCTCCGACTTCTTCGCCATGCGGATCGCCGACGGCATCAATATCGCCAGTGCGCCGATATTCTTCACCAGCGCCGACAGGATCGTCACGGACGAGACAAGGATTGTTAGCTGCCAGCGCACGCGCGTGATATGGCCGGCGATCCGGGTAATCAGCGCCTCTATCACGCCCGACCGCGCGACGGCGGCGCTCACCACCAGCGCGCTGGCGACGATGATGACGATATCGTCGCTGAAGCCCGAAAAGGCCTTGTCGGCGGGCACGGTGCCCGTCGCCACCGAAACGAGCAAGGCAAGCATCGCCACGAGATCGTATCGCAACCGGCCCCAGATGAAGAGCAGCATCATCCCCGCGATAATGCCGAACGCAAGCAACTGGGGTTGGGTCATGCATCCTCCCGCGCCATCCCATTCGGCGTAAACGCCCGGAACGGGATTCGGGCGCACGTGGGGATTGGCGCGCGACGTCAGGCCCTTACAGCAACTCTCCCTGGGCCGGCGGATAGGTGATGGCGCCATCGACGATCCGCGCGAAGGGCGTGAGGGCGTGCATCCGCCAGTTCGTTTCCGTCAGTATCTCGACCGCAGGCACTCCGCGCACGACGAGCGCGTCGGCCACCAGCGAACGGTGGCAGCGCCACGGCACCGCTTCGGCGCACATGATTGCCGTGCGCCTCATCCGCCCCATTTGGATCAGATCGGCGACCGCCGCCTGAAAAGCGGCGGTCTGCATATGATCGGCATAGCCGCGAAAGCTCTTGTTCCGCCAACCGCCATTGGGCGAGTCGGGGCGCGGATGCCGCAGGCCGCCGAGCGCCGGTATCACCACATAGGCGATGCCGGCCGCAGCGAGGCTCTGTTCGAGCGCATCCCCATTGAATTGCGGATTATGCCGCGATCGCGGCACCGTGCGGATATCCGCCACCTGCTCGATCGCATAGGTGGCGAGCAAGGCGATGAAGCGCTCGATCGGGAGCGTCGAATGGCCGACGGTGAAGATCGTGCCATCCGGCCAGCGGGTCTCCTCAGGCGAAGGGTCGGTCCTGCTCATTGCGATACCCTAACGACGAACGACGCCCTGGGGTTGCCAAGCAGGCGGAAGACAGAAAGAGGGCAACGACGCGTCGCTATCAAAATCCCCCGAAAGCGGAGCATCCTCATAGCCTGCTTCAATCATCGACATCGAAAGGCTTCATTAGTCATTACGCCAGCGGAAGCGTTAGCGTGGCATTCTCAACCATGAAGGAGGAGGTCACTATGCCGGACGAAATTGCCTATTCACGCAAGCTTGGCCCGCTAACCCCGCTGGTCGGAGAATGGGAAGGCAATGCGGGGGTCGATCTTTCGTACCACAATAAGGACGATTGGACGGCCGAGACGACTTATTTCGAAAAGGCCTGGTTCAAGCCGATTCCGGTTCAGGAAAATGGGCAGCAGGTCTTATGGGGCCTTCACTACGGCATGACCGCGTGGCGCCATGGCGAGGAGGCGATGGACCCGTTTCACGACGAAGTTGGCTTCCTGTTGTGGGACAAGGCGCATGGCGAGTTGATGCGCACGGTGGTGTTCGGGCGCGGCATCGCGATCCTCGCGGGCAGCAGCGCCAAGCCGCACGACAAGGTCCTGAGGTTCGACGCGCGGCCGGGCGAGCCGCATTATGGCGTGCTGCAGAACAAATATCTGCTGGAACGCGCCGAAATCCGCGATTTCAAAAGCGACTTCACGATCAATGACGACGGCACCTTCAGCTACACGTCTGATCTGGTCTTGAAACTCGCCGCCACCGGCGAGGAAATGCACCACACCGACAAGAACACGCTTCATCTCGTCAAGCGTTATCATCCCAGCGCCGAAAACGGCTGACCGCCGGAATGTTGGATCGGGCGCCGCGCACCGCCGGACACGGCAGAAACGCGGCGCCGGCTCGGAACGGCGGCGGGCTCGGCATGGCGCGATCTTCCAACGGATGAACAGATTGCGGTTCACATTCAAAAGGGCGTGGCCTCTACTCGCCCGGCGATGTGAGCAAGGAAGACGCCGTGAACAACCCGCCCCCAGCCTCGCCGACCGGAGGATCGATCGATCCGAAGGCGGTCGACGGCATGCAGGCGCTTCGAACCGGGTTGGAACTCACGCGGGCGAGCCAATTGACGCTGCTTCGTCTTCAACTCGCCCTCTATAAATCGAACCGTCGCACCGCGATGCAGGCGCTCGACACCTTGCTCGACATCGATGCCGAAATGGAGGATTTGGCGGCGACGCTGACGAACGCCCCTATGCCGCGCGTGGCCGATGAAGCGACGCTTCCCGGCTTTATCGGACGCCAGAGAGCGGCGATCGCCATCGAAAAGCATGCCTTGACGGGTGGTCAGGGCCAAAACGATGTCCGGTCGCTGGCGATCGCGCCAGCCGACGATTGGACGGGCGATGCCGGTGTGTCCGCGCAGCCGCCACTCGCGGAGGAGGAAGCGGAAAGCGAAGAGAGCGCCCCGCGCAGGCGCTGGGTGCGCGTTCTTGCCGCCGTGACCGTCATCGTCGCGATCGGATGCGGGCTGACGGCCTATCTGTGGCCCGACGTGCCTGCCGCGATCCTGTCATCCTGAGCGGACGCTACAGCCGACGACCGATCGCCGCCGCCATCGGTGCTTGTCAGGCAAGCTTGCACCCTTCTAAGCGGTGTCGATGAATCGATCGACCGCCACGCACATCCCCCTCCTGTTGCTCCTGGTGCTGGCAGGGCTCAGCGCCCTCGCGCCGCTATCGATCGACATGTACCTGCCCGCGCTCCCGACCATGGCGCGCGATCTCGGCGCGCAGCCGGCCGAGGGATCACTGACGGTCGCGGCCTTCTTCGCGGGCCTGTGTCTCGGCCAATTGATTCACGGCCCGCTTTCCGACCGGATCGGCCGCCGCATCCCGCTGCTCGCCGGCATCGCCGTCTACGTCATCGCCAGCGCCGGCGCCGCTCTGTCGAACTCGGTCGAGATGCTGATCGCCGCCCGTCTGCTTCAGGCACTCGGCGGTTGCGCTGGGCTCGTCGTATCGCGCGCGCTGGTCCGCGATCGTTTTCCCCCGCAGGAGAGCGCGCACGTCTTCTCCATGCTCCTGCTGGTGATGAGTCTCGCGCCAATCCTCGCGCCGTTGCTGGGCAGTTGGGTGCTGCTGGTTGCGAGCTGGCGCGCGCTCTTCTGGATTCTCACCGGGTTCGGTATCCTCCTCGCGCTCGCCTGCTTCTTCCGTCTGGAGGAGACGCGATCGGCCGAAACCGCCGCGCATGCGCGCAGTGAATCCCCCTTCGCCGCCTATCGAATATTGCTCACCGAACGGAGCGTGATGGCCTATGCGCTCACCGCCGGCCTCGCGCATATGGGATTGCTGACCTACCTTGCGACCTCTCCCGACGTGCTGGTCACGGCCTTCCACCTCTCGCCGCAGACCTATGGCTGGGTGATCGCGATCAACGGCACCGGACTTATCACCACCAATTACCTGAACCGCCGGCTGCTCGCGCACTTCAGCTACGATCGCATCCTGCGTGGTGCGACGCTGGGCAGCCTGCTCGCCTCCACCGTGCTGCTTATCGACGCGGCGACGGGCTTCGGCGGCCTGTGGGGCATCACGACGCCGCTGTTCTTCATGGTCGCGATGATCGGCTTTACCCAGCCCAATGCGTTGGCGGGAGCGATGGCGCAAGACATCCACCGCGCCGGCTCGATCTCGGCGCTCGTCGGCTTTCTCCAGTTCGGCGCGGGCGCGCTGGGCGCCACGATCGCGGGCTGGCTGCATGACGGAACCGCGCTGCCCATGGCGGGCGTGATCTTCACCGCCTATGTGCTCGCCGTGCTGGCGCTCCGCCTCCTCGGCCCCCAAGCCGCGCCGGCCGGCGCCGAATTCCCCCGCTGACCAATTCGGGTTCGCTCCTTCAATGAAGCCCCTGTACGCCGAATATCCGCGAGACCTGGTGGATCGGGAGTAGCGCAATCGTCCGATCGGTGTGATTTCGCGGACCATGAGTAAGCTGACTCGTCGCAATGTCTTCGCCCAGGCGTGGCCGATCATCCTGGGTCAGACGCTGGTGCCGCTGGCCGGCCTGGTCGATGCGACAGTCATCGGGCGTACCGGCGACGCCGCAATGCTGGCAGGGGTGGCACTGGGTGTCACTACGGTCAACCTGATCTTCTGGACCTTCGGCTTCTTGCGGATGGGCGTGACCGGCCTCACCGCGCAGGCTCTCGGCGCCGGAAACGGCGAAGAACTGCGTGCGTTGCTGTTGCGCGCGTTGCTGCTCGGGCTCGGCTTGGGTGCAACGCTGCTCCTGCTGTCGCCCGCGATCGTGCCGCTGGCGCTGGAACTCATGCATGTTCCAGCGACGGCGGCGGAGGCTGCGCATAGCTTCACAAGAGCCCGCTTTCTGGGCGCGCCCGCCGCACTGGGTTTCTATGTTCTCAATGGATGGCTGCTCGGCCTCGGGCGGACGCGATTGGCGCTGGTCTGCCAGGTGGCGTTCAACGGCATCAATATCATTCTCGACATACTGCTCGTGGGCGGCTTCAGGCTCGGTCCATGGGGTGCGGGCATCGGCACGTCGATCGCCGAATGGATCGCGCTGGCGAGCGGCCTCTGGGCGGCGCGGCATGTGCTTGGGCAAGGCTGGTGGCGCGTCGACCGGCATACGCTGTTCGCGCCCGGCGCGTTCCGACGCCTGCTGTCGGTCAACACCGATATCATGATCCGTACAGTGGCGTTGCTGCTGCTGTTCACCTGGTTCGCGCGTGCCGGCGCGCGGCTCGGCACGGTGCCGCTCGCCGCCAATCATGTGCTGATGCAGTTCGTCAGCATAAGCGCCTTTGTGCTAGACGGTTTCGCGTTCACCGCCGAAGCGCGGGTTGGCGCCGCGATCGGGGCAGGATCGCGTGAGGGCGTGCTGCGGGCCGCGCGGCTGACCGGCGAATTCTCGCTGGCGGCGGGATTGCTATTCGCCGCCGCCATCGCCGCGAGCGGGTCGTGGCTGATCACGCTCATTACGCGCGATCCGGCGGTGCAGGCGCAAGCCGTGGCGATGCTGCCCTATTGCGCGCTGGTGCCGCTCCTGGGGATGCCGAGCTGGCTGCTCGACGGCATTTTCATCGGCGCGACGCGCGGCCCTGCCCTGCGCAACGCGGCCGTCGTTGCATTGGCCCTCTATCTGGCCACCGACGCGCTGCTGCGCGGGCAAGGCGAAGCCGGCGTGTGGACCGCCTTGCTGGCGAGTTACCTCTACCGTGCCGCCGCCCTCGGCGTGGCGCTACCCCGTCTGGTGAGGAATGTCGGAAGTGCCCAATCTTTCGATCGTAGCGGATAAGGAGTGCCCCCCAGGGATCAAGGGCCGTGCGCGTGGGTAAGGGACTCGGCACCCTCGGCCTGTTGACGGATATAATGACGGATCGCTTCCAGATCGACGGTGCCGAGTTCCGGAAAGGCGGGCATGCCCTGTTCGCGCAGCACGCCATCATGGACGATCGCGGCAAATGTTGGTGCATCGAGCGGCACCGGCGACGCGCGTAGATCCGGGGCGCCACCCGATGCAATCGCGCCGACGCCATGGCAAGTCATGCACTGATTGTTGAACAGCGCGCCGCCCTTGGCCGCGAGCGCCGGATCGACCCGCAAAGCATCGGATTTGAGCGGCTGCGCCACCTCCGGCGGGGGCATCGCCGGGAGCTTGGCCGTGCCGCCGAGCGCGAAGGTAAGCAGCATGCGCGGATGCTCGCGATATTGCCAACCGAATTTGGCTTGCATCGGCAGGGTGGCCGACGGCGAGCCGCTTGGCGGCCCCGCCATGACGGTCACATATTGCCGCCCCTTGACCCGATAGCTGATGGGCGCGCCAAGGACGGACACGCCGGCGGGGAAGTGCCACAGCAATGCGCCGTTCGTGGCGTCATAGGCGTTGAACGTTCCGTCGATATGGCCCTGGAAAACCAAGCCGCCGCCCGTCGCCATCGCGCCGCCGTTGATGATGCCAGGCGTCGGTACCTGCCAGACCGCCTTCTGCGTGACAGGGTCCCAACCCTGCAGCTTGCTCGAAAACTCGTCGATGGGTGATTTCAGCGTGCCGGGATCGCCCTGCCCGGTGTTCCAGGCATGCTTTATCGGCCGCCAGTCCGGCCCGACCCCTTCGTCCGAATAAATGTCGGCTTGATGGATCGTCGGAATGTAGGCGAGCCCGGTCTGTGGGCTGAACGCCATCGGCTGCCAGTTATGCGTGCCGTAGGTGCCTGGCCATTGCAGGACCGGCCCGTTTTCGTAGCGGATGCCCGGGTTTTCGATTGGCCGCCCGGTCTTGAGGTCGATGCCCTTTGCCCAACTGACCTTACCGATCTTCCCCGCGGAGATCAGCTTGCCGTTCTCGCGGTCAATCACATAATAGAAACCGTTCTTCGGCGCCTGCATCAATACCTTGCGTGGATGGCCATCGATGGTGAGCGTCGCAAGCTCGATATCCATCGTGGAATTATAGTCCCACACCTCGTCCGGGTTCTCCTGATAATGCCAGACATATTTGCCCGTATTCGCATCGAGCGCGACGATCGAGGCAAGAAAGAGGTTGTCGCCATGGCCGGGATTGCGAATCTTACCATTCCATGGGCCGCCATTGCCGGTGCCGATGTAAATCCGGTTGAACTCAGGGTCATATGTCATGGCATTCCAGACAGTTCCGCCGCCACCATATTTCCACCATTCGCCGGTCCAGGTCTTCGCCGCCATCGCCATTGCCGGGCTTTCGAAGCCTTTCGCGGGATCGCCCGGCACTGTGTAGAAGCGCCAGAGGAACTTACCTGTCTCCGCATCGAAGCAGGAGACGGCGCCGCGTGCCCAGCGTTCGGCCCCGCCGAAGCCGATGATCACCTTGCCATTAAAGACACGCGGCGCGCCGGTAATGGTCGCCTCGCCGAGTGCATCGACCGTCTTGTCGAGCGTCTGCGTGCTCCAAACTGGCTTTCCGGTGTGCGCATCGATTCCGATCAGCCGGCCATCCTGCGTGCCGACAATCACCTTACCCTTCCAGAGCGCGAGCCCCCGAATACCCCAGCCAGATAGCAATTTGCCACCGCCCACGGCCGCCACATCGGGATCATATCGCCACAGCAGCTTGCCGCTGACCGCGTCGATCGCCTGCACGACACTCAGGCCGCTGGCGGCATAGATCACCCCGTTCGCCTCCAACGGCTGTGAATCGGCGCGCAGCGAGGTATCGAGCGGGAAAGACCAGACAAGGCCCAACGCGCCGACATTGGCGCGCGTGATCTGCGTAAGCGGGCTGTAGTGATTTTCACTAAAGGTACGACCATAAGCCGGCCAATCGGCGCCGTTCTGCTCCGCCGCGAGCATCGCCTGATCGACTCCGGTATAATTGGCCGGCGGCGGAGCCGCGCCCAATGCCAGTATGCCGAGCAGCGCGAGCGAGCTGATCCGGCGGCGGATCATGCCACGGACTCCGCTGTGGGCATCAGACTCATGGCATGTCTCGCAGCAATGTAACCGAAGGTCATGCCGGGGCCGAGCGTGCAGCCGCCCGCTACATAATCTCCGCCGGTGACGCTCAGCATGTCGTTCCCCACCACGTATAGGCCGGGGATCGCCGCGCCATCGTTATCAAGCACGCGGGCATGTTCGTCCGCCTGCAGGCCCGCGAATGTACCGACGCATCCCGCGAAAGTGCGGATCGCGTAAAATGGCCCTTGGTCGAGCGGGCCGACGCACGGATTGGGCTTATGCTCCGGATCGCCATTAGCGATATCGAAGGCGTTCGTCCCGCGCCCGAAATCCGGATCGCACCCCTTCCGCGCGAACTCGTTATAGCGCGCGACCGATGCCTCAAGCCCATCCGCATCGATACCGACGGCTTCAGCGAGCGCGCGCACCGTGCGGCCTGTCTTGAGATAGCCGTTCCGAAGGAAATGCCGATAGGGCATAGGCACGGGATAGACCGGCCCGTTCCCATACCGCCGCAGATAGCGATGATCGAAGATCATCCATGCCACTGCCTCGCCATCATGCCCTTCCTTGGCGAGCAACGCCGCGCTCACATCGTGGTAGGAGCGCCCCTCATTGGCGAAGCGCTTGCCGTCACGCGTCACCATGATGATGCCTGGCATACCGCGGTTGAAGAAGCACGGCATCGTCTCGAGAACCCCCTCGCCCGAATGAAGCCGCGTGATGGGCGTAAGCGCGATTGGAGATTTCACATCAGCGTCGAATCGACCGCCCACCGCCTCGCCCATGCGGATGCCGTCTCCCGAATTGCCGTAGGGCAACATGCCCCATACTTCGGGCGCGGTCGCGCCTGCGGGGAACAGGTCGGAGCGTCGTTTCGCATCATGCGGGAAGCCGCCCGTACCCAGGATCACGCCACGCCGGGCGGTGATAGTGACTCGCCCGTTTGGGGTATCCACCTCCGCCCCCGTCACCCGGCCTCGATCCGTCGTGAGCCGCCGCGCGGGCGTATGCGTCCATATCTCGCCGCCATTGGTGAGTATAGCGGAGGCAAGACCGCCCACCAGCGCGTTGCCGAGAGCCAGCCGCATCGTTCGCCCCGCCCTGAACTGGTCGCGCACGCGCTTCGCGATGCAGCCAGCGACATAGAGCGCCGAACCGATCTTGCGGCCGGCGGTCATGTAATAGCCGACCTCGTTCACACCGACCTGCATGCCGAGGAAGGTGCCTGTCCTCAACGCCGGACGCAGGCGCGCCAGCTCTTTTCCCAAGGGTTTGGCATCCCAATTATGAGGGTAAAGCCCACGTCCGCGCGTCGAGCCACCCGGCGTATCGCAATGATAATCCGGATACCCCGTCAGGAAACCGAAGCGAACCGGGCTGTTCGCCTCGACGAAGTCGACCATTTTCGGCCCTGTGTCGACGAACGCCTCGACATTGCGCCGATTGAACCGATTGCCTGACTCATTCTCAAGGAAACGGATCGCGTCGTCGCGGCTGTCCGGCACGCCGGCCTTCCTTGCGTGCGTCGTATTGGGCACCCAAAGACAGCCGCCCGATCGCGCCGAGGCGCCGCCGAACTGGTCCTCCTTCTCGACCATCAGGACCTTCAGTCCGGCGCTCGAGGCGGTAAGCGCAGCGGTCATCGCGGCGGCGCCGCTCCCCACGATCAGCAGGTCGCAGGTGACGGATCGGCCATCGTCATTCGGGTTCATGCCGCTCATCCTCCGGCGCCTAGAATTTGGCGCCGGCGCGGAAGCCGAACGTCCGCGGCGGATAGGGCACCGCCAACTCATACGGCCCGAGGCCGCCTACTGCCGTGCTTGCCGACCCGTCGTTGGAGATATTGCTGATGAAGAAGCCCAACGTCCACTGGTCTCCCGGTGCATGATAGGTGATATCGGCATTCTCACGCCAATATCCCTTCACGAAGGAGCCGGGAGACAGCCGATAATCGACATACTGGCTCCCTTCATAATGCGCGTTGGCGTGCGCCTGAATGTTCGCGCCGTTCGCGAACTCGAAGGTATGCGTATAGTCGAAAGTTAAGGTATGGCCGGGCGCATTCTGCATGCGCTGGCCGCTCAGGTTTACGCCCGTCGAAGGAATGAAGAACTCCTTATACCGCGCGCTGAGTAACGCGACACTTGCGTCGATACGGTCGATGGGCGTCACGAGGAAGGTGCTTTCGATTTCCCCGCCATACATGCGGGCCTTTTGCGAATTGACGTTGAGGCCGATCGTGATGCCCTCCGGCGTCGTGCCGAATGCGCTCGTCTGATAACCACGATAATCATAATAAAAGGCTTCGGCGTTGACCTGGAGGCGGTTGTCGAGGAAGCGGCTCTTGATACCGGCTTGGTAGGCGGTATTCTTCTCCGGCCCAAAGGTCGCCGGGAAGCCGGAGCCCTGCGGCACACCGTTCACGCCGCCCGCCTTGAAGCCGGTGCTGATATTCGCGTAGCCCATGACCTGCGGAGCGAAATCATATTCGACACCGGCCTTGTAGGTGAAGCGATGTAGCGCCTGTGTAGCGCCGACCTCCACGGTCGTCAGCGTCGGCCCGGGAAGCACCAGGCTGGTGTGGCCCGACAGCGACTTATGGTCCCAAGTATAGCGGCCACCCGCCGTCACACGAAAGCCATCGAATAATAGAGGCACTGTCACCTGGCCAAAAACCGATGTCGAACGATAGGTGTAGCTGTCCACGTCATTCTTGAAATAGACATGGCCGATCGTATCGAAACCGGGTTGTTCGACGGTGATATAGTCTCCCTCGCCTGTCAGAAAATAATTTTGCTCTCGGGAATGCTGCCGACCATAATAGAATCCTGCTACCCACATGATCCTGGAGCTTGCCTTCGAAGCAACGCGAATCTCCTGCGAATGCATGCTGTCGCGAACGGCGGGCGCATATCCGAAGAAATGCGAATAGGCCTGGTTGCTGCGGTAGGTTTCGAAGCGGTAGTTCGGCACCCATGTCAAGGTAGCGAAATCCAGATCGTAATTCACCTCTGCGTAGATTGCCCGGTTTTTCGCCTTCAGAATTTGCGGCTCGTCAATATTGTTGATCGGATCGGTGCCCTGCCCGGCGGTGCCGGCAAAGGGGTCCCAACGCACGCCCTCGCAGGCGACATCGATGCTGCCCGGTGGGCATGGGGAGTCGGTCGGCCCATTCTCCTTCTGACGGGTATATTCGGCCGTCACGAGGATCTCGAGCCGCGATGTGGGCTTTGCGAGCAGGCGCGCGCGGATGCCCTGCGCATCCAGATCACCAAAGCCGTTGTCAAAATAGGCGCCATGATGGTTCTGGGCGACCGACACGCGGAGCGCGACATTGTCCGCAAGCGGCAGATTGATCATGCCTTCGGAGTTGATCGTTCCGTAATTGCCGGCCGTGGCATTGACTCGCGCGGAAAAGTCCATGGTAGGGCGGGCCGTAACGAGGTTGACCGATCCGCCGGTCGAATTGCGCCCCTGGAGCGTACCCTGCGGCCCGCGCAACAGTTCGATCCGCTCGAGATCGAACAGCAGATTCGGCATGGAATAGGGCCGATCAAGATAGATGCCGTCGACATTATAGGCGATGGACTGATCCACCGCCGGCTGCGACGAATAATTGCCGACGCCGCGAATATAGGTGAGCAGCAGGAAGCTCGGCTGGAACTGCACAGCGGGCGCGAGACCGGCAAGTTGGCCGGGGTCCACGACGCCGCGGGTAGCCAGCGTGTCCGCGGAGAGCGCCGTGACCGAGATTGGCGTGCGCTGCAGATTCTCCGAGCGCTTGCTTGCGGTAACGACGATTTCACCGAGTCCCTGGGCGGGTTGACCGGCCTGCCTGTCAGCGACGGGCGCCGCACCCTCGGTCGGCGCCGTGTCCGGTTGCTGCGCGTGGGCAGCGCTACCAAGCACCAGCGCAACGATGCAGGCACTGGTGCCGCACAGTCCTAACCTTAACTGCCTATGGGCGCGCGTGGTCCGGACGATCATGGTTTCTCCCCCTGCTGTTCTGGGTGCGGCAGGTATCTGCCGAAGTTGTCCTGACCGTAATCGATCGCCCAGACCGATCTTCCTTCCGCGCGAACTCGCTTCTTTCGCGAACACGAAGGGCCGAATATCGCGCGGCCAGCAGTTCCACAGGCCCTCCAGCCGTGCCGCGACCGCCCTGCGACACGACCCAACCCATCATTGCTGAAGGATATCCCAGGGCGCGCCAGCCGCACCGTCGAGCGATCAGGAGGATTTGGCGAAACCGCGTGCCTCGGATCGATAGCGACGCGGGGACATGCCGAAATGACGCCGGAACTGCGTCGAGAAATGGGAGGAACTGTTGAAGCCGCAGTCGAAGCAGATTTCGGTGATCGATTTGCGATCCTGCCGCTCGTCGCTCAACAGCCGCGCGGACGCATTCAACCGTACCTCTCGCATATATTGGGATGGCGTCAGGTCTTCTTGCGCAAAGGCGAGCTGCACGTAGCGTGGACTAAGCCGCAGACCGCGCGCGATCTTGCCGACCGAAAGCTCCGGCTCGTGGTAATGCTTCTCGATGAAGTTCTTCACCTGTATCCGGCGTGCTTCCAGCGCCTTATAGAGGGTGCGTTCTTCATCCTCCGGCGCGGAATTGCGCGTCAGCGTGGCGATCGAGAGCAGTTCGAGGAAGGAGCGCGCTAGTCGCGGACCGGCGGTGTCGAACATTCCCGCGCAAGACATTGCCCATGCCGAATCTATCATGTCGCGCATGATCGATTTCAGGCTGAAGTCGAAGGCCAGCGGTCGCGCGATGAGTTCATGAATGCCAGGTACGTGCGCGCGAAAAATCTCCTCGTCGATGACAAGGCACGAATGGTCATAATCCTTGGTGACGGCCCATTCGGTCGGCATGTCGGACGGCAGGATGATGAAATCGCCGGGATAGACATAAACCGTTGGCGCGCCCGGCACCGTTACCGCCGTGATCTGATCGGCCGTCGAGATGTAGAGCTTTCGCGAGCGATGCCAGGCGGGGCAATGATTCACGAGGCGAAGCGGCGTCATCTGTGATCGGGTGATGCTCACGCCATCGGCACGCGCCCAACTGATGCGGGCCGTCCGCTGCGCGACGCCGCCAATCTGCTCGACCGACCAGCGCGACGAAAAGCCCTCCGAGATGATCGAACTGAACTGGCTCGTTCGCTCGCGCGGATTGAGTGTCGCCACCTCCGCTGTCTGGATGTCGCTCATGCCAATCCTCCGCCCTGTACGCCCGTGATCTGGAGCCCGTTGTTGTCACCGATCGGGATTTTTTCCCTTTGACTCCACAGATTGAAGCTGGGAAACCCGGGAGGCAAGTGCTTTCCCGTGCCGATTGCGCGCTCGCGCAACTCTTCTGTGCGGCGCTACGCAAGTCCCGGTACTAACTCGTGCCCTAGCCTCCACCCCTTTCATGACGCGCCGATTTCGACATGTGCGCATCTTATCGACGGGCGGAGAATATCAGCATGGCCGTGAGCGAAGAGCAGTTCAAATCCGTATTGCGCGACGTTCGCCATCTGCGTGACCGCCAGGATATTCTCGACTGCATCAACGCCTATGGTCGCGGGCTCGATCGGCTGGATGCCGAATTGATCCGTAACGCCTATCACCCCGATGCGATCGACGAGCACGGGCCGTTCATCGGGGATGTCGAAGCGTTCGTGTCGTTCGCGATCGAAATCGAGGCGAGCTTCGTCGCCACGCATCATGGCATCACCAGCCATAATTGCGAAATAGAGGGCGATACCGCGCATGCGGAGAGCTACGTCTATTTCTACGTCGTACAACCTGGCGGCGAGCATCTGGGCGCCGGTTTCGGGCGCTATCTGGACAAATTGGAGCGACGCGACGGCAAATGGGCGATTACGGTCCGTCGACTCGCCATGGACTGCGCGTTCGAGCTGCCGCGTTCGGGTTGGCTGGGCGAAGCCTGGGACGCGAGCCGTGGCCGGCGGGATCCAAGCGATCTGAGCTATCGGCGCCCACTGCCCCCTCCCCTTGCCGGGCAAGCCTAATTCTTCCCGATGCCAAGCCCGACCGATCTTTCCGGCCTCTTCGCGCCTCTTCGGATCGGCCAGTTGGTGCTGCCGAACCGCTTCGTGATGCCCGGGATGCAACGCGGCTTTACGCGCGACGGCATCCCTCTGCCCGAGCTTGCCGAATATTATGCACGGCGGGCGGCAGGCGGCGTGGGACTGATTATCGGCGAATCCGCCGCGGTCGATCATTGTTCGGCGACCGCCCAACCGATCGCGGCGAGGCTCACCCACAAAACGCGAGATGGTTGGGCCCGCTGTATCGAGGCGGTGCATGAAGCAGGCGGCCACATGCTGCTTCAGCTCTGGCACGAGGGCGCGCTCCGCAAGGACGATGACGGCCTGACGCTCAGTCCTTCGGGCCTCGGCTATGCCGGCTTCGTGCATGGTCGCGCAGCCTCCACCGTGGAGTTGGGGGAACTTCGTGACGCCTTTGTCGCGAGCGCGCTGATCGCGCAGCGTACCGGTGCCGACGGCGTGGAGGTCCACGCCGCGCATGGCTACCTGCTCGATCAATTCCTGTGGGGAGCAACCAACGGCCGGCAGGACGGCTATGGCGGCCCTGACATCGCGAACCGCGCTCGGCTGCCGGCAGAGATCGTCGCCGCGATCCGGCATGCCTGCGGACCGGATTTCCTCATTTCCTTCCGCTTTTCGCAGTGGAAGGAACATGATTATGCCGCCCGCATTGCGGCCACACCCGACGAACTACGCATATTGGTAACCATCCTGCGCGATGCGGGCGTCGATCTGCTGCACGCATCAACCCGCCGCTTCTGGACGCCAGAATGGTCGGACAGCCGCCTGAGCCTGGCCGGATGGACGCGCTGCCTGAGCGGCCTGCCCACCATAACAGTGGGCAGCGTCGGGCTGGATCGGGACGTCATGGAAAGCTTCACCTGCGAAGGAGAGGCCAATCCGGCGCTTGCGTCCTCACTTGCGAAACTGGCAGACCGGTTCGCGCGCGGCGAATTTGATCTCGTCTCGATCGGGCGTAGCCTGATTTCCGATCCGGACTGGGTCGCAAAGGTGCGCGATGGCGCGTTCGACGCAATACGGCCTTTCCGGAAGAGCGATATCGCCTCTCTCGGTTGGGCAGGCTGAGGGAGGCAACATGAAAGCAGTCCAGTTGATACTGATCGGGCTGGCGTCGACCGCGTGCCTTCCCGCTTCGCCCGTGAAGGCGGCGCCGCCCGCCTGCGAACGCGCCTGTCTCGAAGGTGTCATGAACGCCTATCTGGGCGCGATGACAGCCCACGATCTCTCTGCGGCGCCGCTGTCGCCAAAAGTCAAATATACCGAAAATCAAGCGATCACCGTCCCCGGCATGGGACTCTGGAAATCGATTGAACAGATCGGCACCTATCGCATCCTGGCGTCGGACCCGCGCAACCGGCAAATCGCCTTCATGGGTAACGCCAGGACAAAGGCGGGCTGGACCATGCTCGCGATCCGCCTGCGCGTGCAGGACGGCAGGATTACCGAGGCGGAAGCGATCGCGCCCGGTGCCGCGGCGAGCAGCGGCACCTTCGACCTGTCGGCCGGTGCGGGCAAGCTGACGACCGCACGGGCCGCTTTCTCCGCTGCGCTCACGCCCGCCGAGCGCCGCGACCGCTCGCAGATCATTCAGGCCGCCGATCTCCACTATGGAGGGATCGAGCGCGGTAATGGCGACATCGTCCCCTTCGGCGACGACTGCATCAAGGTTGAAAATGGTGTCCAGCTCATCCGCAATCCGAACTTCCAGAGCCCGGGCGTGTCACCCTCGGGAAAGCCTGTGCCGAACTTCACGGCGATGAGTTGCCGCGATCAATTCAACACCCACATCTGGGATACCGACACGATCACCGACCGCCGCTACCCGGTAGTCGACGAGGAACGCGGAATCGTCGTCGCGTTCGCGATGTACAATCAGTATGTCAAAGGTCCATGTGCCGTCGTGGTCGATTACGGCCCGATATGCCCCGCCAAGCCGGTCAGGCCCTACACACTGGTCATCGCCGAAGCCTTCAAAGTCAGGGCCGGCCTGATCGGCGAGGTGGAATCGGTCTTCACCCCCCTTCCCACACTGATGGAAAGAGGTGTTTGGTGACGTTGCCTGGACAACACATGAAAAAACCAGAGATGTTCGAAAATGATGGCACAGCCGGATCGCTGCGAGGGTGCCGCAGGTATGTCAACGGATGTTGAACGGCACCTAACCCGTGCGAACTCACCCACCGCATCATAGCCCCTCTTCGTGATCTGACTGGGTTTTAGATCCGCCGTGTCGAAGTCTTGGCCAGCTAGGATTAACGCGCCGCACCACGGGCTCGTAATGCTTCCAACACTTCCGAAGGTACACCAAGGTCATTGAGAATGGCGGCCGTATGCTCGCCAAGCATCGGCGACGGCTGCTGCGCACCGTTGAAATCCGATCGGAAGCCGCTGTTCATCACGCGTATCCGGCGATCATCGTTTCGCGACATGGGAAGCCATTGAAAGAGGTTGCGGTTGGCGAGTTGCGGATGCGCACAACTTTCCATTACGCTGCGAACCTTGGCCGCCGGCACGCGTTCGGCGCTGATAATCACTTCCCATTCGGTTGCTGGCTTGCCCGCCAGGACCCGCGTCAAGGCGTCACGGAGGGCAGCCGCATTTTCTCCGCGCGCCTCGCGCGTCGCGAACCGCGGATCCGTTGTCAAATCTTCCGCCCCGATTGCCCGGCATAGCCTTTCATACTGATCCTGTGTATTGGCGCCGAGCGAAAGGGTGCCGTCCCCCGTCTCGAACAGATCGGATGTCGGGCTGGTACTGTAGCCGCGATTTCCCAATCTCGGCGGCTCCGTTCCGGCATTGAGATAGGGAATGACCATCGAAGTCATCAATACGAGCGAGGCATCCAGCATCGCCACATCGATAAATTGCCCGTCCCCCGTTTGGTTGCGTTGAGCTAGGCCCGCCAATGTCGCGAAGCCGGCCACATATCCAGCGAACGTATCTATCACCGGGAAACCGACCTTGAGCGGATCGGCCCCCTCTTCGCCGTTAAGAAGCATCATGCCCGACATCGCCTGCATGGTATGATCGTAAGCAGGAAAATCCTTGAGCGGCCCATCCGGCCCAAATCCCGACAGTGTCACATAGACGAGGCGCGGATTGATTTCCTTGCACGCCGCCCACGAAAGACCCAGGCGATCCAGCACACCCGCCCGAAAATTTTCAATGAGGACATCGGCGCCGGCGATCAGCCGTTTGGCGATTGCGAGCGCATCGGGATCCTTGAGGTTGAGCGCGACGGATTTCTTGCCCGAATTGATCGCTATAAAGGATCCACCCATCCCGCCCATGCCATCGCCACCATGCGCATAGCCGCGCAATATGTCGCCGCCACGCGGATCCTCGATCTTGATCACGTCGGCACCCAGCAGGCTCAATTGAAAGCTCGCGAAGGGACCGGCGAAGACTTGGGTGAAATCGATCACCCGAATGCCCGAAAGGGGTTGCACTTCGCTCATCGGCTGCGCCTCCTCTCGGCGTGAAGCCGCGCCTCCTCTTCGATGAACCGGCAGACCTGCGCGCGTATCTCCTCCTCGCGCCATTGGCGGGAATCGACATTATGCCCCCGGATTCGCAGTGTCGGGACACCCGCCTTGTGGAACGCGGCTTCGGTAAAAGGGCCAGCGCCGCCAAGGATCACCACGCCGTCTATCTGATGGAGTTCCGCCTCCTTGACGTACCATGCACTCGGCCACGGCTCCATCGTAAGATATTGTACGAAGGCGGCGTAGCGCGCCGACAGCGTGCGCAAGGGATCCTCGCCGTAACGGGCATAGCCGTCGGCGGCGATGCCCAGATACATCGACCAGACGAACACCGCGTCATGACTGGCGATGAAACTGTCATAAAAATCGACGTTGAACCACAAGCCCGTGCCGAACCACGCAAGACGGACCTTTTCAGCCGGACAGGCCGCCTCACCGTTGCGGACGCGCGCCTCGACTTCCTCATAGAAGGCCCTGGCCTTGTCGCGCGCCCATTCGGTACCACGATGCCATTGCGGCATCATCACACTCGTAAAGGTATCGGTGACGGTAATCGGTGACGGAACCGTTCGGGCGACGAGATCTCGCGCTTTGGTGAAATATTCCTCCTGCTCGTTGACGAGATCGAGAACGCGCTTGAAACGCGTCTCGCAGAAGCGGCGGCCAGTGACCTGCTCAATGAAACGGATCAGCCCCCTGCTCTCTTCGACATGGAGATCGAGCACCGCCGGGTCGATCATTTCATCCCAGCGATGACGGCCCAGCTCCCACCATTGGTCTGGCGCATCGTTAAAGATTGCCCGCTCAAATGGATAATAATGCGCGCCATATTCGCGCGCCCACAATTCATAGATCTTGCCCTGATTATCTTCGCGCGGATCACCCACGATCATCGTCGGCATCGGCATTCCACCCCAAGGCGCACTCTCCGGATCGCGATCATAGGAAGATGCGAGGCCAAGCGAGAAATACTGTTCCTGATCGTCGGGGAAACCGCGTTCGCGCAAGGCGTTGAGATAGGCAGGCGCTTTTCGTTTCGCCGAAACGATCGACGACCACCACTGGACAGGGACATAAGGTATGTCCATTGCCTGGAATATCTCCATCGGCGTTTCTGCACTGACGATCGCGAAGGGCTCCCCGGCGCTCACGCGCTCGCGGACGCGCTGAAACCATTCGCGATGATAAAGATAGGCATCGGCCGAAGACGTGATGCGAGACTGCCGTGTCTTACGCACCGGCTGAGTTGATATGGTCATAGCGATCCTGTCCGTCAGGCGAATTGGGCGATAAAATCAGTGACAGCGTCATACAATGACTGGGTATCGACACCGCCGTAATCCTGATTGTCGATCAGAAGCAGCGGGATGCTCCCAAGCGCATCGCGTTGCAGCGGCACGTCCCAGCGAGGTGCGGGATCGCCATTGTAGATGAAGCAGACAACGGCATCGGCACCCGCCTGCCGTGCCTGTTCGGCCGTATACCGCGCCCGCGCCACCGCGCTGAACTTGGCAGACGCGGGCGGTGCGAAGTGATAACGATCGATCACCGCATCGAGCGGATCGGCGGCACCTTCCTCAACCAGCAACGCACTGCCACGATCGCCCCAGTCGAAATCCTCGCCGACAATTATCGCTCCGGCCTTTTCGATCGCACGATAGATATCAAGTGAATCATGCGCACTGCCGGTCATGAACAAACGCTTGCCGTCGAGCTTCGGGAACCCCGACGCTGTATCGAGGAGGGCCGAAACGAGCAGGCTATGTTGCTCGCGCGGCATGAAACGTGCGGAACTGCTGATGGCAAGCGCATCCGCACCCGTGAGACGGGCAGGCCGCTGCCGTCGCAGCGCCGTCACCTGTTGCAACAAGCGGCGATTGACATTGCACTGGATGATCGCCTGGCGGAGCGATGCTTCTGCGACGGGTCTCCCGCTCCACGTCTCCAGAAGTTTGAGGAGTGCACGGCCGCGCACGCGATTGTAGAGCCCGGAGGAGCGGTGCGGCCCATGCAGCAGATCAAAAAAGTGGACCCGCTCGGGCACCGCGGCTACCTGATCGGGCTCGATCTTGCGGAGTGCACGTATGATGTAGAACAGCCTCACGAGCAGTTCGGAATCACGGCCGATGATCAGTTGGTCGAGTGGACCATTTGCACCTTCAAGCAAGCGGTGAAGGATCGAGCGTGTCTTGCCGTCCGCCATCGCCCCCAGCAGCCTGTCGCCCGTTTCAGCGTCGCCCTTCGGATCGCCGCATAGCTCAACCGGCACATAGCCACAGGCAATCAGCAACTCGGCAGGCACATCGCCGCCGACATGCGCAGCGACGCGATGGCCATTTTCACTCAGTGTCCGAACGGCATCGAAGCGTTGATCGAACAGAGCGTGAAATTGGGCGATCGCTGTGCCAGCGTCCATTATATCGCTCATGCGTGTTCCTCATGTCCTTGTGGATCACGCTCGCCATTGCGGAGGATATCCTCGACAACGAAGCGTGCCGCCAGCCAAAGCGATGCCGCCCCGAGCAGGCAGATCGACGCCGCAGCCGCGATCGAATAGATGATGACGCCCGACCCATAAGTCGGCGTAAGATAATCGTTGACCATCCCGACGAATAGTGGGCCGAGGCCGAGCGCGATCAGAGATCCAACAAACCCGTTCACCGACGAGCCGAGCGCACGTACACGTCGCGGCAGGATCGACTGGATAACCGCGATAATCGGCGCGAATTCAAAGGTCGAGAAAAAGGCCAGCAACGCAATACCGGCCAATGAAATCTCGAGCCAAGGGGCGAATACGATCAGGAAGATCGTTGGCGCCTTGAGCGTCGAGGTGATAGCGATCGGCACGATCTTCCACTTGTCGCCGTAGCGGTGGCTAAGGAGATCGACCACAACTCCACCGCAAATGCCGCCAACAAGTCCGGCCAAACCAGCCGCCATGCCAAGGGAGGCCCCGATCTGTGCGGGGTTGAGATGATGCACTCGCGCCAGGAAAGTTGGCCCCCAGACGTTAAAGGCCCCCGAGCCGAAGCCGCCGAGCGCAAAACCGAACATCACGAACATGAAACTCTTGCGGTCGAACAACGTGCGAAAAGCCTCGCCCAATGGCGGCGCTTGCTCACGCGCCGGTCCTGCCGCCGAGCGGCCGCGCGGATCCCGCACGGTGAAAAAGACGACAAGCGCGAGAAGCAGCCCCGGCAAGCCGGCAGCCAGGAATGCTGTTCGCCAGCCATAAGCCTGCTGGACGAGTCCCATCAGCGGAAACCCGACCAACGTCGCGACCGGCGCACCGAGTGCAAAAACGGCAATGGCCCGACCGCGCTGATTCTTGGTAAAAAGATCGGACAGCATCGAATGATATGCGGGGCTGGTCGATTCCCCAACACCGACGCCGATCCGTCCTAGCACGAACTGGACACCGGAAGCCGCCGTGGCGCATACCACCGTCATCGCGCTCCATAAGGCGACAGCGAGGGTAATGATCAACCGACGGTCGCTACGATCGGCCCAGCGCGCCGCCGGTATGCCGACCAGCAACTGAATACCGCTGAAGCCAAAGCCCGCAACAAGGCCGAGTTCGGTGTCCGAAAAATGCATGTCGGCCTTGATGTCATCCAAAGCCAGATTGATGATGTTCCGGTCAAGGACGGCGAAGGCATAAAGAGCGAAGAACAGGCCCAGCGTCCAATAACGCCTTCCGTTACTTACCCGAAACATCGGCTCCGGCGCGGCGGACGCGATTTCCGCCGTGGCCATCAAAAGGGCTCCCCGATCGGATGTACGCGATCATCCACCCAGTTGCCGTGAATAGCCGCACGGATACGAAAGGGGACATGGCAGAGCGCCAAAGGCCCCTCGGAAAGGCGCATCGCATCGAGCACGGCCAGATCGCACCGGTTTTCGGCCAGGCGATTGACTACAGTCAGCAGATAGCCGTCCCCCTCCGGCGCATCGGGCGCGCGCGGTATGAAGACGGGCTCCTGCGGCCCCGAGTCCGGCCCCGTGAAATAGCTGTCGACGATAGCGCCGGTTGCGGCATCGACGCGAGCAACGGCGTTGAAACCCTGGCGACCACGTCCTGCCCCGATGGCGCGCTCCGCATCATGGTGGAGCATGAACCCCCATCGATAGGGCGCCATCGCCAAACGATCGTCGATGCGCGGCATTTCGCAGCCCGTCTCGTTCAGCAGCCGCTCCTCGAATGCGTCCGAGTTGGAACGCAGATCGCAGGTCCAACGCGTCAATTGGGGGCGTCCAGCCCCGGGATCGTAGGGATGGCCGTCTATATCGGGGAAGAAAGGAAAGCTCTGCCGACCGCTGACGCAGGAATCGACATGGACTTTGCCATCCTCCTCGAACGCGTTCATCACATGATACATCCAGCGTGAAGGTCCATTGAACCACCGGATTTCCGTCGCGTTCGGATCACGCGAAAGAATGCCGAGATGTGTCGGCAATTTGGAATCCCACGCATAGATAGGGCCACCGGCCTTGATGCGCGCGAGACTGCTCGTGGTCGGCATGACGGCAAAGACGATTTGATCCCGCGTAACGGCAAAATCATGCATCATAGAAGCATAAGGCGGATCGATCCAAAGTTCGCGCGTGATCTGCCCCGCAGCGTCTGCGACATAAAAGGCAATATCCGGCGTAGTCTCTCCTTTTGCGGCCGACCCATAAAAGAATAGCTCCCCCGTCTCTGGGTCGATCTTGGGATGAGCGGTCACAGTCTTGCTGGTTACGCGGCCATTATAATCCCATGAGCCAATCGTCTCGAGCGTGTTCGGATCAAGTTCGACCGGCAGACTGTCTTCTTTCAACGCGAGCAGCCTTCCTCCATGCCAGATCACATTGGTGTTCGCCGTTCCGCGATCGACACCAGCCACCGAGGGATCATCGCTGAAGGGGTTGCGATAGTGGCCGAAAAGCGCACGTCTGGCCATGCGTTCACGCTTGAACTTCTCCGTACGGACGTAGCGGCATCTGAAGTCGACATGTCCATCGCCGAAACGGAACATCGATGCCATCCCGTCGCCGTTTATGAAGACATCATCTCCATGCCGCGGCGGAAATTGATGTTCCGCCCCACAACGATAGAAGACTCCTCTGATGTTCGGAGGAACTTCGCCGCTGATCTCCAGATCGAACAGATCCCCTTCCAACCTGACGGGGCGATCAAAATCCTGAAATGTGGGCGTATCGGGAAACGGCTTTACCATGTCTACCTAACCCCAGTTTTTAGAATTTATACTTGATGCTGCCGTAGATGGCCCTTGGAACCGCAGGAATGGCGATAAATTGGCCGCCTGCTGCCTGGTATGCAGCATATGTGAAGTAATATTCGTTTGAGAGATTGGTGCCGATCACCGACAATGTCAGATTATCGGCAAAGCGAGGTTCAAGAGAAATACGCGCGCCATAAAGCGTGTACCCCTTCTGATAGGATAGCTCATCCGACAAAGTCAGATAGGTCGCGCTACGATATGACGAATCGCCGTGCAGCGTCAGGTCACCTATACCCGTTGGAACTCGCCAATCTACCGCAAGGTTGACATTCCATTTGGGAACGCTGGCCAGCTTATCCGTGATCTCGGTTCCGGAGGCGATCGCACCGGCCGTCAACTTGGTAAATTCGTCATGGATATAGCCGATGCCAGCCTGAAAACTCAGTCCGCCCACAGGCTGTGCCGTCGCTTCGACCTCGAAGCCATAAAGCTTCGCATTGCCCGCATTTTGCGTGGTGCGCAGGTTCACGCCCGTGTCGGGGTCAGGGACCTGGACGGTGAGTTGGATGTCTTTATAAAGGCTGTAGAAAGTCGCAGCGTTCACCGTCAGCCGCCGATCGAACCATTGCGACTTTATACCCGCTTCATAAGAAGTCAGAGTCTCGGGCGCGAAAGCGGGATCGGGAATAAGCGGATTGGTCCCGTTGGGACTCCAACCACCACTTTTGTAGCCAACGGAATAGGTGGCATACAGCAACAGATCGTCCTTCGGATGAAGATTCACCCCGATCTTAGGCGTAAATTTTTCCCAAGTGTCGCGATAATCACGTGGCGGCACCTGGTATTTATCCAACTGCGTGAAGATTGAATATTGGAACAATCTCTTATGGTCGACGGTATATCGCGCACCTGCTACGATATCTATCAAATTATTCAGCTTCAGAGTTTCTTGGGTAAAAACTGAGTAACTCCGCCCGCTATAATTATTGTAGGTAAAGGTATCCTTTGCGTCGCGCTCCAGATGTGTAACCTCATACAAGCCATGGAAATTCTGGGTCGCGGTGCGGCGATTGCCGCTTTCCCAGAAGCCATAAGCTCCGATGAGAACCGACAGACGGTCGTCGAACGCGCTACCCGCCAACTGGAATTCCTGGCTGATCTGACGATCCGTAACATGCTCGCCATCATGCGGATTACCCAAGATGGGATAAGGGGTCGCCGAAGCATTACCGCCGCCAGTATAGGTTCGAACATGGCGGTAGGCGGAAATCGAACGCAATGACCACTGATCGGCAAGTTGATAGCCTACGTTGAGCGCAATGCCGTAGATGTCGTAATCGTCATGCGGATCCGAATCCTTTTCACCATAGGCGCTATAGGGTCCAGGCGAATTGAAACGGAAATCGACGATCGTGTCCGCCGGAAGCCCAAGCTGTTCATTGAGAACCGGTACGGCGATCTCATTATAACGCTGATAGGTCGCAACGATCTTGTCGCGATACGTATAGGTAGGGCGCCCCTTGTTCCGTTGGCGGCTATAGTCGCCGGTCAGGTCGATCGTGAGATCACTCGACGGCGTCAGGCGCAGCGCCCCTTTGCCAACCCATCGGTTGGTACCGCCCGTCGGCAGGTCCGCAGTAAGCTGGCGGCCATAGCCGTCGGTATTGAAACGGCCTATACCCAGCTTGATCCCCAGCAATCCATCGAGCAGCGGTGCATTGATACCGCCAAGGAAATCACGCTGATTGCGCTGCCCGAGGCGAACTTCTGCCGATCCGGACAATTCGCCCGACGTTCGAGGCCGTTGCGTAACGATGCTAATCGCGCCACCAACCGTATTACGGCCGAACAAAGTCCCCTGCGGACCCTTGAGCACCTCGATACGGTCGATATCGACAATATCCATCAGCCCGCCAGCCGTCTTCGCGACATAAACACCATCGATGTAAACGCCGACACCCGGCTCGAGCGGAAAAAGATAGTCACCCGATCCGACGCCGCGAATATAGGCAGCAATGGCACCGCCACCGCCCGCCGGTCGGTTGGTGGAGGTGATTACCGCATTGGGCGTGAAGCGATTGAGGTCGCTCATATTGGTGATCGCTTTGTCTTCGAGCGCGGCGCCCGTGAAGACCGTGATCGCTATCGGCGTCTCCTGAAGACGGGTTTCGCGCCTCTCCGCGGTGACGACGATGTCCCGCGTGTCGGTCAATGGCGCCACACCCGACACGGGTCCGGTCGTTTCTTGCGCCGCAAGTGGCACCGCCCACAATATAGCCGGGCAACTGGCAGCCAGCAGCGCGCGGCGGAGACCCGCATAACGAATGTCGACCCCCTTCATCAGATCCCCTCCTCCATATTTCCGACAGATTGTATGCTATTTTGAGCACAATGCAAGAGGCGGTGGCTTTTCTCGACAACCTTTATGCTTTAAGCTGAGCTTCCGGTTCACGTTGATGCCACACCTGCGCTGAGGCGCTGTGTCGCGGAGGCAAGAGCCGCCTTATTACATGCGGGAAAATGGCTTTGACCGAATCGCACGCACATGAAGGCAAGTTCGACGATCTTGCCGATTTCCTACGTGAGCATATTCGGACTGGCCTCCTGAACCCAGGCCAGCGATTGATCGAAACCGATGTCGCGCGCGAGCGCGGCGTGTCGCGCACAAAGGTTCGCCAGGCGCTGCAACGTCTGGCGGGCGAAGGTCTTGTTGCCCTCGAAGCCAATCGGGGCGCCTCGGTGCGCCGTTTCGATGCCACTCATCTTTCCGAGATTTACGAGGTTCGCGAAGCGCTTGAAGCTATTGCGGCGAGGCGCCTGACCGAACGCCTTGACGACGGAACGCGTGCTGGCATCCAGCAGATTCAGGCCGACCTCGACCGCGCCGAGGACGAGGGGGAGGGAGAGCGTTATGCGGCAGCCAATGAACGACTGCACCAGTTCATCGTCGACCATTGCGGCAACGATTATATTCGATCCGCGCTGAGCCCGCTCTGGATTCCGGCATTTCGTCTCTCGCTGCGACGTGCTTTTTCCCAAGATTATATGCGCAAATCCAACGCGTCGCACCGGTTGATTACTGCCGCGATTCTGACCGGTGATGGCGAGGTGGCCGAAGCGACGATGCGTTCGCATATTGGCAAATCACGATCGCTTATCCATGGCCCGACGGAGCGGTGGCATTAGTAGTGTATACAATTTGATTGACAATCGCCTGCTAGTCTCTCACTAGCCGTCGCGATGATAAAACCTGGTAGAGCGGCGCTTGGTGCGGCATCCGGATGCCTGAAGCAGCACGGTCAGGTTCGTGCTGGCACGCGCATCGCTTTCCTGGCAATGCTCGCGGTCTCGCTGGGCTCAGCGGCGGGAACCACTGCGATGCAGTCGCTGCTGCCAAGTATCGGCCGCTCAACAGGCATCGCCGACAATCTGATTGTCTCAATCTCCTGTCTCTCCGCACTGCTTTCGATCTTTGCCGCGCCGTTCTGGTCACAGAAAGTCACGATCCACGGGGAAAAGCGGGTCGCGCTCCTCGGCGTAGCGGGCGTCGTCCTGGCCATGAGCGGCACAGGCCTCGTCATCATCGTGGGAACGCGTTACGACTGGTCACCCTTAGCCATATTGATCGCGCTGATCCTGGCACGGGCCCTCTACGGCGTGCTGGGCCTTGCCTCGCAGCCCGCGGTGCAAACCTATGTCGGCTGCCGCACGCCGCTGGAGCGGCGCACGAGCGCAATGGCGCTGTTCGCATCAATGTGGGGACTGGGCAGCATTCTCGGGCCGGCCGTCGCTCCATTTCTGGTGGGCGATGAATTAGGCCTCGCTGGCCCGTTCTTCACCTTCGCCACTATCGCTCTCATCACCGGGCTGCTCGTCTGGCGCGTGGTTCCCGATATTTCGCCGATATCTGCACCGGCAGCAAAAGGGAGCAGCGTGCGCGAACTGTTCGATAGGACGACCGCCCCCTTCATCCTCTATGGGGCGATCACCGGCATCGTTTCCGCAAGCGCCAACCAGACTGTGGGTTTCGTCGTAATCGATCAACTTCATATCGCGCCCGCCGCCGCGGCAGTCGCAATCGGGATGATGATGACGGTCGGCGCGATCGCCACGCTTGTGGCCCAGTGGGGATTGGTCAACTTGCTCAACCTGCGCCCCAGGCAACTCATGCGCTGGGGCGCACTGATTGGAATGGGCGGCAGCCTCCTACAGGCGACCGCGATCGATTCCTATCCTCTGATGATGATCGGATTCGGCATCGCCTCGTTGGGGTTTGGCATGACGCGCCCTGGCTTCATCGCTGGCGCCTCCCTCGCCGTACCGTCCGAAAGGCAGGCCGAAGCCGCCGGAGGCACGTCCGCCGTGGGGGCGTTTGGCCTCGTCATAGGGCCTGTGGCGGCGCTCACGCTGTACCAATGGGATCGGCAGCTTCCCTTTCTGCTTGGTGGTGTCTTGATGGCGGCAATGGCCTTATACGCCTTTGCCTCGCCCCGCCTTCATTCGTACGGCAAAGGGCATGAACCGCTTATCGTGTCGCCCGAATTGGAGGTCGGCCGATGAAGGCGCCCGTCTCTCGCGGCATTTGACGAGATGGATTAGGGAACTGCAATCCGATGAAAAGCAAGATGATCGAAATCGAGGCACCTGGCGGGCCGGAGACCCTTCGCGTTGTGGAGCGGGCGGTGTGCGATCCCGGCCCCAATCAGATTCTCGTCCGAGTCGAAGCCGCCGGCGTCAATCGTCCGGATGTGGTTCAGCGCCAGGGAAACTATGCGCCCCCACCGAGCGTAACCGATATTCCCGGTCTCGAAATTGCGGGAGAAGTGGTTGCGGTCGGTCCCGGCGTGGATCGCTGGCAGGCAGGCCATCATGTGTGTGCTCTGCTCGCCGGAGGCGGTTATGCCGAATATGCAATCGCCGATGCCGATCTGTGTCTTCCAATTCCCCATGGCCTGACCGCGACCGAAGCAGCGAGCCTTCCCGAAACGGTCTTCACCATCTGGGCTAATATCTTTGAACAAGCCCGGTTCCGTGCGGGCGATTCAGTACTCATCCATGGCGGAACGAGCGGTATCGGCGTCATGGCCATCCAGATGATACATGCGCTCGGCGGCGGCGCCTATGCAACAGCGGGTTCACCCGAGAAAGTAGCCGCCTGCGAGGCCGTTGGCGCGGTTCGGGGGATCGATTATCGCAACGAGGATTTCGTCACGGTAATCCGGGAAATGACGGCGAAGCGCGGAATCGACATAATTCTCGACATCGGGGGGGGGGCGACTATCTGATACGGAACGAACAAGCCGCTGCGGCAGGTGGTCGCATCGTAATGATCGCGTTCCTCGAAGGAGGCCGGCCGCCGGTGGATCTCTGAACTATCATGCGCAAGCGCCTGATATTGACCGGCTCAGTCCTTGGCGCGCATGTCCCTTAGCCGAAAAATCCGCCATTGCGCGAGCCGTCGAAACGCATATCTGGCCCCTTCTCGCAACGGGCGCTGTTCGCCCGATCGTACATAAGACCTTGCCGCTCGCAGACGCGCCCGAGGCGCATCGCCTGATGGAAAGCTCGACGCACATCGGGAAAATCATCTTAAAGCCATAATACAAGCGTCAGGCTGAAAAGCTAAGCTTTCCCGTAGCTGAGCGATTAACCTCGGCCCCTTTCCTGCCAGATGTTTGTCGACGCATGACCCGCCTCCTTGATGATCGAGCTGATCGGAGTCCCGAACATCCAGGAATGTGTAACTACGATGACGACAAACGAATATTTCGTGCCGTGACGAGCGACGGATTGCCCGCAAGGTCGGTTCTGGATAACGTGAGCCTAGCCTGAAGGGAGACAGTCGTTGAAGGCAGATGTTGCGCTGGAGAGTAGCGAAGCCATCGACCAGCTTCACCAGAGGCCCGGTTTTCTCGTACGTCGCGCGAACCAGATCATGGCATCCTGTTTTGCCGATGCAATGGCAGACCTCAAGATCACGACCACGCAGTATGGCGCTCTGGTAATCATCGAAGCAAATGGTTCAATCGACCAGGTGAGCCTTGCCCGCCACCTGCGCCTCGATCGCTCGACCACAGGACTCGCCATCATGAATCTCGAGCGCGAAGGCTTGATTACCCGCGACCAACATCCACACGACAAGCGGCGCAGAGTTGTGAAACTCACGCGTCGCGGCCGGGCCGTGCTTCAAAAGGCGCATACACGCGGGGAAACGTCTCGCGCTCAGGCGATGGCCATCTTCACGGACAGGGAGAAGCAGCAGTTTCTGAAGCTGATCCGCAAGTTCGTCTCCGCATGGGACGCACACTGCCCGGGCGAGAAATAACCGCGAGCAAAATGCGAGTTTGGCTCGCCATCCGCCGCGATCGGATAGGCCGGGCGAGATGCGATAATTATCAGACGTCTCACTTTTTGCGTTGACCTATAACATCAGATGTCTCACGAATTATCGCCGACGCCGGCGTCAACCACTCACAAGGGTTCGCATGAAATCTCCAGCACAAATCGCCATCGTCGGGGCGGGCCCCGTCGGTCTTTGCCTTGCCCTTGATCTCGCCTGGCGGGGCATAAGGGTGACTATTCTCGAGCAGCGCCCCGCCGGCGAGCCGCCCAGCGTCAAGTGCAACCATATCGCGTCACGGACAATGGAAGCATTCCGCCGCCTTGGCATCGTCGACAAGATTCGCGCCGTTGGCCTTCCGGACGGCTATCCCAACGACGTGGTGATCCGGACACGAGCCAGCGACTACGAACTGATGCGGATTCACATCCCGTGCCGCCGGGATCGCTACACGGACACGAGCGGGCCGGACGGGTGGTGGCCAACCCCCGAGCCCGCGCACAGGGTCAACCAGATATATTTCGAGCCGGTGCTCTTCGAGGAAGCCAGCGCCAATCCGCTGATTACGATCATCAATGACGCGCGCGTCGAGGCGGTGGAGCAGGATCAGCGCGGAACGCGCGTTCGGGCAAGGCGGCTCACCGACGACAATCCGATTGAGGTCGAGGCCGATTATCTGGTCGGTTGCGATGGCGGCCGTTCGCTGGTGCGCAAGGCGATCGGCGCACGCCTCACCGGCGACGAGGTCATCCAACGCGTGCAATCGAGCTTCATCCGCGCCCCTGCCCTCATCGATCTCGTAACCAAGCCCGATGCGTGGATGAGCTACATCTACAACCCCGTTCGGGCCGGCAATCTGGTCGCGATCGACGGGGAGGCGCTTTGGCTGGTGCATAATTATCTTCTCGACGACGAGCAGGACTTTGAAAGCGTCAACCGCGATGCCTGCATCCGGCTGCTACTCGGGGTGGACGATGCATTCGAATATGAGCTGCTGGCGAAAGAGGACTGGATAGGACGCCGGCTGGTCGTGGATAAGGTGCGCGAGGGCCGCATCTTCATCTGCGGCGACGCTGCGCATCTTTGGGTGCCCTATGCCGGCTTTGGCATGAATGCGGGGATCGCCGACGCGCTCAACCTTTCGTGGATGCTCGCCGCCCACCTCAATGGTTGGGCGCCGGAGGCGATCCTCGAAGGACATGAGAAGGAACGCCTTCCGATCACCGACCAGGTCTCCCGTTTCGCGATGCACCATGCGGAAGGAGCGATCAGTGAGCGGACATCGGTGCCTGCCACCCTCGAAGACGATACGCCGGAGGGCGCCGCCACCCGGGCGCGCGTCGGCGAAGCGGCCTATGCGCTGCATGTCCAGCAATTCGCCTGTGCCGGCCTCAATTACGGCTATTATTACCCCGATTCGCCGCTTATCCTCTACGATGGCGAGCAGCACCCCGCTTATACCATGCACGATTATACGCCCTCGACGGTGCCTGGCTGCCGGGTTCCCCACCTCTGGCTGCCCGACGGACGCTCGCTCTACGATGCGCTGGGACCGGAGTTCACCCTCATCCGCTTCGATCCCGCCGTCGATGTCGATCCATTACTTGCCGCAGCGAAGCACCATCGCCTTCCGCTGCAATTGCTGGATGTGCCGCTGGATACGCTTCCGTCACCCTATCGCCACCGACTCTGCCTTTGTCGGCCCGACGGCCATGTCGCGTGGCGCGGCAATGTCCTTCCCAAAGATCCGGAACAACTCATCACAGTTATCACGGGCAGTGCCGTCGACACGCCAGCGGCTCGCCTGGTCGAGCGCGGATAGGCCAAATAGCCATTGCGCAGGCGCGGCCGGTGGCGCTGTCATCAAATTCCCGGCAAGCTGGGCAGTGATGAGGCTGGGCATTGCTGCCGACCGTGGACATTTCTGAAGGCGAGAGGCAAGCTCGCCAACAAAATTCCATTCGTGAATGCGCGTCGGTTGTTACGCCGCGCCGCTGGAGGTTTCGTGAAAGCTTTTTCCCAGGGCACTGTTCACGAGGCAGGTGAGGACCTGCGAACAGCGGTTCGATCGAATCCTCAGGTCTTCGCGCTGTGGGAAGAACTGACACCGCTTGGGCGCAATGAGTTCATCTGCTGGGTCGACGACGCGAAACGGCCAGCAACGCGCCAACGCCGCATCCAGCGAACCTGCGAGGAATTGCTGGAGGGGAAGAAGCGCCCATGTTGCTGGCCTGGCTGCATTCATCGTACTGACAAGGCGCCAAGCCGATGGCAGCAGGCGGTCCTTATCGATCAAAAAAGAGGGAAAGAGCGGTAAATCGACCTGCAAGTGCCGCTTTCGACGAATTGCCGTTTCATAGGCGCCCGTCCAGCAACGACTGCTTTTGCCAGCCGAAGCATAGTACCTCCGGAATCGAGTTGGAGCGACTCCACATCGTCGCCAATTGGAAAGTCAGGATTGCTCTTCCGGTGATCGCACTCGCAACCGATAGCCAACCGCCAATTCGTTGACGATCAAGCGCGGACGGGAGGGGTCGGTTTCCAGCTTCTGCCGCAGGCCGCGCACCGCGATGCGGAGATAGTCGACGCGATCCTCCTGCGCTGCTCCCCAAACCGCGCGAAGCAGTTGCGCATGGCTCACGACGCGATCGGGACGGCGGCTCAATTCGGCGAGCACACCATATTCCTTGGGCGTCAAGTGAACATCCTCGCCCGCGCGCGCGATCCGGCGATGCGCGAGATCGATCCGTATATCGCCCGCCTCGATCACCGGCTCCCTCTCCTGATCGGGGATGCGATGACGCATGGCCGTGCGGATACGGGCCAGCAGTTCCTCCGTATCGAAAGGTTTGGTCAGATAATCGTCGGCGCCGAGATCGAGCGCTGCCACTTTCTCCGCCGTATCCTCGCGTGCCGAAACAACGATCAACGTCGTGCTCGACCGGCCGCGTATCGGCTGGATCAACTCCAGCCCGTCTCTGTCAGGAAGGCCAAGATCGAGCAGCACGACATCGGGCTTCTCAATGTCCAGCAGCGACAACCCCTCACGCGCATTCATGGCCTCTACGACGCCGTGCCCGGCGCGCTGAACGGCTGCGCGCAACAACCGCCGGATATGGGCATCGTCCTCGACGATCAGGATTTTCGCGGCCGATGCCATGGCCCGAGACTAATGGCCCTTCGCTTCCCGGTCGAGCACGCGGTTGAGCACAAGAACATTGACGCGCGGTTCGCCGATGAAACCCAGCAAGGGGAGTTTGATCTGCGTCTGGACCAAGGCGCGCACCTGTTCCAGCGGTAAACCGCGCGCCTTGGCGATCCGATCGGCTTGATACAAGGCCGCCTCGGGACTGATATGAGGATCGAGCCCGGAGGCGGAAGATGTCACCAGATCGGGCGGAACGGGGCGCCCCGGTGCGGTGGCGGCAAGGGCCTCGATGTCGTTGCGGACGCGCTCGGCCAGCGCCTTGCTGGCGGGGCCGAGATTTGAACCCGCGGAGGCGACTGCATCATAGCCATGCGTCCCGGCGGCGGAGGGGCGCCCATGGAAATAGCGGTCGCTGGTGAAGGCTTGCCCGATGAGCGCGGAGCCAACCACCTTGCCCCCCTCGCGGATCAGGCTGCCATTGGCCTGCCAGGGGAAAAGCACCTGGCCGATACCGGTGAGCGCGAGCGGATAGACCAAGCCCAGCAGCAGTGCGAAAAGCAGGGTCAGCACGAGCGCGGGGCGCAAGGCGGAGCGGAGATCGGAAAACATCATACAGTCCTCAAGCGAGATGGAGGCCGGACAAAGCGATGTCGATCAGCTTGATGCCGATGAAAGGCGCGATCAGGCCGCCTAGGCCGTAGATGGACAGATTGCGCGCGAGCAGTGCCCCCGCCGCCATCGGCCGATAACGCACCCCTTTGAGCGCGAGCGGCACCAGCAGCGGAATGATGAGCGCATTGAAGATGATCGCGGACAGCACCGCGCTTCGGGGCGTCGCCAGTCCCATGATGTTGAGTACGCCAAGGCTCGGATAAAGCGCGATGAAGATCGCCGGTATGATCGCGAAATATTTGGCCACATCATTTGCGACCGAGAAGGTGGTGAGCGCGCCGCGCGTCATCAGCAACTGTTTGCCCAGGCCGACAATCTCGATCAGCTTGGTGGGATCGCTGTCGAGATCGACCATGTTGCCCGCTTCGCGTGCCGCCTGCGTGCCGGTATTCATGGCGACGCCGACATCGGCCTGGGCGAGCGCAGGCGCATCGTTGGTGCCATCGCCGCACATCGCGACCAATCGTCCTTCCGCCTGTTCGCGGCGGATCAGCGTCAGCTTGTCCTCGGGAGTTGCCTGAGCGAGAAAATCGTCCACGCCCGCTTCGGCCGCGATGGCGGCAGCGGTCAGCGGGTTATCGCCGGTAATCATCACCGTGCGGATGCCCATCTTGCGCAACCCGCCGAAGCGCTCGCGAATGCCCGCCTTCACCACATCCTTCAGGTTGATCGCGCCGAGTAGCTTGCCGTCTCGCGCCACGGCAAGCGGGGTTCCGCCCGCCCGCGCGATTTCGTTGGTGATGCGCAGCAATTCCCGAACGGCAGGGCTGCCCTCGGGTTGCTGATGGGCCTTGAGAACCGAATCGATCGCGCCCTTCTGGATCAGCATGCCTGCCACGCGCACGCCGGAGAGCCGGGTCTGCGCCGAAAAGGGGATGACCTCCGAACCGGCGGCGAGCGTGGTGACACGAACGCCATGACGCTCACGCGCCAGCGCTACGATCGAGCGGCCTTCGGGTGTTTCGTCGGCAAGGCTGGACAGCAGCGCAGCCTCAGCGAACGTATCGACATCCACGCCCGCGAGCGGCCGGAACTCACTCGCCTGCCGGTCGCCGATCGTGATGGTGCCCGTCTTGTCGAGCAGCAGCACGCCAACGTCGCCTGCCGCCTCCACCGCGCGGCCCGATTTGGCGAGCACGTTGAAGTGGACGAGCCGGTCCATGCCCGCGATGCCGATGGCGGAGAGCAAAGCCGCGATCGTCGTGGGAATGAGCGTGATGAGCAGCGCGGCGAGCAGCGTTACGGGCACCGCGCCCCCCGCATAAGCGGCAAAGCCCGGGATCGTTGCCACCGTGATCAGGAAGATGATGGTGAGGCCGACCAACAGGATGGTGAGCGCCACCTCGTTCGGCGTCTTGCGGCGTTCCGCGCCTTCGACCAGCGCAATCATCCGGTCGAGGAAGCCTTGGCCCGGCTCAGCGGTGACGCGCACCTTGATCCGATCGGAAATGACGCGTGTGCCGGCGGTCACGGCCGAACGGTCGCCACCCGCCTCGCGGATGACGGGCGCGCTCTCGCCAGTGATTGCGGCCTCGTTGACGCTGGCGACGCCTTCGATCACCTCGCCATCGGCGGGGATCAGATCGCCCGTCTCGACCAGCACGACCTCGTCCTTTCCGAGCTGGCTGGCGGGCACGACCTCCCAGGTGTCACCGACCCCCAGCATCCGCTTCGCCTTGAGTTCGGCTTTGGTAGCGCGAAGCGAGGCGGCTTGTGCGCGGCCCCGGCCTTCGGCAAGCGCCTCGGCGAAGGTGCCGAACAGCACCGTCAACCAGAGCCATGAGATAAGCTGGAACTGGAAGCCGAACGGCAAGCCAGGCTCGCCAAGGATCAGAAGAAGCGTGAGCAGCGCCGCGACGCAAGCCGTTACGAACAGCACCGGATTGCGGATCAGCGCGCACGGATTCAGCTTGCGAAAAGCATCGCGGATCGCAGGCAGGGCCAGTGAGGCGCTGAACATGGAAGCAGGAGCGGTCATAGCAATGTCCGTCAGAAAAGCTGGCCGTTGATCGTCGCCAGATGATCGGCGACCGGACCGAGCGCGAGACTGGGCAGAAAGGTGAGCCCGCCCAGAATCAGGATTATGCCGATCAGCAGGCCGACCCACAGCCCGCCCGTGGTGGGAAAGGAGCCGCTGGTGGTCGGCGTATGGCGTTTTGCGGCAAGGCTGCCGGCGATCGCCAGCACCGGCACGATCACGAAGACGCGTCCCAGCCACATCGCGATGCCGATGAGTCCGTTGTAGAAGGGCGTGCTCGCCGTCAGGCCGGCGAAGGCGGAACCATTGTTCGCCGTCCCCGACGTATAGCCATAGAGAATCTCCGAAAAGCCGTGCGGCCCCTTGTTGAGCGGCCCTGCAAGGCCGGCAGGCAGCGCGGCGGACATTGCGGTCAGTCCCAGGATGCACAGCGGCAGAACGGCAATTGCCAGCACTGCGAGCTTCACTTCGCGCGCCTCGATCTTCTTGCCGACATATTCGGGCGTGCGGCCGACCATCAGCCCGGCGACGAACACGGCGAGGGTTGCAAACAGCAGGAAGCCGTAGATGCCCGCCCCGACGCCGCCGACCACCACCTCGCCAAGCTGCATGTTGAACAGCGGGATCATCCCGCCCAGCGCGGTGAAGCTGTCGTGCATCGCGTTGACCGCGCCGCAGGACGCGGCGGTGGTGACGACGGCGAATAAGGCGGAGGTGGCGACGCCAAAGCGGACCTCCTTGCCTTCCAAATTGCCGCCCCCGACCCCAAGCTGGTGCAGCACGGGATTACCCACAGCCTCCTGCCAATAGACGACGGTGGTGCCCGCGAGGAACAGGACCGCCATCGCGGCGAGAATCGTCCAGCCTTGACGCGTGTCGCCAACCGCCTTGCCGAATGTGTAGACAAGGCCGACGCCGATGGTGAAAATCGAGAGCATCTGCACCAGGTTGGTGAGCGCGGTCGGGTTCTCGAACGGATGCGCGCTGTTGGCGTTGAAGAAGCCGCCACCATTGGTGCCGAGCAGCTTGATCGCCTCCTGACTGGCGACCGGGCCGAGCGCAATCGTCTGCCGCGCACCTTCCAGTGTCGTCGCATCCACCGACGCGGCGAACGTCTGCGGCACGCCACTGGCGATATAGAACAAGGCGATGATGACGCAGAGCGGCAAGAGCAGATACAGCGTCACGCGGGTCACATCAGCCCAGAAATTGCCGACGCCTTTCGCCTCGCGCCGCGCGAAGCCCCGGAACAGCGCGAAGGCGATGGCGATGCCGGTCGCGGCCGACAGGAAATTGTGGATGGTGAGACCGAACATCTGGCTCAGGCCCGACAGGCTCTCACCCGCATAACTCTGCCAATTGGTGTTGGTCGTGAAGCTGACCGCCGTGTTGAACGCAAGATCGGGGCTCTGCCCGGCAAGTCCGCGCGGGTTGAGCGGCAGGACCAGTTGCAGTCGCAGCACTGCGTAGGTCAACAGCAATAGCGTCAGGTTGAACAGCAGCATGTGGATAGCGTAGCGCCGCCATCCCTGCTCCTCGGCGGGGTTAACCCCCGCGAGCCGGTAGAAGCTGCGTTCTACCGGGCCGAGCAACCGATGCAGCGGTGTCGCGCGACCTTCATAGAGCGCGAAAAGCCAGAGGCCCATCGGCTTGGCCAGCGCGAAGGTGATGACGGTGAAGATCAGGATCGATGCCCAGCCTGCCATGGTCATGGTTCGGGGCTCCGTTCAAAAGCGCTCGGGCCGCAGGAGCACGACGACGAGATAAAGGAGAAGAGCGAGGGCAACGATACCGGCGATGAGGAAGGATGACGGCATGGCTTCACGCCTCGTCACACAGCTTGGCGTAGGCGAGAGTCAGGGCGAACAGCCCCGCAAGCAACCCTAGCCACAATAGATCGGACATCGGTAAATCCTCTGGTGACGGCTCACTGAATTCGAACCGTCACCCGATGCCTACGCCTCGCGCGGATTAAGTTTCGCGGGCGAAAATGGGCCAATGCATTAAATCCGCATTAAGTCGAACGGATCGCGCATGGTGCCAGGAAACGAGCAGGCGTAAGCACTTCGTCATGTCCGATCATGCCGCCAACGAGAAGCGCCCCTCGCCGGATGCCCTACTGCACCAAGCCCGGCGCGAGGCGCGTGGGCAGCTCAAGATATTCCTTGGCGCCGCCCCCGGCGTCGGCAAGACCTTTGCGATGCTGACCGAGGGGACCGCCCTCTTGCGCGAAGGTACCGATGTCGTGGTGGCGGTGGTCGAAACGCACGGTCGGGCCGAGACCGAAGCGCTGCTGGAGCCACTAGAGGTCCTCCCGCGCCGCAACGTCGAATATCACGGCCGCACCCTCGCTGATATGGACCTGGATGCGGTGCTCGCCCGCGCGCCGTCACTGGCGCTGGTGGACGAATATGCCCACACCAATGTCGAGGGCAGCCGTCATCCGAAAAGATGGCAGGATATCGAGGAGATGCTGGACGCGGGCATCGACGTCTACACCACGCTCAATATTCAGCACCTCGAAAGCCTCAACGATGTGGTGGCGAGCTTCACGCGCGTTCGCGTGCGGGAAACGGTGCCGGACAGCGTGTTCGAGAATGCCGAGATCATGGTTGTGGACCTGCCGCCCGACGAGTTGATCGACCGGTTGAGAGAGGGAAAAGTCTATGTGCCGCACGAGGCGTCACGGGCGTTGGGCCATTTCTTCTCCAAGCCCAACCTGTCGGCGCTGCGCGAGATGGCGCTCCGCCGTGCGGCACTCAGCGTCGATCGGCAGATGTTGCAGGAACTGGACGCCACCGCGTTGCCGGGCACGTTTGGCGCAGGCGATCGCATCCTCGTCGCCGTCAGCGAGCAGTCGGGATCGGATACGCTGGTCAGGACCGCGAAAAGGCTCGCCGACGCATTACATGCGCCCTGGATGGCGGTTCATATCGAAACGCCGCGCAGCCAGGGGTTCGATGAAGAGGCGAAACGCCGTGTCGCCGCTTCACTGGCGTTGGCGGCAACACTGGGCGCCACCATCGCCACTGTGCCGGCCGAAAGCGTTGTGGCGGGCCTGCGCGGGCAGATCGAGGGCATGCGCGCCACGCAGCTTGTAATCGGCCGGTCGCAGCGAAGCTGGTGGTTCAAGCTGCGCCATGGCTCGGTGGTCGATGCGATCGTTCGGCAGTCGCAGGGGGTGGCCGTGCACGTCATTCCATCCCTATCGGCGGATACCGCCTCCGACCCGATGAGGGCACTGCTCAAGGGCTGGGGACACCCGCGAAGTTACGCCGTTATCGCGCTGATGCTTGCGGGCACCACGCTGCTGGCCGCATTCGCGCTGCCCTGGATCGGCACGGGGGCGATCGATCTTCTTTATCTGGTGCCGGTCATCATCGCCGCCAGTCTTTATGGTTTGCAGCCGGGTCTGGTCACGAGCCTTGCCGCGGCCTTGGCGTTCAATTTCTTCTTTCTCGCGCCGACCGGGACGTTCACGATCGCCGATCCGCAAAGCGTCCTGACCATGCTGATCCTGACGGGCGTGGCTGCCTTCTCCAGCAATCTGGCCGGGCGCTTGCGAACGCGCGCGCGGCTGGGCGTACGAAGTGCCCAGGAAAGCGCCGCGCTCGCGGCATTTTCACAGACGCTGGCGCGCGCGTCCGATGGCAAGACGACGGCAGAGGCTGTCTGCACGGAGGTTTCCCGGCTGCTGGAGGTTCGCTGTGTGCTGCTTACCGAGCGAAGCGGGAAACTGCGCCCACAGGGGGAGGCGACATTCGGTCCCCTCGATCAGGCGGCGGCCGACTGGGCCTGGAGTCGCGGCGAGTCGGCCGGGTCCGGCAGCACGACCCTGCCCGCGGCCGACTGGCAATTCCACCCGCTCAAGACATCGCTCGGCGTGCTGGCGGTGCTTGGTATAGCGCGCGACGACGGCCGCGATCCGGTGCCCGCCGACAAGGCCGTTCTGCTTTCGACACTGGTCGGTCAGGCGGCGCTGGCACATGAACGGCTGCACCTGGAAGATGAGATGCGCAGCATATCGGTGCTCAAGGAACGCGACCGGCTGCGTGCCGCCCTGCTATCCTCCATCGGCCATGATCTGCGGACGCCGCTCACCGGCGTCACCGGCGCGATCGAGGCGATCGGGATCGAGCACCCCGATGCCGCATCGCTGCCACTTGCCCGCGCGGAACTGGCGAGGCTCAGGCGGTTTCTCGACAATCTGGTCGATATGGTTCGCCTCGATGCCGGTGCGCTGAACCTTGCGCCCGAACCGATAGATTTGACCGATGCGGTCGCCAATGCCGTTCACGACTTGAAGGACATGCTGCGCGGCCATCATATCGACCTCGAGGTACCGGCCGACCTGCCGCTGGTCCGGGCGGATGCGCGCCTGTTGCACCATATCCTCATCAACCTGCTCGCGAACGCGGTTCAACATGGCGGAGCCGATAGGCCGATCACCATAGCGGCGCGGCGCACAAGCGACGCCATCCTGCTGACCGTGCGGGACCGGGGGCCGGGCCTGGGGCCGGGGACCGAAGCGGCGATATTCGAAAAGTTCGCGCAAGGCGCGGGTGGAGATCGACGTGGCGGAAGCGGCCTCGGGCTTGCGATCGTCAAAGGGTTCGCCGAAGCGCTCGGCATAGACGTAAGCGTCGCCAACGATCCCGATGGCGGCGCGGCCTTCACGCTCTCGATAGGATCCAAACTGATTGTCAGGCTGTCGTGACAATTCAACTATTTCAGCCATAGCATGAAGCCGGCGATTTTGAAATCGAGGAGATTGGCGGCGAGTTGTCGTAGTGAGTGGCGATACGCCGCCATTGTTTGAGGCGAGCGAAAAAACCTTCGATGCCCTAACCGCAGACGAGTTTACCCGCCAAGCATCGGTTTTCAAAGGAACGCTATTTCGGTGGACTGCCGCAAACCCCGCAGAGGGGAGTGGCGGAGAGGGTGGGATTCGAACCCACGGTGAGCGTAAACCCACAACGGTTTTCGAGACCGTCCCAATCGACCACTCTGGCACCTCTCCGCGATGATGAGGGCGACCCGCCGGGAGGCGGAGCCGGTCGATGAGCGGGGCCGATAGCCGAAGAGATCGGCCTTGCCAAGCGTCCCGCTTGCGTCTGGCGTGCGCAGACTTAAATTAGTGGCATGACCGATATGCCCACTTCCGCGTTCCTCCGGGGCGGCAAGGATGAAATCCAGGCGCCGCCGATCGCCCATGCCCGCTTCGCGATCGGCGATGTGGTGCGCCATCGCCTGTTCGCGTTTCGTGGCGTGATCTTCGATGTCGATCCTGTCTTCGCCAACACCGACGAATGGTATGAGGCGATTCCCGAGGATGCGCGCCCGCGCAAGGACCAGCCCTTCTATCACCTGCTCGCCGAAAATGCGGACAGCAATTACGTGGCCTATGTGAGCCAGCAGAATCTGGAGCATGACGAAAGCGACGAGCCGATCGATCATCCGGCGATCTCGGGAATCTTCGAGGGCTTTCGCGGCGGCCGCTATGCGCTGCGGCGCGAGCATCGCCATTAGGCGGCAGGGTGCCACCCGGCGTTGACAGACGGGCGGGTCTGGAGTAGCAGCCCGCTTCTCTGCGCGGAGGGGTGACGGCCGTGGCCGATCCCTTTCGGGCGAAACCAATTGCAAGAAGTGATTAGAGCCATGTTCGCTATCGTGCGCACGGGCGGCAAGCAGTATCGCGTTGCCGCCGGAGACAAGATCGTCGTCGAGAAGATCGCCGGGGAAACGGGTGACACCGTGGCGCTGGGCGATGTCCTCCTCGCGGGGGAAGGCGCCGACGTGAAGGCCGCCGCCGGCCTCACCGTCTCGGCAGAGATCGTCGCGCAGGCGAAGGGCGAGAAGGTGATCGTCTTCAAGAAGCGCCGCCGCCATAATTACCGCCGCCGCAACGGCCATCGCCAGCAGCACACGATTCTCAAGATCCTGAGCATCGGCGGCGAGAAGGCCGCGCCGAAGGCGAAGAAGGCCGCCGCCGCCCCCGAGGCGACTGAAGCCTGAGCGCAAGCAAGGAGTAGACGGAAATGGCACATAAGAAAGCAGGCGGCTCCTCGCGCAACGGCCGCGATTCGGCAGGCCAGCGCCTTGGCGTGAAGAAGTTCGGTGGTCAGGAAGTGATCGGCGGCAACATCATCATCCGCCAGCGCGGCACGAAGGTCTATCCGGGCCGCAATGTCGGCATGGGCAAGGATCACACGCTTTTCGCGCTCACCGAGGGCCGCGTCGTCTTCCATGAAGGCAAGCTCGGCCGCAAATTCGTGAGCGTGGACGCGATGGCGGCAGCCGCCGAATAATCGGACGAACCTGATGTCGGGTCGTCCCAGGGGCGACCCGAAGGTCTGGCGAGCCAGGCCGTGAGGGAGACGGGTCGCACCGGCTCCCTTTTTGCGTTCTCCCTCCCGACATGTCGCGCCGCCGTAACCTGATTCAGGCATGGCGGCGCCAGAGAGGAGATCGATTATGTTCGCCCGTACCCCCAGATTGCTGCTCCGGCCGGGCTGGCTCGAAGACGCCCCTGCGCTCGCCGCCGCGATCGGCGACGAGGCGACCGTGCGCAAGCTGTCGCGCGTGCCCTGGCCCTATGGGATAGAGGATGCGCGCCGCTTCCTGACGCAGGACCCCGGCCCCCTGCCCAGCTTCCTGATCTTCCTGCGCGAGGTGGGCGGCCCCAGCCTTGTCGGCGGCATCGGCCTGCATCGCGACGAGCGAGGCGAGGCCGAATTGGGCTACTGGATCGCTACGCCGCACCGCAATCGCGGCTATGCGACCGAGGCCGGCCGCGCGGTGGTGGAGATTGCCCATGCCGGGCTGAAGCTGCGCCGGGTCGTCTCCGCCCATTATCTCGACAATCCCGCCTCGGGGCGGGTGCTGCGCAAGCTCGGCTTCCGCCCCACCGGGCAGGTGCGCGAGCGCCACTCGCTGGGCCGCGGGGAGACGGCGCGCTGCGCCCTGTTCGAGCGGGAGGACACGTCCGACGCGGCCGTGGCGATGCGACCGCTCGCCGCCTGACCCTTCACGGCCCTTCCCCGCGGGGAAGGGCCTCCCTCTCCCCGACATGGGCAGCAGCGACACGGTTCCGTTTTCGCAGGGCCTGTTCTAAAGGCCGGCGATGCACTTTCTCGATCAGGCCAAGATTTTCATCCACTCGGGCAGCGGCGGCCCCGGCGCGGTTTCGTTCCGGCGCGAGAAGTTCATCGAATATGGCGGCCCCGACGGGGGCAATGGCGGCAAGGGCGGCGATATCGTCTTCGAGGCGGTGGACGGCCTCAATACGCTGATCGATTTTCGTTACACCCAGCATTTCCGGGCGCAGCGCGGCAAGGGCGGCGCGGGCTCCAACCGCACCGGCGCGGGCGGCGACGATCTTGTCATCAAGGTGCCGGTGGGCACGCAGGTCCTGTCCGAGGACAAGGAGCATGTGCTGGCGGACTTCACCCGCGTCGGCCAGCGGCAGGTATTCCTGCGCGGCGGCGACGGCGGGCGGGGCAATATGAGCTACAAGACCTCCACCAATCGCGCGCCCCGGCAGCACGGCACCGGCTGGCCGGGCGAGGAGATGTGGGTCTGGCTGCGGCTCAAGCTGCTTGCCGATGCGGGGCTGGTGGGCCTGCCCAATGCCGGTAAGTCCACCTTCATCAACGCCGTGACCAACGCGAAAGCGAAGGTAGGCGCCTATCCCTTCACGACGACGCGCCCCCAACTGGGCGTCGTCACCCATCATGGCCGCGAATTCGTGCTGGCCGATATACCCGGCCTGATCGAGGGCGCGGCCGATGGCGCCGGCATCGGCGATCGCTTCCTCGGCCATATCGAGCGGTGCCGCGTGCTGCTCCATCTGGTCGATGCGACCGGCGACGATCCTGTCGGTGCCTATCGAATCGTGCGTGAGGAACTGACCGCCTACGGCGCCGAACTCGATGGGAAGACCGAGATCGTCGCGCTCAACAAGATCGATGCGCTTGATGAGAAAGCCGCCGCGAAGATCGCCCGCGCCCTGAAGAAAGCCAGCGGGGCCGACGTTTTGCTCCTCTCCGGCGCGGCGGGGACGGGGATCGACGCGGTGTTGGACAGGCTGGTGCAGGCGATCGGCCCGGCGGCGGAGGAAGAACAAGGCGGGGAGACTGGCGAATGGTCGCCCCTCTGACAGAGGCGGCGGCGCCCGCCGTCGATCGCTTCACGCCGAAGGCCTGCCCCCGCCTGATCGTCAAGATCGGATCGGCGCTGCTCGTTGACGAGAATGGCTGCGTGCGGCGGCAATGGCTGGCGGGCGTCGTCAGGGACATTGCCGAGCGCCATGCGGCGGGGCAGCGGATCGCCGTCGTCTCCTCGGGCGCGATCGCGCTCGGCGCGCGCCGGCTCGGCCTCGCCAAAGGCGGGCGGGCGAGTCTGGAAGATGCCCAGGCGGCGGCGGCAACCGGCCAGATCGCGCTCAGCCATGTCTGGGCGGAACTGCTCGCCGAACAGGGACTTACCGCCGCCCAGATGCTCGTCACGCTCGGCGATCTTGAGGATCGACGCCGCTATCTGAACGCAGCGGCGACGCTCGATCGACTGCTTGCGCTCGACGTCGTGCCGGTCATCAACGAGAATGATTCGGTCGCCACCGCCGAGATACGCTTCGGCGACAATGATCGCCTCGCCGCGCGAATCGGGCAGGCGGCGGGCGCGAACGGCGTCCTCCTGCTCTCCGATATCGACGGACTCTACACCGCCAATCCCGGCCGCGACCCGACCGCGACCTTGGTGCCCGAAGTCCCCCGGATCGACGCGCGCATACTGGCGATGGCGGACGGCGACTCGGCCTCGGGCATGGGATCGGGCGGCATGATCTCGAAGCTGGAGGCGGCACGGATCGCGCTCTCCGCCGGCGCGCATCTCGCCATCCTGTCGGGCCGGGTCGATCGGCCGCTCAGCGCCTATGCCAAGACGCGGCACGGCACGGTGTTCGTCGCGGCCAAGGGCAAATCGGCGCATAAGGCGTGGCTTGCCGGACGGCTGACCGCCAAGGGGCGCATCCATGTCGATGCCGGCGCGGCGAAGGCGCTGGGCGACGGACGCAGCCTGCTGCCCGCCGGCGCGACGCAGGTCGAAGGGCGGTTCGCGCGCGGCGACGTCGTCGATATCGTCGGGCCGGACGGGACGCTGATCGCGCGCGGGCTCACCGAATATGACACGGCGGACGCGGCCCGGATCGTCGGCCGGCGCAGCAGCGCGCTCGCCGCGATCCTCGGCTATGCGCCGCGCGCGGCGCTGGTCCATCGCAGCCATCTGGCGATGCTGTGAGCCTGACGCTCGCCGTCACGGGCGGCACGGGGTTCGTCGGGCGGCATGTGCTGCGGCTGGCAGGCGAACGCGGTCATCATGTCCGCGCGCTGACGCGGCGGCCGCAGCCGGCCGGTGAAGCGATCGACTGGGTGGAAGGCGCGCTCGACCGCCCGTCCAGCCTCGACACGCTCGTCGCCGGCGCCGACGCGGTGATCCACATAGCCGGCGTCGTCAACGCCCCCGACGAGGCGGGCTTCCACGCCGGCAACGTCGCGGGCACGGCGGCGATCGTGCAGGCGGCCGAAGCGGCGGCGGTGCGGCGCTTCGTCCATGTCTCCTCGCTGGCCGCGCGCGAGCCGGACCTGTCGGCCTATGGGCGGACCAAGGCCGGGGCCGAAACGGTCGTGACGCGCGCGCCGCTCGACTGGACCCTGGTGCGCCCGCCAGCGATTTTCGGCCCCGGCGACACCGAGATGTTCGAGATGTTCCGTATGGCGAAGCGCGGGATCGTGGCGCTGCCGCCGGGCGGGCGGCTGTCGGTGATCGCGGTGGAGGATCTTGCCCGTCTGCTGCTCGATCTCGTGCCCGCGCGCGAGACGGCGGGGAAAGTCTATGAGCCCGACGACCGCCGGCCCGGCGGCTGGACGCATCGCGATTTCGCGCTGGCGATCGGCGCGGCGGTGGGCCGGAGGGTCATGTCGCTCGCGCTGCCCGCGCCGCTCCTGCATTGCGCCGCCGCCGCCGACCGGCTGGCGCGGGGGCCGCGCGCGAAGCTGACGAGCGACCGCGTGCGCTATTTCTGCCATCCCGACTGGACGGCGGACCCGGCGAAGGCCCCGCCCTCCGCGCTCTGGCGCCCGCGCGAGGAAACCGCCGCGGCGCTCGCGCGGACCGCCGCCTGGTATCGCGCTCAGGGCTGGCTGTAGATGCGCAAGGCAACGCCGCAGCTTCGCCGCCTTCCCGCCGCAATCGCTTGGCAAGCGGACGCGCAGACGATTAAGGACCATCCATGAGCGACCGCGACCAGACTTTCGCCAAGATCATCGAGGCGATCCAGCCCTTCAACAAGAAGGACATAGAGTTGACGGAGGCGACCACCTTCGCCGGCGACCTCGAATGGGACAGCCTGACCGTCATGGATTTCGTAGCGGCGGTCGAAGACGAGTTCGACATCCTCATCACGATGAACATGCAGGCGGAAATCGAAACCGTCGGCCAGCTCGTCGACGCGGTGGATTCACTGAAGGGCTGACCGACGCGCCGTTCCGGCGCAATTCGCTTTCGAAGGCAGGCAATGACCGATCTCTTTTCCAAGTTCGACCCGCTGATCGCCGAGCGCGAGGCACTGCTCGCCAGCGGCGTGCGCGATCCGTTCGCCATCGTGATGGACGAGGTGCGCTCCCCCACCCTCGCCGTCATCAAGGGCAAGGAGACGATCCTGCTCGGCACCTACAATTATATGGGGATGACCTTCGATCCCGACGTGATCGCAGCGGGCAAGAAGGCGCTGGACGAATTCGGATCGGGCACGACAGGCAGCCGCGTCCTCAACGGCACCTATCAGGGCCACAAGGCATGCGAGGACGCGCTCAAGGAATTTTACGGCACGAAATCGGCCATGGTCTTTTCGACCGGCTATCAGGCCAATCTGGGCATGATGTCCACGATCGCGGGCAAGGGCGAATATATCATCCTCGATGCCGACAGCCACGCCTCGATCTATGATGGCTGCGCGCTCGGCAATGCGGAGATCGTCCGCTTCCGCCACAATTCGATCGAGGATCTCGACAAGAGGCTCGGCCGCCTGCCCGCCGAGGCCGGCAAGCTCGTCGTCCTCGAAGGCGTCTATTCGATGGTCGGCGATATCGCGCCGCTGAAGGAGATGGTCGCCGTTGCCAGGAAGCATGAAGCGATGGTGCTGGTCGACGAAGCGCACGGCATGGGCTTTTTCGGCAAGAATGGCCGCGGCGTGTTCGAGGAGGCGGGCGTCGAGGCCGATGTCGATTTCGTCGTCGGCACCTTCTCCAAATCGGTCGGCACCGTCGGCGGCTTCTGCGTGTCGAACCATCCGAAGTTCGAGGTGCTGCGCCTCGTCTGCCGCCCCTATGTGTTCACCGCCAGCCTGCCGCCCAGCGTGGTGGCGACGGCCGCCGCCTCGATCCGCAAGCTGATGCACGCCGGCGACAAGCGCGCGCATCTGTGGAAAAATTCGAAGCGGCTGCATGCGGGCCTGCGCGAAATGGGCTTCACGCTGGGCACCGAGACGGCGCAGTCGGCAATCATTGCGGTGATGCTGCCCGACATGGAAACGACGGTGCGCATGTGGCAGGCGCTGATCGAGCTTGGCCTTTACGTCAACATGGCGCGCCCGCCCGCGACGCCAGCGGGCACCTATCTGCTGCGCTGCTCGCTCTGCGCCGAGCATAGCGACGAGCAGGTGGAGCAGATACTGGGCATGTTCCGCGCAGCCGGCCAGGCGGTCGGCTGCATCGGCTGACACGGCATCGCGCTTTCGCATTCCGGGCGTCTTTGCTAGGGTCCGGTCTACCTATGGCGAACGACGATATCGACGCCACGGACGAAAGGACCTCCTCGGGGGTCTGGCGGTGGGGGCTTGCGACCGCCGGGGCGCTGATCGTCGCGGTGCTGCTGGTCGCGCTCGTCTTTCTCGTATCGGCCTCGACGCGCGAACGCGACGCCGCGCTGGCGCGCGAGCGCCATTCCTACGGCATGATGCTGCTCACCCGCTCGCTCGACGCCTCGATGGCGCGATCGGAGGCGGCGCTGGGCCGCTTCGTCATCAGCGGCGACAAGCAGGTCGGCGCACTTTATTATGACGAGTGGCAGCGTGCCGGACGGATTCTCGACCGGATACGCAAGCTGAGCGCCAACAATCCCGAACAGGCGCCGCTGATCGACGAACTGAGCAAGCTCTACGAACAGCGCGGCAAGGAGCTGGCCGCACCCGCGACGCGCGCCTATTTCCGCCAGGGCTGGCCGGCGCTTTCCACCTTCAACAAGGCGGGCAATGCCGAATCGGTGACGCGGATCGCCGAGCTGCTAGAAAAGATCGCCGCGAACGAACGCGCGCTGCTCGGCCGGCGATCGGACAGCGTGACCGAGATGGTGACGCGATCGAACACGCTCACCGCGCTGCTCTCTGGCATCGGCCTGATGCTCGTGCTGAGTGCGATCGTGCTGGGCTGGGCGACGTTGCAGGCGCTGACCGAACGCCGGCTCGCCCGCCATCATGCCGAGGCGGAGGCGGAGCGCGCCGAGGCGCTGGAGCGCGCTGTCGCCGAGCGGACGAGCGAATTGCAGCATGCGAACGAACGCCTGCTCCAGGAAGCCGCCGAACGCGCCAATACCGAGGAGAAGCTGCGCCAGGCGCAGAAGATGGAGGCGGTGGGCCAGCTCACCGGAGGCATCGCGCATGATTTCAACAATATGCTGGCCGTCGTCGTCGGCGGGCTCGATCTCGCGCGGCGATCGCTCGCGCGCGGGGCGGACGAGGTCGGCCGGCACATCGACAATGCGATGGAGGGTGCCAACCGCGCCGCCGCCCTCACCCGCCGCCTGCTCACCTTCGCGCGCGCCGAGCCGTTGCTGCCCAAGGGCATCGACCCCGGCGCGCTGATCGTCGGCATGTCGGACCTGCTCGACCGGACGTTGGGCGAGCGCATCGCGGTCGAGACGCGGCTCACCGCCGATCCCTGGCTGATCTGGTGCGATCCCCACCAGCTTGAAAATGCGATCATCAACCTCGCGGTCAACGCGCGCGATGCAATGGAGGGCCAGGGCCGGCTGACGATCGAGACGGGCAATGTCACGCTGAGCGACGGCGAGATCGGGGCCGCGCGCGCGGGCGATCATGTCCGCATCGCCGTCACCGACAATGGCTGCGGCATGACGCCCGAGGTGCTCGAACATGTCTTCGAACCCTTCTTCACCACCAAGCCGGTGGGCAAGGGCACCGGGCTCGGCCTCAGCCAGATATTCGGCTTCGCGCGCCAGTCCGAAGGCGAGATCGAGATCAGCTCGGCCCCGGGCGAAGGCACGACCGTCGCGCTCTATCTGCCGCGCTTCGAGGCGGAAGACGGCGTGATGATCGAGGAACGGCCGGTGGTAACGACGGCGCCCGCCGGCCTCGCCCATGCGACGATCCTCGTCGTCGAGGACGATGCGCGCGTCTCCGCCGCCACCGTCAGTGCGCTGGAGGAGCTGGGCTATACGCCGATCGCCTGTGGCGGCGGGGAGGAAGCGCTGGCGATATTGAGCGGGCGGACGGATATCCACCTCGTCATCACCGACGTCGTGATGCCGGGAATGACGGGCCCCGAACTGGTCGCGCGCGTCACGCCGCTCTATCCCGACATCGCGATCCTCTACGTCACCGGCTATGTCGGCGATGCGGGCGACAGCATGATGTTCGCCCAGCATGATGTGCTGCGCAAACCCTTCACCGTCGCCGCGCTGGAAGCCGCCGTCGCGCAGGCGCTGACGGCGATCGATACCAGCCTCGATCCGTTTCAGGCCGAACCGAATCGAGCCTGAATGTCCTTTGTGCCGTGATTTCCGAGCCGGCAGATGATTCCATCCGCCTCGAAATCGCTCTTAGCGCACCGCCCCCTTCCTCAGCAGCCTCGGCAAAAGGCTGAGCGCGCCGAGGATCGGGAAGCGCCGCTGCCACGGCCGGATGGCGATCGCGGTGCCGGCATGGCGATTGATCTTCCATGCCAGATAATCGATGCCGCCGGAGAAGGTGGCGCTCGCCTTGGCGAGGCGGGCGAGCGTCAGCAGCTTGCCCTCGCGGCGGCGCCGCGCCCACAGCCGCTCGCCCTTGCGCCGCTCGGCGGGGCCGATCGCGTCGGCGAAATCCACCATCCCATTGCGGCGAACACGCGCGGCGAGCCCTGCGGCCCCCAGCGCGACGGGGGTTAGCGCCGCGTAACGCGCCGGATCGGCATCCACCACCGATGCCGCGCGCGTCCCCCGTTCGGCCCGCAATTCCGCGCCATAGGTGAGCGCGAAGGCCCGCCGCCATATATCGAGCTGGTCGATCGAATCGGGCAGCAGCGGCCGCGCGGCGGAAAGCAGCGCGGGTGCGGCGCCGGCCACCGCCTCGATCGCCCGGCGGCGGGCGACGGCGTTCGCGACCCAGACGAGCCGCGACGGCTGGGCGAAACGCGCCCAGACCGACACGTTGCGCGTCGCCGGCGAGGCAAGCCGCGCGAAATCGGCCTCGCTCAGCACCGCATATTTGGCGGCGAGCCCCTGATGCTCGAACGGAAAGACATTGGGGGGCAGCAGCCGGTTCGCGCTTGCCAGCCAGCGCCGCCCAAAAGCGCGCCGATAGTCCGACACGATCAGGTAGAAATCGAGTATCAGCCCGTCGAGTTCGGACTGGCGCAGGCAGGAGCCGTAAAAGAGCACCGCACAGGCCGCCGCCGCATGCCGCGCCGCGATCGCCGCCGCGAGCGAGGCGACGCGCGGGTCCACCGGTTCGCCCAGTTCCTGGGCGATGAAGGGCACTAGCGGATTGTCGGACATCTACGCCGCGAGGCGGAGGAACGGGACGGGCGCCGTATGCCGCAGGACGATCGGATGGCCGATCGACGTTTCGAACAATTCGCCGTCGAGGATCACGCTCGACCGATCGCCCTCGATCCGGATTTCGTCGCCCCGCTCGACATGCACGCCCCGCATGTTGTTCCGGCCCAGTTTGCCGAACACGCTCGCGAACAACGCGCGCAGCAGGGCGAGCGGCCGCTGCTCGATCACCATCAGTTGCAACGCGCCCGCAGCGGTCGGCGCGGCGGTGTTGGTGCCGAGCAGCAGGCGCTGCAAGGTCGTCACGATCAGCAGCACGAAGCGGCCCTGCAACTCGCCCTCGCGCGTCAGGGAGACGGTGAGCGGCGCCGGACGCGGCGGCAGGAAGGCCGCGCGCGCGCCGAAGACCAGCGAGAAGAGCACCGCGAAGAAGGTCAGGAGGTGGCTGAACCCGTTGGGCAGCCCCAACGGATAGACCTTGTGCCGGCAATAGAGGATCGAATCGGCGAGCCCCGCCCCGCCCAGGAACATGCCCAGCACCGGCTTCGACGTCGCCTGCCCGTCCGACAATGCGATCAGTTCGCGCGCGACGATATGTTCGGACAGATCGTGGCGCGCCAATTCCATCACCCGCTCGAGCGCCACGATCGGATCGCCCGACGCACCGAGATCGAGCGCGATGAGGTTGGTCTTGCCGTTGGGCAGCACCGCGACCGGCGGCGGCGAATCGCCGAAATGATCGCCATGGTAGAGTTCGGTCAGCGCCGTCTGCACGGTGCCGTCGCCGCCGTTGATCACCAGCACCTTGGGCTTGACGCGCGCGATCGTGCGCAGCGCCTCGCCGACCTGGCCGGCGGCCTCCACCTCATAATGGAAGATGTCGCCATGCTGCGCGCAGAAGCTGCGGATACGCGGCAGCAATGCCCGGTTCCCGGTGGAGGAGGGGTTGGACAAGAGGGCGACGCGCGCCATGGCTCACCGGTCTCCAGACTTTACGGGGCCGATCGAAAAAAGGCCCCGCATATATTGCAAAACGATATCCACCTTCTTGACGGACGGCCCGACGTTGATGGCGACTTCCTCATAAGGCGGCATCCGCCGCGCGATTGCATCGCCCACCGAGATACCCGGGTTGCGCGAGAAACCGCCGCCGTCACTCATCCCGCCCTTGCCGTCGCCGTTGATGTCGTGGCGAACCGCCACCGCATAACGGCCGGGCGCGGGTAAGGGCACGCACACCTGCATCGGGTCCGACCGGACGGGCATGTCGATTCGCGCGATTCGCTTGCCGCCCTTCACGAACTGCGCCGGATCGCTGCCGTAAACCTGGACGCGCAGGTCGCCGCGCGTCTTCTTGAATCCGCGCACGTCGACCATCAGCGCCGCGCCCGATGGGCTCGTGCACTGCGCCGCTTCGGCGCCCGCTGCCTGCCCCGGCAGGACGGCCGGGGCGGCAAAGGCAAGTGATGCGAACAGGATGGGACGCATCAGATTGGACATGACCTCTCAACTCCTGGAAGCTATAGGCCGCACATGCGCACGCGCATGGCGGTCCGGTGGCTCCCCCATGCGTTGCAAGATCGGTTGCGAATGCGGCCAGAACATGGTCATGGGGCGTCCACATTTTGAGATTTCTGAGCCTCACCGATCGTTATCTCGCACGGCTGATCGTGGTGCCGCTGCTCAGCACGCTGATCGTCGCCGCGATGCTTCTGACGCTCGACAAGATGCTGCGCCTGTTCGATTTCGTGACGCAGCAGGGCGGGCCGGTCAGCGTCGTCTGGCGGATGCTGGCCAATATGATGCCCGAATATATGTCGCTGGGCATCCCGATCGGGCTGATGTTGGGCATCCTGCTCGCCTTCCGCAAGCTCGCTTTGTCATCGGAGTTGGACGTGCTGCGCGCGCTGGGCAACAGCTATGGCCGGCTGCTGCGCGTGCCCTACATGTTCGCGATCGGGCTCGCAGTCGCCAATCTGCTGATCGTCGGCTTCGTCCAGCCTTATGCGCGCTACGCCTATGAAGGGCTGCGGTTCGAGCTGCGATCGGGCGCGCTCGGCGCGTCGATCAAGGTGGGTGAGTTCACCAAGCTCGGCCGGCGGATGACCTTGCGCGTCGAGGAGAGTCGCGACAGCGGACGCGACCTGCGCGGTATCTTCGTGATGGCCGAGGACAATCAGGGCAAGAGCCTGGCCGTCACCGCCGAACGCGGCACCTTCATGGCGACCGACGATCCCAACACGATCATCCTCAGGCTGACCAACGGCACGCTGGTCCACAATGCACCGGGCTTCAAGACGCCGCGCGTGCTGAGCTTCGTCGGCCATGATCTGCCGATCGACCTGCCCAAGATGGAGGCATTCCGCCAGCGCGGCGGGGGCGATCGGGAGATGACGATGCCCGAGCTGGTCCGCGTCGCCCATCTGAAGGGCACGACCGACAAGACCCGCGCCGAGTTGCGCGCCAATTTCCATTTCCGCCTCGTCGAGGTGGCGACGATGCTGCTGCTGCCGCTGCTCGCAGTGGCGCTGGCGGTGCCGCCGAAGCGATCCACCTCGGCGCTGGGCGTCTTCCTGTCGATCGTGATGATCGTCACCTATCACAAGGTGAACGAATATGCGGAAGGGATGGGCGCGCTAGGCCGGATCGATCCGCTGATCGCGCTCTGGGTGCCCTTCCTGCTGTTCGCCGCATTGATCTGGTGGATGTATCGCACGCTGGCCTTCGTGCCCGGCGGCCAGCCGATCGGCGCGCTCGAACGCGCGGCGGCGAAGGCGGGCAAGGCGATGCGGCGCTGGCTGCCCTTCACCCGGCCGGCGGGTGGCCAGCCATGAACATCAATTTCGCCTTCTTCGCCTCGCGCACGCTGACCTGGTACATGGCGCGCAAGTTCCTCGTCACCAGCTTCGCCGTGCTGGCGGGTCTCGTGCTCATCCTCGTCACGCTCGACATGCTGGGCGAATCGGGCAGCATCCTCGCTTATCCCGGCAATGGCGACGCGGAGCTGTGGCGTTACGCCTCATTGCGCGTGCCGCAGATCGTCGCCCGCTTCCTGCCATTTTCGGCGCTGCTCGGCGCGCTCATCACGCTCGCCACGCTCAACCAGAATAGCGAGGTGATCGCGATGAAGGCGGCGGGCGTCTCGGCGCACCAGATCCTCGCGCCGCTGATCGTCGCCAGCCTCGGCGTCGCCGCTTTATCCTTCTGGTTCAACGATCGCGTCGTCGCGCGCGCCACCGCGACGCTCGATGCGTGGCAGGACGCCCAATACGGCCCAATTCCCAACCGGCGCGGGATCGTCTCCAACGTCTGGGTGCGATCGGGGGACGACCTGATCCACGCCGGCGAGGCGAGCGGGCGGGGCGCGGGCGTCACGCTCGCCAATGTCGCCGTTTATGAGCGCGACGGCGGCGCGCTGCGCGACATCATCCACGGCAAGAGCGCGCGGCAGGTAAAGGAAGGCTGGCTGCTGGAAGACGTGCGCTATTTCGACGTTGCGCGCGGCACGCTGACCGATATGCCGAGCATCGTCATCGGCAAGGGGATCACCCCCGACCGCTTCACCCTCGCCAGTGTCGATGCCGAGGAGCGGAGCTTCGGATCGCTGCAAACGGCAATATCCGACCTCCGCGCCGCCGGCCGGCCGACCAGCGCGCTGGAAGCCGGGCTGTGGCACAAGCTGTCGGGGCCGCTGTCGTCGGTGCTGATGCCGCTGCTGGCGGGGGTCGCCGCCTTCGGCCTTGCGCGATCGGGCCACCTTTTCGTGCGCGTGGTGATCGGCATGGCGCTGGGCTTCGCTTATTTCGTCGCGGACAATTTCGCGCTCGCCATGGGCAATCTGGGGGCCTATCCGCCCTTCCTCGCCGCCTGGGCCCCCCCCTTCCTGTTCTTTCTGATCGGTGAGGCGGTCCTGATCCGGACGGAGGAATGAGCCAACGCCTTGAAAGCGTTATGACGCGCGGGCGCCACAATAGGTCCAAAATCCGCCGCATTGACGCGGCAGAGGCTGGCGATCGGCGTTTTCTCCCTACATAGGGGGGTGCTCCGCATTGGGATCGACGAGGACAATTTCGCGGTGAAGAGCTTGCAGCCGACACAATCCGGTTTCTGGAACCGTTCGCATCATCTGGATCGGATGACGTTCAAGGAACTGGTGGTCGCCTATTTCCAGTATCCGGCGATCATCGCCTACCTGCTTCTCGCGGTGGGCGCGATCGCGCTTTACACGTGGCAGCCGGCGCCGCTGGTGCAGACGCTCGCGTCGGTCGCGATCGCGGTTCTCGTCTATCCGCTCGCCTGGTACGTGCTGCATCGCTGGGTGCTGCACAGCCAGTGGATGTGGAAGCATCGCTGGCTCGCGGGCACGTGGAAGCGCATTCATTACGATCATCACCAGGACCCCAATCATTTGGAGGTGCTGTTCGGCGCGCTGCACACCACGGTGCCGACGATCGCGGCCGCCACCGCGCCCTTCGGCTACGCGATCGGCGGCTTCGGCGGCATGATGGCGGCGTTCGCGACGGGGCTGCTCACCACCTGCTTCTACGAATTCTGCCACTGCATCCAGCATCTGTCCTACAAGCCGAGGAACAAGTTTCTCGCCGCGATGAAGGCGCGCCACATGGCGCACCACTTCCACGACGAGAAGGGCAATTTCGGCATTACCAACTTCCTGTGGGACCGGCTGTTCGGCACCTTCTACGAACGGCAGGAGCGCGGCCGGAAGAGCCCGACGGTGTTCAACCTCGGCTACACATCCGAGGTGGCGGTGCGCTATCCATGGGTCGCCGAATTGTCGGGCGGCATCGCCACCGGCCACCCGCGCCACCGCCACCAGCAGGACTGATCCCGCCCGATGACATCGATCACCGTCGCACCCGTCGCGACGAAGGCCGACCGCAAGGCCTTCGTCGATCTTCCCTGGCGGCTCTACGCGCATGACGCGCACTGGGTGCCGCCGCTGAAGGACGAGGTGCGCGGCCTGATCGATCCGCGCAAAAATCCCTGGTTCGGCCATGCCGAGGCGCAATTCTTCCTGGCGAAGCGCGGCGAAAAGATTGTCGGCCGTATCTCGGCGCAGGTCGACAGCCTCGTCATCGCCATGCCGGCCGCGCAGGGCGGCGGCCCCGGCACCGGCCATTGGGGCATGCTGGAGGCCGAGGACGGCGAGGCGGCGGCGGCGCTGATCGCGGCGGCGGAAGGCTGGCTCAAGGGCCGGGGCATGACGCGGGCGATGGGGCCGTTCAGCCTGTCGGTGTGGGACGAGCCGGGCCTGCTCGTCAAAGGCCACGATCATGCGCCGACGGTGATGATGGGCCATCATCTGCCCGCCTACGAGGCCTGGGTGGAGGGCGCCGGCTATGCGGGCGTCAAGGACCTCTACACCTACGAACTCAATATCGACCAGAAATTGCCGCCGCTGATCCAGCGGATCATCACGAGCGGCGAGCGCAACAGCCGGATCCGCATCCGCGAGGTCGACAAATCGCGTTTCGACGAGGAAGCGGCGCTGATCCTCGGCATCCTGAACGATGCCTGGTCGGACAATTGGGGCTTCGTGCCGCTGACCGACGACGAGATCGCCTATGCCGGCAAGAAGCTGAAACCGATCGTCTTCGAAAACCTGATCCGCGTGGCCGAAGTGGAGGGCGAGCCCGTCGCCTTCATGATGACGCTGCCCGACATGAATGAGATGACGCGCGACCTGAACGGGGAGTTGTTCCCCTTCGGCTTCGTCAAGCTGCTCTGGCGGCTGCACAAGCCGAAGGTACGCACGATGCGCGTGCCGCTGATGGGCGTGGTGAAGCGGCTGCAGGCGACGCGGCTCGCGAGCCAGCTCGCCTTCATGATGATCGAATATACGCGCCGCGTCGCCGTCTCCCAATATGGCGCGACGCGCGGCGAGATCGGCTGGATCCTCGATGATAATCAGGGAATGCGATCGATCGCCGAGGCTATCGACGCCGATATCAACCGAATCTATCGCATCTACGAAAAGGCGCTGTAGCGGGCGGGCGAGACACCGCCCCCTGCCTCCTAATAATCCTTCGAAATACGCACGTTGCCGCTGCTGCGGCCGATCGTCGATATGCTGCCGAGCAGCGACAGCCAACGCGTGATCTGGAATTCGACGCGCGTCGCCGAATAGCCGGCGCCGTCGCTGATGACCTCCACATAGGTCCGCCGGCCGACATATTTGCCCGCCGCGATCGCGGTTTTTTGCCCCGTCGTCACGTCCGCCGGCAGAATACGCAGCCGATCAAGGCCCGCCACGCGGCGCACCGCATTGATCGGGTTGAGCCCGCCGTCGCCCCCCTCGCGCAGCGAGGCGACCGCGGCGGCAAGCTGCAAGGCTTCGGGCGCGGACAGGTTCGTGATCGACGTGCCGAACAGCAGCCGCGACAGCAGTTCGTCCTCGGGCAAGGCGGGGGTGCTCTGGAAATCGATCTCGGGATGGAGGCCGGTGCCCGACACGTGGATCGAGGCGTTGAGCCCCTGGATATTCGCAACCGCGACGATGTCGAGCACCGGATCGGGTGGCGCCTGGCCAAGGAAGCGGATCGCGCCGCGATCGAGATCGAAGCGCCGTCCCGAAAATTCGTAATCGCCGCGCACCAGATCGGCGCGCCCGGTGATCGCCGGATTTTCGGTGGTGCCCTTGATGACGAGATCGGCGCGCCATTCGCTGTCGAGCCCAAGCCCGGTGATCGCGAGCCGGTTGCGCGCATGGGCCTTGAGGTCGAGCGTCCAGGGCACGGGCGGGGCTACTTCCTCCGCCTCGTCGGGCGGCCGGTTCACTTCGGTAAGATGGGTGACGCGCGGGATCGTCGCGACGGCGGCGCGGCCGAGGCGGTAATGGCTCTTCCGAAGCGTGACATCGCCCGCGATCGTGCCGCCGGCGCCGTCGGACCGGATCGTCAGCGGGCCGGTGACGGTGGCGCCGATATCGTCGCGATTCAGCATCTCGGCATTGTCGGCATTGAGCTGGATATCCATGCCAAGCCCATGCGCGGCGGCGAAATCGAAGCGGCCCCGTCCCGAGACGGTGCCCTCGCCCGCCGTGCCGGTAAAGCTGTCGACCACCAGCGCCGATCCGCCGAACCGCCCGCTGGCCTTCAGGTTGGTGATCGTCGTGCCCGAGACGCTACTTTCCAGCCGCGCACCCTCCGCCTTCAGCGAGCCGCGTATCACCGGATCGGCGAGCCGGCCGGTGACGTCCGCCCCCACCGCGACGGGGCCCGACAGATCGATCGTCTCGATGCCCGAAAGCCGCCAGAGCGTGTCGGCCGGCCCCGAATAACGAAGCTGGGCGAAGAGCGGCGCATTGCGCAGCCGCGTCTCCAGATCGCCTGCTGAGCCAAGCGGCGCGAGCCGGGCCTGGGCGCGCCCGATCACCTTGCCGTCGCTCGCCGCGACGGCGCGCGCGACCAGACGATCAGCGTCGAGCACCGCGGCGACGCCGAGATCGACCGGGCGCGAGGAGAGGACGAGGCCCGATCGGGTGAGGCCGCGCACCGTGAGATCGGCGCGGCCGGTGGGTAGTCCGCCCTTGGGCTTGCGATAGCGGAAGGTGCCGCTGGCCGAACCGCCGAGGCCAAGGCGCGGATAGACGAGATCGGCGATCGTCAGCGGCATGCGCTCCAGACCGCCTTCCAGCTCCATCGAATCGCTGCCGAAATAGCCACCGAGCGTCGCCCCCCCGCCATCGTAGCTGAGGCCGGTGCGGGCGAGCCGCCATCCGCCCTCGGCCCCTTCGCGCGTGAAGATGGCGGGCGAGGTGAGCTTGAGCGGCACGCGATCGATCGTGCCGCCGCCGTTCAGCGCGACGCGGTTGCGGCCGATATCGGCGTCGGCCGTCAATTCGAAGGCGCGGCCGCGCGATCCCGCGATCGAGACACGCGCCTTGCCGATCCCGCCCGCAAGGTTCGCGGTCGCGGCCAGCCGGCCAAGCGAGACGGCGCCGCGCCGGACGCCGCGCGCGAGCAGCGATCCCTTGATCGTCGTGCCTGCCGGATCGAGCCGGATCGTCGTATCGAGCGTTCCCTTGCGCACGCTCGCCGCGATAAGGCCGGGCAGCGTCGCACTATCGGCGGCGAGCTTCACCGCAATCTCCTGCACGTTGCCGGCGGGGCGGAACAGCAGATCGCCGTCGAGCCCGCCGCCTGCGACGCCAAGCCGCCCCATGAAGCCGCCCGTCATCGAACGCACCGCACCCGTCGCGCGCGTCCCCGCGACATCGATCGCGGCGACGCCGATCGTCGCGGGCACGCCGGCGGGGAGGAGAAGCTGGCCGTTACCGGTAAACGGCCCCAGATAGGAACCGCCCCGCCCGGTCCAGGCATAGCCTTGCGGATTGGGATCGAGCGCGAGCGTCACGTCGGTGAGCCCCAGCGCATCGACCGGATGGGCGAGGAGGAAATCGAGCTTGGGATGGCTGATATCGCCGTCCAGCTTCATGCGGAACGGGCCGTAATCCTGCTGCGTGCCCGTCCCTTCGAACTGGAAGGTGCCGTCGCGGCGGCGCAGGCCGTTGCCGGTGATGCTGACCCCCGGCGCGGTGAGCTTCAACCCCCGCAGAAGGAGAATTCCGTCGGTTCCGCGCACGAGCCCGGTTTCGATCTCGGGCAGGCCCACCGCCAGCGAATGCAGGAAATTATTATCGAAACGGCGGACCCAAGCATGGCCGCGCCCGGCGACGATCGAGCCATGCCCGCCCGGGCCGGGCACCACCTTCAATTCGGTCAGCACGTCGACAAGGCCGAGGCCGGGAATCAGATAGCGCGTCATCCCGCCCGACAGGGTGACGGTATAATCGCCCGTGCGCAGGTCGAGAAGCAAAGCGAGCTTGCCCTTGATCTTGTCCGACGTGAGCGCCATCCCCTCGCCCGTCACCAGCTTCGACGTCACCTTGAGCGTGCCGTCCAGCGTCAGGCGGGCAAGGATGCCGCCCGCGACATTGCCCACCCCCGTCACGCGCGCCGCGCTGAGCTTCACCGGCACCGAGACGGGGCTCGGCGAGAAATGGCCGCGACCCTCGGCATGGACCACCTCGAACCCCGTCTCGTCGAACGCGGCGCGATCGGCGGTGAGCACATAATGAAAGGCGGCGCGGGCGAACGGCCCGTCCAGCGTCGCCCGCATGCGGACGTTGCGCCCGGTCATGTTCGGGAACAAGGCCGGCGGCTTCAGCAGATGGGCGTCGAGCGTGACGCCGTCGAACGCGCTGTGCGCGAGATCGAGCACACCCTTGCCGTCGATCGTCAGCGCACCCGAGCGGAGCGACAGCGCCGTATCGAGCTGGCGACGGGCGAGCGTCGCCTTGCCGTTGACGACGATGCGCGGGCTGGACAGGCGATGCAGCTTGCCGCTGAGCAGCGGCGCTGGGGCGAGGACGCCGCCCAGCGAATAAGCGCCGCCGCGCACGCCGAGGCCGAGGTCGGCGATCCGCAGGCCCGAGACGTCGAGGCGGGCAGAACCGTTCCACGACGCCCATGTCCCCTTGCCCGTAACCGCGAACCGGATCGGGCGTTCGGTGCCGACCACCTTGCCAAGGACGCCGCCCGCCGGCGCGGAGACGCGGGCGTTGAGATCGAAGCGATCGCGATCGGGCTCGGCATCGAGCAGCAGCCGCAGCCGGTCCCCCGCGTTCGACGCGGCATTGATATCGATGAGCGCGCGGCCGCTGCGCACGTCGGCCTTCGCCTTGAGCCGGCCGACGCGCGGCGCCCCCGCCACCGCCGGATCGAGCCGCAGCGTCTCCACCTGGAGCGTGCCGATGCGGATGTCGAAGCCCGGCAGAATCGGCCGGGGCTTGGCCGAGGGACGCAGCTTCGGAACATGGTGAAGGATTGCGAGATCGGTCGTCACCCGATCGATATCGAGGCGGTTGTCGAGCCAGGCGAGCGGCCGCCAACGCAGCTTCACCTGCGGAATTTCGAGGAACAGCCCCTGCGGATCATAAAGGCGGACGTCGCGCAGTTCGGTATTGCGCCAGAGCGAGCCGTCGATCCGGCCGATGCGGATGCGCAGGCCGGTGGAGGGTGACAGAGCGGCGATGCGGTCGGCGAGGAAGCGGTGGCCGAAATCGGTATCGAGCACGAACAGGCCGACCGACCCGAGCGCGACCAGCCCCAGCAACAGCCCGGCAAGCCAGCGCAGCGGCCACCACAGGCGACGGCGGCGGCGCGCGGCCGGCGGCGCGGCTTCGGTCCCGGCGTCGTCGACCATCAGAAGGCCTGTCCCAGCGAGACGTAAACGGCGACCTTGGCATCGCCCGCGCGCGGGTTGATCGGTGTGCCGACATCGACGCGGATCGGGCCGAAGCTGGTATAGTAACGCGCGCCGATCCCCGCGCCGTAGCGCAGGCCGGTGAAGCGCGGCAGCGTCGTGGTGTAGAGATTGCCGCCGTCGAAGAAGGGGACGATCCCGAAATCGCCGAAGCGGACGCGTGCCTCGATCGAAAATTCGGCGAGGCTCTGGCCGCCGATCGGATCGTTGTTCGCATCGCGCGGGCCGATCCGCTGATAGCCATAGCCGCGCACCGATCCGCCGCCGCCGGCATAGAAGCGCCGCGACGGCGCGATGCGATCGCGGTCGGCGCCGAAGATCGATCCGACGCGGACACGGCCGGCGATCGTCGTCCGCCCGCTCACCGGATAATAACCGCTCGCGTCGATCTGGGCGCGGGCATAGGTGAAGGCGCTGCCCTGGAAGGACAATTCGGGCGACAGCCGGGCGGAAAGGCGGAAGCCGCGCGTCGGATTGAGCAGATCGTCGGACCCGTCATACGCAAGCGAGCCGGGCAGCGCGGCGACATAATAAGTCCGCCGGCGCGGTTCTCCGGTGTCGCGGATCACGTCGCGCTCGTCGGATACGAGCAGTTCGGTCCCGGCGGACCAGGTCCATTTCTTCTGCCAGATGATGTTCGACTGCCGCTCCATCCCGCCCGCCAGCGTGAAGGTACGCGCGTCATAAGCGGCGACATTGGTGTGGCTGGCGGCGATCTGCGCCGTCAGTACCCGGTCGCGCGCCTTGTAATTATTGCGGCGAAGCTGCGCGCTCAACAACTGTTCCTGTGTGCCGAGGACGCCGCGGAAGGTGACGGCGCCTTCGGGCCGAATGAGATTGCGGTGCGTCCAGCTTATTTCGGAGCGCACCCCCTCGCCCGTGCCATAGCCCAGCTCGCCCGCGATCGTGCGCTTCGGCGCGGGCTCCAGCCTGACGTCGATGTCCACCGTCCCCGGCGCCTTCCCCTCGATCGGCGTGAGACGCACCGAGGAGACGAGCCCGGTCTGGATCAGCGCGCGGCGGAAATCGTCGATCAGCGTCGCGTCATAGGGATCGCCCGGATGGAAGCGGGCGATGCGGCCCAGATGGCGACGGCCGAACAACGGCTTGCCGCTGATCCGGATCGCGCCGAAACGCTTCGCTCCATCGGGATCGACGGCGAGCGTCAACGTCGCCAGATGCGTTTCATGATCGACCGTCACCTGCGTCTCGCCCACCTTGGCGAAGGCGAAGCCTTCATGGCCGAGCTGCTGCTTCAGGTTCGCCTCGGCGGCGGCGATCTTCGCGGCGTCCACTGGATCGCCCGCCTGGACGGGAAACGCCTTGCGCAACGTCGCGGCCTTCTCGCCCGCCTCGGCAAGGCCGTTCAGATCGACCGCCGAGAAACGATAGAGCGCGCCCGGCTCGGCCGCCAGCGTGACGACCACCTCGCCATGCGCCGTTTCCACCCGCGCCCGTACATCCGCGTCATAATAGCCATAACCGCGCAGCACGTCGCGCAGCGCGCCTTCATCCTCGCGCGCGCGGCGATCGATCTGGGCGACGTTGGCCGGCTTGCCCGCGCCCGTCTTCAGCGTCGATATCTCGGCAAAGGCGTTGCGGATCTTTTCGGGGCTCACCCCCTCCAGATCGTCCAGCCCCTCGATCGCGAAGTGATAGCGCTGTTCGGCCGCGGCATTGGTGGCGCGATGGGCGGCGGCGGGCGCGGTCTTGGTGATGTCGGCCGGGAGCGGGACCGAGACGGGGGCCGACAGGTCCGGCCAGTCCACCCCCAGATCGGGCAGCGGCGCCAGCGGCGATCCGGGATCGAGCGCGCCGTCGGGCATCGCCTCGTCCCGCTGCACAGCCGGTTCGCCGGGCGCCTGCGCTGCCGCCGGGAACCACTGGAACATGGCAGCAAGGAAGGCGAGGCGGCAAATGCCGCGCCGCGGGAACACTGACGGCATGGTAACAAACCTAGCGTGCGCCGCCGTCAGCCGCCAGCGTTCAAAACGGCCCCGCGACCATTTGAGGCGTCCGCCCGGTGAAATGCATTGCCCTGTCCCGTTTCATGGGGGCCAGCCGCACCCAAAGGGTATGGCGCGCGCGCGCCCGCCATGGCAAGGACGCGCCATGGCCGATACCCCCGCCCCCCGCGCCGCCGGCGCGCTGCTCGCTCTCTCGATCGTCGCCGGCGCCGTGATCGGCACGCTGTTGGGCCAGTCGACGATCGGCATTCTCGCCGGCATCGCCGTCGGCGTCGCGATCCAGATCGTCTATTGGTGGAAAGACCGGGCGCGCTGAAGCCGCTGACCTGAAGCAGACATCCACATGCTGTCATTCCTGCCTGCCCGGGAATGACAATGGGGCTGATGTAGGAAAAGCGGACAGATCAGCGGAGTATCCTAACTGATCCGCCGCGCGGCCCAGACGACGCGGCCGATGACGCCGATCGCGGCGGGATCGCAATCGGGCCAGGGCGGATAGCTGGGATTGTCGCTGTGGATCGTGATCGTGCGCCCCGAAGGGTGGAGCGCGATCCGCTTGACGACGAGCACATCGTCGATCCGCAGCACGTAAATGCCGTCGCGCAGCCGCTCCGCCGCATCGCCGCGATTGACCAGTATCTCGTCGCCGGGGCTGAGCGTGGGCGCCATCGAATCGCCCGCGACGCGGATCGTGGACAGGCCGGCGGTGCTCCCGCCCGCGATCTCGCGCAGCCACCGGCCGTCAAATCGCAAGCGATCATAGGTTTTTTCCTCGCCATTCAGCGCACCCGGCCCCGCCGACGCCTGCACGTCGAGGCGCGGCACGGCGATGAACTCCGCCTCGTCACTACGGGGCGACGCCTCGGCATCGGCCACCTGGGCGAGACGCGGCGGTGCGCCCAGCAAACTTTCGTCGATCCCGAAATACCCCGCTAGAGTCCGTCGATCCTGCTCATCCAGCTTGCGCGGGACGCCGCGCTTTATGAACTGCTGCACATAAGTGGGATTGCGGCCGATCAGCCGGGAGAGCGAAGCATAATCCTCCCCCCGCTCCCGAATCAGGGCGTCGAGCAGGGTACGCGGATCGTCAACCATCTTTCCACCATAGCGATAGGTTTTTACCTAGACAAGTAGGAATAAAACGAGAACATGGCGACTCGAAGCATTCACGTCGTTGAGAGGAGTCGCGCCCATGCACCTGCTGTACGCCATCGAAAGATATCTGCAGCGCACCAATACACCGCCCAGCCGCTTCGGGCGCGAGGCGGTGGGCGACCCCCGCCTCGTCCACGATCTCCGCCTTGGCCGCGAACCGCGCGCGGCGACCGTGGCGCGAATCATCAACCATATGGCGACGAGCGAAGCGGGGAACGACGATGCGTGACGCAGGTTCGCTGCTGCTCAAGGCGCTTGTCCGCGAAGCCGGGGAGACGACGACGCATCGCCTCACCGAGCGCCACATCGCCTGGGCGAGCGCCACCTTCACCGGCGCGCGGCACGAGGTCACGCTGCTGCTGACCGGCGTCGATGCGGCGGCGCGCGCCGATCGGCTGGCGGCGGAGATCGCCGAGCTGGAGTTCCGCCTTCCCGGCCACCTCGTCGCCGACGCCCTCTTCGCCGGGCGGCGCGACACGGCCGACGGCATCGAGATCGATCTGGAAGCGTTGACGATCGAGGATGGCTGAGGCGCGGCCCTGCCCCGCCGAAGAAATTTTCGCGTGCATGTCACAACCGCCGGCTCAGCCTCGTCAAGTCATCGCAAACTCCCCAAGGAAAGGAAGCAGATGATGACCGCCAAGCTCGACCCCTATGCCGCCGCGCCGCACCTGATGAAGCAGTGGACCGGCCTTTCAATGACGATCGCCGCCAGTCTTGAGCCGAGCCTTATCGAACTGGTGAAGATCCGCTCTTCGCAGATCAACGGCTGCGCCAACTGCATCAACATGCACACCGTCGAGGCGCGCGAGAAAGGCGAAACCGAGCAGCGCATCTATCTGCTCTCCGCCTGGCGCGAGGCGCCGTGCTACACGGACCGCGAACGTGCGGCGCTCGGCTGGACCGAGGCGCTGACGCGGCTTTCGGAAGGGCATGATGGGCAGGAAATAGCCTATGAGGCGTTGGAGGCCGAGTTCAGCGAGGAGGAACAGGTGAAGCTGACGCTGATGATCAACATCATCAACGGCTGGAACCGCTTCGGGGTGGGCTTCGGCATGTGGATGGAAACCGAGCAGAAGGCGGCGGCCTGATGCCCGCGGCGCGCGAGGCGGCAGCGGCGCCGTTCGATCCGCTGCGCCCCCGCCTGCTTCGCGTCGCCTATCGCATGCTCGGCTCGGTCGCCGATGCGGAAGATGTGGTGCAGGAGGCCTTCATCCGCTGGATGGGGGCCGATCGCGCCGAGGTGCGCGAGCCCGAAGCCTTCCTGCGCCGCATCGTCACGCGGCTATGCCTCGACCAGCTCAAATCGGCGCGGCATCGGCGCGAAACCTATGTCGGCCCGTGGCTGCCCGATCCGATCGTCGAAGAGGAGGAGACGGAGGACGTGACGCTGCCGCTGATGCTCGCGCTTGAGCGGCTTTCCCCGCTCGAACGCGCGGCTTTCCTGCTGCACGATGTGTTCGGGCTCGGCTTCGACGAGGTGGCGGCGACGATCGGGCGCGATGTCGCCGCTTGCCGACAGCTTGCCAGCCGCGCGCGCATCCATGTGCGCGAGGCGCGGCCGCGCTTCCAGGTGGAGAAGGAACGCGGGCTGGCGCTCGCCAACGCCTTCTTCCTCGCCTCCCGAAACGGCGACATGGGCGCGCTGGGCGCGCTGCTGGCGGACGATGTGAGCCTGCATACCGACGGCGGCGGCAAGCGCCCGGCGGCGGTGCGCCCCCTTGTCGGCATCGGCGAAGTGCTGAAACTGCACAAGGCGCTGGGCGTGCTGTACGGCAAGCACGGCTCCGAACTCGTGCGCACCGCGCTGGTCAATGGCCTGCCCGGCTTCATCACGCGCGAGGCCGACGGCGAATTGCAGACCACCGCGCTACTGATCGAGGGGGGTCGCGTGGTCGCCATCTACATGACGCGCAATCCGGACAAGCTGCGGCACCTGCATTAGGCCCGATCCTCCTCCCGTCATTCCGGCGAACGCCGGAATCCATGGACAGTGAGACGATCGGTAAGGAAGTGCACCGTGTCCCATGGACCCCGGCTTCCGCCGGGGTGACGGGAAGAGCTATTTGCCCGCGGTCTGCAATTCCTTGGGCACCTTGAAGCCGCAGTTGAACGTCTTGCACACGGTGATCGTATGGACGTAGCGGATCTTTCCCTCTTCGATGCGGAAGGTGTGCGCATCGGGCAGTTGATCCTTGCCGAAGCGGAGCAGGACCGTCACCGCGCCGATCGCCGGATCGACGATATAGCGGCGCTCGGTGAGCTTCACGCCACTCGGCACGCCGACATTGCAGCTATCCTCGGCCGTTGCGGTGCCGGGCGCGCCCTTGCCGGTATAGAGGCCGCCCTCCAGCCGCGCGCACGGGCTACCCCACGGTACGGCGACGCTCTTGTCGTCGAAGGAATCGAGATAGGCGTTGGCGGCGGCGATCAGCTTCGTGCGGCTCTCACGCTTCTCGGGCGGGATTTCGGACCAGTCCTCCGCGCGCGAATATTTGAGCGTGTTGGCCGCATTGAACAGCCAGTCGTCATGATCGGTAATCAGCGTCTCGATCGCGTGCACCCGGTCGCCACGCATCTCCAGCAGCGTGCCGAGCACATAGGGATGTTTCGGATCGGTGATGACCATTTCGGTGAAGGACATGCAGCTCAGCGGATCGAGGAGGCTGCGATGGAAATCGATCTTTTGCGGCGTGGAGAGGATGCCCGTCGACATCGTCCCCATTTCCATCTGCTCCGAATATTGCGTCCAGCCCGAGAGGGGGACGAGCGTCGCGTCGCCCTTCGTCTGCGCGCCGATATAGGCGTCGGTCGCCTTCTGGAGATCGGCGCGGCTGCACTCGCCCTGGGCAAGCACGGGCGCGGCCGCGAAGAGAAGGCCGCAGGCGAAAGCCGTACCGAGAAAAATCTTGCGCATCGATAGCCCTTTCAATCCGGAAGAAGGAAATTCGAGGCGGGACGAAGCGGATCGGGCCGCGCGAGGCCGGGCGCCGGATCGATCGCAAGCATGATGATGCCCCCCTATCTATCTGTTCTGCGCCTGTTTATCGCGCGAACGGGCGCGCTTGTCACGGGCGGGTGCGCGACAGCCTGACGATGTGGACGACGGGGCCGGCGCTCCGCCCCGGTTCGGGGCGGATGACCGCGACGATCCGCGCTCCCTTCAGCAGCGTGCGATAGCGGCCGAGCGCGTCGCCGAAGGTCGCGGCATCCGCCCGGTAGCGCGCATAATGGGTGAGCACCGCATAATCGGCGCGGCAGCTATCGAGCAGCGCCATATCGACATGGCCCAGATCCATGATCGGGCTGTCGGCGCGCAGCCCCTCCACCCGCGAATAGCGGATATGCCCCGCGAGCGCGGCGTGCACGTCGATGCACCCCGCCGAGCCGAGCGGGAACAGGAAGCGCCACGGCCCCTGCAATATGTCGAAGGCGGCATGCTCGATCAGGATCGAGCGCCCCGGCGGCACATGGCCGCGCACCCAGGCCGAGGCGATCTGGCGCGTGTCATGCGCGCGCTCGGCCGCGTTCACCCAGACGGCATGGGCCATCGGGATCATGAGGAGAAGCGCGGCCAGCGGCTCCGCGAAGGGAAGGCGCCGGCCCAGGCGGGCGCGCAGCAGATCGGCGAGGCGGCACAAGGCATAGGCGAGCGCCAGCGCGAACAGGGGAAGCAGCGGAACGATCCAGCGTTCCCAGCGCAGCGCCTGCGCGCAGATGATGACCAGAAAGGCGAGGAAGCCCGGCAGCACCGCGACCGCCAGCAGCCGGCTGCGCACGGTTCCCCAGCCGAGCCCCAGCAGCGTCAACGCCAGCCCGGCGACACCCAGCGACGAGAGCAGGGGACGATCGACATACCAGCCGAGATTGGCGAGAAAGCCCCCGCCTGTCGCGCCGGGATGGACGCGCCGCGCCTCGCCCGCCAGATCGCGCAACACGGTCTGATGGTCGAGCAGCAGATAGGGCGAGACGAGCAGCAGGCTGCCAAGCGCGGCAAGGCAGAAGGCCGCGAGCCGCCGTCCCTCCGCGCGGCCCCACAGGATGCGATAGAGGCCCGCCGCCATCGGGCTCAGCGCGATCACCGCCGCCGGCCATTTGGTCGCGCAGCCGAGTCCGACGAACAGGCCGGCGAGCAGATAATCGCGCCACCGTCCGCCCCGGAAGATCGCGATAGCGGCCAGCGTGGCGAGCAGCATGAAGACGGTCGCCTGCACGTCGGTGCGGATGATCTGCGAATATTCGATATGGACGGCGTTGACCGCGAGGAAGGCGGCGGCAAGCAGGCCGAGCCGCGCGCCGCCGATCCGTTTGCCGAGCCGATACGTCAGCAGCACGCAGACGACGCCGCTAAGCAGGATCAGCAGCCGCCCCGGCAGGAAGATCAGCCCCGGATCGGCATAGGCCGCGCCGACGAAGGCATGCGCATCGGCAAAACGCCCCGACGCGAGGCCCGCCAGGGCGACGGCAAGGCTGGTGAGCGCGAGGCCATAGAGGGTGATCGTGCCCGGATGGCCGAACCAGCCCGGATCGAGGCTGTGGTTCCGCAGCATCTCCAGCGCGGTCATCACGAACAGCGGCTCGTCGGGATCGTTGAGCGCGGGCAGGCCGAACGCCACGCCATGCAGCCGCAGGGTGGTCGCGACGAGCAGGATCAGCGCGAGCAGGCCGCGCCGAACCCGGCAACGGGCGAGCGGATTACGGATAAGAGGGGGCGGTTCCGTCATGGCGTCGGATGACATGACGTGGAGCGGCGATGCGAACCGTAATATTGGCGGGCGGCCTTGGGACCCGGCTTGGCGAGGAAACGACCGTGCGGCCCAAGCCGATGATCGAGATCGGCGGGATGCCGATCCTGTGGCACATCATGAAGATCTATTCCTCGTCCGGATTCAACGACTTCGTCATCTGCCTCGGCTATAAGGGCTATCTGATAAAGGAGTTCTTCGCCAACTACTTCCTCCACACCTCCGACGTGACGATCGACCTGCGCGGCGGCAACGGCATGGAGGTGCATTATGCGCGCAGCGAGCCTTGGCGCGTCACGCTGGTGGAAACCGGCGCGACGACGATGACGGGCGGGCGGCTGGCGGCGATCCGCCCCTATCTGGAGCCCGACGAGCCCTTCTGCTTCACCTATGGCGATGGCGTCGCCAATATCGACGTCGACGCGCTCGTCCGCTTCCACAAGGCGCATGGCCTGCGCGCCACCATCACCTCCGTTTCGCCGCCCGGCCGCTTCGGCGCGCTCGAATTCGACGGCGGGCGCGTGATCGATTTCAAGGAGAAGCCGGCGGGCGACGGCGGGCGGATCAACGGCGGCTTCTTCGTCGCCGATCCGTCGGTGCTCGATCTTGTCGACGGGCCTGAAACGATCTGGGAGGCCGGGCCGCTCGAACGGCTGGCGCATGATGGCGAGCTGATGGGCTATCGGCACGAAGGCTTCTGGCAGCCGATGGATACGTTGCGTGACAAGAATTATCTGGAGGAGCTCTGGAAAACCGGCGATGCGCCGTGGAAGCGCTGGTGAGCGGCTGGCAGGGCCGCCGGGTGCTCGTGACGGGGCATACCGGTTTCAAGGGAAGCTGGCTGAGCCTGTGGCTCGATACATTGGGCGCCGACGTCACCGGCTTCGCGCTGCCGCCGCCGACGCGGCCGAGCCTGTTCGAGGCGGCGCGGATCGCCGAACGGGTCCGCCATATCGAAGGCGACATACGCGATCTGGCGGCCTTGCAGGCGGCGGTGGAGACGGCGCGGCCAGAGCTGATCCTGCATCTCGCCGCGCAGCCGCTGGTCCGCGCCTCCTATGCCGAACCGGTGGAAACCTATGCCACCAACGTCATGGGCACGGTGCACCTGCTGGAGGCGGCGCGGCGCGTGCCGGAGGTCAAGGCGATCGTCTGCGTGACGAGCGACAAATGCTATGAGAATCGCGAATGGGTCTGGCCCTATCGCGAAAGCGATCCGATGGGCGGCCATGATCCCTATAGCAGCAGCAAGGGATGCGCCGAGCTGGTGGTCGCGGCGTGGCGACGATCCTTCTTCGATCGCGAGGGGCCGGCGCTCGCCTCGGTGCGTGCGGGCAATGTGATCGGCGGCGGCGACTGGGCGGCCGACCGGCTGGTGCCCGATCTGGTGCGCGCGTTCGAGGCCGGCGCCGCCCCCCTGATCCGCTCGCCGCACGCGGTGCGGCCGTGGCAGCACGTGCTGGAGGCGCTGGGCGGCTATCTGCGGATCGCCGATCGGCTGCTGGCGGGCGAGAGGCGCTTTGCCGATGCGTGGAATTTCGGGCCGGCAGACGAGGATGCGCGGCCGGTGTCGTGGATCGTCGGAAAGATGCGCGCGGCGTGGGGCGGCGATGCCGGCGCGGCGCTGCCCGACAGCGGCCCGCGCCCGCACGAGGCGGGGCTGCTGCGGCTCGATTGTTCCAGGGCGCGCGCCGAGCTGGGATGGCGGCCGGCGCTGACGCTGGAGGAGGCGCTGCTCTGGATCGTCGAGTGGCACAAGGCGCTGGCGGCGGGCGGCGACGCGCGCGCGCTCACCCTCGCCCAGATCGCCGATTACAGCGCGCGATCCGGCTTCGCGGCGGCGGATCGGAATGTGACGCGGCTGTGCCAGAAATAGCTGCCGGCGATCAGCACGACGGTGAAGCCTAGCTGCGCGACGATCGGCGGAACGCCGCCCCACTCCACCAGCAGCGGCAGCGCCGCCCAGTTGGCGGCATAGTTGAACAGGTAGAAGCTTGAAAAGGCCGCGAACTCGCGCAGGATCGGCCCGCGCGTGCGGAAGACGCCCAGCTTGTAGGTGGTGAAGGCGAAGCAGAGGCACACCGCCTGCGCGAGGCCGAGCGCGAGCAGATAATGGCGCTGGAAGGCCGGCGCCGCCCAGAGCAGCAGCGGATAGAAGGCCAGCCCGAACGCCGTGTTCGCCCCGCCCGCGATCAGGAAGCGCAGCGGACGTTCGCTTTTGAGCGTGTCGCGGCCGATCACGATTCCTCCAGCAGGTTGATCCGCATATTCTCGCGCAGCACCTCGCGCGGGAGGAAGGGCGAGAGGTCTTCGAGGGGGGGCGAGGTGATGCGCCCGTCGGGATGCTGTTTCGCGCCGAGCTTGGGCGCGAAGGGGACATTCTCGTCGATCAGCAACTCGCACAGCACCGGGCCTTCTGTGGCCAGCGCCGCCGCGATCGCGCCGGGCAGTTCGTTATGCGATTCGGCGCGGAAATAGGCGAAGCCGAAGGCGGCGGCGACCTTTCCGAAATCGGGGAAGGTCACGTTGCTCTTTGGCCCGCCGCCCACCTCGACGCCGTTGAAGAAATTGCGGTGTGTCTGGAAGATCGAGACATAACCGCTATTGTTGAGCAGGAAGACCTTCACCGGCAGGTTGTTGCCCGCGATCGTCTGCAATTCCTGAAGGTTCATCATGATGCTGCCGTCGCCCGCGATCGCGATCACGCGCTGTCGCCCGCCGGTCGCGGTGCAGACGCCGATCGCGGCGGGCAGGTCATAGCCCATCGTCGCGCAGCCCGAATTGGTCCACAGCCGCTGGCCGCGCCTGATCCGCGCCGTCTGGAAGCTGACGACGCAGGCGCTGCCATTGCCGGTGATGACGATATCCTCCTGGTCCAGCGCCTCGAACAGCGCGTCCATTGCGACATAGGGGTGATTAGCGGGGCTATGGTCGCGATATTCGGGAAGGACCGTCGGAAAGCGGCGGACGCGCTCGCGCGCCCAGCCCAACCATTCCTGATGCCCCTGCGTCGGGCCGGGATAGGGCCGCGCGAGCAAGGCGGGGATCAGGTCCGCCAGATCGGCGACGACGGGCATGTCGGGCGTCACCGTCGGCTTGCCCAGCTCGACGGGATCGATGTCCACCCAGATTTTGTAGGCGGCGCGCGCGAAGGTCTTCCAGTTATAGCTCACCTGCCGGATGTTGAGCCTGCTGCCGAGGACGAGCAGCAGGTCCGCGCTTTGCAGCACCATGTTGCCGCCGCGATCGCCCACTGTGCCGGGGCGGCCGGCATAGAGCGGATGATCGTTCCACAGCGCGTCATGCGCGTTCCAGCCGGTGACGACGGGCACGCCCAGCCGCTCGATCAGCCGGAGGAAATCGGCGTGCGCGCCGCTCAGCCGCACGCCGCCGCCGGCGAACAGCACCGGACGTTCGGCGGCGTGCAGCCTGTCGAGGATCGCGGCGGCGGCGGTGTCGAGATGGGTGCGCTTCCACGGCTCGTCCAGTTCGGCGGGATCGAACCCGGGGAGCAGATCGTCGGGATCGATCGGCGCCGCCTGCACGTCGAGCGGGATATCGAGCCAGACGGGGCCGGGCCGTCCGCTGGTGGCGAGATAGAGCGCCTTTTCGAGATGGTAGCGGATCGAGCGCGGGTCCGTCACCATCACCGCATATTTGGTGATCGGGCGGACCAGTTCCTCGATGTCCAGCTCCTGATCGCCATATTGGCGCAGCGGCAGGCCGGTCGAGCGCACGGTGGTTTCCATCTTCACCTGTCCGGAGAGCACCAGCATCCCGATCGAATCGACCCATGCGCCATAGACGCCGGTGATCGCATTGGTGCCGCCGGGGCCCGAGGTGACGTTGACCACCGCCAGCCGGTTGGTCAGCCGGTAATAGGCCTCGGCCGCCATCGCCAGCGCCTGCTCATGATGGGTGAAGGTGGTGGCGAGGCGCGGATGCGTGCCCAGCGAATGGTTGAGATGCATCGCGCCGCCGCCGGTCAGCATGAAGATGTCGGCGATGCCATGCTCGGCCAGCCTGTCGGCCACCCAGTCGGAAAGTTTCACGCGCGTCATGGTTTCCATCCGTTCGAAATAGCGGTGCGGCGGATCGCCTCGTCGAGGGCGACGGTGGGCGCGACGCCCAGGTCGCGGCGGATCGCCGCGGTCGAGGGGACGTAGCGGCCGGGGTTCCAGCCGGGATCGGGGCGGCCGAGAATCTCGACCCCGGGTCCGCCGAGGATCGCGGCGGTGCGCCGGGCGAGGTCGGCGATCGACACCGCCTCTTCGGACCCGACATTGTAGGTGGCGCCTGCCTTGGCGCCGAGCAGGATCGTCCACAGCCAGACAGCGAGATCGGCGGCATAGAGATAGGAGCGGACCGTCCTGCCCTCGCCCACGATCCGGATCGGGCGGCCGAGCATCGCGTCCCGGATGAAATTGCCCGCCGCGAAATGGATATCGAGCGAGAGCAGCGGCCCCAGCAGCGCGAAGATGCGCGCGGCGACGACGTCGAGCCCATATTGCCGGCGGTAGATTGCGCAGAGCAGCTCGGCGGCGCGCTTGCCTTCGCCATAGGCCGAGCGCGGATCGCGCGGATCGGGGCCGCCATGCCAATCCTCCGTGACATGGGTGACGTCCCACGGCTGGCAGCCATAGACCCCGCCCGAACTCAGGAAGAAGAAGCGCGAAACGCCCCGCTCCACCGCGAAATCGAGTGCGCGGCGGGTGCCCGTGACGATCGTGTCGAACATGCGGCAGGGATCGCCGATATTGAGCGCGGCGCTGGCGTCGGTCGCGGCGTGGATGATGTGGGTGAACGCGCCCGGCGGCGGGGTGAAGCTGGCGATGTCGCCGCGCAGCAGGCGAACGCGCCGGGCAAGATGCGGCGCGCGCACCGCGAAACCCGCCGGATCGCGGCTGAGAAGCGTGATTTCCGCGTCAACGCCCGAATGCGCCCATGCCTCCAGCAGCCAACGGCCGATGAAGCCGGTGCCGCCGGTGATGAACAGCCGCGCGCCCGACAGGCGCGGCCAGAGCGGCCCGAGCGCGGCCTGGATCGCTTCGATATCGCGCGCGAGCCTCATGCCGGCTGCAATCCCAGCGAGGGGCGGTGCGCCCGGTGTGCGCGCGCGACGGCGGCGATCGTGTCGAGCGCCAGCGCCCAGAGGATCAGGATGACGAGGCCGGGGCGGACGAGATGGCCGACGGTGAGGCCGAAGGCGGGGCTCACGGTGCGCCCGCCGAGCCAGCTGTCGCTGGTAATCTGCAATACCGTCGACAACGGCCAGTCGGCGACGAGGCACAGCAGATAGGCGCAGACGATCGCGACGATCGGCCCCGCTCCCCGCCACCGCTCCAGCAGGACGAGGAAGAGCAGGAAGGTTTGCGTGTAGCCGCCAGGCGACTGCGTCACGAGATAGGCGGCGAGCAGGATCGTCGAGACGCGATGGAGCGGCACCGCCTTCGGCTGCACCCAGGCGGCGGCGAGCGCCACGAGCGCGATCGCCTGGCTGAGGCGGATGGCGAGCGGGACGGCGAACTCGATCCCCTCGATCGTTCGCGAGGGGATGAACTGCAACAGCGGGATCTGCGCCGCGCGCAGCGCGAGCAGCGGGGCATAGCTGGTGGAATAGTTGATCTCGTTCCACACCTGCCCGCTTTGGAACACGACCCAGTTGGCGGTATTGGAAACCAGCTCGCCCGGCGTGCCGCTGCCGACGAGGGCGAGAGTGACGAGATAGAGGGCGATCGTCGCGATTCCCGCCAATTCCAGCGCGCGCCATTCGCGCTTCACCGCCAGCGCGAGCACGGGCAGCAGCAGGTAAGGCTTGAAATTGATCGCCCCCGCCGCCGCCACGCCGCGCCACAGGCTCGACCGCAGGATCGGGCCGTGCGCGAGCACGAAGCAGGCGAAGCAGGCGAGGATCAGATTGCCGCGCTCCAGCGTGAAAAGCAGCGGCAGGCCGAGCCCGAACGCGATCGCGCGCATTGGCGCGGTGCGGCGGTCGGCGCGGCGGAAGCTCCACCAGACGAGCGCCACGTCGATCAGGTAGAAGGCGATGATCGCGCTGCGCCCCAGCCAGTCGCAATCGCGCGCGAAAAAAGGCGACTGCAAATAACAATCCGGCAGGCTCAGCGCGTCCAGCAGGACGAAGGACAGCGGCGGATAGATGCTCCGCCACACGTCATAGGCGCCGGGATTGTTCGCCCAATAGGCGGTGTTGAACCAGTCCATGAAGGTGTCGTTGGTGTCGAACACGAAGGGCTGCGGCAGATAGCCCGTCGCGCGGAAGCGGAGCGCCGTCCAGACGACGCTCGCCACCACCGCCAGCGCCAGCGCGATCTCGGGCAGCAGCGCCAGGAAACGCGGGCGCGCCGTCATCGCCGGGAGACAAAAGCGCGCGCGGAGGGACACGCGCGCGCAGGGGGGAAGTTGATGCGTTCCTCCTCGATCACCAGCGGCACGTTGCGGCTGCGCTCGGCGAGCAGGCGGACCTGCTCACCCAACAGGCCGAGACACAGCAGCAGCGGCGCGAACATGCCGAACGCGACGGTCAGGCCGACGAGCGGCCAGACCGTCCCGCCCAGCACGGCCGAGACGATCGTGGCGATGAGCAGCAGCAGCGCGATCGCCCCCGCCCCGAACGACAGCGGAATGGGCAGGCGGAGCAGCGACCGGGCCGACCCCGCGAATCCGGACAGCGCGAAGGAGAAGAGCGTCGCGAAGCCGTTCTTGCTCTCTCCCGCCGCGCGGGGCGGCCTGTCGAACGGCACCACGACAAGGCGGAAGCCGCTTTCGACCAGCATGCCCCGGAAAAAGGGCTCGGGCTCGTTCCAGGTGGCGAGCATGTCCACCACCGCGCGATCGAACAGGCCGAAGCCGGTCGCGCCGGGGATCACCGGATAGTCGCCGTAACGCTGAAGAAAGCGATAGCCGACATGGCGGACGAGGCGGAGCGGCGGCGACGCCTTTTCGGACCGGCGCTGGCCGAGCACGATCTGCGCGCCCGCCCGCCACTGGCGCACGAATTCGCCGATCAGCGCGGGCGGGTCCTGGAAATCGGCGCACATGCCGATCACCGCCCGGCCCTCGGCCTGGTAGATGCCGTGGGTGGGCGAGCGCATCTGGCCGTAATTGCGATTGTTGAGGATCGCGCGGATGCGGGGATCGCCGGCGCACAGCTCGCGCAGGATTTCCCGCGTCGCGTCGGTCGAGCGATTGTCGATCAGGATGATCTCGTGCGATCGCGCATGCTGCGTAGCGGCGGCCGTCACCGCGGCGCAGATCGCGCGGACATTATCCTCTTCGTTGAAGCAGGGGATGACGATCGAAAGTTCGGGCCGTTCGTCGCCGGTCATCGCGCCTCGTCCCGCAGCCGCTGGAAGCCGAGGTCGATGCCCGTCGCCGGCGCATAGACTTCGGTGAACAGCGCCATGACGATCAGCAGCGCGAGCAGCGCCACGGCGGGGATATTATATTTGCGGTCGGCATCGAGGCGCGGCGCCTCGATCACCTGCACATCGGAGGCGGTTTCGGAGGCGAGCGTCTCGACCGCCACCTCTTCGGACGAGCGCGCATAAACTTCGTAGAGCGCCTGGGCGAAGCGATAGTCGCGATAGAGGTTGAGATATTCGCCCGACACCTCGGTCAGCCCGGCGACGTTCGGGCCGGCCGCGCCCACGCCGGGCTCGGTGGTCCGCGCGATCTGCGCGCGCAGCCCCGCTATGTCGGACTGGACCGCCTGAAGCTGCGGATTTTCCGCGCCCTGAAACTGGCGCAGCGTCTGCAATTCGACCAGCTTCGCCTGAAGCTGCGCCTCCAGCCCGGCGCGGAGCGACAACGCCGAGCCAAGCTGCGTCTCGGGCTCGGCCAGATGGTTGCGGCGGCGGAACGCGTTCAGCGCCGCCTCCGCCTTCACCACGCGATCGGCGGCTTCCTTGAAGCGTGCCTGCACCACATTGCGCTTGCGCTCGACACGATCGCGGCCGAGCCAGGTGATACGATCGCTGATCGCGCGCACATAGGCGCGGGTGAGCGCCTCGGCCTCCTTCGCATCGTGCGTGCGGACTTCGACCTCGACGATGCCGCCCGTCAGCGAATGGATATCGACCTTGTGCGCCAGCGCGACGCGCGCCCTGTCGGCGCTGCCATAGCCGCCGGGACCGACCAGCTTCAGCCGCCGGATCACGTCGTCGGTGACTTCGGTGCCGCGGCTGATCGCGAGATACATGTCGATCGGCTGCTTGGCGCCGCCCAGCAGGGCCGCGAAGCCCTGAAGCTGGCCGCCGAGCGCGTTCATCATCGAGCCGAGGCCGAGGCTGTTATTGTCCTGCGGCACGATCTTCGCGCGCGCGACATAGGGACGCGGGACGACGCAGAACAAGGCGAGCAGCAGGGCGAGCACGCCATAAGCACGCCGACGCCGGCGCGGATCGGCGAGGAGGATCGCGCCGGCCCGGCGCGCGCGCTGCCAACGGCTCATTCGGCGAGCGCCTTGACCGACGCGGCCCCCAGGACGCCGCCGAACAGGCTGCCGGTGATATCGCGCAGCCGCGCCCAGAACTCGCCGCGATCGGCATCGACGGGCACATAGACGAGATCACCGGGCAGCGCCGCCGCATGCAATACGCGGCTGCGGCCGCCCGACAATACGGTGCCGTTGGCGCGCACCACGAAAATCTCGCTCTTGTCGCCCAGCTTTTGCACGCCGCCCGCCGCGCGGAGGAAATCGCCGATCGATTTGCCGCGCTCATAGGCGAAGGAGGCCGGGCTCGGCACCGCGCCGAACACGCCCACCGTCACGGGGCGCGGCGGCACATAGATGCTGTCGTTATTCTCGACGATCAGGTCCCCCGGCAGCGTCGTGGCGGACACCGGCATGTCGAACACCAGCCGCCCGTCGGGCTCGCGCTGGCGCAACTGCTCGACGATCGAGCGGACCAGCGCGAGATTGGCGGGCTGGACGAGCTGCGCGCGATTGGCCGACGTCACCGGCTGCGCGGTCAGCAGCAATTCCACGTCCTTCACCGCGCGGTCGTAGCTCTGCCGCTGCTGGCGCTTCACGCTCTCGCGCGTGATGACGCTGGCATAAGGGAAGGCCTGCGGGGTGAGGCCACCCGCCTCGGCCACCACGTCGGACAGGCGCGTGCCGGGACGGAAATAATAGCGGCCGGGCTTCGCCACCTCGCCGCTGATCGTCACCAGCACCGGCTGCTGCCCCAGCGGACGGGCGATGCCGATATTGGAGAGGACGCGGACGATGTCGCCGCGGTGCGCGGGACGCGTGCGTGCGGCGGCGGCGGTCAGTTCCTGCCAGCCGGCGCTGCGCTGGCCGAGCGAATCGAGCACCATCAGCCGGCCATTGTCGGCCACCGTATTGACGCCGCCGGCATAAGCGACCGCATCGTTCAGCGTCTCGCCGGGGCCGACCTCGAAAATTGCCTCGCGGTTGACGCTGCCGACCACCGCCACCTGCGGGCCGGCGGGCGCGATATGGATGACGTCGCCATTCTGGAGCACCGCGTCGCCGGTTTTGTCGCCCTTGAGCAGCAGGTCGTAAAGATCGAAATCGGAGATGAGCCGCCCGCTCCGGCGGAGCTGGATCGAGCGGAAGCTGCCCCCCGCCGAAGGCCCGCCCGCCGCCAGCACGGCGTTGACCAGCGTCGAAAGGCTGCTGACGGTATAGGAGCCCGGCGTGCGCGCGAAGCCGGTGACATAGACGGTGATGCCGCGCAGCCGCGCCACCGTCACCTGCAGATCAAAGCCGCGATATTGCCGCGAGACCTGGCTGGCGATCACGTCATGCACGTCGCCATAGCGCACGCCGCCGACCATGATCGCTCCGACACGCGGCACGAAGATGCGGCCCTCGCTGTCGATGGTGAGGCGCAGGTTCGACGCCTGCACCGATCCGGTGAGGCCGAGGAGCAGTTCGTCGCCGGGATTGAGGCGATAGTCGGCGGGGATCGCGGTGGTCGGCGGCGCGGTGAAATCGCGCGCGCCGGGGATCAGCAATTCGGACCCGAAACGGCGCAGCGGCTTGCCGACGAGCGAGGAGACGAAGCTTTCGAACTCGTTGGCGGGGGGCAGCGGGGCCGGCTTCGCCTTTTCCGCGCCCGGCAGGGGCGGCTCGGCGGGCTCGCCGGGTTTGTCGGCGGGCGCGCTCTCGATCACCGCCGGCTGGAAGGGCGGGGGCTCGGCCGAGGAAATCGACGCCTGTCCCTGCGCGGCGCGGCGCGACAGCGTGTCGGCCGTCCCCGCCTGCTGCTGTTGCGACATGCTGTCGACCGGCGAGGCAAGCTGCGCGGGCAACTGCGCTGGAAAGAGCAGGGTCAGGATCGCTGAACCGGCGAGCAGCCGTTTCCGGGCAAGGATCATGTCGTTAACGCTTCCATTTCGGGGAGGCCCGTTTCCGGCACGAGCAGGAGATTGGCGGCCTCCTGCCAGAGCCGTTCGCCGGTGGCGGCCAGCACGCCCGTCCTGCCCGAGCCGACCCGATAGGGGCTGCCGTCCCAATGGGTGACGCGGCCGCCGATTTCGGTGAGGAGCAGCGCGCCTGCCGCATGATCCCAGGGCAGGATGCGCTGGAACAGGGCGATGTCGTCCTGCCCCAGCACGAGACGCGGATAGCTCTCCGCCGCGCAGCGGGGGACGGGAACGACGGTGAACCGCTGTTCGGCGCGGGCGTGGACGCGCGCGCGGCGCCGGGGACGCATGAAATGCGTGCCGAGCGCCGCGCGCAGCGGCGGCCGCGCCGGCGCGGGCGGACGCACCTTTATCCCCTCGCACGTCGCGCCCTTGCCGCGTTCGGCGAAGAACATCCGCCCGCTCGACGGGTCGAGCAGCCAGCCCGCGATCGGAACGCCATCGTCGACCAGCGCCACCATCATGCCGAACGGCCGCTGCCCCGCCGCGAAATTGGCGGTGCCGTCCAGCGGATCGATCAGCCAGACGAGTCCCTCGCCGACATCGTCGAGCAGCGCCGGCGCCTGCGCCACCGCCTCCTCGCCGACGATCCGCGCGCAGAGGCCCAGCGCCGCCAGCCCGTCATGCAGGCGGCGTTCGGCTTCCAGATCGACGCTGGTCACGATTTCGCCGGGGCTTTTCTCGGCGATCTCATGCGCGGCAAGCATGCGGAAGCGCGGCATCACCACCGTGGTGGCGACCTCGCACATCAGCGCCGTGACCTCGGTTTCGAGCGACATGGGAGGAGGTTCAGGCGGCCACGCTCGCCAGGCGGCCGCGCGCCGCATTGGCCCGCCGCTCCTGCATCATGCGGATGCGCGCCAGATCCTCGTCGGCGATGCCGCCATAATAAGCGCGCTTGTTTTCGAGCCACGCCAGCTCGAACGCGACGGCGTGCGCGATGCCCGCCTCGAAATCGGCGAGTTCCGCCACCGCGCCGTCGAACACGATCTTGCGCGTCTCGAACCGATCGAGCCGCACGCGCCGGATTTCGCGCAGCACTGGCGCCGCCTCGGCCGCGACCGAGCCGCCGACCACCAGTTCAAGTCCGTTCGCGGCGCAGGCGTGCGCCGCCGTCAGCACCGCATCGGTGATCTCGCGTTCGTTGATCGCGCCGCGCGGCAGCCCACGCGACAGCGTGAAATCGACGCGGCCGAAGACGATGCCGTCGAGCGACGCGCCCGCGATCGGCAGCATCGCGTCGAGATTGGCGAGCGTCGCGTCGGTTTCCAGATTGAACAGGAAATCGACGCCCTCGCGCTCCTCGCCATAAACCTTGGTCTTGGCGTCGACGAATTTCGTGAGCGCGTAGGGCGTCTCGACCATCGGCGCGATGATATAGTCCGCGCCGTAAAGGCAGGACGCATGGAGATCGGACACCGCCTCGCAGCCGCCGATCTTGAGGGCGAGCTTCAGGTCGGCCCGATAGGCAAGCTCCACCAGCCTTTGCAGTTCGTCGCGGCGCGTGCCCTCGGCCTCGAACTCGGCCTTCACGGCGACGAAGCCGAAACGATCCCGGCCCTTCTTGAGCATGTCCAGCATGCGGCGTTCGGTGGAATTCATCCTCGCCCTCCCTTGGGTGCGCACGGTTACTGACGAAGGGCGAGACGGAGTCTGGCGGCCATTTCCGCAACGATTCGGGGCCAGGAAAATTTTTGCGATGGCGGTTACGGGATCGGCCGGTCGGCTCCGTCTTCGACGGATGCCCGGCTATCCCCTCCTTCTGCCCCTCCTCGCGGGGCTCATGCTCAGCGCCGGACAGGCCATGGCGGCGGGCCTGCCGCGCCTCTCCTCTTCCTTCGGCTATCGCGACGATCCGATCCTCGGCACGCGCGCGATGCATCGCGGCGTCGACATACCGGGGCGCGAGGGAACGCCCGTCCACGCCGCCGCCAGCGGCGTCGTCCGCTTCGCGGGCAGCGCTGGCGGCTATGGTCAGATGATCGAGATCGATCATGGCGACGGGCTCACCACGCGCTACGCGCATCTCTCGCGCATCCTGATCCGGCCGGGCGCGCCCGTCGTCCAGGGGCAGACAATCGCGCTGATGGGATCGACCGGCCGGTCGACCGGCAGCCATCTGCATTTCGAGGTGCGCGAATATGGGCAGGCGGAAGACCCGCTGCGCTTCTTCGGCACGCAGGTGGCGCCCGCCAAGGCAAGGCCGCTTGCATCCGAGCCGCATATTTCCGCTTTCGCCCGCGCCCGCGACGCCGCCGGACAGGACTGGGGCGCGGGCCTGTGAGGATCGATCCGATCGGCCCTGCGGACCCTGTGCGCCCGGGCTTGGCAAGGCGATCGAGGAATGCTTTGCCTCGCGCCATGAGTCGGGAGGCGGAGATAGACGGGCTGCAGCGCGTGATCCTCAACGAACGCAGCCGGCTGCTCCGCTTCCTGACGGCGCGCGGCGCGGGCGACGAGGCGGAGGATGTACTGCACGATCTGTGGCAGCGGGTGGCGTCCGCGCCCACCCAGCCGATCGCCGAGCCCGTCTCCTACCTGTTTCGCGCCGCCGAAAACCTGATGCACGACCGGCGGCGATCGGCGATCAGCCGCCAGCGCCGCCAGCAGGACTGGCACGAGATCAGCAACCAGGTGGAGGACAATCCCGAAGGCGAACGCCGGCTGATCGCGCGCGAACGGCTGCGCGAGGCGGAAAGCACGCTCGCCGCGCTGGGGCCGCGCGCGGCCGGCATATTCCGGCGCTATCGTCTCGACGGGATCGGCCAGGCGGCGATCGCGCGCGAGCTGGGCGTCAGCCTCAGTTCGGTGGAGAAGGATCTGCAGAAAGCCTATCGCGCGCTGGCAGTATTGAAGGCGAAGTTCGATGCGGAATGACGCGATCGACTCCGTCTCTAGGGGGTTATGGACATGAGCGCGCAGCAATCGGACATCGGCGAGGCCGCGCGCCTGTGGGCCATTCGCATCCAGGACCCGGCCTTTGCCGACTGGGACGGCTTCACCGCATGGCTGGAGCGCGATCCCGCGCATCTCGCCGCTTATGAGGCCGCGCTGGAGGCGGACGAATGGGCGACCGACCTGTTCGCATCCGAACCGCAGGCCCCGCCCCTCTCCGCCCCTGCCCCGGCCCCTCGCCAGCGGCGCAACTGGTTCGCCGTCGCCGGCATGGCCGCGGCGGCCGTCGCGGTCGCCGGGGGCTGGGCGGTGCTGGACCGCGATTCGCCGGCGGTGAACATCCTCACCGCGCCGGGCGAGCATCGCACGATCAATCTCGCCGACGGATCGAGCATGATGCTGAACGGCGGCACCCGCATCACCATCGATCCCGATACGCCGCGCCAGATCGCGCTGGCGCAGGGCGAGGCGCTGTTCCAGGTGAAGCATGACGCCGACAAGCCGTTCGTCGTGACGGTCGGCAAGACGCGCCTGCTCGATGCGGGCACGGTGTTCAACGTCGTGCGCGACGGCAAGGCGGTCGATGTGGCGGTGGCCGAGGGCGCGGTGATCTACGAGCCCGGCCCGAACCAGATCCGGCTGGCGGCGGGCGACGAGCTGTTCCGCGCGCATCCGGGGGCGACGCCGGTGCTGCGCCGCGCCAATCCGCAGGCAATCGGCGGCTGGCGGACGGGCCAGCTCCAATATAATGACGCCTCGCTTGATCGCGTCGCGCGCGATCTCGCCCGCAATATCGGGCACCCGATCGAAGCCAGCGGCGGCGCGGAGCGGATGCGCTTCACCGGCACGCTGATGCTGCAAGGCTCGCCCGACCAGATACTCGCGCGCGCGGGCCCGTTGCTGGGCGTCTCCTTCGCGCCGAAGGGGGAAACATGGACGATGACGCCGGACGATGACGGCCGTCGCTAGGCTGTTGCCGGTCGCAGCCTTGCTGGTCGCGGCGCCCGCGTTCGCGAACGGGCAGGCGGCGGCGATCGACGTGCCCGCCGGCAAGCTGGGCGCGGCGATCCAGTTGCTCAGCCGCCAGAGCGGCGCCAGCATCGGCTTCCGCGACCCCCGGCTCGCGGGCCTCGGCGTCCGGGCGGTGCGCGGCCGGATCACCGCCGACGAGGCGCTTGACCGGATGCTGCTCGGCAGCGGGGCGGCGGCGCGGCAGGTGGCCCCGGCCACCTATCTGATCGAACGCGCGCGCCCGGAGAAGCCGAAGCAGGCAACGCGCGTCGCCTCCGGTCCCCCCGCGCGCCAGCCCGATCCGCCCGCGATCGAGGATATCGTCGTCACCGGCAGCAAGCGCGGCGTCCCGCTTCGCGCCTATCCGGGCGGGGTGCAGATCATCGATGGGGGCAGCCTGTCCGCCGCCGACGGCGCCCATGGCACCGGCGCGATCGAGGCGCGCGTCGCCAGCGTCGTTTCCACCCATCTCGGGCCGGGGCGCAACAAGCTGTTCATCCGTGGCATCGCCGATTCGAGCTTCGTCGGCCCGACGCAGGCGACGGTGGGCCAATATTGGGGCAACAGCCGGATCACCTACAGCGCCCCCGATCCCAGCCTCAGGCTTTACGACGTCCGCAGCGTCGAGGTGCTGGAAGGGCCGCAGGGCACATTATACGGCGCGGGATCGCTGGGCGGAGTCGTCCGCGTCGTGCCGCGCGCGCCCGATCTGACGGCCACCAGCGGCTCCGTCTGGGCGGGCGCGCAGGCGGTGCAGCATGGCGATCCGGGCGTGGACGGCGGCGCGGTGCTGAACCTGCCGATCGTCGAGGACAAGCTGGCGTTTCGCGCGGTGGGCTTCGGATCGATCGAGGGCGGCTATATCGACGATACGGGCCGGGGGCTTCACGACGTAAATCGCGTGCGCACCGTCGGCGGCCGCGCGGCGCTGCGCTACGAACCGGGGGACGACTGGACGCTCGACCTGAACGGCGTCGGCCAGCGCATCGAAGGCGACGACAGCCAATATACCGAACGCGGCAGCGGCCTCACCCGATCGAGCACGATCGCCCAGCCCTATAGCAACGAATATTGGCTGCTGGACTTCGTCGCGCGCAAGCAATGGGACGATATCGAGCTGACATCCTCGGTCGGCTACGCGCATCAATATGTCTACGAACTGTTCGAGGGCGCGGCGCTGACCGACCCGCAGGACCCGGCGCTGCGCCCGGCGATCAGCGCGCCGCCGGCGGGCTTCGCCCAGGCCAGCCGCGTCTCGATGATCACCGCCGAGACGCGGCTCGCGCGGCGCGGGCCGGACGGGACGGGCTGGCTGATCGGCCTTAGTCTGCTGCACAATCGGGACGAGGTCCGCCGTAGCATGGACACCGGCCTGCCCGAAATCCATCGCGTGCCTGGTCTCGAAGGCCCCGATGCCCCTGTCGCGATTCCCGCCAATTATGCGCTCACCGGCGTCCGCAACAGGGTGGACGAGGCGACTCTCTATGGCGAGGCATCGTTCGAGCCGATCGAGCGGCTGACGCTCACCTTGGGCGGCCGCTTCACCCATTCGCGCCTGTCGGGCGATTCGGAGGATGTGATGCGCGAGATGGCGTTCCGCTTCGATCCGGAGGCGAACGCGGCGCGATCGGAAACGCGGCTGCTCCCCTCGGCGGCGCTGGCCTACCGCCCCGCTGACGATCTGACGCTGTTCGCGCGCTATCAGGAAGGCTTCCGCCCCGGCGGGATCGCCGTCCGCCGCGATTTCGTGCAGCGTTTCAAGGGCGACAGGGTCGGCGCGGTCGAGCTTGGCGCGCGGTTCAACCGTCCCGCCTTCAGCCTCGCGCTCAGCCTGTCGTGGACGCGCTGGGAGAATATCCAGGCGGATCTGATCGACGGCTTCGGCTTTCCGACGACATCGAATGTCGGCAATGGCCGCGTCCTTTCGGCGGGAATGTCGTCAAGCTGGCGCCCGCTGCCGGGGCTGGAATTCGATGCCGCCCTCTATCTGAACACCAGCAAAGTGACAGAGCGCTATTCGCTCCTCCCGCTGGTCGACGAGGCGGCCAGCGCGCAACCGATCGATTTCGAACGGCTGCCGAACGTCGCCGACGCGACGGGACGGCTGGGCTTCACCTATGCGGGATCGCTTTCCGATCGGCTTGGCCTCAACCTTTCGGGCTTTGCCCGCTATGTCGGCAAATCGACGCTGGGGATCGGCCCGATCCTCGGCCAGTTGCAGGGCGATTATGTCGACACCGGGCTGGAAATGCGCGTCGGAACGCCGAAGCGCGGGGTGAGCGTGGCGCTCACCAACCTCCTCGATACGCGCGGCAACCGCTTCGCGCTGGGATCGCCCTTCCTCGTGCGCGATCGCAACCAGATCACGCCGCTGCAACCGCGCACGATCCGCGTCGGCCTCGATCTCGCTTTCTGACGGAACAGGCTACGCCGTACCCGCCTCGGTCAGCGCGGAATGGACGCGGGCGAGAAGCGCGCAAAGCTGCTCGATCTCGTCGGGCGACAGCGCCTCTTCGATCGGCCGTTCGATCGAAGCCGCCACCGCGTTCATCCTGCGCAGCATCGCCGCACCCGACGCGGTGAGCATCAGCGTATTGCGCCGCCGATCCTCCGCCGATCGGACGCGGCTGAGGATGCCCTTCGCCTCCAGCTCGTCGAGAAGCGCGACGACCACCGATTTGTCGAGCCGCGCCTCGCGCGCGATATCCGACTGCGAACAGCCCGGATTGGCAGAGATCAGCGCGAGGATCGAAAAGGCGCCCGACGGCAGATCGAAAGGCGCGAAGGCCGCCAGCACGCGCGCCGCCAACTGGTTGCGCACCAGCCGCACCTGCGGCCCGACCCGCCCTTCGAGCACGCCGCGCTTCATTCCGCCCCCAAACGCTTGGTATCTCCAACGATCGGGCGTAAAGATTATCTCACCGGCTGTCCAGCGCGGGCCGCCGTTCCGCTACAGGATCGGCTTTCCGCCCGTCACCGCGACGGTCGCGCCCGATATGTAGCTGGCCTCCACGCTCGCCAGCATCACATAAGCGGGTGCCAGCTCGGCGGGCTGCGCGGGCCGGCCTAGCGGCGTGTTGCCGCCGAACTCGCGCACCATTTCGGGCGGCATGGTGGAGGGGATGAGCGGCGTCCAGACCGGCCCGGGCGCCACTGCGTTCGCGCGTATCCCCTTCCCGCCCAGCAGCTGCGCCAGTCCGGCGGTGAAATTCTGGATTGCGCCTTTGGTGGTGGCGTAGGCGAGCAGTTGCGGCTTTGGCAGGTCGGAGTTGATCGACGCGGTGTTGATGATCGCGCTGCCCGGTTTCATGTGCGGAACCGCCGCCTTCGTCAGATAGAACATCGCGTGGATGTTGGTGGCGAAGGTGAGCTGCCACTCCTCGTCACTGATCTCCCCGATCGATTCGAACGTGTTCTGGTGCGCCGCATTGTTCACCAGCACGTCGATCCCGCCCAGTTCGGACGCCGCCTTGTCGACGATCGCCCGGCAGTGCGCCGGATCGGAAATGTCGCCGGGCACCAGCAGGCAGGTGCGCCCCGCCTCCTCGACCAGCGCCTTCACCGCCGCCGCATCCTCGTCCTCGTTGAGATAGGCGATGAGGAGGTCCGCCCCTTCGCGCGCGAAGGCGATCGCCACGGCGCGGCCGATGCCACTGTCGCCGCCGGTCAGGATCACCTTCCGGCCTTCGAGCCGGCCCGATCCGCGATAGCTCTGCTCGCCATGATCGGGTACGGGCTGCATCTTGCGCGTGAGCCCGGGCATTGGCTGCGGCTGATCGGGAAAGGGCGGCTTGGGATAGTCCGGCATATCCGGCTCCTCTTCATGCGTGGGCCGGGCGCCGCCCCTTCGTCCGGCCGGCGTCAATGGAGATGTTCGTTCACCTTGCGGGTGAGATCGAACATCGACAGCCTGTCGCGGCCCACGACCTTCTTCAGCGCCGCATCGGCCTCGATTTCGCGGCCGTCCTCGTCGGATTGCAGGTCATGCGCCTTGATATAATCCCAGACCTTGCTCGTGACCTGCCCGCGCTCCATCGGTCCGTCGCCGATGATGGCGGCCAGTTCCTTCGAAGGCGTCACCTGCTGATGGATGGCGTCGGGCTTATGGCTCTCGCCATGCGTTCTGTTCGGCATCGCTCGTCTCCCGAAACACTCGGACTCACACGAACCGCCGGGCGGCGCGGGAGTTCCTGCGTGGAGGCGAGGAAGAGCCCAGGCGAACGATCCGGACGACGCCCTACGCCGCGCCGCCCCCGCGAGGGACGAGGCGATCGAGTAGAGCGCCGATCGGCCCGCGCGAATAAGCGAGGCCGTGATACAGCGTCAGCACGATCCGCCCCCAACCCGTATAGAGGCGCGGCATATGGAGCAGGCGCGCCCAGCGGAACATCCGGTGGCTCCCCGCCGAAATGCGGCTGCGCATGCGATAGAGAAGCTTGCGGCGGAGCGGCAGATGCTCCGCCCCCACGGCGACCCGCTTGCGGGGGCGCAGGCCGCGCCGCCCCCAGCCCAGCCGATAGGCGAGCCCCTCGCGCCGCTGCCGGAGGCCCGCCGCCTGCGTCTGTTCGACGAAGCGGGCATCCACCGGATCGAGCGCGAGCCGGCCCTCGCCGATCGCGTCGCGCACCAGCGCGGCGAGCCGGGGGGAGCGAACGATGACGACATTGGTGCCGCGCCCGTCGGAGGCATAGGGCTCCACCCAGGCGTCGCCGAACGCGATATCGGCGGTTTCGGCGGTCACATCGTCGCAGAAATTACAGGCGGAATGCTGGAAGAAGCCCGATCCCCAATCCCCGTCGACAAGATGCCACCAATCCTTGGCCAGCCTGCGCCCGTCGCGCAGCGTGAGTTCGGCGGTGTACCAGTTGGCGGGGCGGCCGGGGTCCTTGCGGCGGAACTCGACCCGTTCGATGTCGGCCGGCGCGACCCCCATCTGCCAGGCGAAGCTTTCGACGAGGCGCGCGCTCTTCATATGCCCGCAGAACAGGCCGAGGGTGAAGGCGATCCGGGCGCGCAGCAGCGGGTCCTCGGCGGCGAGCAGGTTCACCGCCTTGATGAAGCAGGGAATGCCCACCACCGCATAACGGCCCGGCGTTGCGCGGATTTGGCGCAGCACGGCCGACATCTCGATCGGATAATAACGCGACTTCGCGCCCGCGCGGACCTCGTCGACGGTGCGCGACAGCGTGTAGCGGAAGAAACGTCCCTCGCGCTGCGGATCGACCGCGATCACATGCGCGATCCCGTCGACCAGACCCTGCCGGAGCAGCTCCGCCGCGACCCAGCTCACCATGCCGCCCGAACTGCCGTGCGCGCGGAAATCCGCCTCGGCGACATGACCGACATAGGCGGCCTCGAAACGGCCGATCGCGCCATCGGCATGATCGGCGTCGGGGAAGAGCCGCCGCGCCAAGGCATCCTCGTCGCGCGCGTCCGGGGAGAAGGGGCAGGTGCGCGCGAAGGCCGGCTCGCCATGGCGCAGCCAGTCGGCGGGGCCGGCGGGCTGTAGCTGCCCCCGCTTGTTCCACACCATCGCGGGCGCGGGCGGGTCCGCCTGCGCCACGCAGGAGCCGCACCCGATGCACAGCCCCGCCGACAGGACATCGCGCGGCCCCATGCGCCTAGCCCAGCGCGGTCGCGAGATAGGCGTCCGACTGCCGCCGGAGCGCCGCGATCCGGCGGAAAATGCCGGGATCGAGCGGCTCACCCAACAGCCGCGCATAAGCGGGCGCACCCGCCTCCTCCTCGACGAGGTGCCGGCTCGCGCCGAGCGCGCCGGTCAGATCGCGCAGCTTGTTCGACCGGTAGGCCGAGGCGACGCACGCGAAGGGCTTGCCGTTGAGCAGCGCGAAGACGCAGCCATGGAAGAAGTTGGTCGCGACGGCGCGCGCGCCCGCCATCAGCCGCGCGAACTCTTCCGGGCCGGCCGCGATCCGCTGCTCGTCCGCCCAGTCGTTGCGATAGCCGATACTGACGAGACGCAGGCGCTCCGATGCCGCCCAGCGCCGCACCGCCTCTTTGAACCATGAAGGAAAGCTGTGGCCGTATACCGCGACATAGGGGCTTTCGTCCGCCCCCTCCTGCGGCGGAACAGCGGGCGGGAATTGCAGGCAGGGATCGAGGACGAGTGTCGGCTCCTGCCCGAGCACGCTGCGGATCAGCGCGCGGCTATTCTCGTCGCGCACCGACAAAGCGGCGAAACCGCGCAACGCCTCCACCCAGCGCGGCTCCAGCCCGTCCGCCGCATCATGGTTGCCGAAGCTCGCCGCATAGGAGACGAGCCGCCGCGCATCGAGCCCCGCGCCATAGAAAAGCGCCTGCCCGCCATACCAGGGGTGGCGAAGATTCCAGACCTCGTCGCTGCCGACGATGACGAGGTCATAATCATGCGCGGAGGCGGGCGCTTCCAGCCGGAACGGCGCCGAACGCGGCAGCGCCTTGAGCGCGCGGAGGAAGCGCCGTGTCTTCGACGCATAGAGCGGATAATCCGCCTTGCGCGTGCGGACCGGCAGCAGCGGCTGAAGCGCGCACCGCCATTCGGTCCGGTTCACGCCGGGCGAATCATGATCGAGCAGGACGGCATCGGCGCCTGCCTTCCGCAACCCCTCCACCAGGCAGCGCGCCTGCCAATAGGAGCCGTAATTGATGCAGCGATGGAAGGTGAGAACGCCGATCCTGAGCGGCGAAGCCATGGGCGCTCCTCGTTACGCGCCGCTTGCGACGCAAAGCCGTGATCGAAGCACCAATGCACCGCGTCCCGCGACGGTTCCGGCGGCCGCGCCCCTTGAAAATCAGGGGAACCGCGCCTCCGCCGCACTCGTTACCTCATTACCCCGTCGCCGGGCGACACTGCCCGAACGGGCAGATTCGGGAAGCGTTGGAATGACCGTAAACAATGAAGAGAATGACCGGCCCGCCGAGACGAAACGGTCGGCCGATGTCCGCAAGGGCGACCTTCCCCGCCGCCCCCCGGCCGAGGGCGCGGACGACGCGCCACCGCCCTATAAGGGCTCGCCGCGCCGGCAATGAAGCGATCGCGGCGCCGGCGCTCAACCTTCGTCGGCGAGCCGGTTTGCTTTTTCCAGCGCCTGCCGCTCGCGCTGTTTTTCGCTCAACAGCAGGCGTTGCGCCATTGACCGCCACGCCGCCTCCGCGCGCAGGCATCGCTCGCGCACATTGACGAGATCGGTATTCCGCGCGTCGCGGGCGCTATCCGCCGCGCGGGCGAGATAGAAATCACTGGTTACGGACATGACGAAACTCCTCACAGACGGTTGAAGGAGGGGAAAGGCTGTCAGCCGATCATATCGGCGACGATCCTTTGCAGTTCCCGGCGGGAAAGTGTCGCAGCGGGCGCGTCGTGCGGTTTGGCGGCAGAGGGGCTGCGGTAAAAACGGGTAACGGATTTGTCTGAAACACTATGTAAACGCATGATTTCCTTTAGCGCGCCTGTTCCGGCGCGCGTATAATATGAAAAAAGGGGCGCCAGCCGGCGATGAAGGGAAGGGGCTTGCCCGAACCGACACCTAGCGGCGCATGCCCCGGCCGGGGCCGAAACCCGAGCCCGGCGTCCGTTCGCGGAAGATGATCCGGCCCTTTTCGAGATCATAGGGCGTCATCTCGACCTGGACCCGATCGCCGACGATCGAGCGGATGCGGTGTCGCCGCATCCGCCCCGCCGTATAGGCGATGATCCGGTGATCGTTCTCCAGATGCACGCGAAAGCGGCCGTCCGGCAGAATTTCTTCGATCTGGCCGTCGAGAACGAGAAGATCCTCCTTGGCCAAGCTCAGGCGTCCTGGAGATTGACCGCGGATTGCTTCCCGCGATTGTCGGTTTCGATCTCGTAGCTGACCCTTTGATCCTTGTTGAGGGTCGCCATGCCGGCGCGTTGGACCGCGCTGATATGGACGAAGCTGTCATTGCCGCCGCCTTCGGGCGCGATGAAGCCATAGCCCTTGTCGGTATTGAAGAATTTGACGGTGCCGATCGGCATAAAAGTTTCCTTCACGAAACAGGGTTCCCGCCGGCAAAAGCACCGGCGGAGCTGGTAGCGTGAGAAAGGAAGGATCTGCCCGAAGGCATCAAATTCCGTCGCAGGCGACGTTAGCCCGCTCTACATGGACGGTTCGGGCCGAAAAGTCAATGAGCACGGGCGAGAACGCACCTGATCGACCAGTTGATCGCCGATTTCACGATAGAATTCAGCGATGCTGACAAGAATCCATGGCGCTATTCGAAGAACCGCCCTGTCGGGGGGCAAGGAAGCACATCTGTCCTCGCTTTCGGGGGCGCCCGCCGCCGCCACGATATCGTCGAGAAGGCTGATGGCGTGAATCCGCCCGCCACAATGATGGAGGCAGGCGCTGATCCGGCCGATCGCGCGATGCCGCGCATGTTCCGCGCCGTCTATGCCCATCATCGCGCGCACCAGCCGCAGCTTGTTCGGCGTGTTGCGCAGTCGGGTGAAGGCCCGCACCTCGCTTTGCCGCTGCCCAAGGCACAAGGCGGCTTCATCCGCCAATATGTTCAGGAACCGGTCGAGTTCGCGCAACCGATTGCCGAGGACGCGCGCATGCGGAGGCGTCCCGACGCCGCCGCCCATCCGATGATCGGCATAGAGGATGAAGAAATCCACGCCCCGCGCCAGCGTCGCATGCGCCCGCGCCAGTTCGGTGCCGTCGCCGGCCTGTGCCCTTTCCGCGCGACCCATGGCACACGGTAGCAGCGTCCCCGGCCGCCGTCGAACGCGATCGTCGCGGCCGGCTCCGGCATCCGATCGGGGGCTGATGCGTTCGGCCTATCCTGCCCCGCCGCCGCGCGCTAGTCATGCGGACGTTCGTGAAAGGAGGGTCCAGCGCGTGACATCGCGAGAGACGACCGGACTGCTCACCCTGGCGGAAGCCCCGGTGCGCCAGAGTGTCTTCGAACAGTCGAGCGATCTCGCATGGCGCATGGCGTTCGGGGCGATCGGCTGGCCCTGGCTGCTCAGAAGCCTGTCGGGCGGGCGAAAGGCCGACAAGCGGCGGCTGCTCGCCTCGCTGGGTCTTGCGCCGGACGCGCTGCCGCATCTGGGTAGCTGGAAGGCCGACACCGCCTTCCTGAACCATATCGTCGAGACGATCGCGCGCACCCGCCCCGCCGTGGTGGTGGAGTTGGGCGCGGGCGCCTCGACGCTGGTGACGGCCAGGGCGCTCGAACGTCATGGCGGCGGCCGGCTGATCAGCTTCGACCAGCATGCCGGCTTCGTGACCGCGACGCGCGACTGGCTGGCGGAGAACGGCCTGTCGGCGGACCTGCGCCATGCCCCCGTCAACGCGGGTATCGAAGGCTGGCCGGGCCGCTGGTATGATCTGGGCGACCTGCCCGCCTCCATCGACCTTCTCATCATCGACGGGCCGCCCTGGACGATCCACCCGCTCGTGCGCGGTGCGGCGGAGAGCCTGTTTTCCCGCCTGTCCCCCGGCGGCCACATCTTGCTCGACGATGCCGCGCGGCCGGGCGAGCGGCTCGTCGCCCGGCGCTGGCGGAGGGCATGGCCCGATATCGCCTTCAGGCGTGTCGGTGACGGCGCCAAGGGCACGCTGATCGGCGTCAGGCGCGGCGCACGCGCGCTCCCCGTCGCCGCGAACGATGCCGATCGCCCGCGCCGCTGGATGGCCGCCGCCGCCGGGCTCGTCGCGCTCGCCACGACCGGCTGGTTCGCGGCGAACGGCGTCGGCCTCGACCAGAGCTTCGTCGACGAAGCCGCCTCCTCCTATCAGGCCAGCATCGAAAAGCAGGCCGTCACATCGCCCGCCCTCCGGCCGCCGCGGGACGCCGCCATCGCCCGCCGCGCGGGCGTCACGCTGCCGCCTCTGCCGCGCGGCTGGCGCGTGCGCGACGTGCGGCTGCACGCGGCGCGGAGCGGCCCGGCGGTCATCCTGTCGCTGACGACGCCCGCGGGCGAGGCCGTCTCGCTCTACGCCGACAATGTCGAGACGCCCGCCGGCGCGCGCCCGCTGCTCGCCCACCGCGCGGGGACGACCGTCGCTTATTGGGAAGAGGGCGGCATGGCCTTCGCGATCGCCGGCGCGCTTGCGGGCGATCGCGCGCTGGAGCTTGCGGCGACGATCATCAACGGACGGGCCTGATCCGCGCCCGGACGATGACTGCCCCCGATCGATCCCACGCTCTCGCCATCAACCATCTCGCGGGCGAACGGCCGAGGCGATAGCCTGACCCTCTCCCCGTCACCCCGACGAAAGTCGGGGCCCATGGACTCGGCTCGCTTCCTTGTCGATCGATTCGCTTCCATGGATTCCGACGTCCGTCGGAATGACGAATTTGGTGAAGCGCCGAGGCAACCGCTTGCGCCCCTGACGCATTATGGCTGCCATGGAAGGCGCAACAAGGGCATGGGCCGACGCCGAAGGGGTCGATCATCGTTCCGGCGATGGTTGCTGATCGTGTCCCGACGCCGCCCGGCGGACGCGCCCGCTAAAGATGGCGCAGATATTCACCCCCGCCTTCGACACCTATACGCGGCTCTTCCTCGCCGCGATCGTCCTATTCTTCGTCCTGCTTCTGCTGCTCGGCCCCGTCGCCGCCCTGTCCGGTTATCAAAGCCGCGTCGGCTGGACGGTGGAGCAGCCGGTGCCGTTCAGCCATGAGCATCATGTCGGCGGCCTCGGCATCGATTGCCGCTTCTGTCACGCCACCGTGGAGAGGAGCGCGCATGCCGGCTTCCCCTCCACCCATGTCTGCATGACCTGCCATTCGCAGATATGGACGGGCGCGCCGATGCTCGCGCCGATCCGCCGCAGCCTCGCCGAGGGCACGCCGCTCACCTGGAATCGCGTGTCGAAGCTGCCCGACTATGTCTATTTCAACCATGCGATCCACATCGATCGCGGCGTCGCCTGCGTGCGCTGCCACGGCCGGGTGGACCGCATGCCGCTCCTCGCGCGCGCGCATCCGTTCGAAATGCGCTTCTGCCTCGAATGCCATCGCGATCCCGCGCCGAAGCTCGGCCCCGTCGATCAGGTGACGCGGATGCCGCCGCTCGGCTGGGACGAGGGGACGCATCGCCGCTTCGCGCTGGCGGCGGCCAGGCGCTATCATCTCGATCCGACGCGGCTCGACAAATGCGACATCTGCCACCGATGAGCGCGCGGTGGAAAGAGGTGCTCGCGGGGCTTCAGGCGCAAGGCGGCCGCCGCTTCTGGCGCGGGCTCGACGAGCTGGCCGGCTCGCCCGAATTCCGCGAGGCGATCGCCAGCGAGTTTCCCGCGCTGCAATCGGCCGACTGGAACCGGCGCGGCCTGCTGCGCGCGTTCGGCGCCTCGCTGGCGCTGGCGGGGCTCACGGGGTGCGAGGCAAGGCCCGACGGGCGTGCGATGCCCTATGTCGAGGACCCGGAGCATCTCGTCCCCGGCCGCCCGCGCCTCTATGCGACGATGACGAGCTTCGCCGGCATCGCCCAGCCGGTGCTGGGCGTCACCTATGTCGGCCGGCCGACCAAGCTGGAAGGCAATCCCGATCATCCCGCGAGCCGGGGCGCGACCGACGCCTTCACCCAGGCCGCGCTGCTCGACCTCTATGACCCGGAACGGTCGCGCATCCCGCGCAACGCCTCGGGGCCGATAAGCTGGGACGCGCTGGACACCGCGCTCGCCGGGCGTGCGGCGATGCTCGACGCCAGCAAGGGCGAGGGCTTCCGCCTGCTGACGGGCGCCACCACTTCGCCGACGCTGCTGCGCCAGATCGACGCGCTGCTGGCGCGCTGGCCGGCGGCGCGCTGGCATGTTTTCGAACCCGTGAACGACGACGCGCTCCACGCCGCGACGACGCAAGCGTTCGGCCGCGCGCTCGACAGCATCCCCCTGCTCGATCGCGCCGAGGCCACCGTCGCCTTCGACGCCGACCCGCTCGGGCCGGGGCCATATCAGGTGCGCGACAGCCTCGCCTGGTCGGCCCGCCGCCGCGCCTTCCAGCAGGGCGATGGCCGCGCCGACCTGATGGTGGCCGAACCCTCGCCCACCCTCACCGGCGCGCGCTCGCTCGATCGTCTCGTGGCCGAACCCTCACGCATCCCCGTGCTGGTCGCCGCGCTCGCGCGCGTCTTCGGCATCGTGCCCGACGCGCCCGCGCTCGATCCCGCCGAAACGCGCTGGATCGAGCGCGCGGCGAAGACGCTCGCCGCCGCCAAGGGGCGCGGGCTGGTGCTGGTAGGGACGGAGCAGCCGGCCGCGACACAGGCGCTCGGCTGGGCGATCGACGCGCGGCTCGGCAATCTCGGCGCCACCCGTCGCTTCATCGATCCGCTACGCCCGACGCCGCCGCCCGATCGCACGCTCGACGCCCTGCTCGCCGACATGGAGGGCGGTCGCGTCAACACGCTCGCCATTCTCGACAGCAATCCCGTCTACGCCTCGCCCGACGGCCCCGCCTTCGCCGCCGCGCTCCGCAAGGTCGCGTTCAGCGTCCATGCCGGCCTGTGGCATGACGAGACGGGACAGGCCTGCGGCTGGCACGCGCCGCTCGCCCATATCCTCGAAAGCTGGTCGGACGGGCGCGCCGCCGACGGCACCCCGGTCATCGCCCAACCCCTCGTCCGCCCCTTTTTCGACGTGCGCCCCCTCCACGCGATGCTCGCCGCGATCGGCGGCGATTTCACCGCCAGCGATCATGCGCTGGTGCAACAGACCTGGGCGGAAAAATGGGGCGCCCTGCAACCCCACTGGAACGAGGCGCTGCTCAAGGGCACCGCAACCCAAAGCTCCTCCCCTTCAGGAGAAAGTCCCAACCTAAGCCCCTCCCCTTCAGGGGAAAGTCCCAACCTAAGCCCCTCCCCTTCAGGGGAGGGGTTGGGGGTGGGGGAGCGCAACGATCACGCGGCCGGATTTTTGGAACGCCGCCCCCACCCCAACCCCTCCCCTGAAGGGGAGGGGCTTGCGTTGCGCCCCCACCCCAACCCAGCGTCGGGTCGTCCAGTCCCCCGGACTGGACTTGGACTGCCGGGGGCAGCCCAACCCGATGCTCCTGAAGGGGAGGGGCTTGCGCTCCTCCTCCGCCCCGACCCCACCATCTGGGACGGCCGCCTCGCCAACAACCCGTGGGCGCAGGAGCAACCCAAGCCCGTTACGACGCTCACCTGGGACAATGCCGTCCTGATCGCCCCCGCTCTCGCCACCGCGCACGACCTCTCCGACGGCGACATGGTGCGCCTGACGAGCGGCCCCGCCTCGATCTCCGGCCCCGTCTGGATCATGCCCGGCCAGGCGCCCCGCACCGTCCTGATCCACCAAGGCTATGGCCGCCGCTTTGGTGAGGTGGCGCGCGATGCCGGGTTCGATGCGACGCCGCTGATCGGCCACGCCACTGTCACGCTCGAACGCGTGGATGGCCGCCGCGCGCTTGCCGCCGCGCAGGAGGCGCATGCGATCGACGGCAAGGATCTCGTCCGCATCGTTGATTTCATCGATACCGCGCCCAAACCGCCGCAGCAGCCAAAGCCCAGCTTCTGGGCCGAAAAGCCGCTGACGCGCCCCAATTGGGCGATGACGATCGATCTCGACCTGTGCACCGGCTGCGGCGCCTGCGTCACCGCCTGCAATGCGGAGAACAATATCCCGATGGTGGGGCGGGAGGAAGTGCGCAACGGCCGTCGCATGCACTGGCTGCGTGTCGATCGCTATTATGAAGGCGATCCGGCCGATCCCTTGCTCCACACCCAGCCGGTGCCCTGCATGCATTGCGAGGATGCGCCGTGCGAGATGGGCTGCCCCGTCAATGCCGCCGTCCACAGCCCCGAGGGGTTGAACCTGCAAGTCTATAATCGCTGCGTCGGCACGCGGACCTGCTCGTCCTTCTGCCCCTATAAGGTCCGCCGCTTCAACTGGGACGATTATAGCGGCGACGCGCCCGAGAGCATCAAGGCGCAGCGCAACCCCAACGTCACCGTCCGCGCGCGCGGGGTGATGGAGAAATGCACCTATTGCATCCAGCGCATCTCCGCCGCGCGGATCGACGCCAAGATCGCCGGCCATCCGATCGCCGACGGCGCGGTGCGGACGGCCTGCCAGCAGGTCTGCCCGACTGGCGCGATCAGCTTCGGCGACATCGCCGATCCGGCGGCGGCGGTCCAGAAGCGCAAGGCGTCGCCGCGCGATTATGCCTTGCTGGAGGAAGCGAATACGCGGCCGCGCACCAGCTATCTCGCGCGGATCGGCGGGAGGCGGGATCGTGGCTGACGCGAAGGACCTGCGCGCCGATTACGATACGGTGGCCGAGGAGGTGGTCGATCTTCCCCTCGCCTTTCCCGCGACGCGCGGCTGGTGGCTGTGCTTCTCGGGTGCGCTCGGCCTGCTGCTCCTCTGGTTCGTTTCGGTGGTGGTGCTGTTCGGCAAGGGCGTGGTCGTGTGGGGCAACACGATCCCGGTCAACTGGGGCATGGCGATCATCAACTATGTCTGGTTCTTGGGGATAGGTCATGCCGGCACGCTGATTTCGGCGCTGCTCCTCATTTCCGATCGCAACTGGCGCAACTCGCTCAATCGCTTCGCCGAGGCGATGACCCTGTGCGCGGTGGTCTGCGCCGGCCTCTATCCGATCCTCCATCTCGGCCGGCCTTGGTATTTCTACTGGATCGCGCCCTATTTCAGCTCGATGACGGTCTGGCCGCAGTTCAAAAGCCCACTGACGTGGGACTTTTTCGCGGTGCTCACCTACCTGCTCGTCTCGCTCTTCTTCTGGTATCTCGGCATCCTTCCCGATCTCGCCTCGGCGCGCGACCGGGCACGCTCGCGCGGCTATCAGCTTTTCTTCGGCATCGTCTCCCTGGGGTGGCGGGGGCAGGCGGCGCACTGGGCGCGCTGGCGGCAGGTCTATGCGATCACGGCGGCGATCGCGGTGCCGCTGGTCGTGTCGGTCCATTCCGAAATCTCGCTGCTCTTCGCCGCCGGGCCGATCCCCGGCTGGAACAGCACGGTCTTTCCGCCTTATTTCGTCGCGGGCGCGGCTTTTTCGGGTTTCGCCGTCGTGTCGATGATCGCGATCGCGATGCGCGCCGCCTTGCCCTTGCGGCCGCTCGTCACGCCGCGCCACCTCGACATGCTCGGTCTTGCGACGCTCGCGACCGGGCTGATGACCGCCTACGGCTATTTTATCGAGGTCTTCGACGCGCTCTATGCCGGGCAGGAGGAGGCGGCGACACTCCATGACCGGCTGTTCGGCCATTATGCGTGGGCCTATTGGGGCGCGGTCCTGCTCAATTTCGTGCCGCTGCAACTCCTCTGGTGGCGCCGCTGCCGCCGCAGCCCGCGCATCCTCTTCGCGGTCGGCCTCTCGGTCGCGATCGGCATGTGGATGGAGCGGTTCATGCTGATCGTCACCTCGCTCTATCGCGACTGGCTCGTCTCCTCCTACGGCCATTACATGCCCAGCCTCTGGGACTGGACATTGTTCGCAGGGATGGGCGGCGTGTTCCTCGTCCCCTTCCTCCTCTTCGTCCGCTTCCTGCCCGTCATCTCGGCCAGCGAGACGAAGGAGGAGGTGCATGAGGAGGCGGAAGATGGCTGATCCGCTGCCCCTCGGCCTTCTCGCCCAGTTCCCCGGCCCCGAGCGGCTGGTGGACGCGGCGCGCATCGCCCGGGCCGAGGGTGCGCGCGGCGTCGACGCCTTCACTCCCTTCCCCGTGGACGAGTTGAACGATGTGCTCGACATCCATGAGCGCAGCATTGCCCGGCTGGGCTTTTACGGCGGCGTTTTCGGGCTGGTCGCGGCCTATGCGATGCAGATCGGGACCAATCTCGATTATCCGCTCGACATAGGCGGCCGTCCGCTGATCGCGCTTCAGGCCTTCGCGCTGATCGGGTTCGAGCTGACCGTCCTCTTCGCGGTCCTGTTCATGGTGGTCGGCTTCTTCATCCTCAACCGGCTACCCCATTATCATCAGCCGCTTTTCTGGGTCGATCGTTTCGAGCACGCCACGCGCGACGGCTTCTTCCTGTTCCTCGCGACCGGCGACGAGGACGCTTTTCAGGAGGGGCACCACCTCCTCGCCAGCCTTGCCCCGCTGAGCATCGACGAGGTGCCGCGATGAACCCGGCGCGCCTCTCCATCGCCCTCCTGATCCTCCTCGCCGCCTGCGACAATATGGTCCGCCAGCCCCGCTACGACGTCTATGGCGAGGGCCCCCTGTTCGCCGACGGCAAGGCGATGCAGACGCCGCCCGCCGGCACGATCGCCCGCGACGCGCCGCATTGGGCGGCCGAGGCGGAGCGCCCGCCGATGACGCTGGCGCTGCTCGACCGCGGGCGCGGGCGCTACGCCATCTATTGCTCGATGTGCCACGCGCTCGACGGATCGGGCGACGGCACCGTGCCCGCGCGTGGCTTCCCGCGCCCCGCCGATTTCCGAGCCACCAGCCAGCGCGCGCTTTCCGGTGCGGACATCTACAAGGCGATCTCCGACGGCTATGGCGTGATGTACGGTTTCCGCGATCGCGTCCCCCCGCACGACCGCTGGGCGATCGCCGCCTATGTCCAGGCCTTGCAGCGGCTCGGCGGATCATGAAGCAGCGCACGCTTCTCCTTGCCGGGCTGGCGCTGTCCGCCCTCGCGTTGGTGCTGATCGCGATCGCGCCCGCCGATGCGCTGCGCGCCTGGCTCGCGGCAACCTTCCTGTGGAGCGGCGTGCCGATCGGTTCGCTTGGCCTGTTGATGACGATCCATCTCACCGGCGGGCGCTGGGGTCACAGCCTCCCCCCTTTTCTGGAGGCGGGCGCGCTCACCCTGCCGATCCTCGCGCTCGCCATCCTGCCGGTGCTGGCGGGCATGACGCTGCTCTACCCGTGGATCGGCGGGGGCATGGCCGGGTTCAAGGGGGCGTGGCTGCAACCGTTGTCCTTCGTGATCCGGACTGTGCTGCTGCTCGCCGGCCTCGGCCTCATCTTGTGGACGCTCGTCACGCGGCGCTGGTCGGCCACAGCCCTCTCGTCGATCGGCCTGATCTTCCTCGCGCCGATGACGTCGGTGGTAATGGTCGACTGGCTCGTCTCGCTCGACAGCGAATTTCATTCCTCGGGCTTCGGCCTCTACGCCATGTCGATTCAGTTCACCGTCGCGCTGATGAGCGCGATCTGGGTCCTGCTCGGTCGCCAGCCCGAACGGACCGCCACGCTGGCCGCGCTGACGATCACTTTGGTCCTCACCTGGCTCTATCTCGCCTTCACCTCTTATTTCATCGTCTGGTCGGGCGATCTCGCCTCGGTCGTCGGCTGGTATCGCGCGCGCGGCAGCGGCGGATGGGGCGTCGCGATCGCCATCGCGGCGCTGATTGAGGCGGGCGCTTTCCTCGCCCTGCTCCTGCGCCGCATCCGCCACTCGGCCGCCGCGCTGCGCGCCATCGCCGCGATCATGATCCTCGGCAAAGTCATCGAAGCGGCGTGGCTCGTCCTGCCGCAGGGCGGGACGATGCGCTCGCTGCCGATCGCGCTCTATGCGCTCGCGGCGATCGGCCTCGGCCTCGTCATGGTGCAGGCGCAGCAATGGCTGCTCGATCGCCGGATCGCAGCGAGGAGCCCGGCATGACCGAGGATTTCCGCAGCCAGCGCGGGGACCGCGCACCCGGCGACCAGCGCCAGCACGAGGCGTCCGATCTCGACGCCCGTGGCGCGGGCCTGACGATGGGCGCACTCGCGGCAATGGTGGTGATCGTCTGCGTCCTGGTGGCGGGCCTGTTCCTCTGGTTCGGGACGATCCGGCAGCCGCCGGCGCTGCGCCCGCCCCATTCCGCCGCCCCGCCGCTCCAGACCGACGAGCCGCTCGACCGCCGCGCGATCGAGGCACGCGCCCGCGCACGGTTGGCCGGGATAGACGAGGCGATGCGACAAACCGCCGCCGCCGGCTGGGATGCACCGCGATGATCCGGCTCCTTTTCCTCCTCCTCGCCTTGTTCGGCGCGACCGCCGCCGCGCCCTTCGATCCCTTCGCCGAAGCGCGGATCGAGGCGCATCCCGGCGCGCAGGTGCCGCTGTCGACGCCGCTGATCGATGAACAGGGCCAGCGCACCACCCTCGGCACGCTCGCAAAGGGAAAGCCGATCCTGCTCGTGCCCGTGCTGCACGATTGCCCCAACCTGTGCGGAGTCACGCTCGACGGCCTCACCTCGGCGATGCGGGCCAGCGGCACCGTCGGCGGCCGCGACGCGACAGTGATCGCGTTCGGCATCGATCCCAAGGAAAGTGCCCGCGACGCCCGCGCCTCGCTCGACGAATTGGCGGGACGTCACCCCGAAATCGCCGGCCATATCCATGCGACGATCGGCACCGAAACGGCGATCCATGGCGTGACCAACGCGCTCGGCTATCATTACGCCTTCGATCCGCGCATCGGCCAATATGCGCATGCGGCGGCGACGGCGGTGCTCACCCCCGACGGCCGCTTTAGCCGCTGGCTCTACGGCCTCGCGCCCGAACCCGCCGATCTGAAAGCGGCGCTGAACGAGGCGCGCGCCGGGAAAACCGGCGGCATCGTCCGCCGTCTCGTCCTGCTCTGCTATCATTATGATCCCCAGACCGGCCGCTACAGCCTCGCGATCGCCTGGCTGCTGCGCGCCGGCTGCATCCTGACGGTGCTCGCCATCCTCGCTTATGTGTTGCTCGCCAGACGCCGGGGCGATGCGCCATGCTGAACCTGCGCGAAGCGTCCGAACATGCCGCGCATGTCGATCTGTTGACCGGCGCCTTCGGGCTGCTTGTGCTGGTCCTCGCCGGCTCGATCTTCGTCCTGATCTTCGCCTTCGCCATCCGCTATCGCCGCGGCAAGGAGGTGAGCCGCGAGCACGCCCCCAACCGCAACGTCTGGCTGGAAGTCTCCTGGTCGGTCATTCCTTTCCTGCTGATCCTCGCTTTCTTCATCGTTTCAGCGAAAATGTTCTTCACGATCCACGAGCCGCCCGCCGACGCGATGCCGATCAGCGTGGTGGCGAAGCAATGGATGTGGAAGTTCCAGCACGCCGGCGGCCAGTCCGAGATCAACGAGCTGCATATTCCCGTCGGCCAGCCCGTGCGGCTGACGATGACGAGCCAGGATGTGATCCACAGCCTCTATATCCCCGCGCTCCGGCTGAAGCAGGACGTGCTGCCCGGCCGCTATACAGACATGTGGTTCACCGCCGATCGCCCCGGCTCCTATCACCTGTTCTGCGCCGAATTTTGCGGCACCGATCATGCGGTGATGGGCGGCCGCTTCGTCGCGATGGAGCCGGGCGCCTATGCACGCTGGCTGGCGGGGCAGGCCAGCGGCGGCTCGCTCGCCACCGAAGGCGCGATGCTGTACCGCCAGCTCGGCTGCGGCGCCTGTCACGACAGCGGCGCATCGGCGCGCGCGCCGGCGCTCGCGGGCCTCTACCGTTCGCGCGTGACGCTTGCCGACGGGCGGCACGTCGTCGCCGACGATCAATATCTGCACGACGCGATCCTGGATCCGAACCGGCAGGTGACGGCAGGCTATGATCCGATCATGCCCACCTATCGCGGCGTGATCGACGAGGAAGCGGCGATGAAGCTGGTCGCCTACATCCGCATCCTGCGCACTGTTCCCGGGGAACATCGATGAGCGAAGCCGGCCTCACAAACGCCCCCTCCGAAGGCACGGCGCCGCGCCAGACGCGGGCGGAGGCGCAAAGCTACCTGAGCGACGGCAACTCGCTTCGCTCCTGGCTACTGACGACCGATCACAAACGGATCGCGATCCTCTACCTGATCTCGATCACCGCCTTCTTCGCGGTCGCCGCGACCGCCGCCGCGCTTATGCGGCTCGAACTGCTGACGCCCAACGGCGATGTGCTGACCGCCGAGGGCTATAATCGCGCCTTCACCCTCCATGGCGTCATCATGGTGTGGTTCTTCCTCATTCCCTCGATCCCGAACGTGTTCGGCAATTTCCTGATTCCGCTGATGATCGGCGCACGCGACCTCGCCTTCCCGCGCCTCAATCTCGCCTCCTGGTACATCTTCATGGCGGGCGGCCTGTTCACGCTCTCGGCGCTCATCTTCGGCGGGGTCGATACGGGGTGGACCTTCTACACCCCGCTCTCCTCGCATTATGCCAACGGCAATGTCGTCCTCGCGCTGGCGGCGGTGTTCATCGCCGGCTGGTCCTCGATCCTGACGGGGATCAACTTCATCGTCACGATCCACAAGCTGCGCGCGCCAGGCATGACATGGGGCCGCCTGCCTTTGTTCGTCTGGACGCATTATGCCACCGCACTGATTCTCGTCCTCGCGACGCCCGTGCTGGCGGTGACGCTCCTGCTCGTCATGGCCGAGCGTGTGTTCGGCCTCGGCATCTTCGATCCCGCGCTGGGCGGCGATCCCTTGCTGTTCGAGCATCTGTTCTGGTTCTACAGCCACCCGGCCGTCTACATCATGGTGCTGCCCGCGATGGGCGTCGTTTCCGAACTGGTGACGGCGGCCGCGCACAAGAAATTGTTCGGATACTGGTTCGTCGCTTATTCGTCACTGGCGATCGCGACGATCGGCTTCCTCGTCTGGGGGCATCACATGTTCGTGTCGGGCGAAAGCATGTATGCCAGCACGATCTTCTCTTTCCTGTCGCTGATCGTCGCGGTTCCGTCCGCGATCAAGGTCTATAACTGGACGGCGACGCTCTATAAGGGATCGATCGCGCTCAACGCCGCCTTCCTGTTCGCGATGGGCTTCATCGGCCTGTTCGTCATGGGCGGGCTGACCGGGCTGATGCTGGCGCTGCTCGCGATCGACGTCCACGTTCACGACACCTATTTCGTCGTCGCGCATTTCCATTACATCATGGTCGGCGGCGCGGTAACGGCGTTCCTCGGCGCGGTCCATTTCTGGTGGCCGAAGATGTTCGGGCGGATGTACAACGAAGTCTGGGGCCGCATCTCGGCGGCCTTCATCTTCATCGGCTTCAATCTCACCTTCTTTCCCCAGTTCCTGCTCGGCTACATGGGGATGCCGCGTCGCTACCATGTCTATCCGCCGGAGTTCCAGACGCTGAACGTGCTCTCTTCGGCGGGCGCGTCGCTCCTCGGTATCGGCTATGTCCTGCCGCTGATCTATCTCTTCTATTCGCTGCGCAACGGCGAGACGGCGGGGGACAACCCGTGGCATGTCACCGGCCTTGAATGGACGGTGCCCTCGCCGCCGCCGACGCATAATTTCGAAGAGGCGCCCGTCGTCGTCAACGGCCCCTACGAGTATCCGCTCAGCCACGATTCGAGCATCGCATGACGATCGCGCGCCACGAACCCTTCGCCGATATCGCCCGCGAGCGCGAGGCCGACCGGCTCGGCATGATCGTCTTCCTGGCGAGTGAGGCGATGCTGTTCGGCGCGATCGTCATGGCATTGCTGGCGCTCCGCACGTTCGAGCCCACCGCCTTCGCCGCCACCAGCGAGCGGCTCATCCTGCTCGCCGGTGCCGCCAACACCGCGATATTGCTGACGTCGAGTCTGCTCGTCGCGGTCGGCGTGGGCGCGCGCAAGCTTGATCGCAACCGGCTCGCCATGGCGCTGTTCGCGGGCGCCGCGCTGCTCGGCATCGCCTTCCTCATCGTCAAGGGCAGCGAATATCGTGCAGAATATCTTGAGGGGCTGATGCCCGGCGTCGGCCCGCGTCAGGATTTCGCCTCGCCTGGCGCGCGCATGTTCATGGACGCCTATTTCATCGCGACCGGCCTTCACGCCGTCCATGTGATCGTCGGCGTCGTCCTGCTCGCCGGATGTGCGTGGCGGCTTCGCGGCGATGCACCGCCCAGCGTCGTCGGCACCGGGAATGTCGGCCTTTACTGGCACCTCGTCGACATCGTCTGGGTGTTTCTCTTCCCCATCCTCTATCTGAGCCGCTGACGATGGAGCTTGGCCGCCTCCTCTCCGTCTGGGTCGCGCTGCTGGTGCTGCTGGCGCTGACGATCGGGGCCAGCTTCCTGCCGATCGGCGACTGGCGGCAGGCGATCAATCTCGCGATCGCCGCCGCGAAGGCCGCGCTCATCCTCTGGGTGTTCATGGCGTTTCGCACGGAAACGCCCCTCGTCCGGCTGGTGATGCTGTGCGCCGCCGTCCTTCTGTTCGTCCTCGCCATCCTGCTGGCCGCCGATTATTTCCTGCGGCCGGAGGGCTTCCTTTAAGTCACCTGTTGGTGGGCAGGGCGTAGGCGATCACCTCGTCGCCGATCGGCGTCTCCATGAAATGATGGCCACCCGCCATGATGACCATATATTCGCGGCCGCCTTGTTCATAAACCATCGGCGTCGCCTGCCCGCCCGCCGGCAGCTTGTCGGTCCACAGCGTCTTGCCCGTCTTGAGGTCGATCGCCCGGATCAGATTGTCGGTGGCGGCGGCGATGAAGATCAGCCCGCTCGCCGTCACCACCGCGCCGCCATTATTGGGCGTCCCAATCGTGATCGGCAGCATCGAGGGGATGCCGAACGGCCCATTGGTCCGCGCGGTGCCGAACGGCCGATCCCAGATCGTCTTGCCGCTCTTCATGTCGATCGCGCGAATCCAGCCATAGGGCGGCTGCTTGCACAGCATGCCTGTCCAGGGCAGCCGCCAGCCGGCGTTCACGTCCACCGCATAAGGCGTATTCGCCTGCGGATCGCCCGCGCCCTCCGCGCCGCCGATTTTTCCACGCGCCTGATTGCGCGGCGCCCAACCCTTCTTGTTCGCCTCCGCGCGCGGCACGAGGCGGACATAATTGGGCATGTCGTTATAATTGGCGACGATCACGCCACGGCGGGGATCGACGGCGATGCCGCCCCAGTCGGTCCCGCCATTATAGCCCGGATATTCGATCGAGCGGCGATCGCTTTCGGGCGGGGTGAAGAAGCCCTTGTAGCTCGCCTTGCGGAACTGGATACGACAGACCATCTGGTCGATCGGCGACATGCCCCACATGTCTTTTTCGGTAAGCACCGGCTTGCGGAGCGTCTGCCACAGCGAGACGATCTGCGTCGGCGCGCGCTGCTCGGGCTCGACGCCGCCGCCAGGCGCCTTCACCGTGCCGATCGGGGTCAGCGGTTTGCCCGTGCGTCGGTCGAGCACATAGATATCGCCCTGCTTGCTGGGCAGGATCAGCGCGGGAACCGGCCCGTTGGCGGTGGGAAAGTCGACTAAGGTCGCCTGCGCGCCGAAATCATAATCCCACACGTCTTTCTTCACCGCCTGGAAATGCCAGGCCGGCTTGCCCGTCGTCACGTCGAGCGCGACGAGCGAGGTTGCATAGGCATTTTCCGGTGGGCGGCGCAGGCTGCTGTAATAATCGACGGCCGAATTACCCATCGGCAGATAGACGAGGCCGAGCTGTTCGTCGGCCGAGGCGGTCGTCCACATGTTCGGCGTGCCGCGCGCCCAGCTCTGTCCCGGGGGCGGGTAGCCCGACCAGTCGGGGTGCATCATGTCCCACGCCCAGCGCAGCTTGCCCGTGACCGCGTCGAACCCCTGGATGACGCCCGAAGGCTCCCACCGATCCTGCCCGTCGAGCACCTGATGGCCGGTGACGACCACGCCGCGCACGATCGTCGGCGCCGAGTTCATCGAGACATAGCCGGGCTTCACCTCGCCCATGCCGATCTTGGCGTCAACCTGCCCGTTCGATCCGAAATCCTGGCACGGCCGCCCGGTGCGCGCGTCGAGCGCGAACAACCGCGCGTCGAGCGTGCCGAAGATGATCCGCGTCGCGCAGGCCTGATCGGCGGGCGCATTCGGCACCGCATAATAAGCGACGCCGCGGCAGGCGGCGGTATAGGGGATCGCATCGTCGGACACGCCCGGATCGAAGCGCCAATGCTGCTTGCCCGTCGCCGGGTCGAGCGACAGGATGATATTCTTGGGCGTGCAGACATAGAGGCTGTCGCCCACCTTGAGCGGCGTATTTTCCGCGCCATAGGTGTCGCGGACCATCTTCGACGAGGGCAGGTCGCCCGTATGCGTCAGCCAGACGCGTTCGAGCTTCCCGACATTGGCCGGCGTGATCTGGGTAAGCGGCGAATAGCGCCGGGCGCTGTAGGAGCCGCCATAAGCCGGCCAGTCCGCGCCGGGCTGCATCAACGCCGGGTTCGCCATCTCGCCATCGGGCGCCGGCAGCGCGGCCAGCACCGCCGGGCGGTTCGCGATATTCATGATGATTCCGGCGCCGACCGCGACGATCAGGATCGCCACGATCGCACCGAACGCCATGCGCCAGCGATGCGCGGCGCCGGTCAGCGTCGGCATGACGAGCAGCACGGCGGCGAGCAGCACCAAGGGCGCGATCACGCGCGGCACCAGCGCCCAGCCGTTCGCGCCGACCTCCCAAAAGGCCCAGATCACGGTGAGCGCGACGATCGCGATATAGATCCAGCCGCCCAGCAATCGCTGCCGGACCAGCAGCACGCCCGCGACGATCATCGCGATGCCCGTGATGACATAATAAGGCGATCCGCCGAGCGCGAGCAGCCAGCCGCCGCCGATCGCGAGGACAAGGCCGATCAGCGCGACGATGGCGCCGACGATGACGGGCGCCCATCTGATTCTGGAACGGGGGGGCGTGACCGGATCCGACATCGCGACATCCTCCATTTCGGGTCGGGCCGTCGGTCCGGGACATTCTACGGGTGCCGGCTTCCGAGGCCGGTTTTCAAACCTATGAGGAACAAAATCGTTCCGAGGACGGTTCAAAGATTTACGCGCGCCTGTGGTGAGCGCGGCCGAGCGTTTCCATCAGTTGCCGTTCATCGACCGCGCCTTCCCAGCGGGCGATGACGATCGTGGCGAGCGCATTGCCGACAAGATTCACGAAGGTCAGCCCTTCGGCCAGGATGCGATGGATGCCGAGTATCAGCGCGATGCTCGCCACCGGGATCGTGCCCGTGGTGCTCAGCGTCGCCGCCAGCACGACGAAGGCGGCCCCCGCCACTCCCGCCGCCCCCTTCGACGTCAGCAGCAGCACCGCGATCAGCCCCAGTTCGTGCCAGAAGGTCAGATGCGTATTGGTCGCCTGTGCGAGGAAGACCGCGACGGTCGTGAGATAGAGGCAGGTGCCGTCGAGATTGAACGAATAGCCCGCCGGGATCACGAACCCCACCACGCTTTCGCCGCAGCCCGCGCCGCGCATCTTCTCGATCAGGCGCGGCAACACCGTCTCGGTCGAGGTGGTGGCGGCGACGATCACGATCTCGTCCTTCAGGTAGACGAGCAGCCGCCACAGGCTGATGCCGCACAGCCGCGCGACGAGGCCGAACACGACCAGGGTGAACAGCGCGCAGACGACGAAGAATTCCAGGATAAGCTCGCCCAGCGACAGGAGCGAGGCGGTGCCGAACTCGCCGACGGTGAAGGCGATCGCGCCGAATGCGCCGATCGGCGCGAAATACATGATGTAGCCGACGATGCGGAAGAAGGCCTGCGACAGGCTTTCAATCAGGTCCACCACCGGGCGACCGCGCGCGCCGGTGGAGGCGAGCGCGATGCCGAACGCGACCGAGACGAACAGCACCTGCAATACATGGCCTTCGGTGAAGGCGGCGGCGAAGGTCGTCGGGATGATCCCCATCAGATATTGGCCGACCGACTGGTGCGCGGCGGTGGCGACATAGGTCTGGATCGATCCGGTATCGATCCGCGCCGGATCGATGTTCATGCTGGCGCCCGGCCGCCAGAGGTCGACGCCGATCAGGCCGAAGATCAGCGCGAAGATCGTGATCGCCTCGAAATAGATGAGCGCCTTCAGCGCGACCCGTCCGACGCTGCGCATATCGTTCATGCCCGCGATGCCGTGGACCACCGTGACGAAGATGACCGGCCCGACGATCATGCGGATCAGCTTGATGAAGGCGTCGCCCAGCGGCTTCATGGCCACGCCCGTCTCGGGCGCGAGATGGCCGAGCGCGATGCCGATCGCGGTTCCCGCCAATACCTGAAACCAGAGTTGGCCGAACAGCCCGAAACGCCTGCCTGCCTTCCCCGCCTCAGCCCCGCTCATCCGCCGCCCCTTGCCAACCCGCCTTCGCTTCTGTCCGCAAATGCCCCGCCACGCCAGCGAAACTGATGCCTTTGCCGAAACCGCTCACCCTCCCGTCATTCCCGCGAAGGCGGGAATCCATAAACGCCACATTTCGTCTTCTTGCGGGACAGCGCGTATGGATTCCCGCCTTCGCGGGAAGAGAGGCATGGCGTGTCCCGCTAGAATGCATGCGAACGCGCCCCCTTGTAGTTAGGTAGCCTACCTAATATATGGCCGCGATGCGAGACGGAACGCCCCCTGACCAAACGAACGAAGCCGGCGACGTCGCCGCGCTTGCGGATCGCCTGCGGCCGGTGATGCTGAAGCTCAGCCGCCGTTTGCGTCGCGAGGCGCAGAAGGTCGGCATCTCGGTGCTCGACGCGCAGATATTGGGCATCATCCGCAAATGCCCCGGCATGGGCATTTCCGAGCTGGCCACGCTTGAGCAGATGAGCCGACCGACGATGAGCGCGCATGTGAAGCGGCTGGAAGCCGTCGGCTGGCTGACGCGTGAAACCGACCGGCCCGATGCCGACAAGCGCCGCGTGCAACTGTCGCTTACCGCCGAGGGCGAACAGACGCTCCAGTCCATTCGCCGCTCGCGCAACACCTGGCTGGGCGCGCGGCTCGCCACGCTGACGCCCGAGGAGTGCGCGGCGCTCGACGCCGCCATCGGCCCGCTGAGCCGGCTGCTGGAAATCCGCTTTTGACGTTGCGCGACATCTCCGACGGCGCCCTCGCCGTTCCGGCGCCCGACGACGCACCGTCCGATCCTGCCCGGGCGGATCGCACCACGCCGGCCGAACCCGCCAAACAGACCGGCCCGCTCCTGCCGATGATTATCGGCGCGGCGCTGTTCATGCAGACGCTGGATTCCACCGTCATCTCCAACGCGCTGCCCACCATGGCGCGCGCGCTGCATGAGGACCCGGTGACGCTCAATCTGGCGATCACCGCCTATCTGCTTTCGGCGGCGGTCTTCCTGCCCATCTCCGCCTGGGTGGCGGACCGGTTCGGCGCGAAGCTCATCTTCCGCGCCGCGATCGTCGGCTTCGCGTTCAGCTCGCTACTCTGCGGCCTGTCGCAAAATCTCACCGAACTGGTCGCGGCGCGGATGCTGCAGGGCGTCGCCGGCGCGCTGATGCTGCCGGTGGGGCGCGTTGTGCTCCTGCGCAGCGTGCCCAAGTCGGAACTGGTGCGCGCCATGTCCTATCTGACGATGCCGGCGCTGCTCGGGCCGATATTGGGTCCGCCGGTCGGCGGCTTCATCGTCACCTTCTGGTCGTGGCGATGGATTTTCTTCATCAACGTGCCGATGGGGATATTGGGCGTCGTGCTCGCGACCCTGTTCATCCCCGACGTGCGCGAGGAGGAGACGCAGAAGTTCGACCTGCGCGGCTTCATCCTCACCGGCTGCGGCCTGGCCGGACTGGTCTACGGATTCGACAATCTAGGCCGCAACGCCCTGCCCTTCACGGTGGTGGCGGCGATGCTGATCGGCGGCGTCCTGTGCGCCGCGCTCTACGTGCCCCATGCGCGCCGCACGCCGCACGCGATCCTCGACCTCTCGCTTCTCAAAATCCACACCTTCGCCGCCGCCACGATCGGCGGTCTCTTCTCGCGCATCCTGGTGGGGGCGAGTCCCTTCCTGCTTGCGCTGCTACTACAATTGGGCTTCGGCCTCAGCGCGTTCGAGGCGGGGCTGCTGACCTTCACCGGCGCGGTGGGCGCGCTGCTCATGAAGGCGACCGCGCATCCGATCATCCGCTTTTTCGGCTTCCGGAACATCCTGATCGGCAACGCGGTGGCGGTGGCGATCATTTCAGGCAGCTACGCGCTGTTCCGCGCCACCACGCCGCACTGGATACTCATCGGCGCCTTGCTGGTGGGCGGCTTCTTCCGCTCGCTCCAGTTCACCGCGCTCAACGCGCTCGGCTATGCCGACATATCCTCCGAATCGATGAGCCGCGCGTCGAGCCTCGCCAGCATGTTCCAGCAACTCGCGCAAAGTCTCGGCGTCGGCCTCGCGGCGGTGCTCCTCCATTACACGCTGGCCTGGCACGACAGCGCGACGCTGCGCGCGGCGGACATCACCCCCGCCTTCGCGATCGTCGCCTTGCTCTCGCTCTTCGCGCTGTTCTTCTACGTCCCGCTTCCCGCCAATGCCGGCGCGGAGGTGTCCGGGCGCGACGTGCGGCGCGGGAACGACCTTTCCTGAAGAGGCGTTGGGAGGGGCAGGCCGCAGGAGAGCGATGCGCGCATTCCCGACGAAACAGCCGGCACCTCCCGCCCAGCCGCCGCCCCGCTCACCGCCCTCGACGCGTGCTGGCGACAGGCGCATCCCCTCCCTGACATCGGCGACGGCGCGGACAAGAATGCGCGCGGCCGCGCGTTGCTCGTCGCCGGCTCCGCCACGGTGCCGGGCGGCCCCTTGCTGACGGGCGAAGCGCTGCTGCGCGCCGGCGCCGGCAAGGTCAGGATCGGGACGATCGCGGCGGCGGCGATGGCGATTGGCGCCCTGTTTCCCGAAGCCGCGATCGTGCCGCTTGCCACCGACGAAAGCGGCGAGATCGCGGCCGAGGCAGCGGCCGCCCTCGAAAAGGATGTGGGCCGATGCGACGTGCTGGTGATGGGTCCCGCGACGATGGCGCGGCCGCATAGCGCAACCCTCGTCGAAACGCTTTTGCGCGCGACCGCGCCGGAAACCTCCATCCTGCTGGACGCAGGTGCGCTGGTCGCGATGCACGGCAAGGCGGCGGTGCTGGCGCGGCGCGACGGTCGGCTCCTGCTGACGCCGCATCATGGCGAGCTGGCGACGCTGCTCGGCTGCGACGAGGTCGAAATAACCGCTGCCCCCGTAGACCAGGCGTTGCGCGCAGCCCGCCTTTTTGGGGCGGTCGTCGTCCTCAAGGCACAAGAGACGATCATCGCCGACCCTTCGGGCACGTTGCTCCATTATTGCAGCGATGCGCCCGGGCTGGGAACCGCCGGATCGGGCGATGTGCTTGCCGGCGTGATCGGCGGCCTGCTGGCGCGGGGCATGGACCCGCTGTCGGCCGCCGGCTGGGGCGTGTGGATTCACGGCGAGGCCGGAACGATGGCGAGCCGCACGATCGGCCGCGTCGGCTTTCTCGCGCGTGACCTGCTGCCCTTGATCCCGGCGCTCGTCGCCCCCCATGGCTGAGGTTTGAAGAAGCCGGGAGCCGGGCGGCAACCCTCCTCCCGTTACGGCGTTCAACCGTCATGGACATGTTTCGCCTGCTGATCGGCCCCGATGAAGGGGCGGACACGCTCCAGCTTTGCTTTCGCGCGCTGATCCTGTTCCTGTTCGGCATTGCTTGCGTGCGGATCGCCGGCCGGCGCACCTTCGCGCATTATTCGCCGCTCGACATCGTCGTCGCCCTGATCGTGGGATCGAACATCAGCCGGGTGATGACGGGCAAAGCCGCCTTCTTCCCTGCCCTCGCCGCCACGCTGGTGCTCGTCGTCCTGCACCGCCTGCTTGCCTATGCGACGCTGCACTGGGGCATTCTCTCCTGGCTGGTGAAGGCACGGCCGATCCGGATCGTCGAAGACGGCCAGCTTGACGAGGCCAGGCTGCGCCGCGCCGAGATGAGCCGCGAAGACCTGCTCGAAGCGCTGCGCATGGAGCAGGTCGACAGCATCGCCGCCGCCGCGCAGGCCACGCTCGAAGCGGGCGGCAAGCTCAGCGTCGTCCCCAAACCCGCCGACGATCGCGGCGGCGGCGGGTCAGCCTAGACTCGATTTCTGATTGATTGAATCGGAATGGGGATTTCCAAGCTGGGGGAGTTCTGATTCAACCTGCTGGCTGGGTAGGAGGCCAGCAGGGATGGCGAGACCCTATTCGAATGATCTGCGGGAGCGGGCGGCTGCG
>DATMRS010000024.1:0-13766 GCA_035566015.1 Sphingomonadaceae bacterium
CGGCATTGTCGATCATCAGTGCGCGCATCGCTGCGCCTCGCTCTTCTACGGCCGTAACGAAGAGGGCGGCATACGCTGCGTCTATCATGGCTGGAAATTCGCGGCTGACGGACAGTGCGTCGAGATGCCGTCGGAGCCGGCAGAAACCGACTATAAGGAGCGGGTGAAGATCAAGGCGGCGCGGGTCGTCGAGAAATATGGCGTCGTCTGGGCCTATCTCGGCGAGCGTGAGACACCACCCGAACTGCCCGATTTCGACATTCGCGATATCCCCGAAGAGGAACTGAATGTCGATTTCCTGTTTCGCGAATGCAATTGGCTACAGGCGCTGGAGGGCGATATCGACACCTGCCATGTCGGCTTTCTTCATCTGGGCGGCGTCGGCCCGGAGCATTTCGAGCCTGGCTCGATCAACTATTACCGCCAACTCCCCGAAAATCTCGCGCCGCGCTACGAGGCGCTGGAAACGCCTTATGGCACGATGTACGACGCCATGCGGCCCGCGGGCGAGAATCTCTATCACCGCATCGGTCATTTCGCGATGCCCTTCTGGACGGCGGCGCCGTCCGATCCGCTGGGCGTGATCCGGTGGCGGGCGTGGGTGCCCGTCGATGACGAGCACAGCATGCTCATCATCATCAGCGGCCATCGCCCGCCGCCGCTGACGCTCGACAAGGACGGCAATTCGCTGCCGGGCGCGCGGACGGAGATGCAGCGCCTGCCCAATACTACCGATTGGTATGGCCGTTTCCGGATTGCCAACAATCCGCGCAACGATCATCTGATCGACCGCGCCTTCCAACGCGATCAGAATTATACGGGCATCCACGGCATACCGGTGCAGGATCAGGCGATCACCGAGAGCATGGGGCCGATCGCCGATCGCACCAAGGAGCATCTGGGCACAAGCGATCGCATGATCATGCTGACCCGGCGCAAACTGATGCGCGCCGCGCTGGCGCTGGCCGAGCACGGCACCATCCCGCAGGGCGTGGACGATCCTTCGGTCTATCGTTTCGCGCGAGCCGGTTTCGCGCTGGTGCCCAAGGAACGGGAATGGCTCGAGGAATATAATGCGCGGCGTGCCGAATGGGGGGCAGAGGCGCCGATCGAGCGCGTTCGCGCACGTGCCGACCGCGTGGCCGAGCGGGTCTGATAACGGGACGCACCATGAATCACGGTTGGATGGAACTGGAAGTCGTCGCGCGCGAGATGCTCGCCACCGACATCGTCGGGCTGGTGCTGGCGGACCCCGAGGGAGAGGAATTGCCGCCGTTCAGCGCGGGATCGCATATCGACGTCGAAATCGCGCCGGACCTGATCCGGCAATATTCGCTGTGCAATGCGCCGCTGGAGCGCAACCGGTACGAGATCGCGGTGCTGAAGGACCCGGCGTCGCGCGGCGGATCGGTCAAGCTGCACGAATCCTTGCGTGAAGGCGCGCGCGTGCGGGTCAGCGAACCGCGCAACCATTTCTCGCTCGAACATTCGGAGGCGAAGGCGATCCTGCTCGGCGGCGGCATCGGCGTGACGCCCTTGCTCTGCATGGCCGAACGCTTGGCGACGACGGGTGCACCGTTCGAATTCCACTATTGCACGCGCTCGCCCGATCGCACCGCCTTTCGCGATCGCATCGCCCGCGCGCCCTACGCGGACAAGGTGCACCTCCACTTCGACGATGGCCAGCCCGACCAGTTACTCGATCCGGCGGCGCTGTTCGCCCGGGCCGAGCAGGGCGCGCATGCCTATGTCTGCGGCCCTGCGGGCTTTATCGACTGGGTCTATGCCGCGGCGGAAAAAGCGGGCTTTTCCACACAGCAGATCCATCGCGAATATTTCACGGCCGTGCCGCAGGAACCGGCCGCAGGCGATCAGGCGGTGTTCGAAGTCCAGATCGCCAGCACGGGTGCTGTCTATGCCGTTCCGGCCGACAAGAGCGTGGCGCAGGTGCTGGAGGAGAATGGCATAGCCGTGCCGGTATCGTGCGAGCAGGGTGTTTGCGGCACTTGCATCACCCGCGTCCTGCAGGGCGAACCCGATCACCGCGACATGCTGGCGCTCGACGGGAACGCTGAGTTCACGCCCTGCTGCTCGCGCTCCTTCAGTCCGCGCCTCGTCCTCGATCTGTGAGGGGCAGGCGAACATTATCGCCCGTGATTGAATCCGCTGCGAAGGCAGCGTAGTTGTGCGCCGACCTCGATCGGGAGGGCCGCAACAAAGGGTATGGTGAATGGCGCGCAATGTGGTTGGTCTTACCAGGGCACGCGTTCAATCTCTTTCGAGCGGTATTGTAGAACAGGTCCTCGATGCGCTGTTCTCCGGTAAGCTCAAGCCGGGCCAGTTTCTCGGCACTGAAGCCCAATTGTCCGAGACGTTCCAGACCAGCCGCGTCCCGATCCGCGAGGCGCTAGGGCAACTGGCGGCGCTTGGCGTCATCACGATCCGCACGGGCGCGCGCGGCGGCGCTACGATCGCGGAGGGCGATCCCGAACAGTTCGCGGTCGCGCTCGCGGTCCAGTTCATGCTCGTCGGAGTGAGCCCCGAGGAGATTTTCGACATCCGCATCGCGATCGAAAGCCGCGCCGCCGAAATGGCGGCGACCAAGGCCACCGATGAGGATATCGCCACCTTGCGCGAATATCTGGCCGCGATTCCCACCGGCAAGGCCGCTCGCCGCGCCGCTACCGAGAAGATATTGGAATTCCACAGCGCGGTCGTCGAGGTATCCGGATCGCGCACGCTGATTACGTTGATGAACGCGATCAAGCATGCGCTGCTGAACCTCTATGTCGCTTCGACCCCCGACATGAGGCAACCCGCGCTCGCTTATTCGACACTCGAAGGCATTGTGGAGCGCATCGCCGCCCACGATCCCGAAGGCGCCCGCGCAGCGATGGCGGCGCACTTGGCGGGCCGCCGGGAAGCACTGATCGAACGGCTTGAGAAAATCCCGCACGATTAGGTGCGGGTCGATAATCGGCATTGCTGGTTTGTAGGCCCCAGCGTTATAAAATTTCTTACGTCGTTCCCCATGCGGGAATCCAGGCGCTGTCAGGGTCAGAGAAGCGTAACGCTACGTTTATGGATTCCCGCCTGCGCGGGAATGACGAAGAAGAAATAGGGGCGGAATCTCGCGTCACGGACCCTGCCCGCTCGTCTCCTTTGGCGTCATTTCGGCTTTCGGAGGTGACATCTTGCTTTCGGTTCTTTTCTGTTCTGGGCCTCTGCCAGTATCTTAGCGCATAGACTGCGCGGCCGCGACCGATCCGGAATCCGGCTCGAACAGCAGCAGGTTGCGGCCATCAGGGAGGGGGAGCCAGGACGGACGCACGCGCAGGCCCACGGCCATTTCTTCGAGCGGGCAGCCGCGCACGTTGCTCATGATGTTGATACCTTCGTCGAGCGTCACCAGCGTGAGGAAATAGGGCTCGTGGCCCCGGAACGGTTCGCGCGCACGGCGGACGATGGTGAAGCTGAATATCTGTCCCCGCCCCGAGACTTCGCGCCATTCGAGAGCGTGGCGCCGGCCGGTATAGATGCTCGTCGGGCGCGGGTAGAATTGGTAGGCGCCGGCTTCGCGATCATATTGGATCATGACGCGCCGTTCGCGCGTGGCATCCCAGAATGGCCGGGAGAAGCTGCGCACCGGAGGTAGGAGTCGGGCGACATCCGATGTGTCGTTGAGTTCGGTCACGGCCACCTCAGGCGTTGGGGGTGAGAATCATGACGGTGCTCGTGTTCCAGTTGCGGCCATAGGGTATGCCGCCGATGCCGGTAACGAGCGCGTTGGCACGGTTCGCGATCTGGCGCTCGCCGCCTTCGCCGAACAATTGGCGCACCGCTTCGACGAGGTTGGTGCCGCCGCCCGCAAGACCCGTCTGCCCGGCCGAAATCTGGCCGCCGCTGGTATTCAGCGGAAGATCGCCCTCGATTCCGAAATCGGTTTCGCGGATAAAGGCGCATCCCTGCCCATGATCGCAGAAGCCCAGCATTTCGAGCTGCATCATGATGGCGATGATGAAATCGTCATAAGGATGGAAAGAGGCGATGTCGGTTGGCCTGAGGCCCGCCTGCGCAAAGGCGCGTTCGCCCGCCGCGCGATGCCCGCTCACCGTCGGATCGACGATCGCCCGGGCCGGGTTGAGATTGGTCCGCTCACCGTAGCCTATCGGCACCACGCAGCGCGTCAGGCCCCGGCGCTCGGCCTGTTTGCGGGAGGTGACGAGCAATCCGCTCGCTCCGTCGCAGATCATCACGCTGTCGAGCAGGCGGATCGGATCGTTGATCATGCGCGAGGCGATATAATCGTCGATGGTGATCGGCTTGCGCAGTTTTTCGCAGGCGAGGTCGTTGCGGAGCGCGTGGTTGCGCTGGGTGACGGCGAGTTTGCCGAGCGCGCGATAATCCAGCCCGAACCGCTGCTCATAATATTGGCTGAGGAGCCCGAAGGCGGCGGGGGCGCCGAGATAGCCGAACGGCTGGGTCCATTCCTCGCTATAGGAGCGCGGCCGCGCCGTGCCCCGCTCCGCCACCGAGGTATCGGCATAGAGGCAGAGCACGGTGGTACAGAAGCCGGCGTCGATCGCCGCTGTCGCGCGCGCCAAGGCGCCGAGCGGGGACGAGCCACCGATATCAACCGTCTGACAGAAATCGAGTTCGAGGGCGAGCTGATCGGCGGTGGTCTGCGACCAGAAGCTGTTGCCCGCGCCGGTGGTGGAGGCGGACAGGATCAGCCCGTCAATTTCCCCTTTTTCGAAGCCGGTGCGGTCGAGCAGTTGCTCCAATATCTCCGCGCCCAGCTCCCAGACATCGATATCGCTGACCGGCACGATCTTGGTTTCGGCATAACCGACAATGGCGGTGTCGTGGATCGCCATGGCTCAGTCGTCTCCGGCGATTTGGATGGCCGGGCGGGCGACCTTGTTTTCGCCGCGTTCGACGAAGGCGCGAAGGCGTTCGTCGCGTTCGGCATTGCGCGCGCCGCCGCCGATCAGACTTTCGAAGAAGAGGCCGTCCTCATGGCCCATGTCATTAATGCGCGGCAGGGCGGCGCAGATCGCCCAGTTGGTCGTCTCCGCATTGTCGGCGACCTGCGCCGCCAGTTGGCGCGCCTTCGCCAGCGCCTCGCCGACGGGTACGACATATTGGCAGAGGTTAGCGCGTTCCCCTTCGCCCGCGCTGAGCACGCGGCCCGTGAGCATCATGTCCGCCATGCGCGCATAGCCGATCAGCCGCTGAATGCGGACCGATCCTCCTCCACCGACGAAAATGCCGCGCTTGCCCTCCGGCAGGGCGAAGAAGGTCGTCTCGTCGGCAACGCGTATCTGGCAGGCCGATGCGATCTCCAGCCCGCCGCCGATGCAGGCGCCGTTCAGCGCCGCGATCCACGGGATCGGCCCGCGCGCGACAAGCTCGAGCGGACGGGTCCAGCGCCCGCGCCGTTTGAACTGGGCTCCGCCGTCGGACTGGCGCATGCGCTGCACCGCCTCGGCAAGGTCGAGGCCGGCAGAGAAATTGCCGCCATGGCCGAACAGGATGCCGCAGCGCACCTCCTCGGTCGCGCGGACGATGGCCTGTTCCAATTGTGTCATCACCGCATCGCTAATGGCGTTGCGTTTGACCGTGCGATCGATCCCCACCAAGGCGATATCGCCCTCGCGTTCAAATGTGACGAGCCGTTCGTCCATTCCTCTCCCCCATTTGTTCGGTTGCGTCTGGACAGACCGCGCAATCCTATTACAGTTCTAAAGTGTATAACGGTCATAATATTCGAGCACAATGTCGAATTAGGGGAGGAAACATGCGCGATAGGAATGAATCTGTCACCGCAGCGGCCGGTCCGGTCGATCTGTTCCTGAGGCCTCGTTCGATCGCGGTGATCGGCGTTTCGGCCAAACCGGGTTCGGCCGGACGCACCGTGCTCACCAATATCGTGCAGAGCGAGTTCGCGGGCGATCTCCACATCGTCGGCCGGGCCGACGAGATTGACGGGCGCGCGGTTCTCCACAGTATCGACGATTTGCCCGCCGGCGTCGATCTCGCCATCTTCACCTTGCCTGCCGCTGGCGTTGCCGAGGCACTGCGGGCGTGTGGCCGGCGCGGCGTGCGCGCGGCGACCATCTTCGCGTCGGGCTTCGCCGAAACGGGCAACCGCGCCGCGCAGGACGAGCTGGTCGGTGTAACGCGTGCGGCGAATATCGCGATGCTGGGGCCGAACTGCCTGGGATACAGCAATCTGGTCGACGGCTTTTCAGTGAGCTTCGCCAATCCGCGCAGGACGACCCGACTTCCGGCCGATCGCCGTGATCCTGCGATCGCGATGGTATCGCAAAGCGGCGGGCTCATGGCCTATGTCCGCGTCACGCTGGAGGCGCGCAATCTTCCCTTCGCCTATACGATCTCGACGGGCAATGAGGCCGGCATCGGCTTTGCGGATTTCGTCGATCATCTGGCCGACGATCCGGTGGCCGCCGTGATCCTGCTATATCTGGAGGAGGTGCGCGATCCGGCGGCCTTCCTGGCGGCCTGCCGCCGTGCCCGCGCGCGCGGCAAGACCGTCGTCATGATCCATCCCGGCAAGAGCGCGAAAGGTCGGGCGGCCGTGCAGTCGCACACCGGCGCGCTGGCGGGCGATCATGCGACGATGCGGGTCCATCTCGAACGCGCCGGCGTCGTGCTGGTCGAGACGATGGAAGAGATGGTCGATGTCGCCGAAATCCTCGCGCGCTTTCCGGAGCCGCCCGTCAACGGGCCGGGGATCGTCACCTTCTCCGGCGGTTTTTGCGCCATCGCGCATGATTTCTGCGATGATATCGGGCTCGATGTGCCCAGCCTCTCGCCTGAAACGGTCGAGGCGCTCGCGCCCAGCCTTCCGGCCTTCATACCACCGCGTAATCCGCTCGATCTGGGCACGCAGGTGCTGTGGCAGCCCGAACTGACCGCGCTTGGCACAGCCGCCTTGTTCGACGATTCGGCGCTTGGCAGCGTCGTGGTCGCGATCTCGGGTGGATCGCCGGCGTCGCAGCGCAGCTATGGCGGCCATTTCATCGCGGCGATGAAGGGGCAGAAGAAGCCATCGGTTTTTGCGATGCCATCCACCGCGCTCGACCCCGGTTTCGCGGAGGCGATCGCTGAAAATCGGATCATCTTCAGCCGCTCGCACGAGTCCGCTTTGAGGGCGGTGGCGCGTGTGACCGCTTACGGCCGCGCGCTCCAACGCTCGCGGCGTAGTGTTTCTCACGCACCGTTCGCCGCGCTGCCTCCGCTTGGAAGGGGCGCGCAGCCCGAATGGATCGGCAAGAGGCTGCTGACGGCGATCGGCATCGCCGTGCCCGAAGGCGCACTTGCCACCAGCCTGGATGAGGCGGAGAAGATCGCCGAACGGATCGGCTTCCCGCTCGCACTCAAGGGCCAGGCGGCGACCTTGACTCACAAGACCGAGGCTGGCGCGGTCCTGCTCGGCATTGCCGATCGATCAGCGTTGGCCAATGGCTGGAGCCAAATTCGGGCCAACGTCGCGGCGGCGGGTGACGTCACCCTGGACGGCATACTCGTCGAGCGCATGGCGCCGCCGGGCATCGAACTGATGATCGGGGCACGCCGCGACCCGAGATGGGGCGCGATCCTGATGGTCGGCCTGGGCGGCATCTGGGTCGAGGCGATCGGCGACGTCCGGCTGTTGCCGCCCGACCTGGCCGAGGAGGATATTGTCGCCGAGCTTGATAAATTGCGTGGCGCGCGCCTGCTGGCTGGCTTTCGCGGGGCGCCACCCGCCGATATCGCCGCCGTGGCGCGCGCGGTTTCCGCTGTCGGGTGGCTGATGGAAACGACTCCGGAAATATTGGAAATCGACATCAATCCGCTCTTTGCGCACGAAAGCGGTGTCACTGCCGCCGACGCGCTGATCATCACCGCCGCTTGATCGCAAACATTCTGTCAAATGAAAAGGGCGCCGAATTGCTCCGGCACCCTTTTCATTTCCGCTGTTGATCGGATCAGTAGGAGAAACGCACGCCGACCCGATAATAACGCCCGATCCGATCGTAAAAACCCGAAAGCTGCGTGTCGGGATAAGGCGGGAACTTGTTGGTGAGATTGTTGATAATCGTATAGAATTGAACCTTCCGGTTGCCATCGTTGATGACGTTCACCGATGCGGCCAGATTCAGATAGATGCGCGAGGACACATGGTTGCTGCCGCCGACCGAAATGGGGGACAGCGGATTATAGTCCGCCTCGGTTTCGTCGACGAGGCTCTTGTCGACCTTGCCGCCGCCGACATAGCGTCCCTGAAGCGAAACCGAATACACGTCGGTGGCATAGGTGAGGCTGCCGTTGAGCTGCCAGTGCGGTACGCTCGTCGATCCGACGTTGGTGCCGGTGGTGAAGCCGCCGACCTGGCCGGCGCGATCGATCACGCTGCCTTTGGTAATCAGCACGTTGGGTACACCGCCGACGGTGCCGTAGGTCCGTGGCGTACCCGTGCCGTCGTCCGTGATCAGATGCGCTACATAAGTGCCGAACAGGCGCGCGGTGAGCGAGCCTTCGCCGAAGGGACGGCGATAACTCACGTCGAAATCGACGCCGCTCGTCTTGATCGACGCGAGATTGAGCAATTGGATCGAAACCGAATTGATCTGGTTGTTCGCACTGCGATCAACGAAGGAGCAATAAAAGCCGGCACCGGAGCTTGAGGCAAGTTCCGCTGCGCAATTGTCGATGATCCGCTGGCCCGAAAGGCTGGAGATCGCACCCTTCAGGTTGATGTTGTAATAATCGACCGAAACATTCAGCCCCGGAATGAATTCGGGCTGGAATACGACGCCGGCCGTTTTGGTCCTCGCTTTTTCGGGTTTTAGCGTGGGGCTGGCGAGCGTGTAGGCGGTATAGGCCGCCGTCTGGCCGTTGAAGGGGCCGGGCAGCGAGTTGCGGAAGGTGGAGTTGCTCTGAAGATTGGTGAACAGTTCGGCGCTGTTCGGCGCGCGAATATCCTCCGATATCACGCCGCGGAACTTCACTCCGTCGATCGGCTCCCAGGTGCCGCCCACTTTCCACGTCTTCACCACGCCGCTGAAGCTGTAATCGGTGTAGCGATAGGCGCCGTTGAGATCGAATGACTTGGCGAAGGGCAGGTCTTTCGCCAGCGGAATTGCGGCTTCCACATAGGCTTCCTTGGTGTTGAAGGAGCCGGAGAAAGGCTGCGGATTGCCGAAGTTGAACAGGCGCCGCTCGGACATCGAATCGACCACGCTGTACGCGGTGTCGCGGCGATATTCGCCGCCGACCGCCACCGCGACCGGGCCCGCCCAGGTCGAGAACAGATTTCCGCGCAGGTTGGCCGCGGCCACCTCCTGCTTGGTGGTGATCGTCTGCAACACGGTGCCGTAGCTGTAGTCGACCGCTTCCTGAGACGGCGAGTTGATGCCGAACAGGTCGATCGGCACGCAACCGGCCGCCGCGATCGGGTTGTAGGTCGAACTGCCTGGGACGAGAGCGCGGCAGGTGGGTACACCGTTCACCATGACCGAATCGACCGCGAAGGCGAAATTCTGGTTGATGCGAACCGGCGTGATCTCGGAATCGTACCGGTTGCGGCCATATTCGTAATAGGCGTCCCAGGACCATGTACCCAAGGTGCCATTAAGACCGGCGACGATACGCTCGGTCGTGTTGGTGTTGTTCGGGAAGGACTGGCCGTAATCGATGCTGTGACGGCCGAGCGAGATCGCCTGTACATTGTTGGCGATCATGAGATCGAGGATCGATGGGGGAAGGAACGCATTGTCGCGCCGGATGACGATCGTCGACGTATTGGTGTCGCGTGTGCCGGGGCCACCGAAATGCGAGCCGGACCGGGCGTAGCTGCCCTCCACGAAGGCCGAAATGCTGTCCGAAAGATCATAGTCGATATGCGCCATCGCGACATAGCGCTTGACTGGCAGAACCAGCGTGTGTCCGAGTCGGGTCGGAATGCCGTCCGACGTGCCGTTATAGGCGGTGCCTGTACGATAGGTGGCGTCGTTGCCATAATCGAACGGGATCGGTGTGCCGCCTGGGCCGAACTGGATGCCGAGGAACGGCGAGGTTGCCGACAGCGGCGTCGGCGTGCAACCCACCGTGGTGCAGGAGCCGTTGATGAGGCCGCCCTGCGTCGAATTGGTGTAAGCCGCGTCGTGGCCGAAGATACGCGATGGGAGGCCGGCGGCACGATTGGTCGGGAAGGACACGATTTCGTCGACGAATGGCCCCCAGGGACGATCGGCGAAAGAATCCACGCCATTCGACTTCACATAATCGCCGCCTATGACGATGTGACCACGATCATTGTCGAAGCCGGTACCGAATCCGAGTGAGAATTTGTGTTCGGCATCATCCCCATATTGGGAGATCGCCCCCGAAAAATCGCCTTTGAAACCCTGTAGCTTCTTGTTGAGAATGATATTGACCACGCCCGATACAGCGTCTGAACCATAAGCCGCCGAGGCGCCGCCCGTCACAACCTCCACCCGATCGACGAGAATCGAGGGGATCAGGTTCAGGTCGACCTCGCCCGTGGCTGCGGACGGTACATGCCGGCGGCCGTCGACCAGCGTCAGCGTACGTATATTGCCGAGGCTGCGCAGGTCGGCATAGACCGCGCCGGTCGCCGTTGATGTCTGGGTGTTGGTCTGCGCGTTCTGGCTGGGCCGGAACGCCGGGATTTCGTTGAGAAAATCGCCGACATTACTTGATCCGCGCTGTTCGAGCTGAACGGACGACAGCACCGTCGTCGGCGTCGGCGCGTCAAAGCCCTGCCGCGCGAGGCGCGAGCCCGTCACCACGATCTCGTCGATCGAAGGCGGGCTGGTGGTGGTTGCGCCGGTGGCCGGCGAAGTGGTGCCGGCATTTTGCGCCCAGGCCGGCGCGCCGGCTACCGCGATTGCGCCAGCAGCCGCGGAGACAGCCAAGATGGACTGAAACTTCATACCGATCCTCCCCTAATGGTGCGTAACATCGCACTTGTCGTTGGAGACGCGGAACCCCGTCCGCAGGGGGAAGATGACATAGCGTCGGCTCATGTCAACATTAAAGTATGACTGTTATATCAATATGACACTCATATCCGGTTCTACCCCGTCGAGGACCGGAAGCGGTGACACCGTTAGCATTCGAATTGTGTGACTATGACAACCATATGGTTGTTGCAGATAACATATCCACTTTTGGCAACTTTGTCCAAGAGACGTGTGATGCCGCGGCTCTGTGCACACCATCAGCCGCTGCTCTATTCCGCGATCCCGCGCAGCATCGCCGAAACGGAGGCAGGCAGGGCGGCCTTGTTGGAGTCCATCACCGCGCAGGAGCGGCAGGCGTCGCGCTATCCGGCCGGGTCCTGGTGAGCCTTCGCCCAGCCCAGCCCCTCGATCGTGTGGCCGCGCGGCCGGTACTCGCCGGCCACGAAGCCGGTGTAGCCGAGCCGATCGAGCTCCGCGAAGAGAAACGGAAAGTTCAGCTCCTCGCCGTCGGGCTCGTTGCGGGACGGCACGCTCGCGACCTGGATATGGCCGATGATCGGCATCAGCCGCCGGAGCGCGACGGTGACATCGCCATGGACGATCTGGCGGTGATAAATATCGAACTGAAGCTTCACGTTGGGCAGGTCGGCGGTTTCGACCAGCGTTTCGGCCATCGGGAAGTCGCGTAGATAATAGCCGGGAATGTCGCGCGTGTTGATCGGTTCGAGCATGAGGGTGACATCCAGCGGTGCGAAGGCCTCGGCGGCATAGTGCATAGCGCGCTCATAGCTTTTCCGGGCCTCCGGATCGTTCGGGTCGGCCCGGCCGCTCATCATATGCGCGCAATGCACGCCGGTTGCCCGCGCGAGGTCCAGCGCGCGTGCGACGCTGTCGCGAAATTCGTCGAACCGGTCCGGCAGGGCCGCCAACCCATAAGTGTCCCCGGCGGGATTGCAGCCCGGCAGGTTGAACAGGGCGAGGGTAAGCCCGTTATCCTCCAACCGCTGGGCTATCGCGTCGGGGGCGTGATCCCACGGCGCGATCGTCTCCACGGCGGTGAACCCCGCATCCGCCGCTGCCGCAAAGCGATCGAGGTAGGGCCACTCGCCGAAGAGCCAATTCAGGTTGCAGGCGAAGCGCGGCATGTAAGGTCCTTCGATCGGTGGCTCGAACTATCGGGTGCGTTCCAGGTCGGCAACCGGCCCGCCGTGCCATTCACGCCGCTTTTCATTGAATATGGCAAGCCAGTCGGTCGTCTCGGGCAGCGTGATGAAGCCCGAGCGAATCGATCGGTAGAGCGACGCGTCCGCCGCGCCCGGCGGAGACGCGCCCTGTTCGGCAAGCTCGCGCGCGGCCTTGAGCAGGCGGCGGCGCGTGCGCGCGATCATCCGGTCGCTGCTGCCCAGCGTCTCGTAGGTGCGATCGGCGATCGGCCCCATACTCTCGACAACCGCCTGATCCTGCACGCGCCCGCCCATAATGCCGCTATAGTTGAGCGTCTTCATCAACTCGCGTGACTGCATGTGGTTGTTCGCGAGGCACTGTTTGAGCCGATAGCGGCCGAGCCAGCCCCCATCGTGCGGGAGCATGTCGCCGTCGCCGAAAAATCCGGGCAGCTTCTTGCCTTCCTTGTCGACGGCCTGTGTTGGCGGGCGTGGTCCATCGATGATTACCAACATGCTGTTCTCATCGTCGAGTGGTAGCCAGCAGCGCAGCTTGACGTAACCGAGCGGGTCCTGCGGCGCCATCGTGAAGGACGGGAAGAGGATTTGCGCCACGCGATGATAAAGCTGGCCCTCGCCGGCCGGACGATAAGCGGAAGAGATCGCGCCATAAGGGGTGTCGATCGCTTCATAGTGCGGCGTCAGGTTGCTCTGACGATAATAGTTGGTGGACCCCTTCTCGAAATTCTGCGCATCGATGCCGCCGAGATGGAGAAAGCCGACATGGACGGTGTCGATGTCACCCTCGAGACCCTGCAGCCAATTGCAGGCGCGATGGAGGAAGGTGATTTCGATCTGGTCTTCGGGCACCTGATCCAGATCGAACAAGGGAAAAGGCGGCGCGGGGCGCTGGCTGCCCAGATAAGCCCAGACCAGGCCGAATTTCTCGATGACCGCCGCCGCCGGAATGCGCACGCGGGCGGAAAATTCACTTTCATCGGGCTCGCTCGGCATATCGATGCACTGGCCGGTCACGTCGAACTTCCAGCCATGATAGATGCAGCGTATCCCGCCTTCCTCGTTGCGGCCGTAGGCAAGGGATGCGCAGCGATGCTTGCAGCGGTGATCGATCAGCCCGACCGCCCCTTCGGGCGTGCGGAAGCCGAGCAGATTCTCGCCGAGGATGCGCATCCGCACGGGGGCGCCACCAGCCTCCAGTTCGGATGACTTGGCGACCGGCAGCCAATAGCAGCGCATCAGCGCCCCCATCGGGGTTCCGGGCCCTATTCTTGTCAGATACTCATTGTCTTCGGCGCGCATCGTCGCTTCTCCGCACCTTGTTCTGCCGTTCGGTTGTCATCCTATGCGGCGGGTTGTCTCGTCCATTCCAGTTCGGGCGGATTAAAAGCGTCGATGCCGCGCCAGTTCTCGCCCTGCGGATAGGTCACGGACACTGAGCGGACGCGCCCGAAATCGACGTCGTCGGTGATGAAGGGGACGGTTCCGTCCTCCTGATGCTTGCGCACCGCCTGGAGCAGCAGACGGCGCGCCAGCGAGATCACGACGTCCGCCGCGCCCAGATATTCGCGCGACCGGTCGACGATCCGCC